>JBARXU010000001.1:0-15809 GCA_049647505.1 Mesorhizobium sp.
GCTGCGCGTGATCTTGGTCGAAACTCGCAGAGCAAAGATACTCGGGCGTCCCGTTATTACGCTTGAATATCTGCGCATACTGATCCGTGAGAGAGTTGAAAGTCTTTGAGTCCGCTTGACAACTGGCAGCCTTCGTCGGCTCTGCAAACGACAGAAGACCACAGACTCCTAGAACGAACGCCGCGTATTTCATTTACATACCAGCCAGTCGGCAATCGTTCTTCAGCGCACGGCCGAAGTTGCCTTGGATCCGCTTGAAGTTCGCTTTCATCTCTCGATACTTGGACGCACACAAGCCAGAGACTGGTGGTTCGAGGTAGCGCAGCCATCGCGTGTAGGACGGCACGCCTTCATTGCGACCCAGAATACACAGGGCGCGGTGATCGCCCGCCACCTTATCGGATTTTGCTCCCAGGCTTGTGGCCTCGGATCTCACCTTGACTAAGGCTGCCTCTAATCTGACACAGCCCGGATCAGCACTCGCTACGCCTGTGAAGAACAAGACCAGCGCGAGTGCAACTGGCGCACAAGAATGGCGCATACTTCACCCCCCAATATAAGCCACTTTCCCTTTTCCCAATTCAATTAAGAACCTGACGTAAAGGAAAGTCAAACTGGCCTGCTGTGGGTTTTGTGAGCACCCTCGCATCCAACAAGCTCACGACCGTCGTCGGAGACAGTGAAACGGGCAGGAAGAAGGTAGCTACTTGGCGAAGGCTGCTTTGACCAAATCCGGCTTGGCCTCAAGAAGGTCGTAGTGGTTCAATGCCAGGATACCTCCCATTTTGCCGGGTTCGGCCATGAAGGCACCATTGGGGAGGAAAACTGCGTAGCCGTCGCTCCAGAGCCTCGCAGTGGCGATCTTATTCAACCCTTTCGTCCTCCACAGGGAGATACGCCCGTCGTCGTCAGCGATGACAAAGCGACGGCCATCCGGGGAGAAAGCTAGCGCCTCGAGATCGACGTGTTCCCCCGCCGCCCCGACCGCGCCCATCTGCTTTCCGGACTTGGTGTCAAATAGTCCGGCCTGCCCGTTTTCAAGCTCAGTGAGGAACTGCCTGCCGTCGTCAGAAATGGCCACGATGCTCCCAGACCATTTCCCCTTGATTTTCACAACTTTAAGACGCTTTCCCGACTTGCCATCGTAGAGATGGACCTCACCGTTATCGGCAGCGGCAACAACGCCGTTTTTTGCTACATCGATGTCGTCAAAAAAAGCACTGCCTGACCCTGGCACGTCGAAATCGAAGGGAGCCAGATAACCTTCAAGTGTCTCGGCTCTGAATCGGCCGGTTTCGGCTTCGAAGATCAGGTCTCCCGAAGCAGAAAAAGCAGCGTCTACGATCAGTCCGCTATGTTTGAAATCCCATACGATGCCGCCATCGGAGGTTGCGAAGAGCACGAGCCGCCTGGAAATATCACTGGCAAGACCCAGCTTGCCATCAGGAGAGATAGCCAAGACGAGGAGTTGATCGGAGAGGAATTTGGCCTGCCAGATTTCCTTGCCCGTCGAAAGGCTGACGTAGCGTATTTCGCCGGAACCATACGCGGTGAGCGCGTGCTTGCCGTCGGCACTTACACGCACGATGTTGGTAGCTACGGTTCCTCTTTCTTTGGTGGACAAGGCCTTAACGCGCACTTTGACCTCCCCGGTGGAGAGGTCCCAGAGCCGAACGTTGCCATCTGGATCGCCAATGTAGATGCCACTGCCGTCTGGCAAGAAGCCGATCGAGGTCGCACTTGATGTCGACACCGGCATATTCTGGAAATCGGCAGAGATCGCGGGTTGAGATAGGAGCGCCGACACAAATAGGCAGGCGGCAATGCGTGCAGACGGGTTCATTTGCGTACCCGGACAGTTGCTAAGGCAATAGGTATGATCCGCATCAGAAGCCCCCTCCCAAACGGTCGAATCCTGAGTGACTATGCCTCTTCCACGAGTTCGAGCGGGTTAAAAATCGTCGAAATCGCCAAGTTCCAGCAGGTCGTCTACCAGCACATATCCTGTCTTCCCGCGCCAGACCACTTTGCAGAAAGTGTCGAACTTGTCTTCATATGAGCAATCGCGGTCAACACTTTTGGTTGCCCCCGTCAATGTCTGTCGGCGGGGTATCGTCGCGATAATCCGGCTTTTTTCGCTGGGTTTGGCCCGTAGCGGCGTTCCCTTCTGAATGTAAGTTCTATCCGTCCATCCATGTGCGGACGTTGAGATCATTACGATCAACGCTGCAAGCAATGGCTTCATAACCCCCTCCCAACGACTAAGCCCATCTCGACGCTATGGGAGATATGGTCCGCAGACAATAGGTGCGGATTACTTGCCCTGCGCGATCTCCTTGGTGAGATCGGATATGTCGCGCCGGTCGGCGCGACAGGAGGCTATTTCGGCCGGGCAGCCTGATACGGGTTCTGCCGATTGAGGGCGGCCAACTCGACATGCCAGTTTTCATGCGCCATCGGGAACGCGAGGCCGTAGGTTCCGGCGTTGGCGTGGACCCACTTGCGGGCCTCGTCGTTCAGGAACTTCAAATCGGCCGCGTGCCCGTGGTTGTGCTGCGAGTTCCCCGGCGGGGCCACCCATTTGCGCGCCGCCTCGGGCGAGCCGTATTTCTGCAGCGCCTGGTCCCAAAGCTGTGCTTGCCGGTCAGGCGACCGAAACCCTGACCCGACACGAAGATTGCCTTGTATGTCGGCCGGGGCTGCGGTGAACAACTGTTGCAGCGCAGAGGCGAAATCGGGGTTCATTCCCGAAAACGAATCAGGCCGCGTAGCGCCGCCTACGGCGTAGGGCGTCCAGTCGAACTCACCGGCCATCGCGTTTCGCTCGACGTTGCGCGGCGTCGTCCCGAAGGATCGCCCGCATCAGTTCATCGTCCGCGCCTTCGTTACCGGCGGCAGCGCCGGCGCCGACGGTCAAGATTGCGTCCATCATCTCGCGGTAGGCCGGCGACATATCACCGGCAAACATCTGGTTTGACAGGTAGGCTTGCCCGGGCCTCGACATCATCGTGGCCCCGACGACTTTTGGAGCTGCAGCCCCGGCTAGCATGCCCGGCAATCCTCCTAGCCAAACCCCGGCCCCGCTGGTGGCTAACGGTAAGCCGAGATTTCGAACGGTGGACCGCTCCGTGGTGCCGGAAGACGGCATTGTTTTCATCACCTGTTCGCCGGCGCGTGCTAGGTCGGAATGGTCGCCGCGGCCTCTCGCATAGCCCCCGCGGCCATTCTTTGAGACGGTAGCTGCACGCAACTGCGCAGGCGAAATGATACCGCCGGCTGCGGCCTCGCCTGCGCCACCGGCAGCGTGTTGGACGGTAAGCAGGTTCCGGTAATCGGTGCGCGCCTCGCGCCAAGCGCCCAGGTCCGCCGGGTTGCTCGCCGCGATACTGCGCTCCATGCCGTCATCCAACGCCGAGCGCATCCCGCGTAGGGCTTCGGCCAATTGCGGGTCGCTCTTCGCAGCTCGGGCCGCTCGGTCCAGCTTTGATCGGGCCACCTGATACGCTTCACCTCGCATTGCTCCATTGGTCCTGAACGCGTTGAACAGGTCATCCGCAACGTTCTGAACGATAGGGGCGCGCATCGATTCCGGCACCAGCGACCCGTAGGCATTGAGCGCGGCCTGCATATCTGTCGTCAACTGCTGATCCGGGACCAGCGTATTTCGTTGCCCGAGATCGTCAAAACGCTGGCCGATATCAGTGAACGCCTGGTCGACGACGTCAGGCGTAGCGCGATTGGACTGGACGCCGGCCCGGCGAAGAGCCGCCGACGTGAACTGTTCGCCCTGCCGCTCGGCCAGGTCTGCGGCCGTCCCGCCTCCAATCTCGCTTTCCGCGTAACGCAACAATTTGGAGCCAGTGACTTGCCCCGCCGAAAGATCGACCCCTTCGGCCTGCAATGCGCGGGCCGCCGCCAATCTTTCTGGTGACGCCGTAAATGGTGTCGCGATGCGGCGCAGGCCCCGCGCAGCTCCTTCGCCTGCGACAGTAGCAACGGGGCCGAGTATTGCACCCATCAAGGCCGCATCGTCCGTTTGGTCAAGACGGTCGTCGAGGTCGTCGCCCGACCCAAAACCGTATGCACCGCCATACGCCGCGCCTTCCGCCGACGAGGCGGCCGCGACAGTTGGAAGTGACCTCCCTGACGCTGCGGCCCGGCCGGTTAGGGAAAGTCCAGCACGGCCGAGAGCTGCGCCGGTTCCCATTCCGCCGGCGATCTGCCCGACAAGTCGGGCGCCCGGATTGAACGCTGCATCGCGTGTATCGACGGTGCGCTGCGCGCCAAGATTGCCCTCATAATCGCCAAATTGGCCGCCGATGCCCGTCGCTGCGCCCAAAGCGGCGGCTATTTCGTCAGACATGCCAAACGACGCGGTATCGGCTGCGCCGCGAACAGCGGCATCTACCATACCAGCATCGTCACGCATCCGGCTTGCTGGCAGGCCGAGCGCATTCGCGGCGTCATAAAGCTTGTTCCCGAGCGATTGAGCAAAGGACGGTTCGACAGCTTTCAACTCGCCTTTTGGCTGGACGGCGGCAGCGGATCCGTCGAACTGGTCAAAGAAGTTCGGCGTCTGCTGCGTTGGCGTGTCGAACTGGTCGAAGAAATTGCTCACGGCTGACCCCCGAGGACGCGCGCAGCAGCGCCCGCACCGAATTTGGCGTCAAACTCGGCGGCGCGTTCAGGATTGGCCCTCAACGCTTCGACCGCCGCAGCAGCAATAGTCGGCTGCTGTGCAGGAGCGGCCGCCGGATCAGCCCCGTTTTCCTCGCGCGGCCGGTTGCCGGGGCCGTGAATGATATCGAGATAGACTTCCCGGACCCTTTCGAGGTTCTGGCGAAGCTGGCCCCGGCTCTGCGTCGTGGACAAGTTGCCGAGCACCGACTGCAGCATTGCGTTCTCACGATCCGAAACCGCGCCGAGAGCGCCGCCTGTCGGGGACGCTTCGCGCATACGCTGTAATTTGTCGAAACCGACATTGGACCGCACAGTCGACAACAGGGCGTCCAGATCATGGGCGGGCGTTCCCGCAATGCCGCCAGTGATCTGAGCGCCGAGTCCCGTCGTAAGGACGCCGAGCGAATCGAGCGCCCTGTCGATGTCCTGGATGACCACGTCATTTTGTGCGTTGGTCGCGGCCACCGGAGGTTTCGGCACGTTTTTCGGATCGTAGGGCTGAGCGTTAGTGCGCACGGCCTCGCCGGGCGACATGAACTGCGGACCGTTCGGCCCGACTGTCTGGACCGGCGTCTCTTTACCGAGGATCGTATCGAGCAACATCTGGTCGCTCATCTGGCCGCTGTCGAGCAAACGCTGGTTCTGCGAAGCCTGCCACTCCGTTTCCGACATCGGTTTCGGAGCGCCCCTGCGTTCGGCCATGCCGGGCAGTCCCAACGCTGACATGATCTGGTCGTCGATCGACGGCTGAACCTGTCCGGGGTTCAGCGGGCCATTCAATCCGACAATCGCGATACGCTGATTGTCGGCCGCGTTGTTCGCGCGCGACGTCGACGCAGCAACATCCTGGCCCCGGCGTTCAGTAGCGTCATCTTGCCGAACCTTGAAAAACGACTGCAACGGTGAAATCGAACCGGTGCCCATAAGATAGCCGTCCGCTCGGCGCTGATAGTCTTCGGCTGATTGATTTGTGGGGTCAGTCAGATATTTGAACTGCTCCGCAAGCCGTCCGGCCGCCTCGCGCTTCGCATTGGCCGTTGCCCACCCTGCAGCGTCGGCCCCGCTTGGCGGCGCGAACATGGCCTGCAGCTTGGCCGCCGCTTGAGCGAAGGCGGGTGAGTTGTATAAGCCTGACGGTTCGATGGACATCTGTCGTTCCTACTGAATTCGTGAGATCGGCTCGCGCTCCGAAACCAATGCCTGCCGAATGCGTATAGTCCGGACGAGTTGGTCTCCGCTCTGGTCCAGCCATCGGCGCAAGATCAGCGCATTGATCTCCGACGCGAGTATCCGAAGATAGGCTAACCGTTCGGCCAGATGATCGGCATCAACGGTCAGCGCGCCAGTTGCCGCTCCTAGGGCGAAATACACACGCTCGGGAGCGATTGTTGGCCTGGCCGCCTCAGCAATATGCGGCGCAGCGTTTTTTATTGCATCGACCGCCTCATATGCCGCTGGCAGGTTTTGCACCTCCAAGCGCCTATACGCTGCCGAGATCAGCAGATTGGAACCGGTCAATGCCGCCAGTAGAGCTCGGTCACCTATGGCTGACTGAAAAAGTCCCGTGGCTTGCTGGAGTAGCCTGTCTATTTCGTCTGCCTGAGGAATCGTCATGTCTCGATTCCTGTAGGTGATGGAAAAGGTGACGCTTCTCGCACTAGGCCTGCGCGTTGGATTTTTAGGTCCTCATTATGCAGCAGGTTCCTTAGAATCCTCACATCGATGGCCGCCAGCCTCAGTGAACTAGGGTGTCGCTGGCTCTGTTGTTCTGGCGACTCTGACGCAGAGATCGTGCGCACAACGGCGCCGAAAATTCCATTCTTCAGCGCGACCCGATCGAACTCCTGCGAGATCGCTCGGTCTGTCGCTGCCCACGCCATAGTCAGCGCGACCATAAGACTGTCGCGCTCCTGCAAAGTCAGATCGCGGGCCGGGAACATGCGGTCGAATGATGCAAGCGCGCCGCCTAACTCCCACGCAACGAAAGATCGACCCCTGCCGACTTTCCGTAGTTCGAAAATCAGTTGGTCGACGTCGTCGAACGTTTCGGTCTGTTGCGCAGCGGTTGACATGTTCACTCCAGTAGCCCGGAATGTCGGCGTCAATTCTGTACTCGGCAACCGCCAAAAACGGGGCATCAGGAGTTCACAATTGATATTCTGGGAGGACCGACCATGCAGCCTGACGACGCTCAACTGTACCGTGATGTCATCGAAGCGAAGTTGCCGGTCCGAGAGGCGAATGCGATCATGGGCCTGCGGTTGATGCGTCTGGCGACTGCTGATGTTCTCCCGGTTTACGAGCGGGCGATGGCGTCCACGAACTCGACCAATGTCGTCTCGTTGGCGGCCTGGCGGGATTGTCACAAGTTGACCTGACGGCCAGTTTCGATGTTTCGGCGGCGTAGGCGGCGGCGCCGAAAGTCTTGAGTTTCTGAAAATTTGTTCCAGCGTCTGGCGTGTCCAGCGCCACGAAAGCGGACTGCCGGCAGGGGGCGGGCCGCGGCAACGGCCTGACCGGTCGCGAGCGTTATGCCGCTGTCCGGAATGTGTGAAATGAGGGGAAACAAATCGGACAAAAATACAGTTTATTCAACGGCTTACATTGGATAATATGGGGCCATGAAACTATTGACCGAACGAGAAGCAGCGGAAATCCTTAGGTGCAGTGTCAGCGCCGTTAAGCGACTGAGATTAGCTGGAGAAATCCCGTATTTGCCTGGGCGTCCACCGCGTATCGACATGGTCGATTTGGAAGAATTCGTCGAGGCACAGAAACGGCGGAAGGAGGCGGAGCGGACTAGTTGGCCTGACCCAAAGGATCCGGCGGTCCAAGCGCAATATGCTTGGCTGAAGTATCAAGCACGATTGAGAGAGAAGGCCCGCAAAGCCAACAGCTAGATAGGGTTTGATCGTCCTCCCAATTGGGTGTGCTTCAGGCGAAGTGACTCAGAAGGGCATAGATGGCACTTCGATAAATATGTTTGACAACATAAAACGAAGCATTATTATCGAAGCTACCCAAAGCGAACTATGAGGCTTCGTGATGTTCATCCGTGCTTACCTGCGAGCGTCGACTAAAGAGCAGGACGCGAGCCGCGCCAAATCTGACCTGCAGCGGTTTGCCGAGCAGCGCGGACTGAAGATTGCCGCCAACTATATCGAGAATGAGAGCGGCGCGTCTCTCAATCGTCCCGAGCTCTTCCGCCTTCTTGCTGACTGCCAGGCCGGCGACGTGCTGCTCGTCGAGCAGGTGGACCGACTGAGCCGTCTCAACGCGGCAGATTGGGAGAAGCTGAAGGCCGAGATAGCGATGAAGCGTGTTCGCGTTGTCGCCCTGGATCTTCCGACGTCTCACCAACTGATCGTTCCCGGAGCCGACGAGTTCTCCGCCCGCATGCTCGACGCGATCAACGGGATGATGCTGGACATGCTCGCAGCGATCGCGCGCAAGGATTACGACGATAGGCGCCGGCGGCAGGCACAAGGGATCGAAAAGGCGAAAGCCGCTGGTGCCTACAGAGGCAGGCCCGAAAACACAGAGCGCAATGCTGCTCTGATGGATATGCTGCGCAGGGGGCAGACATGGGCCAGCATCACAAAGGCGACGGGCGTATCTACGTCGACTCTTTCGCGGTTAGCAGCTCGGATGAAGGATCACCCCAGTGCCGCGTAGCCAAGCGTTTGTGATTATCGTTAGTCGAATGGGCTTGGCGGTGGCGACACCATAGCGCGCTTTGGCGGCTGCTTGGTCGTCGGCTTGCCGATGTTCTTGGCATACTCAGCGACCGCAGCCTGCAGTTCTTCGCCGGTCATTTCGCCCGGTTCTTTGTCTGTAATGGCAGATGGCCTATCGCGGTGATCCATGAGCCCGCCGATCGTCAGCAGCGTTCTCTGGGCGTTGCTCTGGGCCTGGGCAGGTGCCTTTGGGTCGTTGCACAATCGAATGGCCGACAAGTAGGCAGAAAGGACGCCTTCTGTGCGAGCGAGTTGAATAATCTCGTCGCGTAGCTCGTCACCGTCTAAGTCGAAGAGATACGCGTAACGGTCTTCGGCATCAGTCACCATTGCTGTTCTCCTGTCGCAGCCGTTCGAGCTGCGTGGTGAGTTCGTCCCGACGGGCGTCGATCTCTTGGATCGTTGAGCGCAACCGTGACGCCTCCGCAGTTGGCTCCGTCGGCTTGGCTCGCCCGATCGAGCGTCTCAACTCAGCGTTTGCCTTCCTCTCGCGCTTCCATGCTTCGCGTTGCGCCGTGGTTCCGACCACGCGCTGTGCTTTGCTCCGCCTTTCGAATTGCTCCCGCTCATCTGGTGAAAGGGAATCGACGTGTCGCTGCCGAAGCTTCTCGCGATGACGCAATGCGTCGAGCTTGCGGGCAAGCTGCAGGGCGGCATTGGGAGCGTCTGGGTTGGGCCACTGGATCTTATGCCAGTCATCGCCGCGCGGCGTGGCCCCGCCATGCAGCCGGCAACGCGTCCGACCCTTGAGAACGGGACGCTCACAGGGGAGCCCAGTGCCGCGGCATTTGGCGCCGCATCGTTCGGCCTTGGCATGTGCAGCATTCATAGCCGCGGCCTGGCGCCGCCCGAGCTCGCGCCAGCCGGGGGGCTCCTGCCAAGGGGTGCTAGATTTGCGCTTCTTTCCCATTAGCGAGCCATGCTCTCGTGAGGTCGATTGTGAGGAGCGGCACTGAGATCAGGCGAAGCGCTGCCAATACGACCGGACATAATGTCTGTCTTCGCCTTCCCAAGCCTATTCTCTTCGGGAAGCTCAAATCGTCTCGCTATATGCTGTTGGCGGCGGAGCGAGCCGCGCAGCGCGAGCGATGCGGAAGTCGCCGCACATATAGTAGGGAACTTCCGCACTTCCGCAAACGGTGTTTTTCCTAATAAATTCAATGGGTTATTTTGCGGAAGTTCCGCGGAAAAAATTGAAGTCACTTCCGCAACTTCCGCGGAAGTAAAATTACCTATATTTTTCATATATTTAACTACCACGCTTCCGCACTTCCGCACCTACTTCCGAAAATCTACTTCCGCAGTCACTTCCGCGAAATCCAAAATGTCCGGATCGGACGAACTGTCTGTTTCTTCGGATACGCGAAGTCGATAGCCACGCTGCTTTGTGCTGCTATCGCGCACTGCAATCTCCACCTCGCCAGCCAGTTCCATCATGTCGAGAAAAGCCTGCACTTTATGCGCGGGGACACCACACTCACTAGATATGACCCTGGAGGCCTGCCGCTTTCCGGTATTCTTTGCCTTCGCCAATGGCGCCCCCGAAGCCCATGCTTCGTCGATGATCTCAAGGATCCTTTCCCGCGTGGCTGGATCAATGCCGTTCGCAGCTGTCGACATTAGTCTCGCTGGGACGAGCGACGTTTCCTTGTCGGACACGTCCACGACTTCGAACCTGTAGTGCTCTCCCCATCCATCAGAGCCGTCCTTCATCTTTTCGCAGAACAGATATGAGTGGGAGGGGCTGCGCTTCTCAACTCGGAATATGAAGTCAGCGCCGCCCGGCAGAACTGATGACCCGCGCATCCTGCCTGCTGCGTTCGAGTGATGCACACACAGGACGAAGCACTCGAACCGTGCCTTGATCAAGTCGCAGGCTCGGATGAATTTCGACATCTCCTTCTGGAGATTTTCGTCCACACCAGGCAGGGCTCTAGACACCGTGTCGACAATCACGCCGGTGATTGGCTTCCCTATTCGGGCCAATGTCTGCTGCAGCGTTGCGTAGCTCTGACTGTCAAGGAAGTCGACGGCTTGCGGGATTATGAGGAACCGACTCGGGTTCTCATCTGCACCACGCTGTTTCTTCCACGCTGCAACTCGCTGGCGCAGACCGGACTTTCCCTCACCCGCTATGTAGACGATGACGCCGGCGCCATCGGTGTCGATAGGATCGCCAAAATAGTCTTCACGGGACGCAATCGACAATCCCATGTCGATCGCCAGAAATGACTTCTTGGCCCCAGGCTCTCCGTAGAGGAAACCCACGCTTGTCTGTGGGATATGCCTCGCCAGTGTCCATCTGACGGGCGGTTCGCTCTCAAGATCGTCCAGCGTGAGAAGTGGCAGCGGCGTTCGGGTCGTTTGCGGACCATCTTTTGTTATGGGGAATAGTGGCTCCGGTTCTTCCGGCGGCTCCACATACGGCTCGAACCACTTCTTCAACAAGGCGCGTCGCCTTTCGACATCCGGGGCGGCCATGTTGCCCCATGCACGGCCCAGGCTGCGGGGCGAAAGGTTTTTTGCATCGCCTGCTAAGTGAGGCCATGCGTGAGCGATATGAGCAAAATCATTCGCGTCGAATCCGTCGACGGCCGCCAGCCGCTTCGCAAGGCTCGCCAGCCAACCGGAATTGCTATCGTCTCCCCCAACCAGCCCACGAGGGTCCCCGGACCATAATGCTGCAAGCGGCGGGTAGGCTTCACAAGCTTCATTGAACTGCATTCGCAACGCGGGGTCCAAATCATCCAAGCATGAGATGCAAGCCGCTGCCTCGTGTTCGATGGCGTCCATCGCAGCGGCAATCAGAGGATCTCGGTCTTGTGCGCTCTCTGATGATGACCGCGGCGCGACTTGCGCTGAGATTGTGGCCAGCGTGTAGACAACATCTGACGAATGCAGGAGCGTGGCGGGGGTGCGGATTCTCCCTGCCGCAGCTTTCGTCGTCGTGGGAATATTGACGGTCCCCGGTAGGCGCAGGACACGATCGACATTCTGTGTTGCATCACCGCTGAGCCAATGCGCCAGGCCGCGTCCCTGTGCTTCTGCATCCGCGCGGCCTATGTCGCCGTCAACTTTCCAGAGAGCTTGAACGCCGCCGCCGGAATCGACGATTGCAGATGGCGCAATTGAATCGGCCTTCAGCAGCTCGACGGTTTTCAAGAGCGATCGCCGTTCATCCTCAAATGGCTTCGATTTGTCAGGATCAAGATCGACATGCAGGAATCGAATGCGGTCAATGTCGGTCTTGGACAGTTTGTTGTGCGGTGCGCCTGGGCCCGGTTCGTTGGGCGAGTAGTAGAGGTTCTTCGTCCCATTGCGCGCCCTAATCCAGTCGGCCATTTGCGACCAGCTGCCAGGCTCGAACGTTCGTCCCTCGACAGCGCCCTCAGGCGATATTGCAACAAGGTTGTGCCAACCTACCGGATCGATGAACTTAAGGAACCCGATCGAATCGTTTGGCTCGATCTGCCTCTCGGCAATCGGAACCGTCGGCAGTGTGAGACGGGTGGCGGAGCGCAACATCTGCTCGGCGACGTCGCCAAACTTCGGTTTGTCAGAGGAATTATTTCCTGTTATATAGTTCACCGCGATTGTTCCTTTGGGCCGGTTCCGCGTTGACGCGCGGGCCGGCCGAATTCTTTTTCAGGTATTGTCGACGACGAGACGCAGCTTGGGTCGGCTACGCCGACGGCCGCGCAAGATGCAGAAGCGATGAAAGCTGTCGGCATCGATCATGATCGATCCGCCACTGCGCGATGACGCTACGACCCCGACCGCCGCCCAGTCATAGACACGGCTGGGGTGGCATCGGGCGCGGCGTGCGGCTTCCGAGACAGATATGAACGTCGGCTTTGCGTTGATCATAAATGATCCTCCTGGCGCCGGATGCTCGTTCACGGAACTGCACTTTTGAAGTGGTCAATTTGCGGGCGCAGAAGTCCAACCTTGCCGGAGAGGCGTTCCTGCCGGTTCCGAACCATCAGGGTGCCTAGCATCCCTTTCGAGTCGAGCGCATCAGCCAGCGCGCGACCTTTGAGGCGCCGAAATTCCGACTGGCGGTCCCAGTCAAGGTCCAAAAGCAGAAGTGCAAAGATCGCTGGCTCAATCATTATCTTGCGACACTGGTCAGCTGAGCGCGACGGGTCGCTTGCCAGATACCTTTCGTATTTCCTTTTCGCAGAAGCGACGGCGTTGCGAACATGGTGAAGCTGGAGCATGTCTGCTCGGTCTTTGGTGGGGATGCCTCTGTTCAGTATCTCGCAGGTTGCGAGTAGGCGTTTTCTTCTGCTTTCGTTCGGTGCATCCATTCGGACAAGCCAGGCAACTCCTGAAATCGCCCCCTGAGCGATTGTGGTGTCCATCTTTCTCCACGTCGCAGCCGTTCGACTATTGCACGTGTCGATGTGGTAGATGCGCAGCAGAAGCATCTCGGCTTCGACGCGCCTCCGAACTTCCTTCTCCACATCATCAGGCAGAGGCTCGATCAGCGAGATTTCAGGAACCCCAACCTTCCGCAGTTTCTCCAGTTCCCGCTCGCGGAGTAATCGTTCCGCTGAACTGTGCTCGAAGGCCTGTTTGATCAACGGGACGCCCGCGTGCGTCATGATATCGGGCGGGAAATATGCGGTCGTCTCCCAGTCAAATGATGACTGGCATGCCCGCAATATGAATGCATAGACAGAGAGGGGATGAGGGTTCAGCAGTAACGTCATGGCTGGTCCTTACGCCAGATGTTGCTAGGTGCCGGCGGCTGCGTTCTGCGACGGAAGCTTCATCAAACGGCAACCGATCGCAGCTCGGACGTAGATGCGATCGGTCTAGTCAGCCGACGCTCCGCCCACGCATCGAGATCCTCGATGCGATAGAGCGGAATGCGCCCGGCATACTGCATCAATGGACCGCCACCGACGGTCGCCATCTTGTTCAGCGTAGCGACCGCGATATCGATGCCGTGCCGTTCCGCCAGATAGGCAGGAACGTCACGACGTCTCAGCCGAGGGCGGGCGTTCATTGCGTCACCGTGGCGAAATTCAAGTCCCCAAACGCACCGTCGAGCACTGCGAGCGCTTCGGCGTCGAGATCGCAGCGGAGCCCGGCGAGCGCCGATTGCAACAGCCGGTCGATCGCCTGGGCGTCAGCATCACGATCCTCTTCACGGATGTAAGTCCCGTCGATCCAGCCTGCCCGAAACAGCTCGAAAGCGCGAGCGATCTGAACAGCGGCGCCCGCCGCGCTGGACGACTGAACGTCGCTGAGCGACAGACGCATCGCCTGCGCGGTGTCGGCGAATGCCCGCTCTTGCGCAGAACCGAGCGGCGAGCCGGCTTCGTTCTTTGTGGCGAGAGCAAGGGCTTGGGCAACGGCGGTGGCCGCGTCGCTATTGCCGGTGGTGGTGTCGAAAATGTTCATGATCGTTCTCCTTCCTGTTGGAACCGCACCGCGAGGGTGCCAGTCTTCAGTGTTCGTGCTTCTCCATCGCGATTTGTGATGCATTGACTGTTCGAAACTACAGCCATTCGCGCGCGTATCGCCCTGACGATCTCAGAATTCTGAGAGGACGCATTGACACGTGCCTCACCAGCGATGAACCGTTTGACGTCTGGGGGAAGTCGGATGGAAACTTGAGGGTCTTTCCTGGCCATGATGTCTCTCGAAGCAATTAACCAATCTGGCTGTTTAAGCACCGTGCTTTATTGAAGTCAATAGCACCGTGCTTTATGATTGGGTATGGCTAGGAACGAACCGCAGGTGAATTTGCGAATGAGCAGGGCGCTGAAAGAGCGCCTTGAAAGGTTCGCTGGCACGGAAAAGCGATCGCTCACAGCGGAAATCGTCGCACGGCTCGAGCAGAGTTTCGATCTCCCTGAGATCGTAGGCGAGCAGAATGTCGCGGTAGCTCAGCTTGTTTCCGCGCTACAGAAGGAGCTCGCTGACAACGCTCAACTGCGCGAAGATGTTCGGGCGCTTAAGGAAAAATTTGACCACGTCACGAACGACCTAGCTGATGCTATCGTTCGCAAGTGGTTCGACGCGGAGGCTGCGGCAAAAGCAGGTCGCGACAGCAAATGACGGGACGTCGCCGGCAGCATGCCTAATCTTTGTAGGTGTATTCAGTGACGTCGCCAATCGAGTCAAAGATTGAGGCTGCACCTTTCGCCAGCACATCCATCTTTGTAGCTCGCTGCTCGGCCCATTCGAACCACTCTTGGACTGTCATTTCGCCAGCCTGCGCATCGTTGGAATGATCGCCCTCTTTGAGCCTGGCTAGAAAGGCCCGACCAAGTTCAACATCTTCCTGTAGCCGAGCGAACTCGATAAGTTTCCGCCAACGATTGTGTTCCCTTTTGCGCCTCCGCTTCTCTTCGTATGCATTGTGCTCGTCGATCTGACGCTGGCGTTCCTTCTGCTGACGCTCCCTCTCGGCTTGAACCTCGAGCTCTTTCTTCGCCGCTAGTGCAGGTCCCGCTGCCATAATGGTCGCAACGATGGTCTTAATCCGCGCTTCGATCAGCATCGTATCGGTATCGTCAAATAGGGATCGAAGTGGTGCGGGCAGAGCCGCTCGAATTGATAATCTCAGATTCCCGGTGCGATGCCATTCGAAGTAATATTTGCCTGGAGAAAGAAGTGTCGGGTGCAGTTCCCCTGGTTCGAGCGTGATCCGCCTATTCTTGCAGAGTTCCTCGATGTCATAGCGCACCTCCTGCCCGCACACATAGGACACTATGCCATAGCCATCGTAGTCGGTATCGATGTGCTGTCGGGCGAGGGCCTTAAATAGAGCGTCGGCGAACCGAAGTCTTCGTTGGTCCAGTTCGCCGAATTCCCCGCGCTCATGCTCCGGGACGTTTTCATCACCAGTGCGCCGGTAACGAAGGATAGACGCTCTGCGGTCGCGGATCCAGCGAGCGACTACCTTGTGCGGTACGTGAGACAGGGTTTCGCTGACAGCTATTTTAGGCAGTTCCGCCTCAATGGTCGCGATCTCGGCTACCCTTCGCCTTTCGAAGCCGATTTCTGAGCCATAAGGTATGAACCGCACCAGGTTTTCCGGAGGCCGTTTGGTTTAAGTTATGCGGCCATGGCTGGGGCGTCCAGCATGGCGTAGTAGCGTTGTTCGGCCTCGGCTGGCGGAATGTCTCCGATGGTCTCCAGAAGCCGCTTGTTGTTGAACCAGTCCACCCATTCCAAGGTGGCGAATTCCACGGCTTCGAAGCTGCGCCATGGTCCTCTCCGATGAATGACCTCGGCCTTGTAAAGAACGTTGATCGTTTCGGCGAGCGCGTTGTCGTAACTGTCACCCACGCTTCCGACTGAAGGCTCGATGCCTGCCTCGGCCAGCCGTTCGGAATAGCGAATGGACACGTATTGCACGCCGCGGTCGGAATG
>JBARXU010000002.1:0-193568 GCA_049647505.1 Mesorhizobium sp.
CGGCATCCCATAAGGCCCGGATGTGAGGGCTCATCGCCCAATCGACGCCAACCATAGCGCCAACCACCCGGAACCGGCCGCTGACGGAATACCCGGTTACGTACCCGGCTCCCCTACAGCGACGGGATAAGGATAGAGGCGGTTGAGGGGTGGGGGATAAACAGAGGGCGATTTGGCCGGGTCTATTTCACGAGTGGCTGGAAAGATTGGGGAAATGTTTGGGGGGGCCGAAAGCCTGTCCCCGTGGATGGAGACCAGGTCGCCTCCTTCACGACTCTGGATTCCGGGTTCTCTTCGCGCCCCGGAATGACGGAGAGCGGTGGTGGTGTGGGCGTGGTGATGCAGGTTGAGGCAGGCAGTTCCCTCCCCTCTGAGGGGAGGGTGGACCGGCGCGCAGGGGCGGGCCGGGTGGGGTGGTAAAGGGCAAGTGCAAGCTGATTGGCTCAGGCGCAGATTTGTTTGGCGCAGATTGAAACAGCCCCACCCGGCGAGTTTCACTCGCCACCCTCCCCCACGGGGGAGGGAACCGCCGTCATTGGCTTTGGTACCAAGACCAGTTGCCCTGCCGGTTCTGGATTCCGGGGTGCGGCACCTTATCGCTCGCTTTTCCTGAATGGACTGTGCTGTTCGAGATAGGCCCCGATTTCGGACACGTCCTGCCGCTCGCGTTCCAGATAGTCGGCAACCGCGCGGCGCAGGCCGGGGTGGGCGATATAGTGGGCGGAACTGGTGGTGACGGGCATGTAGCCGCGCGCCAGCTTGTGTTCGCCCTGCGCGCCGGCCTCGACAACGGAAAGCTTGCGCTCGATCGCGAAGTCGATCGCCTGATGGTAGCAGACCTCGAAATGCAGGAAGGGGTGGTCCTCGATGCAGCCCCAATTGCGCCCGAACAGGCGGTCGCCGCCGATGAAATTGATCGCGCCTGCAATGTAGCGGCCGTCACGCCTGGCCATGACCAGCAGGACATCCTCGGCCATGCGTTCGCCGATGAGCGAAAAGAAGCGGCGGTTGAGATAGGGCTGGCCCCATTTGCGGCTGCCCGTGTCCATGTAGAAGGCGAAAAAGTCGTCCCAGACGGCTTCGGTCAGGTCTTTGCCGGTCAGCCGGTCGATGGTGATCCCATTTTCGACCGCTGCCGCCCGCTCCTTGCGCAGGGCCTTGCGCTTGCGCGAGGCGAGCGTGGCGAGAAAGTCGTCATAGGAGCCGTAGCCGTCGTTCCTCCAGTGGAATTGCTGGTCCGTGCGCACCAGATAGCCGGTGGCCGAGAGCGCGGCGATGTCGTTGGCTTGCGCGAAGGTGACATGCGACGAGGAGACGCCAAGCCGGTCCGTCACTGTCTTCAGGCCGAGCGCCAGCGTGGCGCGAACCGTGTCGTCGTCATCCGCGCAAAGCAGGCGAGGGCCGGTCGCGGGCGTGAACGGCACCGACGCCTGCAACTTGGGATAATAGGCGCCGCCGGCGCGCTCGAAGGCGTCTGCCCAGCCCTGATCGAAGACATATTCGCCCTGGCTGTGGGACTTGAGATAGGCTGCGACCGCGCCCGTCAGGCGGCCTGTCTCGTCTTCCAGACGCAGATGGTGCGGCTGCCAGCCGGTGCGCGCGCCGACCGTGCGCGATTCTTCAAGAATCGACAGAAAATCGTATGAAATAAATGGGTTGTAGGCCGGTCCGGATTCATTTCGTGAAGTTCCAGACAGCCGATCCCACTCGCACCGCGCAAAATCCCCCATGCCGGCGACCGTCTTCAGGGTCACCGTGCCGGGAGGCTGCGCATCCGCTTTATTGTGCATCGCACTTATCTGTGCCTGTTCGCCGCGACAGACAAGGGGGTGCCGGGGGCGTCAGACGGTCAGGTCCGGCTCGAAACCTTCAAATGTCATCTGGTCGGCAAATTCGAATGTCGTCTTGACCGCCGCGCCGTCGCGCACCGTCCATGTGATGACCGGCATCGAGAGGTCGTCGCGGATGTGGGAGACGAAACGATTGGGCAGGTGGCCGTAATGGTAGGAGGCGAACGAGATGCCGTAGTCGAGCATGGTGAAATGCGCGTCGATCTCGTGCGGCTTGTCGCCCCATGCGGTCAGGCCGCCGGCAATGCCCGCGGCCTTGTCGGGGAACTGCCGGATGAGCCAGTGGTCGAAGGACATTATGGCCGCCTTGCCCTGATATCTGCGCAGAAGTGCTGCGACCGCCTCGACCAGCCCGTCGTCATGGCCGTAAATGCCCTTGAGTTCGATGACCATAGGCACGCGCCCGTCGACCAGCGCAAGCGCCTCTTCAAGCGTCGGCGCATGATCGGCGGTGCCGCCGATCGCGAGCGCGCCCATTTCGGCAGCCGTCTTCTGCCAGACCAGCCCACCCTGTCCGCCAAGGCGCTGGAGGTCGTGATCGTGGAAGATGACCGGCACGCCGTCGCCGGTCAGCATCACGTCGCATTCGATCGCGTAGCCCTTGCCGGCCGCAGCCTCGAAGGCCGACAGCGTGTTCTCCCAGCGCGTATTGTTCATGTCGTGAAAGCCGCGATGGGCAATCGGCCGCTCGATCAGCCAGGCAAGGTCGTGGTTCATGCGCCGATCTCGAAGATGGCCTCGATCTCGACGGCGGCGTTGAGCGGCAGAGACGCGGTGCCGACCGCCGAGCGCGCATGCTTGCCGCGTTCGCCCAGCATCTGCGCCAGAAAGTCGGATGCGCCGTTGGCGACGAGGTGCTGCTCGGTGAAATCGGGCGTCGAGGCGACGAAGACGGTGATCTTCACCAGCTTGCGGATGCGCTCCAGATCGCCAAGCGCGGCCCTGGCCTGCGCCAGTATGTTGATGGCGCAGGCGCGCGCCGCTGCCTGGCCGGCTGCGACGTCGGCATCGCGGCCAAGAAGGCCGGTCGCGACGAGCTTTCCGTCCGCGAGCGGAAGCTGGCCGGATGTGAACAGCAGGGCGCCGGAGATGGCATAGGGAATGTAATTTGCCGCCGGTGCCGCAGGCGTCGGCAGCGTCACCCCCGCATTTGCAAGGGTTTGTTCAATTCTCTCAGCCATTTCTAACCTCATGGACTCATGGCAGGCTTAAAAGCGGCCATGCGGCCGCCTCGCTTCCGCCACGACTATTGTCGAGGCTGGCGTGAAGTCAACATTGCGGGCGAGGTATCGCCTGCCGGAGAACATCGCCCATGCGCCTAGCGCAATTCGCCGCCGGTTCGGTCTCTCTTCTCATGCTGCTCGTGTCGCAGGGCACTGCCGCGCCAGGCGCGCCGAACCTGCTGGCGCACCGCGCGGTCTATGATCTCGATCTTGGCGACGCGACGGAAAAGTCGGGCGTCGTGGGAGTGGCCGGGCGCATCGTCTACCAGTTCACCGGCTCGTCCTGTGAAGGCTATCAGACCAATTACCGCTTCGTGTCCCGCATGACCCTGCAGGAATCGCAGCGCACCAACGACTATCAGATCACGACCTTCGAGGACGGGCAGGGCAAGGACTTCAACTTCGTCACGAAGTTCTTCGTCGACGACCAGCTCGACAAGGAAACCAAGGGCGCGGCGACGGTTGGAGGTGCCGGCATGGACGTGCAACTTCAGAAGCCGGACATTGCCGAGGTCGATCTGCCGAAATCGAACTTCCCCACCCAGCACACGATCGAACTGATCGAAAAGGCGAAGGCGGGCGAGAATTTCTACGAGACGACGATCTATGACGGCTCCGACGACGGCGACAAGGTGATGACCACCACCGTCATCATCGGCAAGGAAACCAAGTCGAAGGATACCGATCCCGAATATGCGGCGCTGAAATCGATGCAGGGCGACAGCTACTGGCCGGTGTCGATCGCCTATTTCGACATGAACAAGGAAGACGGCGAGGAGGTGCCGGACTATGCGATCTCCTTCAAGCTCTACGCCAACGGCCTGACGCGCGATCTGGTGATGAGCTACGGCCAGTTCTCGATCAAGGCAAAGCTTGTCGGCCTCGAAATGCTCGACCAGAAGCAGGCCTGCCGGCCGAACTGACCCGGCAGCGCGGGTTTTTCATGGCGGTCTATGTCGATGATCCGATCTGGCCCCATGCCGGACGGCTGTGGTGCCACATGCTGGCCGACAGCGAGGATGAACTGCATGCCTTTGCCGCGCGCCTCGGCCTGAAGCGGTCCTCCTATCAGGGGCCGCCGGTCACCAAGAACCCGCATTACGACCTGACCGCGTTCGAGCGGAACAGGGCGCTGAGGATCGGCGCGGTCGCCGTGACCCGCCATGAGATCGTCCAGATTTTGCGCCGGCTGCGGGCGGAGGCGGCCGAACGCGGCTGATCGCACGGATTTGCCGCGGCAGCTTGCAATTTCGCGGCGAGCCGAGTATGGACCCGCCCATTCCACACACGGACTTGGTTTCCGCTCGGGAGAAATCCGACGGCGACCGCCGGTGGTGTCCAAAGCCTGGCCCCGAAAAGTGTCCGCACTTTCGGACAAGGACCAGGCCGAAAGACACCGATGTCCGTGGAGGCTAACCGGAAAGGAAAATAACCATGGCTCTGCCAGACTTCTCCATGCGCCAGCTTTTGGACGCAGGCGTTCACTTCGGCCACCAGACGCACCGCTGGAACCCGAAGATGTCGCCCTTCATCTTCGGCGCACGCAACAACATCCACATCATGGACCTGTCGCAGACGGTTCCGATGCTTCACCAGGCGCTCAAGGTCGTGTCCGACACGGTCGCCGCCGGTGGCCGCGTGCTCTTCGTCGGTACCAAGCGTCAGGCATCCGACATCATCGCCGACGCTGCCCAGCGTTCGGCCCAGTATTACGTCAATGCCCGCTGGCTCGGCGGCATGATGACCAACTGGAAGACGATCTCGAACTCGATCGCCCGTCTGCGCAAGCTCGACGAGCTGCTCGCCGGCGAAGCCCACGGCTTCACCAAGAAGGAGCGCCTGAACCTCGACCGCGAACGCGAGAAGCTGAACAAGGCTCTCGGCGGCATCAAGGACATGGGTTCGCCGCCCGACCTGATGTTCGTGATCGACACCAACAAGGAAGCGATCGCCATTCAGGAGGCCAAGCGCCTCGGCATTCCGGTCGTCGCCATCATCGATTCGAACTGCGATCCGGACGTCGTCGACTATGCGATCCCCGGCAATGACGACGCCCAGCGCGCCATTTCGCTCTATTGCGACCTGATTGCGCGTGCCGCCATCGACGGCATTGCGCGCCAGCAGGGTTCGTTCGGCGTCGACATCGGCGCTTCGGCCGAAGCTCCGGTCGAGCCGACGCTCGAAGAAAAGCCGGAAGCCTGATTGCGTCCGGGCCGTCACCGGCCCGTCGCGTTTCCCCATTATTCGGCGCTTGCGCGCCGGCGAGGGGCGCATCATCCCGACGGTGATGCGCCCCCGCGTCAATTCAATCAAAGAGGCTGATATGAGCATTACCGCTGCACAGGTGAAAGAACTGCGCGAACTGACCGGCGCGGGCATGATGGACTGCAAGGCAGCGCTTGCCGAGACCAATGGCGACATGGACGCCGCGGTTGACTGGCTGCGCAAGAAGGGTATCGCCAAGGCCGACAAGAAGGCCGGCCGCACCGCTGCCGAAGGCCTGATCGGCGTCGATGCCGGCGTCAAGGAAGCCGTTGTCGTCGAAGTCAACTGCGAGACCGATTTCGCCGCCCGCAACGAAGCTTTCCAGGATCTGGTGCGCAACATCTCCAAGGTCGCGCTGGCCCATGGCGGCGACCACGCCAAGACGCTCGCCGCGCAGTATCCGCACACCGGCAAGACCGTCGCCGACCAGGTGACGGATGCGGTCGCCACCATCGGCGAGAACATGAACTTCCGCCGCTCGGCAAAGCTTGCCGTCGAAAACGGCGTCGTTGCCAGCTACGTCCACAATGCGGCGGCTGACGGCCTCGGCAAGATCGGCGTTCTGGTCGCCATCGAGACGACCGGCAATGCGGACGCCGCCAAGGCGTTTGCCCGTCAGGTCGCGATGCACATCGCTGCGATCAACCCGCTCTCGCTCGACGTCGACGCGCTCGACCCGGCAGCTGTGGAACGCGAAAAGGCGATCTTCTCCGACCAGGCCCGCCAGTCGGGCAAGCCGGAAAACATCATCGAGAAGATGGTCGAAGGCCGTCTGCGCAAGTTCTATGAGGAAGTCGTCCTGCTCAAGCAGTCCTTCGTCATCAATCCCGACGTGACGGTCGAGGCCGCGCTGAAGGAAGCCGAAAAGCAGATCGGCGCGCCGGCCAAGATCACCGCTTTCGTGCGCTATGCAGTCGGCGACGGCATCGAGAAGGAAGAGACCGATTTCGCAGCCGAAGTCGCTGCCGCTGCCGGCCAGAAGTAAGCTTCAACCACTACCAGCTTTCATGACGGGCGCCGCGTGACATCGCGGCGCCCGTCGTGTATCGCAGGCTCGTTTCGGCGAACCAGACAGACGAGGGGTCAATGACGGCAAAGCCGCTCTATAAACGCGTGCTTCTTAAGGCGTCGGGCGAGGCCCTGATGGGCGATCAGCATTTCGGCATCGACGTTTCCGTCGCAGACCGCATCGCCTCCGATATCGCCGAGGCCCGCGCAATGGGCGTCGAGGTCGGTGTCGTCATCGGCGGCGGCAACATCTTTCGCGGGGTCGCAGTCGCGTCCAAGGGCGGCGACCGCGTGACCGGCGACCATATGGGAATGCTCGGCACCGTCATCAATTCGCTGGCGCTGCGCACCTCGCTTGTGAAGGCCGGGATCGATACGACCGTGCTGTCCGCCATCTCGATGCCGGAGATCTGCGAAGGGTTTTCGCAGCGGCAGGCGACTGCCTACATGGATCAGGGCAAGGTGGTCATTTTTGCCGGCGGCACCGGCAACCCCTTCTTCACGACCGATTCGGCCGCAGCCCTGCGCGCAGCCGAGATCGGGGCGGATGCCCTGTTCAAGGGAACGCAGGTGGATGGCATCTATTCTGCCGATCCGAAGAAAGACCCGAACGCCACGCGCTTCGACCGGCTGACCCACAAGGACGTGCTCGATCGCGGCCTTGCGGTGATGGATACCACGGCGGTCGCGCTTGCGCGCGAGAACAACATCCCGATAATCGTCTACTCAATTCACGAAAAAGGTGGATTCGGCGACATCCTGCGTGGGACGGGGCGCTGCACGGTGGTTGCAGACACCTGACCCCGGACGCCGCCATTGGAACGGAGAACGAATATGGCCGACGGAATTGATTTCAAGGATTTGCAGCGCCGCATGGAAGGCGCGGTCAGCGCGTTCAGGCACGACCTCGCATCGCTGCGCACGGGTCGCGCATCCTCGAACCTGCTCGATCCGATCGTGGTCCAGGCCTATGGCGCGCCGACGCCTCTTGTTCAGGTCGCCTCTGTCACCGTGCCCGAGCCGCGCATGATCTCGGTTTCGGTCTGGGACAAGTCGCTGGTGGGTGCTGTAGACCGCGCGATCCGTGAGGCCAATCTCGGCTTCAACCCGATCATGGACGGCACGACGCTGCGCATTCCGCTGCCTGAACTGAATGAGCAGCGCCGCAAGGAACTGGTCAAGGTCGCGCATCAATATGCCGAACAGGCCAAGGTTGCCGCACGTCACGTGCGCCGCGACGGCATCGATTCGCTGAAGAAGGCGGAAAAGGACGGCGAGATCAGCCAGGACGAGCAAAAAGTCTCGTCCGACCGCGTCCAGAAAGTCACCGACGAGACCATCGCTTTGATCGACGCCGCCCTGGTGGAGAAAGAAGCGGAAATCATGCAAGTCTAGTCCGGCGACGATGAGCGACGCCGCCAGCCAGGGTGCCAAACCGGTCCATGTGGCGATCATCATGGATGGCAATGGGCGTTGGGCGACGGCGCGCGGGCTTCCAAGAGCCGCAGGCCATAGGGCGGGCGTCGAGGCGCTGCGCGGCGCAGTGCGAAATGCCGCCGATCTCGGCATCGAATGGCTGACGGTCTATGCGTTTTCGTCCGAGAACTGGTCGCGTCCGCCGTCTGAAGTCAGCGATCTTCTCGGGCTTCTGAAACTCTTCATCCGGCGCGATCTGGCCGATCTCCACAAGTCCGGCGTGCGCGTGCGCATCATCGGTGCGCGCGACAACCTCCAGCCCGATATCCGCAAGCTGCTGGACGAGGCCGAACAACTGACGCGCGACAATGGCGAGCTGAACCTCGTCATAGCCTTCAACTATGGCGCGCGCGACGAAATCGTGCGTGCCGCCCGCCAGCTTGCGGCGGATGCGGCGGCTGGGAAGATCGCGCCGCAGGATATCGAGGTTGCCGACCTGTCTGCGCAGCTCGACACGTCCGACATTCCAGACCCAGACCTCCTGATCCGGACCGGCGGCGATTTGCGCCTCTCGAACTTCCTGCTCTGGCAGGCGGCCTATACCGAGTTCATCTTCCTGTCCTGCCTGTGGCCGGATTTTTCACGCGCCCATCTTGCCGAGGCGATCGACGTATTCAGCGAGCGCGAGCGGCGCTTTGGCGGCATCCCGGCAGCGAGCGCGGCATCATGAGCAACCTGCAACTGCGCATCATTTCGGCGGTCATCCTGGTGGCCATCGTGCTGCCGCTGACATGGTTCGGCGGCCTGCCATTCCAATTGCTGGCGGCGCTGATCGGCGCGCTGGTATTCTATGAATGGACGACCATCACCGGGGCAGGGCGTGACCGGCCGTTGCTGATCGCCGGCTGGGTGCTGGTCGCGGCAGTGCTGGGCGCAATGGTGCTCGGGTTTGACGGCGGCGCGACGGCGGGCGGCGCGCTTGCGGCAACCGCTGCCCTTCTCATTCTGGGGCTGGTGCGCGGCGGCAGGTTCGAGGTCGGCAAGGGCGCCGCCTATGCGCTTGTCCCGGCGCTGGCGCTGGCGGCACTTCGCGGGGCCGACATGGCCGGGCTGTGGACGATCATCTATCTGTTCGCCGTCGTGTGGGCGACCGACATCTTCGCCTATTTCGTCGGCCGCGCCATTGGCGGGCCAAAGCTTGCGCCGTCGATTTCGCCGGGCAAGACATGGAGCGGGGCTGTAGGCGGCACCATCTGCGCCATTCTTGCCGCTGTCATCGTCGCTCTCGCCCATGGTGGCGCATCGTCGGTTCTGCTCGGCGCGGTCGCCTTGCCGCTGTCAATCCTTTCGCAGCTTGGCGATCTCTACGAATCGCGGCTGAAGCGGCGCGTCGGCGTCAAGGATTCGAGCAATCTCATTCCCGGTCATGGCGGGGTGATGGATCGCGTCGACGGGCTTGTCGCGGCTGCCGCGGGGCTTTATCTCGGCGGTCTGGCGATCTTGTCTCACACAGGCGTGTCTGCGGCACTTTTCGGCGGGTGACCATTATTTCGTCACGCTTTTGCCGGGTTTCTTGCGGCAAGGTCCGCGCAACTCTCGGCGGGCAATCATCCGCGCGCCGTGATCGCAATTTCGGGGGTATCGCTTGACGGAGGCGCTCAACGCCATTGTTGGAACGGGTGGCTCGCTTCTGTGGGTCATCGTCGCCTTCCTGATCATCCTGACCATCGTCATCTTCGTTCACGAGATGGGGCATTATCTGGTCGGGCGCTGGTGCGGCATCGGCGTCCAGGCGTTCTCCATCGGCTTCGGCCCGGAACTCGTCGGCTTCAACGACAGGCGCGGCACGCGCTGGAAGCTGTGCGCGATTCCGCTCGGCGGCTATGTGAAATTTGCCGGGGACATGAACGCCACCTCGACCCCCGACCCCGACCAGGTGGCCGCGCTGAGCGAGGAGGAACGCAAGGTCGCGTTCCACACCCAGCCCGTATGGAAACGCGCGGCGACCGTCGTTGCCGGCCCGCTGTTCAACTTCCTGCTGACGATCGCCGTCTTTGCCACGCTGTTCACTGTCTATGGCCGCCCGGTCATGGAGCCGATCGTGTCCTCGGTGATCGAGGGAAGTGCGGCGGAAGCGGCAGGTTTCCAGCCCGGCGACCGCTTCGTCAGCGTGGACGGCTCGCCGATCGCCTCGTTTGCCGACGTTCAGCGCCACGTCATGGGCCGCACCGGCGACCCGCTGTCCTTCGTCATGATGCGCGATGGCGCCGAGATCACGCTGACTGCCACGCCGCAGGTGAGGGAAGAGACCGATCCGCTCGGCAACAAGGTCAAGATCGGGCTGATCGGCGTCCGCGCCGATGTCGCGGAAAACCCGCGCCGCACCATCGAATACAATCCGCTGCAGGCCGTGGGCGAGGCGGTCAAGGAAACGGGCTACGTCATTTCGGGCAGCGCCGAGATGCTGAAACGTTTCGCGTTCGGCAAGGAAGACAAGTGCCAGCTCGGCGGCGTCAAGCGCATCGCGCAAAGCTCCGGCAAGGCGATGGAGATGGGCTTCCTGTGGTTCATCAACTACCTTGCGTTGTTGTCGGTCGGCATCGGCTTTCTCAATCTGCTGCCGATTCCTCCGCTCGATGGCGGGCATCTGCTGTTCTATGGAATCGAGGCCGCGATGCGCCGTCCGGTGACCGAGCGTCTGATGGGCGCGGTCTATCGGGTGGGGCTTCTCGCGGTTTTGGCCTTTATTGTGTTCGTCAACTTCAACGACGTGTTTGTATGTTGAAAAATCGAATAAATTCAGAGGGCATTTACCATGCGGCTCAATTAGCGTGGCCCCAAAGCCACGCCGTGAGGCCTTAGTAAATGCAAATTAACCAGTACCCTTGCGTGTAGGGAAAATCCGGCTATTACGGTATTGGTTTCGGCCGTTACGTCCGGTATCTCGCCGTGGGACTACGAGAGTAAGGTAAGATAAGCCCGATGAAGGCAGTTAAGAATTTGATGGGCGCGGCTTCTGCTTTGGCCCTTTCGGCTAGCGTCGTCGCTTCCGGTGTGGTTGCAACGCAACTTGTCGCGGTCACCGCGGCGCAAGCTGCGGTTGTCAGCAACATTTCGGTGAGCGGCAACAAGCGTGTCGACGCAGAAACGATTCGTGGTCATCTCGGCATCACGCCCGGCCGCAACTTCTCGCCCGCCGACATCGACGAGGCGGTGAAGAACCTGTTCGCAACCGGCCTGTTCTCCGACGTGCGCATCAACCAGCGCGGTTCGACGCTTGTCGTCGAGGTGTCCGAGCTTTCGGTCGTCAATCAGGTTCTGTTCCAGGGCAACAAGAAGCAGAAGGACGCGGCACTGTCCGGCGTCGTTCAGCTCAAGCCGCGCGGCACTTTCTCACAGTCGCAGCTCGAAGCTGACGCCGAGGCCATCCGCCAGTCCTACAGCCGCATCGGCCGCGACGACGCGCAGGTCACGACGCAGGTCATCGACCTCGGCGAAAACCGCGTCAACGTGGTCTTCACGGTCAATGAAGGCGACCGCACCAAGATCAATGCGATCAATTTTGTCGGCAACACCGCCTTTGGCGACCGCCGCCTGTCGGATGTCATTTCGACCAAGAAGTCGAACATCCTGTCCTTCGTCTTCCGCGACGACATCTATGACGAGCAGCGCCTGCGCGCCGACGAGGAGGCGCTTCGCCGCTTCTATTACAATCGCGGCTATGCCGACTTCCAGGTCATCTCCTCTTCGGCGGATCTCGACGAGGCGACCAACACCTACAACATCTCCTTCACCGTCGAGGAAGGCCAGAAATACACCTTCGGCGACGTGACGGTCGAAAGCTCGATCGACGGCATCGATTCGACCTCTCTCGGTTCGGAGCTGAA
Organism: Mesorhizobium sp.; assembly: GCA_049647505.1. GTDB lineage: Bacteria > Pseudomonadota > Alphaproteobacteria > Rhizobiales > Rhizobiaceae > Mesorhizobium_A. The sequence goes on from JBARXU010000002.1 coordinate 11,650, forward strand.
GACCCATTCGGGCGACACCTACAGCGCCAAGAATGTCGAGGACACGATCATCGCGCTGACCGAGCGCGTTGCCGGTTCCGGTTATGCATTCGCGCAGGTCACCCCGCGCGGCGACCGCAATTTCGAGAACCACACGATCTCGGTCGCCTATACGATCGACCAGGGTCCGCGCACCTATGTCGAGCGCATCGAAATCCGCGGCAACGCCCGCACGCGTGACTATGTCATCCGCCGCGAGTTCGATCTGAGCGAGGGCGACGCCTTCAATCAGGTCATGGTGCAGCGCGCCAAGCGCCGCCTCGAACGCCTCGACTATTTCGAGACCGTCAATGTTTCGACCGCGCCTGGCTCCGAGCCGGACCAGATCGTGCTCGTCGTCGACGTCGTCGAAAAGTCGACCGGCGAGTTCTCAATCGGTGCGGGTTACTCCACCGGTTCGCAGATGGGCGGCGTGTCGATCGAAGGTTCGGTCTCAGAGCGCAACTTCCTCGGTCGCGGCCAGTACATCCGCCTGTCGGCCGGTGGCGGCAAGAATTCGCGCGACTTCGGCCTGTCCTTCACCGAGCCGTATTTCCTCGGCCGCAGGCTGTCGGCTGGTTTTGACGTCTTCCGTCAGACCCGTCGTTTCCAGAACTACGATACCGACCTGATGGGCGGAACGGTGCGTCTCGGCGCGCCGATCACGGACAATTTCACGGCCACCGTCGCGTATAACTTCACGCAAGAGAAGTATGATCTGACGCCAAACTGCGTGGATAGCCCGTTTACGAATCCCTGCGATGTGGTGCCTGGAATTCTGGATGGCGTGGCCAAGAGCCCGTGGACCAAGTCCTCGATCAGCACGGCGTTCCAGTACAATTCGATCGACGACATGAAGAACCCTCATTCGGGCATCTTCGCCAACACGACGTTGGAAGCGGCCGGTATTGGCGGCGACGCTCAGTGGGTGAAGGCAACCGCCAAGGGGACCTTCTATAAGACGCTGTCTGAAGAGCAGGACATCGTTGCGGTGCTCAGCGCCGGTGCGGGGCATATCGAGGCCTTCGGCAATAACGGCCTGCGCATGTTCGACCAGTTCCAGAGCTCGGACAAGATGATCCGCGGCTTCGCCTATAACGGCATCGGCCCGGTAGATACGAACAATGGTTCGGCGTCGAAGCGCGACTGGTACCATCTCGGTGGCACCACCTACTTCAATGCCTCGGTTGAAGCGCAGTTTCCGATGCCGGCCCTGCCGCCGAGCCTCGGCATGAAGGGCGCTATCTTCGCTGATGCGGCCACCCTGTTCGGCGTGGATAATTCGATCCCGACTTCGACAACGACGGCATCCTTCGACATGAACTGGCGCGCATCGGTCGGTGTCGGCCTCATCTGGGCATCGCCCTTTGGTCCGATCCGCTTCGACTATGCGATCCCGGTCCTCAAGGAGAAGACGGATATCGTGCAGAGCCTGAATTTCGGCGTCGCGACCCGCTTCTGATTTCGCTAATAGTTCGTCCGGGCCGTTTCGGCCCGGATGCGAGACATTTTCATGAGCGATCCGGTTTTTTTTCCGCCTCTGCGCCGGATCAGCCTTGCTGAAATCTCTGAGTTGACGAAGGCGCGTCTCGCAGACGAGGCGCGCGGGCCCGACGAGATTTCGTCTGTCGCAGGTCTTGAGACTGCGGTTTCCGGCCAGATCACCTTTCTCGACGCAAAAAAGGGCGCGGCGCTCGCCGGGAAGGTCCGTGCGTCGGCGGTCTTCTGTACCGAGGCGGCTGTGGATCGGCTTCCGGCTGGTGTGGCGGCACTCGTAACCCCCCATCCGCAACGCGCATTCGCCGCCCTGTCGCGGGCGCTCTATCCCGAGGCGACCTTCCCGACACCGGTGATGGCCAGCAAAGGCCTGTCGTCTCCAACGGTTTCACCCCACGCAATCGTCGCGCCTGATGCGCGCATCGAGCCGGGCGCCATCATCGAGGCAGGTGCCGTCATCGGCCCTATGGCGACGATCGGCGCAGGCGCGGTCATCGCGCCCAATGCCGTCATCGGGCCATCCTGCCAGATCGGCCGCAATAGCTACATCGGTCCGGGCGCAAGCGTTCAGGCCGCGCTGATCGGCGACCGCGTCATCATCCATGCGGGCGTGAGGATCGGCACGGACGGGTTCGGCTTCGTTCCGGGCGCGCGCGGGCTTGAGAAACTGCCGCAGATCGGCCGCGTCATCATCCAGGACAATGTCGAGATCGGCGCGAATTCGACGATCGACCGAGGCGCGATGCAGGACACGGTCATCGGCGAGGGCACGAAGATCGACAATCTCGTGCAGATCGGTCACAACGTCGCCATCGGACGGTGCTGCGCCATCGCCGCGCTGACCGGTATCGGCGGCTCGACGCGCATCGGTGATTTCGTGATGATAGGAGGGCGAACCGGCATCGCCGATCACATCACCATCGGCGACGGCGCGCAGCTTGCCGGAGGGTCGGGTGTCATGGAAGATATTGCGCCCGGTGCCCGCATGGGTGGAACGCCGACACAGCCGATCAAGAGCTGGCTGCGCGAAGTGTCGATGCTGCGGGACATGACGAAGGCAAAGGTCAGGAGACAGGTGCTAAAATGAGCGGCTCAGGCGAGACACTCGATACGATCGACATCATGCGGCTGTTGAAGCTGCTGCCACACCGCTACCCGTTCCTGCTGGTCGACAAGATCATCGATGTCGATGGTGACCGATCGGCGACGGGCATCAAGAATGTGACCGCCAACGAGCCGCATTTTCAGGGCCATTTCCCCGACACCCCGGTGATGCCAGGCGTCCTCATCATCGAGGCGATGGCGCAGACGGCGGGCGCGATCTGTCTTCATGCAGCCAAATCCGACAAGCCGTCGCTGGTCTATTTCATGACCATCGACGAGGCCAAGTTCCGCAAGCCCGTGGTGCCGGGCGACCGTCTGGAACTCAGGGTGGTCAAGCAGAAGCAGCGCGGAAATATCTGGCGCTTTGCCTGCGAGGCGACCGTCGACGGCCAGAAAGTGGCCGAGGCGATTGTTCAGGCTATGATGAACCCCGTCACGGCAGACGCCTGATCGATGAGTGGCGTAAACATTCATCCGACCTCGGTCGTCGAAGCCGGCGCAAAGCTTGGTGCCGATGTGAAGATCGGCCCGTTCTGTCATGTCGGGGCACACGTCGTGCTTGGCGACCGCGTCGAACTCGTCAGCCATGTTTCGATCAGCGGGGCGACGACCATCGGCGAGGGCTGCAAGATCCACCCGCAGGCATCGCTCGGCCAGCCGCCGCAGAACGCGCGGCACAAGGGCGGGCGCACGACGCTGACGGTCGGCCGGAACTGCACGATCCGCGAGGGCGTGACCTTTCATCTGGGCACGGATGGCTCAAGGGGCGAGACGACCGTTGGCGACAACGGCAATTTCCTCGCCTACAGCCATGTCGCGCATGACTGCATCGTCGGCAACAACGTGACCATGGCCAATGGCGCGGTCATGGGCGGTCATTGCGAGATCGGCGATTTTGCAATCCTTGGCGGCCTGTCGGCGGTTCATCAGTTCGTGCGCATCGGTCACCATGCCTTTATCGGCGGCGTGACAGGCGTCGAGGGTGATGTGATTCCCTTCGGCATGGTCATCGGGGCGCGCGGACGCCTGCGCGGCCTCAACATTGTCGGCATGAAGCGGTCGGGCGTTTCGCGGCCGGAAATCCACGCGCTGCGTGGCGCCTATCGCAAGATCTTCGATCCCGCCGCACCCGTTGCAACCAATATTGAAGGGGTGCTGCGCGACTATCCGGACTCTGCACTGGTCAAGGACGTGATCGGTTTCATGACCGAGCGCGGTCATCGCCATTTCTGCGTCCCGGCCAGGGGCGAGGCCGGCGGCGCGGACGCCGAGGCCGACTGACCGGATGGCGCGCGAGCTGAAGCAGGGGGACCGCGTCGGCGTCATAGCCGGAGGCGGGCTCCTGCCGCTCAATGTCGTGCAATCGCTGACCGGGGCCGGTCACGAACCGTTCGTGGTGATGATCGATGGCGAGGCCGGGCTGGAACCGGCTTTGAGGAACGGGCCTCACGCGCTTGTTCCGATCGAGAAGTTCGCGCGCATCATGCCGATCCTGCGAAGCAATCGTGTCACCCATGTGGTGATGGCGGGCGCGGTGACGCGCCGGCCGCAGTGGTCGCGGGTCGAATGGAGCTGGCCGCTCGTCAAGCTTCTGGCCGCTGCCGTGCCTGCGCTGGCGCGCGGCGATGACGGCCTGTTGCGCGCGATCGTCGGCCAGTTCGAGAAGGCGGGTTTCACTATTGTCGGACCGCATGAATTCGTGCCCGATCTGGTGGCGCGCGAAGGGGCGATGACGCGCGTAAAGCCCGACGACACGGCCAAGGCCGACATCGACGCGGCGAAGGCGGCCGCACTTGCCGTCGGCGCGCTCGACATCGGGCAGGGCGCGGTGTCTGTCGGCGGGCGGGTCATAGCGGTTGAAGGCATCGAGGGGACGGAAGCGCTGCTCTTGCGCGTCAAGGAACTGCGCGCCCATCCGCGCCTTGCCGGGCGCGCCGGCGGCGTGCTGGTCAAATGCGCCAAGCCCGGCCAGGAACTGCGCGCCGACCTGCCGGGAATTGGAACGCGCACGGTCGAGGCGGCGCACGCCGCGGGGCTGAAGGGCATCGCGGTCGAGGCCGGGCGCACCTTCATCGTCGACTTCGACAGCGCGGTGAAGCGCGCCGACGAACTCGGGCTTTTCATCGTCGGCTTCCAAGTGGGGGCGCCGCGATGAGACCGCTGCGCGTTGCGATCATCGCGGGCGAGGAATCGGGCAACCAGCTCGGCGCCGATCTTGTTCGCTCGCTTGCCAGGGTGTCGGGCCGAGAGGTCGAACTGGTCGGCATCGGCGGTGGTCATCTGGCAGAGCTTGGCCTCAAGACGATGCATGATCCGTCGCGGCTGGCGATCATGGGGGTGACGGCGGTGCTGCGCGACCTGCCGGGGCTGATCCGCATGATCGGCGACACGGCGCGGCGCATCGTTGCGGCAAAGCCGGATTGCCTCATCACCATCGACAGCCCAGCCTTCAATCTGCGCGTGTCGAAGAAGGTGAGGGCGCTCGACCCCTCGATCCCGATCGTCAAATATGTCTGCCCGAGCGTGTGGGCATGGTCGCCGGGGCGCGCGCCGGCGATGAAACCCTATATCGACCACGTGCTTTGCATCCTGCCGTTCGAGCCGGATGTGCTTGCGCGCCTCGACGGGCCGCCGGGCACCTATGTCGGCCACCGCATGACGCATGAGCCGGGGCTGGTCGCGGCGCGCGAGAGCCAGCGCGCGCGGGCCGGTGCGCGCGATCATACGCGCACGCTGATGATCCTGCCGGGATCGCGCCGCGCCGAGGTGAAGGGGCTTCTGAAACCCTTCGGCGAGATCGTGCGCATTCTCCATGAGCGCGGCAACCGGCTCGATGTCGTGGTGCCGACGGTTCCTCATGTGGCCGGGCTTGTGCGGGAAGCGAGCGAGAGCTGGGCGATCCGCCCGCAGATCGTCGAAGGCGCGGCCGCCAAATGGCAGGCATTCGGCCGCGCCGATGCTGCGCTGGCGGCGTCCGGCACGGTGCTGCTCGAACTGGCGATGGCGGGCGTGCCGTCGATCTCCTGCTACAGGATGGATGCGCTGATGAATGCGGCGCAGCGGCTGATCAGCACCTGGTCGGCGGCGCTGCCCAACATCATTGCCGACCGTGCCATCGTGCCGGAATTCTATAATGAGGCGATCCGCCCGCCGATGCTGGCGCGCTATGTCGAGGGCCTGCTGGCCGACGGGCCGGCGCGCGACGCGCAGCTGGCGGGTTTCGACCATGTGCGCGATCTGATGACGACGGCGCGCCCATCCGGCGAAATCGCGGCTGACGTCGTGCTCGACCTTCTGAAACAAAAAACGGGCGCCTGAGCGCCCGTTTTTGTATGTCGTCTGCGGCTTTCGATCAGCGCTTGGCGATCGGCACGTAATCGCGCTCTGCCGCGCCCGTGTAGAGCTGGCGCGGACGGCCGATCTTCTGCATCGGGTCTTCGATCATTTCCTTCCACTGCGAAATCCAGCCGACGGTGCGCGCGACCGCGAACAGCACGGTGAACATGGTGGTGGGGAAGCCGAGCGCCTTGAGTGTGATGCCCGAATAGAAGTCGATGTTCGGGTAGAGCTTCTTCTCGATGAAATAGGGGTCGCTGAGCGCGATGCGCTCCAGTTCCATCGCCACGTCGAGGATCGGATCGTCCTTGATGCCGAGTTCGCCGAGCACTTCATGGGTGGTCTGCTGCATGATCTTGGCGCGCGGATCGTAGTTCTTGTAGACGCGGTGGCCAAAGCCCATCAGGCGGAACGGGTCGTTCTTGTCCTTGGCGCGTGCGATGAATTCGGGGATGCGGTCGACCGAGCCGATTTCATTGAGCATGTTGAGCGCCGCTTCGTTCGCACCCCCATGCGCCGGGCCCCAGAGGCAGGCGATGCCGGCCGCGATGCAGGCGAAGGGATTTGCGCCCGACGAACCTGCGAGACGAACGGTCGAGGTCGACGCGTTCTGCTCATGGTCGGCGTGAAGGATGAAGATGCGTTCCATGGCGCGCGCCAGGACCGGGTTCACCTTGTATTCCTCGCATGGCACAGCGAAGCACATATGCAGGAAGTTGGCGGCGTAGTTCAGGTCGTTCTTCGGGTAAACGAAGGGCTGGCCGATGTGGTATTTGAAGGCCATGGCGGCGATCGTCGGCATCTTCGCGATGAGGCGGATCGAGGCGATCATGCGCTGCTGCGGGTCCGAGATGTCGGTCGAGTCGTGATAGAAGGCCGACAGCGCGCCGACCACGCCGCACATCACCGCCATCGGGTGAGCGTCGCGGCGGAAGCCGGAGAAGAACTTCGCCATCTGCTCGTGCACCATCGTGTGGCGGGTGACGCGCAGGTCGAAGTCGTCCTTCTGCGCCTTGGTCGGCAGTTCGCCGTAGAGGAGCAGGTAGCAGACTTCGAGAAAGTCGCCATGTTCGGCAAGCTGATCGATCGGGTAGCCGCGATGCAGCAGAATGCCCTCGTCGCCGTCGATGAAGGTGATGTCCGATTCGCACGAGGCGGTGGAGGTGAAGCCCGGATCGTAGGTGAACGCGCCGGTTTCCTTGTAGAGGGCGGCGATGTCGATCACATCCGGACCGACCGAGCCACTTCGCACCTTGAGATCGATCGTCTTGCCGCCAAATTCCAGTTTTGCGCTTTTGTTGGTCATTGCAACTCCAATCGACAAGATGGCCCGGACGGGCAAAAGATTTGCGGTCTGGGAGGAGCAACCGCATGCCCCTGAGGCGGGCGGGCTTTAGCTAACTCATTTGTGCCGAGGTGCCAAGATTTCCTTTGCCTATTGCTGTGACGCAAAATCATTCTGGTCCAGCGAAAAAGTGCGTTTGACACGTTCGCCGGCGCGCCGCCTGTCCCCTTCGGCTTGCATCCTCTGCCCAGCCGGTTTACCCCGCTCTGCGCCCTGTTTGGCGAAGAGACCTCCCTATGCTTGATATCAAATGGATTCGCGACAACCCGCAGGAACTGGCTGCAGCGCTTGAAAAGCGCGGGCAGTCGCCGGAGCAGGCCCAGTCGACCGTGGACAATGTGATTGCGCTCGACGAGGCGCGCCGCGCCCATCTCGGCGAATTGCAGACCAAGCAGGAACGCCGCAACGCCGCGTCCAAGGAAATCGGCAATGCGATGCGCAATGGCGACATGGCGACCGCCGAGGCGTTGAAGGCGGAAGTCACCGCGATCAAGGATTTCATCGGGTCCGGCGAGACGCGCGAACGCGAACTCGACAAGGCGCTCGGTGACGCTCTGGCGGTCATCCCCAACCCACCTCTGCCCGACGTTCCCGTAGGTGCGGACGAGAAGGACAATGTGAAGCTGCGCGACTGGGGCACGGAGCTGATCGCGGCGCGCCAGACGGCCATGGGCAACAAGCCGAAAGAGCACTTCGAGATCGGCGAAGCGCTCGGCATGATGGACTTCGAACGCGCGGCAAAGCTGTCGGGTTCGCGCTTCACGGTGCTCAAGGGCAGACTGGCGCGGCTGGAGCGGGCGCTCGGCCAGTTCATGCTCGACCTGCATACCGGAGAGCACGGTTATGAAGAGGTCGTCCCGCCGCTGCTGGTGCGCGACGACGCGCTTTACGGGACGGGGCAGCTGCCGAAGTTCGAGGAAGACCTGTTCTTCACGCCGCATACGAGCGGCAGGCTAGCGCTTATCCCGACCTCCGAAGTGCCGCTGACCAATCTGGTGCGCGAGGAAATCCTTGACGCGAAGTCGCTGCCGCGCCGCTATACGGCGTTGACGCCGTGCTTCCGCTCGGAGGCCGGTTCTGCCGGGCGCGACACGCGCGGCATGCTGCGCCAGCACCAGTTTTACAAGGTCGAGATGGTGTCGATCACCGATGCCGAGACGTCGCTCGCGGAACATGACCGCATGACGGCCTGCGCCGAGGAAGTGTTGAAGCGGCTCGAACTGCCGTTCCGCACGATGGTCCTGTGCACCGGCGACATGGGTTTCGGCGCGCGCAAGACGCACGATATCGAGGTCTGGCTGCCGGGGCAGAACGCCTATCGCGAGATTTCGTCCTGCTCGGTATGCGGCGATTTCCAGGCGCGGCGCATGGATGCGCGCTATCGCCCCGAGGGCGAGAAGCAGACGCGATTCGTCCACACGCTGAATGGCTCGGGCGTCGCCGTCGGCCGCGCGCTGATCGCCGTCATCGAGAATTATCAGAACGCGGACGGGTCGATCACGATCCCCGAGGTTCTGCGGCCATATATGGGTGGATTGAACAAGATCGAACGGAATTGAGATGCGGATTCTTTTGACGAATGACGACGGCATTCATGCCGAGGGACTGGCGGTGCTCGAACGCATCGCAAGGACGATTTCCGACGATGTCTGGGTGGTCGCGCCCGAGGCCGACCAGTCGGGCTTCTCGCATTCGCTCTCGATTTCCGAACCGCTGCGCATGCGCCAGATCAGCGATCGGCATTACGCCGTGCGCGGAACGCCGACCGATTGCGTCATCATGGGCGTCAAGAAGATCCTGCCCGAGCCGCCGGACCTGATCCTGTCGGGCGTCAATTCGGGCGCAAACATCGCCGACGACGTGACCTATTCCGGGACGGTCGCGGGAGCGATGGAAGGCGCGCTGATCGGCATTCGCTCGATTGCGGTCAGCCAGCACTACCACTTCTTCGAGGAAAACCGGGTCGTGCCGTGGCACAATGTCGAGGCGCATGGCCCGGCGCTCTTGCAGAAGCTGATCAAGGCGGACCTGCCGCGCGGCGTGCTGCTCAATGTCAATTTCCCCAATTGCGAGCCGGAAGAGGTGACGGGCGTCGAGGTGACGAGCCAGGGCAAATATGTCCACGGCCTTTGGATCGACGAGCGCAAGGACGGCCGTAATTTCCCCTATTACTGGATGCGTTTCTCCAAGCAGTTGGACGAGCCTGTGTCCGGCACCGACATCCATGCAATGGCAAACAACAAGATATCGATCACGCCCTTGCAGCTCGACCTCACCGCGCATGAGACGCGGGACTATCTGAGCACGGTCATCGCATGACGCTGGTCAACGGCGACCGCGAAGGATTTGCCGCTTTCCTGCTGCGCATGCGCGCGCGTGGAATTGACAACAAAGAGCTTGCCGCCGCTATCGAGGCAACGCCGCGGAAGGGATTCGTGCCGGCGCAGCATGCGGCGCAGGCATGGTCCGACCGGATGCTGCCGATCGAATGCGGCGAGGCCATCGAAGGCGTCGACATGCAGGCCGCCGTCATCGCGTCGCTGGCGCTCGATCCGTCGCACCGCGTACTCGAAATCGGCACCGGCTCCGGCTATACGGCCGCCGTTCTGTCGAGGCTCGCCGCCCGCGTCGTGACCGTCGAGCGCTACAAGACGCTGACAGGCCTTGCGCGGCAGCGTTTTGAGGCGCTCGGCATCACCAATGCCAGCGCGCGCCATGCCGACGGCTCGGGCGGGCTGCCGGCCGAAGGGCCATTCGACCGCATCGTGGTGTGGGCGGCGTTCGAGGGCATGCCGCGCGCCTTTGTCGATCAGCTGTCGAGCGGCGGCACGCTGATCGCGCCGATCGGCCCCGCAGAGGGCCAGCAGGTCTGGGCGCGGCTGACAAAGGTCGGCAGCCGTTTCGACCGCGAAGATATCGGCGTGGCCAGGCTGCAACCGCTCATTCCGGGTGTCGCTGCCGCAATCTGATCGGTCGCAAGTCCAGAAATCGACAATTTTCTTCAAGAACCGCGCCGTCCTTAACGGGCAGGTAAGATTAACGCGCTTTAATCATCGCGTTGGGTCTAGGTGCGCGTGAGTTCTGGGTATGCCGATTTCGTTGAAATTCGATCAGTTGGCGCGGGGTGCTGCGCTCATCGTGGTAAGCGGAATGGTTGCGGGATGCAGTTCCGGCGTCTCGCGCTTTACCACCGATAACCTGTTCACCGGCGCGACGGGCAATCAGCGCTCGATCGTCCGAAACGACAATCAGTCCTATCCCGGCGATGCGACACGCCCGCAGGCGGCGACAGGCCCATATGCCGCCGCGCCCGCGCAGCCGTCCGGCCAGGTCCAGCGTTCGTCGCTTCCCGCCCCGTCGTCCCCCGCTGTTTCTCGCCCGCAGCCCGCGCCTCAGGTTGCGGCTATCCCGGCGCCGGCGCCCGTCTATTCGGAAGCGCCGCGCGCCGCACCGGCAATCGACCGGACCCCGACCGGCACTGTGAAGCCGCTGGCGGAACCGAACCGCGGCCCGGCCTCGGACGGCTGGTCAGCTGAAGGCGGTCGTGTCGTTACACTCAAGGATGGCGAGAGCCTCGGCACGCTGTCGAACCGCTATGGCGTTCCGATCAAGGCGATCATCAACGCAAACGGCTTTGCCGACGCCAACAGCGTGCGCTCGGGCCAGCGCGTCATCATTCCCGTCTACTCCTATGCACGTGCCGGCGGAGCGACCGGTTCTGCGAAGGCCCCGGAAAAAGTCGCGGTCCCGCCATCCCAGCCCAAGGCGAAGGAACAGGACACGCGGAACCTCGCGGCCTCCGAACCCGCAAGCGGCAAGGGCGTCTACACCGTCGTATCGGGTGATACCTTCTATTCGGTGGCGCGCAAGACGGGCGCCAGCGTCGACCAGATCCGCAATGCAAACGGCCTCGACAAGTCTTCGATGCTGAAGATCGGTCAGACGCTCAAGATTCCGGCCGCTGGTGCAGCGGTCGTCGCCGCCGCGCCCAAGGCTGCGGCGCCGGCAAAGACCGACAATATCGTGACCGGCACCGCAGCCGCGCCGAAGGTGGTTGCGACCACGGAGCCGAAGGCTGTCGCCGAAAAGCCGAAACTCTCGACCTATACGCCGCCGGTGAAGGGCGACGACAGCGCGATCAAGGCTGCGGTGGCTGCGTCTGACGAAGCTGCGCCGGACGCGACCGGCATCGGCAAGATGCGCTGGCCGGTTCGCGGCCGCGTCGTCTCGTCCTATGCCAGCGGCGGCGACGGCATCGACATCGCCGTGCCGGAAGGAACGCCCGTCAAGGCGGCCGAAAACGGCGTCGTCATCTTTGCCGGCGAAGGCCTGAAGGATTTCGGTCGCACGGTTCTGGTGCGTCACTCCGACGGCAAGGTCACCGTCTACGGCCATACCAGCGAGATCAACGTCAAGCGCGGCGATACGGTTCGCCGTGGCCAGGAAATCGCCCGCTCGGGCATGACCGGCTCGACCGATACGCCGAAGCTGCACTTCGAAGTTCGCGAGAATTCGAAGGCGGTCGATCCGCAGAAGTTCCTCGAATAGCCAGGAAGAGCATGCGCGGGGCTACCCTCCAGTCACCCGCGCCAACTTTTCGCCCCGCCTAGGTTTTGGCTTTGACCAGACGATCGGTCGAAGCCACAACCCAGGCGGGGCGAATTTTATCTGGATGACACGGCCGGGCGACGGTCAGCCGAGCTTCTGGCCGAGGCGTCCGGCGAGATCCTGTATGAACTGCCAGGCAACGCGCCCCGAACGCGAGCCGCGCGTGGTGGCCCATTCGAGTGCCTCGGCGCGAAGCTGATCCTCCGCGATCTTCAGGCCGAAATGGGCGACGTAGCCGTCGATCATCTGAAGATATTCGTCCTGGCTGCACTTGTGGAAGCCGAGCCACAGGCCGAAGCGATCGGACAGGGAGACCTTCTCCTCGACCGCTTCCGACGGATTGATGGCGGTCGAGCGCTCGTTCTCGATCATGTCGCGCGGCAAGAGGTGACGGCGGTTCGAGGTGGCGTAGAGAATGACGTTGTCGGGGCGTCCTTCGACGCCGCCGTCGAGTGCCGCCTTCAACGACTTGTAGGACGTGTCGTCATTGTCGAAGGAGAGGTCGTCGCAAAACAGCACGAAGCGATGAGGCGAAACCTTCAGCAGGTTCATCAGCCGGGGCAGGGAGGCGATGTCCTCGCGGTGGATTTCGATCAGCTTGAGCGGCTTGCCGCCGGCATTTGCCGCGGCATGAGCCGCCTTGACCAGCGACGACTTGCCCATGCCGCGCGCGCCCCACAGAAGCACATTGTTGGCGGGAAGGCCCGATGCGAAGCGCAGCGTATTGTCGACGAGAATGTCGCGCACGCGGTCGACGCCCTTGATGAGGCCGATATCGACGCGCGAAACGCGCGTCACGGGCGCGGCAAAGCCACGGTCGGCATCCCAGACGAAGCAGTCAGCGGCGGCGAAATCGCTCGGCGGCGGCACCGGTGGAGCAAGCAGCGATACGGCCGCGATCAGGCTGTCGAGCCTGGCGCTGAGCGATTCGATTGTCTTGTCGGTCATGTGCTTTGTCCGGTTCTGATGCGACATCGGGCGCGGCTGCGGCCATAACACGCGGAATTTACGGCGCATAGCGTCGATAGATGGGGCAGGTGCGGTTGCATTGGATGGTCGAGCCACTATATTCCGGCCACTTTTCGCCGGCTCAAACCGCCGGCTTTTGCTGTTTGAGGGAGCAATCAATGTTCGTCACACCCGCCTATGCGCAGACCGGAGCCGCCGGCGGCGCGGACATTCTGATCCAGATCGTCCCGTTCCTGCTGATCTTCGTGATCATGTATTTCCTTATCATCCGCCCGCAGCGCACCCAGATGAAGACGCGCCAGGAGATGCTGAACAATGTCCGTCGCGGCGATACGGTCGTTACCGGCGGCGGTTTTGTCGGCAAGGTGACCAAGGTCATCGAGGATCGCGGCGAACTTGAAGTCGATCTCGGCGGCATGAAGGTCACGGCACTGCGCAGCACCCTCATGGAGGTGCGCGCCAAGGGCGAGCCGGTCGCCAACCAGAATTCGAAGGCCTGATTGCGGCTCGTCCGCGACCAATAAGCAGGTAACGCCATGCTGCATTTCACACGTCTCAAGACCTTCCTCATCTGGGGCGTGGTCGCGCTTGGCGTTCTCTTCTCAATGCCGAACCTGCTGTCGCAAGCGACGCTGGATTCGCTGCCTGGCTGGGTGCCAAGCAGGCCGATGACGCTCGGTCTCGACCTGCAGGGCGGCTCGCACATGCTGCTCCAGCTCGACCGCAAGGATCTGATCGAGGAACGCCTTGAGACGGTGAGAAACGACATACGCGTCGCCCTACGCGATGCGCGTGTCGGCTATACCGGCCTGTCGGGCACGGCCAATTCCGTTCAGGTGCGCATTCGCGATGCCGCCGACATCGAGAAGGCCAAGACGGCGCTCAATTCGATGACGCAGCCGGTTGCCTCGGGCCTTCTGACCGGCGGCTCGGTGACGGAACTGTCGCGTGACGAGCCCGAACCGGGTCTCATTCGCTTCACGCTTACCGATTCCGGCATTGCCTATCGTCTCAATTCCGCGCTGTCGCAGTCGATCGAGGTCGTCCAGCGCCGCGTCAACGAACTGGGCACCACCGAGCCGATCATCCAGCGCCAGGGGTCGGACCGAATTCTCGTGCAGGTTCCGGGCCTCCAGGACCCCAACCGCCTGAAGGACCTGCTCGGCCAGACGGCCAAGCTGACCTTCCAGATGGTCGATCAGTCGATGCCTGTTCAGGAAGCGATCGAAGGCCGGCCGCCTCCGGGCACCGTCGTCATGTATTCGACCGACGACCCGCCGCAGGCCTATCTGATCGAGACCCGCGTCATCGTTTCGGGCGAGAATCTCGTCGATGCGCAGGCGACGTTCGACCAGCGCAGCAGCGAACCCGTCGTTTCGTTCCGATTCGACAATCAGGGCGCGCAGCGCTTCGGTCAGGCGACGCAGACCGGCGTCGGCAGGCTGTTCGCCATCATCCTCGACAATCAGGTGATATCAGCGCCGCGCATCAATGAGCCGATTCTCGGCGGTTCGGGCCAGATCTCGGGCAATTTCACCACGCAGGGCGCAAACGACCTTGCGGTGCTTCTGCGCGCCGGTGCGCTGCCGGCAACGCTGACCATCGTCGAGGAACGCACCGTCGGCCCGAGCCTCGGTGCCGACTCGATCGCCGCAGGCAAGATCGCCTCGGTTGTCGGCGCGGTGCTCGTCATCGTCTGCATGCTGCTCGTCTATGGCAAGCTCGGCATCGTCGCCAACATCGCGCTTGCGGCCAACGTGGCGCTGATCGTCGCGATCCTGAGCCTGCTCGGCGCGACGCTGACGCTGCCCGGCATCGCCGGCATCGTGCTGACCATGGGCATGGCGGTCGATTCCAACGTGATCATCTTCGAGCGCGTCCGCGAGGAGCGGGCGCAAGGGCGATCTATGGTGCAATCCTTCGATTCCGGCTTCCAGAAGGCCCTGGCAACCGTGGTGGACGCCAACCTGACGACGCTGATCGTCGCCGTGATCCTGTTCTATATGGGGACGGGGCCGGTGCGCGGCTTCGCGGTGACGCTGGGCATCGGCATCGTGACGACCGTCTTTACCGCGTTCACGCTGACCCGCTGGCTCGTCGCCTTCTGGCATCGCCGCTGGCGTCCGGTCGAGTTCCCCAAGGGACTGGTCAACTACCTGCCGCTCAACCCGTCGATCCAGTTCATGAAGTGGCGCAACATCGGCTTCGCCTTGTCGACTGTGCTTTCGCTGGCGATCATCGGCATGATGTTCGTCAAGGATTTCAATTACGGCATCGATTTCCTCGGCGGCTCTGTGATCGAAATCCAGGCGCGCGACGGCACAGCGGAACCGGGCGCAGTCCGCGACCTGCTGAGCGGTCTCAATCTGGGCGAGGTCCAGGTGCAGGAGGTCGGCACCGACGGCACCTTGATGGTGCGCGTCGGCACGCAGGCAGCCGGCGACAATGCCGAGCAGACCGTCGTCGACAAGGTGCGCGGCGAACTGGACAAGGACTACGAGTTCCGGCGCGTCGAAGTCGTCGGACCGACGGTTTCGGGCGAGCTGGCATGGACGGGCACGATCGGCATCACGCTCTCGATGCTGGCGCTGCTGGTCTATATCTGGTTCCGGTTCGAGTGGCAGTTCGGCGTCGGCGCGGTGGTATCGACCGTGCACGACGTCATCATCATTGTCGGCATCTACGTGTTGCTGGGGCTCGAATTCAACCTGTCGAGTATCGCGGCGATCCTGACCGTCATCGGCTATTCGATCAACGATACGGTCGTCATCTACGACCGCATTCGAGAGATGCTGCGACGATACAAGCGCATGCCGCTCGAGGAAGTGATCAACATCGCGCTGAACCAGACGCTGTCGCGCACGATCCTCACCGGCCTGACGGTGCTGCTCGCGCTGTTTGCGCTCTACTTCTTCGGCGGCGAGGTCATTTCGTCCTTCGTCTTCGCGATCATCGTCGGCGTGTTCGTTGGCACCTACTCCTCGCTGTTCATCGCCGGTCCGATGCTGATCCTGTTCAAGCTGCGGCCTGACATGTTCGACAAGGAAGGCGAAGCCAAGCAGGAGCTTCCGCCAGGGCGCGCCGCGCCGACTAAGGCCTGACCATGGCCGCCGGCATCGTGGTCCGGGAAGCGCACTTCCCGGGCCGAGCGCCGATAGACGCCTACGGCAATGGCGGCTTCCGCTTTGCCGACATGTCGCATCGCGGATCGATCCTGTGCCTGCCGTCCGGCATCTACGGATGGGAGCCGGCCGACCCCGAAAAACCCACCCTGGCCGATTTCGACAAGGTGCTGGCCGACGCGGCAGGCATCGAGGTGCTGCTGGTCGGCACCGGGCGTGACATCAGGCGTCTGCCCCAGGAGCTGCGCGATGCGCTGAAGGCCCACGGCATCATGTCCGATCCGATGTCGACCGGCGCGGCGGTGCGCACCTATAACGTGCTGCTGGCCGAAGACCGCGCGGTGGCGGCCGCACTGATCGCGGTCGATTGACATGGGCCGCGCCGACGACCTGACGGCAACGCTGCGGCGCAGCGACCATGACCGCTATCTCTCGACCCTCTATGCGCCCGAAGCCAAACGAGCCGCACTTGTGGCGCTCTATTCGTTCAATGCCGAGATCGCGGCGGTGCGCGACCGTGTCCGCGAGCCGATGACGGGACAGGTCCGGCTCAAATGGTGGAGCGACGCGGCGGCGGACCTGTCGGGAAATGCGGCGGCGGGCAATCCGCTGGCTGAGGCTCTGGTCGGCGCAATCATGGCGAACCGGCTGCCTGTCGCGGCCTTCGAGCGGATGCTGGAGGCGCGGGTCTTTGACCTCTACGACGACCCGATGCCGTCGCGCACCGATCTGGAAGGCTATCTCGGCGAAACCGCATCGACGTTGATCCAGCTCGCCGCGCTCATTCTCGACCGTGACGCGGCGCAGTCGATCGCCGAACAGGCAGGCCATGCCGGATGCGCGCAAGGGATTGCCGGGCTTTTGCGGCTGATGCCGCTGCATCGGGCGAGGGGGCAATGTTATGTGCCGGCTGAAGTCCTGACGGCGGCGGGTGCCGACCGGGAGAGTTTCCTTGCAGGCGAAGCCGGCGTCGGCGACCGGGTGGTCGAGGCCATGGTTGCGCTCGGTCGCGAGCACTGGCTGGCCTTCGCGCGCGGGGCCGCGGACATGGCCCCATCCCTGCGTCCGGCCTTCCTTCCGGCTGCGCTTGCGCCCGCCTATCTGGATGCCGTGGCGCGAGTCGGCGGCAAGGCGCTGGAGCGGCCGGTCGACATCGCTTTCTGGCGGCGTCAATGGACCATGCTGCGGCGCGCATCGTCGGGTTTCTGATCTGTCATCTTTGACGTAAACGTCAAACGTGCTAGATCGTGCGACGCATGAACGGGCGGAGGAGGGCCGGACATGAGCCTTCCCATTCTTCTCGCCATCGTCGCCTTCGGCATCGCGCTGACGGTCGCCGCCGTGCATTTCACCGGCGGCAGCAAGATCGCCACCGTCAAGGACGATGCGCATGCGCGGACGCTCTTTCTGGCGGACTATCCCAATGAGAAGCCCGGCGCGACCAGCCTGACAGCCGACCGTCAGTCGGCCTTCATGGCGCTGCCAGGCGAGCGGCTGGCAATCGTTCAGAGTTTTGGCGACGGCTTTTTCACGCGCATTGTCACCGCAGGCGATGTCGCCTCGATCCGGCTGCGGGAACCGGCGACGGTCAGCATCCGGTTTCGCGATTTCACCTGGACCGGCGGCCATTTTCATTTCGACGATGCGAGCAAGGCGCGAGCAATCGTCTCGATCTTCGGCGTGACCAGAGAGGCCTGACATGGACGTCTATGATTTCCCGAAAGTCACACAGCTTGCCATTCCCTTCTTCGTCGTCGCCATGATGGTCGAGCTGTGGATGATCCGCACGCATCGCGCCAATGGATCGTTCGAAACGCGCGACACGCTGACCAGCCTGATGATGGGGGCCGGCAATGTCGTGGCGGGGCTGCTGCTCGGCTCCGTGTCCTATGCGGCGCTGATGTGGGTCTGGCAGTTTCGTCTGACCGATCTCGGCACCGCATGGTGGGTTCTGCTGATTGCCTTCCTGATCGACGATCTGCGTTACTACGCCTATCACCGTATCGCGCATCGCGTCCGCTGGGTCTGGGCCGAGCACGTCAACCATCATTCGAGCCAGCACTACAATCTTTCGACGGCGCTGCGCCAAAGCTGGACGGGGCTGTTCACCGGCATGTTCGTGTTGCAGGCGCCGCTTGTCCTGCTCGGCTTTCACCCGGCGGTCATCCTGTTCGTCTTCGGCTTCAATCTTGTCTGGCAGTTCTGGATCCACACCGAAACCATCGGCAAATTGCCGCGCTGGTTCGAGTTCATCTTCAATACGCCGTCGCACCACCGCGTCCACCACGCCACCAATGCGCGCTACCTCGACGCCAATTATGCCGGGACGCTGATCATCTGGGACCGCATGTTCGGAACATTCGTGCCCGAGGAGGAGACGGACCTGCCGCGCTACGGCATCGTCAAGAACCTCGGCACGTTCAATCCGCTGCGGGTCGCGTTCCACGAATATGTCGGCATCTGGAAGGATGTGACGCGGCCCGGCCTGACGCTTGGACAACGCCTCAAATACATGTTCATGCCACCAGGCTGGAGCCATGACGGCTCGCGCGATACGTCCGAAAGCCTGAAGGCGGATTATGTCAGGCGCAATCCATCGCAGGCCGGCCAACCGGGATTGCCGCCGCAGCAGGGCGTGTCACCGGCGGAATGATTTCGGGTGTTTTGAGGTAGGCACCGACCAGCGGCTGTCAGAAATTCGCCGGCAAAAGATCGGGGAAATCGGCGGCGCGCTTGGCCATGCGGGCCTGTATCGCCTCCATCAGGTCGCCGCTGCGCAACATGCCGCCGTTCCACGTCGCGATGTAATCCAGCCCGTCGGCGACCGAATGGTCGCGCGAATAGGTCAGGTTGCGCTTGATGCCGGCGATTGCCAGCGGCGAGCGCTGGGCGATCTGTTTGGCAAGCTCAAGCGCGGCCTCGCGCACAGTGTCTGCGTCTGGATGGACGGCTGACACGAGGCCGATGGCCTTGGCCTCGGCGGCGTCGAAGCGGCGGCCCGTATAGATCAGTTCGGCAGCGATTGACGGCGCGATCAGCTTGGGCAGGCGCTGGATTGTGCCGACATCGGCCGCCATGCCGATATTGATCTCCTCGACGGCGAAATATGCGTTCTCGGCGGCCAGCCTGATGTCGCAGGCGGTTATGAGGTCGATGCCACCGCCGACGCAGGCACCGTGGATGGCCGCGATGACCGGCAGGCGCGACCGTTCGATGGCGG
The DNA here is from genome assembly GCA_049647505.1 of Mesorhizobium sp. Classification (GTDB taxonomy): domain Bacteria; phylum Pseudomonadota; class Alphaproteobacteria; order Rhizobiales; family Rhizobiaceae; genus Mesorhizobium_A. Next base: position 30,869 of record JBARXU010000002.1, read on the forward strand.
TGAAACTGTCCTGAAGGCGCAGGACGACCTGGCGCATGGCATGGGACGCGCGGCCCGGTTCATGGTCGAAGAGTTTTGCGAGATCGGCAAAGGTCGACAGGTCCATGCCGCTGGTGAAATGGCGGCCTGCACCCGATATGACGGCGCAGCGCACGGTCATGTCGGTGTCGAGCGCCTCGATCAGGCGCGGCAGGTCGGCCCAGAAATCGGGCGACATCGCGTTGGCCTTTTCGGGCTTCGACATGACGAGTTCGGCAACCGCGCCATGACGGACGAGGCGGAAGAAGGTGCTGTCCATCGTCATTCCGCCGCCTGTGCCGACGCGGCGATGCCGAGCCACTGGCGGCAGTCGGCAAGCGCGCGCGATGTGATCGCCTTCTTCTTGGCGACTGCCTTGTCCTTGCCGCGGAACCGGCCCTCGAAATCGTCCGGCTTGAGTTTGGTGCCGGCCTCCAAAGGTGGAAACAGGCCGAAATTGATGTTCATTGGCTGGAAGGAGCGCTTGCCCGGTTCGTCGTCGGAGGTCAGGTGGCCGCCGGTGATGTGTCCGAGCAACGCGCCGAATGCGGTCGTCGCCGGCGGCAGCGATGGGACACGTCCCAGCGCCTGCGCGGCGGCGAAACGCCCAGCAAGCAGGCCGATGGCGGCGGATTCGACATAGCCCTCGCAGCCGGTGATCTGGCCAGCAAAACGCAGGCCCGGACGCGACTTCAATTGAAGGTCGGGGCCAAGCAGGGTCGGCGAATTGATGTAGGTGTTGCGGTGCAGGCCGCCGAGGCGCGCGAATTCCGCGTTTTCAAGGCCGGGAATGGTGCGGAAGATGCGCACCTGCTCGGCGTGCTTCAGCTTCGTCTGGAAACCGACCATGTTGTAGAGCGTGCCGAGCGCATTGTCCTGACGAAGCTGGACGACGGCATAGGCCTTTACGGTCGGATTGTGGGCGTTCGTCAGGCCCATCGGCTTCATCGGCCCGTGGCGCAGGGTTTCAGGGCCGCGCTCGGCCATGATCTCGACCGGCAGGCAACCGTCGAAATAGGGCGTGCCTTCCCATTGCTTGAACTCGGTCTTGCCGCCCTGATTGAGCGCCTCAACGAAGGCCAGATACTGCTCCTTGTCCATCGGGCAGTTGATGTAGTCCTTGCCGGTGCCGCCGGGGCCGACCTTGTCGTAGCGCGACTGGAACCAGGCGGTGTTCATGTCGATCGTGTCGAAATGCACGATGGGGGCAATCGCGTCGAAGAATGCGAGCGCATCCGCTCCTGTCTCGCTGGCAATCGCTTCGGCAAGTGGCGCCGCCGTCAACGGGCCGGTGGAGATAATCGTTTGTTCCCAATCGCCTGGCGGCAGACCTTGAATCACTTCGCGACGAATCTCGATCAGGGGATGAGCCTCGATGCGAGCGGTGACCGCATCCGAAAAGCCGTCGCGGTCGACGGCCAGAGCGCCACCCGCGGGAACCTGGTTGGCGTCGCCCGAGGCCATGATGAGGGAGCCTGCCAGCCGCATTTCGGCATGAAGCAGGCCGACCGAATTGCTCTCGGCGTCGTCCGAGCGGAACGAGTTGGAGCAGACGAGCTCGGCCAGCCCGTCGGTCTTGTGGGCGTCGGTGCCCTGCACGCCGCGCATTTCATGCAGGATGACCGGCACGCCGGCGGAAGCGACCTGCCATGCAGCTTCAGACCCGGCGAGGCCGCCGCCGATGATGTGTACGGGCTTCTTGTTCATGCCGCTCACATACGGTTTTGCGAATGTTTGGGCAATGAGGCGCTTCGACCGGGTTCGATTGCAGCTTGCTCGATCAGCAGGTATCAAACCTGTCATGCTGCACATCAAGATTCGACAGGCGGCGCTTATCGCAGCCGCGACGGCCGCTCTGGCCGGATGCACCTCAAGCTCGTCCAATATCGGCACGGTCAAGGCGAACACGACTGCCGCGCGGCTTGTCGTGTGCCACGGGTTCGATTGCCGGCGACAGACGAAGCTGAACCTGACGAATGCGGATGCCAGCCGCTTTGCAGCGATCATGCGCGGCGGCGCGAAATCGGCAGCGGCAGAGCGCGACGCCGTCAGGCGAGCCGTCAGCCATTTCGAGAAGCGGGGCGGGCAGGCCATCGGCGTTCAGGACAAGCCCAAATCGGACATCACCCAGTCAGGCCTGATGGGGCAGATGGATTGCATCGACGAATCGACCAATACGCGCACGCTGATGCTCTATCTGCAGAAGCGCGGCCTGCTGAAGCACCACACGGTCGCATCAAATGTCTCGCGCGGGTTCTTCGCCGATGGGCGCTATCCGCACTCGACGGCCGTCCTGCAGGAAAAGGGCGGGGCGAAATGGGCGGTCGACAGCTGGTATGAGCCGATGGGCGGCCTGCCGGATGTCATGCCTCTGGCTGAATGGCAGCGCCGGGGCGTCATGGGCGAACGCTGATCGTCATCGGCCGAATGACCCTGGCGGAATCACAACGCCCGCCGAGGGAGGAGGTTCGGCGGGCGTTGTTTTGGCGATCGGACATCTGGGAGGAGGTAGATGCCGACGCTATCTCTCAGGCCTGGGAGGAGGTAGGCCCGGCGAGATCTGGTTAGATGGCCTTGCGGGCCACAAACGGAATTTCGCTGCGCGCAATGCCGAGGTCCGACAGTTCGCGGTTGGTCAGGCGGCTCAGCTCGGACACGGTGTCACGGTAGCGGCGCCAGTTGCGGTAGTTGCGAATGATGTTCATAGCGGTCTCTTTTCTTGATTTCGTCGTTCGTTCATTTTCTCTGTTGACGTGTAGATAGGTGATCCCAGCCATGCATTGAAGAGGCGATGCTGCATGGCAGCAATGCAGATGGTGCATTGCAGCATTCATATTTCGTTAACAATGGTCGCCAAAACGCCTTAATCGGCGGGCGGCTTGCTGGCATTGGCGGTCAGACAGGGGAACTGGCAGGAACAATGGGTTATCTGGACAAGGTGAATGCCGACATCGGGCGCTGGCAAAAGGCCGGGCTCGTTACCAGCGATACCGCAGAGGCGCTGCGGCACGATCTGGAGGCAAATCACGGCAGGGGCCTTGGCTTCGGGCAGGTGCTGGCGATCATGGCCGGGCTTCTGCTGGCCGCCGCCATCCTGTTGATGGTCGCCGCCAATTGGGAAGCTATCCCGCGTCTGTGGCGGGTCGGGACGCTGTTCGTGCTGCTGGCGCTGTCCTATGTCGGCGGGGCCGTGCTGAAGAACAGGGGGCAGGATCAGTTTGCCGAGGCCGCATGGCTGGTGGGCGCTGCAACATTCGGCGGCGCAATCGCGCTGATCAGCCAGATGTATCATGTCAGCGGCGACGAAACGCAGGCCATTCTGGTCTGGGCGCTTGGCGTTGCGCTGTCTGCGGCAGCCCTGCGCTCGCCGGTTCTGACGGTGATCGCGGTTGCGCTTGCAGGCGTCTGGGTTTCATGGCCGGCCATGAGTTCGTTCAGGGTCTCGCTCAATCTCTGGTATCCGCTCCTGCTGGCGCTTCTGTGGGCCTGCTCGATCTGGACGCGGTCGGTGCCTGCGCGCCATCTGATCCTGCTCTCGCTCGTCGGCTATTGCGTCTTCCTTTATGGCGAGTTCGACCAGATTGGCATCCTTGTCGTGCTGGCGCTCGTCTCCGCCGCCGTGTTCCTGGCGGCGACGCTCCTGCCCGATGTGACGGAGCGCCTGACAGGACTGGGTGAGGGCTTGGCGGTCGATGGGTTGATCGGCGCCTATACCGGCCTTTTTGCGCTGCAATTCGTGTTCGCCGATACCGCCCACTTCATGTGGATCGCGATCCTCGGGCTTGGCGCGATCATCGGTGCGCTGCTGGTCGGCGGGAGGCTTGGACGCGGGGTGCGCTGGCTGTCCTATGCCGCCTTCGCGGTTGAAATCGCCACCATCTACGGGGTCACGATCGGCTCGATGCTCGGCACGGCCGGCTTCTTCCTGGTCGCGGCGATCGGCCTTGCGATCCTCGCATTCATCATCATCCGTATTGAACGACGGATGGCTTCATTGCGCGGCACAGGAGCTTGACCATGAGACCGGGTCTATTGCTGATTTCGGCGGTGCTGCTTTCCGTGGTTCAGATCGGATTCCTGACCTGGACGGTCACCGGCCGCGCAAATGTGCTGCGTGACGGCCGCGAGGCATTGCTCAAGGTCGAACCGATCGACCCGCGCGATCTCCTGCGCGGTGACTATGTGATCCTCGGCTATGAGGTCGCGCGGATCGACGCCCGGCAGGTGGTCGACGGCGCAGGAATCGAGGCGCAGTCGGGCAGCCGGCCCGTCTATGTGGCGCTGCGCAAGGGCGCGGACGGCGTCTTCCAGTTCCAGTCTGCGGCGCTCGACAGGGCAAATCTGGTCGGGATCGAGCCGCAGGACGTGGTGATGAGGGGAACGACCGACTACTGGCCGGGGCCGGACGGAAGGCTGAATGTCACCTTCGGGCTGGAGCGGTTCTATCTGCCGGAAGGCGAGGGCAAGCAGATCGAAAAGGACATGCGCGAGCGCCCGTTCTTCGTCGTCGTGGCGGTGGCAGACGACGGAACGGCGCAGATCAAGTCGTTCCGCGACGGCGACAAGGTGTTGTACGACGAGCCTTACTATTGAGAACCGATCGGCGGCGGCCTGTGGAAACAATGTGGATGACTTGACGTAGATCGTGGTTTTTCGACGCAAATTCCCTTTGAACGCCACAATCCTGGTGATATAGGAGCGACGCTTCCGGCGACCTCACGGTCGTTCGGGCGGGTGTGGTGGAACTGGTAGACACGCAGGATTTAGGTTCCTGTGACGCGAGTCGTGGGGGTTCAAGTCCCTTCACCCGCACCAAGCCAATCAGGCAAAGTTTTCCGTCAGCCGAAATGGCCGAGCGCCATTCGATTGCTGGGCATATTAGAGGACAAGGGTTTAGACCATGCAGGTAACAGAGACGCTGAACAGCGGGCTGAAGCGCGAATTGAAAGTCGTGGTTCCGGCCAGCGACATGGAACAGCGCCTGTCGAGCCGGCTTAACGACGCGCAGGGCAAGGCACGCATCAACGGCTTCCGCCCCGGCAAGGTGCCGATGGCGCATCTTCGCAAGATGTACGGCAAGTCGTTCATGGCCGAGGTCGTCAACGAGATCCTCAACAATTCGACCCGCGACATCCTCGCAGAGCGCAGCGAAAAGTCGGCAATGCAGCCGGAAGTCGCGATGACTGAGGACGAGAAGGAAGCCGAACAGATCCTGGCCGGCAAGAAGGACTTCGAGTTCACGCTCAATTACGAAGTCATCCCATCGATCGAGATTCAGGACTTCACCGGCATCAAAGTGACGCGTCAGGTTCTCGACCTGCCGGAAGACGAAATTCAGGCCCAGCTCGAGCGCGTCGCCGAATCGGCGCGCAGCTACGAGACCAAGAAGGGCAAGGCCGAAGACGGCGACCGCGTGACGCTCGATTTCCTCGGCAAGCTCGACGGCACGCCGTTTGACGGTGGCGCAGGCAACGACCAGCTTCTGGTTCTTGGCTCCAAGACCTTCATCCCCGGCTTCGAGGAGCAGCTGGTCGGCGTGAAGGCTGGCGACGAGAAGACGATCACCGTGACCTTCCCGGAAGACTACCAGGCTGCGCATCTCGCCGGCAAGGAAGTGACCTTCGACGTCACCGTCAAGGACGTCGCAAAGCCGGGCAAGCTGGAGATCAACGACGAAGTCGCACAGTCGCTGGGTCTGGAATCTGCCGAGAAGCTGCGTGAGATCGTCGCGAGCCAGCTGGAGAGCCAGTATGGCGCGCTGACCCGCCAGAAGGTGAAGCGCGAGCTGCTCGACGCGCTCGACAAGCAGTATTCCTTCGAGGCGCCATCCAAGCTCATCCAGGCCGAGTTCGACAACATCTGGAACCAGGTCAACACCGACCTGACCAATGCAGGCCGCACCTTTGCCGACGAAGAGACGACGGAAGAGGAAGCCCGCGCAGAATACCAGAAGCTGGCCGAGCGCCGCGTGCGTCTGGGTCTGGTTCTGGCCGAGATCGGCGAAAAGGCAGGCGTGCAGATCACCGACGACGAGATGCAGCGCGCTTTGTTCGAATTCGTGCGCCGCTATCCGGGTCAGGAGCAGGAAGTCTATGACTTCTACCGCAACAACCCGTCGGCTCTGACCAACCTGCGTGCGCCGCTGTTCGAGGAGAAGGTGGTCGACCACCTGCTCGGCCAGGTCACCGTGACCGATGTCAAGGTTTCCAAGGAAGAGCTGCTCGCGGACGACGAGGACGATGCCGAGGCCGCAAAGCCGGCGAAGAAGGCTAAGGCCAAGAAGGCTGACGACGGCGAAGCCGCTGAAAAGCCGGCTCCGAAGAAGAAGGCCGCCAAGAAGGCCGACGCCGAGTAATCGCGACTTTCGCGTTCGACGATCAGGATTTGGGAGCGGCGGCATCGGAAGATGCCGCCGCTTTCGTTTGTAAGGCTGCTGGTGAGCGCGGTTGCTGCATGACCGCAGTCAGGCCGCGCCTTTGAGCATTTCCAGAAAAACTGTGAAGCGGTTTCGCGTCCGGAAATGCGGCAAAAAACAAAGAGATAGAGCGGTTCTGCCGATTCTGCGAAAACCAGAACCGCTCTAGAAAAGCCCGGCGCCCTTCATGGAGAGATGGCCGTCGCGACCGATGATGATGTGGTCATGGACCTGAATGCCCATTGCCTCCGCGATCTTGGCGATCCTGTTGGTCATGTCGATATCGGCGCGTGACGGGGCGGGGTCGCCCGACGGGTGATTATGCGTCATTCCACGAAAATCCATATCGTATTGATATTGCAGATATTTTTCTGGAATTCGGTGAAGTTGGTGCCGGGGAATGGGGCATGTCCCCAATGACCAATCGTGATCATCACGGCTGATCACCAGTGAGTTCAGTGAGTCGCCTTGATGCACGGCAACTCACTGTATTCCTTTCATCCCACGCTTCAAGCTCGTCGATCGGATAGAGGACGGCTTTGCCAATCTTAACGAACGACGGGCCGATCTTCATCGCCCGCCAGTTCCGAAGCGTTCCAACCGAGACGCCGCCTCGATAGCGTTCCGAGACCTCCTCAGGGGTAAGAAATTTGTTGTCCAATGTTAGCCTCCTTCGGTCGACGGTCGACAACGTGGTGTCGCTCATTTGATGGACATCGAGCGCGAGGCTAGTTCCCTGAGTGCAATGTCACCCGAAGTCACCGTTGGGCTTGCCTGTCATTGGTCGCTCACGCTGTTGCGCGAACGACCATGCAGCGCTGAGGGAAATCGGGGAAGCCTGATTTGGTCCGCGTAGGGAGCACGGATAGTCAGGGTTAGATATAGGCCGGTCGAGCGACCGGGCTCGGCGATCCTGAGTTAAAAATTGCGCATACTGATCTGGTTCGGGTGCACGTCGAACTGCTGCCTCAGCTCGACGATCGTTTTCTCGCCCCTGACGGCTGCAAGGGCCACCTTCGCCTTGAAAGCCGGCGTGTGGTTCCGCCGCAGTCGTTTCGCCATGGTCTCTCTCCTATCGCGGCCATCATGCCGCCTTCCGGCAGAAACTCCACTTATCCAACCTGTCCAGTTTTCCCGAACCTGCTCTCTCCGCTGCGTCCGGCTTGTTGAACAGAAGCGGCGAAAAATACGCTGGATCGAGGACGTCGTGCGTTCCAATCAACATATTGCGTTGGACAAAACCGGCTGCGGTGTAGGTCCGGACCATGCTTGTCTCGATGGCGAAGGAGTGCTCGCCGACAGCACAAGGCGGATGACCTTGCCACATACCTCGCTGTTTCCTTCGCCATCTACGTCATAGCGAGCAGCGAATATGGACCTCTTGGCTAGTGATTCATCCATGGTCGCTTGCGATTGACATAGCGTAAGGGTCTATCATATTAGTTAGTGTCTGATAACTAACAATAGGGAAATCTATGCGCAAGCGGGCGGAGCTTCGCAAGGCCGAGATCGTCGCCGCCCTCCTGGGATTGGCTGACAGCATCGGGCCGGACCGTGTGACGACCGGAGCGGTGGCGTCGTCGATCGGCATCACCCAGGCGGCGCTGTTCAGGCATTTCCCGACCAAGGACACGCTTTGGCAGACTGTGGCCGAGCATGTGGCCGAAGGTCTGGAGGAGGCGTGGGACGACGCATTGAGCCGATGCGATGAGCCTATCGCCAGGTTGCGTGCTTTGATTGCCGCGCAGTTCGCGCAGATCGCTACCACCCCCGCACTTCCCATGCTGCTGTTCTCGCGCGAGCTGAATGTCACCAATGCGGAGCTGCGCGCCACGTTCAACAGCACGCTCAAGGCTTTTCACCGCCTGCTCGCGCGCGAGGTCAGTGCGGGACAGGAAGCAAGGGCTATGCGAGGCGATGTCATGCCGGACGATGTGGCGGTGCTGCTGACGTCGCTCGTGCAGGGGGTGGCGATCCGCTGGGCGCTCGGTGAGCGCGAGTTCGACCTGCGCGAAGAGGGATTGCGGCTGTTCGACGTGCAATGCCGCCTTCTGGCTGCAAGGGGAGAATAGGCGATGCGACGAATCGGGCTTTCGGGCATTCTTCTGGCCTTGGCTGTCGGAGCAGGCTTTCTGTTCTTCACCGAACGGCCGCTGGTGGTGACGGTCGTTCAACCTGAACGCGATGTCGCCCTTCGCATTTACGGACTCGGCACCGTCGAGGCGCGGGTTCTCAGCCGTATCGGCTTCGAGGTGGGTGCCGCGCTGACCTCTCTTGCCGCCGATGCCGGGGACAGCGTGATCCGGGGACAGGAACTGGCCATCCTTCACTCCGCCGAGCAGGAGGCGCGGGTGGCGCGCGCCCATGCGACAGTGGCGACCAACAAGGCCAATCTCGCCAAGGCCAATGCCGCAGTCGTGCGCGCCCGCGCGGTGCTCGCCGAGCGCGAGACGGCGAACCGTCGTCAGCAGGGGCTGGTGCAGCGCGAAGTCGCCTCGGCCCAGCGCGCCGAGGAAGCCCAACGCGATGAGGACGTGGCGCGAGCCGATCTGGCGGTAGCGGAGGCCGATCTGGCAGTGATCCGGGCGCAGGGCCTGGACGCGGCGGCAGCCCTGCGACAGGAGGAAGCCATTCTCGCCCATCACCGGCTGGTCGCACCCTACGATGCGCTGGTCGTCGCTCGCCACGCGGAGCCGGGCACGGTGGTGAAGGCGGGCGATCCGATCTTCACGCTGATCGACCCAGCCACCGTCTGGATCCAAGCCTATGTCGACGAAGAGCGCGCCGGCCAGCTTGTCCCTGGCCAGCAAGGTACAATCCGGCTGCGGTCGCAGCCGTCGGCCGAGTTCCACGGCACAATCGTCCGCATCGGTATCGAAAGTGACCGAGTGAACGAGGAACGCCGCGTCTGGCTGGCCTGCGCTGACTGTCCCGCCGAGATGTTTCTCGGCGAGCAGGCCGAGGTGCGTATCACCACCGGCAGCCGGGAAAGCGCGCTGATGGTTCCCGAGGTGGCGATCACCGGTTTCGACGGCCATCGCGGCACGGTGTGGACGGTGCAGAACGGCCGTCTCGCGCGAGCGCACTTGACCTTCGGTGCCCGCGACGATCGCGGCCGCGTCGAAGTTGCGGGCGGCCTGCCCGAAGGGGCGGCGATCGTCGCCAGACCGCCGAAGGGTGTGGCTGGGGGCAGACGTGCCCGCCCCGAGGATGCGCCATGAACCTTGCGCTCAAGGACATCCGCCACGGTCTGTTTCGCTTCGTCTTGACCTGCTTCGGGCTGGGGCTGCTGATGACGGTCGTGCTGGCGATGATCGGCATCTACAACGGCCTCGTTTCGGACGCGCTGGCGGTGGTGAAGGCGCCGGTGGCCGATGTCTGGGTGGTCGAGGCTGGAACCAAGGGTCCGTTTGCGGAAGCGTCCAGCATCCCTGCCGATACGCGCGATGCGGTGGCGAGGATGCCCGGTGTCGCCGAAGCCGGCGCGGTCAACTACCAGAACGTCGAGGCTTTCCATGCCGGGCGTACGCTCAGGATCTACGTCGTCGGCTACGAGCCCGGTCGGCCCGGTGGGCCGCAAGCGATCGCCGAGGGGCGCGGCATCGGCGCCAGCCATTTCGAGCTGGTCGCCGACCGCAAGACCGGCCTTCTACCCGGCGAGACGATCCGGTTCGGGCGTAAGCGCTTCACCGTCGTCGGGCTTGTCGAGGGCGCGATGAATTCCGGCGGTGACCCGGCGGTCTACGTGACGCTCGCCGACGCGATGGCGCTCCAGACCGAACTCGACCCGGCCGCCCAGCGGGTGCAGGCGGCGCGCGGGGCGGTTTCCGTCAAGTCCGCATCGGTGGCGGCCGTCATCGCCCGCATGGCGCCCGGCGCCGATGTCGATCTATTGACCGCCACAGTGCGCCAGTGGAAGCACCTCGCCGCCATGACCCAGGCCGAACAGGAGGAATTGCTGCTCGTTTCCGTGGTGGACAAGGCGCGCCGCCAGATCGGGCTGTTCCTCGGCATCCTACTCTCCGTCAGCGCCGTGGTGATCGCGCTCATCATCTACACGATGACGATGGAGAAGCTGAAGCAGATCGCCACGCTGAAGTTGATCGGCGCCCCCGACCGCACCATCGTCGCGCTGATCGTGCAGCAGGCGTTGATCCTCGGCGCCTCGGGCTGGGCGATCGGCCTGATGCTGATCCTTAGCGTGAAGGACTACTTTCCCCGCCGCGTGGTGCTGGAGCCGTTCAACGTCATGGTCCTTGCCGGCATCATCGCCGCCGTCTGCCTGCTGTCCTCGGCGCTCGGCGTGCGGGCGGCGATGAAGGTCGACCCGGCCACAGCGCTCGGGAGCTGACCGACATGGCGCTCGGCGACATCCTCATAGAAGTCTCGAACGTGGCCAAGCATTTCGGCGAGGGCGAGACCCGCGTCGACGCCTTACGCGCGGTCGATCTTGCCGTGCGCGCCGGCGAGGTGATCGCGCTGCTCGGACCTTCGGGCTCGGGCAAGACGACGCTGCTCAACATCATCGGCTGCATCCTCGCCCCCTCGGCGGGACGGGTGGTGCTCGACGGCGAGCCAGTGTTCGATGGCAGATGGCTGCGCCGCGACTTGAGACGTCTCAGGCTCGACAAGATCGGCTTCATCTTCCAGGCGCACAACCTGCTGCCGTTCCTGACTGCCGAGGAGAACGTCGCGGTCGTGCTCGACCTTGCCGGCCTTCACGCTGAGGAAGGCCGGGTGCGGGCGCGCGAATTGCTGGACTATCTGGAAGTCGGCCACCGCGCAAAGGTTAAACCTGCACTCCTTTCCGGCGGCGAGGCGCAGCGCGTAGCGATCGCTCGCGCGCTCGCCAACCGTCCCCGCATCATCCTCGCCGACGAGCCCACCGCCGCGCTCGACGGCGCGCGGGCCGGGCTGGTGATGGACCTGATGCGCAAGCTCGCCGTCGAGCAGGAAGCCTGCATCGTCACCGTCACCCACGACGAAAAGATCTTCGACCGTTTCGACCGCCTGATCCACCTGCGCGACGGCCGCCTCGCCGACGCCTGACCCGGAGCCGCTCCATGCCCGCAAGACGATCCCGCGCCCTTACCATCGCCGCCGCCGTCGCGGTGATCTTCGGCCTGCTGACCATCGTTTCGGGCGCCAGGGCGCTGTTCGGCGGCGTCGACATGGGCGCTGTGGTGCCCTTCGTGCTGTGGTTCAACTTCGTAGCGGGATTTGCCTATGTCCTCACCGGGATCGGCCTGTGGCGCGGCACGAACTGGGCGCCGATGCTGTCGCTCGGCATCGCCGCGGCGACGGCGGCCGTCTTCGCCGCCTTCCTGTGGCATGTCGGCTCCGGCGGCGCATGGGAGATACGCACCATGGGCGCGATGATCTTGCGCACCGGCATCTGGATTGCCATCGCAATCCTCGCGTTACGGTGCAAAAAAGCCGCCTGACGATTCCCCTGCCCAGCCAGCGCCGGCGGCCGAGGCCGTGACCGTGCCAGCCAGGAACCTGAAATGACGCGTTTTGCCGATCGACCCGTCGCGGGTCCGCTCAGTCATCACTGTTCTCGGCCTCGCGGTGACCGCAGCCGGCAGGTGGCTCCCCCCTATAACGGCCTCGGCGTGCCAGATCTTCCGGGATTGGCGCCCGTCGATATGACGATCGGGCGTTTTGAACGCCAGCACGCTCTATGGATGATGTCTCCCAGATTAGAATAATTATAACTTATTGACCAATCTCAATGCCCATGTCAAATATTTAGAATAATTCTAATATGAACGTCGAACAATCGATCGGCGACGCTTTCACGAGCGTCCGTAGAATGGGCGGTGCCTCGGGGCCGACCGATCGCACACTGGAACAAATTCTATGCGCACTTTACACAAAGAGAATCATCTTATCGAACGTATCGGTTGGCTTCGGGCGGCGGTGCTTGGGGCCAATGACGGGTTGATCTCGACGTCGAGCCTTATCGTCGGCGTGGCGGCGGCGACCGCCGGCCCTCACGAGGTCCTTGTGGCGGGCGTTGCCGGGCTGGTGGCCGGAGCCATGTCAATGGCGGCCGGCGAATATGTCTCGGTCAGCTCACAGGCCGACACGGAAGAAGCCGACATGGCGCGCGAGCGCCGCGAACTCGCCACGCAGCCGGAGGCGGAACTAGCCGAACTCGCTGCGATCTACGAGCAGCGCGGCGTCGCGCCGGATCTCGCCCTTGAGGTGGCTAAGCAAATGATGGCGAAGGACGCATTCGAGGCGCATGCGCGCGACGAACTCGGACTGTCGAGCCATGTGATGGCGCGGCCCGTCCAGGCGGCCTTCACATCCGCGGCGACCTTTTCCGTGGGCGCGGCGCTGCCGCTGGTCGTGGCGCTGCTCGCGCCGGCGGGAGCGGTCGTATGGGCAGTGTCCATCGCCTGTCTCGTCGGGCTTGCCGCGCTCGGGGCGGTTGGTGCGAGCGCGGGCGGCGCCGGCATCTGGAAACCGACTGTTCGGGTCGTCTTCTGGGGCGCGGTGGCCATGGCGTCGACAGCGGCCATCGGCGCCCTTATCGGCCGGGCGGTCTGATTATGAGACGCCTGTCGTTCGATATCCCGATGCTGATGTCGCTCCTGACAGTGCTGGGCATGATCCTGGCGACGGTCGGGACCTGGCCGCCAGCCGAGGCACTTGGTGTCCTGCGGTGGCCGGGACTGGCGCTCGTCTATGCCGCCGGCGGGCTTCCCGCCGCGTGGACGGCCCTGTCAGCGCTGTGGCGGCAGCATATCCTCGACATCGACCTCCTGATGGTGGTCGCCGCGATCGCCGCAGCGATCGTCGGCGCGCCGTTCGAAGGTGCCGTGCTGCTGACGCTGTTCAGCGTGTCGACGACGCTCGAACACCAGGCGCTCGGGCGCGCGCGCCGCGCGGTCGAAGCCCTGATGGCGCTGCGCCCCGAGACGGCGTTCCGCAAGAACGCCGCCGACGGTGCGGTCACGGAGGTTCCCGCCGCGGAGCTTGCCGTCGGCGACGTGGTGATCCTGCGGCCGGGCGCCCGGGTGCCTGCCGACGGCGTCATCCTGCAAGGGCGCGGTGGCATCGACGAGGCCAACATCACCGGCGAATCCATGCCCGTCTCCAAGGAGCCGGGCCAGCAGGTGTTCGAAGCCACCGTCAATCTCGACGGCATCCTGGAAGTGACGATAGCGAGAACGGTCGGCGACAGTACGATCGCGCGCATGATCCGCCTGGTCACCGAGGCCCAGGAGGCGAAAGCGCCGTCCGAACGGTTCAGCGCCTGGTTTGGCCAGCGTTATACCGTCGCGGTCCTCATCGGCGCGGTTCTCGCCTTCGCCGTCTTTTACTGGCTCGGCCGCGATTGGGAGCAGGCGCTCTACAAGGCCGCGACGCTGCTGGTCGCGGCCAGCCCCTGTGCGATCGTCATATCGGTGCCGGCGGCGATCCTGTCGGCGCTCTCGGCGGCGGCGCGGGGCGGCGTTCTGTTCAAGGGCGGCGGCGCGCTCGAAATGCTGGCGGCCGTCGATACCTTCGCCTTCGACAAGACAGGCACGCTGACCAACGGCCGTGCGCAGGTGACGCGGATCATTACGCTGGACGGTGAGGATCGGCGCTTCCTGTCCCTGCTGGCGGGGCTGGAAGCGCATTCCGAGCATCATATCGCCGCAGCGATCCGCCGTGAGGCGGTCATACACGGGATCGAACCGGCGCAAGTCATGGATGTCAGTTCCCGTCCCAGTGCCGGAATCGTCGGGCGGGATGAGACTGGCCCGGTCTGGGCTGGAAACTCTTATCTCGCCAGGGAAATGGATGCGTCCACTGATCGCGCCGAATTCCGCGAGCTGGAGGAGAACGCGCAAACCGTCGTCTATCTCGGGCGAGGATCGACCATTCTGGGCGCCGTCAGCGTCGCGGACGAGGCGAGGGCGAGTTCCGCCCCGGCGCTTGCGGCCCTGCGCGCCGGCGGCGTGCGCCGCATCTTCATGATGACCGGCGACCGTCGCCCGGTGGCCCTGCGCATCGGTGAGGAACTTGGCCTCGGCCCGGACGAGATCCACGCCGAAATGCTGCCGCAGGACAAGGTGCGCCAAATCGGTGAGCTGGCGGAACGCGGCAGGGTCGCCTTCGTGGGCGACGGCGTGAACGATGCGGCGGCCCTTGCCCGCGCCGATGTCGGCATCGCCATGGGTGCGGCCGGTTCGGATGTCGCCCTTCAGGCGGCCGATGTGGCCCTGCTGTCGGAAGACATGAAGAAACTGGCAGATGCGCACCGGTTGGCGCGGCGCACCGCCTCTGTCATCCGGCAGAACCTCACCGTCGCGATCGGCGCCATGCTGGTGCTCGTCACAGGCGGGCTGTTCTTCGATCTGCCGCTGCCGCTGGCGGTGGTCGGGCATGAAGGCGGGACCGTGCTGGTCGTCCTGAACGGCTTGCGCCTGCTCTCGGACCGTATCCGGCGGAACGCGGACGAGGCAACGCCTACGCGCCGCACACCGGAGGAACGAAACGTTTCGGCGTCTGTTCCAAAAGTGGTGGACGAAAGAGCAGTCTAGGGCATCCTATGGGAAACTGCGGCCCGACAGCCCGGGAAATCAAGCGAGTTTCAGCGACGCTGCCATGCCCGCGGCAACCCCGAGCGCGCTGACGGCTCCCACGCGAACCCCGAGTCTGTAGCCGCCGAGCCATGCGGCCAGGACGGCCTTGGCGAGCGAATTCACACCGACCGCGATCAGGATGGCCTGGGCCGCAAGCTTCGGCTCGATCGTCTGTAGCGACATTCGCGCCATGGAGATCGAGATCGCATCGACATCTGCCATCCCCGAGATCGCGGCCGTCGCGAAGATGCCCGCGTTTCCGAACGATTGTTGAAGCAATTGCGAGATCAACATGACGGCGGTGATGAGCGCGCCCATCTTGATGGCCGGCGCCAGTTCGAGCGGATTGGTGATCTTCAGTTCCGGCTGTTCCGTGGCGCCGCTGTCTTGGAGAAGCAGAAGCCCGGCCCCGAGAACAAGGACGCCGCCGCCAATGAGGAGCGGCCATTGGAGGTGCGGCAGCAGGGACGGACTGAGTGCGGTCGCGATGATCGCAACGCGCGCGATCATGACCACCCCTGCAAGGAGCACTCCGCCAGAAAGCAGAGCGGCGGCTTCGCTGCGGCGCCGGGCCAGGGCCGCCAGTGTCGCGGTCGTGGCCGTTGAAGATGCGAGCCCCCCTGCGACCGCCGCCGTGAGCACGCCCAGCCGGTCCCCGAATACGCGAACGGCGACGTATCCGGCAAAGGACACGGCCGCGATCAGGATCGTAAGCAGCCAGATTTCATACGGATTGATCGCGTTCCACGGATCGATCGGCCGATTTGGCAGGACCGGCAACAGCAGAAACGTCATCGCCAGAAGCGTCAAGCCCGAGCGGATTTCGCTCCAGCTCAACGATGCGACCCAACGGTGCAACTGATCGCGCAGCGCCAGCAGCACGGCCGTCGCGACGGCGCCGGCGACGGCGGCTGCCACATCGCCCACGACGGCGAGGACGCCAAGCAGGAAGGTCGACATGCCGGCGATCACGGAGGTCGCGCTGTAGTTCCGCTCGGCCTGCGCCTCCAGCCAGTGAAACGCGGCGAAAGCCCCTGCGAACCCCAGGAAAGCCAAGCCGATGATGGCGGCTGAGTCGAATTGCTGCGCCAGCGCGCCGGCGACGCCGCCGATCAGCCCCGAAAGCGCGAAGGTGCGCAATCCCGCCGCGCGTTGATGGTCTTCCTCATTTCTGGTGCGCCAGCCGCGCTCGAGACCGATCAGCAAGCCGATCGATAGCGAAACCGCCAGGCGGCTGAGAAGGGCGTCCCCGTCCATGATTTGCTGGCACACTCCCGCGAAAGACCGATTTCATCTGGTGGTACCATTCGGGAGCCCATGACGCTTCGAAAGGAACCAGTGTATCTATCGGGCAACGAACAGCGATTTACAATGATGCCCGAAAGGCCGGCCCAGTTCTTGTCGAGGTTCGAGGTGCCCGCGTTTCCGCCGCATCGCCGGTGTTGCATTACCCGTCGACAGAGGATTATCCCCAAAGCCATCCTTCAGGTCACTTGGTGGGCTGAGCCCATTGTCGGTATCGACTGCCACGCGGCCTCGCTGACTGGAAGCTGACAGGAATTATCATCGTTCTTCAGGAGCCCATCAGCAAGGCGTTGCATGATTGCACGCGTAGATGAGGGCAACTGAGGAGTTGGAACCATGAAAAAGTCTTTCACGATGCTTGCATTGCTGGTGATGCTGCCGGCTGGCGCCGCCCTTGCTGGCGAGGCGTGCGATGTATCGCCCGAAAAGAGGCAATCGTTCGAAGCGCTGGCGAAGCTTGCAAGCGACTTCGAATGGACCATTGACAGGATGAAGATCGACGACGGCTGTTACGAGCTTCGGGTGACCGATGCCAGCGGCAACATCCTCAAGGTCAAAGTCGACCCGGCGACACTGGAGGTTGTTGATGGAAAGGTCAAACGCTTCGGTGACGATGGGGGTGCGCCACGGAAGGAGAAATAGGGCCACGCGTAGTCGAGACGCGTCCGGACGGTCGGCAAAGGCATTCATTCCGAGGCGTGCGTGCCTTCGCCGTATCTGGGCTAACGGGAGCAGGCTGCTGGTTGCGCTATTGCTTGCCGGAGAAAAATACGGCCGCGAAACCGTCCCGCCGCCCCTCTATCGGCGAGATCAGATCAAGCCTGCCGCCCGTGCCAGCGGCGATCGTTTTGGCGATGGCCAAGCCGAGACCCGCGCCGTCCGCATCTGACTGGCCCCGCTCGAAAGGCTCGGACAGTCGGGCAAGCGTCTCCGCCGGCACGGCCGGACCGGCATTCGTGACTTGCAGGGTGCCCTCAGCCGATAGCGCGACGCTGATAGGCTCCTTCGGGTCGCCATGCTTCAGGGCGTTTTCAATGAGGTTGCGCGCCAGAACGGCGAAGGCGTCCGGATCGATATTGGCGGATACCGGATTGTCGGGAAGCATCAGCTCGACCCGACCGGCGCCAGGGGTGTGTTCGCCGAACTCGCTGACGACCATGCGCAGGATGACTGCGATGTCGACAGGCTTCTCCGCCAGCAGGCGGCCGCCCTCGGCCCTTGCAAGCTGCATCAGCTTTTCGGTCAGCCGGGAAAGACGCCGCAGGGCAGTTTCCATGTCGCGCGCGTGTTCGCGGGTCGTGTCATCGGTAGCCTCGATGATCATCCTTTGCGCTTGTGCCAGTGCAGCCGCGACCGGCGTTCGTAGTTCATGGGCGGATTTCGCCGCCAGCGTGCGCTCCGCCTGCAATGTCCGTTTCAGGCGTTCAAGAAGCCGGTTCACCGAATGAGCGACTGGTTCCACCTCGGAAGGCAGGTTGTCGGCTTTGACCGGAGCAAGATCGCCGCCGCCGCGCGCCTCGATCTGTGATCGGAAAGCTCGGACGGGAGTCATCGACAGCCGAACGATGAGCCAGACACCGAGGAGGCTGAGGGGAACGATAATGCCGAGTGGCAGGGCGAGATCCAGTGAGGCGTGTTCTGCCGCCATTCGCCGATGCGAAAGCGGTTCGGCGACGGTGATCGTCAGGCTGCCTTGCAGCGCGGCGTCGGAATAGAGCCGATGGGTTTGCGTATCGGTGAAGCCCATTCCCGAGAATGGCGGAAAAACCGCCAGATCCGCATTGTGCGAGCTGAGTAGAACCTTGCCCGCTTCGTCACGTACGACATAGGTGAAGTATTCGTCATGCTGACGCAGCGTCGCCACGCGCTGCTCCGAATCGTCGGTATCGCGCCCGAGGATTTCGAGCGCCGCAAGCGGCAGAATCCGTTGCGCAGTCTCCTCCAGCGCGCTGTCGAAGACTTCGTTCATCTCGTTGTGCAGCCTGTAAACCGTAACCACGGCGGCGACTGCCCAAAGCACCGTCATGCCGAGGCCGAGCCATAGCGAAAGCCGCCATTGCAGGCTTTTCGGGCGTTTCATCGCGCGCTTCCGAGACGATAACCGATGCCGCGAACCGTATCGATGACAGCATGCCCCAGCTTTTTGCGCAGCCGACTGACATGGACCTCGATCGTGTTGCTCTCCACTTCGGCACCGAACGCATAGAGCCGGTCCTCGAGCTGGGCCTTGGTCAGCGCGACGCCCGGCCGTTGCAGGAAGGTCTCGAACAGCGCCCATTCCCGTCCGGTCAGTTCGACGGAGCGTCCGCCGCGCTTCACGGTTTTGGCGGCAAGATCGACGCACAGGTCGCCGATCTCGATGAGGGGATTGGGATTGCCGCTGTAGCGCCGCGCGACCGCGTTCAAACGCGACGACAGCTCCGAAAGATCGAAGGGCTTGATCATGTAGTCGTCCGCGCCGGCGTCGAGGCCCTCGATGCGGTCGGAAATCTGGTCCAGCGCCGTCAGGATGATGACCGGCGTCACACTTCCTGCGGCACGCAGTTTTCGCAGGAAGCCGACACCCAGCCCGTCGGGAAGCATCAGGTCCAGCAGGATGAGGTCGTAGGCCGCGCTATCGAGATGCTCGCGCGCGGCGTCGAGCCGGTTCACCCAATCGACGGAATGGCTGGCGGCGATGTGATCGCGAACGGCCTTGCCGAGGATCGCATCGTCTTCAACGAGCAAGACTCTCATCCTGGGATCGGTTCCCCCTTCTGCTGCTTTTCTACGGTTTGAACCTGTCGGTTTGCTGAAGGGGTATCAGTCGCTGCTTCAGCGATTCGTCAGGATAACCTGCCATGGTTGTGACTATATCGCGTTGATCGGGAACAATCAGATGATGAAGCAGATGGCGGCGGCAATCCTCGTTCTGACGTTCGCCGGGTTAGGGACCGCAAGGGCGGACGACGATTGCCATGTTCCGATGGAGCAGTGGCAGCCGCGCGAGGCGGTGCAGACGATGGCGGCTGGGCGGGGCTGGACCGTCACCCGGATCAAGATCGACGACGGCTGCTACGAAATCCGCGGAACCGATGAAGGAGGTCGCCCCTTCAAAGCCAAGATCGACCCTGCGACGCTCGAAATCGTTAAGCTCCGCTACAAGGATCGGGATGACGACCATCACGGAGCCGAACGCCAACGGACGCAGAACATCGGGCGGGAAGCTGCCGACGGGGCATCTGCGAACGGCCTGCTCGGGACGAATACGCGGCCAAAGGCTGTCGTGAAATAAGCCGCCGCACTTTCGCTCCGGCGCATCTCAAGGAGACCTCAATATGCCCGACAAGTCGCATCGCTATTCGGCGAGCATGATCGTTATCCACTGGCTAACCGCCCTTCTGGTGCTCGGCGCCTGGTTCACGGCCGAGGGCGGTCGCAAGGTCGCCGAGAACCCGCCCCTGCTGCACTTTTCGCTCGGGCTTGCGGTGCTCGCCCTGATGTTGCCCCGGCTAGTTCTGCGGGTGGCCGGCCGCACGCCCGAAGCCGATACGCAAGGTTGGCTCGCGGCTGCCGCGAAGGCCGGGCACGCGGTGCTCTACCTGTTCTTGATCGCGCTGCCGATCACTGGCTGGTACACGGCTTCACGCATGGGTGTCTCAGTATCGTTCTTCGGCTTGCAGCTTCCTGCGCTCACCGAGCCCGTTCAGGGGCGACCCGGCCTGATCGCCGAATTGCATGAGAATGCCGGAACCATCATCCTCATCCTCGCCGGACTGCACGCCCTGATGGCCATCTGGCACCAGTTCGTCCTGCGCGATGGCACGCTGCGGCGCATGTCCCTGCGTTGAGTGTTTCCGATTGAAGCCTGCGATAAACAAGCTGCCAGGGTCCCCGCCGCCATTGCCTACGGTGTCGGGGATATTGCCAAGCGCCTGGGCGCTCGAGAAGAGTTTGTGGACGAAACGGTTCGGCTGACGCAAACGGGCTCGATGCGGTTCGGAGCCCATCAGGCATTCCGGCCGTTCTCCGCCAGGCAAACAATCCGGCTAAGCCAATGCGAATTCCACTGGCAAGCCAGGACCGTCCCCTTTGGCTTGATCAGGATTACGGACGCCTTCTCGGATGGAACTCCGGCACTTGAGGAAACGGCACTTGGCCTTATTCCGCTTGCCCACGACTAGACCAATACCAGCGCAACTTCAGATTTCGCGTCCGCGACAAACACCGAGCATGGCGTTCGCTAGGAACACGACCGCTGACCTGACCACCGATCTGCGGTTTTGTTCTTTCTAGGCGTTTGGTATTTCATCGCTTCCTGACGAAACACTGAAGCAAAAATATTTTTGCTGTCAGGTGATGCTCAGGTGGCCTTGCCAGAGTGGGGCGTCGGATCTCGAACCAATTGGTTATCCGCGATCCGCTTCTCTGGAAAAGGCAGATCGGCATGAAATCCATTTTTGCGGCACTGGCGCTGACGACGGCGCTGACCCTTCCTGGCCTCGCGATGGCCCGTCCCATCACGGTGACGACCACATTGAACCGGTATGGCGGAGACGGGGCCTATCTCGCCTTCTATGTCATCGATCCACAGGGGAAGTACGCAGGTACGGTCTGGGTCGCCGGGGGCAAGTCGAAATATTACGGGCACCTGTCGGCTTGGTATCGTGCGACGGGCGGTAATCCCTCCGGGATTGATGGCATCACCGGCGCCAGCGTTGGTGCTGGGCGCACGCTGGAAATCTCGCTCGACTTGGCCGATGCGCTATTCGACGCGGGCTATACGCTGCATGTCGATGCCGCCGTGGAAGACATGCGCGACAGCCCGAACGACGTAGCGATCCCGCTGACGAGTGACGGCGCAGGGACGCCCGCGCGTGGCCGGCTCTATGTCGCCTCGCTCGCCTATTCCCGCTAGGCGGTGAACGGTATGTCTCGTCTCATTCACCGCTGGCCGGGGCTCATCGCCGGGCTCCTGCTTCTGGTGCTCAGCCTTAGCGGTGCGGCGCTTTCGATTTTCCCGGCCGTCGAGCGCCTGTCTTCGCCGCAGGCCACGGCGGCGGTGTCCGTCGCCGATGTGGCGGGGCGCATCCAGGCCGCCCATCCCGAACTGGAACAGATACGGCGAGCGCCGTCGGGCCGGATCATTGCCTATTGGTTCGAGAACGGCGCCGCACAGGCGGCGATGATCGATCCGGTGACAGGGCAAAGCATCGCATCTGCCGATCCGAAACCGGTCGAACGTTGGCTGACGAACCTGCATCGGTCGCTGTTTCTTGGAGATGGCGGCCGCATAGTGACAGCCGCAGGCGCGGCCGCAATGATGGTGCTGGCGATTTCCGGAGTGGTGCTTGTCGCGCGCCGGGCCGGAGGCTGGCAGCTTTGGTTCTCGCCGATGCGCGGCCCGCTTTCCGGAAGGCTGCATGTCGAGATCGCACGGCTGGCGGTCGCTGGATTGTTGCTGTCCTCAGCCACAGCCCTGTGGATGACGGCCTCGACCTTCGATCTTTTGCCGGATGAAGCTGCATCCCCGATTGCGCAGACGGATGCGAGCGGTCGAACGGGCATGACTGTCGCAGACATGGCCGCCCTTCGGGCCATACCCATCGCCGAACTGCGCAGCTTGTCGTTTCCCACGCCAGATGATGCGAGCGATGTCTTTACGCTGAAAACCGACCAAGGAACCGGCTACATCGATCAGGGCGATGGCAAGCTCCTGGCCTGGACCGGTCTTACCGGATGGCAGCGAGTCTCAGAAACGATCTACATGCTGCACACCGGACAAGGAGCGGCCACATTGGGGCTGGTTCTCGGACTGATGGCGCTCGGCGTTCCGGTCATGGCTGCGACGGGCTTCATCCTGTGGCTTGCCGGGTGGCGCGGGCGCTCTTGCATTCGCGGCAATGTTCCTGCCAGCCGTGCCGAGACGATCCTGCTGGTCGGCAGCGAGAGCGGCACCACTTGGGGATTTGCGGCAACGCTTCATGCGGTGCTCTCCAGGGCAGGCCAGACTGTCCACGCTGCCCCGATGTCCGCCTTCGATCCCGCGCGCTACGGGCGGGCCAGGCGTATCCTTATCCTTGCTGCCACCTATGGCGATGGTGACACGCCTGCCTCTGCTAAAGGGTTCCTCGAACGCATGAACGCTCTTGCCGCCGCTCCGGCGATCCCCATGGCTGTGCTTGGCTTCGGCGACCGCAGCTTTCCCGGCTATTGCGCCTATGCGCGAGCCGTTACCGAAACCGCGGAGCGTAAAGGCTGGGAGACGCTCATCCCCTTCGACACGGTGGACCGGCAGTCACCACAGGATTTCGCCCGTTGGGGCCGCTCATTGGGCGCGGCGACAGGTCTCGACCTCGATCTCGTCCATCAGCCGGTACAACCCGCCTCCATCGATCTGACGCTCGTCTCGCGCCGCGACTATGGCGCCAAGGTGCAAGCTCCCACGGTCATCCTGCGATTTGCCTTGCCACAGGCTGCGCTCTGGCGGCGGCTTGTCGCCCGCGCGCCCGGCAATTTTGCCGCCGGCGATCTGCTTGGCATCCTGCCCGAAGGTTCGGCCGTTCCCAGGTTCTATTCGCTGGCTTCGGGCCGCCGCGACGGCTTCGTCGAGATCGTCGTGAAGAAGCATCCGGCCGGCTTGTGCTCGGGTCAACTCTACGAACTGAGGCCCGGCGATCGGATCAGGGGCTTCGTTCGGCGCAATCCCGGCTTCCATGCCGGAACCACGCGCAGGCCGCTGATCCTGATCGGAGCCGGAACGGGGATCGGTCCTCTTGCGGGCTTCGTGCGCGCCAATACGCGATGCCGGCCGGTTTATCTATTTTTCGGCATGCGCCATCCCGACAGCGATTTTCTCTATCGCGAGGATTTTGCGAACTGGCAGGCAGAAGGGCGCCTCCGGCTAGTCGTGCCGGCCTGCTCGCGCGGGCGAAACCCTCGTTACGTCCAGGATGGTCTGCGCCATGAGGCGACAGAGATCGTGCGTCTCGTGCGCGAAGGCGCTCGGATCATGGTCTGCGGCGGCCGGGATATGGCGACTGGTGTTTCCACAGCGCTCGGCGACATTCTTGCCCCGATGGGGCTGACGCCGAGCTTGCTGAAGGCGCAGGGACGCTATGTTGAAGACATCTACTGAACAGAACCGGCTCTCAATGAACGGACCGACGATGGGTACACGCTGGTCGGCGTCGTTCTATGCGCCGGATGGACTTGACTCGGAAGCGGTCCGGCAGGCGTTGCAAGCCGCCGTGAATGAAGTCGACACGCAAATGTCGACCTGGAATCCGAACAGCGATCTCATGCGCTTGAATGCTGGCCGTCCCGGTGCGTGGATAAGCGTTCCGCCCTGCCTGGTGGAAGTGCTGCGGCTCGCCTTCGATATCGGCCGCGCCTCGGGCGGTGCGTTTGATGTCGGCGTCGGTGCGGCTGTGCGTGCATGGGGATTCGGTCCGGAAGCGGTCGACGAGGCCCGAATTCGAAAGGCGCTCGAAATGCCGCATCCGCCCGCCCATGAGATCGTGGAGCTGGATGTCGACGGTGGAAGGGCGCGAAGATTGGCGCCTGTGGACCTCGACCTCAATGGTATCGCCAAGGGGTACGGCGTGGACAGGCTGGCCGAGGTGCTGCACGGCTTCGGCATCGCTTCAGGTCTGGTCGGGATTGATGGCGAGATGCGCGCGTTCGGCCTGCATCCCGCCGGTGAGCCGTGGGTGATCGCTGTCGAGGCGCCCGATCCCGACCGCCGCGCTCCGCATTCGATCCTTGCCTTACAGGACGCAGCAGTCGCAACCTCCGGCGACTACCGGCATTGGCTCATGGCCGGAGGCCGACGATTGTCGCACACGATGAACCCGCGCCGCGGAGCGCCCCTGCCTGAACCGCCGGCCTCCGTCACCGTCATCGCGCGAACCTGCGCAGAAGCCGATGCTTGGGCTACGGCTCTGATGGTCCTCGGCCCGAAAGCTGGAACGCAGCTTGCCGAGCGCGAGCGTCTGAATGCACTATTTTTATCGCGTGGTGCCGAAAGCACACTTCAGTCCAAAACGGTTGGATTGATATTCGACCCTTCCCATGATCATGGTGACGCTCACTAGCACCGGCGTGCAGCTCAAGCCACGGTTGTCGCTCAAGAATCTGCGGGAATATCTCAATCGCTACATCTACCTGCCGCACCTGAAAGAGTAGGACGTACTGGTGAAGGCGTGCAGGCGACGATCAGCGGCATGCTGCTCGGTCCTTTCGCCTATGCCGAGCGGTGGGGTGAGAAGACGGGCATCTACCTGGGGCTTGCGATCGAACGTGCGAGTAACACGTCCCTGGTCATCGACAGCGACAGCACCATCAAACCGAATGGGGTCGAAGCGCACTGTCCCGCACCGGTGCAACCTGGCCCTTGGGCGCGCACCTGGAAGCCCTGATGGCGGCACACCGACGCCCAGCGGGCTCGATGCGGGTGGTGGGTCGGCGACACCGCCGACAGAGAGGAAGCCGACGCGCTTCACCAGCGCCGTGATAGTCTCACCGGAGCGGCCTGCGCGGGACATTCATCAGATTGTCGAGGCGATCATCGAGCAACTCACGGCGCTTCCGGGCAGTCGGGTGAAGATCCGGCTCGAGATTGATACAGAAGTGCCGGAGGGCCTTGAACGTTCCAAGGTTCGGACGTTGGTCGAAAACGCCGCCGACCGCGACGTCTGGTTCAGATGTTGCGGCCGGTGATCCGCGCGATCGCACGCCGGCGTCTCATTCTTTTCGGTTTCGGTGGCGCACAACGTGAGCGGTTCTTACCGTCTTGCCGATCGCGCGATGGAGCGGGCGAGGCTCAGCAGCCGGCGGCATGCAGGATTATCGTTGCGCGCCGACCACACGGCGCTGAACGGCAGTATTTCACCGGCCATGCGCCGGTAGGCGATCCCTGGAAACTGCGCGACGGTCATGGCTTCGCTGGTGAGCGTGAGACCGCGGCCGACAGCGACCAAGGAGAGCATATTGTCCCGGCCGACATATTGGCAATGGATATCGGGATGATGACCGAGGTCCCCGAGGCGCCCGACCAGATAGTCGTGGATCTCCTGGCCGGGCGGCGCTTCGCTGACGATAAAGCGCTCGCCCGCCAGATCGCGCCATGCAAGTTCTGTTTGATCTGCAAGCGGGTGATCTGACGGGAGGACGGCGAACACCTCTTCAGACCAGAGCTGCTCGACTTCGCAACCGTCCCGCAGTGAGGAGCCTGTTACAAACGCCACGTCCAATTGGAGTTGCCGCACCGCGGCGATATGTTCGGGCTGATTGCCGTCGATGAGATCGACATGAACACGTTTGTATCGCTTACCGAAGGTGCGCAGCAGATCGAACAGGAAGCCGGAAGCGATGGATGAGAGGACGCCGATCTTGATGTGCCCTTCTTCGGTTCGGCCTACGGCTGCGACATCGACCGCGCTAGCATGAATATGTCGGAGGGCGGTCCGAGCCCCTGGCAAATATTTCTGCCCGGCAACCGTAAGGCTGACGCCGCTGGCGTGGCGATGAAAGAGCGATGCGCCGAGCTGATCCTCGAGGTCACGGATACGGCGACTGATCGTCGATTCCTGGATGCCGAGGGCGCGACCTGCCTGTCGAAAGCTTCCATATTCGGCAGCGGTCACGAAATAACGCAGATGGTGCAGTTTGATCCGGCTATGTCGCTCAGCCCCGAACGCAAGATCGGAAAGGGAGCCGATCTTGGCGCCGTCAGAAAAGCTTCTGCCGTCGTGATCGGCGCTCGCCATCAGGGTCTCCAGCCCGTTTCAAGGCTGTTGGCTACCGCGTTCGCGAAAGCGCAGATGGCGTTGTCGTTATGATCGTGTCGTTGCATCATGCCGCCCTCAAAGAACTTAACGACATTCAGTATGCGGCATGATGAGTCGCACACCGCACGGCGTCAATGATAAATGAACGACGTTAAGTTAACGTATGGTATACATGGCGCTCCGGTGTGCTGTGATTGATGCAACGGCCGCTGAGGGTCGAAGCCTAGCGGAAGATCGGGCGTAAAAAGTGGGTTTCGGGGCTGATGGCGCGTCCAAGAAAAGAAGACACACTCGACATCGCGCCGCGAGCGGTCGCGGAAATGGTTCGCCTGCTGGCGGCGCGTGACGATTTCGATGTTCCGTTGGTGGCGGTGGCACAGGCGGTCGGCTGCACGCCGCCTGCGCTTTACGGCTATTTTCGCAACAAGGGCGCTCTGTTGCGGGCGGTGCGGGAAGAGGGCTTCAACCGGCTATATAATGAGAAACTGACGCTCTCGGAGCGGATGCACGCAGACCCCTTTGGCTACCTGCGTGAAGGGAGCTACGCCTATGCCCGCTTCGCACTCGACAATCCGACCCTGTACCGGCTGATGTTCGCACCTCCGCCCAGCCTCGGGATTGGTGATGATCCCCTGTCAGGCGATCCTGGCCGCCGAATATTCGAGCTGTTGCTCACGGGTCTTCGCGGCTGCCAGGCCCAGGGGTTTTTGCCGGGAATGGACCTCAATCGATATGCCTTCATGTTCTGGTCGGCGGTGCATGGCGCGGTGTGCCTCGGTTTCCAGAATCGGGCGTTGGACGAAGCCGCGAAATGGGATGCGACACGCGAGGTCATCGACACACTCATGGAGATGATTGCTGCAACGGTGCCGGGCGACCGAAGCCAACAACTGCTGCGCGACTGATCCGCCGGCTGCGAAGAGAGGCTGCGACCATGACCAAATATTCCATTGGCGACCATGTGAGCTGGAACTCCGAAGCCGGTCATGTGACAGGCAAGATCATCCGGGTTCATCATGCGGATTTCGACTACAAGGGCCATCGACACCGGGCGTCGAAGGACGATCCGCAGTACGAGATCAAGAGTGACAAGACGGACCATGTCGCCGCTCACAAGGAAGCTGCGCTGACGAAGATCGATTGATGGCCGCGCAATTCGTCACCATCGGCCATTCCAATCGCAGCCTCGGCGAATTTCTCGACATGCTGGGCGCCGCCCGGGTCGAGATGGTGATCGACGTGCGCGCCTTTCCCCGGTCGCGTAGCAATCCTGCCTTCAATATCGACGGTCTGCCGGAAGACCTGGCGCGGGCACAGATCGGTTACCGACATATGCCGGACCTGGGCGGCAGGCGGCCAAAGCAGACCGGTGTGAACGAAAGCCTCAATGCGCTATGGCGGGTGCAAAGCTTCCACAACTATGCTGACTATGCGCTCGGCGAGGCGTTCGTCGGCGCGTTTCATGATCTGGTGAGCCTCGGCCGCGATCACCGCCTGGCCCTGATGTGTTCCGAAGCGGTCTGGTGGCGATGCCATCGCCGCATCATCACCGACCATCTGCTACTGACTGGCCACGCCGTCGATCATCTGATGGCGCCGGGGCATAGCGAGCACGCCACGCCGACGCTGGGCGTGCAGAAGGACGCGCAGGGAAGAGTCATCTATCCGGCGTCCACCGGGCCTGACCACGAGCCACCTCCAGGTTGAACGTCAGCCGTGGTTGGGGTTCCTCTTCAGGCCGTGCGGCGCGGCCTACCTTGCCGGATTCACTCGGGCTTCTGCATGGGGCGCCGCGCCTTTGCGAACCCGCGATCTGTCGCAATGAACCGCTCCAGCATGGGCACGATGAGTTTTGCCGGTTCGATCGGAGCGGCGGCCCCGGCCAGAAGACGGCCATATTCGGTCAGGTCGCGGTGGAGCGACGCCGGCAGCTCTACCGCGACTTTCACGGGCTTGTCGTCCGCGAGGGGACCGAGTTTCAGCTTCATCATGTCAGCCTCCATAGGGTTCGAGGACGAGATCGCGCGTCACGACGATCCTGACCGGGAAGCCCGGCCGGATGGTCAGCGTCGGTGCGACGTTGAGCTGGCGGCGGACGATCTGCTGTCCGGCGTCGTTGATCGTGTCCTGGCCGCCGTTGCGGATGGCGCGGAGCAGCCGGTCCTGATCGTCGACGGCAAGCTCCGCCCCGACCGAAAGCAGCGTCGAGAGCCCGGCGGCCTTCGCCAAATCCCACCAATGATAGTCCACACCATCTTCAAGACCGGCATAGCCCTGCGTGTCGGTCCCAGGCTGGCGTTCGAGGACGATCGAGCGGCCGTTCGGCATGATGAGCCGGTTCCAGACGAGCAGCACGCGGCGCTGACCATATTGGACGTTGTTGTCGTACTGGCCGATGATCCGCGTGCCCTGTGGCACGAGCAGAATGCGTCCGGTGGGGCTGTCATAGATCGGCTCCGTGACCTGGGCGATGATCTGGCCAGGAAGATCGGAGCGGATGCCGGTGATGAGCGCGGCCGAGATCACCGCGCCGGCCTGAAGCACGAAGGGCGACGCCGGCGGCGTCACGCGATCGGGCGTGACCGTGCGCCGGTCGGCCGCCGCGTTGAGGAAGGCGAGCTGCTTGTCCTGTCCCGTGGCGGCCTGTCCGCCCGCGCCGGCGCCGGAGAGATCGAGCCCGGCGAGACCGGGCATCGCGCCCGCCGTGCTGGAGGCCGTCGATCCCTGCCGCGACTGGAAGAAGACGGCGCTGAGGCGCGCGGCCTCTTCCTCGGCGCGGCGGCGCTGCTCGGCCTCGCTGACGCCGGGCGTCGGGGTGACGGGTGCTGCAATCGGCTGACCGTTGTTCTGCGCGCTCAAGATGGGACCGCCGAGATCGCCGGGCAGCGCCGGGCCGAGAACCGGGCCGGTATAGTCCTTGGGCAAGCCGGCCAGGCCATCGGCGGTCTGGCGGCCGTTGGTGGAATATAGCTCGGCGCCGCCGTCGTCCGGCCCGCGCGTCTGGAGCGCGTAGATCAGCGATCCGCCAATGCCGACCAGAGCGACGGCCGCGACGCTCGCGAGCATTTTGCGCGAGAGGCGTGTGACGCGCGGCGGTTCGGCGCGAAGCCGCATCGGCGCGACGGGGGTGCTGGTCTCGGTGCTGGTGGTATCGGTCATTAGGATGGCCTCCCGTCGGTGCGGACGATCCTGACGGTCTGCTGCTTGTCGCCCGCGCCAAGGCGCAGCTCGGCCGCGCCGAACAGGCGATCGACGATCAGGATGTGTTGATAGATGCGGTTGTTGGCGATCTGGGCTTCGCCTTGCGGGCCGATGACGACGAGCGGCGGCATCTCGCCCTGGACGATGCCACGCGGGAATTCGACATAGACGTGACGGCCATCGTCATAGACGGCGATCGGCTTCCACGGCGGATTGCCGGAGTCGGTCTGAGCGTAGCGATAATTGCGGGCGGCCACGGCCGGAATGACCGGCGTGGCCGGAACGCTCTGGCGCTGGCTGGCCGGCGGCTGCGGATAGGCCCAGGCGACCGACGGCATGTAGGGCTTCTCGCCGGAGCGCAGCTCGATCATGTAGGTCCGCCTGTCGGTCGTCACGATCAGGTTGGTGGTGATGTCGGGCCGGCTCGGCTTGACGAGGATATGGACGCGGCGCGTGACGCCGGACCCGCTCTCGGTATCGCCGATGATCCAGCGCGCCGTGTCGCCGGCCGCGATCGGTCCCGCGCCGGTGAGGCTTTCGCCCGGCTCCAGCGCGATGTCGGTGATCTGGCCGGGAACGGCATAGACCTGATAGAGCGCGCCTTCCGACCACGGGTAGATCTGGATGGCGTTGTAATAGCCCTCGCGGCGCGGCTGCACGCGGGCGGCGGCATTGGCGTTCTCGACGCGGCCGGTCGGGGTGCCCGCGGTCTCGCCGCCGCGTGCGACCGTCCAGGCCGGCGGGATCAGCACCGGCTTCGGCCGCTCGTCGATGACGGCGGCGGGAATGGCCGGCAAAGGCGGCACGCTGGCGTCGTAGCTGATCGCCGGAGGCTTGGTCATGCTGGCGCAGCCCGCGAGCGCCGTCGCGGACAGCATCAGCGCAACGCTCACGGATCTACGGAAAGCCGGAAGGACGGCGATACGGATTGCCGGCTTCATTGGCCCATCTCCCGCGACCAGTTGATGGCGTTGACGTAGATGCCGAGCGGATTGGCCTTCAGCCGCTCGGCGTCGCGCGGCGGCTGAAGCGCGATCGTCAGGATCGCGGTCCAGCGCTGGGTCGAGGCGAGCACGCCGTTCTCGAATTGCCGTTCGGTCCAGGCGACGCGGAAGCTGTCCGGTGAAGCGCGGATGACGCTGGAGACGTCGACGGCGATCTGCTGCTTGCCGACCTTGGTGAAGGGGTCGTTGGTGCGGGCATAGTCGTTGAGCGCGCCCGCGCCGCGATCCGTCGTCCATTCATAGGCGCGAAGCCAGTTCTGGCGGACGATGATCGGATCGGCCGGGATCGAGCGTACCTGCTCGATGAAGCGGGCGAGATGCCATGCGATCTGCGGATCGGTCGGGCGATAGTCGGCGCTGGCCGGCGCAATGCTCTGCGCCTGGCCGAGCTTGTCGACCTGGACCACCCACGGCACGACGGTCCCGCGCGCCGACTGGATCACGAGCGCGCCGGCGAAGCCTGCCGAGAGGATCAGCGCGCCGAAGGCCATGTAGCGCCAGTTCTTCGCCTGCACGCGGGCCGAGCCGATACGGTCGTCCCAGACCTGCGCGGCCTTCTGGTATGGCGTCTCGGGTTCGGGCGTCTTGCCGTAATGCACGGCGGGCCTTTTGAAGATGTTCATGAGCGGTCGCTTTCGGAAAGGTTGATGGAAGAGCCGGAGCCGTGGCTGTCGCCGGACTTGACGGCATGGGCGGCGGCGCTGACGCCGTGAGAAAGGTGCTGGCTGCGCTTCATGCGCTTGGCCCAATCGGGAGCGCCGCCCGCCATGGCTATCGGCGTGGATGCGGCCTCGGCGGCTTCACCGCCGACCGTTCCCATGGTCGAGGAGCCGCCGGTCGCACTGAGCCCGGCCTTGGCGCCATCGGAGAAGCTGGATTTCATGCTCTCGGAGGCGCGGGCCACGGCGCGCTTCAGCGGCGAGACGGCGGCCGAGCCTGCGGCACGGGCAACGCCGCCCATGCCGGAGGCAACGCCTGCCGCACCGGACTGCCCCAGGGAGCCGAGCGAATAGGCGGCCGATGCCCCGCCTGCCGCGGTGGCGCCGCCGCGTGCCACGGCAGCGCCGCCGGAGAACGCCGCCGATCCGCCTTTGAGGGCGAGACCCGCGGCACCGCCTGCCGCAAGGGCTGCGCCGCCCACGGCAAGGCCGGTGCCGATGGCTGCGCCCGCGCCGAGCTGGGGACCGCCGGAGACGAGGCCGTTGGCGATGCCGGGGCCGAAGATGCCGAGGCCGAGCAACGAGAGAGCGGCGAGCACGATCGCCATGGCGTCGTCGACGGTCGGCGTCGTGCCGCCGAAGCCCTTGGTGAACTCGCCGAAGAGCGTCGAGCCGATGCCGATGATGACGGCGAGCACCAGAACCTTGATGCCGCTGGAAATGACGTTGCCCAGCACGCGCTCGGCCATGAAGGCGGTCTTGCCGAAGAGACCGAAGGGAATGAGGACGAAACCGGCGAGCGTCGACAGCTTGAACTCGATCAGGGTGACGAAGAGCTGGATCGCCAGGATGAAGAAGGCGAGGATCACGAGCGCCCAGGCAAACAGCAGGCACACGATCTGGATCAGGTTCTCGAACACCGAGATCCAGCCCATCAGCGGCGAGATCGCCTCCAAGAGCGGCCGGGCGGCATCGAGGCCGGTCTGTGCGACCTTGCCGGGGCGCATCAGGTCGGCGGTCGAAAAGCCCGTGCCCGATGCTTTGAGACCGAGGCCAGCGAAGCTGTCAAAGACGATCTTGGCGAGGTTGTTCCAGTTACCGATCAGATAGGCGAAGACGCCAACGAACAGCGTCTTCTTGACCAGGCGCGCGATGATGTCGTCATCGCCAGCCCAGCTCCAGAAGAGCGCGGCGAGCGTCACGTCGATCACGATCAGCGTGGTCGCGATGAACGCCACTTCGCCGGAGAGAAGGCCGAAGCCGCTGTCGATGTATTTGGTGAATACGCCGAGGAAATTGTCGATGACGCCTGCGCCGCCCATGGCTCACTGCCCTTCCGTGCTGGCGGACGCCGCCGGTGCGACCGGCGCCGGCGCGTGGCCGAGAAAGCGGTCGCGGGTTTCGGCCCAGACGCGCAGGCATTCGGGATCGCTTGCTGCCTGTTGACCAAGTTGCTGGCACCGGCGCTGGCTCTCGCGCAGCGGATCACCTTCGCGCTGTTGCTGACGCGCCGACGGCGATGCCAGCGCGTCCTGCTTGCGGGTCATTTCGATCGCGGTTGCCGTGACGGCGACCGCGACGAATACGATAGCGCCCAGCCGGGCCAGCATCTTGCCGTCCATGAGCTTCCTCCTTTCCGGCCTTATTTGCCGCTGTTGAACATCTGGGCGTTGCCGGGCTGGTAGCCCGAGCTCGGCGTCAGGAAGCGGCGACGCTGCTCGCGGCCCTGTTCGGCCGCCGCGGTGCGTTCGGCCTCGGTGAGCGCGCTGGCCCGGCCGTTGGAGGCGAGCAGCGCCACGAGATCGGAGAGCTGCTGCGATTGCAGGGCGAGGATCTGATTGCCGGCCTGCGTCGCCTGAAGCGCGCCGGTCGCACCCTGGCTCTGGCTGACCAGCGCCGACATCTGCGTGCGGTTGGTGTCGATGTTGGAGACGACGCCGGCCTGTACCCGCATCGCGTCCTGAAGCCCGCCAACGGTGTTCTGCCAGCGCGAACGGGCGTCGGCGACCATCTGCTTGTCGGTCGTCGACATCGAGACGTTGCCGTATTTCTGGGTGAACATCTGGTCGATCTGCTGGACGTTGAACGCGATGCCCTGGGCTTGGCTGAGAAGCTGCTGGGTGCGCTGCACGTTCTGCTGCAAGGTCTGGAGCGCCGAGTAAGGCAGGCTCGCCAGGTTCTTCGCCTGGTTGATGAGCATCTGCGCTTCATTCTGGAGCGAGGTGATCTGGTTGGTGATCTGCTCCAGCGTGCGCGCGGCCGTCAGCACGTTCTGGGCGTAATTGCTCGGATCGAAGACGATGATCGCGTGGGCGGGCGTCGCCACCATCGGGGAGAGCGCGACCGGGGTTGCCGCCAGCATGGTCGCGGCGAGCGCCATGGCGCGCGAGCGGATACGAAGGGTAAGCATAGTCAGGACTCCTTTGCTGCTTGGGGGAACGAGAACGTCGGGATGAGATCGGCGGCCCAGCCGACGTCGCGGGCGCGCAGCCACGCGGCGAGGAAGCCGTCGCGGCCGTGCTCGGCGACGAGGTTGGCGATCAGGGTCTGGTCGGACTTGGAGGATGCGGCGCAGAGCGCGAGGCCGACTTCGGACAGGCCCAGCTCGAACAGGCGGTTGCCGCGCCGCGACTGGCAGTAATAGTCGCGCTTAGGGACGGCGCGCGCGAGGATTTCGATCTGCCGGTCGTTGAGGCCGAAGCGCCGATAGATGGCCGTGATCTGCGGCTCGATCGCACGCTCGTTCGGGAGCAAGAGCCGCGTCGGGCAGCTTTCGATGATGGCCGGCGCGATGCTGGAATTGTCGATGTCGCTGAGCGACTGCGTGGCGAAGATGACCGATGCGTTCTTCTTGCGCAGCGTCTTCAGCCATTCGCGGAGCTGGCCCGCGAACCCTTCATCGTCCAGCGCCAGCCAGCCCTCGTCGATGATGAGCAAGGTCGGTCGCCCGTCGAGTCGGTCGCCGATGCGGTGGAAGAGATAGGAAAGCACCGCGGGCGCTGCCCCCGTGCCGACCAGGCCCTCGATCTCGAACGCCTGCACAGCGGCCGAGCCGAGATGTTCGGCTTCGGCGTCGAGCAGCCGGCCATAGGCCCCGCCGACGCAGAACGGACGGAGTGCCTGCTTCAGATCGTTGGACTGAAGCAGCACCGACAGGCCGGTGATGGTGCGTTCCCCGATCGGCGCGGAGGCCAGCGAGGTCAGCGCGGTCCAGATGTGCTCCTTCACCTCGGGCGTGATCTGGATCGCTTCGCGCGTCAGGATGGCGACGATCCAGTCGGCGGCCCAGGCGCGCTCATAGGTATTGTCGATGCGCGCGAGCGGCTGAAGCGAGACGGAGAAGTCGTCACCCTCGGTCAGCCCGCCGCCGAGATCGTGCCAGTCACCGCCCATGGCGAGCGCGGCGGCGCGGATGCTGCCCCCGAAATCGAAGGCGAAGACCTGAGAGTTGGCATAGCGCCGGAACTGCAAGGCCATGAGGGCGAGCAGCACGGACTTGCCCGCGCCTGTCGGCCCGACGACGAGCGTGTGGCCAACGTCTCCGACATGGAGGCTCAACCGGAACGGCGTCGAGCCTTCGGTCTTGCCGTAAAGCAAGGGGGGGCTACCTAAATGCTCGTCCCGTTCCGGCCCAGCCCACACCGCCGAAAGCGGGATCATGTGGGCGAGATTCAAAGTGCTGATCGGGGGCTGGCGCACGTTGGCGTAGGCGTGGCCGGGCAAAGAGCCGAGCCATGCGTCCACCGCGTTGACGGTCTCGACCATGGCCGTGAAGTCGCGGCCCTGGATGACCTTCTCGACAAGGCGCAGTTTTTCGTCGGCAAGACGCGGATCGGCGTCCCACACCACGATCGTCGCGGTGACATAGGCCATGCCGGCGACATCGGCGCCCAGCTCCTGCAAGGCCATATCGGCGTCGGCCGCCTTGTTGGACGCATCGGTATCGACCAGCGCCGACGCCTCGTTCGTCAGGACTTCCTTGAGGATCGCGGCGATCGACTTGCGCTTGGCGAACCATTGGCGGCGGATTTTGGTCAGCAGCTTGGTCGCGTCGGTCTTGTCGAGCAGGATCGCGCGGGTCGACCAGCGGTAGGGGAAAGCGAGCCGGTTGAGATCGTCGAGCAGGCCGGGCGTCGTCGCGGTCGGAAAGCCGATGATGGTGAGGACCCGCAGATGCTCGCTGCCAAGGCGCGGTTCGAGCCCGCCGGTCAGCGGCTGATCGGCGAGCAGCGCATCGAGATAGACCGGCGTTTCCGGCACGCGGACGCGGTGGCGTTTCGTGGAAACCGTCGAATGGAGATAGGTCAGCGTCTCGGTATCGTCGAGCCAGCCGCATTCGGGCATGAAGCCGTCGAGCAGCGCCAGCACGCGGTCGGTGCGGTCGATGAAGCCGCGCATCACCTCATGGGGATCGACGCCGGTTTGCTCGCGGCCCTCGTATAGCCATGTCTCGGCCCGGGCGGCGTCCTCGGCGGGCGGCAGATAGAGGATGGTCAGGAAATAGTCCGACACGAAATGGATGCCGGCTTCCTCGAAATCGGCCTTGCGTTCCTCTTCCACCAGGCCGGACGCAGCATCGGGGAACGGGCTGTCGGGATAAGTCGCGGCCTCGCTGCGCTGCGCCTCGACGAAAATGCTCCAGCCGGAGCCGAGCCGGCGGAAGGCGTTGTTGATGCGGCCGGCGACCGCGACCAGCTCGGCGGCGACGGCGCTATCGAGATCGGGGCCACGGAAGCGCGCCGTGCGCTGGAACGAGCCGTCCTTGTTCACGATGACGCCGGGGCCGACGAGCGCGGCCCAGGGCAGGAAGTCGGCAAGGCGGGCTGCGGCGCGGCGATATTCTCTGAGATTCATCATGGGCGTCGCCTCCCTCAGACCGCGAGAAAGGCCGGGACGCGCAGATGGCGTCGGCCGACTTCCACGAATTGCGGATCGCGCTTGGCCGCCCAGACCGCCGCGACATGGCCGATGGCCCAGATCGCGAGGCCGACCAGCCAGAGGCGCAGTCCGAGGCCCACGGCTCCGGCCAGCGTCCCGTTGAGGATCGCGATGGAACGGGGCGCACCGCCGAGCAGGATGTGCTCGGTCAGTGCGCGGTGAACCGGGACGGTGAACCCCGGCACATCCAGTTGCTCAAAGGCGACGGCCATCAGACCAGCGCCCCGCCGCCGAAGCTGAAGAAGCTCAGGAAGAACGAGCTGGCGGCGAAGGCGATCGACAGGCCGAACACGATCTGGATCAGCTTGCGAAAGCCGCCCGACGTGTCGCCGAAGGCGAGCGCCAGGCCTGTCGCGATGATGATGATGACCGCGACGATCTTGGCCACGGGGCCTTCGATCGACTGGAGGATTTTCTGGAGCGGCGCTTCCCACGGCATCGAGGAGCCGGAGGCGTGGGCGGCGGGCGCCAGGACGAGATTGACGTAAGCGACGGCGGCGGCGGTCGCGACGGTGCGACGGACGCGCATGGGGATGCGGATCATGAAGGTTCTCCAGGTTGGTCAAGGGTTGCGGGGCTGATGCGGTAGTCCCCGTCCGGGCCGAGCCCTTCGACACGGGCGAGTTCGGCGAGCCGGCGCGCGGAGCCGCGCCCGGATAGGACGGCCACGAGGTCGATCGTCTCGGCGATCAGGGCGCGCGGGACGGTGACGACGGCTTCCTGGATGAGCTGTTCGAGGCGGCGCAGCGCGCCGATGCCGGTCCCGGCGTGGATGGTGCCGACGCCGCCCGGATGTCCGGTGCCCCAGGCTTTGAGGAGGTCGAGCGCTTCGGAGCCGCGCACCTCGCCGATGGGGATGCGGTCGGGGCGCAGACGGAGCGAGGAGCGGACGAGATCGGAAAGCGTGGCGACGCCTTCCTTGGTGCGCATCGACACCAGATTGGGCGCGGCGCATTGCAGCTCGCGCGTGTCCTCGATGATGACGACGCGATCCTGCGTCTTCGCCACTTCGGCGAGCAGCGCATTGGTCAGCGTGGTCTTGCCGGTCGAAGTGCCGCCCGCGACGAGGATGTTGGCGCGCGATGCGACGGCCGCGCGCAGGGTCGCGGCCTGGTCGGCGGTCATGATCCCGACATTGACGTAATCGTCGAGCGTGAAGACAGCGACGGCGGGCTTGCGGATGGCGAAGGCCGGTGCGGCGACGACGGGCGGAAGAAGCCCCTCGAACCGTTCTCCCGTTTCGGGCAGCTCGGCCGAGACACGCGGGGACCGGGCGTGAACCTCCGCGCCGACATGGTGGGCGACCAGACGCACGATGCGTTCGCCGTCAGCGGCCGACAGCCGCTCGCCCGTATCGGCCAGACCTTCGGAAAGCCGATCCACCCAGATGCGGCCATCCGGGTTCAACATCACTTCGACGATGCTTACGTCTTCGAGGAACCGCGAAATGGCGGGACCGAGCGCGGTGCGCAGCATCCGCGCGCCGCGCTGGATCGCCTCCGGTTTCTGATGAGAAGTGGTCATGTCGGCCCCGTTTCCTCACGAGGCGCCACAGACAGTCCCCGGAATGGGGTCGATTAAAAGAGCCCGAAATCGGGCCGGTTCAACAAGTATCGGTCGTAGTAGTAGTGTGGCGTGAAAATACAGGAGAACGGCGGTGAGGCCATGATCTTGTTGTCGTCGTGATCCTCACCAGATGACGCGCGCGATCGTCACGGCTCCGAGTCGGAGACGTCTTTGGGGATCTCCTGTCGCGGCTTCGGCCCCTGTTGGGAGTGCGCGTCAGCGACCTACGCTTACTGGAATTTGCTCTGCTGGTGAGTGAGCGGCGTTATTGCCGCGAGCGTCAATCCCTGGTCCAGTCTTCCAGTCGCAATCCGGCAACGCGCTCGAATTCTGCGGTATTGTTGGTGACGAGCGGCAGGCCGCGCGCCAGCGCCTGGCCGGCGATCAGGAGATCATAGGGACCGATCGGTGTGCCGCGCCGTGCAAGCGCCGCCCGGATTTCTCCGGCGGCTCGCGCGTCCTCGCGATCAAGATCGAGGATTTCGAGATCGGTAAAGAGAAGGCGAAGCGTCTCCAGATTGAACTCCACCTTCTGGCTGCGATAGGCGCCGAAATAGAGTTCATGGGCGACGATGGAACAGACCGCGAGCGCGCCGGGTTCGGCGGCTTCGACCCGGCGCAGGAGAGGCTCCGAACGACGTGTGACCAACGCGATGACGGCGTTGGTGTCGAGAAGCCATTTCGTCATTGAAACGCCCGATCGAGATCGGGACGGTTCTGCTCTTCAGGCTGCTCCCTGCCTTCGGCCATGAAGTCTGCACTGAAGCCGCGCTCGATAGCCGCGCGCAGCGACGTCCAGCGCTTGGAGGCGTCCGGCCTCGGTCGCAGGATTACGGAGTCGCCCTCACGCAAAACCTCGACTTCATCGACTGCAAAGCGAAAATCCTTCGGCAGCCGAACGGCTTGGGAATTGCCCGACTGGAAGACCTTGGCGATATGGGGCATGGGAACCTCCCGTGAATACGGGGATGTATATACGCCTTTAGGTCTCCCCACACAAGACGGCTAATCCTGCCCTCCTTGATCGGCCTTTACTGAATCGATATCCTCCGGGATCTCCTGTCGCAGCTTCGGACCCTTGACGAGCCGCCGGCCGAGCGCGGTGATGAACGCCTCATACCGCTCGGCCGACTTGGCGCGCGCCGCCTGCGCGGCGGGCTCCGGCAAGGCCGGCGTGGTCGTGATCCAGAAGCGGATGAACACAGCCAGCGTCTCGACGGCGATGCCGACGTCGCGCTCCAGGCGGGTCATGCGGCGGTCGATCTGGTCGAGGCGCTTGGCGACGACGGCCTCGCGCCGCTCGGCATCGTCGGGCGACAGGAAGGATGCGATGGCGGCTTCCGCGATCATGGATTGCGACTGGTCCCGTCGCGCGGCGAAATCCGCCAGCGCCTGCGTCACGTCGGGGTCGAGATAGACCGTGAACTTCGATTTCTTCCGATGGCCGGTCATGGCGCTCACAGCTCCATGCCGTCATTGGGATCGAGCGACACTTGCCGCGCAACGCCCTGGACCTGCTGGATCAGGCGGCGGTTGCGCGTGGCGTCCTCGTCGCTTTCGTCGGGAAGCTCGATCTCGAACTCGTTGGCGATGGGTTCCTTCTTTTCCGTCGGCTTGGCGCGGCTGAGTTCGGGTTGCAGCCGGCGTTCGGAGTCCGTGGTGTCCTCATCGTCGGATGGATCGGCCGGTTGGGCATCGCCGGCCTTGGGCCGCGTCGGGATCGGCAGGCTGCTCCAGTCGTCGGGGCGCGGCTTGTCGGGGCGTTTCAGGTCGGGCGGCGACAGCAGGCGCTCGCGGAAACGGGCATCCTCATAGTAGCGCGCTTTCTTCGCCCGGATCGGCGGCGTGCCGGCGACCATGACGATCTCGTCGCTCGGCGGGAGCTGCATGATCTCGCCGGGGGTGAGCAACTGGCGGGCGGTCTCCGAGCGCGAGACCATCAGATGACCGAGCCAGGGCGACAGCCGGTGCCCGGCATAGTTCTTCATCGCCTTCATCTCGGTCGCGGTGCCGAGCGCATCGGACACGCGCTTGGCGGTGCGCTCGTCGTTCGTGGCGAAGGACACGCGCACATGGCAGTTATCGAGGATCGAGTTGTTCGGGCCGTAAGCCTTTTCGATCTGGTTCAGTGACTGCGCGATCAGGAAGGCTTTGAGGCCGTAGCCCGCCATGAAGGCCAGCGCGCTCTCGAAGAAGTCGAGCCGCCCCAGCGCCGGAAACTCGTCGAGCATCAGGAGCAAGCGATGACGGTCGCCCTTCGCCTGCAGGTCTTCGGTCAGGCGGCGGCCGATCTGATTGAGGATGAGGCGGATGAGCGGCTTGGTGCGATTGATGTCGGAGGGCGGCACGACGAGGTAGAGCGTGGTCGGGAGCTTGTCGCCCACCATGTCGGCGATCCGCCAGTCGCAGCGCCGTGTCACCTCGGCCACGACGGGATCGCGGTACAATCCGAGAAACGACATGGCGGTGGAAAGCACGCCGGAGCGTTCGTTGTCGGATTTGTTGAGCAGCTCGCGCGCGGCGCTGGCGATGACGGGATGCGGCCCCGCTTCACCGAGATGGCTGGTCGTCATCATCGCCGCGAGTGTCGACTCGATCGGGCGTTTCGGATCGGAGAGGAAGGCGGCGACCCCGGCGAGCGTCTTGTCGTCGCCGGCATAGAGGACATGCAGGATCGCGCCGACCAGAAGCGAGTGGCTGGTTTTTTCCCAATGGTTGCGCTTGTCCAACGATCCTTCGGGATCGACCAGGATGTCGGCGATGTTCTGCACATCGCGCACTTCCCACTCGCCGCGGCGCACCTCGAGCAAGGGATTGTAGGCCGAGGACTTCGGATTGGTCGGATCGAAGAGCAGCACGCGGCCGTGGTGGGCGCGAAAGCCCGCCGTCAGCGTCCAGTTCTCGCCCTTGATGTCATGAACGATCGCGGAGCCCGGCCAGGTCAGCAATGACGGCACGACAAGGCCGACACCCTTGCCCGATCGCGTCGGCGCGAAGCACAGCACATGCTCCGGTCCGTCATGGCGTAGATACTCGCGTTCGTAGCGGCCGAGCACCACGCCATCGGGATCGAGCAGCCCTGCGGCCTTCACCTCTTCCTTCTCGGCCCAGCGCGCCGAGCCATAGGTAGCGACGTCCTTGGCTTCGCGCGCCCGCCAGACCGACATGCCGATGGCGACGGCGATGGCGATGAAGCCGCCGGACGCGGCGATGAACGCGCCCTGGGTGAAGATCTCCGGCGCATAGGCATCATAGGAGAACCACCACCAGAAGAAGGCGGGCGGATGGTAGAACGGCCAGCCGAACAGGACGAACCAGGGCGGCCCGAGCTGCGCCTGAAACCCCAGGCTCCAGGCGACATATTCGGTCGCGCCCCAGGTGGTGGAGAGGACGATGAGGAAGACGATCAGAATCTGTCCCCATAGGATTTTGGTCGCGGACATTGCGATGTTCCTTCTCTGTTGAAGCTAGAGGCCGAGCCCGCGCTTGCGCCCGAAATCCCAGTCGACGCCGCTGCCGTCGCGGGCGACGCCGAAGACATGGCGGCCGAGCTGCTTGTCGAGGGATGGCGACCAGGGCACGAGCTGGAAGCCGAGGCCGTCGTCGATCATGGCGAAGCGGCCGGAGGCGAGCGTCAGGCGCTGGCGATAGGTGCCGGCGACGTATTCGCCATTCCCGGCCTGCTTGAACGGCTGGCCGGTCTCCTTCGCCAACCTGCCGGCCACCGCATCGACCTCGCGGCGGCGGAGCGTGTCGATCAGGTTGCGGCTGAAGATGACGCGGCGGCCCTGCTGCTCGGCGAGACCTTCGCCGACCAGACGCTCCGCGCGTTGCCGCATCGCGTCCCGCACCTCGGCGCCGAAACCGCCGTCCGACATGGCGACGGGTTCGCGGGCGATGGATTGCCGGTCGAGCCAGGTCGCGCCGGTGGCGCTCACCTGATGCTGGAGATCGAGATCGGAGCGGACGGCGAGCGCAACACGACGATCGCCCTTCGCATCCTCGTAGGCGCGCAACTCGACGATCGATCCCGGCGGGCTGTCGCCGGTGGCGTCGAGATGCGGCAGACGGATGTGATGGGTGCGGCCGTCCACGCCATCGACCACGGCGTAGGCCGTTCCCTTCAGCTCGTCGTCAAGGCCGCGTTCGACCAGGCGGCCGATGACGGGAACGTCGAGGCTCTCGCCGGCCAGCACATAGCTGGCCGAGCCACGCTCGATGCCGCGTTCCGTCAGCGCCCGGTGCATCCGCTTGATGATGTCGCCGCGCTCGCCGAGTTCGCGCAGCGTGGATTCCGCCTCGGGCTTGATGAACCATTGCTGGTGGCCGACCTGTCCGGCGAGCCCCCGGATTTCGAGGGTGCGCAGCCGGCCGACCTTCAGCGCATGAAACTCGTCCGGCTGCTGGCCGGGCTGCGGCGCGAGGTCGATGATGCCGGAC
Source organism: Mesorhizobium sp. (assembly GCA_049647505.1). Taxonomy (GTDB): domain Bacteria; phylum Pseudomonadota; class Alphaproteobacteria; order Rhizobiales; family Rhizobiaceae; genus Mesorhizobium_A. The sequence goes on from JBARXU010000002.1 coordinate 72,767, forward strand.
TTGCCGGCGTCGCGGACAAGCTGCCGGTCGAGCTGCGTCCAGCGTTCAGCCTCGACCTGCCGCTCCAGATTGCGGTTGATCTCTAGATCGGTGCGCTGGCCGAGCTCCTGCGTCACGAGATCCTGCGCGCGGGCGCGCATTCCCTCCTTGATGTAGTCGCGGGAGATCAGGAGGTCCTGGCCGTCGTCGGTGCGGCCGCGCACGATGATATGGATGTGGGGGTTATCGGTGTTCCAGTGATCGACGCCGACCCAATCGAGCTTCGTGCCGAGATCCTTTTCCATCTGCCCCATCAGCTCGCGGGCGTGGGTCTTGAGGTCGGCCATATCCACGGCGTCCTCGGGCGAGACGATGAAGCGGAAATGGTGCCGGTCGTCCTCGCAGCGCGCCGCGAAGTCGCGGGCGTCCACATTGTCGCCTTCCGGCCCGAACAGCCGCGCCTTCTCCCCGTCTCGGGTCACGCCGTCGCGGCGTAGATAGGACAGGTGTGCCGCCAGCGGTGCGGCGCGTGCGCTATGGCGCACCACGCGGGTCTTGATGACGACGATGCGCGAGCGGCCGGTGAGCAGCCGATTGGCCTGGATGCTGGCGCGCTGGCCGCGCCCGAAGCGCGAGTGGTTGCCCGTCGTGATCTTGCCGGAACGGGAGACGCGGCCCCCGGCCTTCTGCGCGGCGGCGAGCGCCTGCGAAATGAAAGGCCGGGCCTGCTGCGCGCGGGTCGAGCGGATGCGCCCAGGCCGGATGCGAAATTCGCTGTCATCGGCCATGGCGCAGCCCTGCACGGTGCGAAAGGAACAGTAAAATCAGGAAGATGGGCGCGCAGCGCACGGTGCGCGAAAGCGCGGCACGGTGCGGAACGCGCCGAAAACCTGAACAAAAACAACCGACTGACCAAAGCGCACCGTGCGCCTTTTTATCTCGCCATCGTCCGGTTGTTCTGCCTGCCTCTGCCCCTTGTCCCCTCCATGACGCGCCGGAATGCGAGGGGATGCGAAGGACGGCCCGCACGCTCATGGGCGCTCTCCGGGGCTGGAGCGTGCGACGACAAGGGGCGAATCCGATGTCGCGGCCGGATCGGATGACCGCGCCGTGACGGAGGATCGGCTGTCGTCCGAACGCGCTTTGTCCGACCGCGAACCGGCGGGGCGAGCGTCGGCGGAACGCACGACGAAGATCGCCGCCTCGCGCCAGTCGGGTGGCGGATCGGCTCGCCGGACGGACGTTTCGGGTGCGACCGCGCCGCCGAGAACCGGCACGAGCGCGGCGACATAGGCCCGCGTTTCGGCAGGCAAGGCGCGGCCCGTCGCACGATGATCGTCATAGCGGCCGGGACCGGCGTTGTAGGCCGCGAGCATCGCAGGGACATTGCCGTAGCGGTCCCACATTTCGCGCAGATAGGCCGCGCCCGCGATGATGTTGTCGTGCGGGTCATAGGGATCGCGGCCGAGACGGTAGCGGACGCGCAAGCCTGCCCATGTGTCGGGCATGACCTGCATCAGTCCCAATGCGCCCGCCGAGGAGATCGCGCGCACGTCGCCCGCGCTCTCGGCGCGCAGCACGGCGCGAATCCAGCGTTCGGGAATGCCGAACCGCTGCGCCGCCTCGGTGATGTGGGCGGCATAGGGATCGGCGGCGGATGGACGGGCGACCGGCGCGGTCTGCGCCGTCGCCCCAGTCGGCCCCGCGCAGAAGGCGAGCACGCCGAGGGCGGCGAGAACGGCGCGGCGACGTGCCGATCCGGCCCGGCCAACACGCCGGGCCGCGAGCATGGAGAGGATCGGAGCCGGCATCGGTCAGCTCCGGTCTTCGCGCTGCCGGGGCCGCTTCCAGGCGAGCCGGAAGGTGCGGCCGTCGTCATCGGCCTGGAACAGCGCCGGACGAAACACGGTCAGAAAGAGCGGGCTGTCGATCTCCAGGGCGATGTAGTCACCGGCGCGTTCGCCAACACGTTTCCACGCCGCGCCGATCTCGGCGCCGTCCTCGTCATCGAGGTGGATGCGATAGGCCGGCGCGTTTTCGGCGTCGCTTGGATCGATGCCGACGAGCACGATCGCCTCGTCGATGCCGAACAGCCGGACGCGGCCGGCATAGCCGTTGGCGGTCGGTTCAAAGAGATGGTTGGGCATTGCAGTCTCCTTCTGGTTGGTGGGCTGGATGGTTGGGGGAATGCGAAGGCCGGGCGCCGCGTCAGCGCGTCGGCGCGCGCCACTCGAAGCGGCCGTTGCCGCCTTCATCGGTCCACAGCGGGACCGCGTGGCCGATGATCCGGTCGGTGGAGGTCAGGCCGAAGTAGCGACCGTCGAGGCTGTCGCGGACCTGCCAGTTCATGAGGAAGACTTCGCCGGTCTGGATGCGGCGGCAGCCCTGCCAGACCGGCAGTTCCCGGCCGATGCGGTCGCGCTCCAGCGCCGCGCCCATGGCGATCCCGTCCACGGTGATCGCGCGGCCGGTTCGGCAAACGGTCTGTCCGGACACGCCGAGCACGCGCTTGATGAGCGGCACGCCCTTGGGCAGATAGCCGCGCTCGGCCATGAAGGCGGCGAGCGGTTCGGGCGCGTCGACCGCGACAAGATCGGTGACGTCGAACGGCCCGTCGTAGTCGATCGTATAGAGGCCGATGGGCGCGCTGGCCGAGGCGTTCCACAGGAGCTTGATCGGCGTCGGCGTGAGCGTCGGATAGCCGATGCCCAGCGTGGCGAGCGCCATGACGGCGATGAGGCTGGCACGCGTCATGGCTGGACCTTCCTGCGCAGGAGGAAGGCGCGATGCTGTTCGAGCGTATAGGCGCGTGGGCGTTGAGCGGCGGCCATCCGGTTGTGGACGTGCCGCCAGTGGTCCGGCGAGACCGAGTCCGCCTCGATGCCGATCGCCTCGATCGCATCGACGTGGCGCAGCACGTCCTCGACCTTGGGCCAGCCCTCGATCTTCAGCAGGATTTCGCCGCCCGGCCGCACGAAGGGCAGCGTTTGGTAAGCCTCGCCCGGTTCGATCGCGCGCACGATGTCGATGCGCGAGATGATCGAGCCGAAGTCGTTGGAAGCCCAGCGGACGAAGGCGAAGACGGTGTTCGGCCGGAAAGAGAGAATGCGCTGGCGGCGGTCGACGATCTGTTCGTTCGCCGCCTGGCCAAACCTGATCCAGTATTCGATCTTCTTCTCGATCCACGTCAGTTCGACGCGGGTCATGCGATCATGGGAGAGCGCGGACGGCATCGGGCCGCCGCGCACGCGGGGGGCCGCGGTGTCGTTCATGTGGGGTCTCCTGGTGTCGGGAGAAATTCGCGCGACAGCAGCTCGCGCAGCATGTCGGTGACGGTGACGCCGCGCCCGAAGGCTGCGATCTTGATCCGGCCGCGTAGCTCAGGCGTCACATCGATGGTGAGCCGCGCCGTGTAGGCGCTCGCCTCGGCGGCGCGCGGCGGGCTCTCGGCCGTCTTGATCCACTGTTCGGGATCGGCCGGGCGCGTGGCGAAACCGCGCTTTTCGGTGCGGGCCGTCATGACGCGCCTCCGCTGCCGAAGGGCAGCAGGGAGGGCAGCCGTGAACGGGCGCGCTCGGCCATGTCGGGATCGATCTCGCAGCCGATGTAGCGGCGGGCGGACAGCCGGCAGGCTTCGCCGGCCGCGCCGGAGCCTGCGAACCAGTCGCCGAGCAGCCCGCCTTCCGGGCAGCTCGTGCGGATCAGGATTTCGAGCAGCACCGACGGCTTTTCGGTCGGATGAATCGCGTGGCCGTGGCAATTGCGCAGGTAGATGACCGAACGCATGATGCGCGGCCCGCCGTCCTGGCTGACATAGTGACCGGCGTCGATCTGGCCGGTATGGGGAGGACGCTGCTTTCGGCGGACTGTGCGTGCCGTCGCATCGGGCGTGGTCTGGACGTCGTTGTAGATGTCGCGCCAGGCCGTCTCGGCCGGATAGAACTGCACGGCCAGCTCATGCACGCGCTTGAAGCGATCGGCATGAAAGCTGGAGCCGTTCTGCTTCTCCCAGACGATCTCCTGCGCGATGCGCAATCCAGCGTCCGAGAAACTGTCGGCGGTCGCCATGAAGCTGCGCAGCGAGCCGAAGACCCAGATCGAGCCGGTGGGCTTGAGGGCGGCGCGCGCCAGCGCCAGCCAGCCCTCGACGCGCCGATCCCAGGCAAGCGAGGTGTCGCCATAGGGCGGATCGGCGAGGATCATGTCGAAGGGGCCACGCGGCGGCATGAGTTCGCGGCAGTCGCCGGTAAGGACGATCATGAGCCGTCCCTCCCGATACGCAGCCGCCCGATCTCGGATGCGAGCGCAGCGATCTCGCGGGCGGCGGGCGAGCGGCTGTCGATCTCCGAGGCGAGCCGCCCGGACTGCGCGGCGTCGGCGAAGACGATGCGCTGGCCGATGGTCGCGGCGAGGACCGGCGGATCGTGATCGGCAAGCGTCTCGGCCGTCTCGCGGGCGATGACGGTGCGCGCGGCGCAGCGATTGAGAACGAAACGGGCGACGAGCTGCGGCCGGTAGATGCGCGCTTCCGCGAGGAGCGACAGCATTTCGGCCGAGGCCCAGCCATCGAGCGGCGACGGCTGCACCGGGATCAGCACGAGGTCGGCGGCGAGCAGCGCTGAGCGCATGAGGCCGGCGACGCGCGGCGGGCCATCGATGACGATGTGATCGGCATCGCGCGCCAGCTCGGGCGCTTCGCGGTGGAGCGTATCGCGCGCCAGGCCGACGACGCCGAACGCGCGTGGCAGGCCCTCGCGGCTGCGCTGCTGCGACCAGTCGAGCGCCGAGCCCTGCGGGTCCGCGTCGATCAGCGTGACACGCTGCCCGCGTCCCGCGAGTTCACCGGCGAGATGGAGCGCGAGCGTCGTCTTCCCGACGCCGCCTTTCTGATTGAGAAGCGCGACGATCATCGGCGTTCCCCCGGCGGATCGAGGGGGAGCCGGGGCGCTTCGGGATCGCCGCTCTCGGACGTGAGGATGTCGCCGGAGGCCCTTCGGGGACAGGCTTGCGCGGTCGGAAAGTTCTTTTTCGCGGCTACGTTGAGGCTTCTGGCGGCGCCGCGGATGAGCTTTTCCACATCGCGCGCGCGCTCTTCAAAGTTAGATTCTTGGTTAGACTCTAAGTTAAGGGCGCGAATCCGCCTGCGATTTCCAGACGTTAAGGCCGGTTTCGGTTCCTGATAGCACGAGCCTCGGGTTCCCGATGGCACGATAGTCCGGGTTCCCGATAGCACGAGCCCGTCCACAGGTTTTCCACAGGACGGGAGCGGCTCGAAGGCGAGCAGCGTGCGCCCGCCGATCTCCATCTCCAGCGACAGGACATAGCCGGGCAGCGGCTGGCGCCGCACGATATCGCGAAGCTCGAACGCGAAGCGTTTGAACGGCGACAGACTGCCGGATTTGACGTGGAGGTGGCGCAGGTCGAACCGCCAGCCGTCGCGCTGGCGGCCGCCGTGCTTGCGCACGATGCGGTAGAGCCAGCGGTCGAGGCCGCCGGTGAGATCGAAATAGGCCGGGTCGATGGTGAGGATGAGCGCGTCGTCGAGGACGGCCTTGTAGAACCAGTCGGGGACGATCAGCTCGATGCCGTCCGGCCGCCCGTGGCGGTCGGTGCGCTCCTGCCATTCGTTGATCCACGAGAAGCGGTGGCGACGGCCCTCGACCGGCTGGCGGATCGATGTCGAGATCGTGGTCGATTGCAGCCGGTCCAGCGCCGCCTTGAGGCGTTGATAGTCGCGCAAGCTGGTGCCGCGTCCGACATAGGTGAGGATTTCATAGGGCGTCGCGGCCATCAGCCTGGAGGTGCGCAGCCCGTTGTCGCGGGCTTCCACGATCTGGCTGGCGGCCCAGATCAGGATGTCGGCGTCCCAGATCGTGGCCATGCCGTGATCGGGAACGGCCTCGACGCGGATCGTGATGTCGCCGGCCGAAAAGTCGATCGGGGCGACGCGATGGGATTTGGAGAGGGAGAAGAAAGGATAGGCCATGAGATCCTGCGCGTCTCGTGGCGCGAAGTCGCCGGGGAGCGCGCGAAACAGATCGAGCTGCCCACGCTCCGAAGGGTCACGACGCCGCACCACCATGAAAGGGACCGGCCACGATCAGCGTGCGTATCGGCCGGCGATCTGGCCGGTCGGCAGCGTCTGGCGCTTTGCGGGAAGCACGGAGCCGCGCGGATCGGAGGTCGAGGTGACGGCGCCGCGCTCGGCCCAGGTTTCGAGATCGTCGACGGCATAGACGACGCGCCCGCCGAGTTTGCGGTAGGCCGGGCCGGTGCCGTAGGTCCGGTGTTTTTCGAGCGTGCGGGCGGACAGGCTGAGAAACTCGGCAGCTTCCTTGGTCCGCAGGTAGCGTGGCGGGATCGCGGTGATATCGGGTCGCATGGGGCGGGCCTCCGTGGGGTTGCTGGGCACCGCTGGCGATCAGCGGCTGACAGCGACCACGGTGGCGGAGGAAAGCCGGCGGGAGGGATGGGGAACTTGGGGTGGCTGAAATCCCCACCCCTGCCGCGGAGTAGGCTAGACGCGACGGCGATGCCGGAGCAGGCGCAGATAGCCTCCATCGATGAGCGCCATTCCGGCTTCGACGAAGGCGATCGCGGCGTCGCGGAGTGGCGATGTCTTCCAGGGCTCTGTATCGACGCGCGCCGCGCCATAGATCGCAATGGCGATCTCGCGATAGGTGGCGCCGTTCATGCGGCCGTCTGCGGCGCGGAGCCTCAGACGAAAGCGGCGGCGTTGATCGACCGTCATGCGCGTATCGGGCAGCGGCGGGCGCCCGAGCCAGGTGCGCGCGAGGCGTGTTAGCGCATCGATGCGATCGAGGATGTCATCATCAAGTGGAATGACGGCAGCGAGTTGATCGCCCGGAGACGTACCGGGAAGGAGCAGAACCTGTAGATCGTGTTCGGTAAGACTGGAATATGACCCTTCGGGGCCGTCACGCTCCGCGACGAACCTGTCGGCGAGAGCATTTGAGGTGGTGGGCAGGAAGTTTGGCCGCTCCGACAGCAAGACCACGGCTGGATCGCTCGACGGCGACCAGATCACCTGTTGTTGCGCGGCGGAAAGACCTGGTCTTGCCGGGAAATCGCAACCCCCAACGCTGCTGCTGCTCGCGAGGCAGCGGCAAGGTTTCGGTGCGGGCGCGGACCAGGGTGGCGTACTGGTCCTGATAAGGATGGTGCCTGCGAAGGCATTCCCAGGCGAGGCCCTCGATCGGCAGAGCATCGAGGAAATCGTAGCTGCGGTCGTTCCGCCAGTCTGATGTATCGGGCCTCATCGCATCAACTCCCCGCATGGTGCGTGCAAGTCGAGCGCATTACTTTTGCCGGGCCGGGCGTAATTTGGAAGCTTGGGGGAGAGCATCGGGTGATGTCGAAAGGGCATCACGCCGCCTGCCGGCCGATCAGCCGTGCGCCTGTCGAAGAAGGTGCCGATAACCGGTATGCGTCATCCAGCGAGCACGATCGAGATGGCTGTCATGGATGCGTCGGCACCGTTCTGGCTCGCGGGCAGGATCGAGGCCGAACAAGACCTGCACGGCTTCCTCCCAATGGGCGCCGTCGGCGACCGCATCCAGCAGACGCATGTAGAGCTTGACGTGCGACCTGTCATAGTCGGTGAGATCTTGTCCGGACGGGGCGAGGTCATCGAATGGCTCGATCATTATGCCGACTCGGTAGATATGCGACGTATGTCTATTAACCAAGATTGATCCGAAATGGATCGACCGCGTGCACCAGCAAGTCTTGCCGGTCGCGGATCAGCGCGAGGGATTGGATCGAGTGGGATTGTTTCCGCGATCATCGACCAATAGCACTCCTTGCCCTCGGTCGGTCGACAGGAAGACGATGCCAGCGGCTTCAAGAGCCCTGCGTGTCTGATCGCGTGTTGCCTCATACACCTCGAGCCCGCTTTCGGATTCGAGGCGCTTGAGTGCGGTCAGTGCTATGCGGGCCTTGTCAGCGAGCGTCTCCTGCGTCCAACCCAGCAACGCGCGTGCGGCCCGTGATTGTCGGGCGGTGATCATGCATGATCACCTCCCATTCGGACCTACGCGCATTCCAGAACTACGACTATTTTAGTCGTCGTTGCTCTATTTTGCCAGTCTAAAGACGCTGCATGAAATCTGCGGCGACGTGGTTCCGGTGCAGTGATTCGCGGGGCTGCGCGGTATCGGGGCGCCTGAAAGGCGGTCTCGGCCCGCAGCGCGCCGACGACCGCGTTGTGCGGGCGGCGTCCAAAAAGTGGAGGGGCGGATGATCCGCCCCGTTTCACGCGAAGGGATCGATCTCGGAGACGATGGTGTCATCGTCGCCGTCATATTCCGTGGCGGGCATCACGCTCATGGTGCCGTCGCCGGCGCGGAAGATGACGATGGCGACCATCAAGGTGGAGGCGAGACTGGCGGCGTAGGCGTTGGCAGTTGCGAGGGTCATTGTCCGGCTCCCGATTTTGGCGGGGACCATTCCCCGCTCGACGGGCGCCCGAAGTGTTTTGGGCTCGGCCGGGGTCATCGCGCAGGCGAAGACGAAGCGACCGCACGCTTGCGTAGCGGACCCCATGAGGGTTGACCCTGGAAGGCTGGGACCGGAACCAAGGTTAAGCCACAAGAACGGGGTGGTTTCCGCTTGCCGGAGCCGGTTGGCCCTGCATTGCCCTTGCCGGCGCTGCCCTGGCTCGCTGCCTGACGGTCGCGATCGTCCGCGGTTGTCTATGGTCCGCGTGATGCCCGCCGCCGAATATGCGCCTCGCGTGCGCCGGTCAGTTTGATCCCTCTGCGTAAAGCGGCACGCAGCATTCAGGGGCCGCAACACAGGGCGGCGTCGGTCCTGGGCGAACATGAGAAATCCCGGCGGCTTTCGCCGCCGGGTCTTCGGCCGTCCGATCAGAACGGGATGTCATCGTCGTCGATGAACTTGCCGTCGTCGTTCTCGGTCTGCTTCGCCCGGTTCAGGAAATCGACGGTCTCGGCGATGATCTCGCAGCCGTAGCGGTCGTTGCCCTGCTGGTCGGTCCATTTGGTGTAGTGGATGCGGCCGCGAACCAGAACCTTCATGCCCTTTTCGCAATGCTCCTCGATCGTCTTGCCGAGGCCGTTGAAGGCGGTGATCCGGTGCCATTCGGTGTCGTGCACCCGGTAGCCCCTGTCGTCGCGGACCACCTTGCCTTCCGAGTAGCGCGGGCGCGAGGTTGCGAGGGTGAAGTGGGTGATGCGGGTGCCGCCCTGGGTGGCGCGGGTTTCCGGGTCCTGGCCGATGTTGCCAGCGAGGATGACGATGTTCTGCATTGTAGGTCTCCGTTGCTTCTCGGAGGAACCATTCCCTCCGACGAGACCCGGCCAAGGCCGTCTGGATACTCCTGCATCGCCGCCTTCGGCGGCGGCTTGACCCCCAAGGTCCGGGTGGGGCGGGCAGCCGCGCTTGCGCGGCAACACGGCCGGAAACCGCGGGGGTTGCCGGAAGGAAACAGAACGGACTTAGGGGATCAGTCAGTCGGAGGGAATGGTGCTTCCGTAAGCCCGACGGAGACCGGGTCAGAACAGCATCCTTGCTGGCCGCAGATGAGACAGGGCCAGACGCACCGCCCCGGAGGCGCTCCGGCCACGCCCCGTTCGCCTGTCGATCCGCGCCCCGGCTTCGGAGGCAAACCGGGATTCCGCGAGAACAAGACGCCTGCCGGGGTGTCCGCACCAATTGCCGGATCATCGTTTTGACGGCACGAGGCTCGCTTCAGAGCCTTGCGGATGGCATGAAGGTTCTGGTTCGCAGCGCAGCTCGTCGCGCAACCCACTGGCCGATCAGCACCGCGTCGACCGCCGCGCTCGCAGATCTCGCCCGATGCCGACGCACCGGGCCGGACGGCGCGACCGACACGGCGATGGCGCATTCAGCAACCCGATGAGATTTTGTTCTGACCGGACGGCGGGGGGCTTGGCGTGAACGCTGCCGGGATGGTCATGGGAGCGATGGATCGCTGCCGCTCCGTGTCAGCGATTGAAGCCGAATGGCGGAAACGCGCCATAGGCGTGGTTCCGGCGCAGCCGAATGAGCGGCCCGAAGGGCGACACCCATCCTTCCTGGCCCATGCCGCGAGCATCATCAGAACAACACGATCAACGCGAAAGCGCAGCCGTTCCGACCGAATTGAGGTTCAGCACCGCCGCTATGCCGATGACCAAACCGCCGATCCCGCCGAGGATATTGATGGCGATGGCCGAGTCGATTACGTGCTTGGTCACGCCATGAACCAGCGCGTAACCGGCGATCACGGCCGGAATGGCCAAGACGGCGAGTGCGATCAGGCGCAAGGCCGGGTTTTTGGCAAAGCCAAGCACGGCGATCACCAGCACGACGGAGCCTATGGCCGCACCGATGGCCGCAAGGGCGGAAAACCAGAAGCCCGAGCCGGTCGCATAGACATATTGGAACGCGGTGATGCCCGTCATCACCGGTAGCGCGTAGATGGCGAGGTGCCAGGCGATCACGCAGAAGGTGATGGTGAGCGAGATGGCAAGAAGGATCAGCGTCATGGAGACCTCCACTTGAATGGTTGAGGATCACGACAGGCTGCCCGAAGATACGCTCCGCCTGCGACTATGCTGCGTCGCCGGTTCTGCAAGGAAACATCATAAAAGCCTTCTCATTGCCGCGTCGTCAAGTATTGGCGGCTGTCGCAGCCGCCTTTCGGCGGCGCTTACGCGCCGCCGTCGAACTTCATGACCGGGATGCCGAGCTTGCGGGCCTTGTCCGCGAGATTGTCCTGAATCCCGGTTCCGGGGAAGTGGATGACCCCGATCGGCATGGTGTCGAGCATCGCATCGTTGCGCTTGAACGGCGCTGCCTTGGCGTGCTTGGTCCAGTCGGGCTTGAAGGGGATTTGCGTGACCTTGCGGTTGCTGGCCCATTTCGCGGCGATGAGTTCGGCGCCCTTCGGGCTTCCACCGTGCAGCAGCACCATGTCGGGGTGCTTGGCGTGAACCTGATCGAGCTTGGCCCAGATCAGGCGATGGTCGTTGTAGTCGAGACCGCCGGTGAAGGCCACTTTCGGGCCGGGCGGAAGGAGCACCTCGTTCTCGGCCTGCTTCTTCGCGGCGAGGAAGTCGCGGCTGTCGATCATTGCGGCGGTCAGGTTGCGATGGTTGACTATGGAACCCGTGCGCGGCCGCCAGACGGAGTGGGTGTGGCGCTCGAAGTATTCGGCGGCCTGGTCGCGCATCAACTCGAAGGCGTCGCGCCGTTCGAGAAGGGTCTGGCCCTCTGCCGTCAGGCGCTCCAGTTCTACGGACTTCACCTCCGAGCCGTCCTGTTCCCTCTGAAGGCGGCGCTGCGCGACTTCGTTGTCGTCTAGCTCGCGTGCGATCCGGTCGCCCGCGCGCTGGAAGAGGTTGACCGTGCCCCAGAGCAGTTCTTCGAGGTCGGGTTCGAGGCGGGTGTCCGAGAGCGCCACCACGAGGGCGTCGAAGATGTCGGCGATGCTGCCGGCCACGACATTGCCCTCGGGGAGCGGTCGCGGGTCGGGTTCGTCCTCGAAGGGACGGTAGCCGTAGAGCGCCAGTTCCTGAAGGACGTGATCGGTCGGGGAAGATTCGTGGTGCGGCTCGTAGTCGGTATCGTGGTGTTCGGTCATGGTGGTCTGCCTTCGGCTCGTGGCCGCGCCCATCGCGGCCTTCGTGGCGACGAAAGGCGGCGGGCGGGACGGACCTGCACCGGACGCGCAGCGGGAGGCCGGAACGCAGAGGAGGATGACGGGGGCCGGCGATTTTGCCTCGCGATGCAAAGCGCCCCTTGGGGCGCGGCGGAAAATCGTTGGCAACCGGCATTGCCTGTCCGGCCCGCCTGACGCCCCGATCGCCCTCTCAGAAGGCCGTGGGTGTGGCCTCTCCGCGCCGGAGGCAGATCGCCATGGCTGAACCGGCCCCACGATACCGCGTTGCCGCTGCACCTGACCGTGACCGATCAGGCCGCCAGCACCATGAAGCGTGCTATGTCCTGCGAGACGATCTGGTCCCGCAGCCGTGCCGCCAGTGCGTCGTGGCCGAGGAACCTGAGATCTTCGTTGAAGTCACCGAGCCGTGGCGTGAGCACGACCGCCTCGATCCCGACCGCGCTCGCACGCTCCGTCAGGGTCGCCATCGCACCGTCGCCGGCCGGATCGTTGTCGCGGGCGATGTAAAGCCGCCGCAGCGTCGTCGGGAACAGGATGGCGCTGAGATGGGCCGCCGAGAGCGCCGCCAGAGACGGCATAGCGGGCAGAACCGTGCGGACGGACAGCACCGTTTCGATGCCTTCGCCGGCCGACATCACCTCGCTGCCCATGCCGAAGCGGACGGCGTTTCCCAGGAGATCACCCATCGCACGCCGGGGCGTCTCGATCGGCGCACGGCCAAGACGCGCCTCGGTGAAGCCGCCGGGATCGAGCCAGGTGCGGTGCGCGCCCGCAATGGCGCCGGCGGGGTCGGTGACGGCAGCGATCATCGCCGGCCAGGTCTCGGTCGGCGCGTTCTCGTCGGCCCGATAGTAGCAGCGGGGGTGGAAGCGCAAGGCTCCGGTTTCGTGCAAAGCCGTAATGGCGCGATTGTGCAAATACGTTTCCACGAGCGTCCGGCCGATGGGCTTCGCCATGGCAAGGAGCCGTCGCGAGGCTTCGGGCGATCCTGCCGGCACCGATGCCGGTCGCCAGCCACGATCACCGTGTTCGGGTTCGGGATGCGGCAAGGCCAGGAAGGACCGCGCCTCGTCGGCAATGTCCTTGAAGTCGATCAGCCCGCAGCTTTCGCGGATGACGTCGAGAAGATCGCCATGCTCGCCAGTTGCGGAATCCGTCCATTTGCCGGCTGCGCCCTTGCCGGTTTCCGGCCCGGCCAGCCGCACGAACATCGACCGGCCCGGCGTGTTGCGGACGTCGCCGACCTGCCAGTATCGTCCGGCTCGGTGGCCGGACGACAGATAATGACGGCAAACCGCCTCGGCGTGTCGGCCGAGACGGATCGCCAGTTCGGAAGCTGCGAGGCGAGCCATTTACGCCGCCTCCCGCTCACCGATGCGCTCGACAGGCCAGCGTTCGAGCAGCTTTGCGAGCACGATCGGCCCATTGGCGTCGACCGGCACGAACATGCGCAGCTTCCACGAGATGATTTCGTGGAACAGGCCATAGACGGTGAGCCGCTCGCGCATGGTGTCGGTGAAGCCGGAGAGTTCGATGCGGTTCGCGCCCATGACGCGAGCGCGCCGAAGCTGAAGGCCCTCGGCGAGATCGAGGATCGTGCGACCGTCCGTCAGCGCCATGAAGGCGTCATCGGGCGTGAGCGCGATCGTGCCGGTCGTGGTCGCGTTGGCGGCCCAGGCCGGAGAGACCTTGCGGCCGATGATGCGCTCACCGTCATCGGTCTGGAGGCGATACACGCGCGTCGATTCATTCGGCAGGCGTTTCCAGATGGGGAGCAGCAAGCCGGTGACGACATGGATCGTGCTGTCGGCAAACTCCGGCACCTCGGCGATCTCGGCTCTCCAGGCGGCGGCGAACGCATCCTGATCGGCCTCGATCCAGTGCGTTTCGGCCATGGTCTTGAGGGGAATGTTATGCCCCTCCATCGGGCGCAGCAGGCGCACGCGGCGCTCGATCTCGCCATCATCGAGCATGATGCTGGTGGTCGGCACCTGCACGGCGGCCCGGCCGGAACGCTCGTTGACGAGGAGCTTCGCGCGCCGGTCATCGAGATGGCCGAGTGCTGCGTCCAGGGTCAGCGGACGATTGCGCTCGCGCTGCGTGATGGTGAGCAACCGCGTCTCGGCGCCGGTGCCCGGATGGACGTAGATGGTCTTGCGGTCGGTGACGGTGAACCGCTCGGCGGTCAGCGTCTCCAGCCCGGCGTCATAGGTTCCGCTGGTGATGGCGCCCTCGATGCGCGCCGTCAGCAGTTGCTCGAAGGCGGTGAAGAGGACGCCCTGAAGCTCGATAGTGAGCGCCAGCAGCCGATTGAGGAAGGTGGTGATCGGCGGCAGATCGTCCTTGATCCCGGTCGAATCCATCAGCTTCAGGCCGGTGGCTGACTCGAAGCGGTCGAGCGAGCAGCCCTCGACCTTGCCGCGCACCAGCAGCATGTAGAGCTGGCGCAGCGCATCGCGCGCATAGGGGCTTTCCAGATTGTCTTCGGGGCGGAACAGACCTTGCCCGCCCGTCTGGCGCTGGCCCCGCGTGATGGCGCCGAGCGTGTCGAGGCGGCGGGCGATGGTCGAGAGGAAGCGCTTCTCGGCCTTCACGTCCGTCGCGATCGGTCGGAAGAGCGGCGGCTGCGCCTGGTTGGTGCGGTGCGTGCGGCCGAGGCCCTGGATGGCGGCGTCGGCCTTCCAGCCGGGTTCGAGGAGGTAATGGACACGCAGGCGCGTGTTCCGCGCCGACAGCTCGGCGTGGTAGCTGCGTCCCGTGCCGCCTGCGTCGGAGAAGATCAGGACGCGCTTGTCGTCGTCCATGAACGCCTGCGTTTCGGCGAGGTTGGCCGAAGCCGCACGGTTCTCTACCACGAGCCGCTGGCCCTTGCGGACGATCCGGCGCGAGCGGCCCGTCACTTCGGCCACTATGTCGGTGCCGAAGTGCTGAACGATCTGGTCGAGCGCGCCGGGGACGGCCGGCAGGCTCGCCAGCTTCTCGATCAGCGCGGTGCGGCGGGCGACGGCCTCGCGGCATTCGACCGGCTGGCCGTCACGCATGACCGGGCGCGACGAGACCTTGCCGTCGCTGTCGGTGAACGGCTCGTAGAGCTGAACCGGGAAGCTGGTTTCGAGGTAGGACAGGACATATTCGCGCGGCGTGATGTCCGCCCGAATATCGTTCCATTCCTCTGTCGGGATGTCGGCCAGACGCCGCTCCGTCAGCGCCTCACCGGTCGAGACGATCTGGATCACGGCGGAATGACCGGCTTCCAGATCGGCGGTGATCGACCGGATCAAGGTCGGCGTTTTCATCGACGTGAGCAGATGGCCGAAGAAGCGCTGCTTGGCGGACTCGAAGGCCGAGCGGGCGGCGGACTTCGCCTGCTTGTTCAGTGTGCCGGACGATCCGGTGATGTTGGCGGCCTCCATCGCCGCGTCGAGATTGTTATGGATGATGGCGAAGGCCCCGGCATAGGCGTCGTAGATGCGGGTCTGCTCGGGCGTCAGCGCGTGCTCGACCAGCTCGTATTCCACGCCGTCGAAGGAGAGCGAGCGGGCGGTATAGAGGCCGAGCGCCCGAAGGTCGCGCGCCAGCACCTCCATCGCCGCGACGCCGCCGGCTTCGATCGCCTCGACAAACTCGGCCCTGGTCGAGAACGGGAAATCCTCGCCGCCCCAGAGGCCGAGCCGCTGGGCATAGGCGAGATTGTGGACGGAGGTGGCGCCGGTCGCCGAGACGTAGGTGATGCGGGCGTTCGGGAGCGCGTGCTGGAGGCGAAGCCCGGCGCGGCCCTGCTGCGAGGCGGCGACGTCGCCGCGTTCACCCTTACCTCCGGCGGCATTCTGCATCGCGTGCGCCTCGTCGAAAATGATGGCTCCATCGAAATCGGAGCCCAACCATTCGACGATCTGCTTGACCCTGGAAACCCGCTCGCCGCGGTCGTCGCCCCGTAGCGTGGCGTAGGTTGTAAATAGGACGCCTTCGGGCAGCGTGATCGACCGCCCTTGCGGGAAGCGTGACAGTGGCGTGACAAGCAGGCGCTCCATGCCGAGCGCGCTCCAGTCGCGTTGGGCGTCCTCCAGCAGCTTGTCGGATTTGGAGATCCAGACCGCCTTGCGCCGGCCCTGAAGCCAGTTGTCGAGGATGATCGCGGCGGACTGGCGGCCCTTGCCGACGCCGGTGCCGTCGCCGATGAAGAAGCCGCGCCGGAAGCGCACGGCCTTCTCGGCATCGTCGCGCGCGGCCGAGACGAGATCGAACGTCTCGTCCACCGTCCACGAACCGGCGAGATAGTCCGAATGGGCTTCGCCCGCATAGACCAGCGTTTCGAGCTGGGCGTCGGACAGGAGATCGCGGATGTTGGCGGGGAGATGCGGGTAATAGCTCGGCTTCGGCGGCGCGACGGACGCCATCGCCGCCGACTGCACCAGCTTGGTCGGGTGAGCCTGAGAGCCGGAAATACGGATCGCCTGCAATCCGTATTCTTCATAGATGGCGTCGGAGATACGGCCATCGTCGGTGGTTCCGGCTTCGGGCAGCGTGTCGACGATCTCATAGGCGAGCGCGACGCCTTCCGGCTCGGCCGCGACAGCGGCGGGCGCGATCCTGGCGGCACGGTTGAGATAGCCGCGCACGCTGCGCGCGGCGGCGGGTGCCGCGGTTGGAACGATGACGGAGGGATCGACCGGCAGGCGCGGCGAAAGATATGCGCCGATCCAGTCCATAAGGGTCGCGGCATCCGGCGCGGTGCCCGGCGAGACCGGGAAGACCGTGGGATCATCGGCGGGCAGCTTGTCGATGACGGTGAGCCGCGTGGCGAAGGTCGTGCCATGCTTGGCGTAAACGCTGCCGTCGATCCCGGCGGAGAAGACGACGCGGCCGCGCTCCTGCAGACGGACGAAGGCGTCGGTCCAGGCCGGAGCTTCCGGGCCGAAGTTCGAGCCGGTGATCGCAACGAGGCGGCCGCCCGGAGCCAGGCGCGCGAGCGCGGAGGCGACATGGCGGAACGCGGCGTCGGCCACGCGGCCCTCGACATGGACCATGGCCGAGAACGGCGGGTTCATGAGCACGACAGACGGAACGGTGGCGGCGTCGAGATGATCGTCGATCTGGGCCGCGTCGAAGCGGGTGACGGGAATGGTCGGAAAGAGAGAGGAAAGAAGCGCGGCGCGCGTGTCGGCCAGCTCGTTCAGCACGAGCGAGCCGCCGGCGATTTCCGCGAGGATCGCCAACAGGCCGGTCCCTGCCGAGGGTTCCAGCACGCGGTCGGCGGTCGTGATCGCGGCGGCAGTCGTGGCGACCAGGCCAAGCGGGATCGGTGTCGAGAATTGCTGGAGCGCCTGGCTCTCCTGCGAGCGGCGGGTATGGGTCGGCAGAAGCCCGACGATCTTGCCGAGCAGCGGGAGTGCTGCGACCGGAGAACCGGCTTTGCGGAAAAGCGCCTTTCCGTATTTGCGCAGGAACAGGACGGTGGCGACCTCGCACGCCTCATAGGCGGTTTTCCAGTCCCAGAGGCCGGTGGTGTCCGAACCGCCGAACGCCGTTTCCATCGCCCCGCGCAGGGCGACGGCATCGACACGCGCGCCGCGTTCGAGATGTGGCAGGATCAACAGAGCGGCCGCGTGGACGGCGACGGCGGCATCGCCGGGCGCTGCGAGCGGCGTCGCCGGCAGCGTATCGGCAAGGGGAAGCAGAGCGTTCATCGGGAAATCCTCGGGAGAGCGGAAACGGGCAAGCCCGCCGGCGCTCTCTCTCGGACCGGACGGGCTCAAACCCGTCCCGGCCGCTCTCTATCTCTCAGTGCCTTGGGGTAAAGACTGTGGCCATCCCGAAAAAAGCGCTCCACCAGATGGCGAGGCGCATGTATCGATCACCTCCATGAAAGCGCAGCGGAGGGCGGCTTGCGGTCGCTCCGCGCCATTTCGGTCACTTGGCCGCGACGAGAGCGACTTATCCGCCTTTCAGCGTAAGGATCGGGGATCTGCTTCGGCCGTCTCACGAGCGAGCATGTCCGTGATCGTGGCGATGATGCAGATCGGGATAGTGCGGATGGCGATGCACCAGGGGGGCATGCCGATGCCAATGGCTATGCGGTTCGCCGGCCGGATCGCCCGGACCATGCTCATGTTGATGATGCTCGTCGTGACTGTGCCGATGTTCATGCTCCATCGCTTCATGAACGTGGTCATGATCGTGCCGCTCGGACAGATGCAGCCATAGGCCGAAGCCCATCAGACCTCCGGCGATGAGGAGCGTCACCGAAATCGGCTCTCCCAAAATCAGGACAGCCAGCACCGCACCAACAAATGGGGCCAGAGAGAAATAGGCGCCTGTCCGCGCGGTCCCGAGGTGACGGAGAGCGAGGATGAACAGCGCGAGGCTGACGCCATAGCCCAGCAGACCGATCACGCCGGCAGCCACGACGATGCCTGCCGGCGGAAGGGCGCTGCCGTTGAGGGTCGCTATGATGAGGTTGATGGTGCCGGCAACCAGCCCCTTGAACATGGCGATCTGCACGGGATCGGCCGAGGACAGTTTGCGGGTGAGATTGTTGTCGATCCCCCAGCAGACGCAGGCGCCAGCGATCAGGATCGCACCCCATTGCAATGACGCCTGTCCCTGCCAGGACAGAACGACCGCGCCCATGAGAATGGCAAAAGCACCCAGGAGCAGCCGTCGATCGACATTCTCGCTGAACACGAGCCAGGCGATGCCCATCGTAGCGAGCCCTTCGAGATTAAGCAGGAGCGAGGCCGTCGCCGCGTCTGTCCGGGTCAATCCAAACATCAGCAACAGCGGCCCGAGCAGCCCTCCGGCCAGGATGACCAAGGCGAGCCATGGCATGTCGGCACGCCGCAACGGCGCTTCGACGGCGGGCAGTTGCAGGACCGTACGCGATCCGTGGATGACGGCAAGGCCGAGACCGGCGCAGAGATAGAGCAAACCCGCCATCATCCAAGGATCGACCGATCCAAGCATGAGCTTGGCAAATGGCGTGCTGGCCCCGAACAAGATGGCCGACAGAAGAGCCAGAACGATGCCGATACGGTTCATCTCAACACCCCGCCAAAAACGAGACCAGCGACGGCGAGCAGCACGACCACGATCCATGGCGGCGACTTCCAGACCGTGAGGAGGAGAAAGCCAGCCAGCGCCAGAGCAAAATCGCGCGGGGAAAGCACGGCGCTTGTCCAGACAGGATTGTAGAGCGCCGCGCCAAGAATACCGACCACGGCAGCGTTCGCGCCACGCATCGCCGCCTGAGCCGCCGGACGCAGCCGCAGCGCGTCCCAATATGGCAGCATCCCATAGACTAGCAGCAGACCCGGCAGAAAGATGCCGATGAGCGCGATGCCCGCTCCGGCGAGGCCATTCGGCTCCGGTCCCATCACCGCGCCGAGATAGGCGGCGAGGGTGAAGAGAGGCCCCGGAACCGTTTGCGCCAAACCGTACCCGGCGAGAAAGGATTCATTGCTCACCCATCCAGGCGTCACGACTTCCGCTTGCAGGAGCGGCAGGACCACATGGCCGCCACCGAACACGAGCGCTCCGGAACGATAGAAGGCATCGAACAACGCAATCGCCTGATGACCAGAGGCGCTGGCAAGAAACGGAGGGATCACGAACAGCGCAGCAAAAATGGCCAGAGAGATTGCGCCACCTCTCCGCGAGACCGGAAAGCTCAGCTGGCCGGTGACGGCCGCGCCGTTGCCGCGACAGAACCAGAGTCCGAGGATTGCGCCGCCCGCGATCGCGGCGATCTGCCCGAGTGACCCGGAGGCGAAGACCGCGATGCCGATGGCGACGAGTGCGATCGCCGCACGTGGCTTGTCCGGCGTCAGGCTTTTTGCCATGCCCCAGATCGCCTGTGCGACGACGGCGACGGCAACCAGTTTCAGGCCATGGAGGAAGCCTTCCGCGAGAGGTCCGGTGAACGCGGCCGCGCCAAGCGCGAAGGCGAACAGGATGATCGCCGACGGCAGCGTGAACGCAAGCGATGCGGCGAGACCGCCGATCAGCCCATCGACGCGCAGCACGCCGAGCGAAAACGCGACCTGGCTCGACGCCGGCCCCGGCAGAAACTGGCAGAGCGCAACCAGATCGGCATAGCCGGCCTCGTCGATCCATTTGCGACGGACCACCAACTCGTCCCGATAGTAGCCGAGATGCGCAATCGGACCGCCAAAGGACGTCAGGCCGAGCTTCAGGAAAGCGAAGAAGACTTCGAGAACGGAGCCTTCGGCAGGGGCAATGGTCCGGTCGGATTCATCGTGCGCGCTCATCGCAAACTCCAAATGGGATCGTCATCAGCGATTCACCTCTGCGATGGCAGCAGTCTTGCTACCGCTCTCGTACCAACCCTTAGAGCGGTTCACGATCCAGACGACTGAAAGCATGACCGGGACTTCGATCAGCACACCGACGACGGTGGCGAGCGCCGCGCCCGAATGGAAGCCGAACAGGCTGATGGCGGCGGCAACCGCCAGCTCGAAGAAGTTGGACGCGCCGATCAGCGCCGAGGGGCCGGCAACGCAATGCTGTTCGCCGGAGACCCGATTGAGCAGATAGGCTAGCCCCGAGTTGAAATAGACCTGGATCAGGATCGGCACAGCGAGCAGCGCGATGACTATCGGCTGCGCGATGATCTGTTCGCCCTGGAAGCCGAACAGCAGCATCAACGTCGCCAGCAGCGAAACGAGTGAGACCGGCCCGAGCTTCGCCAGCAGCCGGTCGAGCGCGGCTTGCCCGCCGGTCGCCAGCAGGCGGCGGCGCGCGATCTGCGCGACGATCACCGGAATCACGATATAGAGCACGACCGACAAGAGCAGCGTGCCCCATGGCACGGTGATCGCCGACAGGCCGAGCAACAGGCCGACGATCGGCGCGAAGGCCACCACCATGATCGCATCGTTGAGCGCGACCTGGCTCAACGTGAAATGCGGCTCGCCCTTGGTCAGATTGGACCAGACGAACACCATCGCTGTGCAAGGCGCGGCGGCTAGGATGATGAGGCCGGCGATATAGGAGTCGATCTGTTCGGCGGGCAGCAGCGGCCGGAACAGCCAACCGATGAACAGCCAGCCGAGCAGCGCCATGGAAAATGGCTTCACCGCCCAATTGACGAACAACGTCACGCCGATGCCGCGCCAGTGGCGGCCGACCTCGCCGAGCGCGGCGAAATCGATCTTCAAGAGCATCGGAATGACCATCAGCCAGATCAGCACGGCCACCGGCAGATTGACCTTGGCGATTTCCGCCGCGCCGATGGCCTGAAACACGCCGGGCATGACATGGCCGAGCGCAATGCCGGCAACGATGCAGAGTGCGACCCAAATGGTCAGATAGCGTTCAAAGGTGGACATGGATTTTCCTCACGCCGTCGCTACGCGGCGGCCGCGCTCGTCCACCACACGCTCGCCGTCTTCCTTGATGAACTCGCCTCGCTGCGGTGGCAGCAGGTCGAGAACGTCTTCCGAAGGGCGGCAGAGCCGAACACCCTTCGGGCTGACGACGATAGGCCGGTTGATGAGGACCGGGTGCGCCATCATGGCGTCGAGAAGCTGGCCGTCGGTCAACGCGGGATCGCCAAGCCCGAGTTCCGCATAGGGCGTGCCTTTCTCACGAAGCAGCGCGCGAACGGAAATGCCCATGCGCTGGACGAGCTGCGTCAGCATCGTGCGCGACGGCGGCGTCTTGAGATATTCGACGACATGCGGCTCGACACCGGCGTTGCGGATCAGCGCCAGCGTGTTGCGCGAGGTGCCGCAATCGGGGTTGTGATAGATGATGACGTCCATGAAGGTGTCAGCCACGGATAGAGCCTTTCGTGGGTTCGCAGCAGGAGGACAGTGCGGCCATGGCCGGATGGCACACCTCGGGGTGGCCTTGGCAGCAGTCGCGCATGAGGAATTCGACAAGGCCGGAAAGGGCCGTAAGGACAGCGCTGTAGATGATCGACCGCCCTTCGCGGCGGGACTCGACAAGCCCGGCCTGCTCGAGATGGCTCAGATGAAAAGACATGCGCGACGACGAGGCGCTATCCATCGCTTCGCCAATCGCGCCGGCGGACATGCCTTCGGGTCCAGCCGTCACCAGAAGACGAACGATGCGCAGCCTTGTTTCCTGCGACAGCGCCGCGAAGGCGCCGAGGGCCTGCTTTTCGTGCATTATCATCTCAATACTTCAAGACTCATTGATATAAGTAATATGCTAAAAGTTCGGGTTATGCCAGATAGAAGGTCGTTCCGCTGGCGGCCGGTTTTGCGAGGGTATCGGTGGACATGGGAAACGTCTCCAGAGAGCGGAATGGGAAAACCTGACCGGCTCTCCCTTCACTGCCCGGACCCGTCCCGGCCCACTATCTAGCCGCCCATAGGCCGTCCGCGAGTTCGCGGGAGATCATGGCCCGCGCCTTCATCATCACGTCGTCGCCGCGGGTTTCGGGATGATCAAAGAAACGCGCGCCGGAGCCGTTCGCGCACCAGTCGGCATAGTAGCACCAAGCTCGATCGGTCAGTCGGAACGCCACCATGTCGGACGCCCAATGCGGCTTCGGCTCCACGACGACGACAGTGCCGTTGCGGCTTTCCTCCCACGGAAGCGAGCGTTCGGCGGGAGAATTGCGCCCGTCCTCGGCGAATATCTCATCGACGGTCATCATGCCGTGCCCCGGCATTGTTCGGCTGTGAGGAAGCCTGCCGGATCATCGGGGTCCGGCGGGAGATAGGCGTCATAGGGATTGCCGTCGGCGAGATGTCCGAATGGCGTCATGATGACATCGCCACCGTCGCGGCCGACCGCGCAGAGGACATAACGCCGTTCGCCGGAAGCGGCATCGAGGCACTCCATGAGGGCCAGATTGCCGTCGCCTGCCGCGCGCAGCAGGGTGTTGAAATTCGTGCGGGCATGATCGGGGATAGCCATGAGGGTCTCCTGAAACGACAAAGCCCGGCGCGAGGCCGGGCGAATTGAAGGGATGCGATAAGGGCCGTGGCGATGGCGGATACGAGCGTCCGGCCGTTCAGCCGGGCGCCGGCCGAGGTCGAGCGTCGGGATCGTCTCCGGCGAGAACCTCGGCAAGCCAGCCATCGGTATAGGTCCAGGCGATGGTCTCGCCGGTGGCGAGATCCACGACATGCGCGCCGCCGCCGAAGCCGTCGAGGCGCGGCTTTGAACAGGTGTTGGCATATTGGAGGCCCCAGCGGCCGGTGAGACCGAACGCGCTCGCGCACCGCAGGACGAACCGGATGACATGGGCGGGATCGCCGGTGGTGTCATCGCGCATCCAGAGCAGTGCCGCCATGCGCCGGCTCGATCGACACGAGGAAGCCTTCCGAGGGCGGGTCTTCGGCCGCGTTCTCGGCGGCGAGCGTGTTGTAGAGTTCGAGCGCGCGAGCGGCGTTGGCGGGCGTGCCCACATCGAGCAGGGAGGAGAAGTGGGTGAAATAGTCGGCCATGACTGGCTCCTGAAACGACAAAGCCCGGCGCGAGGCCGGGCGAATTGAAGGGGATGCGGTAAAGGCGGTGGCGGGAGATCAGGCGGCCAGCGGCAATCGCAGAAGCTCGGCGGCGGTCTCGCGCCAGAACGCATCGACCAGCCGCGCCTCAAGCTGGCTGGCGCGATAGCGATAGTCACGGGCCGGGCCGTGCTCGCCGCGACCGGCCGCGGCGAAGGCCGCGCCGCGCAGCTTGCTCGCCTCGGTCACGATCTGGCGGGCCTCGGCATCTGATGCGACGGGCTGCTGCCAGAGGATAATCCCGGCCCTGACGGTTCCGGCGAGAACCAGGCCCTGATCGCAGTCCTGAATGACCATCATGCGCGGGCGGAAGCGCAGCATGTCGTCGGTCCCGACGCGGATGTCGCCGCGGGCGATCCGGCCGCTGGCGACGGACATGGCCTCTTCGGGTGACGGGCATTCGCCGACGGTGACGTTCTGGTCAAAACCGTGGGCTTCCATGCCGTCGTAGCTGGCGGTGCCGATGCAGGAGATCCGCAGCGGGAATTTCTGCGCGTGCTGGAGGGCCGGCAGGACATGATGCGCGAGAATGGCGCCGATCGGGGCGACGCGGGATTGGCGGGCAAGGGTCATGGGATCAACTCCGCGACGGGCGGCGGAAGCCTCTCCTCCACCTCGTAACCCGTCACGGCCAGGCCGACCGGCCTCTGCCTCTCTTCACTCTCGGAAAGCGGCCGTGGCCCGCATGAAAATTGCGCCCCACCGGATGATCGGGCGCATGTGAAAGCGAGATCAGTAGCCGAACCGCCAGGACGGCCAGGATTGTCCGTCATCAGAGGCCGCGACGGCCGAGGCGAGATCGGCAGGATCGCCCTCGACAATGGCGGGATCGCGCACCGGCGTCTCATCAATGATGGTGACGCAGGTAACGAGGCCGTCTTCGACCTCGACGTGGACCGGAACGAGATACTGAAAAACGACCCGGCCGGCGTGGGCAGGATGAGGGTCAGGCATGGTCATCTCCATGAATGGCGGCGGGAAGCGACCGACGCCGCTCCCCGCCGTTTCGATCATTCGGCCGCGACGAGAACGACTTGCTCGTCTTCGGTCTCGGTGGCTTCGTCGTCGTCGCCATCGCCTACCAGGAAGTCCGGCAGGGCATCGCCATCACCGGCATCGTCCGCGTCCGCGACGTCACCGTCGAGTTCGACCAGGCGCAACGGCTCGGGCAGCCAGCCGGTTTCGGCCAGCAGGCGCTCGGCCTCCTTCGCCATGTCGCCCTTCTTCAGATGGCTGATGAGCTGGGCGGCGCGCTCGCCAGCGCCTTCGCGAACGGCTTCGAGGATGCGGGGCTTGGTGACGCGGCCGAGATAGTTATCGACCGTCGGCCTCCAGCCGCCGTCCATCACCATGTCGAAGCCGGTGGCGCGGGCGATGCGATCAGCACCCGACAGGCGACAATCAAGGCCGAACTGCGAGACGCCGGAACCGCTGTGGGGGTTCGGCCGCTCGTAGAGGGCGTTGACGCCGTAGCTGACGCAATGGGCGAGCAGCGCCATCCGGCTCGTATCGTCGAGCGCGGCGATCCAGTCCCAGAGCGCGCCTTCGTCCGAGGGAACGTCGGCCTTCCAGGCGTCGAAGCGTTCGTCGATGGCCTTGGCCGAGGGCGTGTCGCCGAGATCGCTGCCCTGCACGCCGAGATGCCGCTGTCGCACGGAGACCTCCAAGCAGCCGGTCGGCGCCGAGTAGTGATAGCGCTGCATGACCAGGCGGTGCAGGAGCGCCGTCATCGCGACATGCGGGTTGTTGGCGAGCGCATCGTGGAGCGCCAGCGTGCGATGGGCGGTCAGCTCGATCACCAGCCGTTCGGGGAGCGGCTTGATCGCGTCGTCCTCGTCGTCCTCCGCGTCCACCGGCTCGCCGCCGATGGTGATGACGGCGCGCTGGACGCTCGCCTGGGTCGCGACCGCACCGCCTTCGGCATCACGCTCGCCATCGCCGGCATCATCCTCACCGTCGACGGTGACGGGCGCCTCGTCCTCGGGACGGACATAGCCGCGAGCGACGACGAGCTGGCCGGCGCGGTCGATGCTGATGAAGACGCCCGCGCGCGCGATCTCATCGGCGTCATAGATCGCCGGACGATTCTCGAAGGCGCTCAGCGCGGCCTCGATCTCGCCGAGGCGCGCATCGATGTCGTCGGGCAGCTCGTCATAGTCGGCGTGTTCCGCCTCGAGCCGCTCATATTCCTCGCCCAGCGCCTCGCGGGTAGCGCGTTCCTCTTCGGTCAGATCGGGGAACGTGGCGTTGAGGACGCGAAGGCCGCGATCGTGGCCGTAGGGCAGATCGGTATCGACCTCGATCCACTTCCAGCCCTCGGCCGCGACGTCATCGGCGATGCCCTTCAGCTTGTCGGAGACCAGCCGGTCGAGCATCTCGGGATTTTCCAGCCAGCCTTCGTCTTCGTCGGAGAAGAGATCGCGCAGCATCACGCCGCCGGCCTGTTCATAGGTTTCGACGCCGACGAACTGCGCGCGCTTGTCGTCGGTCGGAACCGTCGTCTCGGTCAGGAGATCGCGGATATACCAGGGCTGGCGGTTGTGTGAACGCTGGATCGCCTCCCAGACCTGCTCCTGACGGGCATGATCGGGATTGACGGTGAACGCCTCCAGCATCGCCAGCGTCATCTCGGTGCGCGCATAGGCGTCCATGAGGGGCTGCGCGACGCGGGCAAGGCGCAGCCGCTGGGCGATATAGCGCGGCGTGGTGCGATAGGCGTCGGCGACTTCCTCCTTCGACATGCCGCCATCGACCATGCGCTTGAACGCCTTGAACTGGTCGAGCGGATGCAGCGCCAGCCGGATGACGTTCTCGGCATAGGAATCGTCGACGGCCGAGGTCTTCGCATTGGCCTTCTTCACGAGGCAGGGAATGAGACCGTCTTCGGCGAAGCGGCCCGCCGCGACCAGGCGGGCGATGGCGCGGTAGCGCCGGCCGCCGGCCGGGGTCTCGAAGTCGCCGGTCTCGGCGCCGGCATCGTCGAGGACGGCGCGGACATTGAGGCCCATCACGAGGTCTTCGCGGCGGTCGATGTCCTGGGTCAGCTCGTCGAGGCCCTGTTCGACGTCGATCTCGCGGACATTGCTGTCCGACAGCCGGATGCGGTTGAACGGAATGTCGCGCGTGCGGGAAAACTCGATCATCGCGACGGCGGGGTTCTTCTTGCGGGCAGCTTTGGCCATGGTCTTTACTCCACGACGGGCGCCGAGAGCCTCTCTCTCGAACCTAACCCGTCATGAAATCTCATCCCCTCTCTCCCTCTATCGGCGGTGCGGCTGGCGGGACGCCGAGCGGGAGAGCGCCACGCCCGCGCCTCATGGCCGGGTACCTCCGGCGATCGTGACAGGAACGATCCGCTGGACGGTGACGGGCCGCGTCTCGCCGGCCTGCGCCAGCCGCTCGATCAGCGCGACGTCGGCATCCGAGCATTCGCCGCGCACTTCGATCTCAACGCGATGATCGGCATGGCGAAGATGGGAATCGCGCAGGCGATGGTCGGACACGGCGTAGAAACCCGCCGAGCGATCAATGGGATGCACCCGTTCGTTCAGAAACAGGATGCCCGACCCGAGATTGCCGCAGAACAGCCGCTCGTCGCTGTCGGCTCTGTTCGGGCCGCCTGTGACCTTTCGCTTGCCGATCTGGCGGAAGGCGTCGTGGAAGCTCGACGGATTGCGGGTGATGCGGGCCGAGCGCGCCTGATGGAAGACCCATGGCGGCCGTTCGGGATCGAGCTTGCCGACGGCGATCTGATGCAGGAAATCGGCGAAGCTCGCCGGATCGGCGGGATATGGGCAGGTCCGCCAGATTTCGCGGACGCGGGCGCGCAAGGGATCGGGCAGCGCAAAGAGCCGGGCACGGCCTTTGCGCCACCAGGCCGCGCGTTGATCGCGGCGATCGCGTTCATACTCGTCCCACCAGATGGTGCGGCGAGCCATTTCCTCGTCGACGCCATGCTGGGTGGCGGCGATGTCCTCGGCGAAGAGCGGCAGGGCCTCGCGTTCGAGGCGCTGCTTGCGGTGGAACGCCGCGCGTTTGCGCGACGTGTCCCGATATGGTTCGGGGCGATGCCCAGGGCGGAAGCGCATCACGCGGCCCTCCGCATATCGTTGGTGTCGGGAAGGCGCTCGGCGCCCGGCGCGAAAGACAGGAGCCAGTCCGCCGCCTTGCTCGCTTGCGAGGCGGCCCGGACGATTGCGCGGTTGTCCTCGCGCAGCACCTCCAGCCACGAACCGATATAGTCGGCATGGCGCACGGTCGGGACGATGCCGAGCGAGGCGCAGCAGAAGGCCGAGATCAGCTCGGCCGTGATTTCCTCGACCGAATAGAGCTTCGAGCCGAAGGAGCCGGAAAGATTTCGGTTCAGCCGGTGCTCTGCGCCGCTGGCGTGACCGAGTTCGTGCAGCGCCGTCCGGTGCCAGTTGATCGGCTCGTAATAGGCGGCCGGCGGCGGCACCTGAACATAGTCGAGCGACGGGACGTAGAATGCCCGGTTGCCGCCGATGCGGAAGTCGATGCCGGTCGCCTTGATGAGCGCCTCGACCTGGGGCTCGATCATGCCGGGCGGCGGCGGGGGCGCAGCCGCCTCGATGTCGTCGGGCAGGCCGTCGCATTGCGCCGTGTTGAACACCGTGAAGCGCTTCAGGAACGGGATCGCGTGGGCTTCCTCGCCTGCCTCGAAGGCGCGGCGCTTCTCGTCCTCCGGCGTGAAGCGGTCGGCATAGACGACGGTGGTGCCGCGCTCACCCTTGCGAACATGGCCGCCAAGCGACAGCGCCTGGCGGAAGGTGAGCCAGCCCTGGCCGGGAAAGCCGTGCTCGATGACGGCCCCCCAGAGGATCAGGACATTGATGCCGCTATAGCAACGGGAGGTCGTGGCGTTGCGCGGCAGGCCGAGCGGCGCCTTAGCCGCCGAGGTGCCCCAGGGCTGGACCCACGGTACGCGGCCGGCCTCCAGCTCGGCGATGATCTTGCCGGTGATTTCGTCATAGAGGTTCGCTCGGTCGGTGCCGGTCCGAGGGGTGCGTTCATGTCTGGACATCGCGGTTCTCCGCGACGGGCGCCGGAAGCCTCTCTCCCAGCCCTCAACCCGTCACGACAAAACCCGTCCGCACTCTCACTCTAAAAGGGGGTGTTGCGGGGGAATCTCCCGCAGAAGGGGGTGTGCCGGCGACCTTGGCGCCGGCCAGGGGGAAGGCTTTCCCCCACCACCATTTCATCATGATGCCGAAGCTATCGCATTTCCTCATCGGCGATGGCCTGCACCACCTTCATGTCCATTTCCGCATCAGGCGACAGGCGCGCGACCTCCGAGGCAACCTTGGCCCAATGCCAGAACTCGGACCCGTTCCCCTGGGCACGACAGCGTGCGGCGAGCCGCTGCGCTTCATAATAGGCGTGATGGCCGTGCTTCACGATCATCGCCCGCGCGTCCTGCTGCCAGCGTTGGCGGATTTGTCTGCGCTTCTCGATCCAGGCGGCGAGACGACGGAACATTCAGCCGTCCTTTCCGCTATGTGCCCGCAGCTCCCTCAGTTCCGCCAGGAACGTCGTGCCGACATCGATCGCGCGCTGCGCGCTTGTCCCGTCCACATCGACACCATGCGAGGCTTCCAGCATGACGCGGAGCGAAGCGAGGAACGGTTTCGTGCTGGCGGGCGCGACCCTGCGCTTCTGCAGGGCGCTCACCATCTCGGTGATACCGGCCGGTCGTTCCGGCGTGCCGCCATTGTCGATCATGAAATCCCTCAAGGTCCGCTCGATCTCGATGCGGAGCTTGACCACGGACATGAGCGGAAATTCGCGCGCCAGTTCCTCAACGGTCGGCAGGTCGCGTTGAAGCTGTGGCGGCAGGACCGGCGAGAGGCGGTATTGCGCGACGCCCATCGGCTTGCTGGTGTCGCGCAAGGTGTATTCGACGATCACCTCGTTGCGGCCTTTGCAGAGAATGATGCCGATGGTCGGCTGATCGTCCGGGTGACGGAGCTGGTCGTCGACGGCCGAGAGGTAGAAATTCATCTTGCCCGCGAACTCGGGCTTGAAGTCTTCGATCTTCAGTTCGATCACCACGAAGCAGCGCAGACGGAGGTGATAGAAAAGCAGGTCGAGGTAATAATCCTGACCGCCCACTTCGAGATGATACTGGCTCCCGACGAAGGCGAAACCCTTGCCGAGTTCGAGGATCAGCGCGCGCAGATGTTCGATCAACCCGCGTTCGAGATCGCGCTCCAGCATGTCCGGGCCGAGCGAGAGGAAGTCGAAGGTGTAGGGGTCTTTGAGAAGCTGTTGGGCAAGTTCGGATTGCGCGGCCGGCAAGGTTCGTGAGAAATTGGTTAGCGCGCTGCCTTGGCGGGCGAACAAATTGCTCTCGATCTGATGGACAAGGACGGGCCGCGTCCAGCCATGCTCGATGGCCTGCCGGGCATACCAGGCGCGTTCTTCTGGCGCCTTTACGGTATCGAGCAGGCTGACGTTATGGCCCCACGGTAATTGTGCAACGATCCGTTGCACAATTTCGGGATCGGGCCAGGCATCGGCCAAGGCCCGCATATATTTGAGGTTTCGGGACGAAAGCCCGGTCATTTCGGGGAACGCCTGACGGAGATCCCCGGCGAGCCGGTCGACGACCTTGGCGCCCCAACCCTCACGCACCTGCCGGGTGAGAATATCCCGCCCAATGGTCCAGTAGAGCAGGATCATCTCGCGGTTGACCGACAGGCTGGCGCGGTGCCGGGCTTCGATGATCCTCTGCTTCAGGTCGCCGACGAACGCAGCATAGCTTTGCGGGTCGATGTCGGCGGCCGGCGCGGCTGTCCCGGCGCGACGCGGGGCGGGGGATTTGGGCGGCCGCGTCATCAAGCTGCCGCCTTCAGGCGCTTCTTCGCCAGCATGGCGCGGACGAACTTGTCCCACTTCGCCATGCCCGCGCGCTTCTCGGCCATGTAGTTCCAGCGATCATAATGTTTCGAGCTGACGTCCTGAAGCGTATGGTTTTGAATCCTGTCGCGTATTTCCTTTGAGAGCCCGGCCTTGCCGGCAAGCGTTTTCCATGTGCGCCGAAGGTCGCGGTTCGTCACCACAGGGATGACCTCACGTTCGCGCTGGCGCCACATAAAAGAGTAGAGCGTTCCGTGGCTGACGGGCTTTGACGGGTCTTTGGCCGATGGGAAAAACCAGCCATGCTCGTTGGGCTTTATCTCTTCGATGAGATCCGCCGCGATCTTGGGCACAGGAATGGCGTGGGGTTTACCGTTCTTGGTCTTGGACCAGTCGATGATCCGCTCCTTGGCGTCCCACTGATCGACATGCAGACGCGCGATCTCCTCGACGCGCTGGCCGGTCAACAGGAGAATCCTGACGGCACGGGCATAGGGCGGGTGGACCGGCGTGTCGGGGCATTCCAGCCACCGATAGAGCCGGAGGAACTCATCTTCGTCCAGCCAGCGTGTGCCGACGTTCTTGGGCTCTGTCGGAATGCCCGCCGCCGGATTGTAAACGAGCCGAAAGCGGCGCGCTGCGGTCGAGCGGTAGTCATGCTCGGATTTAAGACCCCAGCTATATGCGGATCGAATGTAGGATCGCACATGGTCGGCCATTGACCGCTTCCCACGCTCATAGATCGGGCGAATGATCGCCGTGATCTCTTCCGGTTCGATGTCGCGTGCCGGGCGGTTGCGCCCGAGCGTATCGGCGATTTTGTTGAGGCCCTTTTCGGCTTCTTTCCAAGATGGCTTTCCGGCCTCCTTGAGGGCCGCGACATAGGCTTCGAACAGGTCAGCGACCGTACCGGGGCGGGTGTCTCCGGCGATCTTGATGCTGCGGCCCTTCTGAATCATCCCCGCGAAATCGCGGTTGTACACTTCTCGCGCCTTGCTGAGCGGCATCGCCGGATATGAGCCGAGCTTCTTCTTGATCCGCTTCTGATCGCGCCATTGCTGCGCCATCCA
Source organism: Mesorhizobium sp. (assembly GCA_049647505.1). Lineage (GTDB taxonomy): Bacteria > Pseudomonadota > Alphaproteobacteria > Rhizobiales > Rhizobiaceae > Mesorhizobium_A. The sequence continues at coordinate 103,861 of JBARXU010000002.1, forward strand.
GTCCGCAGTCACACGGGTAGGCATCGGCTTCATGACGAGGACCAGGCGGCCGGTGCCGTGTCCTTCGCCGTCAACGAGGCTTAGCTGTTTTTGGGTCTGCTCAACCTGCTTCAGGGCGCGGCGTATTTCTCCATCTGTAAGGCTCGGCACTGGGGTTCTCCATCGGCTTTTTGGTGGGGTCGCCAGACGGGTTTGTGGTGCCGGCAACTGGGGTCAAAAAGGGCTCCGATCCCCTTAAAACCGCCCCCACTATGCCATGGTATCCGCCCCTGCGACAACCCAAAAAAAGCCAGTGTTTTACGATGCTTGAGCGTGATCCATCGTGATCAAAAAGGGCCAAGTGGGATGGTTATGAACAAGCACGATGGCCGTCGCCGACAGTTCGAGCGCCCGGCGCATCACCTCGCGCGGATAGACCGGTGTATGGTCGACGGTGCCCACCTGCTGCACCTCGTCGGCGATCAGCCTGTTCTTCTTGTCGAGGAACAGGATGCGGAACTGTTCGCGCGTCTCGAACGCCATGGCGGTGCGGCAATAGTCGACAACAGCCGACCATGAGGCGAGCACCGGCCGGTCGCGCAGTTCGCCTCTGGTCATGCGCCCGGCGGCGGCAGCCACCACCTTCAGGTCGAACGCGACGGCCGGGCCGATGCCCGGCACTTCGGCAAGCAGCTGTGGCGGCGCGCCGAGCACTTCGGCAAGCGAGCCGAACCGGTCGATCAGCGCCTTGGCGCGAGGCTTGGTGTCGGCGAGCGGCACGAAGCGGAACAGCAGCAATTCCAGAAGTTCGTAGTCGGGCAGGGTGTCTGCGCCAACGCTGCGCGCGCGTTCGCGCAGGCGGTCGCGATGGCCGTGATAGTGCGGCTTGGCCTTCTTCTGCTCTCGGCTGCCGGGGCCGGTTTTTGCCGGTGGCGTGCAGGCGAGCGGCGGCACTGGCCCCTCGGCAAGAAAACCGTCTCGCTCGTCGCTGTCGTCGCCCGTCATGCCATCCCCCAGGGCCGTCCCCCGGGGCAAACCTATCCCGGCAGGCCGGGACGGTCGAGGCCGCCGGGCGAAAGGGTGAAAATCTCGCAACCGGTGTCTGTAACGCCGACGGTGTGCTCATACTGGGCGGACAGCGACCGGTCGCGCGTCACCGCGGTCCAGCCATCCGAGAGAACCTTCACATGCGGGCGGCCGAGATTGATCATCGGCTCCACCGTAAAGATCATGCCGGGGCGCATTTCGACGCCTTCGTTTGCTGTGCCGTAGTGCAGGATGTTGGGCGCGTCATGGAACAGGCGGCCGACGCCATGGCCGCAGAAATCGCGCACGACCGAGCAGCGCTCGGCCTCGGCATAGGTCTGGATGGCGGCGCCGATGACGCCGGTGCGCAGGCCCGGCCTGATGGCCGCAATGCCGAGCATCATGCTCTCATGCGTCACTTCGAGCAGCCGCTCGGCGGCGCGCTTGATGCGCCCGACCGGATACATGCGCGAGGAATCGCCATGCCAGCCGTCGAGGATGAAGGTGACGTCGATATTGACGATGTCGCCGTCGCGCAGCGGCTTGTTGTCAGGAATGCCGTGACAGACGACGTGGTTGATCGAGGTGCAGGTGGATTTCGTGTAGCCGCGATAATTCAGCGTGGCCGGGATCGCGCCGTTGTCCATGCCATATTCGAAGACGAATCGGTCGATGGTATCTGTCGTGACGCCGGGTTGGACGAGAGCCGTGACTTCATCGAGACACTTCGCGGTCAACTGGCATGCCTTGCGCATGCCGGCAAAGCCGTCCGCGCCGTAGAGGCGGATCTGGCCTGTGTTCTTGGACGGGACTTGTTCGGCGTCGAGATAGGTGACCATGAGCGTTCAATAGCTGAGCCTGCCTCATGTCGCAACGACGAGGCGCGGTTTCAAGACATTGTGCTTTTGAATGTCGTGCGTCGTGAAGATGAGACGCTGCATGGCAGTGCAGGAAAAAATGGTACGCCCTAGGAGAATCGAACTCCTCTCTCCACCGTGAAAGGGTGGCGTCCTAACCGATAGACGAAGGGCGCGTGCGGGGGTTCTATAGTCAGCTTCGATCGCCTCGGCAACCACCCGGCAAAGGAAATTTTGCAGCGATCACAATTCTTTCATGAAGGCCATCGCGGCATGCGGTGCGCGCACTTTCCCCTCATGGATGAAATAGACGAACACGTCGCGCGGAGCTTTCGTGGCGGCGCGGTCCGGAGCCGCATAGGGCAGGTCGTCCGGCCGGCCACCGTCGGCCCAGAGCTTTGCCCGCTTCGTCCACGCCGTCAGTTCGGCAGGCTTGTAGGCCGTCGGCTGGTCATCCTCGCCCTTTTGCAGGCGCGCATAGATGAAGTCGGCGGTGATGTCGGCGAATTCAGGGTAATCGTGGTGATGGGCGTAGCAGATGGCGCATTCATGCATCTCGGCCAGCGCGACGAATTCCGGCACGGCAAATGTCGGGTGGCGCACCTCAAGCGCGTGGCGCAGCGGCAGGCCGTGCAGCGTGCGCGGCAGCAGTTTGAGGAAGCCTTCGAAATCTTCCGGCTCGAATTTTTTCGTATTGGCAAACTGCCAGACGATCGGCCCGAGCTTCGGGCCAAGCTCCTCCAGCCCCTGTGCGAAAAATTTTCCCATCGATTCGCCTGCGTCGGCCAGCACCTTGCGATTCGTGACGAAGCGGTTGCCCTTGATGGAGAAGACGAAGCCTTCCGGGGTCTCGGCATTCCACTTGGCATAGGTCGCAGGCGTGAAGCCCGAATAATAGGTGCCGTTGACCTCGATGGTCGGCACCTGTCGCGAAGCGAATTCGAGCTGCTTCTTCTTGGATAGGTTGTCGGGGTAGAAGGTGCCTTCCCACGGCTCGAAGGTCCAGCCGCCCATCCCAGCGCGAATTTGGCCTGCGCGGATCGTGCCTGGCGAAGTCGTCGCGGTCATCGTTCTACTCCTGAATTTCGAACGCGACGGTGCTCGGGCGAGGGCGAAATGTCCACCCGATTTGTTAAGACTGCTGACAGGGGCGGCGGCAGGCGGGGAAAGACGCCTACCTTGCGCCGATCTGCTGTTCGACGCGGCCGATGACGCCGGCGACATCTGCCTTGAGCTGCTTGAGGTCGGCGAGCAGGTCCGTCAGCTTTTCGTCGGTAGCGGCGGGAGCGGTCTCGTCCGTAGCGGAAGGGGCAGGGCCGATGCCTTCGAGCAGCCATGACAGGCTGACGCCCATGATGCCGGCCATCGTGGTGATGCGGCGCGCGGACGGAGCGGAACGATCGCGCTCCCAGGCGTCCACCGTTGCGATCCTGACGCTGAGGCGTGACGCGAGGTCTCGGGAACTTAGCCCCGCTGCATCGCGGGCGCGCGACAGGCGGCCGCCAAATGTATCGTCGTCCTGGGGATGGTCAAAAATATACGTGGTGTCGGACACCAGTGGGGCCTCCATCTGCTTGTGTTGGATTGGATTTGCGCAGGTCGGCGCAAGGCCGATAAATGGACCCCGCAGGTGCAAATGACAACCGCTTGAGGAGAATAACCGGACAAGCGATTGATTTTGCTAGATAGTAATTGTGAATTTCTGTCAGCAAGTCGCTGCCGGGCAGGCGATCGGTCCGGCATCGGCGGACGGTCACGAAAGCTCGGTGCGCGTCGGGGAAGGGGCGGCGGGCGTGACGGCAGACCGCCCGATTCGCTCCACGTCCCCGAACCTTCAATGCGCTATGGCGACTACTCCGCCGCTTCCCGCTTGCCGCCAGGCCTGCGCTCCAGAAGCTCCCTCAAGAACTGGCCGGTATAGCTGCGCGGTTCTTCAACGATGTCCTCCGGCGTGCCCGAGGCGACGAGTTCGCCACCGCCATCGCCGCCTTCGGGGCCGAGATCGAGCACCCAGTCGGCGGTCTTGATGACTTCGAGATTGTGCTCGATGACGACGACTGTATTGCCCTGATCGACAAGCTCCTGAAGCACTTCGAGCAACTTTGCCACGTCGTGGAAGTGGAGGCCGGTCGTGGGCTCGTCGAGGATGTAGAGCGTCTTGCCGGTCGCCTTGCGCGACAGTTCCTTGGCGAGCTTGATGCGCTGCGCTTCGCCGCCCGACAGCGTGTTGGCCTGCTGGCCGACCTTGATGTAGCCAAGGCCGACCTTGGCCAGCGTTTCCAGCTTGTCGCGCACGGCGGGGACGGCGGCGAAGAACTCCGCGCCTTCCTCGACCGTCATGTCGAGCACGTCGGCAATCGACTTGCTCTTGAAAGTGACGTCGAGCGTTTCGCGATTGTAGCGCTTGCCGTGGCAGACGTCGCAGGTGACGTAGACGTCGGGCAGGAAGTGCATCTCGATCTTGATGACGCCGTCGCCCTGGCACGCCTCGCAGCGCCCTCCCTTGACGTTGAAAGAGAAGCGGCCGGGCGCATAACCGCGCGCTTTCGCTTCGGGCAGGCCTGCGAACCAGTCACGGATCGGCGTGAATGCGCCTGTGTAGGTGGCGGGGTTGGAACGAGGCGTGCGCCCGATCGGCGACTGGTCGATGTCGATGACCTTGTCGATGAATTCCAGCCCCTCGATGCGGTCGTGGTCGGCTGCATGTTCGCGCGACCCCATGATGCGGCGCGACGCCGCCTTGAACAGCGTCTCGATGAGAAGCGTTGATTTTCCGCCGCCCGACACGCCTGTAACGGCGGAGAATGTGCCGAGCGGGATTTCCGCCGTCACGTTCTTCAGATTGTTGCCGCGCGCGCCGACGATCCTGAGGCGCTTGCCCTTCTTGCCCTTGCGCCGCTCGGTCGGCACCGACACTTCCAGCGCGCCCGAAAGATATTGCCCGGTGATCGAGCGCGGATTGGCCATGATGTCGGCCGGCGTGCCCTGAGCGATGATGCGCCCGCCATGAACGCCTGCTGCCGGGCCGATATCGACCACATGGTCGGCCTGCAGGATGGCGTCCTCATCGTGTTCAACGACGATGACCGTGTTGCCCAGATCGCGCAGATGGCGCAGCGTGTCGAGCAGGCGGGCATTGTCGCGCTGGTGCAGGCCGATGGACGGCTCGTCCAACACGTAAAGCACGCCGGTCAGGCCCGAGCCGATCTGCGAGGCAAGCCGGATGCGCTGGCTCTCGCCGCCCGACAGCGTGCCGGAATTGCGCGACAGCGCGAGATAGTCCAGGCCGACATCGTTGAGGAATTGCAGGCGCTCGCGGATTTCCTTGAGGATGCGCACCGCGATCTCGCTCTGCTTGTCGGTGAGCTGCGCCGGCAAAGCGTCGAACCACGCGCCGGCCTTGCGTATCGACTGGTGAGTAACCTCGCCGATATGCCTGCCGGCGATCTTGACCGCCAGAGCCTCGGGCTTGAGCCGGTAGCCGTTGCAGGCGGGGCAGGGCGTTTCCGACATGAAACGCTCGATATCCTCGCGCGACCAGGCGGAATCGGTCTCCTTCCAGCGGCGTTCGAGATTTGGCACCACACCCTCGAAGGTCTTCGTCGTCTTGTAGGAGCGAAGCCCGTCATCATATGAGAACGTCACCTGGTTCTTGCCGGTGCCGTTCAGGATCGCGTCCTGCGCCAGCGGGTTCAGATCGCTCCATTTGTCGCCTAGCTTGAAGCCGTATTCCTTGCCGAGCGCTTCCAGCGTCTGATTGTAATAGGGCGATGTGGAGCGCGCCCACGGCGCAATGGCGCCGTTGCGCAACGTCTCGTTCTCGTCGGGAATGATGAGGTCGATGTCGATCGCGCGCTGCGAGCCGAGGCCGTCGCAGGTGGGGCAGGCGCCGGCCGGATTGTTGAAGGAGAACAGCCGTGGCTCGATCTCGGGAATGGTGAAGCCCGACACCGGGCAGGCGAACTTCTCCGAGAACAGCACGCGTTCATGCGTTTCGTTCAGGCTCTTGTTGGCCGAGCCGCCTTCTGCGGTTTCCTCCGGCGGCAGCGGCTTGTCGGCATATTCGGCAACCGCAAGTCCATCGGCGAGGCGCAGGGCCGTTTCAAGCGAATCCGCCAGACGCGTCGCAAGATCGGGGCGCACGACGACACGATCGACGACGACGTCGATGTCGTGCTTGTATTTCTTGTCGAGCGCGGGCGCTTCGGCGATCTCGTAGAACTTGCCGTCGATCTTGAGGCGCTGGAAGCCCTTCTTCTGAAGCTCGGCGATCTCTTTCCTGTATTCGCCCTTGCGGCCGCGCACGATGGGCGCAAGCACGAACAGTCGCGTTCCCTCCTCAATGGTGAGGATGCGGTCGACCATCTGCGAGACGGTCTGGCTCTCGATCGGCAGGCCGGTGGCGGGCGAATAGGGCACGCCGACGCGCGCAAACAGAAGGCGCATATAGTCGTAGATCTCGGTGACGGTGCCGACCGTCGAGCGCGGATTGCGGCTGGTGGTCTTCTGCTCGATGGAAATGGCGGGCGACAGGCCGTCGATCTGGTCGACGTCCGGCTTCTGCATCATCTCAAGAAACTGGCGCGCATAGGCCGACAGGCTCTCGACATAGCGACGCTGGCCCTCGGCATAGATCGTGTCGAAGGCGAGCGAGGATTTGCCCGAGCCTGACAGGCCGGTCATCACCGTGAGGCTGTCTCGTGGAATATCCAGATCGACGTTCTTTAGGTTGTGTTCGCGCGCGCCGCGAATGGAAATGTATTTATGGTCGGCCATTGCCGCTCCGCCGCTCTGTCTGCTGTATCGAAAAACGACGGCCGGGCCGCCCTGCGCCTATGTAGTGCGGGTCAGTTGAAAATGCAGCCCGTCCCAACTGGCAAGGCTTAGCGAGCGCGGCTGCGCACGGCAAGGAAAAAGAACGGACCGCGAACGCGCTCCTGACAGCACATTGTCAGGAGCAGTCAGCGATCATGGCGTCCGCCGCATCACGATTTGTGACGTGGAGCCGTTTGTCGTTGACGCGGTGGCGATGTAGGCGCAGCATGATGTTGTGCGATGCTAAGCGCCGGCGATTGAGCGGATCGAACCCTTTAGCCGTAGCGCACATTGCCGCCGATGGGCAGTCTGCGAGACGCCGCAGACAGGCAGATGGAAGGCATTTCGCGCATGTGTGGAACGGCAATGGAGGACGGAATGACTCCACCTGACAGTCCCGAAAGGCTTTGCGCCTAGCAAAGCCGCGCAGTGCGTGCGAGGCACTTGAAAACCGCCTGACGACGCCCTGTGTTTATGATCCAAATCGTTGAAACCGCTGTCGGATCGGTGGTAGCGCCACCACGAGGGCAGAAGCTTTCGTCGCATCCGAATATCAGGCCGATGCTTCATGTCGGTCGATTGAGCAGAAGCTCAATGAGAAAACCCTGCCCGCCTGACCGCGGCAGGGTTTTCGACCGAATGGGCAGAAAGTTGAGAGTAGAACCGTGATCGCAGCGATGCGGTCGGATATTCGGCGGTCGCACTCAGCGTTCGTCGCTGGATGCCCCGACCTGATACCAGACGTAACCGGAAATCTTCACGTCCCAGTTGCCGACCTTGAGGTTCTTCAGGTCGTGCTGCCTTTCAGCCTCGGAGCGGTTGTCCGGCTCCGGCGCGGGCGCAACGATGGAATAGCCGGTGTCGACGCCGGGCAGCGCGGCGGGCGAGGTCTTCTTCTCGTCTGCGAATGCCGGCGCGCTCGCAAGCGCCATGCTTGCCAGGACGGCCCATATGGTCGGTGCAAGAGAGCGTTGCATCATAGGTTGATCCGCAGGTTCGTTGCCACCAACATAGGTGCTTTGCGTGCGCATGCCAACGACCCGATGCCGGACACTTGCATGCATAGCGGATTCGTGAAAGAACAAAAAAGGAACATTATTGCTTGTGGATGGGCGCGCCTGTCGCAGGGCGGTGACGGATTTTGATGCTAGAGACGGTTCAGTTTCGGATGAGCGCGGAGAGGTTTCATGGCGGGTAGCGTGAACAAGGTCATTCTGGTTGGCAATCTCGGAAAGGACCCCGAGATCCGACGGCTGAATTCGGGTGATCCGGTCGTCAATTTTACGCTGGCGACATCGGAAAGCTGGCGCGACAAGAGTTCAGGCGACCGCAAGGAAAAGACCGAGTGGCACAATGTCGTCATCTTCAATGACCAGCTCGCCAAGGTCGCCGAGCAGTATCTGAAGAAGGGCATGAAGGTCTATGTCGAGGGCCAGCTGCAGACCCGCAAGTGGACCGACCAGCAGGGACAGGACCGTTACACGACCGAGATCGTGTTGCAGAAGTTCCGTGGCGAATTGCAGATGCTGGATTCGCGCAATCAGGGCGAAGGCGGCGGACAGGTGTCCTATGATCGCGGCAACCGCGCTGGCGGCTCGGATTTTGGCCAGTCCGGTCCCGGCGACTACTCGCGTGGCGGAAGCGGCGGTGGTGGTGGCGGATCGCGCGGTGGCGCGCGCGACATGGACGACGACATCCCGTTCTAGAGAATATCGAGCAAAGGCGTGAAGCGGTTTTGCGTCCGAAAATGTCGCTAAAACAAAGAGATGCAGCGGTTCTGCCGATTGCGTGAAAACAAGAACCGTTCCGGGATGGGATGAGCACGCAAATGTCCGACTTGCATCGTGCCGTCCAAGCGTGATCTGCTCTCCTGATCCAATGGGGATCGTCGGCCTATGTCTGATGACGGCGAGACAGGGCGTGACAGGCCGGGGCGAGGGCGCGCCGTCAGGAGCTTTCTGTCAGGTGACCGGACGCCCATGTGGTTTACGATAGCTGCGTTGTTTGCCGGTGCGAGTGGAACCTACTTCATCGCCCCGGCCGTCAATGCGCAGTTCGAGGCACAGCGCATCAGGACCGATTTCGTCATTCGGAACTACAATGATCTCCGGATGAAGATGGAAGATTTTCAGGGTCTTCTTCAGACGACATTCCAGCGTTTCGTCGGTGGCGATGATGTGCTTGCGGACGTCATGAAATTGCAGGATCTCGCAGCGAGGGTCGGCGCACAAAACCTCGCCATGATGCCGATGTTCAAGACATCGGACGGTCCGCAGGCAGCTGCGGCAGTGACCGCAGCGGTAAATGGCGCGTTGAATGTGATGTTTGAGAACGCGGGCAAAAGTTTCGAGACCGCCGAAGCTCATACGGAGATCACCCGCCAGTTCCAGGCATCGAACGCCAATCTGGCCAGGGCGCTGCTTGCCCTCTATGTCAGCATCGGCGAGATCGGCAATCTCGATCCGACATCGCTCGACGTAGACTTGCAGCCGGGCGCATCCAACTGAGGGGCGACCGACCTCTACCTGTTTGCCGCCAGCGAAAAACCGAAATAGAGCGCCGCCGCAAGAGCGCCTGACAGCGGCACGGTAATCAGCCAGGCGGCCAGCATCGTGGCGATGTGCGCGCTGCGCACAAGCCGTCGACGCGTCACTTCCGTATGCGGGACGACGCGCGGGGCGCGGCCCGGGCGAGGGGCGTTCGGCTTGCCGTCGCCCTTGCCCGCTGCACGGCGCGCAAGGTAGGCGCGCCGGCGGCTTGAATTTGCAGTGTACCATTCGCGGAAGAAGCCAACCCCGAAGACCGCGCCGACTGCGATATGCGTCGACGAGACCGGCATGCCAATTGCGGATGCGAACAGAACCGTAATCGCCACCGACACCGCGACGCAGAAACCGCGCACCGGATTGAGGCGCGTGATCTGCTGGCCGACCATGCGGACCAGTTTCGGACCGTAGAGCAAGAGGCCGACGGAGATGCCGAGCGCGCCAACCAGCATGACCCAATAGGGTGCCGAGATGGAGCCTTCGAAATGGCCCTGCTGGCTTGCCGTGACGATCGCCGCCAGCGGCCCGACTGCGTTCGCCACATCGTTTGCGCCATGTGCAAAGGAGAGCAGCGCGGCAGAGGCGACAAGCGGCACGCGAAACAGCACGCGCAAGGACTGGTTGCGGTTTTCCAGGCCGACCGATTGCCAGGCGATGACGCGATGCAAGATCGCCCACAGAACGGTCATCGACGGGAAGAAGACGCCTGCGATCATCGCCGGCTGGCCAGCGAATTTTGCCGGCACGAGCATTTCGACGAGATAGGCAATGAACGCGCCGCCCATGATCGCGACGTGAAGCGGAACCCAGCGACGGGCGGCGGCAATCTTGTCGTCGCGATAGATGACAGTCGATTTGATGAGATAGAGGAAGATGATCGCGATCAGCGCCCCGATCACGGGCGATATGACCCAGCTCATCGTGATGGCTCCGACCACCCACCAGTTGACGGCATCGACCCCCAGCGCAGCGGCGCCTGCGCCGAGCACGGCGCCGACGATGGAGTGCGTGGTCGAAACGGGTGCGCCGATCCAGGTGGCGATATGGACCCAAAGTGCTGCCGCCAGCAGAGCGGACAGCATCACGACGATCAGCAGCGCCGGTTCCGAGATCGCATGGGGCGGGATGATTTCGGACGATATCGTTTCGACGACATTGCGACCGGCGATCAAGGCGCCGGCCGTCTCAAAAATTGCGGCGATGACGAGCGCGCTGCCGATCGTCAGAGCCTTCGCTCCGACCGCCGCACTGACATTGTTGGTGACGTCGTTTGCGCCGATGGCGAGCGCCATATAGCCGGCGACCGCGGTTGCCGCCACGATCATCACAATGTCGGGGAGGCCTGCACCTGCAATGGTTGCAAGCACGGCCGCGAGCGCGATGAAGAGCAGCGCCAGCCCCGGTGCAACCAGTCCGCGCGACAGCAGGCTGGCGGCTTCCTCGACAGAGGCAAACTTGTCCAGATCCTTGTCCAGTGTCGGCTTGGGCGTCAGCTGCGTATTCATGGTCTCCCGCGCCTCGCAATCGGAGGCAATTCGTCAGAGGCGTTGCGACAGTCCGGATCGGTTCGCGTCGGCCTCTGTTTCGACGAATGTGCTTGCGCACAAACCGGTTCCGGCATCCTCGAGACAAACACGACTGCCCGCGATGCACATTTATCGCCGGATCATTGCAGGCATGTGGATTGATTCGCATCCCTGAGCTTCCTCAGGGCACAAATCACCGGTGCAGAAGTCGCGTTACGGCGTCAAGCGATTGAAAATTCAGGCGGCAAGCCGCTCGCGGCTCTGGCCGAAGCCGGTGATCAATTCACCCAGATCGGGCTCGGCAACGAGCCGCGCCGCGTCCTGTGGCCGGAACCACTGACGCCTGCGCTTCTTCATCTCGGGCCAGCTGTCAGCCATCTCGTCGACCTCGATCGGGTAGACGCGAACCTCGCACTGCCATTCGTGCCCGCTGGACAGAGCCTTGTTGTAGAAGTAGCGGCCGAACTCCGAGTGGATGGTCCCGCCGACAAGACCGGCTTCTTCGCGCGCTTCGCGCATCGCGGCATCACCCAGTTGCTCGATGTTCTCCGGCCAGCCCTTGGGCAGAACCCAACGGCCGGTGCCACGGCTGGTGATCAACATCACCTCGACGCCGTTCTGTCCCTTGCGCCACGGCAGGGCTGCGACCTGTACACGGCAAGGCATTCCGCCGAAGAGGCGGCGGATGCGTTCAAGGATCGCCTTGCGTGTGGAATAAGAGAGAAACATCTTCCTTCGTCGAATCTGTCGGCATTATTAGCCAACTCCCTGAATATAGGGATGATTTCCTGAAAGAAAACAAGATTCCCGGAGTCGGGCGGGGAGTCGTCGGCCGGAGATGCGCGGTCAGGCGGCGCCGACGCGCACCCTTGTCGAATCTCCATGTCGGCTTGGTTGTTTGGCCAGACCGTCACTGACGATCGGCTCGGCCTGCGGCGTCTGGCAGGCGCAGGTGATCGTATGACCGGGACAGCCTGCACGTGTTGTTCCGTCCGGGCAGCCGCATCGCGGCCACTTCGCGCATTCAAACACCAGCCCCAAACCGGCGCAGCGACTACACTGCATCGACAATCCCCCAAGCCACGCCACGCCCCTCGCGCGTAGAACTTGGCCCGCCCCGCCAATCGTTCCTAGCCAGGATCGATATTATGCAACGACAGGATGTTGAGCAAGATAATTTCGTCTTAAGCGAGCGGGTATCCTGCTCGCACTACCCGGAATGATTGTCCATGATCGGCTTCTGGTAAGTAAATCCCATGTCCCACGGAAAATAGATCCATGTGTCCTGGCTGACCTCCGTGACGAAGGTGTCGATCATGGGGCGGCCCTTGGGCTTGGCGTAGACGGCGGCAAAATGAGCCTTTGGCATCATTGCGCGCACGACCGCCGCTGTCTTGCCCGTGTCCGTCAGATCGTCGACGATCAGGACGCCCGCGCCTTCGTCTTCGAGCAGTTTCGGAGAGATTTCCTTGAGGATCGCAAGTTCACCCTGCGAGGCGTAGTCGTGGTACGAGGCGACCGAAACAGTTTCGATGACGCGGATGCCGAGTTCGCGCGAAATGATCGCCGCAGGCACAAGCCCGCCGCGCGTGATGCAGACGATGCCTTTCCATGGCGCATCGCCGTTGACGCCGGCCAGACGCCAGGCGAGCGCGCGCGCGTCGCGGTGAAACTGGTCCCAGGAGACGGGAAAGGCTTTATCGGGCAATGACATCTGAGCACTCCGGAACAGGGAATGCAGCCGGGATTACCGCCGAATGTGCCTGTGAGGCAAGCGCGCTTGCGCGGCAATCCCCGAGATTTTCAGCCTTCTGGTGAAATCGAGGCGACCATGGCTTCGATTTCGCCTCTCGCCTTCTCAAGACTTTGAGGATCGCGCGACCGGACGACGAGCTCCGTCCAGAACTTGCCGTCGAGATATTTCGGATAGGAGCCGATCACGGTGTCCGGATTGGCCTTCTGGATTTCGCCGAGCGGCGCGCCGATCGTGCCCTCGCCATAGGGGCACTGGACCGTGGCGGAGAGCATCTTTGCCCCGCCAATCAGGGTCGGCACGACATTGTCGAGCATCGCCTGGAATATTGCGGGCACGCCGGCCATGACATGCACATTGCCGATCCTGAAGCCGGGAGCGACCGACACAGGATTGTCGATATGGGTGGCGCCGACGGGCATGCGCGCCATGCGCTTGCGAGCCTCGTTGAACTCGACGCCGCGCGCCTCATAGTTTTTCGCCAGAAGCTCGTAGGCAGGCGCATCGTAGGTGCATGGCACGCCGAATGCCTTGGCGACCGAATCCGCGGTAATATCGTCATGGGTCGGGCCGATGCCGCCTGTGGTGAAAACGTAGGTATAGCGGGCGCGCAGTGCATTGATGGCGGCGGCGATCTCGTCCTCGTCGTCGGGAACGATCCGCACCTCTTTCAGGTCGATTCCGATCGTCGTCATGACGTCGGCAAGATGCCCGATATTGCGATCCTTGGTCCGCCCGGACAGAATCTCGTCGCCGATCACGGCCATGGCTGCGGTAACGGGTTCGCTCATGATATTTTCCTCGCGGCTCCTGATATCGCCAGCCGGTGTCGGCCGCAACGGTCTGCAAGCGGTCACAGTGCGGCGGTCTCCAATATGTGAACAATCCGTCACGAATAGACCGCTTTTGTGCAACGATCGATTGGACTAGTGAAGCGGTGAAGACAGACAAGGAGACTGAAATGGCGAAGGTTCTGGTACTCTACTATTCGAGCTGGGGACATATGGAGCAGATGGCCAACGCTGCGGCGGAAGGCGCGAAGGAAGCGGGCGCGACCGTGACCGTCAAGCGCGTGGCGGAACTGGTTCCAGATGCGGTGGCAAAGGCCGCTTATTACAAGCTCGACCAGGCGGCGCCGATCGCAGACCCGAACGAACTCGATCAGTATGACGCGATCATCGTCGGCTCGGCCACGCGCTACGGCTCGATGGCTGCGCAGATGAAGAATTTCTGGGACCAGACGGGCGGCCTGTGGGCCAAGGGCGCGCTGCTCAACAAGGTCGGCTCGGTCATGATGTCGACTGCGACCCAGCACGGCGGCCAGGAACTGGCGCTGATCAACGCACAGGTCATGTTGCAGCATCACGGCATGGTCATCGTGCCGCTGTCCTATGCCTATCAGGGCCAGTCGGGCACCGACGTCGTCCGCGGCGGCGCGCCTTACGGCATGACCACGATGAGCGACGGCGACGGCTCGCGCCAGCCTTCGGCGCAGGAACTGGAAGGCGCGCGTTTCCAGGGCAAGCGCGTTGCCGAGATCGCTGCCAAGCTGCACGGCTGATCGCAGAAATTTTGATCTACAAGACGGGCGGCTTCGGCCGCCCGTTTTCGTTGACAGGGTGCACATGTCCATGAAGATGACGAGACATGGAGTGTGAAATCACGTGACGATCCTGTTCTACCTGTTGGCGGCGGCCTTGTGTCTCGTGGTCCTGCTGCTTGGCTGGCTCGTCTTCACGACGCGCCGGTTGGCGCGCAAGGCAGGGCGAATGGTCCCGCCTTCCGGCCGCTTCATCGAGGCCGACGGGACGCGTTTCCACTACAGCGAAGCGGGCGAGGGGCCGCCGATCGTTCTCATCCATGGGCTTGGCGGCACGTTGCACCACTTCCCGCCGGCACTGATCGCGAGATTGGCCAGGCACCACCGCGTGATCGCGCTCGACCGGTCCGGCGCGGGCTATTCGACCCGACGGCCGGACCGTGACGGCCGCTTGCCCGATCAGGCGGCTGAGATAAAGGTGTTCATCGACGCGCTCGGCATTGAGAAGCCTCTGATCGTCGGCCATTCGCTGGGCGGAATGATCGCGCTGACGCTTGGCGTCGAACATCCTGCCGCTGGCGCTGGCCTCGCCCTGATATCGCCGCTGACGCGCGGCTTCAGGGCGCCGCCGGCCAGCGTTGCCGGGCTCAACATTCCATCGCGCGCCAAGCGCCGGCTGATCGCCGAAACAGTTGCTGTGCCGATAGCTGCGCGCACCGCCGAGGCGACGATGTCATTCATCTTCGCTCCGCAGAAGCCGACGCAAGACTACATGACCGCTGGCGGCGGCTGGCTTGGTCTGCGGCCCGGTCAATTCTTTGCAGTGGCGGGCGACTTTACGTCGACGGCGATCGATATCAACCGCATTTCAGCGCGCTATGGGGAATTGAAAATGCCGGTCGGGCTGCTGGTCGGAGACGCCGACCAGGTTCTGGATTTCACGCAGCAAAGCCTGCCGATGAGGGAGGATGTGGCGGGCATCGATCTCGAAATCCTGCCCGGCGTCGGCCATATGCCGCAATTCGTCGAACCCGAACGAACGGCCGATTTCATCCTTCGCATGGCCGGCAAGGCATTTGATGTGCCTGCTCACTGAGGCTTTTCGGCAGGCTCAAGGCCGATCGCGCGCTTGACGACGTCGCCCATGGTCAAGCTCGGATCGAAGCGGCCGTCACGCAGGAAGGAGAGCGTCTGCGCGATCACCAGCGGATTGTTCATCATGAAGGTGTGCGTCGTCGGCAGCACGATATGATCGCGCATGCCGTCAAGCTTGGTGCTTTCAACCGACACCTTGCCGTCATTCGGCCCATCGAAGACCGACGACATGAGCGGGTCGATTGTGCGGTCTCCCGCAATGATGCCGACCTCGAAATCGGCTGGACCGAGCAACTTTGGAATGCTCGCATCACCGGTGCCGAGTTCCTGCCCCGCAGGCCCGGTGATGTATTGGTAGATCGAGAGATTGCGCAATTCGTCGACCACTTCCGAACCGTTGTTCGGTGGTCCGAGCATGACGACGCGGCCAAGGTTCTCCGGCCGGTGATCGCGAAGCCATGCACGCACCAGAATGCCGCCGAGCGAATGGGTGACGAAGTTGATCTTTTCGACCGAGCCGCAGGCGGCGGCCGATTTGCCCACCTGCTCAACCGATTCCGCGACCGGCTGCTCGGATGACGGATAGCCTTCATTGATCACCTGATAGCCAGCATTGGTCAGGACTTCGGCCATGACCAGCATGGAAGCGTCGCTGCGCCCCAGCCCGTGCAGCAGCACGACGCATTCATTCGCCCAGAGGGTCGAGGGTGTCAGCGCGGGGAGCAACGAGAGCAACAGGACGGCGGGCCAACGCATACGGGTCAATAGCTCCGGGTGAAATCGATGCGGCTGGTCATGGCCGTAAGACATAATTCTCGCACGAAAGTCGCACAAAAGTCGCACGTTCCCTGACTGTTCCAGGTAGGCTCTGCAAGAACGTTGATAATCTCGGGTGTTGACTGGTGCCCCCGGCAGGGATTGAACCCGCGACCTTCGGTTTACAAAACCGCTGCTCTACCGCTGAGCTACAAGGGCACGGCGCGCCGGTTAGCATATTTGGCGCATATGTAAAACGGTCATCGCATGCGCACTCGGTCATGATGCTTGCACCAATTGCCACTTGATAGCCGGCGGCGAGGGGTTGAGACTGGCGGGCGAGGGCGCCAGGCGCCCTTGAAGAAGGTGCAAGGATGACCGCCAGCCCGACTTTCGCGACAGACGCCGCCGCGCGTTTCCTCATCATCGACGATCATCCGCTGTTTCGCGACGCGTTGCACAGCGCGGTGAAGCTGGCCTATCCGAAGGTCGAGACCGTTGAGGCAACGACGGTCGCGGAGGCGCTCGACGCGCTTTCGGGCGGTGCGGCATTCGACTTGGCGCTGCTCGACCTGAATATGCCGGGCGTGCAGGGCTTTGAGGGGCTGCTGCAGATCCGGACCCAATATCCACGCCTGCCGGTCGTCATCGTGTCTGGACACGAGGACGGACGGGTGATCTCGCAGGCGCTGTCATACGGCGCGGCCGGCTTCATTCCGAAGTCGGCGCGCAAGGATGAACTCGCGTCTGCCATCCATGAGGTGATGGAGGGGGCGATATATGTGCCGAAATCCTACCAGCCGCAGCCGGAGAAGCTTGAGGCTGAGGACCGATCGGTTCTGCTGCGCCGTCTCGCTACGCTGACGCCCCAGCAATTGCGTGTCCTGAACATGCTGCGGCAGGGCCTCCTGAACAAGCAGATCGCCTATGAGTTGCAGGTCGGCGAAACGACGGTGAAGGCGCATGTGTCGGAGATCCTGCGCAAGTTGCAGGTCTATAGCCGCACGCAGGCGGTGATCGAGGTTTCGAAACTCGACCAGCCTGAACTGTTTCGCGAACGCGATGTCGTGTGAAGTGGCAGCGTGGGGCCGCCGGCGATCGAAAATCAGTGATATTCGGCTCAGGTGAGCTTGCGCTCTGCAGTTACCGCCTCGTCGTGATACCAACTCTCCGAGATGTCGATCTTCGACGCCAGAGCTTTGTCGTCGCGCATGATTTCAGCAACTTCCCGCTCAAACCGCGTCTTTGCAAACCGAGGTGAAACAGGAAACAAATATATCTTTGCCGAAACTGGCTGGATATCTGAACTATTCATCTCATCTGCTCCCAAGGCCTTTGCCGTCGCAGGCGATCTCAGGCACTCAATTTAATGCTTGAACGCCATTTGTGCAATGGTTTCTGAATTTTTATGGTTGTTGACTGTTTTTTGAGCAGGCGAATACTTTGAGCGGTTGCCGTGCATCAAATGTACGATCTTTCGGCGCGTCGCTGACGCGGCCGTCGTGTCCGGACGTTTATGATCTGCCTTCGAATTGTGCAGTTCGAGAATGCGGCAAGCGATTTCATCAAAAAATGTCGATTTGGGGAGGCGGCCGCCGGGTTTCGGCCTGAACTGGCACGGACGTTGCTTTGCATTGTTCGGATGGCTTTCGCGGGCGGATTGGCGCGCGGTGGCCGGGATCGAATCTACAGCGAGGCTGAAATGACCAAGTATAAGCTCGAATACATCTGGCTCGACGGCTGCACGCCCGTCGCAAACCTGCGCGGCAAGACGCAGGTCAGGGAATTCGATGCGTTTCCCACGCTTGAGCAGCTGCCGCTGTGGGGTTTCGACGGCTCGTCCACAAATCAGGCGAAAGGCCATTCGTCGGACTGCGTCCTCAAGCCCGTCGCGCTCTATCCCGATCCGGCTCGCACCAATGGCGCGTTGGTCCTGTGCGAGGTCATGATGCCGGACGGCGAGACGCCGCATGAGAGCAATTCGCGTGCGACCATCCTCGACGACGAGGGTGCGTGGTTCGGTTTCGAGCAGGAATATTTCTTCTACAAGAACGGCCGCCCGCTCGGCTTCCCGGAGCAGGGTTTCCCCGCGCCGCAGGGGCCATATTACACGGGCGTCGGCTACAGCAATGTCGGCGACATCGCCCGCCAGCTCGTCGAGGAGCATCTCGACCTATGCCTGGCCGCCGGCATCAACCATGAAGGCATCAATGCCGAAGTGGCCAAGGGCCAGTGGGAATTCCAGATTTTCGGCAAGGGCTCGAAGAAGGCCGCCGACCAGATGTGGATCGCGCGCTACCTGCTTCTGCGCCTGTGCGAAAAGTATGGCATCGACATCGAGTTCCACTGCAAGCCGCTCGGCGACACCGACTGGAACGGGTCGGGCATGCATTGCAACTTCTCGACCAGCCATATGCGCGAGATCGGCGGCAAGGACTATTTCGAAGCGCTGATGGCGCAGTTTGAAAAGAACCTGATGGAGCACATCGCCGTCTATGGTCCCGACAATGACAAGCGCCTGACCGGCAAGCACGAGACGGCGCCGTGGAACAAGTTCTCCTATGGCGTCGCCGACCGTGGCGCGTCGATCCGCGTGCCGCACTCCTTCGTGCGCAACGACTACAAGGGTTATCTGGAGGACCGCCGTCCGAATTCGCAGGGCGACCCCTACCAGATCGCGTCCGTCGTCCTGAAGACGATCTCGGAAGTGCCGCTCGAAGCTGCCCGCAAGGCCGCTGCATAACACCTCGCAAACGAGCGAATTATTCTGCAAGGCCCGGCAGGCAACTGCCGGGCCTTGTCGTGTCTTTGACCGAGCAAGATGAGGCTGTTCAAGCGCTGCGACTAAGGCAATATTACAACTTACACATTGGGGGGTGCATGCGTGTACGAAGACATCGAATACAAGGTTGAAGGTCCGGTCGCGACGATCACCTTCAACAGGCCGGAAAAGCTGAACGCCGTGCGCCGTCAGACGTTCGAAGATCTGTTTTCAGCACTTGACGAGGCTGAACTAGACGATCGCGTGCGCGCCGTCGTGTTCACCGGCAAGGGCAGGGCGTTTTGCGCTGGCGCGGATCTGGAGCTGGGCTTTCGCCGGCTGTCGCCTGATGACGGCGGTGACGGGCCGGACATATTCCCCGATCTCGGCGGCCAGGCGACATTGCGCCTGTTCGAGATGCGCAAGCCGCTGATCGCTGCGGCGAACGGCGCAGGCGTCGGCTTTGGCGCATCGGTGCTTCTGCCGATGGATTTCCGCCTTGCCTCGCATGATGCGCGATTCGGGTTCGTCTTTTCGCGGCGCGGCATCGCGACGGATGCGTGTTCGAGCTGGTTCCTGCCGCGCGTCGTCGGCATCTCGACCGCGACCGACTGGATGATGACAGGGCGCATATTCGACGCGCAGGAAGCGCATCGGAAGGGCTTCATACAGACCCTGTGTGAGCCGGATAAACTCCTGCCGGCGGCGATGGAGATCGCCGAGCAGATCGCGGCCAACACGTCTGCGATGTCGGTGGCGATGAACAGGCAGTTGCTGTGGCGGATGCTTGGCGCAGAACATCCGTTGATCGCCCATGAGCTTGAATCGGTTGCGCTTTCAACCAGCTTCGGCATGGCGGACTGCGCCGAGGCCGTCAGCGCGTTCAACGAAAAGCGTTCGGCGAAGTTCACCAGTACGGCAGCCGACGCGCGGTTCATGGACCGCTGGTGGGACGGCATGGGCGTGCGTCCACTGACTGATGGAAACTAGACTAAAGAATTAGGACTAAAGCCTTAATCCCAAAGGATTAATCCGAAAGTCATAATCCCAAAGCATCGCTGTTTTGCAACTCCTTTTTCTGAAACTTTCCTAGCCTGACGCAGGGGCCTGTGCGCGTGAGAACGCGTTGCGACGTTACCGCGGCAACAAGGGAGGACAAGTTTATGGCAGTTGCAGCAACCGCCGGCGGAAGCCGCGCCATGACCAGGGAGGAGCGCAAGGTCATCTTCGCGTCCTCGCTTGGCACCGTTTTCGAATGGTACGATTTTTATCTCTACGGTTCGCTTGCCGCCTTCATCGGCGCGGCGTTCTTTGCCGAATATCCGGAAGCCACGCGCAACATCTTCGCGCTTCTGGCTTTTGCGGCAGGCTTCCTCGTGCGCCCGTTCGGCGCGCTCGTCTTCGGCCGCATCGGCGATCTCGTCGGCCGCAAATACACCTTCCTCGTCACCATCCTCATCATGGGCATGTCGACATTCCTCGTCGGCATCCTGCCCGGCTCGGCGAGCTGGGGCATCGCTGCCCCGATCATCCTGATCATCCTGCGCATGCTGCAGGGCCTGGCGCTCGGCGGTGAATATGGGGGTGCTGCGACCTATGTGGCAGAACATGCGCCGGACGACCGTCGCGGCTATTATACGTCTTGGATTCAGACGACCGCGACGCTCGGCCTGTTCCTGTCGCTGGTCGTGATTCTCGTCATTCAGAATGCCATGACCCGCGAGGCATTCGCGGCCTGGGGCTGGCGCATTCCGTTCCTGCTGTCGTTTATCCTGCTCGGCATCTCGGTCTGGATCCGCATGTCCCTGAGCGAATCGCCGACGTTCAAGCGTATGAAGGAAGAGGGCAAGGGCTCCAAGGCTCCGCTCTCGGAAGCCTTCGGCCAGTGGAAGAACGCCAAGATCGCCATCCTCGCGCTGCTCGGCCTCACCGCCGGTCAGGCCGTGGTCTGGTATACCGGCCAGTTCTACGCCCTGTTCTTCCTGCAGAACGTGCTCAAGGTCGACGCCGTCTCGGTCAACATCATGATCGCGATCGCGCTGGCGCTCGGCACGATCTTCTTCGTGGTGTTCGGCGCGCTGTCCGACAGGATCGGCCGCAAGCCCATCATCATGGCCGGCCTGCTGCTGGCGATCGTGACCTACTTCCCGCTGTTCAAGGCTCTGACCTGGGCTGCAAACCCGGCGTTGGCAACCGCGCAGGAAACCACCCGTGCGACCGTCACCGCAGCGCCGGGGGACTGCAACTTCCAGTTCAATCCAGTGGGCGACAGGAAGTTCACCACATCCTGCGATATCGCCGTCTCGTTCCTAACGCGCAACTCGGTGCCGTATGACGTCGTCACGACGGCGGCTCCGGGAACGCCGGCATCCGTCAAGATCGGCGACGAGACCGTCGAATCCTACGACGCCGTTGCCGCCGGTGCGGACGCCGCGGCCAAGGGCGCTGCCTTCCAGAAGGCGGTGTTCAATTCGCTCCAGCATGGCGGCTATCCGCTGGTCCGCGATCCGGTCAAGGTCGCCGACCAGAAACTGGATGCGCTGGTCGCAGCCAATCCGCTTGTCAATCTCGACGCCGCGGCGATCCGTGGTGGTGAGAAGACAACCGTTCCGCTCGACCAGGCTGTCAAGGACAAGCTGATCACCGCAGAAGAAGCGGCGGGGGCAACGGAAGTCACGGTCTACAACGTGCCGGGCGCCGGCGCGTTCAAGATGGTCGCCGACCCTGCTCAGGTGAGCTGGCCAAAGACGATCGGTATCCTGTTCATCCTCGTCCTCTACGTGACGATGGTCTACGGCCCGATCGCCGCGATCCTGGTCGAGATGTTCCCGACCCGCATCCGCTACACCGGCATGTCGCTGCCCTATCACATCGGCAACGGCTGGTTCGGCGGTCTTCTTCCGGCAACCGTGTTCGCCATGAGCGCCGCGGCCGGCAACATCTACTACGGCCTCTGGTATCCGATCGTGATCGCGGCGATGTCGCTGATCATCGGCACGCTGTTCGTCAAGGACACGCTCGGAACCGACCTCAACGCCAAGGACTGATAGGTCCGACGGCAAGAGAGGATTTTGACCCCGGCGGGCGACCGCCGGGGTTCTTTTTGTGGTGCTATTTTTCGGAGCGAGCGTTGAGCCGGTTCCAGATTTCAAGCAGCGCCATCAAAACCGCGAGAATGATGACATTGGCGATGAAGCCGCCGACGATGGCGGTCTGCCGGTCGGTGCGCACCTCGCCCATCGTCGAGGGCAGGAGGATCGCCACGAAGACGGCGCCGAGCGCTAGCGGGATGAGTTTGCCGGTCTGGGCCGACGTGCGCAGCGTCGTTATGACGAGCGCCACAAGCAGACCGATGCGGAACGGGTCGGTGAGATAGATGAGGGCGGTTTCTGTGATTGTCATGCCGCTGAGTAAGCCGTGCTTTGCCCCATCAGGCAAGCCCGCTTGAGGTCGCTGGCGGCATATCGGGCAAACCAATCATTCGATGCCTGCGCGCCGCATCTTTTTATCTGTCTGATACCACGCCTCAACGCAAGAACGGGCCAGCAATGCCGGCCCGTTCTTTCAGTTCGTCGGTCGTGGAAGGATCAGACCGAATAATACATGTCGAATTCGACCGGATGCGGGGTCATTTCGAAGCGCATCACCTCGGCCATCTTCAGCTCGATATAGCTGTCAATCTGGTCGTCGTCGAAGACGCCGCCGGCCTTGAGGAAGCCGCGATCCTTGTCGAGCGACTGGAGCGCTTCGCGCAATGAGCCGCAGACGGTCGGGATCTTCTTCAGTTCCTTCGGCGGCAGGTCGTACAAATCCTTGTCCATCGGCTGGCCGGGGTGGATCTTGTTCTTGATGCCGTCGAGACCGGCCATCAGCAGGGCCGCGAAAGCGAGATAGGGGTTCGCGCCCGGATCGGGGAAGCGAACCTCGACGCGCTTCGACTTCGGCGAGGAGCCGAACGGAATGCGGCAGGAGGCCGAACGGTTGCGTGCCGAATAGGCGAGCAGGACCGGAGCTTCATAGCCGGGGACCAGGCGCTTGTACGAGTTGGTCAGCGGGTTGGTGAATGCATTGATCGCCTTGGCGTGCTTGATGACGCCGCCGATGAAGTAGAGGCAGCTTTCCGACAGGCCAGCATATTCATTGCCTGCGAAGGTCGGCTTGCCGCCCTTCCAGATCGACAGGTGGACGTGCATGCCCGAGCCGTTGTCGCCGAAGATCGGCTTCGGCATGAAGGTGGCCGTCTTGCCATAGGCATTGGCGACCTGGTGGACGACATATTTGTAGAGCAGCATCTTGTCGGCGTTGCGGACGAGCGTGTCGAACTTGACGCCGAGTTCGTGCTGGGCCGCGGCCACCTCGTGGTGGTGCTTCTCGACGCGCACGCCCATTTCGGTGAGCACGGTCAGCATTTCGGAGCGCATGTCCTGCAGCGAATCGATCGGCGGGACGGGGAAGTAGCCGCCCTTGACGCGCGGACGGTGGCCGAGATTGCCGGTCTCATAGTCGGTGTCGTCGTTGGACGGCAGTTCGGACGAATCGAGCTTGAAACCGGTATTGTATGGGTCGGCCTTGAACTTGACGTCGTCGAACACGAAGAATTCGGCTTCCGGGCCGACATAGACGGTGTCGCCCACGCCTTCCGCCTTCAGATAGGCTTCCGCCTTCTTGGCGATGCCGCGCGGGTCGCGGTTGTAGGCTTCGCCGGAGACCGGGTCGAGAACGTCGCACAGGATGACCATGGTCGACTGCGCGAAGAACGGGTCCATGTGAACCGTGTCGGTGTCTGGCATGAGAACCATGTCGGACTCGTTGATCGCCTTCCAGCCGATGATCGACGAGCCGTCGAACATGACGCCGTCGGCAAACATGTCCTCATCGACTTCCGCCACGTCCATGGTGACGTGATGCAGCTTGCCCTTGGGGTCGGTGAAGCGCAGGTCAACGAACTTCACGTCGTTGTCCTTGATCTGCTTCAGAATATCGTTGGCGGTCGTCATGTTTGTGCTTTCCTCTAGAAATGACGGTTCGTTGTTTGTGGCGTTCGATCAGACGGCGTCGATGCCGGTCTCGCCGGTGCGGATGCGGATGACGTCCTCGATGTTGGACACGAAAATCTTGCCATCGCCGATGCGGCCGGTCTGGGCAGCCTTGCGGATGGCCTCGATCGCCGCTTCAACCGAGTCGTCGCCGACCACAACCTCGACTTTGACCTTCGGCAGGAAGTCCACGACATATTCTGCGCCGCGATAGAGTTCGGTATGGCCCTTCTGGCGGCCAAAACCCTTGGCCTCGGTCACCGTGATGCCCTGAAGGCCGACCTCCTGGAGCGCTTCCTTCACTTCATCGAGCTTGAACGGCTTGATGATCGCCTCGATCTTCTTCATGTCGACTTCCGCCTCCGTACAATTTTGCGGCGAGCCTGCCCGCCTGACTGATACAAAGCACGATCCATGCCAGATCGGACGCCGGCAGACCAGTGCGGCAAAATTCGCCAGATTGCGCAAATTCTCATCATCGGTGGTGGGGAGAAGCATCGTTTGTTGTCTGGTGGAGGCACCTTCGGTCGCCTGTCGTCGTATTGTCATGGCGCAATATTCGGCATGATGCTCATTTATTGTGCATCGGGTTTGGTTTGCGGCCGGGAGGTGGTACGGGTAGTTTCCCGCCACTGGCGGACGCGATGGCTCACGAGATCTTCACACCGGACGAGATGGCGGCGATCGATCGCCGGGCGATAGAGGCGGGGCCGTTCGACGGATACCGGCTGATGCGCAATGCCGGTGCGGCAGTCGTTCAGGAGGCGCTTGCCCGCTTTGGCGAGGCGGCCATGTTCGATGTGCTGGCGGGGCCTGGCAACAATGGCGGCGACGGCTATGTCATCGCGAAGCTGCTGGCGCAGGCCGGAGCGAGCGTCAGGCTGTTTGCGCATGGCGTGCCGCGAACGGGCAGCGATGCGGCCCTGGCGGCGGCAGACTGTCCAGTGGAGACGCTTCCCTTTGCCGGCTATCGACCGCAGGAAGGCGTCGCTGTCATCGATGCGCTTTATGGCGCGGGGCTGAACCGGGCGCTGGGCAGCGAGTTTGCAGATGTGTTCGGCGAGATCGAACGATTGCGGCTTCCGGTCATCGCGGTCGACTTGCCGTCAGGGCTGAACGGACTGACCGGGCAGGCGACCGGACCGGTCATGAAGGCCGATCTCACCGTGACATTCGTGCGCAAGAAGCCGGCCCATCTGCTTTACCCCGGCCGCGCTTTGTGCGGGCAGGTCGTGGTTGCAGACATCGGTGTTCGTGAGGCGCATGTCGGACCGTCGGCCTTGCGCGAAAATCTGCCGGACAACTGGCGGGCGTCGATGCCGGTAACCCAGGTCGAGGCGCACAAATATCAGCGCGGTCATGTCGCCGTATTTTCCGGCGGGCCGACGGCGACCGGCGCGGCAAGGCTTGCGGCGATGGGTACAGCGCGAAGCGGGGCAGGGGCGGTGACCGTGCTTTCTCCAGCCGATGCGCTTGCCGCCAATGCCGCGCACCTGGCCTCGATCATGCTGCGCGAGGCAGGGTCGATGAGCGATGTCGAGCGCTTCGTCGAGGAGAGGCGGCCGCGCGCGATCGTCTATGGGCCGGGTCTGGATGCGGACGCGGCGACGGCCGCGCGCCTGATCGAAATGATCGCGCTGGCGCGCAAGCGGGCGATGACGGTGGTCATGGATGCGAGCGCGATCACGGCCGCGGCAGCGGACCCCGAGCCGCTGTTTGCGGCCAGCGCGGCAGGTGGGGCGAGCCTTGTCATGACACCGCACGAGGGCGAATTCGCGCGGCTGTTTCCAGAAATCGCGGCAGATCGAGCCAATTCCAAGGTCGAGCGCGCAAGGCGGGCGGCGGCGCGGTCGAATGCCGTCGTCATCTACAAGGGTGCCGACACCGTCATCGCCGCACCCGACGGGCGCGCCGCGATCAATTCGAACGGGACGCCGTGGCTGGCGACGGCCGGGTCGGGCGATGTGCTGGCCGGAATCGTCGCCGGGTTGACGGCGCAGGGGATGGAGCCGTTCGAGGCTGCGTGTGCTTCTGTCTGGCTGCATGCCGAAGCCGGGTCTCGCTTCGGACCGGGATTGATCGCGGAGGATCTGCCGGGGCTTCTACCTCCGGTTCTCGGATATCTGTTGTGTGACACGGCCGCGAATGTCCGGTGCTGATGCGCGTGGTTCTTGCAGTGTTGCTTGCGCTGATTGCGGCCGGGATCGCGGCAGTCTGGTTTTGGCCGAAAAGCGAGGCCGACCGGCCTGTCCTGCCGATCACTCAACCTTTGCCGGCACCATGCCGCGACATGGGTTTCGAGGGCGATGTGTTCGTGGTCTGCACGGTCGACCCGACGCAATATGCGATCACGATCCGGTGCCTTGCGGATGATGGAAAGCCTATCGAGCGGCTGGACCGCATCAAGGACACGCCCGACATGATCTTCGCTATGAATGGCGGCATGTATCATGAGGATATGTCGCCGGTCGGGCTCTATGTCGAAGACGGAGTAGTCCAGACGCCGCTCAACGAGGAGGACGGAACCGGCAATTTCTTCATGAAGCCGAACGGTGTGTTCTTCATCGATCCTGACGGCAGGGTGCATGTGATGGAGACACGCGCATTTGCCGCGCAGCAGCCGCAGGTGCTCTTTGCCACGCAGTCCGGCCCGATGCTTGTCATCGACGGGCAAATCCATCCGCGCTTCGAGCCGGATGGCGCGTCCCGCAATGTCCGAAATGGTGTCGGAGTCGACAGAGCCGGTCATGCCGTCTTCGTCATTTCGCGCGGACCGGTGAGTTTTGGAAAGCTCGGCAGGTTGATGCGGGACGATCTTGGCTGCGACGACGCGCTCTATCTCGACGGGACGATTTCGGCGCTTCATGACGGGACGCGCTATGTCGTCGGGGGTAAATATCCGGTAGGGCCGGTCATCATCGTGAGCGGGCGGCCACGCGTGGTCCCAACGCAATAGAGACGTGTCTGGCGGAGTTCGGCCTCAGCCTGAACCACAGCCCATCGTCGCGAATTGCACGTCTCAACCGCAGACGATTCTCAAACATTGTCATGCAACCGTTATGCGCCCGCCATAAGTGACTCTCGCGACGTTACGGCAGGGTGAGGTCGGCGTCGCAATCGCAGTCGAAACGAGGCCGGCCGGGCCAGCTCTGGCTCCGGGCAGCCCCTTGTTGCGCCGATTTTCCGGCGCCGGAGTGGGGATATGGATATCGATATTTTCAAGGATGTGCTGGTGCCTGTCATCGGCGGGCTGGGCATCTTCATGCTCGGCCTCGAATTCATGGCCAACGGCATTCAGGCGCTATCCGTAAACCGGATGCGCGCCTTTCTGGCTCGTGCCGCCGGTACGCCTGCAAAGGGTGTGATCGCCGGCACGCTGATCACCGGCGTTATCCAGTCGTCGACCGCTATGACGGTCATGGTCGTCGGTCTCGTCAATGCCGGTGTCGTCGGCTTGCGGCCTGCAATCAGCGTCATCATGGGCGCAAACATCGGCACAACGCTCGGCAACGGCCTCATTGCGCTGCCGCTCGGGCCTCTCGGTCTCATTCTCGGCGGCATTTTTGCGCTGATATATTGCTTCGCGAAGAGCGAAAAAGTGCGCAACATCGCGCTCGCCTGCATGGGCTTCGCGCTGATCTTCTACGGCCTCAACCTGATGACCGGCGGCCTGCGCCCGCTGCGCAATCTGCCCGAAGTCATGGCGCTTCTCGAAACGCTGCGGGCCGACTCATATCTCAACGTCATCAAGTGCGTGCTGATCGCTGCGGGCGTGACCGCCATGATCCACTCGTCCTCGGCGACGATCGGCATCGTCATGGGTCTGGGCGCCGCCGGCATTCTGGACTGGACAACGGCGGTGGCCTTCTCGCTGGGCGCCGATCTCGGCACCACCATCACCTCCTGGATGGCTTCGCTGAACCTGTCCAAGAACGCCAAGCGTGCGGCCTACGCACATATCTCCTTCAACATCATCGGCGTCTGCATCACGGTGCCGCTGTTCTTCGTCTCCATCGGCATCCTCGAATGGGGAATGCAGTTCTTCGGCGGCAATCCAGCCGTGCCGGTCATCGTCGACGGCAAGGAGACGTTCCCGCTGGTTCCTGTTGCCGTCGGTCTCTATTCGACGGTCTTCAACGTCTTCAACACGCTTGTCCTGTTCCCCTTCATCGGCGTGTTCGAACGCGTCTTGCAGCGCGTCGGCCGCACCGACGAGGAAGACATCGAGGATTTCTCGATCCCGAAATATCTCGACGGCAAGCTGCGTGAAGACTTTGCCGCCGCCATTCCTGCGGTGCAAAAGGAGACCGAGCGCCACCTGCAGGCCGGAGCGATGTTCCTGAACATTGCGCGCGGCGACAAGAAGGCTCCGTCCGATGCGGGCGAGCACTATCTGGCGACCGATATCCTGTCGCGCGACATTCGCGGCTATTCGGCGTCATTGCTGAAACAGGACCTGCCTTACGAACAGCTCGACCTCGTGGCGAGCCTGATCGAGGAGGCCGACTTTACTGCTGCACTGACCGAGTCGCTGCATCAGGTGTCGCGCCGCGTGACACGCGAGAAGTTCGGCCCTCAGGCGCGAGAAATCGTCGATGCCGCGCTCGACCGGCTCGATGCCTCGATGCGCGAGATCCTGCCGACTTATGGCGTGGTCGACCCGGCGATGCCCGCCGGACATGTCGCGTTCGCAGATGTCGAGGAATTGCGCAGCCGCACGCTGGCGCTTGGACCAAATGCCGGGGCGGCCGAACGCGGCACGATCCTGGCGCTTCTGGGTTCGGTCGAACGCGCCGAAATCCTGATCCACCGCATCGACAGCGAGCGCAAGTCGGTGAACCGTCAGGGCGTGATGGCTCGTGCGGGCCGCCGCGCCAATCCTGTCGGCGACGACAAGATGGAAACGGCTGGCCTGTCGCCAGTGCCGGCCGAATAGGTTTGTGACATCAATCAAAACGGCCGGGGAGCGATCCCCGGCCGTTTTCGATTCAATAGAGAAACTTTGGTCAGTAACCGCGGCGCGTGGCCCGGAAGATTGCTATTCCGGCACGCTGGTCTGAAGCGCCAGCGCGTGAAGCTCGCCTCCGAGCTTGCCCTTCAGCGAGGCGTTGACCATCTGGTGCTGCTGGACGCGGGTCTTGCCGCGAAAGCTCTCGGCCACGACTTCGGCGGCCCAATGGTCGCCGTCGCCCGCAAGGTCGCGCATCGTAACGGTGGCGTCGGGAATGCCTTCCTTGATGAGGCGTTCGATGTCGCGCGCGTCCATTGGCATTGCGGTATCCTATGCGTTCTCGCCGCCCATGAACCCGGGGAACCAGGATTCGTGGGCCTGTTTCAGTTCGGCTACCGGTATCGCCCGCGCCTCGCCCAGTTGCAAGTCCGTGCCGGTCGTGTCGCCGATCCACACAGCTGACGCGCCGATGGCGGCAGCCTGGTCCTGAATGTCGCGCACCAGCCCCGGATCGGCAGAGGAAACGGTGACGAGATAACGGCCCTGATCCTCGCCGAACCATGCGGGGATGCCAGTCGCTCCTTCCGGCAGGCGAACATGCGCGCCGATGCCCGACGCCATCGCCATTTCGGCGAGGCCAACCGCCAGCCCGCCATCCGACAGGTCGTGGACGGCAGTGACCACCTGGCCACGGATCAGCGTGCGGACAAAATCGCCGACGCGCTTTTCGTGCGCCAGATCGACCGGCGGAGCCGTGCCGTCGCGGCGGCCATGAATGTCGCGCAGATAGATCGACTGGCCGAGATGGGTGCCGAGTTCCTTCGGCGCGCCGATGAGCAGGATGCGTTCGCCGGGTTCGGAGAAGCGGATGCGCGCCATCGTCTCCCAGTCGTCGATGAGGCCGACGCCGCCGATGGTCGGCGTGGGCAGGATGCCGCGCCCGTTGGTCTCGTTGTAGAGCGAGACATTGCCCGAGACGATCGGGAATTCGAGCACGCGGCAGGCCTCGCCGATGCCTTTGATGGCATGGACGAGCTGGCCCATGATTTCGGGGCGCTCGGGGTTGCCGAAATTGAGGTTGTCGGTGGAGGCCAGCGGCAGCGCCCCGGTGGCGGTCAGGTTGCGCCAGCATTCTGCAATCGCCTGCTTGCCGCCCTCGAACGGGTCGGCCTCACAATAACGCGGCGTCACGTCGGACGAGAAGGCGAGCGCCTTGGTCGGGTGGCCCTCGACGCGAACGACGCCGGCATCGCCGCCGGGCAATTGCAGCGAATTGCCCTGGATCAGCGTGTCGTACTGCTCCCAGACCCAACGGCGGGAGGAGAGGTCGGGCGAAGCCAGCATCTTCAACAGAGTGTCGGCAATGTCAGCCTGCGGAATGTCGTCGGCAGCGAGCGGCGCGGGCTTCGTCGGTTCGACCCACGGGCGATCATATTCCGGCGCTTCGTCGCCAAGTTCCTTGATCGGCAGGTTGGCGACTTCCTCGCCCTGATGAACGACACGGAAGCGCAGATCGTCGGTGGTCCAGCCGACAATGGCGAAGTCGAGGCCCCATTTGCGGAAGATCGCCTCGGCTTCCTTTTCCTGTTCGGGGCGCAGCACCATGAGCATGCGCTCCTGGCTCTCCGACAGCATCATCTCATAGGCGCTCATGCGCTCCTCGCGCACCGGCACGCGGTCGAGTTCGAGCAGGATGCCGAGGTCGCCCTTGGCGCCCATCTCGACCGCCGAGCAGGTGAGGCCGGCAGCGCCCATGTCCTGAATGGCAATGACCGCGCCCGACGCCATCAGTTCGAGGCAGGCTTCGAGCAGGCATTTTTCCGTGAACGGGTCGCCCACCTGAACGGTGGGTCGCTTCTCGTCGATCTTGTCGTCGAATTCGGCCGACGCCATCGTCGCGCCGCCGACGCCGTCGCGTCCGGTCTTTGCGCCGAGATAGACGACCGGCAGGCCGACGCCCTTGGCCTGCGAAAGGAAAATGCCGTCCGCCTTGGCGAGACCGGCGGCGAATGCATTGACCAGGCAATTGCCGTTGTAGCGCTCGTCGAAGTTCACTTCGCCGCCGACGGTGGGGACGCCGAAAGCATTGCCATAGCCGCCGACGCCGGCAACCACGCCTGCCACCAGATGGCGCGTCTTGGGATGGTCAGGCGCGCCGAAGCGCAGCGCGTTCATCGCAGCGACGGGGCGCGCGCCCATGGTGAAGACGTCGCGCAATATGCCGCCGACGCCGGTCGCCGCGCCCTGATAGGGCTCGATGTAGGAAGGGTGGTTGTGGCTCTCCATCTTGAAGACCACGACGTCGCCGTCGCCGATGTCGACCACGCCGGCGTTTTCGCCCGGTCCCTGAATGACGCGCGGGCCGGTGGTCGGCAGCGTGCGCAGCCACTTCTTCGAGCTTTTGTAGGAGCAGTGCTCGTTCCACATGGCCGAAAAAATGCCAAGCTCGGTAAAGCTCGGCTCGCGGCCGATCAGGTCGAGAATGCGTTGATATTCGTCGGGCTTGAGCCCGTGGGAGGCCACCAGTTCGGGCGTGATGGCAACGCTGTTGCGGACGTTCATGTCGGCCAGTGAGAATCCGTTTCGTCTCGGGAGCCGCTCCCTTAGCGCATCTGCCGTGCGGAATACACTGGTCGATTGAGGTCCGCGCTGTTGAAAAGCGCAAACCGGGCGGGGTCGCTTCGCCCGCGTGAGGGCGGAGCCTGCCGTGACAGGCCCCGCGCGCGATCAGTTTGCTTCGAGCGTCATCGATGTGCCGGTCGCCGCGACATTAAGGCCAAGCTGGCCGGTAACGCTGATCGTCTGCAACTGGACGGAGCCCTTGGTGCCGCCAACAAGAACGTTTACGCCGCCGCCCGCGCCAACTGTCGCCTCGACGGTCGCGCCGCCATAAATGCCGCCGAGCGAGCCGCGATGATAGCCGGCGGTCGGCGCAAACACCGCCCAGACCAGCTGGCCGCGCGTGGTGAAGCCGAGATCGACGCCGAGCTTGCGGATCACGCCGGTATAGGTTTCGCGCCGTCCATTGGTGGCGCGGAAGGTGCAGTGCAGCTCCTTGGCCGATCCGAGCAGATATCCGACGCCGCCGCCGACATCGCAGGTCAGCGTGCCGATGCGAACGCCGTTGTAGCCGTCGTCATCGGCGGGGACGGGTGCGGGGTCGCCGGACCGGTAGTCTGCTGCCTGTGCCAACCCGGTTGAAAGGGGGCCGGTTCCGAGGATGCCCGTCGAAATGATGATTGGAGCCGCAAGTGCCGCGGCAAAAAGAGATTTGGTCAATTCGTCTCTCCTGTCTGCGCCGGTCTTGGTGCCAGCGCTGACAGGTTGTTGCCCGCCAAAAGGGGCAGAAGGTGGATTGTGATGTGGCGCTGATGTGGCGGGAGGCGGAGTTGGTCCGAGGTGTTGCAGATTGGTTAGTTGCGCGCGTGCATGACCCCTCATCCGTCACCTGATCTCGTTCTTGCTTCGCAAGTCCGAGGGTGACACCTTCTCCCACAAGGGGAGAAGGTGAGGGGGCGCAGATGCCGCATATTCTGGTGCCGCCGGAAAAGCGCAGTTTTGCGCGCTCGATGCGGCGCGAGCCGACGGATGTGGAGGCTAAGCTGTGGGAAGAACTTCGCGCGCGACGGCTCGACCGGATCAAATTCAGGCGGCAGGTGCCGATCCCGCCTTACATCGCCGACTTTCTATGCTCAGAAGCCATGCTGATCGTTGAAGTCGATGGCGGCCAGCACGGCGAATCCGTGTCAGACGAGGTGCGGACAAAGTTTCTGAATGCCCGAGGATTTCGTGTCCTGCGCTTCTGGAATGATGAAGTGCTGCGCGAGATGAATTCCGTCTGCGACACGATCATCGCCTATGTGCGGGACCGCAATCTGCAGCCTTGGCGGTGATGCCTGTCTTTGATTGCTAGCCGATGAGTGTCTCTGGTGGAGATTGGCCGCCAGAGCCCTTCTCCCCTTGTGGGAGAAGGTGCCCTGTGAGGGCGGATGAGGGGTGACTTTCAGTCTTTAGCCATCTCAAACCGTCAACCGTGGCGGCACAGATCAGCCTCAGCTGCACCCAGTCGTAGTCCCACACTCCTCGCAGACTTGGCAGTGGCCGCTGATTTTCAGGCGCAGCGACTGGCAGTTGGAGCAGGCGTCACCCGTATAGCCCTGCTGGATCGACTGGGCGCGGCGCTGCTTGGCGATTGCCTTGGCGTCTGGTGCGGGTGCGGCCTTGAACAGGTCGCCGGTGACTGACGGCGCCGGTTCTGCGAAGGCCGTGCGGCCGTCGGCGCGGACCGAGGCCCGATCCGACGCGTCGTCCGCGGCGTCTTCAAAGGCGATGTCCTCCGCCAGATCCTTGGCGCGGTCCTCATAGTCCCGGCGATAGGCGACGGCTTCCTCGGCACGTTCTGAAACGGTTGCCTTGAGCGCCAGAACATTCGCGCCGGAGACGGCGGAGACCGGGCGCGAAGCGGCGGCGATTGGCGCGGAGCGGGCAGGGGAGGGATTGGACCCCCCGGCTACGTCTCCGCCGGCCTGTCCGACCGGCTCGCCCGAGCGGACCAGTGTCGGCTTGTGGCCGCGCGTCAGGCCCTTAGAGAAGGCCGATGCCTTGCCTTCCTCTATGCCCTTGCCGAGTGCCGTGTTGGAGAAGTCCGACGTGTCGACATGGGCGAGGTCGGTGCGCTCCAGATAGGAGACGGCGAGTTCGCGGAACACGTAGTCGAGGATCGACGTGGCGTTCTTGATCGCGTCATTGCCGATGACCATGCCGGCCGGCTCGAACTTGGTGAAGGTGAACGCCTCGACATATTCGTCGAGCGGCACGCCATATTGCAGGCCAAGCGAGATGGCGATGGCGAAATTGTTCATCATCGCGCGGAAGGCGGCACCTTCCTTGTGCATGTCGATGAAGATTTCGCCCAGGCGCCCGTCATCGAACTCGCCGGTGCGCAGATAGACCTTGTGGCCGCCGACGACCGCCTTCTGGGTATAGCCCTTGCGGCGGTTCGGCAGCTTGTCGCGGAAGTGGACCTGACGCTCGATGATGCGCTCGACGATGCGTTCCGTGACGGTCGCAGCAGCTGCGGCGCGCGGCTGGGCGGCCAGTGCCTCGACCTCATCCTCTTCGTCCGTCTCGTCGGCGATCAGCGATGCGTTGAGCGGTTGCGACAGCTTCGAGCCGTCGCGATAGAGCGCGTTTGCCTTCAAGGCCAGCTTCCAGGAGAGCATGTAAGCCTCCTTGCAGTCCTCGACGGTGGCGTCGTTGGGCATGTTGATAGTCTTGGAGATCGCGCCCGAGATGAAGGGTTGGGCCGCCGCCATCATGCGGATGTGCGACTCGACCGAGAGGTAACGCTTGCCGATCTTGCCGCAGGGGTTGGCGCAGTCGAACACCGGCAGGTGCTCGATCTTGAGGAAGGGCGCGCCTTCCAGCGTCATCGCGCCGCAGACATGGATGTTGGCGGCTTCGATTTCCTTGCGGGTAAAGCCGAGCGCCGGCAGCATCTCGAAGGAGAAATCTGAAAGCTGCTCGTCGGTCAGGCCAAGCACGGTCTTGCAGAAGTCTGCACCCAGCGTCCACTGGTTGAAGACGAACTTGATGTCGAAGGCCGAGCCGAGCGCGGCGTTGATCGCGGCGATCTTCTCGTCGGTGAAACCCTTGGCCTTCAAGGTCGACGGGTTGACGCCCGGCGCCTGATTGAGATTGCCGTGACCGACCGCATAGGCGTCGATCTCGGCGATCTGGCTCTCGGAATAGCCCAGCGTGCGGAGCGCCTCGGGAACGGCTGCGTTGATGATCTTGAAATAGCCGCCGCCTGCCAGCTTCTTGAACTTCACCAGCGCGAAGTCGGGCTCGATGCCGGTCGTGTCGCAATCCATGACGAGGCCGATCGTGCCGGTCGGCGCGATGACGGTCGACTGCGCGTTGCGGTAGCCGTGCTCTTCGCCGAGTTCGATGGCGCGGTCCCATGCCTTTTTGGCATGTTCGCCAAGTGCGGCCTGCTTGAGGTCGGAATGGACGAGCGGCACCGGATTGACCGACAGCTTCTCGTAGCCATCCTTTTCGCCATAAGCCGCGCGGCGGTGATTGCGCATGACGCGCAGCATGGATTCGGAATTCTTGTCGTATTCGGCGAACGCGCCGAGTTCCGACGCCATCTCTGCCGAGGTCGCATAGGAGACGCCGGTCATGATCGCGGTCAGCGCACCACAGATGGCGCGGCCTTCGGCCGAGTCATAGGGAATGCCCGACGTCATCAGCAGGCCGCCGATATTGGCATAGCCGAGGCCGAGCGTGCGGTAGTCATAGGAAAGCTTTGCGATCTCCTTCGACGGGAACTGGGCCATCATGACCGAGATTTCGAGGACCATGGTCCACAGGCGCACGGTGTGCTCGTAAGCCTCGATGTCGATCGTGCCGTCGGCATTGCGGTAGGGCAGGAGGTTGATCGAGGCGAGGTTGCAGGCCGTATCGTCGAGGAACATGTATTCCGAGCACGGGTTCGAGCCGCGGATCGGGCCGCCGGCCGGCGATGTGTGCCAGTCGTTCATCGTCGTGTTGTAGTGCAGGCCGGGATCAGCGGATGCCCATGCGGCGTAGCCGATCTTCTCCCACAGGTCGCGGGCCTTCAGCGTCTTCAGCACCTTGCCGTCCTTGCGGGCGGTCAGGTTCCAGTCGCCGTCGTTCTCGACCGCGCGCAGGAAATCGTCCTTGAGCGAGATCGAATTGTTCGAGTTCTGGCCCGACACGGTGAGGTAGGCATCGGAATCCCAGTCGGTGTCATAGGTCTGGAAGTCGATCGACGTGTAGCCCTGCCGCGCGAACTGGATGACGCGCTGGACGTAGTTCTCCGGCACGGACGCCTTCTTGGCGTCCTTGACGGCGCGCTTGAGCGCGGGGTTGCGGTTCGGGTCGAAGCAGTCGCCTTCCGGGCCTTCGCAATTGATGCAGGCCTTCATGACGGCAGCCATGTGCTGCTTGACGATCTTGGAGCCGGTGACGAGTGCGGCGACCTTCTGCTCTTCCTTCACCTTCCAGTCGATGAAGGCTTCGATATCGGGATGGTCGGCGTCGACGATGACCATCTTGGCGGCGCGGCGCGTCGTGCCGCCCGACTTGATCGCACCCGCCGCGCGGTCGCCGATCTTGAGGAAGGACATGAGGCCCGACGACTTGCCGCCGCCCGAAAGCTTTTCGCCTTCGCCGCGCAACATCGAGAAGTTGGAGCCGGTGCCCGAGCCATACTTGAACAGGCGCGCCTCGCGCACCCACAGGTCCATGATGCCGCCTTCGTTGACGAGGTCGTCGCCGACGGACTGGATGAAGCAGGCATGCGGCTGCGGGTGCTCGTAGGCCGACTTCGACTTGGTCAGCTTGCCGGTGAAGGGGTCGACATAGAAATGGCCCTGGCCGGGGCCGTCGATGCCATATGCCCAGTGCAGGCCGGTGTTGAACCATTGCGGCGAATTAGGCGCGACGCGCTGGGTGGCGAGCATGAAGGACAGTTCGTCCATGAATGCGCGTGCATCGTCCTCCGACTTGAAGTAGCCGCCCTTCCAGCCCCAATAGGTCCAGGTGCCGGCAAGGCGCGTGAAGACCTGGCGCGCGTCGGTCTCCGAGCCGTAACGCTCGCTCTCCGGCAGCTTGGCGAGTTCGGCCTCGTCGGCAACGGAGCGCCACAAGAAGGAGGGGACGTCGTTTTCCTCGACCTTCTTCAGGCGCGCGGGAACGCCGGCCTTGCGGAAATATTTCTGGGCAAGAATGTCGGAGGCGACCTGGCTGAATTGCTCGGGCACATCGATATTGTCGAGACGGAACACGATCGACCCGTCAGGGTTCTTGATCTCCGACAGCGCCTTTCGGAAGGCGATATCGCCATAGGCCGAATTTGAAGTTCTGGTGAAGCGCCGCTCGATCCGCATTTTGGTCTGTCCTTCAGTCCCGATATATAGCGTCTTTCCGGCAAAAATCCTCTTCAGGATTTCGCTGGCCAGACACTGGCCCCGTCTCCGACGCAAGCTGCACCGAAGCTCCGTCGTATCCTGGCCGCCCTAAGTCCCGCCCACAGGTTGACGCGCCCCGCGAAAGGCTGCGTTTCCAATGTTGTACGGAGCCTTGGAGGCCGCTCCCGCACCATGTCAGGTGATTCTCGCTTGGCGAGGGATCAACTGTATCTGGTGCCCATCGTCACGCGCAACACTAAATATAGTATTAATAATCTCTTTCTGCCAGATCTAACCACAGGAACAGGCACACGAATTCGCACAGCCGAACGACCTGCCGGCGAGGCAGGATTCAGACCATCGAAGTCACCAAAAACCGGGAAGAACTGGCTGGAGATCATCTCCGTGCCGCGTCCAGCACGCAGACGCAGGGCTATTAAAAATCCAGATGGGCGGCCGCGTCAACGATTCGTTCGTACGAGATTTAAGACCACTACATCTTGTGGGGGTGATGTGTGGATAACGGGGATGCGGGACGAAAAATTAGCTCGTCGGCTGTCGATTTTACCTGCCGCTGCGTCATCACCTTGACGGGCCGCGTCGGACTGCCGGACGCCATCCGCAGCGAAGAATGGAGAGATCTGCGGTCAACTCGCAAAAAGGATCAGGTTTGCATCGGGGTCGGAAACGATGAAGGTCGTCGCGCCCCACGGTTCGCGGCGCAATTCCTGGAAGAATGGCGTTCCGCTGGCGGTGAAACTGGCAAAGAGGGCCTGCGCATCGTCGACGGTGATTGCCGCCGACAGCAGGATTGCGGATGTCCGCAATGTAGGGTCGATGACGACATTGTCGACATGCCGGAGATTGAGGCGCGCGCCGTTCAGCGTGACCTGCGCGAAATGCGGCGGCTCACCGTAACTCACTGATAGCTCGAACCCCAGCCGGCTTCGATAGAACTCAATGGCGCGGTCCATGTCGGTCACGAAGACGAACGGCTCCGCGACATATGGACCGCTCGTCTGGTCGGGCGCACTCATGCCGCGATCAGCGCCTTGACGCCGTCTGCGACGAACTGGACGGCGAGCGCCGCCAGAATGACGCCGAGCAGGCGGGTCAGGATCGAGCGGCCGGTCTGGCCGAGGATGCGATCGACCGGCTCCGCAAGCAGAAAGACCATCCACGTCAGCAGTATGGCGACCGCGATGATGGCCAGCAGCGCGATCTGGCCGGCAATGCTTGGAAACGAGCCTGAAAGGAGCACGGTTGCCGATATCGCGCCGGGACCGGCAATCAGCGGTATAGCGAGCGGGAAGGCGGCGACATTGAGAATATGATCCTGGGTGATCGCGACGTCGGCGGCCTTCTCTTTCCGCTCGTTGCGACGCTCGAACACCATTTCAAAGGCGATGAAGAAGAGCAGAAGCCCGCCCGCGACCCGGAATGCAGGCAAAGTGATGCCGAGAACGCCAAGAATGCCTGCACCGACCAGGGCGAACACCGCGAGGATGCCGAAGCCGAGGATCGAGCCGCGCAAGCCGACCTGACGGCGCTGCTCGCGACTCATGCCGCGCGTCAGGGCCAGAAAGAGCGGCGCAAGGCCGGGCGGATCGATGGTCACCAGAAGGGTGATGAAGGCATTGAGCAGACTGTCAAAGCTCGGCATGTCGGCTCCAATCCGTGTCAATTCTATCGTGGCCGGCCGCCTTGGCAAGCGTTGCGCCGATGATCGCGAAGATGCGCCGGGCGTCCGGCAGGCGCTCCGCAATGCACCTGACGTTGCGATATTGGTGGCCAAGTGCCGCCTCAGACAAGCTGGAGTTGTCCACAGGTGATAAGAATGGACGCAAATCTCCTCATAAATATCTGATTTTATTGAATGTGATTGATGATTTCGGCAGGCCGCGACATTTGGAGAATCGCCACTCGATCCTATATAAGGACGAATGATTTCCCCGATTCGAGTGATCTGATTTGAGCGACTTGACGAGACCGCCGCAGGGGCCCGGCGACGGACCAGACGGCATCGAGCCGATTTCCATCATAGAGGAGATGCAGCGCTCCTATCTCGACTACGCGATGAGCGTGATCGTGTCGCGCGCGCTTCCGGATGTTCGAGACGGCCTGAAGCCGGTTCACCGGCGCATTCTTTATGCGTCGCATGAGAGCGGCTATCACTGGAACCGCAAGCTGGTGAAGTCGGCGCGTCCAGTGTCGGACGTCATGGGTAAATATCACCCGCACGGCGACGCCTCCATCTATGACGCTTTGGTGCGCATGGCGCAGGACTGGTCGATGCGCGTGCCGCTCATCGACGGGCAGGGCAATTTCGGCTCGATCGACGGCGATCCTCCGGCGGCGATGCGCTACACCGAAGCGCGCCTGAAGAAGGTTGCGCATGAGATTCTGGAAGACATCGACAGCGATACGGTCGATTTCCAGGAGAACTATGACGCCTCCGACTCGGAGCCGAAGGTTCTGCCGGCGCGCTTTCCCAACCTTCTGGTCAACGGCGCAGGCGGCATCGCGGTCGGCATGGCGACTAATATTCCGCCGCACAATCTGATCGAGGTCTGCAACGGCGCGATCGCCGTCATGGAGAACCCGGCGATAGACCTGCCGGACCTGATGGAGATCATTCCGGGACCGGATTTCCCCACAGGTGCGCTCATTCTCGGCCGTTCCGGCATCTATAGCGCCTATTCGACCGGTCGCGGCTCCATCGTCATGCGCGGCAAGACGCATATCGAGGAAATGCGCGGCGATCGCGAGATGATCGTCGTCACCGAAGTGCCTTTCCAGGTGAACAAATCGGCCATGATCGAGAAGATGGCCGAACTGGTGAAGGACAAGCGGGTCGAGGGCATCTCCGACATTCGCGACGAATCCGACCGGCAGGGCTACCGCGTCGTCATCGAGTTGAAGAAGGACGCGAACGCAGACGTCATCCTGAACCAGCTCTTCAAGTTCACGCCGCTGCAGACCTCGTTCGGCGCGAACATGGTCGCGCTCAATGGCGGCAAGCCGGAGATCATGACGCTTCTCGACATGCTGAAGGCGTTCGTCGCCTTCCGCGAGGAAGTGGTCATGCGCCGCACCAAGTTCCTGCTGCGCAAGGCGCGCGACAGGGCGCACATCTTGGTCGGCCTAGCGATCGCCGTCGCAAACATCGACGAGGTGATCCACCTTATCCGCCATGCCAGCGACCCGTCGGATGCGCGCGAAAAGCTGATGACGCGCAACTGGCCGGCAAAGGATGTGGAGCCGCTGATCCTGCTGATCGACGATCCGCGCCACAAGCTGAACGAGGACGGTACCTACAATCTGTCCGAGGAACAGGCGCGCGCCATTCTCGCCCTGCAATTGTCGCGCCTCACCGCGCTCGGCCGCGACGAAATCGCGGACGAGTTGAACACCATTGGCGAGGAAATCCGCGAATATCTCGATATTCTGGGGTCGCGCGCCCGCATCCAGGCCATCATCAAGAAGGAACTGGAAGACGTTCGCGACGAGTTCGGCACGCCGCGCCGCAGCGAGATCGTCGATGGCATCGGCGACATGGAAGACGAAGACCTGATCGCGCGCGAGGACATGGTCGTCACCGTGACGCATGAAGGCTACATCAAGCGTGTGCCGCTGGCGATCTACCGGGCGCAGGCGCGCGGCGGCAAGGGCCGCTCGGGCATGTCGACGAAGAACACTGACTTTGTCAGCCGCCTGTTCGTCGCCAATACGCACACCCCGATCCTGTTCTTCTCCTCGCGCGGCATCGTCTACAAGGAGAAGGTCTGGCGGCTGCCGATCGGAACGCCTCAGTCGAAGGGCAAGGCGCTGATCAACATGCTGCCCATCGAAAGCGGCGACCGCATCACCGCGATCCTGCCGCTGCCCGACGAGAGCGAGTGGGACAGGCTGGACGTGATGTTCGCGACAACGCGGGGCACCGTGCGGCGCAACAAGCTGTCGGACTTCGCCGACGTGAAGCGCAACGGCAAGATCGCCATGAAATTCGACGAGGAAGGCGATTCGATCCTTGCGGTGGAGACATGCACCGACAATGACGACGTGCTCATGACCGCCGATAGCGGCCAGTGCATCCGTTTCCGGGTCGATGACGTGCGTGTTTTCGCCAGCCGCTCGTCGCAGGGCGTGCGCGGCATGACGCTGGGCGCAAAGGATCGAGCCATTTCGATGACGATCCTCGAACATGTCGAGGCGACGCCCGCCGAACGCGCCGAATATCTGAAGCGCGCCACCAATGAACGCCGCCTTGCCGGTGCCGACGAGGACGAAATCGCGCTGACCAATGAGGAGGTTTCGGAGGAAGCCAATCTCTCGGACGAGCGCTATCAGCACCTCAAGGAGCGCGAGCAGTTCGTGCTGACCGTCACCGAATATGGCTATGGCAAGCGGTCGTCGTCCTACGACTTCCGCCTGACCAACCGTGGCGGCAAGGGCATTCGTGCCACCGATGTCGGCAAGGTGGACGAGATCGGTCCGCTGGTTGCCGCATTCCCTGTCGGGACAGACGACCAGAT
Source organism: Mesorhizobium sp. (assembly GCA_049647505.1). Taxonomy (GTDB): domain Bacteria; phylum Pseudomonadota; class Alphaproteobacteria; order Rhizobiales; family Rhizobiaceae; genus Mesorhizobium_A. The sequence goes on from JBARXU010000002.1 coordinate 144,974, forward strand.
CATGCTTGTGTCGGACGGAGGCCAGGTCATCCGCGTGCCGGTCGGCGGCATCCGCATCGCGAGCCGCGCAACGAAGGGCGTGACGATCTTCAACACGGCAGAGGGTGAAAAGGTCGTGTCCGTGGAGCGCATTTCGGAGCCGGAAGGTGACGAAGATGCCGCAACAGACGAAGCCGAGAGCGCTGAAGCCGCCGGCGAGACCGAGAGCGGCGACGCGCCTCAGGCCTGAGCCTGGGCCAAAAAAAAACGCCGGAGCTGTTGAAGCTTCGGCGTTGAAAACTGAAGACTGGAGGACTTCAGTGATGCGCCCCTTGGGGGCGCAAACTCGTTCAGGAGCGTCAGCCCGCGTAGCCGAAGCGCTGCGAGGCCTTGTTCAGCCTCTCAAGGCGCAGGCGGCGCGCCTCTTCCTGCATTCCGAATGCGGTGGCGATCAGCATTGCAACGGTCATCGCGGCTGCGAGCATCAGGATGATCATGACTGCGTTCTCCTTCTGATAAGTCAACGGACGAACCGTGAAATGGTTTCGCTCAACTTGACCGTTGTTTGCGCCTTCCAGCTTGAAAGGAAGCTGAGCGGCCCGTTCATCTGGCGTTCATGCAAAGTAGACCGCGCGCCTCATTTGGCGGCACGAAGACTTTGCGTTTAGCCGCGCGCGCGGCTAAAAGCGGCTTATGACCATGCGCACCGCCATCTATGCCGGCTCGTTCGATCCCTTGACCAACGGTCACATGGACGTGCTGAAAGGCGCGCTCACCGTGTCCGACAAGATTTTTGTCGGCATTGGCGTCCAGCCGTCGAAAACGCCTCTGTTCTCTCTCCAGGAACGCATCGACCTGATTATGCAGGCGACGACGGACGAGCTCGGCGACGGGGCTGCAAAGGTAGAGACGATCTCTTTTGAGGGACTGGTGATCGACGCAGCGCGCAAATGTGGGGCCAACATCATCATCCGCGGCCTGCGCGACGGCACCGACCTCGACTACGAGATGCAGATGGCGGGCATGAACGAGTCCATGGCGCCCGATTTGCAGACGGTCTTCATTCCGGCGAGCCCGTCGGTGCGCACGATTACCGCCACATTGGTACGCCAGATCGCGTCGATGGGCGGAGACATCCGCCAGTTCGTGCCGACGGTGGTCGCAGACGCGCTCGCCGAGAAATTCCCGTCCTGATTTTCCGGAGCATCCACATGCGATTGAAGTTTGTCCCGGCTTTCGCCGTCGCCGCCGCTTTGGCGCTGTCGTCCGCCTTCGCCGCCGAACCCGACAATACGATGATCATCACCCTCAAGGATGGCGACGTCAAAATCGCGCTGCGCCCTGATCTGGCGCCCCAGCACGTTGCGCGCATCAAGGAACTGGTGCGGGAAGGAGCTTACGACAATGTCGCGTTCCATCGCGTCATCGAGGGCTTCATGGCCCAGACCGGAGACGTCCAGTACGGCAACACGAAGAAGGGCTTCGATGGTTCTGCTGTTGGCACGGGCCAGTCCGACAAACCGGACCTGCCGGCCGAATTCACGCCGACGCCATTTGTGCGCGGCGTGCTCGGCATGGCGCGTGGCTCCAATCCGAACTCCGCCAATTCACAGTTCTTCATCATGTTCACGCAGTACCCCTCGCTCAACAACAAATACACGGTCGTCGGCGAGGTCGAGAGCGGCATGGAAGCGATCGACAAGATCAAGCGCGGCGAAGGCGGCAATGGCGAGGTTTCTGATCCCGACCGGATGATCAAGGTCAGGATTGAAGGCGACAAGTAGTTACAGAAAGGGATTTGGCATGGCCGAGATCACGGACAAGGAAAACACCATCATCATGGAGACGACCAAGGGCAAGGTCGTGATCCAGCTTCTGCCCGACGTTGCACCCCAGCACGTCGCGCGCATCAAGGAACTGGCCCGCGAGAAGTTCTATGACGGCGTCGTGTTCCACCGCGTCATCGAGGGCTTCATGGCGCAGGGCGGCGACCCGACCGGCACTGGCATGGGCGGCTCCAAGAAGCCTAACCTCCCAGCCGAGTTCAACAATGTTCCGCACGTTCGCGGCACCTGCTCGATGGCCCGTTCGCAGAGCCCGAACTCGGCCAATTCGCAGTTCTTCATCTGCTTCGACGACGCATCCTTCCTGAACCGCCAGTATACGGTCTGGGGCCAGGTCATCGAAGGCATGGACAATGTCGACAAGATCAAGCGCGGCGAGCCGGTCCGTGATCCGGACTCGATCGTCTCCATGCGCGTCGCAGCCGACGTGGAATAACGAAACGCGGGCGGCTGCTCCCAAAGTCCGGGGGCAGCCGCCTGCCATTCTGATAGACTGCGTCCATCATGAGGGTCGACCTTTTCGACTTCGACCTGCCGGAGGACCGGATCGCGCTCAGACCCGCAGCGCCGCGAGACAGTGCGCGGATGCTGGTGGTTCACCCCGACCAACCTCTCGTCGATCGAACCGTAGCCAGCCTGCCTGACTTGCTCAGGCGGGGGGATGTGCTCGTGTTCAACGACACCAAGGTGATCCCGGCCCAGCTTCACGGCCTGCGCCAGCGCGGCGACGCAGAAGCTCGGGTCGACGCCACGCTTCACATGAGGGTCGCGGACGACAGCTGGCGCGCCTTCATGCGCCCAGCCAAGCGGCTTCAGGTCGGCGACCGCATCGCATTTGGCCACACGGGAAATCTCTGCCTGCTCGGCACCCTGAACGCGACTGTCGAGGAGAAGGGCGAGGCTGGCGAAGTGCTGCTGCGCTTCGATTTTGCCGGCTCCGCGCTTGACGACGCGCTGCACCAGGTCGGCCATATTCCGCTGCCGCCCTATATCGCCTCGAAGCGTGTCGAGGACGAGCAGGATCGACGCGACTACCAGACGATCTATGCCGACGAGGAAGGCGCGGTCGCCGCCCCGACCGCCGGCCTGCATTTCACGCCCGACCTGTTCGACGCGCTCGACCGGGCGGGCATCGAGCGTCAATTCGTGACGCTGCATGTCGGCGCTGGCACCTTCCTGCCGGTCAAGGCCGACGACACTGCCAATCACAAGATGCATTCCGAGATCGGCCGGGTATCAACGGCGACTGCCTCGATGTTGAACCGGGCGAAGGCTGAAGGTCGGCGCATCGTTGCGGTCGGCACCACGTCGTTGAGGCTTCTGGAAAGCGCGGCCAACGATGCCGGCGAACTGGCCGAATGGTCGGGTCCGACGGACATCTTCATTACGCCGGGCTATCGCTTCAAATTCGTCGACGTGCTCATGACGAATTTCCACCTGCCGCGCTCGACGCTGTTCATGCTGGTGTCGGCATTTGCGGGGCTTGAGACGATGCGCGCGGCCTATGACCACGCGATCGCAAGCGGTTACCGCTTCTATTCCTATGGCGATTCCAGCCTGTTGTTCAGGCGCTGACAGGTTCGACGGCCAGATGAGTGCTACCTTCACCTTTGATTTGCTCGCCACCGACGGCGCGGCCCGGCGCGGCGAAATCTCGATGCCGCGCGGCACGATTTCGACGCCCGCCTTCATGCCGGTCGGCACCGGCGGTACGGTGAAGGCCATGTATATGGATCAGGTGCGCGGCACGGGCGCCGACATCATCCTCGGCAACACCTATCATCTGATGCTGCGGCCGGGCGCCGAACGCGTGGCGCGGCTTGGTGGCCTGCATGAGTTCGCGCGCTGGCCGCATCCGATCCTGACCGATTCCGGCGGGTTTCAGGTTATGTCGCTGGCGGCTTTGCGCAAATTGTCGGAACAGGGCGTCACCTTCCGCTCGCATATCGACGGCTCAGCCTGGGAAATGTCGCCGGAGCGGTCGATCGAAATCCAGGGACTGCTCGATTCCGACATCCAGATGCAGCTCGACGAGTGCGTCGCGCTGCCATCCAAGCCCAAGGAAATCGAGCGCGCCATGGAAATGTCGCTGCGCTGGGCTGAGCGTTGCAAGACCGCGTTTGGCGACCAGCCCGGAAAGGCGATGTTCGGCATCGTGCAGGGCGGCGACATACCGGACCTGCGCGTGCGTTCGGCGCAGGCGCTCAAAGCAATGGACCTGAAGGGCTATGCGGTCGGCGGGCTTGCCGTCGGAGAGCCGCAGGCGGTGATGCTCGAAATGCTGGAAGCGACCTGTCCGGAACTGCCGGTAGAAAAACCGCGCTACCTGATGGGCGTCGGCACGCCGGACGACATCTTGAAGTCGGTGGCGCGCGGCATCGACATGTTCGACTGCGTGATGCCGACGCGCGCCGGCCGCCACGGTCTGGCCTATACGAGGCGCGGCAAGGTCAACCTGCGCAATGCGCGCCACGCCGACGATCACCGCCCGCTCGATGAGGAGAGCAACTGTCCTGCAGCGCGCGACTACAGCCGCGCCTATCTGCACCATCTCGTGCGTTCGGGCGAGGCGCTCGGCGGCATGTTGCTGACATGGAACAATATTTCCTACTATCAGGATCTGATGCGCGGCATCCGGGACGCAATCGCGGCTGGCCGCTTCGTCGATCATGCAGCGGCGACGACCGAGAATTGGGCGCGGGGAGACATTGCCGCGCTCTGATATATCCGCTTCTTTCCCGCCATTTGCCTCATGCGGCGAATGGTTTCACACGGTTGGACGCGGTTGAAACTCACGATCCTTGCTGCGAAAATCACGGGCCTTGCTGCGAAACTCGCGGCATTCACAGGAGACCAAGATGCAGGCGCTGTTCGTCCAGATCAAATGCGAGCTTGGCCGGTCCTATGAGGTCGCCAGCGCGATTGCCGACCGCGAGACCGCCTCGGAAATCTATTCGACGGCGGGTCAGTGGGACCTGCTGGTCAAGTATTACATCGAAGACGATGTAGACATCGGCCATTTCGTCAATGAGCAGGTTCATTCCGTTGCCGGAATCAGGGACACGCTGACGGTGATGACGTTCCGGGCGTTCTGATCCACCTCATATTCTATGCCGGCTGACTATTTCTGAGCAGCGCCAAGTTCGGAACGCGGGCAATTTGCCGGTTTGACGGGCAATATTTCAGGAATGGAGCGACTTTGCCGTCGTGGCGCGCGATTGCGCTTGCATTTCCACAACTTGACCATTGAAATGCAACTGCAGCGGAGAATAGCTACGTTTGGTTGCGTTCGATGAGATGCGTCCCGGCGAGACCGGTCTTCGAAAACCCTATGCGGGATATGACAACTGGCTCGCCAATCAGGATCCAGCCCGCCTGACGCAAAAGATGAGTGACGCCGAGCGGGTCTTTCGCAAGACAGGCATCACATTTGCGGTCTACGGGGAGGACGAAGCCTCCGAACGCCTCATTCCCTTCGACATCGTCCCGCGCATTTTATCCGGCCAGGAATGGCGCAAGCTGACCCAGGGCATCGAGCAGCGGGTCATGGCGCTGAATGCCTTTCTCGACGATATCTACCATCGCCAGGAAATCCTGAAGGCTGGCCGCATTCCGCGCCACCTGATCGCCGGCAACGAGGCGTTCCTGCCCGAAATGGTGGGCGTGCGCCCGCCGGCGGGCGTCTACACGCACATTATCGGCGTCGACATCGTGCGCACCGGCGAGGACGATTTCTTCGTGCTGGAGGACAATGCGCGCACGCCGTCCGGCGTGTCCTACATGCTGGAGAACCGCGAAACGATGATGCAGCTCTTCCCCGAGCTGTTCCAGCGGGTGAAGGTGCGGCCGGTCGAGAACTATCCGCAATTGCTGCGCCAGTCGCTGGCCAATGTGAAGCCGCAGGTCAGCACCGGCGCGCCCACGATTGCGGTGCTGACGCCCGGCATCTTCAACTCGGCCTATTTCGAGCACGCCTTCCTTGCCGATCAGATGGGCGTCGAACTTGTCGAGGGGTCGGACCTGCGCGTGGTCGATGGGCGCATCGCCATGCGCACGACGGAAGGCTACAAGCCGATCGACGTGCTCTACCGGCGTGTCGACGACGCCTTCCTCGACCCGCTGACCTTCCGGCCCGATTCCGCGCTCGGCGTTCCGGGGATCATGGATGTCTACCGGGCAGGGCGGATCACCATTGCGAACGCGCCGGGCACCGGCATCGCCGACGACAAGGCGATCTATTCCTACATGCCCGAGATCATCGAGTTCTATACCGGGCGAAAGGCGATGCTCGGCAATATCCCGACATGGCGCTGTTCGGAGCCTGACAGCTTGAAATACGTGCAGGAGAACCTCGCCGAGCTTGTCGTGAAGGAGGTTCATGGCTCGGGCGGCTATGGAATGCTGGTCGGCCCGACCGCTTCCAAGAAAGAGCGCGAGGCGTTCGCGGCGAAGCTGGCGTCGAACCCGGGCAACTACATCGCCCAGCCGACGCTGGCGCTTTCCACATGCCCGATCCTGACGGAAGCGGGGCTGGCGCCGCGCCATGTCGATCTGCGCCCTTATGTGCTGGTGTCGGACAAGATTCAGATCGTGCCTGGTGGCCTGACGCGCGTGGCGCTGAAGGAAGGGTCGCTCGTCGTCAATTCCTCGCAGGGCGGCGGCACGAAGGATACCTGGGTGTTGGACGACTGATATGCTCGGACGAAACGCCAACGGCCTCTACTGGATGAACCGCTATATCGAGCGGGCGGAAAACATGGCGCGCCTTGTCGATGCGGGCTTGCGCCTTGCCTTGACGCGCACGTCGAGCCCGGCCGACGAATGGGCCTCCGTCGTGCTGTCGGCCGGCGTGCAGAACGCCTTTCTCGAACGCCACGCTGAATATAGCGCAGCGACCGTCTCGGACTTTCTGCTGCGCGACAGGTCGAACCCGTCAAGCGTGATGACGGCGATAGAGACCGCGCGCAACAATGGCCGCATGGTGCGCACCGCGCTGACGCGTGAGACCTGGGAGAGCGTCAACGAAGCCTGGATGGCGACCAATCGCATGCTGGCGGGACCGATCGACGAGCGCGAACTGCCGCGCATTCTTGATGGAATCAAGCGCGAGACGGCGCTGATACGCGGCGCTTTTCACGGCACGATGCTGCGCAACGAAATCTTCGATTTCAGCCAGATCGGCACGTTCATCGAGCGCGCAGACAATACGGCGCGCATTCTCGACGTGAAATATTACGTGCTGCTGCCCTCCGTGTCGTGGGTCGGGTCGAACCTCGACAACTACCAGTGGGAATCGATCCTGCGCTCGGTTGCAGCGCATCGCTCCTACCGGTGGACGTATTCGGAGGACTACAAGTCGGCCAACATCGCCGATTTCCTCATCCTCAATTCGCGGATGCCGCGTTCGCTGGCGTTCTCCTATCGCATCATCGCCGAGAGCCTGAACTATCTCGCCGGCGCGTCGGGCGGCCGCAGGTCGTGCCACGACACGATCGACGCGACGCTGGCGAAGCTCAAGGTCGGCTCGATCAAGGAGATATTTGACGGCGGATTGCACGAATTTCTCGTCGACTTCATTGGCGAGAACAACCGCCTCGGCGCGCAGGTCGCCGAAGAATACCGGTTTTACTAGATGCGTTTGAAGATCGTTCACAAAACCGAATATCGATATGACCAGCCGCTGAGCTATGCCTTGCAGCGGGCGCGATTGGTGCCGGCAAGCGGCAAGGCGCAGACGGTCGAAAACTGGTCGATCGCATTCGAAGGCGCAAAGGAAGAGTTGAGCTACATTGACGGGTTCGGCAACGACACCCGGCTGATCAGCCTCGACGGCGAGCCGCGCCAGATCTCCATCATCGCGAGCGGCGAGGTCGAGACCCATGCGACAGCGGGTGTCTCGGGACCGCAGCGCGGGTTCATGCCGCTCTGGATGTTCAAATCGCCTACGCCTCTGACCATGCCGGGAACACGCGCCGCGCAGATCGCGCAGGATGTCGGTGAAGGCAAAGACCTTGACCGGCTGCATCGACTGCTGGGGCTGGTATCCGGGCGTGTCGCCTATGTGACCGGGGTCACCAACGCGCTGACGACGGCCGAGGAGGCGCTGGTGCAGGGGCAGGGCGTCTGTCAGGACCACGCGCATATTTTCGCGACCGCAGCCAGGCTGTGCGGTTTTCCGGCGCGCTATGCCAGCGGCTATCTGATGCTTGAGGGCGAGCAGGTCGCCAGCCATGCCTGGGCGGAGGCTCATGTCGACGGGCTGGGCTGGGTTGGGTTCGATCCATCCAACAACAGGTCGCCCGATGAAACCTATGTCAGCCTGGCGACCGGCCGCGACTATCGCGATGCGGCGCCATTGTCAGGGATTCGTCACGGACCGTCATCGGAGACGCTTGCAGTCCAGATCACGGTCGAGCAGTAATCTGCGACCCGAATCCGGAATGCAAAGATGACTTACTGCGTCGGCCTCAAGATTGACCGTGGACTGGTCTTCATGTCGGACACCCGCACGAATGCCGGGGTCGACAGCATTTCGACATTCCGCAAGATGCATGTCTGGTCCGAACCCGGCGAGCGCGTGATCGTGGTGTTGTCGGCCGGCAACCTGGCCACGACGCAGGCCGTCGTCAGCCTGCTCGACGAACGCGCCAAGGCGCCGACCGACCGCCAGCAGACGCTGTTGCAGACGCCTTCCATGTTCCAGACGGCGCGCGTGGTCGGCTCGGTTGTGCGCGAAGTCATCGAGACGTCGGCGGCGTCCGGGCAAAATGCCGACTCGTTCGGAGCATCATTCATCGTCGGCGGACAGATCAAGGGGACGGAGCCTCGCCTGTTCATGGTCTATCCCGAGGGCAATTTCATCGAGGCCGGTCACGACACCCCGTTCTTCCAGATCGGCGAGGCGAAATACGGCAAGCCGATCATCGTGCGCGCCTATGATCCGGCGATGAGCTTTGCCGAGACGGCCAAGCTGCTGATGGTCTCGTTCGATTCGACCTTGCGCTCGAACCTGTCGGTCGGATTGCCGCTCGACATGCTGTTTTACGAGAAGGATTCGCTCAAGGTCTCGTTCCAGAAGCGGATTTCCGGAGATGATCCTTATTATCGCATGATATCAGAAGGTTGGTCGGATGCGCTGAAGCAGGCCTTCAATAACCTTCCGGATTTCCCTGTGTGAAGTTCGCTCAGCTCAGGGCAGGAAAAGAAAAACCCGCGTCAGACGACGCGGGTTCTTCGTTTTTAGTGGCTCAGCTATCAGCTATAGGGCGAATAGCACTGCTGACGCGGGCCGTTATAGGGCTGGAACGTGTTGTCCCAGTCGCGATACGAGCGGTAGCGGTTGTAGCACCAGCGGACATGCGCGCTCGAATAGGAGCGGTTATACCGTGGCTGCTGGGCCGAATTGACCGCGCCTGAGATGATCGCGCCGGCGATGAATGCGCCTGCCGGGAACCACCAGCCGTCATGATAGCGATAGCCTGGGCGCTTGTGGCGGTAGCCACGATGGCCGCGATACCAGCCTGGGCGATTGTCACCACGCCACTGACGTTGTCCGGCCCAGCGGCGCTGGTCGCCGCGCCAATTGCGACGTTCAGAACGCCAATTACGGTTCTGCCTGCGCATCTGACGATCGGTCTCGTAGTCGAACTGCGCCATCTTGACTGACGACGGTGCCGTCTGCTGGACGACAACCGGGGCAGAGCTTGCAGGCACGACGCCAGTAATTGCAACGGCTGCTGCCATCGCCGCTGCACTCATTGCAGATAGTATCTTTCGCATCGTGGTCTCCTCGAGCGATTTTTGATGCGTCCCTAAAGTCTATGAATGCACATTTGGCCCGGAAGTTCCACGCCATGGCAATTTGAATTGTTGAGTAAACTTCATTAGAGGCCAAAATGGGGACGGTGACGGGACTGAGCGAGACCTGTGACTGAACCCGGCGCTACGAATTCTGGTTGAATCAAGCCATCCGTTGCGCTGTCCGGTTGCTCTCCCGGATATCCAGGCCGGTCAGAACCTTGCAGGCTCTCCCTGCATCGCGGCAGCGAGCAGCTTTTCATATCTGCGCCGCGGAACGTCGATCGCGCCGAACCGCTTGAGATGTTCGGTGGTGAACTGCGTGTCGAGCAGAACGAAATTCCGCGATTTGAGCCGTTCGACGAGATGAACCAGACAGGTTTTCGACGCGTCTGTTTCGCGCGAAAACATGCTTTCGCCAAAGAAGGCACGGCCAAGCGATACGCCATAAAGCCCGCCGACGAGCCGCCCCTCGCGCCTTGCCTCCACAGTATGGCAGTGGCCGATCTCGAACAGCGCCCGGTAGGCGTCGCGGATCGGCTGGTTGATCCAGGTCGAGCGCCTGTCTTCGCTGCTTTCGGCGCATCCGGAGATGACGGCGTCGAAATCCGTGTCGAACGAAATGGCGAAGCGGTCCTGCCGCACGACCTTGGCGAGGCTGCGCGGCACATGAAACGCGTCCAACGGGATGATGCCCCTCTGTTCGGGGTGGACCCAGAAGACTTCCGGGTCTTCCGCGTCCTCCGCCATCGGGAAGACGCCGGTGGAATATGCCTTCAGAAGAAGGTCGGTCGGTATGCGTTGGCCGGGCGCATATGGGCGCGACATGGGTCTAGCTTGCTTGTTGAGCCGCCAGGTGCTTTTCCAGCCAGTGGATGTCGTAGTCGCCATTGGCGATGTCGGAATTGCCGACCAGTTCGCGGAACAGCGGCAGCGTCGTGTTGATGCCGTCGACGACGAATTCATCCAACGCGCGGCGCAGGCGCATTAGGCATTCGACTCGGTTGCGGCCATGGACGATCAGCTTGCCGATCAGGCTGTCGTAGTAAGGCGGGATCCGGTAGCCGTTATAAACGCCGGAATCGACGCGGATGCCGAGGCCGCCGGGCGTGTGGAAATGCGTGATCGTGCCGGGCGAGGGCACGAAGGTGCGCGCGTCCTCTGCATTGATGCGGCATTCGATGGCGTGGCCATGGAAGCGCACCTGATCCTGCGTGAGAGACAGCCCGCCGCCCGATGCGACGCGGATCTGCTCGTGAACGAGATCGAGGCCTGTAATCGCTTCCGTGACCGGATGCTCTACCTGGAGGCGCGTGTTCATCTCGATGAAGTAGAACTCGCCATTCTCGTAGAGAAATTCGATCGTGCCGGCGCCCGAATAGCCGAGGTCGGCGATCGCATTGGCGCAGATCATGCCGATGCGCGAACGCTCGTCTTCATTGAGCGCAGGTGAATTGGCCTCTTCCCAGACCTTCTGGTGGCGGCGCTGAAGCGAGCAATCGCGCTCGCCAAGGTGTATGGCCTTGCCCATGCCGTCGCCAAACACCTGGATTTCGATGTGGCGCGGCTTTTCGAGATATTTTTCGATGTAGACCGCGTCGTCGCCGAACGCGGCACCCGCTTCCGAGCGGGCTGTCTGCAAGGCAACTTCAAGGTCGGCCTCGTTGCGCGCGACCTTCATGCCGCGTCCGCCGCCGCCCGCAGCCGCCTTGATGATGACCGGATATCCGATATCGCCGGCGATGCGCTTGGCCTCGGCCTCTTCGGTCACGGCTCCTTCGGAACCTGGAACCACCGGAATTCCGAGGCGCTTGGCGGTGCGCTTGGCCTCGATCTTGTCACCCATGGTGCGGATATGGTCACCCGAAGGGCCGATGAAGGCGATGTCGTGGGCTTTCAGAATGTCGGCGAAGCGGGCGTTTTCAGACAGGAAGCCGTAGCCGGGGTGGATCGCGTCTGCGCCAGTGATCTCGCAGGCGGCGACGATCTGATGGATGTTCAGATAGCTTTCGCGCGAGGCAGGCGGCCCGATGCACACGCTTTCGTCGGCAAGGCGCACATGCATGGCGTCGGCGTCGGCGGTCGAATGGACCGCGACGGTGGGAATGCCGAGTTCCTTGCAGGCGCGCAGGATGCGAAGAGCGATTTCCCCGCGATTGGCGATGAGGATTTTCTGGAACATCGCGCGCCGCTACTCGATGACGACCAGCGGCTCGCCATATTCGACGGGCTGCGCGTCGCGGAAAAGAATGGCCGTGACCGTGCCCGAACGCGGAGACGGGATCTGGTTCATCGTCTTCATCGCTTCGATGATAAGGAGCGTCTGGCCTTCGCGCACCTGCTGGCCGATTTCGACAAACGGCTTCGCATCTGGCGAAGGCGAGGCGTAGGCCGTGCCGACCATGGGAGAGGGGACTGCGTTGCGCGACACGTCTGCGGGGGCAGGGGCGGCAGGCGCGCCGACCGATGCCGCAGGCGCAGCCTGCGCTACCGCCATCGGTGCGGCAACGGCATGGACCGCCGCGATCTGGCGCGACACGCGAACGCGCAGGTCGCCTTGCTCGACCTCGATCTCGGACAGATTGGTTTCATCCAGAATACCCGCGAGGTCGCGGATCAATTGCTGGTCAATTCCCGTCTTCTTGGTCGACATGCTTGCCTTGTCCCTTTCGACTGTCACAGGCGGGCCGCCAGCGCTTGAAGCGCAAGTTCATAGCCCAGCGGGCCGAAGCCGCAGATCATGCCGGTGGAGACCGGCGCGATCGTGGTCTTGTGACGAAATTCTTCACGTGCGTGGATGTTTGAAAGATGCACCTCGGCGACCGGCAGAGGCTGGACGGCGCGGATCGCGTCATGCAGCGCAATGGAGGTGTGGCCGTAGGCGCCGGGGTTGATGACGAGCCCCTTTGCGGCCGATCCGGCCTCCTGGATCCAGTCGACCAGCACACCTTCATGGTTCGACTGGCGAAAGTCGACGTCCAGGCCAAGCTTTGTTCCGGCGGCCCGGCAATCCTCGCCGATCTGTTCGAGTGTCTTGCCGCCATAGATGCCCGGCTCGCGAATGCCGAGCATGTTCAGGTTGGGGCCGTTGAGAACGTAAATCGTTTTCGTCATTCGGAATCATGCAAAGGGCCGCAACAACCGGCCGGGAACGCCTCCTATAAAGGCCAAGGAAGGCGCGGAAAAGGTCAAAATGTCAGCTCTCCCGCCCCTAATCGCTCAACCTGCACGTCTCAGCCGCTTGGCTGATCGCGTTCGGCGGTAATACGCTCCTGCAATGCGTCCTTGCCGACGGCGCCGAAGATGACGTCATTGCCGATGACGAAAGACGGCGTCCCGGTAATGCCGAGCGCGTCCGCCAGATTGTAGTTGGTCCGGACCTGCTCGACGATGCCCGGCGCGGACATGGCCTGGCGCAAGGCGGCCTCGTCGGCGCCAAGCGCAACGGCGAGCGCAAACGCGCTGTCTTCCGAGGCGCGGCCAGGCGCTGCCATCAGGCTGTCGTGAAATTCCATCCACTTTTCGGGCATGACGGCATTGAAGGCCATCGAGACCTGATGGGCGCGTTGCGAATCCGGTCCGAGGATGGGGAACTCCTTGAGGACGACGCGCAGGTCGGGATTGGCCTCGATGAGGGCGTTGACCTCCGGAAAGGCCCTTTTGCAGTAACCGCAATTGTAGTCGTAGAATTCGACCAGCGTGATTTCGCCATTCGGATTGCCGGCAATCGGGTCGGTGGCGAGATTGAAGATATCGGCCTTCGAGGCATTGAGCGCGGCCGTCTGCTTCTCGCGCTGCTGGGCTTCCTGCTTGGCTTCGAGCGCAGCCTGGGTTTCGACCATGATCTCGGGGTTTGCGATCATGTAGTCGCGCACGATCTTTTCAACTGCGGCGCGATCGGTGGTGGCTGCACCGCTGACGGCAACGTGCGACCCCGCATAATAGCCGGCACCGAGCATGGCCGCCGCAATCGCTATCCCCGCCGCTCCGATGAGAATTGTCGTCTTCAATGTTTCATGCCTCTTGATAGCCCGACCAGCGCATTCACCTGCGCTTGGACGGGTCCTTGGTATTGATGATGTCCTGGGCGCGAACCCATGCGGGGGAACCCTTCTTCAGCTTCTGCTGAGCGCGGGCCGCAAAAATCTTGGCATTGAGATAGTCGCCGGACCGGAAATGGCCCTCGGCGGCGGCAAGTTCGGCATCGCCGATCTGGCCCATCTGGCCATAGGCCTGCGACAGCGGCAGATAGGCGTCGACATTGTCGGGATCGCGCTCGATGCCCGAACGCAACGCCGCAACAGCGCGGCTGGCCGAATCCTGCTTGCCGACCGCCAGAAGCGCCTTGCCGTAGGACGCCTGTATCAGCCCGGACTTGGACGGGTCGAGCTTGATCGCGCGCGCGTAGGCGTCGGCCGCGTCCGCTGCCTTGTTCGCCTTCATCAGCACGTCGCCGCGCAATTCAATGAAATAGGCGTTCTGCGGCTGCTTCTTCAAAAGCGCATCGACCTTTTTCAGCGCCGTGGCCGGATTGCCGTAGAGATAGGTCGAGATCGCATCGCCATACTGGCCGGGCAGGGCGTTGGCGCTGTTGCGGAACATGCGCGACGTGGCGTTCTGGCCGCCCGTGAAAGCCGCGATCTTGGCGCGCATCATGTCGTGGCGCAATTGCAGCGCGGCAGGGTCGGTCGTCTCATAGAAGCGGCTCTTTTCAGCGCGCTCGGTCAGGTTGGCGATGCGCTCGCGAGGCATCGGGTGGCTGACCGAATACGGATCGACGCGCGTGCCCGACAGGGACAGCGCGCTGACGAAGCGCTGAAACGTCTTGAGCATGCCCTTTGCCGACTGGCCGGTGGATTCCAGATAGGCGAGGGCGGAAATGTCGGCGGCTGATTCCTCGGCGCGCTGGTAGGACATCAGCGAGCGGCGGGCAGCTTCAGCGCCGCCCATTGCGATGCCGCCGCCGGCGCCGGCAAGCGCCCTTGTGTTGGTGGCGGCGCCCGCAACCGAAGCGCCGAGACCGAGCAGCATTGCGACCGTCTGCATGGTCTGGGCGCGCGCGATCTGGTCGCGCAGGCGCTCCTGATGGCCGCCTGCGAGATGGCCCGCCTCATGGGCGATGACGCCGATGATCTCGTTGGGCGTTTCCGACTGGAGCAGCGCCCCGACATTGATGAACATGCGCCGGCCGGCGACGAATGCGTTGAAACTCTGGTCGTTGACGAGAATGATGTCGATGCCGGCGCGAGACAGCCCGGCGGCCTTGAGGATCGGGCGCGTATAGTCGCGAACGAGCGCTTCGATCTCGGCATCGCGCACCAGGGGCACGCCGCGCTGCGCCTGTGCCGGGGCGGACAGAACCAGCGGCAGCACAACCGCCGACGCCAGCGTCAGCCGTGCCAGTCTCTGCATGGTTCGTTGAATCAAAAGACCCATGACATGTTCCCTAGCGGAGCAGCAACGGCGTGGAAAGCGCCGTGATCGTCTTCTCGTCAACTTGTGATCCTCACACCAATCCGGCATTTGTGCGGCGCATAGACGGAGCGACCATGCCAAACCACCTGTCGAGACGCAGCCAAGTCGAGCCATTTCACGCCATGGACGTGCTGGCACAGGCCAACCGGCTGCGCGCCCAGGGGCGCGATATCATCTCCATGGCCGTCGGCCAGCCATCCGCGCCGACGCCTGTTCCTGTTCGCGAGGCGGCGGGAGTGGCGCTGGCGCGCGGGAACGTCGGCTATACGGATGCGCTTGGGCTGTCGGCGCTGCGCGAGGCGATCTCGGCCCACTATGGCGACGATTACGGCCTCGACGTGCCGGCGGGACGGATTGCCGTGACGACGGGGTCGTCGGCCGGGTTCAACCTTGCGTTTCTGGCGATGTTCGACCCCGGCGACCGCGTGGCGATCACCAGCCCCGGCTATCCGGCCTACCGCAATATCCTGAAGGCGCTCGGCCTCGACGTCGTCGAAATCGAGCTTGGAACGGCACCCTATCTGACCGGCGCGATGCTGGCCGAGGAACATGCCAGAAAGCCGTTGCGCGGCGTGCTCTTTGCCAGCCCAGCCAACCCCACAGGCGCGACCGTGCCGGCAGTCGCGTTGCGCGAACTGGTCGAGACGGCGCGGGATATGGGCATCTCGGTGATCTCGGATGAGATCTACCACCGGCTGTCCTATGTCGAGCCTGACGCAAGCGCGCTGGCAGTGAGCGACGATGTCGTCGTCATCAATTCCTTCTCGAAATATTATTGCATGACGGGCTGGCGCATCGGCTGGATGGTGCTGCCCGAAGACCTCGTGCGACCGGTCGAAAGGATTGCGCAGAGCCTCTACATTTCCGCACCCGAACTGTCGCAGATCGCGGCGATGGCTGCGTTCAGCGCGACGGATGAGCTTGAGCGCGTCAAGGACAGCTATCGCACGAACCGCGACCTGGTTCTGGCGCGGTTGCCCGCAATGGGCCTGCCGCTGGCGGCCCCGCTCGATGGCGCGTTCTACGCCTATTGCGACGTGTCGAAACTGACCAATGACAGCATGGAATTCGCGCGCCAGATGATCGCCGAGGCAGGCGTTGCGGCAACGCCCGGACACGATTTCGACGTGGTCAACGGCAGCCGTTTCATGCGCTTCTCATATGCGGGCAGCAATGCCGAGATCGCGACGGCGGTGGACCGGATCGAAGCCTGGCTGAAACGCCGCTGACAAATAAAAAACGCCGGGCGTGAGGCCCGGCGTTGAACTCGATGTGACCGTTCAGATCAGAAGAAGGTCTTGCGCTGCCACCAGCCGCCCTTCTTGGGCTTTTCCGCTTCAGGCTCGTCCGAGGCGACGGTCGAGACGACCTTGGGTTCAGACGGAGCTTCATCGGCATTGGCACGACGGCGCGAGGCACGGCGCGGTTCGGCCGGGGCCTCCGTCTGCTCCACGGCGGGCGCCTCGGCAGCGGGCGCAGCCTCTGCCTCCGGAGCGGCCGTGACGACATCCGATGCCGCCTCGGCTGCTGCCGCAGCCTCGATGTCTGCCTTCTTGCGGCGCGGTGCGCGTGGCTTCCTGGCGGACTTTGCGGCCGGTTCCTCGGTCACGTCGGCCACCTCAGCGACGGCCTCGACCGTTTCGACCACCGTTTCGGCGGCGACCTCGGGCTGAGCTTCCGTAGAAGCTTCTTCGGTTGCGTCCTCGCCCTCGGCAGAATCGTCTGCACCCTCGGCATCGTCGCGGCGATTGCGGCGTCCGCCGCGCTTGCCACGGCGGCGCTTGCGGCGGTCACCATCGTCGTCGGATGCCTCGGCGGTTTCAGCGGCATCGGCGGCGACGGCTTCGTCGCCTTCAGCCTCAGTGCCTGCATCTGCGTCGTCGGCATCGTCACCAGACGTCTCGTCATCGTCTGCCGACGACTGGCCATCGGCCGAGGTGTGCTGATCGCCCGCTTCGCGGTCACGGCCACCGCGCCTGCGGCGACGGCGGCGGCGCTTGCGATTGCCGTCCTGATCGCCATTGCGCTGTTCGCCCTGCTGGCTTCCAGCCTCTGCGGGCTTCTCGTCCTCGTCCTCGACGTCGGAAATGTCGACGATATCGTCGTCTTCATCGTCGTGAACGACGACAGGCTGTTCGGTGATCGTCGTGATGACCGGGCGTTCGACAGGTCCACCGCGCGTAATTGCGTAGAGCTGGCCGCCAAGCGTTTCGTCGGCCTCGATGTCGATCGTCAGGCCGAAGCGTTCCTCCAGCTCGACCAGATTGCGGCGCTTGTGGTTGAGCACATAGAGCGCGGTGGCGGAAGGCGTGCGAACCGTGATGTGGTTGCGCGCGTCCTTGATCAGGAATTCCTCGATGGCGCGCATGACATGCAGCGCAACGGAGGAGTCGGAGCGGACGTGGCCGGTGCCGCCGCAATGCGGGCACAGCTTCATCGTCGAATCGAGCACGCTGGCGCGGATGCGCTGACGCGACATTTCGAGCAGGCCGAAATGCGAGATCCGGCCGACCTGGATGCGCGCCCGGTCGTTCTTCAGGTGATCCTTGAGGCGCTTCTCGACCGCACGGTTGTTGCGGTTCTCTTCCATGTCGATGAAGTCGATGACGATCAGGCCCGCAAGGTCGCGCAGGCGCAACTGGCGAGCGACTTCCTCGGCAGCTTCGAGGTTCGTGTGGAGCGCGGTTTCCTCGATCGAATGCTCGCGCGTCGAACGGCCCGAGTTGACGTCGATCGAGACGAGCGCCTCGGTCTGGTTGATGATGATGTAGCCGCCTGATTTCAGCGTCACCTGCGGCTGCAACATGCGATCGAGCTGGGCCTCGATGCCGTTGCGCGCGAAGATCGGCACGACATCCTTGTAAGGCTGCACGACCTTTGCGTGGCTCGGCATCAGCATGCGCATGAAGTCCTTGGCCTCACGGTAGCCGTTATCGCCGGCGACCAGAATCTCGTCGATCTCCTTATTGTAGAGATCGCGGATAGACCGCTTGATGAGGCTGCCTTCCTCGTAGACCAGCGCGGGCGCGGTCGATTCAAGCGTCAGCGTGCGCACATTCTCCCACATGCGCATCAGATATTCGTAGTCGCGCTTGATTTCCGGCTTGGTGCGATTGGCGCCAGCGGTGCGCAGGATGACGCCCATGCCCTGCGGCACGTCGAGATCCTTGACCAGATCCTTGAGGCGCTTGCGATCCTGCGCCGAGGTGATCTTGCGCGAAATGCCGCCGCCACGCGCGGTGTTTGGCATCAGCACCGAATAGCGGCCTGCCAGCGACAGATAGGTGGTGAGCGCCGCACCCTTGTTGCCGCGCTCTTCCTTTACCACCTGCACGAGCAGGATCTGCCGGCGCTTGATGACTTCCTGGATCTTGTAGTGACGGCGCGGAGCCGAACGGCGGCTCGGCAGCTCCTCAAGCGCGTCTTCCGCGCCGACCGATTCGACGTCGCCGTCCTCATCATGCGGGGCCGAGACATCCTCGATGTCGCCGCCGCCGTTCCGTTCGCCCGCCGCCTCGTTGTTGCGCAGGTTTTCGTCCGGCGTTTCGGAAATCTCGTCGGCCTCGACCGACATCAGCATGGTCTTCGGGTCGCCGTCGTCCTCGGAAGAGGCTTCATCATCGCCCGCCGCCTCGTCGCCGTCGTCCGATGCGTCCTCGGCGTCAGCCGCCGAAGCCGCGTCGATTTCCGTCACCTCTGCGTCTTCGTCAGCTGCAACTGCGTCGATTTCGGCCTCTTCAGCCTCGTTCTCGGCGTCAGCATCGGATTCGGTGTCCGAACCGCCCGACTTTGCGCCGCGCTTCGACTTGTCGCTGTTGCGGGCCCGGTTCTTGCCACCGCGACGGCGCTTGCCGCGTCCCTTGTCGTCGTCTTCGTCGTCATCATGCGAATCCGCATGCTCGGCCTCGGCCTGCAGAAGCGCCTGGCGGTCGGCGAGGGGAATCTGGTAATAATCGGGATGGATTTCGCTGAAAGCGAGGAAGCCGTGGCGGTTGCCGCCATATTCGACGAAGGCGGCCTGAAGCGAAGGTTCGACCCGGGTTACACGGGCGAGGTAGATATTTCCTCTGAGCTGCTTCTTGTCGCTGGATTCGAAATCGAATTCTTCGATCCGGTTACCGTGGGTGACGACAACCCGCGTTTCCTCCGGATGGGAGGAGTCGATAAGCATTTTGTCTGGCATTTTGGTCTTGCTCCCCGGCACGCGCGCATGAACGCACGGACGGCACGCGCGGCGTCGTCCGGATCTTACGGGGCATGTCGGTATATTGGTCGTCGGTGGCGTGGAAAGCCGTGACTGCCGACAATCCGCCCGCCGCCGCCTGGGCGCGGGAGTTCCGGATTTCGACGATCTGGTCGGCTGCTAACATTGCCTGGCCTGACGGACCCTTGTTCAAATTAGGCCCGGCGATACCGGACCAGCTCTTTCGCTCGTTCGAGCCGGAAGTGAGCGCGGAGCTCCAACCGTTTTCCTCACGCAAAGGATTTCCAGAAGGTGGAAACGCCTTGAAGAAACTAACAAAGTCTCCTCGGCATTCGCATCGAAGCCGAGCCGAGCGTCAGGCTGACCTGCATCGTGAGGGAATGTAGGGCGCCGCGCCGCTGCGGTTCCGGGTATCAGAACTAACCCGAACTTGCTTTTATGATTTGGCCGGTCGGATAGCAACCCTGTTTCGATGCCGGCAAATTGTCGGCCGGAGGACGGCGATTCGGCCCGGTTCGATAAGCGTTGATTAACCAAGAGCGACTACGAATTGTTAACGCGCGGGTCGTGAAAATTCAGGGAACTCCGGGGAAATGGTGTGATTTCAGGCGTCAGGTCGAGGCTCTCGGATGTATGCGCCGCGCTTGTCGCGACGTTGACGCTCGTCCTGCTGCTTGGCGTCGGTCAATCGTCTGCCCAGAATCCGATGCATGCGTCGGGTTTCAAGATGGCCGGCGACGCCACGCGCACGCGAATCATGCTGAATTTCGACGCCGAGCCTTTGACGCGCTGGTTCCTGCTGCGTTCGCCCCACCGGCTGGTCATCGACGTGCCCCAGAGCGTCTTTGCGATCGATCCCGAGGAACTGAAACCGCGGGGACTGGTCACGTCCGTCCGCTACGGTCATCTCGAAGAAGGACAATCGCGCATCATCATCGGCGGCAAGGGGCCGTTCGAGGTCGAGGCGCTCGATATCATCGCCAATGAGGACGGTTCCGGCTACCGGGTCGTGGTCGACATTGTCGCCGCAAGCGAACAGAAGTTTGAGGCCGCACTCGCCTTGCAGGCCGACAAGACAGGCTCGACCGCCGCGCCCAAGGGTGACAGGCTGGGCGAGGCGGCAGCGGCGATCGACCGCAAGTTCACGGTCGTTGTCGATGCGGGCCATGGCGGCATCGACGGCGGCGCGAACGGCCTTTCGGGGACGGTCGAGAAGGACATCACGCTCGCCTTCGCGACGGAACTGCGCGACAAGCTGCGCGCTACCGGCCGCTTCGACGTGGTGATGACCCGCGAAAAGGATGAATTTCTGCGGCTCGACGACCGTGTCCGCATCGCCAGGCAGGCCGCCGCCGACCTTTTCGTCTCGATCCATGCCGATACGATCCGCGTCAATGGCGTGCATGGCGCGACCGTCTATACGGTTTCGGACCGTGCGTCCGACGCCGAGGCGCAGGCGCTCGCCGACCGCGAAAACCTCGCCGACCAGATGGCGGGCGTCGACGTGAGCGCCGACAACCAGGATGTCGTCGATATTCTGGCCGATCTGATCCGGCGCGAAACGCACACGTTTTCCATCCGTTTCGCCAAATCGCTGGTGGGTGAGCTTCGCCAGTCCATCGATCTGATCAAGAACCCACATCGGGAAGCCGGTTTCCGCGTCCTGCGCGCGCCCGACGTTCCGTCGGTCCTGCTCGAACTTGGATATCTGTCGAGCGCCCATGACGAAGAACGGCTGAAAAGCCCGGAATGGCGCATGAAGGTTGCCGACCGTATCGTTTCTTCAATCAGCACGTTTGCCGACATGAAGCTGGGGGCGGGGGGCTGATGGCACTCCCGTTGCCACGGACACACCAGCGGCGTTGCATGGCAACAACAGCTCGTCATTGTCTTGAAGTGAGGCGATCGATTAAGGCCACATCGCCGCATTTTGTCCACATGACGATTGCAGAGGTGGGCCTTTCGCCATTAGGAGGCGGCCGTGCCGCTGCTGCGGTGCAGGTACGGGAGCAGGCATGATTCGTCTGATCGGATATTTCTTTGGCATCGGCGTCGCGCTTGCATTGCTCGCAGCCGTTGGTGTCACGATCTATATCGGCAATGTCACCAAGGACTTGCCGGACTATGAAGTGCTGGCCAAATACGAGCCGCCGGTAACGACGCGGTTCCATGCGTCCGACGGCGCGCTGATGGCGGAATTTGCTACCCAGCGCCGCCTTTACCTGCCCATTCAGGCCGTTCCAGACCGGGTGAAGGCGGCCTTCCTGTCGGCAGAAGACAAGAATTTCTATCACCACCCCGGCATCGACATTACTGGTCTTGGCCGCGCCGTTGTCTCAAACCTCACGACCGGCGGGCGGCAGGGCGCATCGACCATCACCCAGCAGGTGGCGAAGAACTTCCTCCTGACCAAGGACCAGACCTACGAGCGCAAGATCAAGGAAGCGATCCTGTCGTTCCGCATCGAGCAGGCATATTCCAAGGATCGCATTCTCGAACTCTATCTGAACGAGATTTTCTTCGGTCTCGGCGCCTATGGCATTGCCGGTGCGGCGCTGACCTATTTCGACAAGTCGGTCAACGAACTGACGATTGCCGAGACGGCCTATCTGGCGGCCCTGCCCAAGGGGCCGAGCAACTACCATCCGTTCCGCCACACCCAGCGCGCGATCGAACGCCGCAACTGGGTCATCGATCAGATGGTCGAGAATGGCTACATCAACGCGGATGAGGCGACCAAGGCAAAGGCGACAGGGCTTGACGTGAAGCCGCGCCGGTCGGGCACGTATCTCTTCGCAGGCGAGTATTTCACCGAGGAAGTCCGGCGCGAGATCATCAATCGCTACGGCGAAAAGGCTCTCTATGAGGGCGGCTTGTCGGTTCGGGCGACGATCGACCCGAAGATGCAGGAGATTGCCCGCAATTCGCTTCATGACGGCCTGATCGGTTACGACACGCTGCGCGGCTATCGCGGACCGGTCAAGAAGATCGAGCTGTCGGGCGACTGGGGCGTGGCGCTGGGCGAGGTCAAGGCGCTGTCCGACATCCCGGAATGGCGTCTGGCTGTCGTGCTTGAAGCTGGCGCCGGCGAGGCGACGCTTGGCCTGCAGCCACGCCGCGAGGTGTCGGACGCGCTCTCGGCCGATCGTGACCAGATCACCATCGTTCAGAAGGACATGACCTGGGCGATGCGCCACGTCGTCGACGGCAAGCTGTTGCGGGCAAAGGCCGTCAGCGATGTGCTGGCGCCCGGCGACGTCGTCTATGTCGAACAGAACGCCGATAGCTCCGGCTGGCGGCTGCGGCAGATTCCGGCGGTTGAAGGCGCTCTCGTCGCAATGGACCCGCATACCGGGCGCGTGATGGCGATGGCTGGCGGCTTCTCCTATTCGGCGTCCGAATTCAACCGCGCGACACAGGCCATGCGCCAGCCGGGTTCCTCGTTCAAGCCGTTCGTCTACGCGGCGGCGCTGGACAATGGTTATACGCCTGCCTCCGTCGTGCTCGACGCCCCGATCACCATCACGCAGGGCAACCAGACCTGGACGCCGAAGAACTATGGCGGTGAATCTGCCGGTCCCTCGACCTTGCGCGCAGGTATCGAACGGTCGCGAAACCTCATGACGGTTCGGCTTGCCAACGATATGGGCATGAAGCTCGTCGTCGAATATGCCGAGCGCTTCGGCATCTATGACAACCTTCTGCCCTATCTGCCGATGTCTCTCGGCGCGGGCGAAACAACGGTGATGCGCATGGTTTCAGCCTATGCGATCATCGCCAATGGCGGCAAGGAGATCAAACCCTCGCTGATCGACCGCATTCAGGATCGCTACGGCAAGACCGTCTACAGGCATGACGAGCGCGGCTGCGAGGGCTGCGTGGCGACAAGCTGGGTCGACCAGCCTGAGCCGGAACTGGTCGACAATTCCGAACAGGTGCTCGACCCGATGACCGCCTATCAGGTCACGTCGATGCTCGAAGGTGTCGTGCAGCGCGGCACCGCGGTCATCCTGTCCGACCTCGGCCGTCCCATCGCCGGCAAGACCGGCACGACCAACGAGGAAAAGGACGCCTGGTTCATCGGTTACACGCCAGACCTCGTGGTCGGCGTGTTCATGGGCTATGACAACCCTATCCCGATGGGCAAGGGCTCGACCGGCGGCGGCCTTGCCGCGCCGATCTTCAAGAAATTCATCGCAGAGGCGCTCAAGGACAAGAAGCCGGTCGCCTTCCGCGTGCCGGACGGCATGACGCTGATCGCGATCAACCGCAAGACGGGCATGCGCGCCAACAAGGGCGATGCGGGCACGATCATGGAAGCGTTCAAGCCCGGAACGGGACCGGCCGATACCTATTGGGTTATCGGTTCGGAGCTGGCAGGTGGAAGCGCCGAAGAGATTTCGCCTTCGGCCAACCGGGCAATCCAGACAGGCGGCGCCGGGCTTTACTGATATTCGCACACCGGAATGCATCACGCCGGCCCTCTGTGGCCGGCGTTTTCATTTACGGAAGTGGTGCAGCCGCAGTTCCGCTTTGCGCAAGGTCGGTGATTATGCCTCGTCCTGCTTTGCCGCAACCTGGCGGATGGCGTCTGCGAGAGCGTCGGCATCCTGCGCGCCCATGACGGCATATTTGCCGTCGAGCACAAAGCAGGGGACGCCGGTCACGCCCATGCGCTGCGCCTGCTCGATCTCGGTCTGCACGGCGTCTTTGTCGGCGTCAGAGGCGAGAAGGGTGCGCACGACTGCCTCGTCCATCCCGTTCTCTCCAGCGATGCGCGCCAGAACGTCGGGATCGGATATGTTCTCGCCCTTCTCGAAGTTGGCTGAGAACAGCGCCTGTGTGATCCTGTGCTGTGCGCCTTCGCCTGCAGTCGCGGCCCAACGAATTAGGCGGTGGGCGTCGATCGTGTTGACGGCGACCTTGATTGCCTCGAAATGGAAATCGATGCCCTCGGCCGCGCCGACCGGGACGATCCGGTCATGGATCTGCTGCAGTTTTTCCTCGCTGCCGAACTTGGCGAGCATGTAAGCCTTGCGGTCGAGGCCCTGTGGCGGAATGTTCGGGTCGAGCTGGTATGGCCGCCAGCGAATGTCGAGATCGATATCCTGGTTGGCCTTCGCGGCCTTGTCGAGCCGCTTCTGGCCGATGAAACACCATGGGCAGACGACATCGGAGATGACGTCGACGGTGACGGTTTTGCTGGCAGTCATTTGGAGCCTTTCTCCGGTTCATGCCACCAGGTCGTGAACTGGTAGCCATAGACCGGCGTCGTTTCGGGGCGTTGGATGCGCGCCCATCGCGCCACCCACTGTTCGGGCTGATGATAGAGCGGAACCATCCAGAAGCCACTCAACAGGACGCGATCATATGCTCTGACCGCATCGACGAACTCCTCACGCGAACGCGCGTTGAGCAACGCATCGATGGTGGCGTCGACGGCAGGTTCGGCGACGCCGGGGAAATTGAACGAGCCGGGTGCATCCTTCGAGACGCTTCCCCAGCGGCCGACCTGCTCGACCCCAGGTGACAGGGAGGACGGGAGGAAGTTCATGATGACGTCGTAGTCGCGCGAGATCAGGCGGCGCTGATACTGCGAATCATCGACCGAGCGGATCAGAACCTCGATGCCCAGAAGCTGGAGGACGCGCTGCCAGGCGAGCGCCTGCGACTGGCCGGCATTGTTTCGCAGCATGATCTCGAACGTGACCGGCAAGCCCGACGGCGTCAGCAGATGACCATCGTCTCGCTTGTAGCCGGCGTCGACCAGAAGATCGAAGGACTGCTTCATGAAGGCACGGTCGCGGCCCGAGCCATCGGATTTGGGCGGCGCCCATTCACCCGCCAATATGTCGGCCTCGACCGCATCCGGGAATGGCGCAAACAGGCGGCGTTCGCCTTCCGAAGCGGGACGCCCGTGCGAGGACAGTTCCGAATTGTCGAAGAAGCTCTTCGTGCGGGTGAAGGAATTGGCGAACAGGTTTGCATTCACCCATTCGAAGTCGAACAGGCCCGACAGCGCCTTTCGCAGTGTCTTGTCCTGAAACAGCGGGCGGCGGGTGTTGAACGAATAGCCGAGCATCCCGGACGGCACGCCTGAGCGAAACACATCCTTGATGACGCGTCCGTCGGCGACTGCCGGAATGCCGTAATCCTTGGCCCAGCGGCTCGAATCGGCGTCGGCGAAGACGTCGATCAACCCTTTCTTGAACGATTCGAACATGGCGTTCTCGTCGCGGAAATAGGTCAGCTTGATCGTATCGAAATTGTTGAAGCCGCGACGAGAGGGCAGGTCGGCGGCCCAATAGTCCTGGCGGCGGCGCAATGTGAGCGTTTCGCCGGCGCGCACCGCCTCGATAGAGTATGGGCCGGAGCCGATCATTGGCTTGAGAGAGGATTTGCCGAAATTCTCGGCATCGGTCGCGTGGCGGGGCAGGATCGGCCAGCGGGAGAGGATCATCGGCAGTTCGCGATCCGGCTCGCCAAAGGTCAGGCGCACACCGTTAGGCGCGACCTTTTCCATCCTGGAAATCTTCTTGACCGTCGTGGCGTAGCGCGGCCAGCCCTTGTCGCGCAGCAATTCGAGGCTGAAGATCACATCCTCGGGCGTCACGGGCTGTCCGTCGGAGAATTTCGCGCGCTCGTCGAGCTGGAATTCGACGAAGCTGCGTTCATCGTCTGTTTCCACCGTCTTTGCGAGCAGCGGATACATTGTGAAGGGCTCGGCCTCCGACCTCTGCATCAGGGAATCGAAGACATTGTAGCCGCGTTGCAGATCGAGAATGCCGCTAGCGCCCTGACCTTGGACGATGAACGGGTTGAGACTGTCGAATGTGCCCGATAACCCATAATTGATCGTGCCGCCCTTGGGTGCGTCGGGATTGGCGTAGGGCAGATGGGTGAAATCGGCGGGCAGGGCAGGTTCGCCATGCATGGCGATGGCGTGTTTCGACTCGGCCTGCGCGCCAGTGGCGGCGGCGAGACACAGAATCAGCCCTGTAAGCGCGGATTTCAGCAGTCGCAGCATCAAACGGTCGACGGTCGGCTTCGAATCATCTGCCGAGGTTTACCACGCATTGGAATTGCGCTGCACGTTACAACCATTGCTTCCTATTTGCTTCCTTTGCGCTGGATTCCTGACCGATCCCGGTGTAACAGCCGCTTCAAGACATTCTGTTGCCCCATTTGAGCAACATTGACCCTTGCAGACTGCATATCTGTGCGATCTGCCATCGAATAAGAGGACGTTTACATGCCGAGCTTGACGAGCAAAGCTATCCGCGCCGTGACCCTGTCCGCAGGCGCGATCGGCCTATTGGCCGCCGCTGTCCCCACCGTCTCGGCCCAGCAGGCCGGCGCGCCCGAAATGCCCAAGGGCTGGTTCAAGGTCTGCGGCAAGGAGCAGGACTTCGATATCTGCAACGTCCAGAACCAGGTGAT
Organism: Mesorhizobium sp.; assembly: GCA_049647505.1. Lineage (GTDB taxonomy): Bacteria > Pseudomonadota > Alphaproteobacteria > Rhizobiales > Rhizobiaceae > Mesorhizobium_A. The sequence goes on from JBARXU010000002.1 coordinate 171,713, forward strand.
CGCCCAGACCGGTCAGATGCTGACCGCGATCCAGCTCGCCGAGTTCAAGGGCAAGGTCAACCGCCGCGCCCTGCAGGTTTCGGTTCCGATCGGCCGCATGCTGCCCGCCGGCGTGACGATGCAGATCGACGGCAACAAGCCGACCAAGATCGAATTCACCACCTGCTTCCAGGATCGCTGCGTTGCCGACGCTCCGCTGACCGATGCTGTCGTCGCCTCGCTGAAGAAGGGCACCAACCTGACGCTGACGACCTACAATTTCCAGAATCAGGCCAACCCCATCAAGGTTTCGCTCGAAGGCTTCACCGGCGCCTATGACGGCGAAGCGCTGAACCCCAACGACATGGCCGAGCGCAAGAACAAGGCCGAGGAATACATCAAGGCCAATCAGGAAGCGCTCAATGCCAAGCTCAAGGAAGCGCAGGACAAGGCCAAGTCCGGCAGCCAGTAAGCGGTATCGGGATCATTCGGGAAAGCGGAGCCGATAGGCTCCGTTTTTCGTTTGGGCGTCTCGTTCGTGAGGAATCAGACCTGTGCGATCAATGGCCGAGGCTGCGCTTCAGGCCGTAACTGCCGTCGGCACGCCGGTCGAACATCTCGCGCAATTGCTTGTGACGAACCGGGTCGCCGCTGTCGTCCGGCAGCAGGTTCTGCTCAGACACGTAGGCGACGTATTCGGTCTCCGAATTCTCGGCCAGCAGATGATAGAATGGCTGGTCCCTGCGCGGGCGCACGTCTTCGGGAATGGCCTGATACCATTCCTCGGTATTGTTGAATTCGGGATCGACGTCGAAGATGACGCCCCGGAATGAAAAAATCCGGTGGCGCACGACCTGTCCGATCTGGAATTTTGCTAGTTTGATTTCGCCCATCATATCACCGGGGCGTATTTGGACCGAAAGTCGCGGCAATTCAATGGCGTGGCTTGACGGGCGAGCGCGGGCCACGCTAGCGCGGACGATCATTTGGACGCGTAAGGCAGATGTACGACGTTTTCGGCTTGGTGCTTCCCTTTTTCGGGCTGATCTTCCTAGGCTTCTTCGTAGCGCGCTTGACGCGCCAGCCCGTCGAGGCGCTTGGATGGATGAACACGTTCATCATCTATGTCGCCCTACCGGCGCTGTTCTTCCAGCTTCTGTCCAAGACGCCGATCGAGCAGCTGACCGAGTGGCGCTACATTCTCGGCGCGGTCGCCTCGACCTACATAATCTTCACCTTGATGTTTGTCGGGTCGTTGCTGTTTGCGCGCGACGTCCCGTCCGCCACCATCAAGGGCCTTGCCGCCGCCTACGGCAATATCGGCTATATGGGGCCCGGTCTGGCGCTGCTCGCATTTGGCGAGCATGCGGCGGTCCCTGTCGCGCTGATCTTCTGCTTCGAGAACATCATCCACTTTGCCGTAGCACCGATGATGATGGCGATTTCAGGTGGCGAAAAGGCCTCGCCGCTCGTGCTGGCCGGGCAGGTGATCCGCCGGATCGTGCTCCACCCGTTCATCATCGCGACAGCCGTCGGCGTTGCCGCCGCTGCTTTCCATTTCAATGCGCCGGTGCCGCTCGAACGCCTGCTGGAGACGCTGGCGCGTGCGGCGGCGCCCTGCGCCCTGTTTGCAATGGGCGTGACGCTGGCGCTGCGTCCGCTCAAGCGTGTGCCGACCGAGCTTGGCTTCATCGCCGCCCTCAAGCTGATCGTGCATCCGATCCTGTGCTATGTCGTCCTGAGCGCGGTGGGCGATTTCGATCCGGTGTGGGTCTACACCGCCGTGCTGCTTGCAGCCCTGCCGACGGCGACAAATGTCTTCGTCATCGCGCAGCAATATGGCGTGTGGGTCGAGCGCGCTTCGGCAAGCGTTCTGATCACCACCCTCCTATCCGTAGGGACGGTGACCGCGCTGCTCTATCTCATCAAGTCAGGCCTGCTGCCGCCCGACCTTTTCCCGCAGTAGCGAGGCGAGACCCGACCAGCCGGAACCCGGCAGCAGGCCTTCGCGCATGACGAAGGAACGAAGGGGAGCCGCGGCTGACAGGGCGAGCAGGCCGGCGCTGCGCGCCAGTTGCGCGGGCAGGAGATCCGACAGGAGCGAGCGATTGAGCAGGTCGACGGCGCTCTGGCGTGCAAGGATATCGGCGCGCCGTGCCTTCCGGTAGGCCGACAGCGCCGGTTCCGCGCCCGGGTCGGAGCGATGTTCCCTCACGATGCGCGTCAATTCGGCCACGTCGCGAATGCCGAGGTTCATGCCCTGCGCGCCGATCGGAGGCAGGACGTGGGCCGCTTCGCCGACGAGCATCGTGCGATTGGCGGCGGCGGTCGCGGGCGAAAGGACCGAAAGCGGAAACCGCTGCCGGCCAGGTTCGACCGTGACCGCACCGAGCATCGACTGCATCTGTTCTTCGACCAGCCGTGACAGCGCTTCGTCGTCGAGCCCAGCAAGCTCGTCCGCGCGCTCCGGCGTCACGACCCAGACAAGGCTGGAGCGGCGTCCGGGCAGCGGAACCTGCGTGAACGGTCCGGACTCCGTGTGAAATTCCGTAGAGACGAAGCCGTGGTCGCGGCCGTGGCCGAAATTGAGCACGGTTGCGACCTGCGGATATGTGCGCAGCGAGGCGCTGATGCCGGCGGCCTTTCGCGCTGGGGAGTTTCGCCCGTCCGCAGCCACCACCAGCCGGGCGGCGACCGTTCTGCCGTCTGCGAGTTGAGCGACATTCGCGTCCCTACCGGGGCGCCAGGCCCCCACAAGAGCGTCGAACCGCTCGATGCCAGGTTCTGAGGCGATTGCGTGGCCGAGAATTGATGCCAGAGCGACATTCGGAATGTTGAGGCCGAATTCCTGCTCGCCGATCTCGCTCGCGCGAAACGTGACCGGCTGGGAGCGGACGAGACGTCTTGTGCCGTCGATGATGCGCATTGTCCGCAGCGGCGCGGCAACGCTGTCGTCGAAGCGCGATATGCCGAGCTTCGCGAGCACGTCCAGGGCCGGGCGCATCAGGGCCGTGGTGCGGCGGTCGCCGCCGGCGTCCGGGCCGATAAGGGCAACCTGAAAACCCGCGCGCGCCAGCGACAGGGCTGCGATCTGGCCGACGGGGCCTGCGCCGGCGACGATGATATCGGTGGTTCGTGCTGCAATGTTGGGTGTTGGTGTCATGAGCCAATCGTATCAGCCGCGCAGCGCCGATCAACGCGGCAAAACGGTGCGTGACCGTGGAGGACCAGGCGCCGAAGTCGCATACCCGCTTGTCGCCATCCCGGCCGCGTCATAAGGTCGGCTATGAGCGAGGGCGAGGAAGCGAACGGCGAAACAATAGGCGGGCGGGGCGCAAAGCGCCGCGTGCGCAAGGGGCCGGTCATCACGCGCGAAAAGCTTCGCGCCATCGCCGAAAAATATCCGGTCAAGAAGCCGCCGACCTGGCCGCAGACCAGGGCATTCTGCGTCCATATCCTCACCGCCTCAGGCTCGTTCCTGGCATTCCTGTCGATCGTCGCGGCAAGCGAGGAACGCTGGACGGCGATGTTCTGGTGGCTCGGGCTGGCACTTCTGGTCGACGGCATTGACGGGCCGATCGCGCGCAAGCTGCAGGTCAAGGAGGTCTTGCCGACATGGTCCGGCGAGACGCTCGACAACATCATCGATTACGTGACCTACGTCATCATCCCGGCTTTTGCACTCTACCAGCGCGGTTTCATGGGCGAGGGGCTGTCGTTCCTGTCGGCTGCCATCATCGTGGTGACGAGCGCGATCTACTATGCCGACACCGGAATGAAGACGAAGGAGAACTTCTTCAAGGGGTTCCCGGTCGTCTGGAACATGGTGGTTTTCACGCTGTTTGTCATTGAACCGGGAGAATGGGTGGCCTTTGGCGTCGTCCTGATCTGCGGCATCCTCACCTTCGTACCAATCAATTTCCTGCATCCCGTCAGGGTCCAGCGCCTGCGTCCGGTCAATCTGTTCATGACTTTGGCATGGTGCGGTTTCGGCATGCTGGCGCTGGCACAGGCCGCGCTCGCCGCCTTTTACCAAGAGATTGGCGTTCTGGGCGAGCATGTCGACACCTTCACCAAGGCAGGTGTCATCGCCACCAGCATCTATCTCTTCTGCATCGGCGCGGTGCTGCAATTCTTTCCAAAACTTGGCGCAAAGCCGGGCAAGTCCGGCGACAAGGGCGCGACATAACAGGAGCATTTCATGGTAAAAGCTGTCCGAATCCACGAGCACGGTGGGCCGGAAGTCCTCAAGTATGAGGACGTGCAGGTGGGTGCTCCAGGTAGCGGCGAGGCGCTGATCCGCCAGACGGCGATCGGCCTCAATTTCATCGACATTTACTATCGCACCGGGCTCTATCCTGCCCCGGACGGCCTTCCGCTGATAACCGGCGGCGAGGGCGCAGGCATTGTAGAGTCGGTCGGCGAAGGCGTAACGAACGTCAAGGTCGGCGACCGGATCGCCTATGCGAGCGGGCTTGGCGCATATGCCGAAAAGCGGCTGATGCCGGCCGATCGTCTGGTGCACATTCCCGACGGCGTGTCCGACGAACAGGCGGCCGCGATGATGCTGAAGGGCATGACGGTCGAATACCTCGTCCAGCGCACCTATCCGATCAAGAAGGGCGACACGGTGCTCTATCACGCCGCGGCCGGCGGGGTCGGGCTGATGTTTGGCCAGTGGGCAAAGAGCATCGGCGCCCGCGTCATAGGCACGGCAAGCTCGGACGAAAAGATCGCGCTTGCCAAGGCGCATGGCTTTGATGAGGTCATCAACTACCGCCAGACCGATTTTGCCGCCGCGGTGAAGGAACTTACCGACGGCAAACTGTGCGATGTCGTCTACGATTCCGTCGGCAAGGACACGTTTGCCGGCTCGCTCGACTGCCTGCGTCCACGCGGAATGTTCGTCTCATTCGGCAATGCTTCTGGGCCTGTTCCGCCATTCGAAATGGGCCTCCTGTCACGCAAGGGGTCACTCTATGCGACCCGGCCGACGCTGTTCGCCTACATCGCGACGCGCGCCGACCTCGAACTCTCGGCCCGCACCCTGTTTGAGAAGGTGACGAGCGGCGCGGTCAAGGTCGAGGTCGAGACCCGGCATGCGCTGAAGGATGTCGGGGCTGCACAGGCCGCTCTCGAAGGCCGCAAGACGACAGGCGCAAGCATTCTCATCCCCTGACGCGTCAGATCGGGTGTCGTTGCCTGCCCGGCCGGCATGGCCGGGCAGTTCATCTGTCAGGCAGGCACCGACATCTTGAAGCACTTTCAATGTGCAAAACGCTTTGCGTTTGTATGCGCCCATGCCTACCATCGGGCCGGGAACGATAACAACATGCTGGAAAACGCAGCGAATGGGGTCAGATTCGAGCGGGGCGGCTGATTTGCCAGCTCTCCTTCTGGACGTTAGGGGGCTGACGAAAGTCTTTGGCGCCCTGACAGCCTGCGACCATGTGGACTTGCAGGTCGGCAAGGGCGAAATTCACGCACTTCTGGGCGAGAACGGCGCCGGCAAATCGACGCTGGTGAAGATGCTGTTCGGCACGCTGACGCCCAATTCAGGCGAAATCCGCTGGAACGGCAGGCCGGTGCAGATCACCAGCCCCGGCGAGGCGCGACGGCTCGGCATCGGCATGGTGTTCCAGCACTTCTCGCTGTTCGAGGCACTGACGGGGGCCGAGAACATCGCGCTGTCGCTCGATGCGAAGACGCCGATCAGCCAGATCGCCGAACGCGCCCGCGTCGTGTCCAACAATTACGGCCTGCCTGTCGATCCTTACGCTCACGTAGGCGATCTGTCCGTCGGCGAGCGCCAGCGCATCGAAATCATCCGCTGCCTTCTGCAGGAGCCGGATCTCATCATCCTCGATGAGCCGACATCGGTCCTGACCCCGCAGGAGGCGGACAGGCTGTTCGAGACGCTCGACAGGCTGCGCAGCGAAGGCAAATCGATCCTCTACATCAGCCACCGCCTCGAAGAAGTGCAGCGCATCTGCGACGAGGCCACCGTTCTGCGCCACGGCAAGGTCGTCGGGCATTGCACACCGCGCGACGAAACGCCGGCATCGCTGGCGCGCATGATGGTCGGCTCCGCGATCCAGGAGGTGAACCGCGACGGACAGGCTGCCGTCACCGGCGAACCGTTGATCGAGATTTCGCATTTGTCGCAAAAGCCGCGCACGCCTTTTGCCATGGCGTTGAAGGATATCTGCCTGACGGTCAAGGCTGGCGAGGTCGTAGGCATCGCGGGCGTTGCCGGCAACGGACAGGGCGAGTTCTTCGAGGCGGTGTCGGGGGAAGTCGTTCAGCCAGACGCTGCGACCGTGCGGTTTCGCGGCCGCGACGCAGGACATCTCGGCATTTCGGGACGAAGGCTGCTCGGCGCCGGTTTTGTCCCCGAGGAGCGGCTTGGCCATGGCGCGGTGCCCGGCATGAAACTGTCGGACAACATGCTGCTTGCCCGCCATCGGTCGGACGCGAAGGCGTTTCGCAAGGGCGGCCTGTTCGGTTTCATCAACCGATCCTCGGTCGAATCGGCAACTCAGCGCGTCATTTCAGAGATGGATGTGCGCAAAAGCTCAGCCGACCCGGAAGCGTCGGCATTGTCGGGCGGTAACCTGCAAAAGTTCATCATCGGCCGCGAACTGGACCGGAACCCGACCGTGCTGATCGTCAATCAGCCGACATGGGGCGTGGACGCGGGCGCTGCCGCGCGCATCAGGCAGGCGCTGATCGACCTGACGCGCAACGGCTCTGCGGTCATCGTCATCAGTCAGGATCTCGACGAATTGTTTGAAATGTCGGACCGCATCGCGGTCATGTCGCACGGTGAGATGTCCGAAACGATCCCGATAGCGGATGCAACGCGCGAAAAGATCGGCCTTCTCATGGGCGGCGCGCAGGCGGGAGCGCATTGATGCGGCTTGAACTCGCCAAACGGCAGCAGCACTCCAGGCTTTTCAGCGCGCTGTCGCCCTTCATCGCCTTTGCGCTGACGGTGATTGCAGGCGCGATACTGTTTGCCTTTCTGGGCAAGAGCCCGACGGTTGCTCTCTATGCCTATTTCATCGCGCCGCTGACCGAAGTCTGGTCGCTGCATGAGCTTGCCATCAAGGCGGCTCCACTGATCCTGATCGCTGTCGGCCTTTCGGTCTGCTACCTGTCCAACAACTGGAACATCGGGGCCGAAGGGCAGTTCGTCATCGGCGCGATCTTCGGCACGATGTTGCCGATGGCGTTTCCCGCCATCCAGCAATCGCCGGCGGCTCTGCCTGTCATGCTGCTCATGGGGGCCATTGGCGGCGCGCTCTATGCGTCTATCCCGGCATTTCTCAAGGCGCGCTTCAATACGAACGAAATCCTGACCAGCCTGATGCTGGTCTATATTGCGGGACTGTTGCTCGACTGGCTGGTGCGCGGGCCGTGGCGCGATCCGGCCGCGATGAATTTCCCGCAGGCACCCCGCTTCACCGGCTATGCGGTGTTGCCGGAACTGTTTCCCGCATCAGGTCGCGCCAATCTCGGCATCGTCTTCGCCGTAGTGGCAGCGGTGCTCGTCTGGATCCTCGTAAACCGCATGCTCAAGGGGTTTGAGGTCCGGGTGATCGGCATGAGCCCGCGCGCCGGCCGGTTTGCAGGCTTCAGCGCGACAAAGACGATCTTCTTCGCGTTCCTTCTGTCTGGCGCGCTCGCGGGGCTGGCCGGCATTTCGGAGGTGGCGGGCGCAATCGGCCGCCTCCAGCCATCCATTTCGCCCGGTTACGGCTTCGCGGCGATCATCGTCGCCTTCCTCGGCCGCCTCAATCCACTCGGCATCATCGCGGCGGGCCTGCTTCTGGCGCTGACCTATCTCGGCGGCGAGGCGGCGCAGATTTCCGCCGGCGTGTCCGACAAGGTCGTGCGCGCGCTGCAGGGGTTGCTGCTGTTCTTCGTTCTCGCCTGCGACACCCTCATTCATTACCGCATCCGTCTCGTCCTGTCGGGAGCCTCAGTTCGGGAGGGCAAGACCAATGTTTGAATCGATCCTGCTCACGATCGCCACGGCCGCGACGCCATTGCTGCTGGCGGCAATAGGCGAACTGGTGGCCGAGCGTTCCGGCGTGCTGAACCTCGGTGTCGAGGGCATGATGCTGATGGGCGCGGTCGTCGGTTTCGGCGCGGCGCTGACGACGGGCAATCCATGGATCGGAGTGCTGGCTGCAATCATTGCGGGCGCGCTGTTTTCGCTTCTGTTTGGTTTCCTCGCCCTGACCCTTGCGACCAATCAGGTGGCGACGGGACTGGCGCTGACGCTGCTCGGCATTGGCCTGTCGGGCATGATCGGCGAGGCATTCGTCGGCCAGCCGGGCGTGAAGCTGACCGCGATCTATATTCCGGGCCTGACCGACCTGCCTTTCGGCCGCTTCCTGTTCGGACAGGACCCGCTGTTCTACATCTCGATCCTGCTGGTCATCGGCGTTTCCTGGTTCCTGTTCAGGACGCGCGCAGGGCTGACGCTGCGTTCGATCGGCGACAGCCATTCGTCCGCCCATGCGCTTGGCATCAAGGTCATCGCCATACGCTATGCGGCGGTGGCGTTCGGCGGCGCATGTGCCGGGCTTGCAGGCGCGCAGATGTCGCTGGTCTATACGTCGCAATGGATCGAGAACATGACAGCGGGGCGCGGCTGGATCGCGCTCGCGCTGGTGGTCTTTGCCTCGTGGCGGCCGGGCAGGGTGCTTTTCGGGGCCTATCTCTTCGGCGCGATCACGATTGCGCAGCTGCACATACAGGCGCTCTCGGTAAATGACATTCCCGCACTCTCCGGCATCATGGGGATGTTTTCGGAGACGGCGCGTTTTGTGCTTTCGACCCTCAAATCGGTGCCGACGCAATTCCTGTCGGCGCTTCCCTATCTGGCAACCGTCATCGTTCTCGTGCTTATCTCGCGCAATCGACGGCTGACGCTGATCAATACGCCGGCATGTCTCGGCAGACCATTCGTGCCCGATCGGTAAGAGACGGCAGGACTACGTTTTCAATTCCAAAAGGAGCGACCTATGAAGAAAATGATTACCGCCCTTGCAGCATCGGCAGCCGCGCTGATCGCGGTGAACTCGGCCGGCGCACAGACGCTCGACAAGGTGAAGGCCTGCTTCATCTATGTCGGCCCGATCGGCGACTACGGCTACTCCTATCAGCACCATCAGGGTGCGCTCGATATGCAGAAGGCGATCGGCGAGGACAAGGTCGAACTGTCCTATCTGGAAAGCGTGCCGGAAGGCGCAGACACCGAACGCGCGCTTGAGCGTCTGGCACGCTCGGGCTGCAACATCATCTTCGCGACGTCCTTCGGCTTCATGGACGGCACCAATGCGGTGGCAGGCAAGTTCCCGGACATCAAGTTCGAGCACGCGACGGGCTTCAAGCGCGAGCACCCGAACGTTTCGACCTACAATTCCAAGTTCCATGAAGGCCGCTACGTGCAGGGCGTGATCGCAGCCAAGATGTCCCAGAAGGGCGTCGCCGGCTACATCGCCTCCTTCCCGATCCCGGAAGTCGTCATGGGCATCGACGCATTCGTGCTCGGCGCGCAGTCGGTCAACCCAGATTTCAAGGTCAAAGTTGTCTGGGCCAACACCTGGTTCGACCCGGGCAAGGAATCCGACGCTGCAAAGGCATTGTTCGACCAGGGCGTCGACATCGTCACGCAGCACACGGATTCGACCGCGCCGATGCAGGTCGCTCATGAGCGTGGCGGCAAGGCGTTCGGTCAGGCAACCGACATGATCAAGTTCGGCCCGGAAACCCAGCTCACCGCGATCGTCGACGATTGGGCGCCGTATTACATCGAGCGCGTGAAGGCGCTGATGGACGGCACCTACAAGCAGATCGACGTCTGGGGCGGCATGAAGGAAGGCCATGTCGTCATGGCTCCCTACACGAACATGCCCGACGACGTGAAGAAGCTGGCCGAGGAAGCCGAAGCCAAGATCAAGTCAGGTGAGTTCAATCCCTTCACCGGACCGATCAAGAAGCAGGACGGTTCCGAATGGCTTGCGGCTGGCGCGGTTGCGCCCGACGGCGAACTGCTCGGCCTGAACTTCTACGTCGATGGCGTGGACGACAAGCTGCCGCAGTAATCGGCAGTCGATGACGGATATGGAAAGGGCGGCTCACGAGCCGCCCTTTTTCATGTCAGGTGAGTAATCTCAGGCGGCCGAGCAATCTCAGGCGGCAGTGCCGTGCAGATCGTACGCGTCGGCCCGGTCGATCTTGACGGTGACAATATCGCCGACGCGCAAAGGGCGACGCGAGGTGACGTGAACGACGCCGTCGATCTCGGGCGCATCATATTTGCTGCGTGCCTTGGCGGTCAGGCCCATGGTCTCGTCGATGATGACGGGCAGGCGCTTGCCGACCTTCTTCTGCAACTGCGCGGCCGACACTTTTTGCTGACGCTGCATGAAGCGGTGCCAGCGGCTCTCCTTCACCTCCTGCGGCACCTCGGGAAGACCGAGATCGTTGGAGCGCGCGCCGCCGACCGGCTCGTATTTGAAGCAGCCGGCGCGGTCGATCTTCGCTTCCGTCAGCCAATCGAGCAGCATCTCGAAATCTTCGTCCGTTTCGCCGGGGAAGCCGACGATGAAGGTCGAGCGCACAGCGAGATCGGGGCAGATTTCGCGCCAGCCGCGAATGCGGTCAAGCGTCTTTTCCTGATGCGCGGGCCGCCGCATGTTCTTCAGGACCGCGGGCGATGCGTGCTGGAACGGAATGTCGAGATAGGGCAGTACCTTGCCGTCGGCCATCAGGTGGATGACGTCGTCGACATGCGGGTAGGGATAGACGTAGTGCAGCCGGACCCACGGCGCGATGTCTCCCAGCTCACGCGACAGATCGAGGAATTTGGCGCGAACCTCGCGGTCCTTCCACATCGAGGTCTGGTATTTGACGTCGACACCATAGGCGCTGGTATCCTGCGAGATGACGAGCAGTTCCTTGACGCCGGCAGTTGCCAGCTTCTCGGCCTCGCGCAGCACATCGGCTGCCGGGCGCGAGACGAGATCGCCACGCAGTGCAGGGATGATGCAAAAGGTGCAGCGATTGTTGCAACCCTCTGAAATCTTGAGATAGGCATAGTGACGAGGCGTCAGCTTCACGCCCTGCGGCGGGATCAGGTCGACGAACGGTTCGTGGACGGGTGGAGCGGCCTGATGGACGGCCGCCATGACGCTTTCATAGGCCTGAGGGCCGGTGATGGCGAAGACATTGGGGTGCTTTTCGCGGATGAGTTCCGGCGTCGCGCCCATGCAGCCGGTGACGATGACCTTGCCGTTTTCCTTCATCGCATCGCCGATTGCGGCAAGCGATTCATCGCGGGCGGAATCGAGGAAGCCGCATGTGTTGACGACGACGAGATCCGCCCCGTCATGCTTGCGCGCGATCTCGTAGCCCTCTGCGCGTAGGCGCGTGAGGATGCGCTCGGAATCAACCAGCGCCTTGGGACAGCCGAGGCTGACAAAACTGACGCGCGGAACGGCTGCGTTCATAAAATGACCTGCAATGCTCGATGATGCCGCGCCTATGCCACAGACGCGGGCCGCCGACAATCCGGCAGTTTCTCCTAATGTCAGCCCGAAAAGCCGCCCTCTGCGAGAAATTCAAGCTCTTCGGGCGTCGATTGTCGGGCGAGAATGGGGTTACGGTGCGGGAAACGGCCGAAGCGCGCGACGATGTCGCGATGGTCCTTTGCGTGTTCGTGGAATTCGCCGACAAGCCGTTCGAGGTTGAGCTTGTAGGCCAGTTCCTGATCGGCAAGCGCCTCGGAATGCGAGAACGGCAGATAGAAGAAGACGCGGATCGCCTGTTCGATCGCCATGTCGTGGCCGGCATCGAGCGCCAGCCGGGCGTGGTGGAGCGCCAGCGCATCGGTCGCATACATGTGGCCGGTGTTGCGGAAGCTGTTGCGCGGATACTGGTCGAGCAGGATCATCAGCGCAAACGCGCCCTCGGCGCTTTCCTGCCAGTGGTCGAGTTCGCGCCGTGCCGCGCGCCAGTGCAGCGTCTCGAAGCGCGCCTTGAAATCGCGGTCGAACGCATCGTCCTTGCGGAACCAGCCGGTTGGTCCGACCTGGCGCCAGAAGTCGATGACGGATGCGATATCGTTTCGATCGTTCATTTGTCTGCACCTTCAGCTGCGTTTTTTAGTGCGTCGGCGGCCTCCGGATTGAGGGCCTGGCCTGTGCGCCGGGGCGTGGCGACAGGGGCAGGGACAGGCGCATTGCCCTTGAACAGCGTGCTGCCGGCCTGCATGTCCCCGTCGGACGCAAGCTGAAGCGCAAAACGCTCCTGATCGCGCCGCCGAACCTCCTCGATGGTCTCGACCGCTTCCTCAAAAGGAATGCCGACATGCTGGAGGACTTCGGTGGAGAAGGCGAGGGCGGATTCCAGCGTCTCGCGCAACTGATACTGGACGCCAGCATGGACCAGCTTGAGCGCGGTGCCGCGGTCGAACGCGCGGGCAAACACCGGCACCATCGGATAGTGCGACTTCATATGTTCGGCGATGAGAACGGCCTGCTCGTCCTTGTCGACGCAGATCAGCACAGCCTGCGCATTCTCTGCGCCGGCGGCATGCAATATGTCGAGGCGCGTGCCGTCGCCGTAATAGACCTTGAAACCGAAATTGCCGGCGACCTGGATCATCTCGACATCGTTGTCGATGATCGAAACGTCGACGCCGCGCAGGATCAGCGGCTGGCTGGCGATCTGGCCGAACCGGCCGAAACCAATGATGAGCACGTTGCCCGTCAGTCCGTCGGCTAGGTCTATCCCCTCCATCGACACCTGATCGGCCGGCAGGAAGCGCGGCAGCAGCATGATCATCAGAGGGGTGAGCGCCATCGAAATGATGATGGTCGCCGTCAGCGTCGCATTGGTGTCGCTGGTGAAGATGCCGGCGGATGTAGCGGCCGCATAGAGCACGAAGGCGAATTCGCCGCCCTGCGCCATGTAGACGGCGCGCTTCAGTGCATCGCGATGAGACGATTTGAGCAGGCGCGCGACACCGTAGATGCCCAGCCCCTTGAGGATCATGTAACCGATGACGCCGGCCGCTATCAGCTGCCATTCGCGCACGACGATGGCGAGGTCGAGCGACATGCCGACACCCATGAAGAACAGGCCGAGCAGAATGCCGCGGAACGGTTCGATGTCGGCCTCGAGCTGATGGCGGAACGTCGATTCGGACAGGAGCACGCCGGCAAGGAAGGCGCCCATGGCCATCGACAGGCCGCCCAGATCCATCGCAAGCGCCGCGCCGAAGACGACGAGAAGGGCGGCAGCCGTCATCACTTCGCGGGCATGGGCATTGGCGAGAAGATTGAACATCGGGTTCAGGAGGTAGCGCCCGGCGATGACGAGACCGCCAAGGGCGAGAAGCGCAATGCCGATATTGCCCCAGAGCGAGCCGGTCGCCGTTTCGCCGGCCCCCGGCGCAAGGAAGGCGACCGCAGCGAGGAGCGGCACGATGGCGAGGTCTTCGAGCAGCAGGATCGACACCATGCGCTGGCCCGCAGGCGTCGACATCTCGCCTTCTTCTTCCAGAAGCTGCATCACGATGGCTGTCGAGGTCAGGACAAAACCCATGCCCGCGACGAAAGCGCTTTCCCACGAAAAGCCGAGCGCAATGCCGAAAACTGTGAGCAGAAGGCCGCATATGCCGACCTGAAGCGCGCCGAGGCCGAAGATTTCCCGGCGCAGACCCCACAGGCGCGACGGCTGCATCTCAAGCCCGATAATGAACAGGAACATCACCACGCCAAGTTCGGCAATGTGGAGAATGGCCTGCGGGTCGTTGAACAGGCCGAGGACATAGGGGCCGATGATCAGGCCCGCCGCGAGGTATCCCAATACCGATCCGAGGCCGATGCGCTTGAACAGCGGGACGGCGATGACCGCCGCACCCAGCAGCGTCACAACGCTGATCAATTGATCTGTCAGGCTGACGGCGTGTGCAGCTTCAGCGGCGGCCATGGGAACTCCTGGGCTGAACGGCCGCGAAATGCGGCGCGCCTGACTTTTTCAATGATGTATTTTGAGTGGCGGCAGGGTCAAGCCGCAGCCCGTCCCGGACAACGACTTTACCTCCAGATAATGCCCTTAGGTCAAAACGCAAACGGGCGAGGGCAACAGGCAGTGTACCGGGTCCACGGCAATATGGCGGAGGGAGTGTCCTCATCCGCCTAATCCAAGGCGTTCCCAAACACTCCAAAATCTTCAGAAAATCTAGAAAAAGCCTTCCAAATCAACATCTTCAATTCTGACTTGTTCCAGGGGTGTCTTGCCAAATCCCGCTTCTGATTGTATGTAAGATTGTCCGTATAGTTTCAGGGCGCATCATGCTCATCAATCGCCTATCGGCAGCCGCAATCAGCGCCAAGACCAAACCAGGTCTGTATGCCGATGGTGGCGGGCTCTATCTCCAGGTCGCAAAGCGCGGGTCCAAGTCCTGGATTTTCCGGTTCATGCTGGCAGGTCGACCTCGGAAGATGGGGCTGGGGTCGATCAACACCGTGTCGCTCAAACTGGCGCGGGAACGTGCGGCCGAACAGCGCTTGAAGTTGCTCAACGCTGACGACCCGATCGAACTGCGCAAGGCCGAACGGAAGGCCAAGTTGGCAACGTCGACGGCTGCCCTCTGCTTCAGCGAAGCGGCACAACAATACATCACATCCCACCGTGCCGGATGGAAGAGTGACAAGCATGCCGCCCAGTGGCAAGCCACGTTGAAGACCTATGCCTATCCGGTGTTCGGTGATCTCTCTGTGGCACGGGTCGACGTTGCGCTCGTTCTAAAGGCGCTGGAGCCGATCTGGAGCACCAAACCCGAAACTGCGTCCAGGGTGCGAGGGCGCATCGAGAGCGTGCTCGATTGGGCGAAGGCGCGACATCTTCGTGACGGCGAGAATCCGGCGCGATGGAAGGGTCATCTCGACAAGCTCCTACCGGCGCGCAACAAGGTGGCCAAAGTCGAGCATCACGCTGCGCTTTCCTATACGGAGGTCGGGGCTTTTGTTCGCGACGTGCGAGCGTTGGACGGCAACGGGGCGAGGGCGCTGGAGTTCACGATCCTGACGGCAGCCCGCACGGGCGAGGTCATCGGGGCTTTGTGGCCGGAGATCGATCTGGACGGCGGCATGTGGGTCATTCCAAAGGACCGCATGAAGGCCGGCAAGGAGCACCGTGTTCCTCTGTCCGGCCGAGCCATCGAAATTTTGAAGGCGCTGCCGCGCGAGGAGGAAAACCCGTATGTGTTCATCGGCGATCGGAAAGGAAAACAGCTTTCCAGTATGGCCATGCTGATGATCCTGCGCCGCATGGAACGCACCGACCTTACCGTGCATGGGTTTCGCTCGACCTTTCGTGACTGGGCGGCAGAGCAGACGGCCTATCCCAACGAGATGCTTGAGATGGCCCTCGCACACACGGTTAGCGACAAGACCGAGGCGGCCTATCGCCGGGGCGACATGGTCGACAAGCGGCGGCGACTGATGGAGGATTGGGCCACGTTCTGCGCGACGGCGAAGGACGGGACTGACGACAACGTTACCCCCATCAGGAGGCAGGGCTGATGGGCGCACGTCTCCCACCCGTCTTTCGGGATTACCTCCTCAAGGAAAAGAAGAACGCCAAAGAACTGGATGAATGGGTGACTGCGCCGTGGGCCGTGCCTGATGATAAGAACGAACTGAACAGTTACGCGCGCGGCCTCTGGGAACAGTGGCAGGCGCTCGAAAGACGGGACGGTTCTGCAAAGAAAAATTATCCGAAGGAGACGATCAAAGCAGCGGTCGTTCTGTTGACCGATGCTCTTGTAGACGCTGCTGCGCCGGTTCCCTATGAACTGTCGCGGCTGATACGCGCGATCATCAAGCCCAAATCGCACGCCAGCACCTCACCCGTACAGGCGGGCAGCGAAAAAGCTTACTGGGCAGCAATTCAGTTCGAAGCCACAGGCCGTCGAAGCTTATATTCCGTGGCGATGCATCTTCTGGCGAACGGCTTGTTTCCGCAGGGGCGTTCACAGAAAGCTGTTGAAGGAACTATCCGTGGATGGCGCAAGCTGGATCACTACCAGGCGAACGTACGGTTGTATCGCCCGACCAAGGCGGCAGAATCCTTGCGATCTCCCTGAGCCAGATTCTGCTGGCGTGGGCCTGCGTTCAGGCTGAATTGAGGTGACATCGACCTGCGAACCAATTCAACAGTTTATCATGAACGTAAATTTATGACGCGGAGCATTGGTTGCCGCCGAAGAAAGTAGGGAGGGTCATCATGGCTCTAGCACGCCGAATAGTATCCGTTCTGATTGTTGCAATTTGGTGGGCGTCGTCGACAGCCGCAGATGAATTGCCCATGACGTTCAAGGAAGCGAGGAACGGAGGAAACTGCAATGATTGCATATGGGTGGCCGCCGAGGGACGAATTACCGAGAGTACAGCCGAGGAATTTCGCCGCGCGGTTGGGGGCAAACGTGGCGTACTCGTTCGTCTCAATTCTCTTGGTGGGAGCGCCTTGGGCGGCATCGCACTCGGATATGCCTTTCGCGCTGCGAATGTGTCCTTAGTTATCGGAAGCACCGCGTTTGAGAAAGTTGATGGCTACACACAAGACGGGGAAACAGTTGGTGCTTGCGTCTCTGCCTGCGCCCTTGCATTTATGGGCGGGCTCTATCGGAACGCTGGTGAAAACGAACTAGGTGTGCACCGAGTTTTTCTTGATGATCCTGGCGGCACTATCGCAGCAAACAACGACGCTATGCTCAGGGATGGCCAGATAATTTCTGCATTGATCGTCGGCTACATGCAAGAAATGGGAATAGAGCCGAACATCATCTCGGCCATTGCGCAAACTGATCGTGATGTCATTCGCTATCTAACGACGGCAGAGATGAAAGAGTGGGGCATCCTCAACAAGTCCTGGCGCTTCAGTGACTGGTCAATCGATCTCACGCAGCGTAGCCCGATAGCCTACACGCTTTCTGAATTTGGCCCACATCATACAGCTCGGCTTGAATATTCCTGCGACAAGAAGGGGCAGCGGTTGAACGTAGTTCTGCGGCTGCCAGAATCATACATCAAAGATGGGTGGAGCGGCATAGGAAACATGGCCGATATTCTGGCGCAGAATATTGAGGTCAATTTCCTGAAAGACAGAACTTCGATGTCAGACTCTGAGATTGCACTGGTCGATCGCCGGGCAGACGATCAATTCGTATCTGGCACAGTTGAGGATGCTGCGGTCATCCAGGCGATGTTACTCGCCGACGAGGTGAAAATGACATTGTATCCGAACAACGTAACGGCTCGTCAGTATGAAGATTTTGAGATGATGGAGCCGACTTTTTCGCTTCGGCGTTCAACTCGGGCGCTTCAGTTACTACAGAGGAGTTGCCGATAGCGACTGGACTCGCGATTGAGATTTCATCCGCAATCCTCTTCCGTTCTGCCTGCCCGTCAGTCAACCTACGCAAAAAAGCGAGGACCAGCTCGGGAATATTCAAATGCGGGACAGTGGAGTGAAAACTGAAACTAGTTTCCACGCCATGACCTGATTTCGCATTGGTGCTCTCTTCCAGTCGCTGCGTCCAGTGCAGCCCTGTAGGAGCCCATGATGATTCAGAATATTCTCAGACGAGACCAAGTTGAACAAGCGACAGGGCTTCCGCGCTCAACGCTTTATGCGATGATCTCGCGCGGTGAATTTCCAAGGCCCGTGCGCCTTGGCCTGCGATCTGTCGGTTGGTTTGAGCAAGACGTTGCTGATTGGCAGAAGTCGCGAGCGCCAGCAATTGAGCGGACGGTCGTGACCAATGCGCCCGCGCTCAAAAGCTGATTGCGGGGCGTGAGATGACCAATTCATCACCCGTGAAGATTAGAATCCTGATGCGCAGCGGATCGGCGATCTGCGTCCGCAGACCGTCGGACATTGCGGACGCCCTTGAGCGCGATCGACGATTTTTCGAAGACAATCCAAATAGGTTGCACCGCCTGCGCTGGGCCACTGTCGGGGAAATCGACGAGGAGTTGCCCCCACATGAAAGTGCTTGCCCCGTCGGACATAGGCCAGCCGTGGCGGTGAAGAAAGTTTCCGGCAACATCCGAGTTCGCTCTTATCTATATTGGCCGACCATCGAGAACATCGACGTCGATGATGAACGAGCGCGTCAGATATTTGAGACGCACGTCCCTGTCGCAACCAAGCGCATGATGGACCGCCTAGCCAACGAGATTTCGATTCGTCATGGCTAGCACCTCATCCCCCATCGAAAATCTCGGCCAATGGCGAGCCAAAGGTTCGACTTTGGCAAAACAGGGATATGACATCGTCCCTATTGCGCCGGGAACCAAAGCACCGAACGTTCGCGATTGGCAGAGGATCGATTTCAGCAGGTCAAATATCAAGAGAACCTATCGCCACTACGGCGTCGGCGTCAAAGGAGCCAGGACGCCCGGCGTCGATCTGGACATTGCCGACGAAACCATCTGCCGACAGATGGTCGATTGGTGCCGCGAGAACATTGGGTCAGCGCCGATACGGATCGGCCGGCCGCCGCGCGCCTTGATGATCTACAGGAGCCGCACACCACTCAGGAAAAGTCGATCGGACGCGTATCGATCACCCGACGGAGAAACCCATCAGATCGAACTTATCGGCGATGGCGGGCAGTTCGTGGCATATGCCATCCACCCCGACACCAACCTGCCATATGCCTGGCCGGAACGCGAATTGACCGAAGTATCATCTCGCGATCTGGGTGAAATTTCCCAGGACCACGTCGATGCGCTGTACGAGCAGTTCGAAAAGGTCGTAACAGAGGCGGGGTGGACCCGCGTCGAGCCAATTCAAAGATCGCGCAATTCAACGCAAATTCGGCAACGCCAAACGACACATGAACTGACAGCGCCGGTCCACGACCTAAAAGCGGCCATGTTGGTGATTCCGATCCAGCCGGAAGCCTACGATCGGTGGGTCAAGATCGGTATGGCGCTCTGGCATGCCACAGAGGGGAGCGCTGAGGGCTTCGGTCTTTGGGACGCTTGGTCGATCAAAGGTGACAAATACAAACCGAGCGAGATGGAAGGAAAGTGGCGTTCATTTGGGAAATCACCACCCGGCGCGGTGCTCGGCAGCAGGACCATTTTCGCCGAGGCTGACAAGTACGATCCCAAATGGCGTGACCGTGTCGAGCGGCCGAATGTTGCAGAGTTGGGTGCGAAGCTGATCGCCCTCGGCACGATTGGCAACCGTGCGGAGATAGCGCCTCTCTCTGATGGCGATCAGGCGGCGACAGGCCAATTTCCGGCGATCGACAATCACGACGTTGACCGCAATCGTGGTCGTGCTGCCCTTATCACATCGGCAAAACTTGACGTCGTTTCGTTGGCGTCTTTCGCCGGTCAGGACATAACCGAGAGAAGTTGGATCGTCGACGATCTGATCCCTGAGAGCAATGTGACGGACCTTTCAGGAGACGGGGGAACTGGGAAGTCGTTGCTGGCGCTCCAGCTTGCCGTTGGTGTTGCGACTGGCACACGCTGGCTCGGGCGGAACGTCGCCAAGGGCGCTGTTCTGTACCTCAGTTGCGAGGACGGCATTGACGAAATCAGACGCCGTGTTGCGCCAATCCTAGCGTCAATTGGCCGGGAAGAGGCCGATTTGACCGACCTCACAATCGCTGACCTTACGGTCGCCGAGGGAACAGAACTCGCTGACGCCCATACCGGCAAGTTGATGATGACTGAGCTATACGCGAACTTGGTCGATCACATAGCCAAAGCGAAGCCGAAGCTCGTGATCATCGACACGCGCGCCGACGCATTCGGTGGTAGTGAAATCGACCGCATACAGGTCCGTACCTTCGTACGGAATTTGCGGAAACTATGCATTGAGCATCGTCTTGCCGTGCTGCTGCTGTCGCATCCGTCTCTTACCGGGATAAACTCCGGCAATGGCCAGTCAGGCTCGACAGCATGGGGCAATTCGGTTCGTAGTCGCTTGTATCTTGAACGCTCCAGATCGAATGATGGCATGGTCCCTGATGCTGATCTCCGCACGCTGACGGTGAAGAAGAACAACTACGGCGCGTCCGAGATGGAGATCATGCTGCGTTGGCGGGGTGGTCTCTTCCAGACCGACGGTCTGCTTTCTCAATTGCACATCGACCAAAGAGCCCAGGATCAAATGATAGAGGACGAGTTCCTTCGCCTGCTGGACCAGCATTGTCTCGAAGGGCGGCACGTCGGCATCTCAAAAAGTTCGAACTATGCCCCGGCAGTCTTTGCAGGACGTGTTGACGCAGAGGTCGGAACAGGCAAATCCGCAAAGCTCGGCAGGGTGACCAGCAAGGCGTTCGCTGCGGCAATGAACCGACTGTTCACGAAAAACAGAATCAGGCTCATCGAGGAAGGCCCGCCGTCGCGACGCCGCAAGTGGCTGGCCAAGACCGGCTAGAGTGTCGATTCATGCATATGTGATGGGAGGCTTCCAACCGGCCTGCCAACAGCATTCAGACAACCTTCCGACCACCCTGGCAACTGCCTTCCAACAGGCTTACAACCGCCTAGCCACACACCCCCATACCCCCTGCGGTCTGATGGCCGCGCTAGAGGCGCGGCCAGACCTCTGCATACGCCGCTCGCAAGGCATAAGCGGAGATTTTCTCCGCCTGCCGATCCCAAATTCTAGCCGGTCCCTGCAATGTTTTCCTACTTACGTACAAATCGCCGTACAGCAGGCCGTCATTGCTATCTAGACGGCATTGCCGAACCATCCGCGCCTGCGCCGATCGCCAATGCACCGCCGAGTGCCTCCAGCGCCTTGTCCCATATGTCGGTCACGCCAGCCCGATATGCCTGAAAAGCTGCACCCGCCGCTGCGTCAGCGCATTCGGTATAGGGCGTGATGGCGCTGGCTCCCTTGAAGAAATCGTCCCGTTGGCTGGCGAACCACGTTGCGGCCCCGGCGGCGCTGCCGGCACGATGGGCCGCCAACTGGCCTGGTGACAGTTCAGCGCCCACGTCTTTTGCCATGATGCTACGTTGTATGTCTTCGGCGATGTCACGCGCCCTATAAAGATCGGCAGCATTCTCCAGCGACCGTGCGTATCGTCGATAGCCCTGGGCGCGAAGGGCGGCCGGCGCAAAGACCCTGACCGCCTGCCAGGCAAAATACTCGTGCCGCGCCTGCTCGTGATCTTCGGAAACGCTGTCAACTAACCGGGGCAGGTAGGGCAAGAGCCTCTGCCGGTGATCGTCGGGCATGTTGTCGTTGACGTGACGGACATAGCCACTGACGATCGGACAAGCGCAGCGGGGATGATCAGAGTGGGGGCCGCCAGCCAGAAAGGCCACAACCTCCATGGCGCACATTCCGTCTTCCGGCGAGGTGTGCTTGCCGGGCGTCAGATCGAAAGTACGTGGAAAACCGGCCAGCGTCTTGTCGGAGCGGATCGTCATGCCGGTTCCTGCCTCGTTGGAGTTACTGAACCGCACCAGGTTTTCCGGAGGCCGTTTGGTTTAAGTTATGCGGCCATGGCTGGGGCGTCCAGCATGGCGTAGTAGCGTTGTTCGGCCTCGGCTGGCGGAATGTTTCCGATGGTCTCCAGAAGCCGCTTGTTGTTGAACCAGTCCACCCATTCCAAGGTGGCGAATTCCACGGCTTCGAAGCTGCGCCATGGTCCTCTCCGATGAATGACCTCGGCCTTGTAAAGACCGTTGATCGTTTCGGCGAGCGCGTTGTCGTAACTGTCACCCACGCTTCCGACTGAAGGCTCGATGCCTGCCTCGGCCAGCCGTTCGGAATAGCGAATGGACACGTATTGCACGCCGCGGTCGGAATG
>JBARXU010000003.1:0-39158 GCA_049647505.1 Mesorhizobium sp.
TGCACGAACCATCGAGGCAACATGGAAAGCCGCAGGCAATCTGCTCAAACGCTTCCCGCCTCACGAATGCAGAAACTACCTCGTCAACGCCGGATACGCTTCAACATGAGGTCATCAGACTCTAAAAAGCCGCATCGTGACCTTGTCGGCTGGGTTGCTGGGTATGCGACCGTTTCGGATCGCCCAATCGAACACCGACCGAAGACCTGCGAGATCGCTGTCCTTCACCGTTTTGGCCGAAGGCACTTTGCCAGTGCGTAGAGATCGCGTGGCAAGTCATGGTCTTTGAAATGGACACATCACTGGCGCTGATCCGCAATGCATCGTCATGGCCCAAGAAGCGCACAAAGGTCGAGATGGTGTTCCGATAGCTCTCATAAGTGCTTGGCTTCCGCCCAATCACTTTGCTCTCCCGCCACCAGTCTTCGACCATGTCAGTCAAGCTAACCGGCACCGTATCGTCATGGCTTGGCTCCGCCCCTGCTACAGCGTGTTCCTCTGCATCTCGCGATGACACGACAACGGGATGGGATCGCACTGAGCGCGCTGACTGATACCCACCCTGCAGCAGCTTCTGAATTCGAACGCTTGCATTCTGGAACGCTACACCAACCGCCGGAGCAGTCCTGTACAAGCTCCATTCGTCGTCATCAAAGCCATTGTCGATGAGTAGCTGGCGCGCTTCGTCGAAACACATTTTCCGCATCGATTTCGAAAAGATGTTCTCGATCGGCACAACACCGGGCGTTCGCTCGCCAGTGATCGGATCGTAATCGCCAGCCTCCCTCTCCGGCAGCGGATATTCCGACCAGAGCCCAGGATAAACCTCGGGGTGCCAAATTACCTGTTTACTGGCATTTTTCTCGAAAGCGGCGAAGAATTTATCCCCTACCCCCTTGGCCAACGCGTGGGCCTCTTGGTCCGCAATCGACCGGGGGCCGGACCGAAGTCGGTCCCAGCGCGCTTCTAATTCGGCCAGCGCCTTTGCGTGCTTGCGTTTGCTTCCTCAGGATCGCGTGTTTCTAGGCTTTTGGTGACGATCTCACGACCGACAAGCTGTAGAATGTCGGTCGGAACCCGCTTGCGCAGCCAGTATATTCCGGTCTTGGGATGTTTGGTCAGACGGCTCACGCGAAGCACCATGCGTATCACCCTTGTGCATCAATCGGGCGATCGTAAGTGCCTATTTTTGCTGAATTTTCAGCGCCGTCAACACCTTAGGGGTGAAGTGGTGCCCAATCTCGGATTCGAACCAAGGACACACGGATTTTCAATCCGTTGCTCTACCAACTGAGCTAATTGGGCACTTGCTCCTGTCCGGCGATACGCCGGGCGGTGTTGGTTTCCGCCGGAAGCGCGCGGGTTATAGCATGGGAAACGCGACTGTCCAGCTTCACGAAGCGAGAAAATTTCTGCTCCGGCAAAAGATACACAAACCGCTGATTTCAATCCTCTTCCGGGCGCGTCGGCGCAGCGGGCACATCTGCCTCGTCATCGTCGTCGCGCGCGGGAATGACATATGAGCCGGTCAGCCAGCGGTTCAGGTCGACATTCTTGCAGCGCGTCGAGCAGAACGGGTAGGTCTCGCGCGCGGACGGACGCCCACATTCGGGGCAGGCGCGCTTTGGGCGAAGCGGTGTGACGTTAGCAGGTGAGTCGGTCATGACGGTGATATAGTGGCGGCGCGCGCCTTCGTCACGCCGACTGGGTGCCGGCCAGCCAGTTGAAATGCACCTTGAAGCCGTCGCCGGTCAAAAGCGACACGGTTTCATAGAGCGGCAGGCCGACGACATTGGTGTAGGAGCCGACCAGCTTGACGACGAATGCGCCGGCAAGACCCTGAATGGCATAGCCGCCCGCCTTGCCGCGCCATTGGCCCGACGCGATGTAGCTTTCCATCTCCTCGCGCGCGATGCGCTTGAACCGGACCCGCGTTTCGATCACCTTCTGGCGCACCTTGCCGCCGGGCGTGATGAGGCAGACGCCGGAATAGACACGGTGCGAACGGCCAGACAGAAGCCGCAGGCAGTTGATCGCCTCGTCCATCTGCTCGGCCTTGGGCAGGATGCGGCGGCCGACCGAGACGACGGTATCGGCGGCAAGAATGTAGCTGCCCTGCCAGTCGCTTTCACCGGAGATGACGGAAAAGGCCTTCTCGGCCTTGCCGCGCGACAGGCGCTTGGCGAGCGACCGCGGATGCTCGGCGCGCTGTGGCGTCTCGTCAATGTCGGCGGGGAAAATGCGGCCAGGCTCGATCCCGGCCTGCTGCAAAAGCTCGATGCGGCGCGGCGATCCGGAGGCGAGAACCAGCTTTTGCAATGCGCTCATCGCGATACGGTCCGGACGGCGGCGAGCCGCTACTTGAAGCGATAGGTGATACGGCCCTTGGTCAGGTCGTAAGGCGTCATTTCAACCAGGACCTTGTCGCCTGTCAGCACGCGGATGCGGTTCTTGCGCATGCGGCCAGCGGTGTGGGCGATGATCTCATGCTCGTTTTCGAGCTTGACCCGGAACATGGCGTTCGGGAGCAGTTCGGTCACAAGACCGGGGAATTCAAGGACTTCTTCCTTCGGCATTCGATACCTTTTTCAACGGAAAGCGCCGGCGCGGGCGGAAGCGGGGCCGGAGATTGCGCTGTCATATAGACCACACGGAACGGTTTGTGAACTCGTTAATGCCGGATGGGGTTTGAGTGGGAGAGCGTGCCCGAGTGATGGGTGGGCTGTAGCGGCGCGTCAGGGGCGAACCGGCACCGGCCCTCCGCTATGGCTCCGGGCGTTCAAGGGACTTCGGCTGCTCGGCGCCCTCTCCCGGGGCGGGGCCCGCTGCCTCCGGCAGCTCCCGCCCGTTCGGAGCCTATCGTCATGCCACCGGCATGACGATTTCGCCAAAGGCGAACCGGCTCCTCATCCCCTCCAATGCAATACACAGACCAGCGTAAACAACCGGCGGGCGGTGGCGAAGTCGACGTCGATCTTGCCGGACAGGCGATCGAGCAGCGTCTGGGAGCCTTCATTGTGAAGGCCGCGCCGCCCCATGTCGATCGCCTCGATCTGTGAGGTCGAAGACGTGCGGATGGCGTCGTAATAGCTTTCGCAGATCAGGTAATAATCCTTGACGATCTTGCGGAGCGGCGTCAGCGACAGGATATGGGTCATCACCGCCTCGCCGCCTTCGCGGGCGATGGCAAAGACCAGCCTGTTCTCGACCAGAGACAGCCTCAGCCTGTAAGGCCCCTCGCCCGTGTCGCCTACCGGCACAAACGTGTTTTCCTCGACCAGATCGAAGATGGCCACCGCCCGCTCATGTTCGACGTCGGGCGTCGAACGACCGATGGATTCGTCAAGTTCGACGTCCATCAGCCTGGCGTTTGGATTGTGGCCTCCCGTCATCAGCCGCTCACATGTTCAGGCGGATCGCGACGGATCTGGCATGGGCGTCGAGCCCCTCGGCCCGAGCCAGTTCGATTGCTGCTGGCGCAAGCTGGCGAAGCTGGTCTGAGCCAAGCTTCAGGACCGAGGTGCGCTTCATGAAATCGAGCACGGACAGGCCCGACGAAAAGCGTGCCGAACGCGCCGTCGGCAACACGTGGTTGGAGCCGCCGACATAATCGCCGATGACTTCCGGCGTATGACGGCCGACAAAGATCGCCCCCGCATTACGCACGCGGCCCACATAGGCGTCGGCGTCTGCAATGGCGAGTTCGAGATGTTCGGCTGCAATGCGGTTGACGAGCGGCAGCGCGGCATCGAAATCGTCGACAAGGATGACCGCACCGAAATCGCGCCAGCTGGCGGCTGCCGTCTCGCCGCGCGGCAGACGCGCGATCTGCCGCTCGACCGCCTCTTCGACAGAGCGGCCAAAGGCGGCGTCATTGGTGATGAGGATCGACTGCGCACCTGTATCGTGCTCGGCCTGCGCGAGAAGATCGGCTGCGATCCAGTCCGGATCGTTGTCGGCATCGGCGAGAATAAGAACCTCGGACGGGCCGGCGATCATGTCGATGCCGACCGTTCCGAACACCTGTCGCTTTGCCGCCGCCACATAGGCATTGCCCGGACCGACGATCTTGACCACGGGCCGGATGCTCTGCGTTCCGTGCGCCAATGCCGCAACCGCCTGCGCGCCGCCGATGCGGTAGATCTCGGAGACGCCGGCAAGCGAAGCTGCGACCAGCACCAGCGGGTTCAATGCACCGTCGGGTGTCGGCACGACCATGACGATGCGCTCGACGCCGGCGACCTTGGCCGGCAGCGCGTTCATCAGCACCGACGATGGATAGCTGGCAGTACCGCCCGGCACATAGAGGCCGACCGATTCGACAGCCGTCCAGCGAGACCCCAGTTCGACGCCGATTGCGTCTGTATAGAAATCGTCCGCCGGGCGCTGTCTTGCGTGATGGCTGGCGATACGGTCGCGCGCCAGCGTCAGCGCCTCGACAGTCGCCTTGTCGGCAACCTCGAACGCCGCGTCGATCTCGGCCTGCGTGATCGCAAAGCCCCGCTCCTGCGGATCGAAACGGTCGAACCTGCGCGTATAGTCGGCAAGTGCGGCATCGCCTTCGGTGCGCACACGCGCGATGATCTCGCGCACCGTTGCGTCGACATCGGGCGATGCCTCACGCTTGGTCGCAAGGAAAGCTGCAAACGCAGCCTCGAAACCGTCGGCTCGGGCGTCGAGCATAACTGCCACAATCAAGCTCCGTGAGAGGGCCGGGAGCTTGCTTCCCAGGCCGCGCCAAGGTCGGCAAGCCGCGCCTCGACATAGTCGACATCGATAGAGAGTGCTGCGTCGCCGGCGAACAGAAGCTCGACCGACCCGCCCGGTGCTTCGCCTTCGACGAAGCCGATGGTCAGCAGCGACAGCACTTCCTGAAGCTTGGCACGGTCGATGCCTGAACTGCGCACGGCCCTCACGCCTTCGAAATGCAGCACGGAACGGCGGCGCTCATTATGCTTGCGGAACACGCCGCCCGCCTTTTCCCAGGCAAAGCGGTTCATCTCGATGATCAGGCGCTTCTCGGTCGGCCTGTAGTCGACCGCGCCGACCAGCATCACCGCGTCCTGAACATGGGCGGCAATAACCTCCAGGTCGTCGGGATCGAGCGCAATAAGCTTAAGTTGGTCCATAAGACAGCCTATCCGGCCCAGTTGCCGGTTCCAGTCAGTTGTTATGCGCTCTTTGTTTGCAGCGCAACAATTTCAGCCAGTTGCCAAATGGTATGGCTCAAGCGACCAGACCCGCATCAGCATCGTCGAGATCTAGGTCTTTCCGCGCGGTTCCTCGCCGTCGGACGCCGCGCCCAACCCCATGCCGATGCCCATTCCGCCCATCGCCATGCCGCCCCCCATGGCCATGCCGCCGCCTCCACCACCACCGCCACGGCCGCCGCCTGCGCCACCTTCGCGTTGGCCTCCAGCGCCGCGCTGTCCGCCACCGCTGGCCGGGCGAGCCGGCCCCTGATTGGGAATGGACAACTCTGCGGAGATCGGATCGAGGTCGAGCGCGTCGCGGACATAGGCCCGGAGCGAAACCACCAGATCGTGAACATGGACCGGATTTCCTGCGACCATGTCCTGCGCCGCCCTGGCTGCGAGCGCCACCTGCTCGTCGGTGCCGAAAAGGATGATGTCGGACAGTGCCGCCTCCACCGCATCGCGAATACGGCGCGCGCGCTCCGATTCGGTCGCCGCCGGCTCGTCTGCCGCGCCATCCGCCGGCGGGTCGAGCGGCGGCGCGTCGGGCGAGGGAATGGCAGGGGTTGCGATGTTGGCGCGGCGCAGGTCGCGCAGATGGGTCGGGTTGACCGCGAGATTGCCGGTAAACGACCCGCCAAGCGTCTTGTAGGCGGCGATCAGCGCCCGCAGCCGTTCATTGATCTGGCGGTTCTGGCGTTCGCGCCGCTGCTGGATGGTCATCATCATCAGCAGGCGGATGCCCATGCCGATGAGCGTCACCAGAAGCAGACCGGCAACCGAGGTCAGAATTGCCTGCCAGGAACTGAAATCAAAGCCGCGCATCATCGCCTCGCATTGCTGCGAACGGTATGCCTGCTCGGCTCCGCCCCGTCCAGAGACGCGTCAGTCTGAGACGCGTTCGATGAGGGCGCCGCAGCCTGACAGCTTTTCTTCCAGCCGCTCGAAACCGCGATCGAGATGGTAGATTCGGTTGACGATCGTGTCGCCTTCCGCCGCCAGCCCTGCGATGACCAGCGAAACCGAGGCGCGCAGGTCGGTCGCCATGACCGGCGCGCCGCGCAGGCGCTCCACGCCGTCGACGATCGCCGTCTGGCCTGCCAGCGAAATATGCGCACCGAGGCGGGCAAGCTCCTGCACATGCATGAAGCGGTTCTCGAAGATCGTCTCGGTGATGCGCGAGCGCCCTTTGGCGCGCGTCATCAGGCCCATGAACTGCGCCTGCAGGTCGGTCGGGAACAGCGGGAACGGCGCGGTCGTCACGTCAACCGGGTCGATGCCGTGGCCGTTGCGGCGCACGCGGATGCCGGAATTCAGCACGGTGATTTCAGCGCCTGTCTGGCCAAGAACATCAAGAGCCGACTGAAGCAGTTCGGCCTGCGCGCCGTCAAGCATGACATCGCCACCAGCCATGGCCACCGCCATCGCATATGTGCCGGTCTCGATGCGGTCGGGGATGATGCGGCAGGTCGCACCATGCAATTCGGCCACGCCGTCGATGACGACGGTCTCGGTGCCGGCACCGGAAATCTTCGCACCCATCAGGTTGAGGCATTCGGCCAGATTGACGATTTCCGGCTCGCGCGCGGCGTTTTCGAGGATCGTCTGGCCCTTGGCGAGCGATGCCGCCATCATCAGCACATGCGTCGCACCGACGGAGACCTTCGGGAAGACGAAGCGCCCGCCTTTCAGGCCGCCTTTCGCGCGGGCGACGACATAACCGGATTCGACGTCGATCTCCGCGCCGAGCGCTGCCAGGCCGTCGAGGAACAGATCCACCGGCCGCGTGCCGATGGCGCAGCCGCCGGGCAGCGACACTTTCGCTTCGCCCATACGGGCCAGAAGCGGGCCGATGACCCAGAACGAGGCGCGCATCTTCGACACCAACTCATATGGCGCTGTCGTATCGACGATGTCGGCGGCGGTGAAATTGACGGTGCGCGAATAGCCTTCCTTCTGGCTGCCGCGGCGGCCGTTGAACGAGACGTCGACGCCGTGATTGCCGAGAATCTTGATCAGTTGGCTGACGTCTGCCAGATCCGGCACATTCTCCAGCGTCAGCGTCTCCTTCGTCAGCAAGGACGCGATCATCAGCGGCAGGGCGGCGTTCTTCGCGCCGGAAATGGGAATGATGCCGTTCAGCGTGCGGCCGCCGGTGATCCTGATGCGATCCATGAATTGTCCCTCAAAGTCACTGGCCGGACGGATTCGCCCGACGCCGCGCCACTGTGCGCCGATCTAATGCAGAACCGGCAAAGGTTCAAGAAAACGCCGAAAATTGCGCGATTCCTGCCGGTCGAAGATGATTGCCACCGGGAAACCCGATATACAAAACCGCTTTTCGTTGCGGTTTGAGGCCGATTTCGGGCCGCACGACGCCCTATTTCAGCGTCTCGTCCTTTGGCACAGCGGGAATACCCTCGCTGCGCTCATCGGCCTCGCCTTCGCGTCGCGCCCGGGCCTGCGCCTTGCGCCGCTGAAGATTGGCGCGCAACTGCGCCTTGAGGCGCTCTGCGCGCGCGTCGGAAGGGTTTTGCGTCGGCTTGTCGGCCAAGGTCGATGATCCCGCTATTGTTAAAGGTGAATTCTAACATCCAACACGTGCTTGCGCATCAGGTTCTCCTGTGGCAAAAGCCGCCGCGTTCCTGGTCTCGCTGTGGTAGCTCAGTGGTAGAGCACTCCCTTGGTAAGGGAGAGGTCGAGAGTTCAATCCTCTCTCACAGCACCAGATTCTCCAGCCAAGAAATCAATGACTTAGCCCAGCGCAGCAACCGTGCCGTTTGGCTGGCCCTTGTACGGTGTGCGGACATTGGCGCCAAAGCTCAAGAAATCCGCCCAGTCGTGCTGTCACCGTCTTCCAGAGCGTGTCGCGATCTTTCAGATTCGCCCCGTCCACTCCAAGTCCTTGTTCTGTCGCATGTCGTTGTCGCAAAAGCGCCGCCCACTTTTGCGCGACATGCTTTATCGAAACCCGAACATTCTCGTCGGAACCGGACGAGCCGACAAACGTTGCCAGAGCGTCATTCGGCATTCAGCCGCAAAGGGAAATATGCACAGACCGGCACAGCTCTCGGCGATGCTCTTCGCCATAATGGCACTCGCCGCCTGCGCGTCACGCGCCGGTGTCGAGCCGACGGCCGGCATGTCCTGCAATGATCTGAACGCATCGATCTCGGCGACCTCGAAGGACATATCGGGTTATGCCGTCAATCGCGGCAAGGTTGCCGAATTCTCACTGCCGGGCTGGCTTTCAGGGGCCAGCCGGGCGCAGGACGCGCTGGCAGAGCGCAACACGCGCAAGATCGAAGAATTGCAGCAACGCCTCGACAGGCTGACCGGCGAGTATCGCCGCCGGTGCCCGAGCAATTGACCGAAGCAATATTCGGCCTGCGATATGTTCGCCTGTCGATCTTCCGGCTTGCGGGCCGCTGGCTGGATTTGTAGTCGTTTGCCTATTCACTGTCCTGCCATTGTTGCCGCTCTCCCCCGCTAGACCTTCCTTCAAGCCCATGCATTAATGATCCGGGGTATTGGGGGATAATTCTACAATGAGAAAGTTTAGTCTCGCGGCAGCCTGCTGCGTGTTGCTTGGCGCGTGCGCTTCACCTGCCAGTAAAGTTGCGCCGCAATATGTCTCGCCGATTCTGTATCAGAATCTTTCGTGCGAACAGCTTACGCTGGAAGCTCAATCGGTGTCGGCGCGCGTGGCGGCTGCAACCGGCGCACAGGACAAGCAGGCGACATCCGACGCGGTGGCATTGACCGTCGGCGTCGTCATCTTCTGGCCGGCCCTGTTCTTCATGGACGGCGACGGCGCCAAGGCCGCCGAGCTTGGCCGCCTCAAGGGAGAGATGGAGGCGGTCCAGTCGGCCGCCATCCGCAACAATTGCGGCATCAGCTTCGTCGCGCCGGAACCGCCGAAGAAGCCGAACGCGCCGCGCGGCAATGCGGGCCAGTCGAGCTGACACATGCCGTCCTGACCTTTGCCCGCTGCCGATGACAGCCGGCGGAGATCGTCCCTGCGCCAAGAGCGTGTCGCGATCTTTCAGATTCGCTCCGTCCGCTCTAAGCCTTTGTTTTGTCGTATGTCGTTGTCGCAAAAGCGCGACATGCTTTATTTCACCGTGACGGTGATGCAGCCGGACAGCTTCTGGCCCTTCACCTTGGGCGACGTGTGAACTGTGCAGAACCGGTCGCTGCCCTTGAAGCCGGGGTTTGGCGTATAGGTCATCGCTCTCCCGCCGACACTCACCTTGCCCGAAGACGGGTTGCGCGTGAATTTGACCTGCGACGCGGGGATATTGGTTTTCTTCGCGTCATTGATGAAGCCCGGCATTCCGATGCGGCAGGCCTTGTCGGATGCCGACATGGTGAACTTGCCGCTGCCTCCACCGCTGCCCCATCCGCGGCCATTGCTGCCAGAACAGGCGGCATCGGCGGCCGTTACAAAGAAGAGCGCGGATAATGTCGAAATCGACAGAATAGCAGATGTTTTCTGCATCATTTCCTCCAAGCCAATGAATACAGGCAAGAGTTTAGACACTGCCTCAAGTCGGCGCAACTTTGCATTGGGAAGACCCGGCCGTTGCGCCAGGGCCGAACTGACCCCGGCGGCTATTCTACAGGCATCATCACGGCTAGACTTGTCGCGATCTTCCAGATTCGCTCCGTCCACTCCAAGTCTTTGTTTTGTCGCATGTCGCTTGCGCAGCCCCGCTCGCAGCCATGCAGATCGATTGCTTCGATATGTCTGCCGACAGATATCGACCAAGGGAAGTTCAGACTGAAAAGAAGCGCCCTCCTCGCATCGTCATCTTATCGTCATTTTGCCGCGCTATCACTCTCCCCGTAGCCACGAGCTACCGCTTCCGGCCAGCGACCACGGATGAACTGGCGCGAACCGTCGAGGTGATGAAAGGTCGGGCAATGCCCGGCCTTTTGTTTTGGGAAGAGCGCCGGACGCATGCCCGGTCGAAAGACACGCTGCCTCGCGTCAGTCGGCGTCGCCGGCGCCTTGAAGCGGGGCAGCAGCCACAGGCGAAGCCGCAACATTGACGAAACCGACAGGCGGGCCGGCATAGCGGTCGATCAGCGCCCGCACCTGCGCATTGCGTTCATTGGCGGTGTCACCGCCCATCACGGCGACCACCAGGCGCTTGCCGTTTCCGGTGTAGGACGTGACGACATTGAAGCCCGACGCGCGGATATAGCCGGTCTTGATGCCGTCGACGCCGCCCGTCTCCAGCAGCCTGTTATGGCCGCGCACCAGCTTTCCGCCGAAGACGAAATCGCGGGCCGAGAAATAGTGGTAGTGGTGTGGGAAACGGCGCTTGAGTGCCAGGCCAAGCAGGGCCATGTCCCGGGCGCATGTCATCTGACCGGGATCAGGCAGACCAGACGCGTTGCGGAAGGTCGTGCGCGTCATGCCGATGGAGCGAGCGCGGCCAGTCATCAATGCGGCGAAGGCGGCTTCGGAGCCGGCGAGATGTTCGCCAACGGCGGCCGCCACGTCGTTGGCCGATTTGACGACCAGCGCGCGGATCGCGGTATCGACATCCATAGACTGACCGGCTTTCAGGCGCAGGTTCGATGGCGGGCGCGAGGCGGCATAGGCGGAAACCGGGATCATGGTGTGCTTGGTCACTCGTCCTTGGTCGAGCGCCTCAAACAGCAAGTACAGCGTCATCATCTTGGTGAGCGACGCTGGAAAACGCGGCTGGTCGGCAGCGCTTGCGTAGAGCGTCCTGCCTGTCGACGCATCGACGACAATCGCCGCCTGCTTGCTGTTGGTCTGGACAGGCGCAACCCGCAACACCTCGACCGGGCGACTGGTGGAACAGGCGGCAAGCGCCACGGACAGGCCGATGGCTGCCATGAACCTGAAGACAGTCGATGTCGTCATACGAATCGCCAAAATC
The DNA here is from genome assembly GCA_049647505.1 of Mesorhizobium sp. Taxonomy (GTDB): domain Bacteria; phylum Pseudomonadota; class Alphaproteobacteria; order Rhizobiales; family Rhizobiaceae; genus Mesorhizobium_A. The sequence goes on from JBARXU010000003.1 coordinate 11,114, forward strand.
CCGAAACGGCGCGGGTTTCACCCTCACGCGCACATGTCGCGCCACGACAACCCAAGGTCAACCCCGTCACCGGTCCGACACGGCAAAATTTGAGGCGCTATTTCACCGCGCCTACGCGCAGAGACGGTGTCAGCCAGTCATCCGGCTCGGGCGTCTCGATGCCGTAGGCCGAGTTCTTGCGCTCCAGCGCGCGCTCCCAGGCAAGAGACGAGGCGGCAATGGCGTCCAGATCGTCGTGGCGAGGTTGCCAGCCGAGCGTTTGTTTCAGGTGGGTCGAATCGGCGATGACGCACGGCATGTCGCCCTCGCGGCGCGGCGCCAGATGCACCTCGAAGCTCGCCCCGTTGGCGCGCTGCACGGCCTCGATCAGGTCGAGCACCGAGTAGCCGTGGCCATAGCCGCAATTGGCAACGATGCTCTCGCCGCCCCGGCGCAGATGCGCCAGCGCCAGACGGTGCGCCGCTACCAGGTCTGCGACATGTATGAAATCGCGGATGCAGGTGCCGTCATGGGTCGGATAATCGGTGCCGAACACCTCGATGCGGCGACGCTTGCCGGTCGCGGTTTCCACTGCAACCTTGACGAGGTGGGTCGCGCCAGCCGTCGACTGGCCGGTGCGGCCCCTCGGGTCGGCGCCTGCGACGTTGAAATAGCGCAGCGCCGCATATCGGAATTCGTGAGCACGCGCTGTGTCGCGCAGCATGAGTTCGGTCATCATCTTCGACACGCCATAGGGCGTTTCCGGAACAAGACGATGGTCCTCGCGCACTGGCTCGGCCCCCGTCATGCCGTAGACGGCAGCGGTCGATGAGAAGATGAAATGCTTGACGCCACCGCGCACCGCCGCCTCAATCAGGGCGCGCGACTTGGTCGTGTTGTTCTCGTAGTAGCCCAGCGGATCGGCGATCGAATCCGGAACGACGACGGAGCCGGCGAAATGGATGATCGCGTCGATGGGATGGCGGCGAAGGATCGACTTGATCAGCGCCTGGTCGCCGACATCGCCGATGACCAGCTTTGCCTCGGGCGCAACCGCCCAGTTGAAACCCGTCGAAAGGCGATCCAGCACGATCACCTCTTCGCCATGGTCGAGCAATTCCCAGACCATGTGGCTGCCGATATAGCCGGCACCGCCCGTAACAAGAACAGCCATACTCACTACTCCATGGCCTGCCGCGCCAACGCCCGTCACCGGGCAGGCGGCGCTGAACCCGCAACAAATCTAGTTTCAAAGGCTTAATGAAGAGTGGCGTGCGGCCGGTTCAGGCGGTCCGGCGACGCTCCGGAGGCCCGCCAGGGCCACGTGTCAAAATGACCGAGGGAGGCACATGGATTTTGGCCTGCGATGGGCATATGTTCGCCCCGAAATCGGGTTCGCATGATGAATTACGAGCGTTTCTTCGCCGAGGCGATCGACCAGGTCCACGCCGAGCGCCGCTACCGTGTCTTTGCAGATATAGAGCGTATCGTCGGAGCTTTCCCCCGCGCCTTGTGGCGCGCCAACGGGGAAACCCGCGAGATCACCGTCTGGTGCTCCAACGACTATCTTGGCATGGGTCAGCATCCGGACGTCATCCGCGCCATGCAGGAGACGGCCGGCCGCATGGGTTCGGGCGCCGGCGGCACGCGCAATATTTCGGGCACAAACCACCCGCTGGTCGAGCTTGAGGCCGAACTGGCGGACCTTCACGGCAAGGAAGCCGCGCTCGTCTTCACCTCCGGCTTCGTCTCGAATGAAGCTGCGATCTCGACGATTGCGCGACTGCTGCCCAATTGCCTCGTCCTGTCGGACGAACTCAACCACTCCTCGATGATCGAAGGTGTGCGCCGGTCGGGCGCGGAGAAAAAGGTCTTCCGCCACAACGACATGAAGCATCTGGAAAGCCTGCTTCAGGGGGCAGAGCGCAGCCGGGCCAAGCTGATCGTGTTTGAATCCGTCTATTCGATGGATGGCGACGTTTCGCCTATCGCCGAAGTCGTCGAACTGGCCCGGCGCTACAACGCCATGACCTATATCGACGAAGTCCACGCCGTCGGAATGTATGGCGAGCGCGGCGGCGGCATTACCGAGCGCGAAGGCCTGGCATCCCAGATCGACGTGATCGAAGGTACGCTTGCCAAGGCTTTCGGCACGCTCGGCGGCTATATCACCGGCTCGCGCGCCGTCATCGACGCCGTGCGCTCCTATGCGCCGGGGTTCATCTTCACCACTGCCCTGCCCCCGGCTCTTGCAGCAGCGGCAGTAACGTCCATCCGTCATCTGAAAGCATCAAAGACCGAACGCGATGCCCAGCAGCAGCAGGCCGCGCGCACCAAGGCGATCCTCGCAGAGGCGGGGCTGCCGGTCATGCAGTCGGAAACCCATATCGTACCGATCATCGTCGGCGATCCGGAACTGTGCAAGCTCGCCACCGACCGCCTGCTCGGCGTTCACGGCATCTACATCCAGCCGATCAACTATCCAACCGTGCCGCGCGGCACCGAGCGGCTGCGCATCACGCCGTCGCCCTTCCACTCGGAAGAATTGATCGAGACCTTGCGCGACGCGCTTCTTGAAACATGGTCGGCACTTGGCATTCCGCTCGCCGAACCACGCAAGACCGGCGTCGAAAAGACCGACCGCATCATTCCGCTGGTTGTCCCGACCTCGGGCGGCTGATCGCCCTCCGCTGGAGAGCTGCTGGCGTTCAGTTCCGCTCGATCCAGCGCGCCAGCCGGTTTGCCGCTTCCCCGACCTCGTCGAGCCGGCGGTGGAAGCACAGCCTGAAGAAGCCTGCGCCGTCTTCTCCAAACGCCGTTCCCGGCGCGACGCCGACATTTGCCTCGTCGACGATATCGAATGCAGCCTGCCGCACATCCTTCACGCCATCGATTGCGAAATAGAGGTAGAAGGCGCCCTGTGGCACGGCAAAGCGCGCGCGGCCTGACGCACCCAGGATCGAGCAGGTCAGGTCGCGCGCCTGACGCGCCCGCTCGACCTGAGACGCCACGAATGCGTCACCCTCATCGAGTGCCACGACCGCGCCGCGCTGCATGAACTGCGCCACGCCCGAAGTAGAATACTGGATGAGATTGTCGAATACCGGCTGCAATGACGGATGTATGCGAATCCAACCGACTCGCCAGCCGGTCATTGCCCAGTTCTTGGAGAAGCTGTTGACGTAGAGAATGCGGTCGTCGCCTGCCGCGACGTCGAGGAAGGACGGCGCGCGCCTGCCTCCATAATAGAACAGCGCGTAAATCTCGTCGGCGATGATCCAGATGCCGCGCTGGCGGGCAAGGTCGAGCAGCGCACGCAACGTATCATGGTCGGCGGTCCAGCCTGTCGGGTTCGACGGCGAATTGATGAACAGGGCGCGTGTATTCGGGGTGATGGCCGCCGCCACCTTTTCGATATCGAGGGTCCAGCCATTGGGCGACCAGTCAAGCTCGACAGGCACGGGCTTTGCGCCTGCGATGCCAGCGGCAGCTGCGAGGTTCGGCCAGGCCGGAGACAGATAGACCACCTCGTCGCCCGCACCCGCCACAGCGTTTATCGCAAGCTGGATGGCCTGCATGCCGGAACCCGTGACGACAAAATCCTCGGCGGTTGAAGGGCTGGCGAAATGGCGCTGATAATAGCGCGCCAATGCCTCTCGCAGTTCCGGAATGCCACGGTTCCAGGTGTAGAACGTCTCGCCATTGGCGAGCGCTTCCATGGCCGCCTTCGTGATGAAATCGGGCGTCGGCAGATCGCCCTCGCCCGCCCACAGCGGAATGAGCCCCGGCCGGCCGCGCCCATGCGCCATGACCGCCACAATGCCGCTTTCAGGCGCAAGCCGGGCTTCGTTGCGGAGGCTGTCGATGAGGCTCATGGGACACCTGAATGTGAGATGCGCTGCAAAAGAAAACGCCGGCAACCCAGTCAGGATTGCCGGCGTCTGGTCTAGGTCCAGATTTACTTCTTGCCGGCGGCCAGAAGGTCGCGGATCTCGGTCAGCAGCACAACGTCGGCTGCCGGCGGAGCCGGCGGTGCAGGCGGCGCTTCCTTCTCAAGACGGCGGCGCATCGAGTTTACGCCCTTGACCATCAGGAAGATGATCCATGCCAGGATGAGGAACTGGATCACGACCGTGATGAAGTTGCCGTAAGCGAACACCGCGCCCTGCTCGCGTGCTGCGGCCAGAGTGGTCGCGGTTACGCTCGACGACAGCGGGAAGAAAAGATTGCTGAAGTCGACGCCGCCAAGCACGAGACCGATCACCGGCATCACCAGATCGTTGACGACGGAATCGACAATCTTGCCGAACGCGCCGCCAATGATCACGCCCACCGCGAGATCCATGACGTTGCCCTTGGCGATAAACTCCTGAAATTCTTTGACAATTGACATACCGCTCTCCGATTCTCGTCAGCAATGCATTGGCCCCGTCCGGCCGACGATCATGACAAGATATTGCACCAAAGCAAAATGCAAGACCGTTGCGACCTCTACCTGCGCATGGACTGTAAGCCGGCGATGTGATTGCTTTGGCCTGGCAGCACACAAAACGGGGAAACGCAACGCTTGCAGGGTTGGGTCATCGTCATCATCGCGATCGCCTATGTGTCGCTGCTGTTCGCGATCGCCTCCGTCGGCGACCGGCACGCGGGCAGCCGACGCATCGCGCGTTTGCGTCCGCTGATCTACGCCCTCAGCCTCGCCATCTACTGCACGTCATGGACCTTCTTCGGCTCGGTCGGTCTGGCGTCGGAGCGGGGGCTTGAATTCCTCGCCATCTATATCGGACCGGCGCTGGTGTTCCTGTTCGGCTTCCCTCTGCTGAGGCGCATGATCCGCCTCGCAAAGGCTGAAAAGATCACATCGGTCGCCGATTTCCTCGCCGCCCGCTACGGCAAAAGCTTCGCGGTCGCCTCGATCGCCACCATCATCGCGACGCTGGGCGCCGTGCCTTACATCGCGCTCCAGCTTAAGGCGATTTCAGGCTCCGTCAGCCTGATGGTAGAGCACTATAGCGGCGTCACACCACATCTCGATTTCTTCGTCGGCGATGTGTCGCTGGCAGTGACGCTGCTGCTGGCCATGTTCGCCGTGCTGTTCGGCACGCGCCATGCCGACGCGACCGAGCACCAAGACGGACTGGTACTGGCGGTGGCGGTCGAATCGATCGTCAAGCTCGCCGCCTTCATCGCGGTTGGGCTGGCCGTCACCTTCTTCTTCCTCGGCGGCATCGGCCCTTTCATCGAGACGACGGCGGCGAGCGAAAAGGTGATGGAGGCGGTGAACTACCAGACCTCGCTGCCGACATGGATCGTCGTCACGGCTCTCAGCGGTTTTGCCATCATCCTTCTGCCGCGGCAGTTCTACGTGACCATCGTCGAGACCCGCAGCGAAGGCGAACTGAAGACCGCAACCTGGCTCTTCCCCCTCTATCTGGTGCTCATCAACATTCTCGTCCTGCCGGTTGCCTTCGCCGGCCTGACGATGGTTGGTACAAGGACATCGGCGGACCTCTACGTTCTGTCGGTGCCGCTGTTCAGCGGTCACGACACGCTGGCCATGATCGCCTTCATCGGCGGGCTTTCGGCGGCCACTGCAATGGTCATCGTCGAGAGCGTGGCGCTGTCGATCATGATCTCGAACGACCTCGTCATCCCGACTTTCGCGCGCGGCATCCTTCACCCGACAGAGCGGCGCAGGCGCGACCTGTCGACCGTTATCCTCAACATTCGCCGCGCCGCGATCTTCATCATCCTGTTCGCCGCCTTCCTCTATTATCGCGAAGCGACGTCCAACACGCGGCTCTCCTCGATCGGCCTTATGTCGTTTGCGGCAATCGCGCAGTTTGCGCCCGCATTCTTCGGCGGGCTGGTGTGGCGGCGAGCAAACGGCCGGGGCGCGATCCTCGGCATGATCGCGGGCATCGCGGTGTGGACTTATACGCTGCTCATCCCGTCGCTTGCGCCACCCGGCACGGATTTCGTCACCCATGGGCCTTTCGGCATCGCGGCCCTTCGCCCGCAATCGCTGTTCGGCACGGTCGGCGAGCCGCTCAACCACGGCGTCTTGTGGAGCCTCGCGATCAACACGCTGTTCTTCATTCTAGGCTCGCTGTCGCGCGCGTCCGAACCGCTCGAACGCATTCAGGCCGCCCTCTTCGTTCCGCGCGACACGTCGCCGATGCCCAACCTGCGCCGGATGAGAACCGGCGTCACCGCGCGCGAACTGCTCGACACGATCGCGCGCTATCTCGGCGTAGAGCGCGCCGAGCGCGCCTTCCAGGCGTTCGAGCGGCAGAGCGGCGTCAAGATCGTCGGCAGCGAACCGGCAAACACCGCGCTCATCCGTCATGCAGAGCAATTGCTGACAAGCGCCGTCGGCTCGTCGTCGGCGCGGCTGGTGCTGTCGCTCCTGTTCCAGCGCAATGACAGTTCGGCGCGCGACACCTATCGCTTGCTGGACGACGCGTCGGAAGCCCTGCAGCAGAACCGCGACATGCTGCAGATCGCGCTCGACCAGATGGAACAGGGCATCACCGTTCTCGACCGCGATTTCCGACTGTCGAACTGGAATCGCCGCTTTGCCGATTTCCTCGACTTGCCGGACGATTTCGGCCAGGTCGGCGTGCCGCTGACACAGGTCATCGAACGGCTCGTCCAGCGCGGCGACCTGGCGCCAGGGTCGGAGAGCGTGATCCTCAACAATCTGTCAAATTACGGCACGTCATGGCAGGTCGAACTCAAGACCAGCGGACGCATACTGGAATTGCGCTCAAACCCGATGCCGGACGGCGGCCTTGTGGCGACCTATGCCGACATCACTGCACGCGTACGCGCCGACAGGGCGTTGAAGGAGGCCAATGAATCGCTAGAACAGCGCGTCGCCTCGCGCACGGTCGAACTGACGCGGGTCAATGCCGAACTTGCGCAGGCGCAGATGCTGGCAGAGGAGGCCAATCTCGGCAAGACGCGCTTTCTCGCCGCCGTCGGCCACGACATTCTACAACCGCTCAACGCCGCGCGGCTCTATTGCGCGTCGCTAATCGAGCGCACCCGCAGGGGACCGGAAGCAGAGGCGGCGGCGAACATCGATTCCTCGCTGGATTCGGTCGAAGCGATCCTCGGTGCCGTGCTCGACATTTCGCGCCTCGACGCGGGCGCGATGAAACCGCAGTCCAGTGTCTTCAGCCTCGGCAGCCTGCTGCGCCAGATCGGCACCGATTTCCAGCCGCTGGCGCAGGAAAAAGGCCTCAGGCTGCGCATCGTTGCCTCATCGCTCAACGTGATGACAGATCAGAACCTTTTGCGCCGTCTCATCCAGAACCTCGTCTCAAATGCGATCAAATATACGCGTTCAGGCAGCGTGCTGATCGGCGTGCGCCGCCGGGGCGAGCTTGCCGAAATCCAGGTCATCGACACCGGCATCGGCATTCCGGGCGACAAGCTGAACTCGGTCTTCACCGAGTTCATGCGCCTCGACGAAGGCGCGCGCGAGGCGCAGGGGCTTGGCCTTGGCCTGTCGATTGTCGATCGCATCGCGCGCGTATTGCGGCTGGAACTTCGGCTCGGTTCCCATGGCCACGGCACGATCTTCTCGGTCGTTCTACCCGTTACGCGTGAACGTGCCGCGGTCGAGTCGAGCCAGCGGCGCAGCGAGCGGGGCGGCGCCTTCGCGGCAGATGGAATGACAATCTATTGCGTCGACAATGACAGCCGCATCCTCGAAGGCATGCAGACCCTGCTGACCGGCTGGGGCTGCAATGTCGTTGCCATGATGGGCAGTGGCGACATGCAACGCATCGGCGCTGACATGCCGACGCCTGACCTGATCTTCGCCGACTATCACCTCGACGGCGAAACCGGCTTCGACGTCATCGCCCGGCTGCGGGCGCGGTTCGGAGATGTACCCGCCGCGCTCATCACTGCCGACAGGTCGGACGAGGTCAGGATGCGGGGCGACCAGAGCGACATTCCGGTCCTGTCGAAGCCAATCAAGCCGGCGGCGCTGCGCTCGATGATCGCCCGCTGGCAGCGCGCGCCGACGCCCGCGCAATAGGCTTTAAGGCAGCGGCTCGGAGCCGATCTTGGAGAGCAGGATCACCGCCTGCGTGCGGCTGTCGACGCCAAGCTTCTGCAACACGGCCGATACATGCGCCTTGACGGTCGCCTCCGAGACGTTCAGCTCATAGGCGATCTGCTTGTTCAGAAGACCCTGCGCGATCATCGACAGCACGCGGGACTGCTGCGGCGTCAGCGTCTGCAATCGCTGGATGAGATCGAAGATTTCCGGATCGGCCTCGACACCCAGGTCGACATCGCCCGGCGCCCAGATGCCGCCGTCCAGAACAAGCGCAATCGCGGCGCGGATATCGTCCATGCTGGACGATTTCGAGATGAAGCCAGACGCGCCGAGGCTCAGCGCCCGGCGGATCGTCTCGGCGTCGTCATGGGCGGACACCACCACGACAGGGACGCCCGCCTGAAGACCGCGCATCGTCACCAGTCCCGACAGGCCCGAGACGCCCGGCATGGCCAGATCGAGGAGAATCATGTCGAGGTCGTGGTGCTTCTCGACCAGCGCGCGCGCCGTCTCGAAGTCGCCGGCCTCCAGAATGTCCGGGTCGCCGCCCATGCCGGCAAGCGCCTGTTTCAGCGCGCCCCGGAACAAGGGATGATCGTCGGCAATGACAAACCTGACGCCAGCGGCCACCCCGTCCCTCCCATGACGTTGCTGCGAAACCTGCTGCACTATGACCAGTGCGGCCAACAGTTCAAGAGAGGCGATAAAATCAGGTGCGCGCGGGCGGAGTTGCCGGCGTTTCCTGTCCCTGTTCCTTCTCCAGATCGCGCATGATGCCGAAGAAGGAGCGGAAGAAGCGTTCCATGATGCTGATCGAGCGGTCCACCGTCTCGTCGGAAGGCAGTTCGCCTGCCGAAGGCGGCGACTGTTCAAGCGCCGCCAGCCGCTTCTCGACCGCATCGAGCCTGCCGGCCAGCCGGTCGATCTCGCCTTCATATGCGTCTCGGTCGTCTGCCGCCAACCGGCAGACCAGTTCGCCGCGCGTCTCGTTGCAGATCGACATTTCACCGGTCTGCCGGTCCATGCGCACATAGCCCGTGTCGGTGCGCTCGATCGAATAGCGATCGCTCTCCTGCGCCAGCGCAGAATGACCCGCACCTGCGGCAAGGATGATCATGGCGACTGCGGAGACTGCTGCTCTGGACATCTCACCCGGCTCCCGATTTCTCACCACTTTTTTCATGCCATTGCGTCTGAAATGCGAATAGGGGCGCGCCGGCCCTTCCGGCCTGCCCGGCGGGGCGCTATAGCCGCGCCATGATCTCCACCATCTACAAGATCGCGCCAAGGGCGATGTGGGCCGAAGCAGAGGCGGCAGGCGTCTTTGCCGGCGCGCCCGTCGACCTTGCCGACGGCTACATCCATTTTTCGACCGCCGCGCAGGCCATCGAGACGGCCGCGAAGCATTTTGCCGGCCAGTCCGACCTTGTCCTTGCCGCCATCGACGCAGGCGCGCTGGGAGAGGCCCTGCGCTTCGAGCCGTCTCGCGGCGGCGACTTCTTTCCGCATCTCTATGCCGAACTACCGATGAGCGCCGTGCGCTGGGTGCGCGACCTGCCGCTCGGAGCCGACGGTGTCCACGTCTTTCCGGAGATGAACGATTGATGTTCCGGCTGACCCGCCTCGCCCAACCTTTGCTCTTTGCCTTCGACCCCGAGACGGCGCACGGCCTATCGATCCAGGCGCTGAAGACCGGCCTGCCGCTCGGCTCATGCCCGCGCGCCGACAAGCGCCTGAATGTGAAGCTTGCGGGCCTCGACCTGCCCAACCCGCTCGGCATGGCGGCAGGCTATGACAAGAATGGCGAGGTGCCGGACGCGCTCCTCAACCTCGGCTTCGGATTTGCCGAGGCCGGTACGGTGACACCGCTGCCGCAGGCTGGCAATCCCAAGCCACGCATCTTCCGCCTGACGCGCGACGGAGCGGTCATCAATCGGCTCGGCTTCAACAATGAAGGCCATGAGGCGATGGCGCGGCGGTTTGCGGCGCGGCGCAGGCGCGGCGTGGCCGGCGCAAATATCGGCGCCAACAAGGATAGCGCCGACCGTATCGGCGACTATGAGGCCGGCGTCAGGCTGTTTGCGCCGCTTGCCGACTATCTCACGGTCAACATCTCCTCGCCCAACACGCCGGGGCTGCGCAGCCTTCAGGACCGGCAGGCGCTTGCCGAACTGCTCGGCCGCGTGATGGCGGCGCGCGCCGCGATCGGTTCGACAACTCCTGTCTTTCTCAAGATCGCTCCCGACCTGCAAGAAGCCGAACTCGACGACATCGCCGCCGAACTCATCGACAACAAGCTCGACGGGCTGATCGTCTCCAACACGACGCTGGCGAGAGGCGGCCTCAGCGACAAGGCGGTTGCGGGCGAGGCCGGCGGGCTGTCGGGCAAGCCGCTGTTTGCGCGCTCCACCGCCGTGCTGGCACGGATGCGTTCGCGCCTCGGCAAGAACTTCGCCATCATCGGCGCTGGCGGCGTCGACAGTGCACAGACCGCGCTAGAAAAGATCAGGGCGGGCGCGGACGCAGTGCAGCTCTATACCTGCATGATCTATGCGGGGCCAACGCTGCCTGGCGACATCGTTCGCGGCATGATCCGCTTTGCCGAGCAGGAAGGAGTCGCCTCGATCAGCGAAATCCGCGACAGCGCGCTCGACAAATGGCTGGCAGCGCCGATCGCCTGATCAAAGCGCGCTGCGCTTTGAAATCCTGTTCCTCCGCATGTCGTTATCCCAAAACCGGTGCCCACTTTTGGGCGACATGCGGAAAGTCTTCTCACTGGCGCATGTCGTTATCCCAAAACCGGTGCCCACTTTTGGGCGACATGTGCTAGCGCCGCCAGTTCAGCAGGCGCAGGATGATGAAGGCGGGCACCACGATGGCTGCACCCAGCAGAATATAGGCGGCGACGTCGCCGAGCGCGGCAAAGCCCATGTTCCAGATGCGGACCAGCGTGTCCTCTATCCAGTAGAACACGTCCCATGGCGACACGCCGAAAAAAGCCATGAAGAAGCCGACGATCAGCGAGACGATCACAAGCTTGATCAGCACACCGAGCGGCGAACCGCCGAGAAACCTGTTCAAACGTTCCGACATTGCATGATCCTGTTCTGCCCGTGCGCAGCTATGCGACCACTGCGGCAAAATCAAGCTTCCATCGATGCGATGCTGCCATCCGTGCTTGATGTGGTCCGGTACCTGGACGAAGCCAAAACCAAAACGAAAGTGCGTAAACCCGGTGTAAAACCGACCCGAAACAGACGGCGAGCTAGCAGCTAAGACTTTGAAATCGCTTTGGAGCGGGTACCGGGAATCGAACCCGGGTATTCAGCTTGGGAAGCTGCTGCTCTACCATTGAGCTACACCCGCGACGCGCGAAGTCATCGGGCAAGCCGCCCGGTCTGTCAAGATGCGGCTTTGTGAGGCCGGCGGCGGCGATCAGGCTCCCGCCATCAATAGAACCAGCGCGCCGGGATGGTGACAAATTGCGGGAACAGGACCAGCAGGAACATCAGCGCAAACTGGGCCAGCATGAACGGCCAAACGCCGACGACCACCTGATCCATCTTCAGCCGGCCGACACCCGCGACCGTGTTCAGGACGACGCCGACAGGCGGCGTGATCAGCCCGATCGAACAGTTGATCATGAACAGGACGCCGAAATAGACCGGGTCGATGCCCGCCGCCTTCACCAGCGGCATCAGCACCGGCACGAGGATAAGGATCGTCGGCGTCAGGTCGAGCGCGGTGCCGACAGCCATGACCAGCGCCATGATGGCAAACATCAGCAGGATCGGATTGTCGATCAGCGGATCGAGCAGCGTCACGACCTGCTGGGGAATGTTCGCGACCGTGATGAGCCAGGCGCTGACTGCCGCAGCCGCGACCAGCAGCATGACTACCGCGCTGGTGCGGGCCGCATCGGCAAAGGCCTGATAGAGCCGCTCGAAGGTCATTTCGCGATAGACCAGCATCGACACCGCAAAGGCATAGACGGCGGCGACAACACCGGCTTCGGTCGGCGTGAAGACGCCCATCTTGAGGCCCGCAATGATGATGACGGGCATGACCAATGCGAACGACGCCTCGCGCAACGCCACCAGCACGTCGGCCCGCGACTTGCGCGGCTGTGCCTGCGCAAATTCACGGCGCGACAGCCACCACCAGGTCACGCAAAGCGCCAGACCAAGCATGAGGCCGGGCGCTATACCGGCCATGAACAGGCGCGAGATCGAGACATTGGCGGCGACGCCAAAAATGATGAAGCCGATGCTGGGGGGAATGACGGGCGCAATGACGCTCGACGCAGATATGAGACCGGCCGAACGGGCCGGATCATGGCCGGCGGCGATCATCATCGGCAGCAGAAGCGCGGTCAGCATGGCGGCATCCGCCACCGCCGATCCCGATAGTGCGGCAAGCATAACGGCCGCGAGGATGGTGACATAGCCAAGCCCGCCGTGAATATGGCCGACCAGCGTCATGGCGAGCTTGATCAGGCGCCGCGACAGCCCGCCGGAATTCATGATCTCGCCGGCGAGCAGGAAGAACGGCACGGCCAGAAGCGGGAAACTGTCCGCTCCGTGGATGACGTTTTCGGCGATGATCTGGGCGTTGAACATGCCGAGTTGCCACATTAGCACGGCAGCCGAGATCAGCAGCGCAAATGCGATCGGGACGCCGAGCGCCATGGCTGCGAGAAGCGAGGCGAGAAAGGCGATGATGGTCATAGCCGATCCTCTCCGACGATCGGCCCCGCCGGCATGTCGCCGCGCAGCACATTGATGATCTGCTCGATCAGGACAATCGCAGCCGACACGCCAAGCACGACTCCCGAACCGTAGAACCAGGCGACCGACAGTCCGGTTGAGGGCGCGGAGACGTTCCAGTTCAGGCGCGTCTGCTCAAGAGACCCCGCAAAGAGCAGCCAGCAGACCCAGAGCATCAGGACGTGGCCGGCCAGCAGGCAGATGAACCTGCCCCTTGGCCCCAGCCGTGAGACCATAAAATCGGTGCCGAGATGCTGGTGCTCACGCAGGGCATAGATGCTGCCGAGAAAGGTCAGCCAGACGAACAGCCAGCGCGACAACTCCTCGGAAATGGTGATGCCGGAATTGAAGGCATAGCGCAGCAGCACATTGCCGAAGACGAGCGCGACCATCAACGCAAGCAGCGTCACCACCAGCACCTTGAGCGCCCTGCAATAGAGATCGAGAACCGCTTTCATCATCCTCCCCCTTCCCAACGGCGCGTCCAGTCAGACGTCCTGTGGCACCAGCGCGTGGACGAGCCTGTAATGTGCGTCGTGCGAGACGACATCCACGCCGTGGGGTGTCAGCGCCTCTGCGCTCAGCGCCTCGGCCAGCGTGGCATCTATCGCGCCTGCATCGTGCCCCGTCACCAGCACGATCCAGTCTGCGGTGGCGTCCCCGCCCCGGATCTGCTGTTCCGTCGTCACGGCGGCTTGCGGCGTATCGGTGCGAAGGAGATGCGCCCCGGTAATGCCGACACTCTGCGGCAAGGCCTCGACGGCGGTTTCAAGATGGGCAAGCAGGCGCTCGCCCTGCCCCGCGGCAGGCGACAGCCTGACAGTCGCCATCAGCGCGGCGACGCCCCGCCCATGGCTGGCGACGACCCGGCACTGGCTGCGTACCATGTCGCGATGGAGCGGCATCATTTCCTGCGACCACGGCGTCGGGTCGTTCAGCCTCGCCAGGTATCCGTCCGAGACCAGCGTATCGTAGTCGGCCAGCTCATAGATGACGAAGAAGTCGCCGCTGCCCTCCTTCTGCCAGCGCGAACCGCGCCTGAAACCGGCAATGCCGAGCCGCTCCGGGAGATGTTCCTTCGAGTGCCATTCGTGGAACCGTGGCCGGTGTTCTTCAGCCACGTTCCACCACATGGCGACTGCGGCATTGCCGAGAAGTGACATGTCGATCAGGTCTCAGCGCATCGCCGAGAGTTCGGCATTGGCCCGCTCCATGACGGCGGCGCCTGCTTCTGCGGCAAACTTGTCGATCACCGGCTTTGCCGCCTCGCGCATCCGGTTGACCTCCTCCGGCGCAAGCTCGTTGACCGCCATCTCCTTTCCGAGACGCTCGATAGCGGCGGCCTCCTGTTCCTGCACCAGCTGGCGGCCATACTGCTTGGCCTCCTCGGCCGCATCGGTGATGACCTTCTGCTCATCGGCCGACAGCGAATTCCAGGTCTTGCCGCTCATCAGCAAGGGCATGCCCGTGTAGATGTGGCGGGTGATCGAGAGATAATCCTGCACTTCAGCGAACTTGGCCGACTCGATGACAGCCAGCGGATTGTCCTGCCCGTCGATCGCACCCGATTCCAGCGCGCCATAGACCTCACCGAACGTCATCGGCACGGGGTTTGCGCCAAGCTGGGTGAACAGGTCGATATAGACGGGCGCCGCGATGACGCGCAGCTTCAGCCCGGAGATGTCCTCGACCTTTGTGATGGCGCGGCGATTGTTGGTCATGTTGCGGAAGCCGAGATCCCACACGCCGAGGCCCTTGATGTCGGCGTCTGCCAGCTTGTCCATCAGGCCGGTGCCGACCGGTCCGTCGCTCAGCGCGTAGGCCTCCTTCGAATTGTTGAACATGAAGGGCAGGTCGAAGACCATGAACTCCTTGTTGATGCCGGCGAGCAAGCCCGTCGCCATGGTGGTGAAATCGAGCGTTCCGCCACGAATGGCAGACAGATTCTGCTGGTCGGACCCGAGCACCGCGCCCGGATAGAGCGAGACCTTCAACTTGCCGCCGCTCTTTTCGGCGACGAGGTCCGCAAACTTCTTGCCGGCGATACCGAGCGGATGTTCGGCAGCGAGGCTCATCGCAAAGCGCAGTTCACGCTCCTGCGCATAGGCGCCAAATCCAACCATGGTCAGGGCAGCGCCCAGCATCAGGCCGCACGCGCGGCGTGTGATCATCTTCATGAATTCCTCCCGGTCGCAGGGCGTCGAACGGCCCGATCAAGTGACGGGGCGACAATACGAAACTTTTTGGCCCTGTCTACATATTTTTGATGACGTTCATTTTTTGAATGATATTCATATAATGAACCATCTGGCCTGGACTCTTAAATCTCGCTAGAAACGTCAGCGATTTAGGAGCGATGATGAGCGGAGCGATCGACAAGACATTGGGAATTCTCGAATTCCTGGCGGCCCAGCCGCAAGGCGCGGAGCTTGTCGACATTGCGACCGGGCTCAACCAGTCACGCAGCGGCTGCCATCGCACGCTTCTGGAACTGGTCGGCTATGGCTATGTGCGCCAGACCAGCAAGGGCAGTTATCGGCTGACCACCAAGCTGCCTGCGATGGGGCTGAGCTGGCTGAGCAAATCAGGCCTTGTGGATGTGGCGCAACCCGCTTTGCGCCGCCTTGCCGAAAGCTCCCGCGAACTTGTGCGTCTGGGCATCGTCGACGGTGACCGGATGACGCTCGTTGCAAAGGCGCAAGGCGCCAATTCCGGCGTCGTCTACGATCCCGACATGGGCATAGACCTGCGTCTGTCGTGCAGCGCGGCGGGCCACGCGCTCCTGATGACGCTGACCGACGAGGAAGCCATTGAGGCCGTCAGCCGTCAGGGCTTCGGCAACCCGTCCGATTTCGGCCCCAACGCGCCGACCACGATTGCCGCTCTCCTGCCGATGCTGTACGAACATCGCAAACGCGGCTTCAGCCTGATCCGCGACGTCTATGCGCCCGGAATGAGCTCCATGTCGGCCCCGGTGCAGCGGCGCGGCGAAGGGGTGACGGCAGCCGTCGTCATCGCCGGCCCCTCGCTGCGCTTCACCGAAGAGCGCATGCTTGCCTGCGGTGCAGACCTTCTGGCGACGGCGGGCGAGCTTGCGCTTCTCGGCAATGCCTCGCCGCTGCTCGATTCACGCGAGCGCGGCACCTGGGGCAATCGCGGCTGACAGGTCCGCGCGGCCATCCTGTGCACACGTGGCCTCCGAGAAGAATCGGGCGTTTTCTCGGCAGCAAGCACAAGCGCCATGCGCGAAGTGCATTCCCGATGCAACTGGACATTCATATCCGGCAGTGGCAAAAATCCGCGGGTTTTATTGTCGTCCGAAGATCAACGTCTTTCGTGCACGGGCAAAAGCGATCAATTCGCTTTACGAATGCCAGATTTACTACTGGCAAGCTCTGCGTCGGATAGCGGCGATTCTCTGGCAGATGAAATAGAGGAGCGCCTGAGTGGATTTCCACGATTCAGGAAATTTGCGATTGGTCGCCAAGCTGGCATTTGCCGCCAATAGAGATATCAAACCGGCCGATAGGCGAACCTGACGATGCCGGCAGCCACCTCCTCGCAAGCGTCGCTCGATCGCAGTCACGCTCGTGATGCCTTTGCAGTCCTTGTGCTTGCCGCCGCAGGCCTTGTGCTTGCCTTCCACATTTTCCCGACCGACATGCTGCTGGATCGCTGGAGCTGGTGGGAGGGTGTTTCGGGCGACGTCGCTTCTAGCCTCGCCGGCTGGATCCGCGTCGCGCAGGAGCCGTGGGGATGGCCGCCCCTTCATGTCGAAAGCCTCGATCCGCCCGTCGGGGGGAATGCCATCTTCATGGATGTCCTGCCATTGCTGGCGCTGCCGGGCAAACTCTGGTTCCAGCTCAGCGGCGAACTGAACCCCTACTTCGGGCGCTGGACGCTATTGTGCTTCGTATTGCAGGGGCCTGCCGCCTATTTGGTGCTCCGCCAATATGCCGTCGACAGGGTTCCCGCGGCCCTTGGAGCCCTACTCATCCTGCTGACGCCGGCCTTGATGGCCCGGGCGGGCGTGGCGCACGTGAACCTGCTCGCTCATTTCGTTATCCTTCTGGCGATCCTCAGCTATGCGCGGGCGACACGGGCCGCCGGAAAGGTCGAACTGGCCTGCTGGGCTGTCATTTTTCCCGTCGCCCTGCTGACCCATCCCTATCTGTTCGCAATGTCGCTGCCCACCATGCTGGCAGGCTTCATCGACGCGGCGCAACGCGGACGGATTTCGTGGCCCGGCGCGCTTCTTCTCATTGGCGCATCACTGGCGGTGACACTGGTCATCGCCTTTCTGCTCGGCATCATCGGCAACGGGTCGGTTCCCAGCGGGTCTCTGGGCTATTACGCCATGAACGTGCTGTCGCCCGTCATGCCTCAGTTCAGCCAGTTGCCGGGCTTCGAAAACTACGAGTTGGACGCGACCGGCGGGCAATATGAGGGCTACAATTATCTCGGCCTTTCCGGCCTCGCCCTGATCGCAATCGCCTTTGTCGTCGGCCGGCGCGACTTGAGGCTTCTGCCTTCATGCAATCCCGCGCTGGTCACTGCGCTCATTCTGCTGACGGCCTTTGCTATCTCGCCGGTCGTCTATGTCGGGCATTGGCTCGTCGTCAAAATTCCCTACCGCTGGGTTCCCCTGATTAGCGACATGGCCTCGCAGTTTTCCTCCAGCGGGCGCTTTTTCTGGCCGGTCGGTTATATACTGCTGCTTGCCTCGATCATCCTCATCTGGCGTCAGCTCGGCCGCACGGTCGTCATCGCGATTGTCGGCGTGGCAATCGCCGTCCAGTTCTGGGAGACCACCCCGCTTCGGGCGCGGGTCCCCGATGCATACCAATTCGCCGACCACATCGACCGGCCTCTGTGGACATCGCTTCTGTCGCGACATTCAGAACTGGCGATCTATCCCGACTATCAATGCACGCCGACGGGACTGAGAGGCGCCATGCTCCAGGTGCAGTTACTCGCCGCGCGCGCAGACATCCCCTCCAACGCAACCTACTTCAATCGCAAGCGCATCAATTGCAAGAAGCCGCCGACGCCAGACCGCATGATCAACCCGACGACGCCCGACCCTCTCGTCCTTGTCTACCCGGACAACATCACCGGCAAGCTGAATATGCCGGTGCTCGACCCGTCCTTCGGCTGCGTCAGGGGTGAGCAATCCATCGTTTGCAGCAAACACGCCTCCGACCCGGATCTCTTGAAACTGGGAACGCCGCTGGCGCATTGACAGCACTGCGTCACCAACCCGGCACTTCGGCCGCGACCACGCCTGTGCATGCCTCGATTGCAGCCGCGCGGCCAAATCGATAGAGCCTGTTGAGGTTTGCGAAACGGGGGGAATTCGATGAAGCGTGTCATTCTATGGGGCATTCCGGCGCTGATCCTGCTCGGAGCCGGGTTCTTTTTCTTCGTGCTCGCCGGCATCGTCGAAGGACAGATGAACCAGGTGCGCCAGGCCCCGCCCTATACGGTGTCGGAACGCGCATCGGCGCTTCACAAGACGCTGACGGTTGCCGATCTCCACGCAGACTCGTTGCTCTTCGGGCGCGATCTGAACGCCAAGGCGACGCGCGGTCAGGTGGATGTGCCGCGCCTCATCGAGGGCAACGTCGCCGTGCAGATTTTCGCGGTCGTCTCCAAGACGCCGAAGAGCATGAACATCGAAAACAACACCGGCGACACGGACAACATCACCACCATCGCAATCGCCAATCGCTGGCCGGTCGAGACATGGACCAGCCTCAAGGCGCGCGCGCTCTATCAGGCGAGCCAGCTCAAGCAGTTTGCGGCAGCGTCTGAAGGAAGGCTGGTGATCGTAGAGACGAAGCGCGACCTTGCCGACTTCCTCGAAAAGCGCAAATCCAACCCGAACATGGTCGCAGGCATTCTGGCGCTCGAAGGCGCGCAGGTGCTTGAGGGCGATCCGACCAATGTCGGGCCGATCTTCGACGCCGGATACCGGATGATGGCTCCCACCCATTTCTTCGACAATGAGATGGCCGGCTCCGCCCATGGCGTCGAAAAGGCCGGACTGACCGAGGCAGGCCGCGAGATGATCCGGCTGATGGAGGCGCGCAAGATGATCGTCGATATCGCGCACGGTTCGGTCGCGCAGATCGACGACGTTCTGGACATGGCGACGCGCCCGGTCGTCGTCTCCCATACCGGCGTCAAGGGAACCTGCGACAACAATCGCAACCTGTCGGACGACCAGTTGCGCAAGATCGCAGCCAAGGGCGGGCTGGTCGGCATCGGCTTCTGGGACACGGCTACATGCGGCACGGATGCGGCTGCGACGGCGCGCGCGCAGAAATATGTCGCCGACCTGATCGGCGTACAGCATGTCGGCAACGGTTCGGATTTCGACGGCGCTGTGACAACGCCCTTCGACGCGTCCGGCATGGCGGTGCTTACCGAAGCGCTGATCGAGACCGGCCTGTCCGACGCCGATATCGGCGCGGTCATGGGCGGCAATCAGGTGCGCTTCCTGATGGAAAACCTGCCTGATTGACGGGCATCGGGGCGCGCTAACGAAAATGCTTCGACAGCTTCAGGCCCTGCGCCTGATAGTTGGATTTCAGGTCCGCGCCATAGAGTGCCTCCGGCCGCGACAGCATCCGCTCATAGACCAGCCGCCCGACCACCTGCCCGTGTTCGAGGATGAACGGCACCTCATGGCTGCGCACCTCAAGCACCGCGCGGCTTCCCGTGCCACCCGCCGCCGAATGGCCGAAGCCGGGATCGAAGAAGCCGGCATAATGGACGCGGAACTCGCCGACCAGCGGGTCGAACGGCGTCATCTCGGCGGCAAACATGGGCGGCACGTGCACCGCCTCGCGTGACACAAGGATGTAGAATTCGTCGGGGTCGAGGATGAGGTCGCGGCTGCCGCGATTGTAGATCGGCTCCCAGAAATCGAGCGCGTCGTGCGCCGCGCGCTTGTCCACGTCGATCAGCGCCGAATGATGCTTGCCGCGATAGCCGACGAGGCCCGTCGCGTCACCTTCAAGGTCGATCGACAGCGCAATGCCGCCGCCGGAAATATTCGGCTGCTCGGCAGCGACCAGTGTCTCGGCCGTGTGAAGCGAGGCGAGATCGGCCTCAGACAGGATCGCATGCCCCTTGCGGAACCGGATCTGCGACAGGCGCGAGCCGGTGCGCGCGATGATGGGGAAGGTGCGCGGGCTGACCTCCATATAGAGCGGCCCGCTATAGCCAGCCGGTATCTTGTCGAATTCCTGGCCCCGATCGGTCATGACGCGGGTGAAGATGTCGAGCCGTCCGGTCGAACTTTTCGGATTGGCGGATGCCGCAACGACCTTGGGCAGGTCGAGGCTTTCGAGCAGCGGCACGATGTAGACGCAGCCGGTCTCCAGCACCGCGCCGGCGCTCAGGTCGATTTCATGCAGCTTCAGACGTTCGAGCTTGTCTTCGACCGAATGTGCCTGCCCCGGCAGGAACGATGCCCGCACCCGATAGGCTTTCGCGCCGAGCCGCAGATCGAGGCTGGCAGGCTGGATCTGGTCGGGATCGAGCGCGCGCCCGCTCTTCAGCGCGCCTGACGCAAACAGCGCCGCAATCTCGTGATCTGGAAGGATGCCGATGTCTGACACGTGGTTTTCAGCCTCATCTGCCGCTGATTTGATTTAGCCGTCGTCGCGATTGACGCAAGCACTGCATGGGCGTAAGGGCTGTTTATCCCGTGGTGATTTGGCCGGTCGGCTTGCAGCCACGTTAAACAAGTCGCTAAAGGACCGTGCGCCGTAAGAGGCATATGGACCGGTTGCGACTTTCGCGGCCGGTTTTTTGTTTTGGGACCGAGAAAATGACGAATAAGTCCAGCTGGCGGCCCGCCACGACGCTCATTCATGACGGCACGCTGCGTTCGCAGTTTGGCGAAATGTCCGAAGCGATCTTCCTGACGCAAGGCTATGTCTATGACAGCGCCGAAAGTGCCGAGGCCCGCTTCAAGGGCGAGGAAGACGGCTTCATCTATTCGCGCTTTTCGAACCCCACAGTCGCGATGTTTGAAAAACGCATGTGTGCGCTGGAAGGCGCGGAAGACGCACGCGCCACGGCGACCGGTATGGCTGCTGTTGCAGCCGCCCTGCTCTGCTCGGTCAAGGCCGGCGACCACGTGATCGCTGCGCGCGCCATGTTCGGCTCATGTCGCTGGATCATCGAAAACCTGATGGGCCGCTACGGCATCGAGTCGACGCTGGTCGACGGGACCAATATCGACGAATGGAAGAATGCCGTTCGGCCCAATACGAAGATCTTCTTCCTCGAAAGCCCGACCAACCCGACGCTTGAAGTCATCGACATCGCAGCGGTCGCGCAGCTCGCCAACGCAGCTGGCGCACGCCTCGTCGTCGACAATGTGTTCGCCACGCCGCTGTTCCAGAAGCCGCTGGAACTGGGCGCCCATGTCGTCGTCTATTCGACCACCAAGCACATTGACGGACAGGGCCGTTGTCTGGGCGGCATCATCCTGTCCGACAAGGAATGGATCGACACGCATCTCCACGATTACTATCGCCATACCGGTCCGGCCATGTCGCCGTTCAACGCCTGGACGATGCTGAAAGGCCTGGAGACACTGCCGATTCGCGTGCGCCACCAGACGCAAAGCGCAGCTAAGATCGCTGACTGGCTGGCTGAGCGCGCCGATGTCGCAAAGGTCATCTATCCCGGACGGCCGGACCATCCGCAGGCTGACCTCATCAAGCGCCAGATGACCGGCGGCTCGACACTGATCTGCTTCGATCTCACTGCGGGCAAACCCGCAGCGTTTGCCGCTTCGAACGCGCTTAAGATCATCAAGATTTCAAACAATCTGGGTGACGCGAAATCGCTCATCACCCACCCGGCCACATCGACACACAAGAACCTTGCGGAAGACGCGCGCGCGGAACTGGGCATCGGCCCCGGCACGCTGCGCCTGTCTGTCGGGCTGGAGGATGTGGACGACCTGATCGAGGATATGGAACAGGCTTTCGCCGCGGCGGCGAGAGGCTAGAGCGGTTCTGGTTTTCACAGAATCGGCAGAACCGCTCTATCTCTTTGTTTTGGCCGCATTTCCGGACGCAAAACCGCTTCACACTTTTGCTGGAAATGCTCTAATCACGCAAAACCCTCCATGCAAAGACCAGCCTCGAAACGGTCGTATAGGCCGTGACGGCGGCGAAAGCGTAGGCGATCAGCGCGAACCAGTCCGGCCAGATGCAGAAGGCGGCAAAGACGAGGATCGTCTCGGTCGCCTCTGCCAGACCGGTCGTGAAGAAGAGCGATTTCGGCCCGCGCGCCTCGCTCGACATACCGCGCTTGGCGGCCATGGTGGCGAAGGCGAGGAAGCTCGCACCATTGGCGTAGAACGCTGCCAGCAATACCGCGCCTGCCACGCCGTTTGCGGCAGGATCATGAATCACGAAGGCGAGCGGGATCAGCCCGTAAAAGGCGAAGTCGAGCACGATATCGAGATAGCCCCCGAGGTCGGTGCGGCCATTGATCTTGGCGATCGCACCATCGAGACCGTCCGCCAGGCGGCTGAATAGGATCAGCGCAAGGCCAAGCCAGAACTGGCCCGCCACGATCGCCACCGCCGCCGCGATGCCAACGCCAAATCCCGCGATCGTCACCGCATCGGCCGACAGGCCGACCCGAGCCAGCGCGCGCCCTCCGGCATCGAGCGCAGGGTTGATTGCCTGCCTTGCCCGACCGTCAAGCATATGCGCCTGCGAGCAGCATTGACCCGTCCATCATGGTCGGCAAAAGTTCTCCCGGAAAGCAGGAATGACCATCATGTATCGGGCCGTCACGCGCAACATCGAAGTCACCGTCGAGCCATTCTATCTGCCCGAACGATCGGAGCCGGACGAGGCGCGTTTTGTCTGGGGCTACCGCGTCACCATCGCCAATCATTCCGACACTCATGTGCAGTTGCTGAGCCGCTACTGGCGCATAACAGACGGCAATGGCCGAGTGGAGGAAGTGCGCGGCCCCGGCGTCGTCGGCGAGCAACCGTCGCTCGATCCCGGCGACAGCTACCAGTACACATCGGGCTGCCCGCTCTCGACGCCGTCCGGCTTCATGGTTGGATTTTACACCATGACCGACCGCGACGGCTCGATGTTCGACGTGCAGATACCTGCGTTTGCGCTCGACCTGCCGGACGCACTCGGCACGCGCATCGTCAACTGACCGCGCGCGCCCGTTTGGCCTCACGCAAATTCGGCCGGGTCGAACTCGTATGACTTCGAGCAGAATTCGCACGCAACGCTGATGCGGCCGTTCTCGGTCGAATCGACGATCTCCTCCGCCGTGAAGCCGTCGAGGATCGAGCGGATGCGATCCTCGGAGCAGGAACACTGGTCGGCAACCGCCGTTCCGTCGAACACCCTGACGCCGTGCTCGTGGAACAGGCGGAACAGGAGCCGTTCGGGCTCGATCGTCGGATCAAACAGTTCCGACGCCTCGACGGTCGCGAGCAAGGCACTCGCCTCCGACCACGCATCGTCGCCGAATTGCACGCTTGCCTCGTCGCCATCGCCTCCAGGCAGATCGGGCATGCGCAGCCGTTCGGGCGCCTGCGGCAGGAACTGGATCAGCAATCCACCTGCGCGCCAGCTTTCCGGCCGGCCGGGAACGGCATGACGCGCAACCGCGAGGCGCACATCGGTCGGGATCTGCTCCGACTGGCGGAAATAGGTGCGCGCAACCTCGTCCAGCGTCTGGCCGTCAAGCTCGACGATGCCCTGGTATCGCTGCGAATAATCGCCTTGGTCGACAGTCATGGCCAGCACGCCCTTGCCCATCAGTTCAGCAGGCGACGTCTTTCCCTCAGCGGCAAATTCCGCCACGCGAGCCTCGTCGAAGCGTGCATAGGCGCGCAGCGCAGACGGCGTGGTGAAATCTGCCACCAACATGTCGACCGGCCCGTCCGAACGGGTCTGGAGGATGAACTTGCCCTCGAACTTGAGCGCGGTTCCCAGCAACACGGTGAGCACCACGACTTCGGCCAGAAGCCGCGCGACGGGTTCGGGATAGTCGTGCCGTGCAAGCAGCGCGTCGAGCGCCCCGCCAAGCTGGACGACACGGCCCCGCACGTCGAGGCGCTGCACCTCGAACGGCACGACGACGTCGTCGCCTGCATGGCCAAACTCGCCGAGCTTTCGCGCATTCTCGGTCAAGGCATTCACTCCGGTCATGGTCATGTCGATTCTCTCACAACGCATTTTGCCGTGCCTGTGCGTGGCTGTGAACCGCGCCAGGGCAATTGCGTGTCTGATTTCTGGGTCGCGCCCAAAATGGTGGCTCGCGCTGCGTAAATCAAGGCGTCCCGGCGCCACGCGACCCGGCAAGGACCAGCGCCGTCGGCGCACCGGGTTGCAAGACAGGCGGCGCGATGCAATACCCCGGGGTGGGTGTTCGTCCATGAGGGCGGGCAGGTTCTGCGCTGGTCGGGCCGTCAGCGCGGCTTGCTCTGTCCGGAGACCAGATGTCCGCCCAACACAATCGCGCGCCAAGCGCCCTTCGCCGCTTCCTTGAAAACCAGTCGTCTGCCGGCCTCGTTCTGATGGGCGCGGCAGCACTTGCGCTTGTGCTCGCAAATTCGCCGCTGCAAGGCGCCTATGACGGCGTTCTGCATTCCTATCTCGGCCCGCTCTCGGTCGGGCACTGGATCAATGACGGGCTGATGGCCGTGTTCTTCCTGCTCGTCGGGCTGGAGATCAAGCGCGAGATGCTGGACGGGCAATTGTCCACCTGGCCTCGCCGCGCTCTGCCCGGCATCGCCGCGCTCGGCGGCATGGCTATTCCTGCGCTCATCTATCTCGCCTTCAATACGGGTGCGACGGCGCGCGGCTGGGCCATTCCCGCCGCCACCGACATTGCCTTTGCGCTCGGCGTCATGTCGTTGCTGCGCGACCGCGTGCCCGCTTCGCTGCGAATCTTCCTTGCCGCACTCGCCATCATCGACGATCTGGGCGCGGTAATCATCATCGCGCTGTTCTATACGAGCAGCCTGTCCCTGCCGGACCTGATCGGCGCGGCCGTCGTGCTCGCATTCCTCGTCGGACTAAACCGCTACGGAGAGAAGCGGCTGACGCCCTATCTGCTGCTTGGCGTCGTGCTCTGGGTGTTCGTGTTGCGCTCAGGCGTTCACGCAACGCTGGCCGGCGTCATCCTCGCCCTGACGATACCGCTGGTGGCGACGCCTGGCCATCCGGACGACGAGGCGAGCAGCCCGCTACACCGGCTGGAGCACAGGCTGCACATTCCGGTCGGCTTCCTGATCGTCCCGATCTTCGGCCTCGCGAATGCGGGGGTTCCATTCCTCGGCCTGCCCGCAGAGGCAATCTTTGCTCCGGTCACGCTTGGCGTCGGGCTTGGTCTGCTCGTCGGAAAGGTCGTCGGCGTGTTCGGCTTCGCGGCAATCGCCATTCGCGTGGGCCTCGCAGACGCACCCCGCTACGCAAATACACAGCAGATCATCGGCACCGCGTTCCTGTGCGGCATCGGCTTCACCATGAGCCTGTTCATCACCCTGCTCGCCTTCCCGACCGATCCCCTGTTCCAGACGGAGGCCAAGATCGGCATCCTGCTCGGGTCGCTGCTGTCCGGCGTTGTCGGTTATGCGTTGCTGCGCACGTCACCGCCGGCCGAGATCGCGCCCTCGCGGTAGCCCGCGCGAGGTGACCCGGCGAGGCTATGCGCCCAGGCACCAGGCCAGAACGGCCTTCTGCGCATGCAGGCGGTTCTCGGCCTCGTCGAACACCACCGAATTCGGGCCGTCGATCACCTCGTCGGTCACCTCTTCGCCGCGATGCGCGGGCAGGCAGTGCAAGAACAGCGCATCGCTCTTGGCCTTGGCCATCAGTTCGGCATTGACCTGATAGGGCTGGAACACATTGTGGCCCTGCGCGCGGTGCTCCTGGTTCATCGAGACCCAGCAATCGGTGACGACGGCGTCAGCGCCTGCGACCGCTTCCGCCGCCGAGCGGGTCATCGTCACCCGGCCGCCATTGTTCGCCGCCCAGTCGGCGTAACGCGGCTCCGGGTCGCGACCGGCGGGAATGCCCATGTTCAGCCGATAGCCAAAACGCGCCGAGCCTTCGATCAGCGAATGCAGCACATTGTTGCCGTCGCCGGTCCAGGCGATGAGCTTGTCCTTCACCGGGCCGCGATGCTCCTCGAAGGTCATGATGTCGGCCATGATCTGGCAGGGATGGGTGTCGTCCGTCAGGCCGTTGATGACCGGGATCGAGGCATTCTCGGCCAGTTCCGCCATGCGGGCATGGTCGGTGGTGCGGATCATGATGGCATCGACATAACGCGACAGGACGCGCGCGGTGTCGGCGATCGATTCCGACCGGCCGAGCTGCATTTCCGTTCCGGTCAAGACAATGGTCGTGCCGCCAAGCTGGCGCATGCCCACATCGAACGAGATGCGCGTGCGCGTCGATGGCTTGTCGAAGATCATGGCCAGCACCTTGCCGGCCAATGGCTGATCTATGGGAGATTGCGTCGCCAGACCTGCCTTGAGGCGCGTCTTGCGGGCGATCGCATCGTCCAGCATGAAACGAAGATCGTCCGCCGCAACAGCGGACAGGTCGGTGAAGTGCCTTGGAGCCATGGTCAAACCGCCGTTACGCCGCGTTCTT
Source organism: Mesorhizobium sp. (assembly GCA_049647505.1). Classification (GTDB taxonomy): domain Bacteria; phylum Pseudomonadota; class Alphaproteobacteria; order Rhizobiales; family Rhizobiaceae; genus Mesorhizobium_A. Next base: position 37,615 of record JBARXU010000003.1, read on the forward strand.
GGCCGCAGCCGTCAGCCTGGATGCCGCCGCACGAATGCGGTTGGCCCCCTCGCGAATTTCTTCATCGGTAATCGTCAGCGCCGGGAGCAGACGCAGCACGTTCTCGCCAGCAGGGGCCAGCAGCATCTTCTCGTCGCGAATGGCGGCGTTCACATCTCCATTCGGCATACGGCATTTTAGGCCGGCCATCAGGCCGGAGCCGCGCACCTCCTCGATGACCGCCGGGAACTCGTCGGCGACGGCGGCGAGGTTCTGCTTCAGAAGCAGGCCCTTGCGCGCCACCTCGTCGAGGAAGCCGTCAGCCAGCACCACATCGAGCACCGCATTGCCCACCGCCATCGCCAGCGGATTGCCGCCAAAGGTCGTGCCATGCGTGCCCGGCGTCATGCCCGCCGCCGCCTTTTCGGTGGCAAGGCATGCACCCACGGGGAAGCCGCCGCCGATGCCCTTGGCAATCGCCATGATGTCAGGCTCGACATCGGTCCACTGATAGGCGAACAGCTTGCCGGTACGGCCGATGCCGCACTGCACCTCGTCGAGCACCAGAAGAAGGCCGTTGTCGTCGCACAGCTTGCGCAAGGCAGCGAGGCCGCCAGCGGGAAGCTCGCGGATGCCGCCCTCGCCCTGCAGCGGCTCGATCAGGATCGCAGCCGTCTCGGGCGTGATCGCCTGCTTCACCGCGTCGAGATCGCCGAACGGCACCTGGTCGAAACCTTCGACCTTGGGGCCGAAACCTTCGAGATATTTCTTCTGGCCGCCGGCAGCGATGGTCGCCAAAGTGCGGCCGTGAAACGCGCCCTCGAATGTGATGATGCGATACTTCTCAGGGTGGCCGTTCACATATTGATAGCGGCGAGCGGTCTTGATCGCGCATTCCAGCGCTTCGGCGCCCGAATTGGTGAAGAACACACGGTCAGCAAAGCAATTGTCGACCAGCCGCTCCGCCAGCCGGTCCTGACCGGGGATCTGGTAGAGGTTGGACGTGTGCCACAGCTTGCCAGCCTGCTCGGTAAGCGCCGCAACGAGATGCGGGTGCGAATGGCCGAGCGAGTTGACCGCGATGCCGCCTGCGAAGTCGAGATATCGCTCGCCGCCCGTCGTGATAAGCCAGACGCCTTCGCCTCGCTCGAATTCAAGCGGGGTCCGGGCAAAGGTATCGAAGAGGGCATTTGCGGTCATCGGTATCAGTCCGTCCTTGCAGGCCTGCGGCGCTCAGCCGTTGCAGCCAAAATCAAAAAAGCCGCCCCAGGGGCGGCCTCGACGGCATGACTATTGTTGATTTCATGCGGGATTGTCAATGCGCGGAGCCGCGTCAACCCGCTGTGCCAGAATGGGGACGCCCGGCGAGCGACGGCATGGTTTTGCAGGTCGTTCATGGTCACGAATTCCCCATGCGTCCGCGTTTCCGCGCCTTTCAGCCGGATGATGAGGGAGGCGACGCATGGCATTGCGCCTTGGAGATTACTATTATTGACGCGCTGCCATGCGCCGCCGGCGTTTGTCCTCTGCCGTCATTCACCGTCCCGGGAAGCGCGACCCAGCCT
>JBARXU010000004.1:0-34813 GCA_049647505.1 Mesorhizobium sp.
CTCGTGATCAAACACCAACCGCACCGCGCGCTCGCGCACCTCAGGGGAAAACTTGTTCGTTGTTTTGCTCGTCATGGCTCCATCCTATTTGGAAGTTGGAGCCTCCGGCAAACCCGGTGCGGTTCAAATTCTTTATTCGATGTTGGGTGGGTACGTCTTTGCATCGGATGACGCCCCAGAAATGGTCGATTTCGTTTTCAACGAGAAAGACGATGCGATTGAAGCAGCCCGCGAGTTTCAGAGCGACCGACGCGCCAACCCTGATGACATTGTCGACCTATCGCATCTGCGCGGTAGAGAGCTTCGCAATGCCCTCCGCGCCTTAGACTGGAGCCCTTCGCGGTCTGGGCACTAGGGACATGCTGAAATTCGCCAAGGCCCTCAAAAGGGCAGCGGCACCGAAAGCGGACCTGCTGACCGAACAGCAGGCCGCCGATTGGCTCTGCATGTCCATCTTCAGCCTTCGCCGCGAACGCAAGCGGGGCAACATCGGTTTCGTCACGCTGGCGAACCGCGCCCGCTACCGTATCGTAGACCTTCAAGCCTACATAGAGCGCATGAGTTCGCACCCATGGCCGAAGACCGTTTCCAAATCGGAGCTTACTACCTCTCCCGCCACCGCAACTCCCCCATCTGGAAAGCCACATGGTTCGATGCCGCTACCCGACAAACAAAGCGCGCTAGCCTTGGCACAGAAGACTTTCAAGACGCCAAAGTCGCCCTAGCCGAGTTCGTCACCAAACAGGCGACATTGAAGGATCATGCCCCGGCTGAAATGCCGCTGGCGATCATCCTTGTTCGCTATTGGGAGGATCACGGGCAACATCTGCCGTCAAAGGAAGTGACGCAGTACGCGCTCGGCTTCTGGACGGCGTTCTGGGGAGAGGCAACGATTGCAGACCTGATGTTGCCCCGACAGAAGCAGTTCGTGGCATGGCTCAAGGCCAAGGGCTATGCCAACAGCTACGTGAGCCGCATCCTGTCTGTCGGTCGGGCTGCTATTCGGCTGGCATGGAAGAACGGGGAGATCACGTCCACGCCCTACATCATGGACGTGTCGGACAGGTCCGACGCCAAGGAGCCCCGCCCGCTCGACAAAGACGAACTGCGAACTTTCCTGACAGCAGTGCAGGGATGGCCGCACCTGTATGGCTTCACCATGATCGCCTTGAATACGCTGGCAAGGCCAGAAGCGGTCCTAGACCTCGCCCCGGCTCAGGTTGACCTTGAAGACCTTCGCATCAACCTCAATCCGAAGGGACGGAAGCAGACGAAAAAGTATCGGCCAATTGTGCCGATCACCAGCACCTTGCTTCCATTCGTCCAGCGGCGCGACGTGACCCGGTTCGTGAATTGGCACGGGGAGCCAATCGCGGACATCAAGAAGGGCTTCAAGACCGTGGTGCGGGCAGCGGGCTTGGACGTCGCGATTAGCGCCTACAGCCTTCGGCACACGATGGCGAAGGAGCTTCGGAAGCGCGGTGTTCCGCCGTGGGAAGTGGAAGGCTTGCTAGGCCACCGGAGACCGGGAGTGACCGAAACCTATGCGTCATTCTCGCCTGACTACCTCTCAAAGGGCAGGGAAGCTATAGACGCTTGTTTCGCTGAGTTGGGCGTGTCGCTGCCGGTTCCTGACACGCTGTGCGTGTCAGTTGCGTGTCAGTCGCCAGAAACGAAAAAATCCGCCGAAGCGGATTTTTCAATCAAATCAAGGAGCCGAATGGTGGGCGTGACAGGGATTGAACCTGTGACCCCTACGATGTCAACGTAGTGCTCTCCCGCTGAGCTACACGCCCATTCGACGTGGCGCATACATCATGCCTGATCGCGGGCGTCAATAGTGAAACGGGGCTGAATGCAGATAGTTGGCGGGCGCTTTTGGCCGCAATGCAAAAAGCGCCCGATAGCGGGCGCTTTCTCAACAGCCGGCGAAACCTGGAAGGGTCGATCAGGCCGCCTGAAGCATCTTTTCGACCTCGTTTACGAGGTCGCGCAGGTGGAAGGGCTTCGACAGGATCTTGGCGTCCTTGGGGGCCTTGGAATCGGGATTGAGCGCAACGGCCGCAAAACCGGTGATGAACATCACCTTCAGGTCGGGGTCGATCTCGGTGGCGCGCCGCGCCAGTTCGATGCCGTCCATTTCGGGCATGACGATATCCGTTAGCAGCAGCGAAAAGGGCTCTTCGCGCAGCCGTTCATAGGCGCTGGCGCCATTGTCGAAGTCGCTGACGTCATAGCCAGCCCGCTCCAGCGCCTTCACGAGGAAGCGGCGCATGTCGTCGTCGTCTTCAGCCAGTAGAATTCGTGTCATCATGCATCCGAATCAACGTCCGGGCCGAACGATAAATCGGCTCTTTAACCATTCGATATATGAACTTCGGATGGTAAATATCAAGTGAATGGCTGAAGCAGCCTGCGCCGTGCTGGACAGGTGGGACGCCAGGTGGCACGGTTGGCGCGACCGGAAGGGTGGCAGATCAATTGACGTTTGAAGACATGGGTGGATTCCGGTGAGCGCGGCAGAAGATTTTGCCGATGTCGCTCCGTTCCGCCAATTCACACCTGCCGTTCGGCGCGGGCCCCTGGTCTACAATTCCCCCCATAGCGGCTCGCACTATCCCGAGCGGTTCCTTGCCATGACCAAGCTCGACCGCGCGATGATCCGCCGGTCGGAGGATTGCCATGTCGATGAGTTGTTCAGGGGGGCGACGCTCCTTGGCGCGCCGATGCTCGCCGCCAACTTTCCGCGGGCCTATCTCGACGTCAATCGAGAGCCGTGGGAACTTGACCCGCGAATGTTCATCGAGCCGCTGCCGGCGCACGCCAATGCACGGTCGCCGCGTGTCGCGGGAGGTCTCGGCACCATTCCGCGCATCGTCGGAGAAGGGCAGGACATCTATCGCGGCCCCCTGCCGCTGTCAGAGGCCGTGTCGCGGGTCGAGACGCTCTACAAGCCCTATCACCAGCGCCTGCGCTCGCTGCTGATCGAGACACACAGCCGATACGGCCGCGCGGTCCTGATCGACTGTCATTCGATGCCGGCCTCGATCCGGCTTGGTGAGCAAGGCTTCAGGCCGGATGTGGTGGTGGGCGACAGGTTCGGAATGGCGGCGGCGTCCGAGATTTCGCGAGAGGCGATCTCGATCCTGCAGTCGATGGGCTATTCGGTGACGCATAACAAACCCTATGCGGGCGGCTTCATCACCGAGCATTACGGGCGCCCCGCAAGGGGGCTTCACGCCCTGCAGATCGAGATCAACCGCGGGCTCTACATGAACGAGCGCACCTATGAGCGGACAGCAGGGTTCGACGCGCTGGCTGAAGACCTGACCGAGTTCGGCGCGCGCCTGACCTCTTTCATCGAAGAGCAGGACGGCGAACTGCCGCTCGCAGCGGAATAGGCGGCGACAAAAAAAGACCGCATCGCTTGCACGACACGGCCAAAGTTTGGGAGGATACGCCCAACAGGGCATAGACGGGCGAACCCGTCGAGAACACTTTCATGCTGCGCTGCACAAATGTCAATCCGCGTTGCATCGGTTCGTTCGATTTTGTATGATTGACGCTAAACAATAGCAAAATCAAAAACTTGGATTACCTGTCATGATCGTTGAAGCTGCCTTCATGCGCCGCATCGCAGCTGCTGCCGCGAAGGAAACCCTGCCGCGTTTTCGCGCTGCGGGAGCTGTGGCGAACAAGCTGGACGCCGGGTTCGACCCCGTCACCGAGGCAGACCAGCAGGCAGAGCTGGCCATTCGCGCCGTGCTGGCCGAGACCTATCCTGACCACGGAATATTCGGCGAGGAGCATGGGCGCACCAATGAAAACTCCCGGCATGTCTGGGTGATCGACCCGATCGACGGCACGCGCGCCTTCATCTCCGGCCTGCCGGTGTGGGGTACGCTTGTCGGGCTGACGGTGGACGGCGACGCGGTCGCCGGAATGATGTCGCAGCCGTTCACGGGCGAACTCTATTACGCCGATGGCGCAGGGTCGCACTATGAGGGGCCGGGAGGGCCGAAGACGCTCGCGACACGCCAGACGAGCGAGCTTTCAGACGCGAGCCTGTTCACGACCTCGCCGTCGCTGTTCAAGGGCGCCAAGCGCGAAGCCTATGACCGGCTGGAGGCAGCGGTTCGTCTGCCGCGCTACGGGACGGACTGCTATGCATTCGCCATGGTTGCGTCGGGACATGCGGATATCGCGTTCGACGCAGGTCTGCAGCCCTATGATATCGTGGCGCTGATCCCGATCATCGAGCAGGCGGGCGGGGTGGTGACGACATCGACCGGCGGTCCGGCCGAACTCGGCGGCGATATTGTCGCCAGCGCAAATCCGGTGATTCACGAGAAGGCGCTGAAGCTCTACAACGCCTGAGCAATTCACGGCGAGAGGCATGGGGCGGCGACGGCCGTGTGGGCGGTGAACCGCGCGGCGGGCTAAGTGTCCGTGCCCGGAACAAAGGCGTGGAAGGCGGCGAGAAACTGCTCGCGATAGACGTCGGCCTCCTGTGCGATCTCGTGCTGGGCGCCGTCGATCGTCACGAGATGGGCCGAGCGCATGCGGCGCACGAGATCCTCGATAGCGGGGGTGGAGACCACCGTGTCGGCCCCGGCTGCGACGATCAGGGTCGGGATGTTTATGCGGCCGAGGAATTCCTGATCCTGCACCTGCTCTGCGGCGACGCAGGCGGCATGCATCCAGCGAATGGTCGGGCCGCCGAGCGCCAGTTGCGGTGCCTGATCGATGATGCCGACGTTGCGCGCATAGCGTCGCTTGTCTGACGTCAGCTTGTTGTTCTCGAAGGGGAAGCCGCCCTTGGGGCGTGGCCCGCCCGACACATAGATCCAGCCGAAGCCAAGCAGCGACAGAAGGCCCGAAAGCCTGCGAAGGGTAGGCGTCGACACGGACTGGCCGACAAGATCGATGAGAGGCGCGATCAGGACCATGCGCCGGACGCGGTTGGCGAGCTTTGGCGCGGCCTTGAGCGCAATCAGTCCGCCCATCGAGTGGGCGAGGATGAAGTACGGACCGCGGCAATCCGGCAGCACGATGTCGGTGAAGAACTGTTCGAGGTCGTCGACATACTGGTCGAAGCTGCGCACGTATCCGCGCATCGGATTGCGCAGCATGCGTCCTGATCCGCCCTGGCCGCGCCAGTCCATGACGGCGACTGAAAGACCCCGCGCAGACAGGTCGCGGATCGTCTCGTAGTATTTCTCGATAACCTCGTTTCGCCCCGTCAGGATGACGACAGTGCCGTTGAGCGGCCGGCCTTGTGCTGAGAAGATCGCATAGCGGATCGGGACGCCGTCGCGCGCCTGGAATGTGGACGCCTCGCCCCATTCCGGCACTGGATTCTCTGGTGTGTCGAAGAGCAGGGGCGTCATGTTTGGCTGGAAGATCGCATACCGCACCTTGATAGGCAGCCAATGGCGGATTTGCAAAGGTTTCGCAAAAAAGTGGCCGGAAACAGCAAGCTGCTTCCGGCCGATTTATGCCCAGGTGGAAGGGACGATACACCGGAGCCGGGATTTCGGTTTCGGCTTTCGCTTCGGCCTTGATCCTTGGGCAGAAGCTAGCCTCGCTCAACTGAACGGATGCCGAAGGGTCGGTTCATCCTGCATTCATGTTTGTTATGCGGCACGGTGCGAGGGCGGAAGATCGTCTCTTGAAATCCCGTTTCGTCGCTCCCAAATCGGTGTCGTGGCCGCCTTGAAGGGGCCGCTGTCGGGCAGGGAACGCCAATCGGGTTTCTGACAGTCCGCCAAACGCAAACACGTTGCTCTGAAGGAGAACACCCATGCGTCAGTTTGATTTTTCGCCGCTCTACCGTTCGACCGTCGGTTTTGACCGCCTCTTTTCGATGCTCGACCAGGTCGGCCAGGCAGACAGCGGCACGTCCTATCCCCCTTACAACATCGAGCGCACCGGCGAAGACGCTTATCGCATCACGCTGGCGATCGCAGGCTTCAGCGAGGACGAAATTTCTATCGAAGCCCACCGCAACGTGCTGACGGTAAAGGGCGAAAAGAAGGATGAGAGCGCCAATGAAGGCTCGGAGTTGCTCTATCGCGGCATCGCCTCGCGCGCCTTCGAGCGCCGTTTCCAGCTTGCCGACCATGTCGAGGTCAATGGCGCTTCGCTGAAAAACGGCCTGCTGCATGTCGATCTCAAGCGCAACATCCCCGAGGAGATGAAGCCGCGCAAGATCGAGATCACGTCGGCCGTCGCCAAACCTGCCAAGCAGATCGAGGCGAAGAAGGCCGCTTAAGCATCAGGTCCTCCCAAGACCGCAACGGCGTCCCGCAAGGGGCGCCGTTTTTCGTTTGAGGCATGCTTGTCTTAGCCGCATTTTCGGACGCAAAACCGCTGCACGCTTTTGCTCGAAATGCTTCAGCTGCGCTGCAAGGCGAGATGTGCGCCAAGGCCGACCAGCACCGCGCCGCCCGTGCGCTGGGAGATTCGCTGCACGGAGCTTGAGCCGCGCAGCCTGTTCATCACCGCACCGGCGAGAAACACGCAGACGAGATCGGCCGACGAAAACAGCAGATTGACGATCGTGCCGAGGATGAGGAATTGCGCCCAGACGGGCAGGGCGGCTGCGGGATCGACGAACTGGGGCAGGAAGGCGATGAAGAAGATCGCCGTCTTCGGGTTGAGCACTTCGACGGTGATGCTCTGAAAGAAGGCCTTGCGCCCAGAGCCGGGATCGACGCGGACGGTTTCGCTGCGCTCGTTTGCCTTGGCGCGCATCATACTTATTCCAAGCCAGATCAGGTAGGCGGCGCCTGCCAGTTTGACGATCAGGTAGAGCGTCGGCACGGCATGAAAGACGAAGGACAGGCCAGCGGCTGCGGCGATGACATGAACATAACAGCCGATATGAATGCCGAGCGACGCCATCAGGCCCGCCCAGCGGCCGCCTGCCAGCGTGCGGGCGGCGGCATAGAGCATGGCTGGGCCGGGAATGTAGGCGAAGATCGCGGTCGTTATGAAGAATGTGATGAGCAGGTCTGTCGACGGCATTTGAGTGCTCCGGGGCTACTCGCTTTCGTTCAGCAGTTTCATGAAGTGATCGATCTCGGCTTCGCTGGTGGCGAAGGACGTAACGAAGCGGACGATGACTTCGTCCGATCCGAGTTCGCCGTCGAAGGAGGCGGGCTTACCCCATTCGTGGAAGCGCGCGCCCTCTGTCAGCAGGGATTGCCGAAGCGAGGCAGGCATGATGGCGAAGATCTCGTTTGCCTGCGGGGACCATGCCAGCCGGACACGGTTGGAATGGCCTATCGCCTGCGCCAGTTTCGCCGACATCGCATTGGCGTGGCTGGCAGACGATAGCCAGAGATCGTCCGACAGATAGGCTTCGAACTGAGCTGCGATGAAGCGGGATTTCGAGAAACCCTGGCCGGCGCGCTGGCGGATATTCACGAGGTCGCGGCCAAGATCGCGATTGAATACGATCACTGCATCGGCGATCCAGCAGCCGTTTTTTGTAGCGCCGAAGGACATAATGTCGACGCCGCGTCTCCAGGTCATGTCGGCAGGAGTGGCGCCGAGTGCTACAAGCGCATTGGCGAAGCGCGCGCCGTCCATGTGGAAGGGCAGCTTGTGCCGCTTGGCGATCTCGCCGACAGCGGCGATCTCATCTAGCGCATAGACTGTGCCGATTTCGGTCGCCTGGGTGACGCTGACGACCATGGGCTGGCCGGCGGGCGCGAGATCTTTGGAGAAGCGGTTGATGGCTGTGTCGAGGGCATCGGGCGTCATGCGTCCGAGCGGCCCGGCGACCGGGAACATGCGCGCGCCGCCGGTGTAGAAGCCCATCGCGCCGAATTCGTCGACGTTCATATGCGCTTCGGAATGGCAGAAGCCGATGCCGCCGACACGGTTGCACGCGGCCATGGACAGTGCATTGGCGGCCGTTCCGGTTGCCGCGAAGACCACTTCGACCTCGCGCTCGAACACTTCGCTGAAGCGGGCTGCGGCGCGCTTGTCCCACTCACCAGAACCATAAGCGGGGTCAAAGCCGCCAGCCGCATTTGCCAGCGCCTCGGATATCGCCGGGTGAACACCGGCCCAATTGTCTGAGGAAAAATTCATTCTCTTGCCGCAAACCCTGTCGAACAGAAAAGCTATCGTTCCAGCGGAGAAGTTTGAAGCATGTTGCGCATCGCCGGTATAGCCGCATTCCTTTGGGCCACGACAGCCATCGCCTCGGCCGATGGCGCAAAGGTGCTGTGCACTCTGGTTGCCGATGCGACCGGCACGATCCTGCTTCAGGAGGGGGTTGCCTGCGGCGAGCGGGTGACGCCGGCATCGACCTTCAAGGTGCCGCTGGCGGTGATGGGGTTCGATTCCGGCATGCTCAAAAGCGCGCATGAGCCGGTTCTGCCCTTCAAGAAAGGCGATCCGGACTGGGGCGGGGAGGCATGGCGAAAGCCGCAAGACCCGTCGAGTTGGATGACGCAATCTGTGGTCTGGTATTCGCAGCGCATCACCCATCATCTCGGGGGCGAGCGGCTTCAGGATTATGTGCGCGCCTTTGGTTATGGCAATGGCGATCTGTCCGGCGACAAGGGAAAGAATAACGGTCTCGACCGGTCGTGGATTTCGTCATCGTTGAAAATCTCGCCGCGCGAACAGGTCAGGTTCATTGCGAGGCTTGCGTCGGGCGAGCTTCCCGCCAAGCCCGATGCCATGGCCAAGACGGCGCAGATCCTCGATGTTCATGCGGCTGCAGGCTGGACGATCAAGGGCAAGACAGGCTCGGCCTATCCGCGCAATGCCGATGGCACACTGAACCGGGCGCGCGGCTGGGGCTGGTATGTCGGCTGGGCGGAGCGCGACGACGCGCGGCTGATCGTCGTGCGACTGCGGCAGGACACGCGGCGCGAGGAAATATCGGGCGGATTGCGGACAAGGGCGTCAGTTCTCGACGATTGGAGCCGGCTGGTGTTGGCGGCGCTTGCGCAATAAAATTACGCGCCGCGACAATTTGTGTAAGGAAAAGTTCGCAGACGCGGCATTGCTTTTCCATTTCGGTCTTGTGTGGCTTGTAAAATTCTGCCATATCAAATTTAGGACAGTAGTGCTGTCTTAATTTATTTCCGTCTTCGGGCTGGACCTGGCGTAGTATGGCGCCGGCCCGGCCTTCTGCGCGGAAAGCTTGCCCGAACGGGCCATTAGGAGGATGAACGATGTCGCATCATCGCACGCCATCTCTGACGACGGGGCTTGTCAGCGCCGCTCAGGAGCGAGCGGCGACGACGTCGAAAACTGTTCCGACCTTCGGCCTGCCTCCAAAGACCGGACTCTACGATCCGCGCAACGAGCATGACGCCTGTGGCGTCGGCTTCATAGCGCAGATGAAGAATATCAAGTCGCATCAGATCGTCGTCGACGGTCTGGCGATGCTGGAAAACCTGACGCATCGCGGTGCGGTCGGTGCCGACCCGCTGATGGGCGATGGCGCCGGCGTGCTCGTGCAGATCCCCGACCGTTTCTTTCGCGAGGAACTGGCGGCGCAGGGCATTGAACTGCCGGAGCCGGGGCAATATGGCGTCGGTCATTGGTTCATGCCGCAGGATGTCGAACAGCGCGAGCATGTGAACCAGGTCATCGTCGAATCGGCTGCGTCGGAAGGCCTGCCGATCATTGGATTTCGCGATGTTCCGGTCGACAACTCGTCGCTTTCCAAGGCTGATGCGATTGCCGCTTCCGAGCCGTATCACCGGCAGGTATTCGTCGGGCGTCCGGCCGAAATCACCGATGACGAAGAATATGAGGCGCGGCTCTATTTGCTGCGCAAGGTCATTTCCGGCCGCATCTATTCCGAGAACGACAACAAGGACATCGGGGCGTATTGCGTGTCGCTGTCGTCGCGCACCATTGTCTACAAGGGCATGTTCCTCGCCTACCAGGTGGGCTCGTACTACAAGGACCTGACCGATCCGCGTTTCGAATCGGCGCTGATTCTCGTTCACCAGCGGTTCTCGACCAACACCTTCCCGTCGTGGAAGCTGGCGCACCCGTACCGCATGGTTGCGCATAATGGCGAGATCAACACGGTTCGCGGCAACAACAACTGGATGGCCGCGCGTCAGGCGTCGGTCGATTCGGAGCTGTTCGGCAACGACATCTCCAAGCTCTGGCCGATCTCCTATGAGGGGCAGTCGGACACGGCCTGCTTCGACAATGCGCTCGAATTCCTGTTCCAGGGCGGCTACAGCCTGACCCATGCGATGATGATGCTGATCCCGGAAGCCTGGGCCGGCAACAAGTCGATGGATGCCGACCGCAAGGCATTCTACGAATATCACGCAGCCCTGATGGAGCCATGGGACGGCCCGGCGGCGGTTGCCTTCACCGATGGCCGCCAGATCGGCGCGACGCTCGACCGCAACGGCCTGCGCCCCGCGCGTTATGTCGTGACCGACGACGACCGGGTAATCCTTGCATCGGAAGCGGGCGCGTTCACCGTGCCGGAGAAGAACATCGTCCGGAAGTGGCGTCTCCAGCCCGGCAAGATGCTGCTGATCGACATGGTCAAGGGCTGCATCATCTCCGACGAGGAGATCAAGGCCGAGGTTGCAGCACTTCATCCCTACAAGGACTGGCTCAAGCGCACGCAGCTCATTCTCGAAGACCTGAACCCGGTCGAGCCGCGCGAACTGCGCAAGGACGTTACGCTGCTCGATCGGCAGCAGGCATTCGGCTACACGCAGGAAGACATCAAGCTCCTGATGATGCCGATGGCGACCACCGGCCAGGAGGCCGTCGGCTCGATGGGCACCGATACGCCGATTGCTGCGATGTCCGACAAGCCGAAGCTGCTCTACAACTATTTCAAGCAGAACTTCGCGCAGGTCACCAACCCACCGATCGACCCGATCCGCGAAGAGCTGGTGATGAGCCTTGTGTCCTTCATCGGACCGCGCCCGAACATCCTCGATCTGGTCGGTTCTTCGCGCAAGAAGCGCCTGGAAGTGCGCCAGCCGATCCTGACCAATGCGGACCTCGAAAAGATCCGCTCCATCGGTCACACCGAAGAGCGGTTCGACACCAAGACGATCGACATCACCTATGCGGCGTCCGAAGGTGCGGAAGGTATGGAGGCGGCGGTCGAGCGTCTGTGCGAGCGTGCGGAAGCGGCGGTTGCCGGCGGCTACAACATCATCATCCTGTCCGACCGCCAGATCGGCCCGGACCGGATCGACATTCCGACTCTTTTGGCCACGGCTGCCGTGCATCACCATCTGGTGCGCAAGGGTCTGCGCACGTCGGTTGGCCTCGTCGTGGAATCGGGCGAACCGCGCGAAATCCACCATTTCTGCTGCCTCGCCGGCTTCGGCGCGGAGGCGATCAACCCCTATCTCGCCTTCGACACGCTGCTCGACCTGCACAAGCGGGGAGAGGTGCCGAAGGAAGTCGACGCCTATGAAGTCGTCCACCGTTACATCAAGTCTATCGGCAAGGGCATCCTGAAGGTCATGTCCAAGATGGGCATCTCGACCTACCAGTCCTATTGCGGCGCGCAGATTTTCGACGCCGTCGGCCTGTCGAGCGAATTCGTCGACAAGTATTTCACCGGCACGGCAACCACCATCGAGGGTGCCGGCCTTCGTGAAATCTCGCTCGACACCGTGCACCGTCACGGTGAGGCGTTCGGCGATGATCCGGTGCTGCGCAACGCGCTCGATGTTGGCGGCGAATATATGTACCGGATGCGCGGCGAAGCGCATATGTGGTCGCCCGATACGGTCGCCACGCTTCAGCACGCGGTGCGTCAGGGGTCCTGGGAGACCTTCCAGGAATTCTCCCGCCAGATCGACAGCGAGACATCGCGCTCGCAGCAGATCCGCGGCCTGTTCAAGATCAGGCTGGCCGAAGAAACCGGCCGCAAGCCGGTGCCGCTCGATGAGGTGATGTCGGCAGCCGATATCGTGAAGCGCTTTTCGACGGGTGCCATGTCCTTCGGCTCGATCAGCCGCGAGGCTCATTCGACGCTGGCCGTTGCCATGAACCGGATCGGCGGCAAGTCGAACACGGGTGAGGGCGGCGAGGAGCCGGACCGCTACTTCCCGCTGCCGAATGGCGAGCGTAATCCCGAGCGTTCGGCCATCAAGCAGGTGGCGTCAGGCCGCTTTGGCGTGACGACGGAATATCTCGTCAATTCGGACATGATGCAGATCAAGGTGGCACAGGGTGCGAAGCCCGGCGAGGGCGGTCAGCTGCCCGGCCACAAGGTTGACGCGACTATCGCCAAGACCCGCCATTCGACGCCGGGCGTCGGCCTCATTTCGCCGCCGCCGCACCATGACATCTATTCGATCGAAGATCTGGCGCAGCTGATCTATGATCTGAAGAACGTCAATCCGGCAGCCGACGTGTCGGTCAAGCTGGTCTCGGAAGTCGGCGTCGGCACGGTTGCCGCCGGCGTTGCCAAGGCGCGCGCCGACCACATCACGGTTTCGGGCTATGATGGCGGGACGGGCGCGTCGCCGCTCACCTCGCTCAAGCATGCCGGCAGCCCATGGGAAATGGGGTTGGCCGAAACGCACCAGACGCTCGTCCTGAACGGCCTGCGCTCACGTGTTGCCTTGCAGGTCGATGGCGGACTGCGCACAGGCCGCGACGTCGTCATCGGCGCGCTTCTGGGCGCTGACGAATTCGGCTTTTCGACCGCGCCGCTGATCGCGGCGGGCTGCATCATGATGCGCAAGTGCCATCTGAACACCTGCCCGGTTGGTGTGGCGACGCAGGACCCGGTTCTGCGCAAGCGCTTCAAGGGCCAGCCCGAGCATGTCATCAACTACTTCTTCTATGTTGCAGAGGAAGTGCGCCAGTTGCTGGCGGCGATGGGCTTCCGTCATCTCGACGAGATCATCGGCGAGACCGACATTCTGGAGAAGCGCGAGCTTCTGCAGCTTGCCAAGGCGAGCGGCCTCGACTTCTCCAAGGTGTTCTTCAAGCCGGACGCGCCGCGCGAGGCCACTTACTGGACCGAACGTCAGGTGCACCCGATCGACGACGTGCTCGACCGCAAGCTGATCGAAGAGGCCAAGGTGGCGCTCGAAACGCGCCAGCAGGTCCGGATCGAAACGACGATCAAGAACGTCGACCGTTCGGCGGGCGCGATGCTGTCGGGCGAACTGGTCAAGCGCTTCAAGCACAAGGGCCTGCGCGACGACACCATCCACGTGACGCTGACCGGCACTGCCGGCCAGTCCTTCGCCGCGTTCCTGGCGCGGGGTATCACGTTCGAGCTGATCGGTGATGGCAACGACTATGTCGCCAAGGGCCTGTCCGGTGGCAAGATCATCATCCGTCCGCCGGATGACACTAACATCGTCGCGGAGGATTCGATCATCGTTGGCAATACGGTGCTCTATGGCGCGACCGAAGGCGAATGCTATTTCCGCGGCGTGGCCGGCGAACGTTTTGCCGTGCGCAATTCGGGTGCAATCGCGGTTGTCGAAGGCACTGGCGACCATGGCTGCGAATACATGACCGGCGGTATCGTCGTCGTGCTCGGCAAGACCGGGCGCAATTTCGCGGCGGGCATGTCGGGCGGCGTCGCCTATGTGCTGGACGAGGCGGGCGATTTCGCAACGCGCTGCAACATGGCGATGGTCGAGCTTGAACCTGTGCCGGAAGAAGACGAGCTTCTGGAGAAGCTCTATCACCATGGCAGCGACATTGCGCATATGGGCCGTGTCGACGTGTCGGGCGACATGACCCGCCACGATGACGAGCGCCTGTTCCAGCTTATCTCGAACCATGCGCATTACACCGGCTCAGGCCGGGCGCGTGAAATCCTCGACAACTGGGCCGACTACCGTTCCAAGTTCCGGAAGGTCATGCCCGTCGAATACAAGCGCGCGCTTCAGGAAATGGAGCGCATGCGGATGGGCGTGGCAGCGGAATGAACGGCCTCGCCATCTTCCCGAAGGGCGTTCCGCCCTCAAAATGACCCCAGCGCGATGGGCGCTGCTTGGTGGGCCGCCGGAGTACGGCCCGAAATGCCGGAGTTGGCTCCGGCATCCTTGAAATGACGCACGATGCCGGCCGGGCCGGATCGAACGCAAGTCCGAGGACATGCCATGGGTAAGGTGACTGGCTTTCTAGAAATCGACCGGCAGGTGCACAAGTACCAGCCCGCGTCCGATCGTATTCGACACTTCCGCGAATTCACGCTGCCGATGTCCGACAAGGAGGTGGAGAAGCAGGCGGCGCGCTGCATGGATTGCGGCATTCCATTCTGTCACGGCCCGACCGGCTGTCCGGTTCACAACCAGATCCCGGACTGGAACGACCTCGTCTATAATGGCGACTGGGATAGCGCGATCCGCAATCTGCACTCGACCAACAACTTCCCGGAATGGACCGGGCGCATCTGCCCGGCGCCGTGCGAGGAAGCCTGCACGCTGAACCTCGAAGACATTCCGGTCGCGATCAAGACGGTGGAACAGGCGATTGCCGACAAGGCTTATGAGACGGGTTATGTGAAGCCGCAGCCCGCGGCCACTAAGACCGGCAAGAGCGTTGCGATTATCGGCTCCGGACCCGCTGGCATGGCGGCGGCGCAGCAGCTGGGCCGTGCGGGTCACGACGTGCATGTCTATGAGCGCGAAAGCCGCCCCGGCGGGCTGATGCGCTACGGCATTCCCGACTTCAAGATCGAGAAGCACTATATCGACCGCCGCATCGCCCAGATGGACGGCGAGGGCGTGACGTTCCATTGCAACGTCAATGTCGGCGTCGACAAGCCGCTCGACGACCTGCTCGATGAGCACAATGCCGTGCTTTATTGCGGCGGCTCTGAGCGTCCGCGCCCGGCGGGAATTCCCGGCGTCGAGTTTTCAGGCGTGCACGACGCGATGCCTTATCTGGTGCAGCAGAACAAGCGCGTCGGCGGCGAGGAGATCACATCTGTCGCCTGGCTGGCCGATCCGATTTTGGCGGGCGGCAAGCATGTCGTCGTCGTTGGTGGTGGCGATACGGCATCCGACTGCGTCGGCACGGCGTTCCGTCAGGGGGCGGTGCGCGTTACGCAGCTCGACATTCGCCCGCAGCCTCCCGAAAAGGAAGACAAGCTCGCGGTCTGGCCCTACTGGGCGACCAAGATGCGTACCTCGTCCTCGCAGGCTGAGGGCGCCGATCGTGAATTCCAGGTGGCGACTCTTGAGTTCATCGGCGATGAAGACGGCAACCTGACCGGCGTGAAGTGCTGCGAGGTTGACGAGAAGCGCAAGCCGATCGAAGGCACCGAATTTGTCATCAAGGCGGATCTCGCTTTCATCGCAATCGGCTTTGCCGGCCCAATTGAAAACGGTCTGGTGGATGCGGTTGGCGAGAGGCTAAACCTGCGCAAGGACAATCGCGGCTCGGTCAACGTGATTGCCAATGACCGCGAATATCAGACCTCGATCGACCGCTTCTTTGTGGCCGGAGACGTGCGGCGCGGCCAGTCGCTGGTCGTCTGGGCGATCCGCGAGGGTCGGCAGGCCGCGCACGCCATCGACAAGTTCCTCATGGGATCGACGGTTCTGCCGCGCTAGGACATCGTCATTCCGAGTTGTCGAGCGGCCCGTCCCTTGGCGGGCCGTTTCGCTTTCGCGTGTTGACGCTTGGTCGATACTCGCCTAAATGCGCGCTCCCACCCCAGCAGGATTGAGGGTTTTATGTTGGAGCTTGTTCGCAACCACTGACGTCTCGTTCTTGACGAGACGCATCGTGGCATTCGCACCCGGACAGATATGTCTGTGGGGCAGCGAAGCCTGTACGGTTTGAGATCAGGCTCTTATTCAATGAACATCTCGAAATACGAACAGCGCGTGCTGCACGTGCTGGCTCAGGGCGGCCATGTCCGCCATCTGCGCGCCGACAATGGCCGCATCACTCATGTCGACTGCTTTACCCGAGACGGCCATGTGCTGGCCGATTGCACACTTGAAATCTTCCGCAAGCTGCATCGCAAGCGGTTGATCGAATCCCGGGCCTCAGGGCCTTACCGGATATCGGAAAAAGGCAGGCGCTCGGTCAGGGCGCAGGCCGACAACCGATGAAAAAGCCCCTGCCTTTCCGTCTGGAAGGGCAGGGGCCATTTCTATTCAGCGAAGCGAGGTTGCTACTCGCGGATCGTCTCTCGTGCGGCCCTCGGGCCTCGGCGGCTCGTCAGCGACGGCAGAGCGAGCATGGCCAGCACGAACAAGCCGGTCGCGAGCTTTAGATCTGGCGGCGGCATTCCTGCCGCGAGGCAAAGCGACACGAGTTGGTAGTAGACGATCGCCCCGACAAAGGGCGCTGCAAGCTGGCGCAGGACAGTTTGCTTACCGGTGATCGCTTCGCCGATCATCAGCGCCGCCAGACCGTTGATAAGGATGCCAAGGCCCATATTGACGTCGGCAAAGCCCTGCGCCTGCACCATGAGAGCACCCGAGAGCGCAGCAAATGCGCTTGCCGCGCCGACGCCGCCGATTGTTGCGGCCCAGACGTTAATGCCCTGTGCTTCCGCCATGTCGGGGTTTGAACCGACGGCGCGCACCGCCGTGCCTTTCTCGGTCCGGAAATAGTAGAGGAGGGCGGCAAAGACGAGCGCAGCGATGATGCCGGCGATGAAGATGCGTGCGGCAGGCGAACCGGCTGCAAAAGGCGCCCAGCCGAAGACAGAATCGGTGCCGAAGACCGAGAGGTTGGACCGGCCCATGATGCGCAGGTTGATCGAGTAGAGCATCGTCGTCATCAGGATGCCGGCGAGCAGGGTATGAATGCGGAAACGCAGGTGGATAAAGGCAGTGCAGAAGCCGGCGATGAAGCCTGCACAAATCGCCACAAGGATCGCCAGGACGGGATTTGCGCCAGCCGCCAGCATGACGCCGCACACGCAGCCGCCGAGCGGATAGGCGCCTTCCGATGTCAGGTCGGGGAAGCTCAGCATGCGGAACGGAATCATGATGCCAAGCACGACGAATGCCAGGATCAGGCTCTGCGCTAGCGTGACGGGGATAAGCGCGTAATAGGTGGACAGAATGCCTGTCAGGTAATCCATTCCGCCAAACCCCTACTGCGCCAGAAGCATTCGGTCGGACTTGACCGAGAAGTGGCCGATCAGATCCGGCACGGTGACATTGCGCTTTTCCTCGCCCTCGATCTTGAGGCGCACACGTCCAGCATCGAGCATGATGACGGTGTCGCCGAAATCGACCGCGTGTTGCATGTTGTGCGTCACCATGAGCGTCGCCAGCTTCAGCGCTTCGACGGTTTTGACGGTGGCCTGCATGACGATGTCCGCCGTGCGCGGATCAAGGGCTGCGGTGTGCTCGTCGAGCAGCAGCACATCCGGCTTGCCGCCGACCGCCATGATCAGAGATAGAGACTGGCGCTGGCCGCCGGAAAGAAGTTCGGCGCGCGTTTCCATGCGGTTTTCGAGGCCGAGGCCAAGCACGGAAAGGCGCTCGCGATAATCGGCCAGACGCTGCGGCGTCAGGCCGAAGCGCAGGCTGCGCTTAGACGAGCGAAGATCGGCGAGAAGCATGTTCTCGGCCACCGTCATGGAGGCGGCGGTGCCTTTCATCGGGTCCTGGAAAACGCGGGCGAGCCGCATGGCGCGCTTGTGGACGGGCTGGCTGGTGACATCGACGCCGCCGAGCCTGACCGTGCCTGAATCGAGCGGCATCGCGCCCGAAATGGCGTTGAGCATGGTCGATTTGCCCGCGCCGTTCGAGCCGATCACGATGCCGAACTCGCCGTCGGCAAGTTTCAGGTCGAGGCCGTTCAGAGCGATCTTCTCGTCGGGAAGCCCTTTGAAAAATGTCTTCCTGGCGGAAGATATCTCCAGCATCAGAACCTGCCTGTAGCGATTGCGCCTTCAAAGGGGCGTGGGAGAACGTTAAATCCTGCCCGCTCGGGCGGGCAGGATCGATCGGGCGGGCCGGATCAGTCGACCAGGCAGCCGCAGTTCTCGAATTCGGCCGGGATTTCGGCCTTGAATGCGGCCATGGCCTTCCTGGAGATCACAGGCGAGTGGTCTTCATAGGCAGGCTTCCAGGGCGCGATCGTCTTCGGGTCCTTGCCATTCAGGATCTCGGCAGCCATCTTGCCCGCCGCTACGCCGACCTGGGTGTAGTTGACCGAGAAAGCGGCGGGAACCGTGCCGTTGCGCACGACGCTGTCGTCCGAGTTGATGATCGGAATACCAGCCTGCAACGCCGCAGATGCGACTGCGGGGACGGCCGGCTGGATCAGGTTGGACGCCGGGACGTAGATGATGTCGGCCTTGCCGGCCAGCGAGGCGATGCGCTGCTGGATGTCGTTGACATTGTCGACGCCGACTTCGACCACTTCATAACCGGCCGTTGCGGCTGCCTTCTTGATCTCATCGACAATCGCAACGTCATTGGCTTCGCCGGGGTTGAAAGGCACGCCCAGACGCTTGGCGTTGGGGAACAGCTTCTTGGCGAATTCGAGGATGGCCGGGATGTCCTGCATATCGCTGGCTCCGGTGATGCCGTCCCCGCCCTCGGTCCATGACGGAACGAGCTTGGCTGCGACCGGATCGGTGACCGCGGTGAAGACGATCGGAATGCCGGAGCCGGCGAGCGTCTTCTGTGCGATTTGTGAGACGGGCGTGGTGACCGTATAGATCAGCTTCGGGCCTTCCGACTGCAGCTTGGTGATCATCTGCGGGACGAGCGAGGCGTCGAAATTGGTATGGCTTTCGGAGAAAGTGACATCCTTGCCGTCGGCAAAGCCGCTCTCGGCCAGACCCTGCTTGAAGCCGGTAACGCTTGCATTCAGTTGCGGATGCTCGCCGAAGTTGGCCACGCCGATCTTGATCGGGTCAGCGAAGGCGATGCCCGAGACCACCAGAGCCGAAGATAGAGCCAGTCCGGCGACGAGCCGACGATTGATATAGTTCATAGTTCCTCCCAACCACTTCGATACATCGAAGATATTATAGGCTTAAAATACTTTGGATTGCGAAGCAAGAAGCTGGCCGCCGCTCAAAAGCGGGTCGGGGTCGATCCTCACTTGCGCATGAAGGGCCAGATTGCCGGAAATTCAGGAGGAAAGCGAGTCGGATCAGCCTTGAGGCTTCGGCCGTATGGCGGTCGTCTGTTCGGGGCTGGTCGGCGGGGGGGCCGCCGCGCGGGCAGGTTCGCCGTCACCGAAATCGTCGGCGCGGCCGGCCACGGGGCGTGGCGCGATGCCTTCGATTGAGAGTTTCTCTGCCGGAGTACGCGCTTCGCTGACGGCCTTGAAGTTTGCGCCAAGCAGTTCGGACGGGCCGTCGAGTTCCGGATCGGCCAGCGAGATCGGATTGGTCCGGTCGAGTTTGATCGGCTCTGTCGAACCTGGTTCGGCTGGCGTGCCGGCGGACGGCGTGGCCGCGCCGATCAATTGCTGGTGTTGTGTGCCGAGAATCTTTTCGAGCGACTTTTCGGCATAGAAGGCGACCTTGCGCTTGCCCGCGCTTGTCAGGCTCAGGCCGTTGTCTCCCGAACGCAGGCGTACTGCGTTGCCCTTGATGTCAGGTCCGGTCATGACGAAGGCGCCGTTCTCGTCCACGAAGCCTTCCCAAATGTCGACAAAAGAGCCGCCGGCGGCTTCGCTGGCGGAGCGATAGACATCGTTCAGCGCCAGCATGTCCGATGACATGGATGACTGCCGGAACGGAGGCATACCGACCCATACAAGCGGGATCGACTTGTCGGTGACCGCGCGCGCAAGGTTGGCGACGCGCTTCTCATATTCCTTCGACCATTCGGTTGTGCGAACAGCCGCGCGCTGGCCATCGACGCGCATTTCCTGCCGGTCATTCGTGCCGATCATGATGACGACCGCTGCAGGCTTTTGCGCCTCAAGGATCGGCGCCACTTCGGTGGGCCAGTTGTAGAAATCGTCACGCACGATACCCGACGATCCATTGGTTTTCTCGACCACCCGCACGCCCGGCGTCTCGGCATAGGCGGCCGTCAGACCTTCCGCCAGACCAGAGCCGAGAAAGTCGCCCAGGACTAGCACGACCTTGGCGTCGTCGGCCTTCGCCACCTCGGGTTTGACCTCGGCAGGCGCAGCCTGGCTGGCCGAATTGCGCGGTCTCGATTGCTGCCTGTTGGGCCTGCGTGACTTTTCCGGGGTTCTGGTTTCGGGGATTTCACCGCGCGGGCGGCGCTCTTCCCGCGGTCCGAAGATGTAGTCGAACAAGGTGCGGCGTTGCTCCTGCGCGAAGGCGGGCGCAACGTCGCCGAACAGGTAGACGGTCGCCACGGCGGCAGCGGCGAGCTGAGCGAGGACGAAACCCCGACCTGACTTTTCCTTAGCTGCCGCCAAAGGTGCTCCTACCTGCTCCGCAACGTCCGCAGCACTTCCATGCTCGGATGGCCATCAAGTTGCATGCCGGCTCTGGACTGAAACGCCTTGATGGCGGTCCGCGATCCCTCGCCGATCTTTCCGTCGAATTTTCCGTCGTAATAGCCAAGGGCCGACAGGCGCTTCTGCAACTCCTGTTTCTCGGCGAAGTTCAACTTGGTGAACGGCCTGTTCCAGTCATTCACCAGCGCATTCCGGCCAGCGATCTCATCTGCGAGAAGGCCAACTGCCAAAGCATATTTATCGGCGTTGTTATACGCCTTCAAGACAAAGAAGTTCTTGGTCGCCAGGAAGGCGGGCCCGGAGCGTCCGTCAAGCGCCTTGAGTTCGGCGTTCGTGCCGGCAGACGGGAAGCCCTTGCCATTAGCCCGTTTGACGCCGATCGATTGCCACTTGCCGAGCGTCATCTTGCCGCCAGGCAGCTTTCCGTTGGAGGGTAGGGACACTTCGTAGCCCCACGTCTGACCGGACTGCCAGCCGTTCTTGGCCAGCAGATTGGCAGCGGTCGCCAAAGCGTCGGGCACCGAATTCCAGATATCGCGCTTGCCGTTGCCGTCGAAATCGACGCCATAGGCGATGTAGCTGGTCGGGATGAACTGTGTGTGCCCCATCGCGCCGGCCCATGAGCCGGTCAGGTGGCTTTCGTCGATATCGCCGCGCTGGAGGATCTTGAGCGCTGCGATGAGCTGGCTGCGGGCGAATTTCGCCCTGCGCTGGTCGCCATAGGCAAGCGTAGACAGGGAGCGCACGACATTGCGCATGACCTTGTCGTTCTTGAGGATTTCGCCATAGTTCGACTCCATCGACCAGATCGCAAGCAGGATGTAGCGGTCGACGCTGAAACGCTTCTCGATGCGCGACAGGACGCTCGAATATTTCTTCGCCATCTCGCGGCCGACGGAGACCGACTGGTCGTGAACGCGATTGTCGAAATAATCCCAGACGGGCGCCACGAATTCAGGCTGGAACTTCGCCTTTTCGAGGACCTCAAGATCGGGGCCGTCGACGCCGCGGAAGGCACGGTTGAATGTCTGGCTGGAAATGCCGGACGATGCAGCGGTGCTACGGAAATCATTGACCCAACGCTTGAACGCAGCGTCGGCCGAAGCCTGTGGGGCGCCGATCGCCAGGGCCATGGCGAAAGCAGCGAACCCAAGGCGCAGCGAACGTTTCATTACGGACATTCATGCCTCCTTGATCGTTTTGGAAGGCTATTGATCGCGCAATGCAGTTAGGATTTGGTTTACCATCAAGGGGTTTGGAACCCAAAAGGTCAAGACCATGCTCCTGCCCAGCAATCTTTACATGCAGCAGCTTCAGTATTTTTCAATTCTGGCATGAAAGTGTTCGCCACCGTTGACGCTTCGGGGGGACGTAAAAATGAAGAAGATCCGCAAGGCTGTGTTTCCTGTTGCCGGATTGGGAACCCGCTTTCTGCCTGCGACAAAGGCGATCCCGAAGGAAATGCTGACGGTCGTCGATCGTCCAGTGATCCAGTATGTGGTCGACGAAGCGCGCGAGGCGGGCATCGAGCACTTCATCTTCGTGACCGGGCGCAACAAGGCTGTGATCGAAGATCATTTCGACATGCAGTACGAGCTTTACGACACGCTCGCGCAGCGCGGCAAAGACAATGAACTGGCGCGTCTTGAACGGATGCAGCCGGGCGCCGGCCAGACCAGTTTCACCCGCCAGCAGTCCCCGCTTGGCCTTGGCCATGCTGTCTGGTGCGCGCGCGATCTGGTCGGTGACGAACCATTCGCACTTCTCTTGCCCGATATGATCATGCAGGCGGAGCAGAGTTGCATGAAGGACATGGTCGAGCTCTACGAGCAGACTGGCGGCAATGTCATTGCCGTGCAGGAGTGCGACCCGGCCGAGGCGCACAAATACGGCATTGTCGGACGCGGCAAGGCGACCGGCGGCGGGTTCGAGATCACGCAGATGGTCGAGAAGCCGAAGCCGGGAACGGCGCCGTCTAACCTCTTCATCAATGGGCGCTATATCCTTCGGCCCGAGATTTTCTCGATCCTGGAAAATCAGGAGCGCGGCGCGGGCAATGAAATCCAGTTGACCGACGGCATGCTTACGCTTGCAAAGTCACAGTCATTCCACGGCTTCCACTATCATGGCCGCACCTTCGATTGCGGTTCGCCGGAAGGCTTCATTGAGGCAAATGTCGCTTTTGGCCTGGCGCGTGAGGACACGCGCGACAAGGTGGCCGCGGTCATCGACCGAGCGCTGGCCGACATGTCGGAAGCTCGAAAAAAGGCCTGAGACTATCAGCGCTGAAGCACGACTCCGAGATAGACGCTGTTGGTGCGGCTATCGCGGTTGGGCAGGCTCGATTCCGTCTGTTCGTAGCGGTAGCGGCCCTTGATGCCCGCATAGCGGTTCAGCCACCAGGTCAATGACGTCTCGGCGTTGAGCAGAACGTCGTTGTCAGGCTGGCTGATATAATCGCGGTAGCCGATGCCGACCTCTGCGCTGGCCGTCAGGTTCGACCTGATCTGGCGTTCGAGCGACAGGCGGGCCTGATGCATGACCGAGCCGCTCTCGCCGGCATTGGTCGTGCCCTCGACTGTTGTCGAGGCAGTCAGGCCGACAGTCGTTCCGCGCTCGGGCGACCAGCGCAGGTCGGCATTGAGAGACAGGCCCGACGCATCCTGCAATGCGGGGTCGTCAAAATCTTCTGTGAACCAGCCCGCCGACAGTTCGCCGCGCAGCTTTTCGGACAGGTCGAGCTCGACACCGCCGCGAATGCCCCTGCGGTCTGCCGAGCGGGCAAACCCGGCGCTGTCGATGCGCATGTCATAGACGCGCCTGCCGAGTTCCACTTCCGCGAAGGGTGTCAGCGCCGGCGATATCTCGTAGCCGCCGCGTAGTTTCCCGTAAAAGAGCGTCTGGTTTCGCTCCTCCTGCGATACGGGGCCGAGCGGCGAGGCCGCGTCGCCGAACGACAGGCGGTCGAGACCTGCGGTCGCGCTGAAGCGCATCTTGCCGACGTCCTTTTCGATAGCGACGCTGCCTGTCAGGTTGTGACGCAGTGGTCGCGAGACATTGGCAGGCAGGACGACGGGTGAATCCGCAGTTTCACGCCGGATATTGTAGCCGAATTTGCCAATGCCGCGCAGTTCGTGGTCGATATCCAGGTTGAACTGCCCTTCGATGCCGGCTGACGGCTCGTCGACCTCTTCTCCCGAAACCGACCTCCGATAGGTACCATAGGCGTTGATCTGGGCCGAATGGCGCGACCAGTCCGACGCTGCGTTCAGGCGCAGGGCCGATTCCGACAGGACCGCGCCCTTGGGCACGGAACTGTAATTGGCATTGTCGGTGGCAGTGAGGCCCTGTTCCAGCGTGGTGATGACGTTGAAGGTTCCGAGCCTCATCCCGAGCGGCGCATAAGGGTTTTCTTCCGCCTGCCGCTCGATGCGTTCAATCGCACCCGTCGCGCCTTCGGCAGGCGCGCGGATATTGCGCTCATCGTCTTCGCTATCGAGGCGAGGCTGGCGCTCTACTGGAGCGCGGGCGGCCGCATCTGCCTCGTCCTTGGCCTCAGCGGCTGCCGCGAGCCTCGCCTTGCGTTCGCGCGCTACCGCAACCGGGTCCATCGGAGCGTCACGGTCGGCCGTCGAGCGGGGGCGGCGGACAGGGGCATTCTGTGCGCCGTCGACCGGCGAGTTCTGTGCGCCTGCCTGACCGCTGGCTTCGGCCTCCTCCGCTTCGGCCTCGGCCTGCTCGGCCTCAGTGCGGTAGACAGGTGCCGGGGGGGCGGGGGGGCGCTGGTTTGCGGCACGCTCCTGCCGTTCGATCGGCCCGAGCAGCACCTGCCGGTTGATGTCGTTTTCCGACGCCTCTCCGCGAAGCGTCGATTGCTGGGCCTGAGCTGTGCCAACCAGTGCAAGAAATGCGACGCCCGCGCAAAGCGCGGCTGCGCCGGCGCGAAGCCTGTGCCGCTGATTTGTAGCCGGAAGCGTCATTCCCACTCGCAACTGTGCCGGCGCAATGCGCGCCATGCTTACCGAACCGTAAACAGCGTTGGTTAATGGAGGCCTAAGAAGACCGGTCAATCAGTGTTGGACAGCCAGACGGGGACGCGATATCTCCCCGCTCCATGAATAATCCATCACACAAGAACAGCGCTCCGGCGGGTGCCGCAATCGAATCCGCCCTTCGCGCGGTCGATACCGAACTGTCGGGCGTTCAGGCCCTGCGCGAGGCGCTGGATGGCCCCTTGTCCGGGCCGTTCGAGGCGGCCGTCGAGCTGATCTCCAAGGTGCGTGGCCGGGTCATCGTGACGGGCGTCGGCAAAAGCGGCCACATCGGCTCCAAGATCGCCGCGACCTTTGCCTCGACCGGCACGCCAGCCTTCTTCGTGCATCCAGCCGAAGCCAATCACGGCGATCTCGGCATGATCACCCGCGATGATGCGATTCTTGCGATGTCCTGGTCGGGTGAGACCCAGGAACTGCGCGGCATCATCGCCTATTCGCGCCGCTTCGGCATTCCGTTGATCGCGCTGACCTCGGGCGAGCACTCCTCGCTTGGGCGCGAAGCTGATATTGCGCTCGTCCTGCCAAAGGCCAAGGAGGCCTGTCCGCATGGGCTGGCGCCGACGACCTCTACCGTACTGCAGCTGGTTCTGGGTGACGCGCTGGCAATTGCTCTGCTTGAGGCGCGGGGTTTCACCAGCGATGACTTCTTTGGCTATCACCCCGGCGGCAAGCTGGGTGCGTCGCTGACCCATCTGTCGCAGGTGATGCGCACCGGGGACGATCTGCCTCTGGTGACGCTTGGCACCAAGATGCCGGAGGCGGTCTTGAAACTGTCGAACAAGAAGGTCGGCTGCGCGGTCATCGTCGATGGCGAGGGACGGCTTGCCGGCATCATCACCGACGGTGACGTGGCGCGAAACCTGCACCGCAACCTGAAGGACGTGACGGTTGAAGAGGTGATGACGCGCACGCCGAAGACGGTACAGGCCGACATGTCGGCAGGCGCGGCGATTGCCTTCCTCAACGAGAACAAGATCGGCGCGCTGATCGTGGTCGACGCTGAGAAGCCTGTCGGCATCGTCCATTTCCACGATCTCTTGAGGATCGGGGCGGCTTAGGCCTGATAGAAGCAGGCCGGTCAGGCGATCTCGACGACCAGTTCTCCGCCCTTGGCGGAAACGACGCGCACGCGCGTTCCCGGCGCTGCGTCCGGCCCTTTCACCTTCCACACCGTATCATCGATGCGGATGCGGCCACGCCCTTCGAGGATCGGCTCCTGAAGGGTGGCGGTGCGCCCGACAAGCTGCTCGTCGCGCCTGTTGAGCAGCGGCTCGTCGCTCGACGACTGGCGGTTGCGCATGATCCGGTGTCCGACATAGGCCGAGATCAGCGCAAGGACGAGAAAGACGATGACCTGCGTCTGCCACATCCACCACGAGACGTCCCATAGTTGGAGCGAGAGTGCGCCGACCAGGATTGCCGCGATGCCAATCCACAGCAGGAAGACGCCGGGCACCAGGATTTCGATGGCGAGCAGGGCGAAGCCCAGAACCATCCAGTTCCAGGGGCCGAGTTCGGCAACGATACGTTCGACCATTGCAGACCTCCCCTTTGCTTACGACTGGCTTGAACCGCCGGTGCGCGGAGTCGAACGCTGACGGTTCGGCGCTGCCTGCCCGTCGGCCCCGAAGACTTCGCGTGCGATCTGTCCGATGCCGCCGAGCGAGCCGATGAGCGACGAGGCTTCAAGCGGCATCAAGACGACCTTGGAATTGCTGGCAGAGGCGATCTTTGCGAGGGCCTCAGTGTATTTCTGGGCCACGAAATAGTTGACCGCTTGCACGTCGCCCTTTGCGATTGCTTCCGACACGACCTGCGTGGCGCGGGCTTCGGCCTCGGCGGCGCGTTCGCGCGCTTCGGCATCGCGGAAGGCAGCTTCCTTGCGGCCCTCGGCTTCGAGAACCTGCGCCTGCTTCAGACCTTCGGCTTCGAGGATCTGGGCGCGCTTGTTGCGCTCGGCCATCATCTGGCGCGCCATCGACTCGACCAGATTGGCCGGCGGGTTGATGTCCTTGATTTCGACGCGGGTCATCTTGATGCCCCAGGGCTGCGCGGCATCGTCGACGATGTGCAGCAGGCGATCATTGATCGCGTCGCGGTTTGACAGAAGTTCGTCGAGGTCCATCGAGCCCATGACCGAGCGGATATTGGTCATGGTGAGGTTGAGAATGGCGTTTTGCAGGCCGGCAACCTGATAGGCAGCCTGTGGGGCGTTGAGCACCTGAAAGAATGCGACGCCATCGACCGACACGATGGCGTTGTCCTTGGTGATGACTTCCTGCGTCGGAACGTCGAGCACCTGTTCCATCATGTTCATCCGTGCGCCGACGCGGTCGATGAAGGGGATGATCAGGTTGAGGCCGGGGGTGAGGGTCTTGGTGTAGCGGCCGAAACGCTCGACAGTATAGTTGAAACCCTGCGGCACCGTCTTGATGCCTGCGAAGATGAGCAGGAAGACAAGGACGACAAGAACGAGAATGACAATGTCGAACGCCGAGAAATCCATGGACAGTCCCCTTTGATCCGCGCCAGACGATGATCCTGCATCGGCACATTACCGATGTAAGCGCCCTTACGGCACGTTACAATTGGTGATCGCAGAAATCGGGCCTGCCTACAGCCAGCCAGTCAGTTCGCGGCGCACGATCGTCTCGATCATGTCCATTCCTTCGGACGAAGCATTCAGGCAGGCGATGTGTGCGAATTTCTCGCCGCCACCATGCATGAAGATCTCGCGCACCTCGCCGTCGATCTCTTCCAGCGTCTCGATGCAGTCCGCCGAAAAGCCGGGGTTCATGATGGCAATGCGCCTGACGCCTTCCTTGGCCAGCCTCTCGACCGTCTTGTCGGTGTAGGGCTGGAGCCATTCCTGAGCGCCGAAACGCGACTGGAACGTGGTCATAAGGCGGCTGTCACTCCAGCCGAGATCGGCGCGAAGAAGGTCGGTCGTGGCGTTGCACTGCTCGCGGTAGGGATCGCCCTTGTCGGCATAGACTTTCGGGATGCCATGGTAGGAGGCGAGCACGATCTCCGGTTCGAAGTCGAGCGCGGCAAGTTGCGATGTGAGCGAGGTTGCAAGCGCCGAGATGAAGGACGGCTCGTCGAAATAGCGCGGCACCGAGCGGACGGTCGGCATAGCCCGCATTGTCATCAGCTTGCGGTAAAGCTTGTCATTGGCGGTCGCGGTCGTCGTCGCTGAATATTGCGGATAGAGCGGGAAATAGACGATCCGGTCGCAGCCCTGAACTGTCAGGCGATCGACCACATCTGCGATCGATGGATCGCCGTAGCGCATGGCCCAGTCGACGACGACGTTGGGCAGGTCGGCCAGCCGTTTTGCCAGATCGTCGGCCTGATCGCGGGTGATGGTGCGCAGCGGGGACTCGTCGCGCTCGACGTTCCAGATCTTGCGATAGTTTGCACCGGATTTCTGTGGCCGTGTGGTGAGCACGAATGCCTTGAGGATCGGCTGCCAGATGAACCTGTTGAGTTCGATGACGCGGGTATCGGACAGGAACTCATTCAGATAGCGCCGCATCGATGCATAGTCTGTGCCGTCTGGCGTGCCGAGATTGGCAAGAATGACACCGATGCGTCCCCCTGCCGAAGCGCCGGTCTGTGCGGCTATCTGTTTGCCAACGTCATTCATCTTGAAGTGTCCAACTGCGGGTCAGACATAGAGGTTGATGTCGCGAATGCAATCTTTGCACCGACCAGTGCGGCAAAAGGCAACGCCTGCCGACGGTAAACGGCCCGCCACCGTGAGGCAGCGGGCCGTTTCGTGTCCATTCGGGCCTTTGATCAGCCGGGAACCTTGATCGCGCCGCCGACCGGCAGGTCCGTCGGCTTGAGGTCGGGGTTGGCGGCCTGGAGTTCCGGCCAGCGATTGTGCGAGCCGAGCAGCTTCTTTGCCAGCCACCAGTAGGTGTCGCCCTTCTTCAGCACATAGTCGGCGGCTGCCGGGGCGGCAGGTGCCGGTGCGGCTGGAGCGGGTGCCGCAGCGGTTGCCGGTGCTGCAGGAGCGGCCGGAACCGTTGGCGGCGTGTTGGCAATTTCGCCCGAGGCCGCTGGAGGTGCCGGAAGCTGAGCCTGCGGAGCGGGGGCCGCCGGGGTTGCAGGTGCAGCGGGGGTGGCAGCAGGAGCCGCGGGCGCCGCAGGAGTTGCAGGGGCAGCTTCAGGTGCCTTTGCGGCCGCTTCTGCCGCCGCCTTTTCAGCGGCTGCCTTTTCTTCCGCCGCCTTCTTCTTGGCCGCAGCGTCTTCGTCAAGCTTTGCCTGGTAGGCGGCCGAGGTCAGGTCGGTGATGCGGCCTTCGACCTTCGGCGCGTAGGGGCTGTTCTTCTTGATGTAGTCGGCGACGACCTGTTCAAGGCTCGGGCCGAAGTCGTAGGCATTGGTGGCATTTGAAGCGAACAGCTTGTAGCCGTCGCCGCCGCCGCGCACGAAGTTGTTGGTGACGATGGTGTAGGTCTTGGCCTCGTCGATCGGCTTCCACTCTGCGCCTTCCATCACCTCAAGCGACTTGAGGCGGCCCTGATTGGGCGCGACTTCCTTGTCGAAGGAGAGTTTCAGGCCGGCGACCTGCGGGAACTTGCCCTTGCCTTCCTCGATTTCCGAAAGGCCCGCTTCGATGGAGTCTTTCAGATCCTTTCCGGAAAGCTGGAACGTGGCGACCGTGTTCTGGAAGGGCAGGACGTTGAAGACCTCGCCCATCGTGACCTTGCCTGCGTCGATCGAGGCGCGGATGCCGCCGCCATTCTGGATGGCGATGGTGACGCCCTGATCCTTGGTGCGGTCGAGCATTGCGTCGGCGATCAGGTTGCCCATCGAGCATTCGACCGCGCGGCACGAGTTGCGGTCGCCGTCGATGGCTCCAGTCGATTCACCGACCTCGACCTTCATCGCCTCTTCGATGGGCGCGCCCATTTCCTTGACGCGGGCGACGACGGCCGCGTCAGGCGTCACGTCCTTGTTCAGCCAGATCGGGTCGCCCTTGGCCTCCTTGACGACGCCGGCGTCATCAAAGGTGACGGCGATGTCGCCGAGAACCTTGGAATAGGAACCGGCCTGAACGACGGGAACTTTATAGCCGCCGGGGTTGTCGATCATGGTCGGGTAGGGGCCAGCGCCCTTGTCGTCGGGGTTGTTCGACAGGAGCGTGTGCGAATGGCCGCCGACGACAACGTCGACGCCCGGAATCTTTGCAATGGCCTCCATGTCGCGCGGATAGCCGATATGGGTCAGCGCGATGATCTTGTTGACGCCTTCGGCCTCAAGCTTCTTCACTTCGGCAGCGATGTTGGCGACGTCGTCCTCGAACTTGATGTGTTCGCCCGGCGAGGCGATCTCGGGCGTGTCGGTCGTGACTGCGCCGACGATGCCGATCTTCTGGCCGCCGATCTCAAGCACGACGGACGGCTTGATCTTGCCATTGGCCTTGGACTGGTTGTCCGGCTTGATGTTGACGCCGAGGATCGGGAATTTCGCCTGGTCGAGGAAAGGAACGAGCACGTCCTCGCCATCGTCGAACTCATGGTTGCCGAGCGCCATGGCGTCGAAGCCCATCTGGTTCAGGAACTCGGTCTCGGCCTCACCCTTGTAGGTCGAGTAGAACAGCGAACCCTGGAAATTGTCGCCGGCGTTCAGCGTGACCACGTTCTGGCCATCAAGCGCCTTGCGACGGTCGTTAATCGCGGTGATCAGCCGGCCCGCGCCGCCCAGGCAAGCGCCCTTGGTTTCTTCTTCGGCCGAACAGGTCGATTCGAACTTGTTGTTGGACTCGATGCGGCTGTGCCAATCGTTGATGTGCAGGATGTTGAGCGTGTAGTCGGCAAAGGATGACGCTGTCGTCAGTCCCAAGACCGAGGTCGACAAAGCGGCGACTACGGCGATCTTCTTCATTTGATGCTCTCCCAACGATGGAACTCCAAGCGTCTAACCGGTTCTGATGCTGGTTATGTGACACGCTTCCGGAATTGATGTTTCCACCGCAGCAGACGCGTTGCAAGCGGAATCGCTTGATCGCCTACCTTGCGGGGTCAGTCGTGGCGATCCGCTCTATCTGGAGTAGTCGCGTTCATCGGCTATGACCTTGCCGTCATTCGGCAGGGCCGTGGCGTCGACTCGCTCCACCTCGCCGCCCAGCTTGGTAGTCTCGCGGAGGGTGGCCGTGACTGCGGCAAGATCGATATCTCCGGCCGATGCGACCAGCAGCTTCATCGCGTCCTGCTCGCCCTGACGGGTGACGACGAGCCGCGCCTTGTCGATGCCGGGATGACGCCTGACGATCTCGGCCACCTGACGTGGATCGACGAACATGCCCTTGACCTTGGTGCGTTGGTCGGCGCGGCCCATCCAGCCCTTGATGCGCATATTGGTGCGGCCGCAGGGCGAGGGTTCCGGGATTTCGGCCGACAGGTCGCCGGTGCCGAGACGCACCAGCGGATAGTCTCGATTGAACGAGGTGACGACCACCTCGCCGACTTCGCCGGGTGCGACGGGATCGTCGGTACCGGGCCGCACGATCTCGACGATCAGGTTCTCGTTGATGACCATGCCGGGGACTGGGTTGCCGGCTTCGTCGGCGCTCTCATAGGCGATGACGCCGAACTCGGCCGTGGCATAGCATTGCAGAACCTTGATGCCGCGCGAGGCATATTCCGCGCGAAGCGAGGGAAACAGCGCGCCGCCCGAGACAAGGCCAAGGCGCATGGACGAGAGATCCTTCCCAGCCTCTGCCGCCTTGTCGAGCATCACCTTGAGGAAATCCGGCGTGCCGGCATAGACGGCGGGTTTCAGGTCTGCTGCTGCTTCGACCTGCATTTCGGTGTTGCCGACGCCGGCGGCAAAGACGACGCAGCCAAGTGCGCGTGCACCTTCGTCGAGGATGAAGCCGCCGGGCGTCATGTGATAAGCGAAGGCATTGTGGACGATGTCGCCCTTGCGCACGCCGGCCGCAAAGAAGGCACGCGCGCCTTGGCCATGGTCGAGGCCATGCCCCTGCGGTTCCCAGATCGGCCCCGGCGACAGGTAGACCCGGCGGCCGGAGAGATTTGCCATGTCGGCAAAGCCGCCGAAGGGCGGGTCTGCGCGCTGCATCTCCATCAGGTCGGTCTTGCGCAGGACGGGCAGCTTCGCCAGCGAGCTACGGTCCGTAACGCTTGAGAGGTCATGGCCGGAAAGCCATTTCGCCAGTCCCGGAGAACGGGCGGCGGCCTCAGGCAGGAAGACACAAAGCTGGCTGAACAGATCGCGCTCGCGCGCCTCGTTTGCGCGCGTTTCAAGCGCGTCGAAATGCTCCGGCATGCATCCTCCCTGCATTTCGCGCACTATCGCAGGAGGCGGACCCACCTTGCAAGATTGACCAAAGACATAAGCGCGCCTGCGACATAGGTGAGGGCCGCGGCCAGAAGTACGCTGCGAATGGCGGGCAGATCGCGGTCGTCGAGATATTTGCCATCGGTCAGGATCGGCAGGGCCTTGCCGAAGCTTGCGTCGAACTCCACCGGCAGGGTGATGAGGTTGACGACGACGCGGATGCCGAGCAGCGCGATGCCCACGGCCAGCAGGGCCAGAAAGGCGGCGGGGGTGCGGGCAAGAATTCCGAGCACGGGTGCCGCCATGAAGAACCAAAACGCAAACGTGTCGGTCATCGCGGCAAAGCGGGCCAGCGTCTGGCGCAGTTTCAGCTTCTGCTCGCCACGGCCATCCTGGATCGCGTGGCCGACTTCATGGGCGGCAACGGCGACGGCTGCGAGCGAGCGGCCGGCGAAATGCCTGGGTGTCAGGCGAACCGCCTTCTCGGCAGGGTCGTAATGGTCGCCTTTCTCGGTGACTTCGACTTTCACCGAGGCCAGATCGTAGTAGTTGAGGAGATGGCGGGCGAGTTCCCCGCCGGTGCCGGGGAGGTCCGGATTGTCGACGCCGTGCCGCTTCAGCGTCCAGTTGATCCAGAGCTGGGGCAGGACGATGACCGCGAGCACCGCAGCGACGGCGATCGCGATCAACATGATTTCAGCCGTTCAGCCTGGCATGCGCGCAAACCGGGCAGCCCGGTCAGGCCTGCCTGCGCACAAGCACGAACTGCTGACCGGCGGAGCTGGTGCAGTTCAACTGCTGCGGCGTCGCCAACTGGCAGTTCACCGTCGAGGTGGTCTGGCGGATGATCGACGTCACCGAGATCGCGACCATCGTCGCGCTGGTGTTGTGATAGGAGCCGGTCGCCAGCTTGTTGCCGGTATCGACCGCCACCGTCTCGAATGCGCCGCCGCGCAGGCGCGACATAGCCACGCCGTCGGTCGACATCCACTCGCCCTCGAAGCCGGAAGGCGCGGGCGCGCGCGGGCCCGAAGCCATCGGGCCTGGTCCGCCCGTCTGGCAGCCTGCCAATGCAAGCAAAAGCAAAGGTGCAGCAAGAATCTTGCGGTTGAACGCCATGGTCTCAGTCCTCATTTGCATCCCTTCCGTCCTGAATTGCGCTTTACGGGCGCAATTGCAAGACGTTCGGGCTGATTGCGAACCTAGTGAACAAGGATGTTGCGGAACTGCCATGGGTCCTTGCGGTCGATGTCCTCGGGGAAGAGACCCGGGCGGTCGACCAGCGGATTCCAGTCGGTGTAATAGCCGTTGACCGGTCCCAGATATGGCAACTGGACCTCCAGGCAGCGGCGATAATCCACTTCGTCGGCTTCGACGATGCCGGCGTTCGGATTTTCCAGCGCCCAGACCATGCCGGCCAGAACCGACGACGTGACCTGAAGGCCGGTCGCGTTCTGGTAGGGAGCAAGGCGGCGCGCCTCGTCCAGCGAAAGCTGCGAGCCGAACCAGTAGGCATTCTTCTTGTGGCCGTAGAGCAGGACGCCAAGTTCGTCGACTCCGTCGATCAGCTCGTTTTCGTCCAGCACGTGATGGATCGGCTGCGCCTTTCCGGCGGCGCCGAACATCTCGTTCATCGACAGAATGGCGTCGTTGCACGGATGATAGGCGTAGTGGCAGGTCGGGCGGAACGTGGCCTCACCCTTCTTGTTGTAGACGGTGAAGAAGTCCGCGATGGAGATTGCCTCATTGTGCGTGACCAGCAGGCCGTATTGGGGGCCGGGGGTCGGGCACCATGTGCGCACGCGCGTATTGCCGCCGGGCTGTTCGAGATAGATGCCAGCCTTGGAACCTTTCTTGTGGCCCTTGGCGTTTTTCGGCATCCACTTCTCATGCGTGCCCCAGCCGAGTTCCGCCGGCTGCAGGCCCTCCGAGATGAAACCTTCGACCGACCATGTGTTCCAGAACACGTTGAGGGGCTTGGGCCGCTTCGAGCGCTGGGTGTCGCGCTCAGCAATGTGGATGCCCTTGACGCCGACCTTCTTCATGTAGCTGGCCCAGCCGGCACGGTCGCCGGTCTCGGGTTCCTTCAGGTCGAGCTTCAGATCGGCCGCGAGATTGACCAGCGCCTGCTTGACGAACCACGAGACCATGCCCGGATTTGCGCCGCAGGTGGAGACGGCCGTCGTGCCGCCGGGATTTGCGCGCTTTTCGGCCCGCAGGCTTTCGCGCAGCGCATAATTGGTGCGCTCGGAATTCTTCATGTTCTTGTCGAAGTAGAAGCCGAGCCAAGGCTCGATGACGGTATCGACATAGAGAACGCCGAGTTCGCGGCAGAAGCGCATCAGGTCGACGGAGCCGGTGTCGACCGACAGGTTGACGCAGAAGCCCTGGCCACCGCCATTGGTCAGAAGCGGCTTGAGCAGCTTCTTGTAGTTCTTCTTCGTCACGGCTTCCTGGACGTAGGCGATGCCGCGCTCGTCGAGGAGCTTGCGGTTTTCGTCGCTTGGATCGATGACAACAAGGCGCGACTTGTCGAATTTGAAATGGCGCTCGATGAGAGGAAGCGTGCCGCGACCGATCGAGCCAAACCCGATCATTACGATGGGGCCGGTGATTTCACCATGAACGGGCCATTTCGCACCCTTAGTTGCTGCCAATTTGTCATACTCCGTGACTGTTGATGGAAAGGCCCTTCAAGCACAGACGGCTGTCACAATAAAGGGGCGGGGGAATGAGGGGTAAGCAAGGCAATAGGGAATAGGCAGTAGGCAGTGGGCAAGTAAGGGAATGGGCGGCTCCGAATTATCGATGAGTTCCGCGTTGCCTGCCGCCAACTTCCATCCCGTCATAGCCTCTCGTTTTTCATCCCTACTGCCTATTGCCTACTGCCTCTTGCCCATACGTTCTCGTTCCCGCGCTTATGCAGCCGGGTTATGAACTGGGGAGCGGCGCATGGCGCGCGCCTGACGAATTGGATTGGTGACGCTCGCCATGCGCCGTTCGGCGGCTTGCCCCGGGGTCCCGAAGGAGATCGCCCTTGTGAGACGATCACCGCATGCGGAAGG
>JBARXU010000005.1:0-153357 GCA_049647505.1 Mesorhizobium sp.
TCGAGGCCGTCGAGTTCGCCACGCTGACCTGGGTCGACTGGTTCAACAATCGCCGGCTGCTGGAGCCCATCGGCAACATCCCGCCGGCCGAAGCTGAGGAACGCTACTACGCCATGCTGGAAGAACCG
Source organism: Mesorhizobium sp. (assembly GCA_049647505.1). GTDB lineage: Bacteria > Pseudomonadota > Alphaproteobacteria > Rhizobiales > Rhizobiaceae > Mesorhizobium_A. The sequence continues at coordinate 129 of JBARXU010000005.1, forward strand.
GCCATGGCGGCATAACTTAAACCAGAAGGCCTCCGGCAAACCCGGGGCGGTTCAGAATTCGTCGGGCGCCATCTCGCCGGACGCCATGAGAAACTCGCGGTGCGCAAGGCGCTTCGATTGGCTTACATTGCCGCCGATCCGCACATTATACGGCGGATCGGTGAAGACCATCTGAGCAAGATCCGACGAACCGTCGCTGCGGCGCATGAGCGCCTCATATGATTTGGCGTCGCGCGCATCTCCGCAGACGAGACGATGGTTGCCAAGCAACCAGACATCGCCGATTTGCGTAACAGGAGAAGATACTGTCGGCGGGATCGCGTCATCAGCATCGTCGGGCGGAATGGCTCCCGTTTCGCCACCGTCAATAAGAAAGTCGATCTCGGCTACCGAGAATCCGGTGAGCGACACATCAATCTGACCGACATCCTCCAGCAACACTTGCAACTCAGTTGCCAAAATTTCCTCGTCCCACCCCGCATTGAGCGCGAGCTTATTGTCCGCCAACACATAGGCGCGCTTTTCCGCCTCGCTCATCGCCGAAAGTCGTATACAGGGCACAACTTTCAGTCCTAGCAGCTTAGCAGCCTCAACCCGCCCATGGCCGGCCAAGATCATGTCTCGGTCGTCGATCAATACCGGGTTGGTAAATCCGAACCGCGAAATACTGTCAGCGATCTGGCGTATCTGCTTCTTGCTGTGCGTGCGCGCGTTACGCGCGTACGGAGTAAGCTGATCGATCGGCAGCGTGACAATCTTTGTAGCGGCGATAGAGTCGGAAATCGCGCCATGATTGCTGTCACTGTGATGAGCTCGTTTCATTGACCCGCCTCCGCCAATTCATCGTCGGCCTTGGATTCACAAAGTTTGGCGAACCTAAGCAGAAACGCACGGTCCGGCACCGTGCCAAACCGCGACCAATGCTCAAGCGCTTGATCGAAAGCAAAGTCTGCTGCAGAAGCGCCATGAGGCGCGTTTGATTGGGCAAGTTCTAACAGCCTCACCAAGCCGAATGCCATCGGCGGCAGCGGCCGGCCCGCAATCTGCTCTAGCAGCTGGGCACCGGCTACCGAAGTCGCAAACTTAGTAATGCGCGCATGGAGATCCGGCGCGGATTGGCGAAGAGCTTCGCTGTCTATCTCCCAACGCTCCTGGCTTCGAACATCGTGCTCCTGTTGTGAGAGCCGTTCGCCCACCTGCCGCCATCGTCTTTGTAGACGCCTGATATGTACAGTGTCCTCATCCTGCACGAGCTTCTTGAACGCGCCAGTCGGATTACGCGCTTGTCCGCTTGCAATCAGCCGAACAGCCTGCTGGAGGATAGGATCGTCAGTATCGCGGTGGGGGGAACTTCCTGCTGGACGTCCTCCGGGATTGCGGCGTGTCATATGAGCCTCGCATAAGAACATCAGCGAGAGATATCTATGTTGGTGACATATTCAACGTCAGAAACTAGGTAGCGAATTTTCGCGCATGCACGCCACTTACGCTGCTCTCAGCAAACCCGCTCGAAACAAGTATCGGGGTCACACCGAGAGGTTCGCTGTTAAGTTATGCAGATTGGGCAAACGATTCCCTGATAGGTGAGAAAAATTCCCTGTTCCCCCAAGCAGGGAATTTGGTGTCTAATTCACTGAAAGCACATCGATATTTAGGAGAAGATTCTGATGGCTTCCCTGATATTTACGAGAATTCCCTGTTTTTTGTCACTTATCAGGGAATATGCAGAGACAGTTTAGCCAGTGACTGCATGCCCAGCCAGTCCTTGCCATTCGTGATGTCTATGGCCCATTTCTCCGCGGATTGGGCCGCGCGAAGGACATGGTGGCCGCGAAGCCCGCGCATCGCTACTGGTTGAACAGGTGCACCAGCCAGAGCGAGATGGACGGGAAGGCGACCAGGATGATCAGCCGCGTGAAGTCGGCGAAGACGAAGGGCAGCACACCGCGATAGGTCTGCGTGATCGGCACGTCCTTGGCGATCTTGTTGATGATGAAGACGTTGAGGCCGATCGGGGGAGCCGAAAGGCCGATGCCGACGACGACCAGTACGAGAATGCCGAACCAGATAGCGACATCGTCGGGCGGCATTCCGAAGTCGAGCGTCAGCACCACCGGCATGAATACCGGCAGTGTGAGCAGGATCATCGCCAGTTCGTCCATGACCGCGCCAAGGATGATGTAGGTGACCATCATGCCGATGACGACGACGTATGGCCCAAGGCCCGATTCGCCGATCATCGACGCAAGCTGCATCGGCATCTGCGTCAGCGCCAGAAACGCGCCAAACACCTCCGCGCCGAGCAGGATCAGGAAGATCATCCCTGTCGTCTCTGCCGTCTGGAGGAGCGCCTCCTTGATGCGCGCAAAATCCAGAGATCGCTGAAGAATGCCGACGCCGAGCATGGCTGCCGCACCGACCGCCGCCCCTTCCGTCGGGGTGAAGACCTGGCCGTAAATGCCGCCCACGACGATAAGCGCCACGCCGACGGGCGGGATGATTCCGAAATCGGCGACGAGCGCCATGATGGCGAGTATCCCCAGAAGCACGGCGCCGACAGTGCCGATGAAGCCGGTGAGCCAGCCGGCGAGGGCGGCCGCCAGCATCAGCGCCGCAAGTGGGCGCACCCAGGCCGGACGCGGCGTGCCTTCAGGCGCGGCAAAGGGGATAGGCGGCGCAAGGCTCGGGTTGCGGCGGACCGCAATGGCGATCGCGATGATGTAAAAGCCCGCCGCCATAAGGCCGGGGACGAGTGCCGCCTGAAACAGCTTGGCGATGTTCTGCTCCGCGGTGATGGCGTAGATGACGAGGATGACGGAGGGCGGTAAAAGAATGCCGAGCGTGCCGCCGGCGGCGATGGTGCCCGTGCCGAATCCGGGATTGACGTTTGCGCGGCGCATTTCGGGCAGCGCGGCGCGCCCGAATGTGGCGGTCGTGGCGACGGACGAGCCGCAGATCGCGCCGAACCCCGTGCAGGCCGCGATCACCGCCATCGGCAGGCCGCCCTTCAGTTGGCCAAGGCGATGCTCGGCCACCTTGAACAGAGTTGCCGCCATGCCGGATCGCTCGGCGAGCGCGCCCATCAGGATGAAAAGCGGAATGACCGAGAGCGTGTAGCTGGCAAACTGGCTGTAGGCGTTGGTCTGGAGGTAGTAGATCAGCGCGTGAGGGCTTTGCAGGAATGCATAGCCGACAGCGCCGACGACGAGCATGGCAAGCGCGATGGGCATGCGGATGGCGATCAGGAGCAGCATCGCTCCGAAGCCGGTCAGCGCGATGGCGAAGCCGCTCACTTTGCGCCTCCAATCTTGAGGACGGTGACGGCAAGCGCAACGATGCAGGCAAGGCCCGCGAGGATCGAGCAGAGGATGTAGACCGGCCAGATCGGCCAGGGCAGCTGGATGAGCGTCTCGCCATAGCCGCGCGCGCTCATGCCGCCGGTCCACAGGCCCCAGGCGAAGAAACCGAGAAAGCCGGCCAGAAGAAGATCCCAAAGCCCGTCGATGACGGAGTTGACGCGGGCCGGCAGCTTGAGGGTGAACGTGTCGACGGCGATGTGGCCGCTGCGCGCCTGGGTGTATGAGAGAAAGGCGAATACGGCGATGCCGATGCTGACCTCGACCAGTTCGTAGTCTGCCGGGACCGGCTTGAGAAAGAGCCAGCGCGAGGTCACCGAAACCGTGACGAGGATGGCGGCAAACAGGACGAATATGCCGCCGATGACCGCCAGAACGGATGCCAGCCGTTCGAACCAGCGCTGGCGCGCCGGCTCCTCGGCCATCGTTTCACCTGAGGTCATGGCAAATTTTGCTCCTTGAATGGGTGAGGGGGGCGGCACCGCCGCCCCCGCAGATCGACCCGGTTCAGGAATATTTTGCGATCGCGTCGCGGGCCGACTTGATCAGCGCCTCGCCGTCGAGGCCCTTGGCCTTGACGTCGGCGATCCATTTGTCGTGGACAGGCTTGGTCGCCTCGACCCAACGCGCCTTCTCGTCTTCCGAGATGGCGTTGATCGTGCCGCTGGCGCCGATGGTGCCGCGAACTTCGGCGCCGACGCGATCCCACATCTCGCCTGCTGCCTTGGCGAAGGCAGCGCCGCTATTGGCGTCGAGCACGGCGCGAAGGTCGGCGGGCAGGCCTTCGTACTTGGCCTTGTTCATCGCAAGGAAGAAGGTCGCCACATAGAGCGTCGGCGAGCCGGGGATTTCGGTGTGGAACTTGGTCAATTCGTTGACCTTGATCGAGGGCACCACTTCCCACGGCACGACTGCCCCGTCGATGGCGCGCTGCGCCAGCGCTTCGGGAACCTGCGGCACAGGCATGCCGACCGAAGTTGCGCCGAGCGCGTTCAACGCCTCGCCCGCAAGACGGGTCGGGTTGCGAAGCTTCAGCCCCGCCAGATCTTCCTTGGTCTTGATCTCCTTGTTGGTGTGGATCAGGCCCGCATCGTGCGCCCAGAAGCAGAGGATCTTCGTGTCGGACGTTTCCTGCGCCAGCGCCGTCTCGCCATATTCCTGAGCGGCAGGTGCGTTGACCGTCGCCTTTTCGGCGGCGACGAAGGGCAGTTCGAAGACTTCCGTCGAGGGGAAGCGGCCGGGCGTGTTGCCGGGCAGGGTCCAGACGATGTCGACGACGCCGTTTGCAGCCTGTTCGTAGAGCTGCGGTGGCTTGCCGCCGAGCTGCATCGCCGGGAAAAGCTCGATCTTCAGCTTGCCGCCGGACTGTTCGTCGATTGCCTTCGCCCAGGGCATGAGCAGGTGCTGGTGCACATTGGCGACCGGCGGCAGGAAGTGGTGCAGCTTGAGCGTCACCGTCTCCTGGGCGCGGGCAACGCCCGATGTCAGGATTGCAGGTGCTGCGAGCGCGGCACCCGTGCTCGTCAGGAATGTGCGTCGATTAAGTCTCATCTCTACCTCCCAAGGCTGGCACTGTTCTTTGCTTTATCCAGCTGCGAAGGACAGTGCGTCTTCCCCTTCGCCGCGTCAATGTTGCCGGTCTACCTCTTCGTTTTGTGACCGATGATGTCGCCATGCGCGAGAGCCTGAGCCGCCGCCTCCCCGGCGGCTTCGGCTGGTTGCATAGCAGCGCGCATATGGCCCTCGATGAATTATTTAACTTGTTAATTTGAATCGTCAGCGAGGGTCAAGCTTAATCTTGGGTTGCACGTCGCTGCCCGTCCGGGTGAGGCCGCGACCTTGGACCATAGGACAAGGGACAATGGCGTTGCCGCCATGGTGGCGCGGGCCGGAATGGGGCCTTATGAATGAGCCGTGGAAGTGGCGGAAGTGGCAGGCAGTCGCTGATGCAAGTCGAAAGCGGGGAGTGAGATCGGATGAGCGAGCGCGTTGAAACGGGCCATTTCGACTATATTGTCGTTGGCGCAGGCTCGGCCGGCTGCGTGCTCGCCAACAGGCTGTCTGCCGATCCTTCCAAGAAGGTGCTTCTGCTTGAGGCCGGTGGGTCAGATAACTACCACTGGATCCATATTCCGGTCGGCTATCTCTATTGCATGGGCAATCCCCGCACGGACTGGGGCTATTCCACCGCCGCCGAGCCGGGGTTGAATGGCCGGTCGCTTGCCTATCCGCGCGGCAGAGTGCTCGGCGGCTGCTCGTCGATCAACGGCATGATCTACATGCGCGGGCAGGCGGGTGACTATGACCACTGGCGTCAGCTCGGCAATGTCGGCTGGAGCTGGGACGACGTGCTGCCGGTCTTCGTCAAATCGGAGAACCACCAGTCGCGCAGCGGCCGGTTTCACGGCCAGTCTGGAGAGCTTCGCGTCGAGCGCCAGCGTCTGTCCTGGCCGATCCTCGATGCCGTTCGCGAGGCGGCCGAGGAAATGGGTGTGCCGAAGGCCGACGATTTCAACGGCGGCGATAATTTCGGGTCCGGCTATTTCGAGGTGAACCAGAAGGCTGGTTTCCGCTTCAATGCCGCGCGCGCCTTCCTCAAGCCGGTGCGCAATCGCCCCAACCTCAAGATATTGCTCAACGCGGCGACCGAGCGGCTGGTGACGGATGGCCGCACGGTCACGGGCATCGAATTCACGCTCGCCGGCCAGCCTGCGGTCGCCCATGTCGATGGCGAACTGGTGCTGGCGGCAGGCGCCATCGGCACGCCGCAACTGTTGCAGCTTTCCGGCATCGGTCCGGGCGGGCTTTTGAAGTCGCATGGCATCGAGGTTCGCCACGAACTGGCCGGCGTTGGCGAAAACCTGCAGGACCATTTGCAGATCAGGACGATCTTCGGCATTTCGGGCGCAAAGACGCTGAACGAGCGGCAGGCGACCCTGTTCGGCAAGGCGTCGATCGGCCTCGAATACGCCTTGCGGCGCACCGGCCCGATGTCGATGGCGCCGAGCCAGCTTGGCATTTTCATGATGTCGGACGAGCGGCGAGCCACGCCCAACATCGAGTTCCATGTCCAGCCCCTGTCGCTCGATCGCTTCGGCACGCCGCTTCACTCCTATCCGGCGATCACGGTTTCGGTGTGCAATCTGCGTCCGGAATCGCGCGGCAGCGTCCGCATCAGGTCGGCTACATCGACGGATCACCCCGAAATCGCGCCGAACTATCTGTCGACCGAGGGCGACCGGCAGGTGGCGGTGGATTCGATCCGCGCGGCGCGCCGCCTGATGGCGACCCGGCGCATGTCGGCGTTCCAGCCGAAGGAACTCAAGCCTGGTCCTCAGATCGACACGCCTGACGAACTGGCGCGCGCCGCCGGCGACATCGCGACGACGATCTTCCACCCGGTCGGAACCGCGAAGATGGGAACGGACGACATGGCGGTCGTCTCCGACAGGCTGCGCGTCCATGGCATCGATCGCCTGCGCGTGGCGGATGCGTCTGTCATGCCGACAATTGTTTCGGGCAACACTCATGCGCCGGTGGTGATGATCGCCGAGAGGGCCGCCGATATGATGCTCAAAGGCGATTGACCAACGACAGGTTCAGCCAAATTTGCGGCTGAGAAAGCGCGAGCCGGCAAGGCCGAAGCGCCACGGCACCTCGACCGCCTTGGAAATGCCGATCCTCGGGCCGCAGATGATCTCGACGGCGCCCGCTGCCACATCGATCTCGAACGGGCTTTGATCGAGCGGCGCATGATCGTGGCCGATATCGATGCCAAGCGCCTGCGCGACGCGCCCCGGACCCGAGCAGAGCAGCCGCGGATCGCTCAAACCACGCCGCGCGACCATTTCATCCATGCCGAAACGTGGCTCGACTGCCCTGATCAGCACCGCGCCTGCATCGGCGCAAACGATATTGAAGCACCAGTGAATGCCGTAGGAGCGATAGACATAGGCATGGCCAGGTGGACCAAACATCGCCCGGTTTCGCGGCCGCTCGCCGATGAAGGAGTGCGAGGCCGGGTCGTCTGCCGTATAGGCTTCGGTCTCGACGATCGCCCCGCCGACGCCTCCGAGACGCAAGGTGCAGCCGATCAGCTCGCGAGCCACTTCGGGTGCCGGTCTGGCGAAGAATGATGCCGTCAAACTCATCTGCGCTCCTCGCGGGCAAATTCCACCCGCTGGGAGCTGCCAGGTGGAACAATCTTCTCAAACTGGGCCAGATCCGGCGGTTTCGCTTGTTGTTCAAACATGCCCAGCGGTCTAGAACGCGCCGCAATCGGGCATCAAGAGAGCCCGGCACAGATTTTCCGCTTCGGATTGCTTCATGACCGCACATATGAGCCATCTTCAACGCCTTGAGGCGGAGTCGATCCACATCTTCCGCGAGGTCGCCGCGACATTCTCAAAGCCAGTGATGCTCTATTCGGTCGGCAAGGATTCATCCGTCATGCTGCGGCTGGCGATGAAGGCGTTCTATCCGGCCAAGCCTCCGTTCCCATTTCTGCATGTCGATACGACGTGGAAGTTCAGGGAGATGATCTCCTTCCGCGACGAAATGGCGAAAAGCCTCGGCTTCGATCTCCTCGTCCACATCAATCCCGACGGCATCGAGCAGAAGATGAGCCCGTTTACCCACGGCTCCAACCTGCACACCCACGTCATGAAGACGGTCGGCTTGCGTCAGGCACTCGACAAATACGGCTTCGATGCCGCCTTTGGCGGCGCGCGTCGCGACGAGGAAAAAAGCCGCGCCAAGGAGCGCATTTTTTCGTTCCGAAATGCGCAGCACGGCTGGGACCCGAAGAACCAGCGCCCCGAAATGTGGAAGAACTACAATACGCGTGTCGCGCCCGGCGAATCGATCCGCGTCTTCCCTCTGTCCAATTGGACCGAGCTCGATATCTGGCAATACATCCTGCAGGAAAACATCCCGATCGTGCCGCTGTATTTTGCCCAGAAGCGGCCTGTCGTCGAACGCGACGGCATGTTGATCCTGAAAGACGATGACCGCATGGAACTTCGCCCCGGCGAGACCGTCGAGGAGCGCATGGTGCGTTTCCGCACGCTCGGCTGCTATCCGCTGACCGGCGCGATTGAATCCGAGGCGGATTCGCTGGAAGAAATCGTGCAGGAAATGCTGATCGCCCGCACCTCCGAACGGCAGGGCCGCGCCATCGACAAGGATGAAGCCGGCTCGATGGAGAAGAAGAAGCGCGAGGGCTATTTCTGATGGCACAGGCAACGCGCAAGGCCGACGCCGTTTCGGCGGTCACGAGTTTTCTCAAGGAGCAGGAAGACAAGACGCTGCTGCGTTTTCTCACCTGCGGCTCGGTCGACGACGGCAAATCCACCCTGATCGGCCGGCTGCTCTACGACACCAAGCTAATCTTTGAGGACCAGCTTGCCGCGCTTGAGAAGGATTCGAAGAAGCACGGCACGACCGGCGAAGATATCGACTTCGCGCTGTTGGTTGATGGGCTGGAGGCCGAGCGCGAGCAGGGCATCACCATCGATGTCGCCTATCGCTTCTTTGCGACGCCGAAGCGCAAGTTCATCGTCGCCGATACGCCCGGCCACGAGCAATATACGCGCAACATGGCGACCGGCGCCTCGACCGCCGATCTTGCAATCGTTCTGGTCGACGCCCGGCAGGGCGTGCTGCGCCAGACGCGCCGCCATTCCTTCATCGCCTCGCTTCTCGGCATCCGCCACATCGTGCTCGCCATCAACAAGATCGACCTGGTCGATTTCGATCAGGCGATGTTTGATCGCATCGTCGCCGACTATCGCGAATTCGCCACCTCACTCGGCTTCGAGACGCTGACGCCGATCCCGATGTCGGCGCGCTTCGGCGACAACGTCACGTCGAGATCGCAGCGCATGGCCTGGTATGACGGCCCATCGCTGCTCGATCATCTGGAGACGGTTCCGGTATCGGGTGGTCCGGTGGACGCGGCGTTCCGCTTCCCGGTTCAGTATGTCAACCGGCCCAATCTCGACTTCCGCGGCTTTGCCGGCACCGTCGCTTCGGGCGTCATCGCAGCGGGCGCGCCTGTCGTCGTGGCAAAGTCCGGCAAGGCAACCCGCATCAAGCGCATCGTGACGCAGGATGGCGATCTGGACGAGGCGCGAGAAGGTCAGTCGGTCACGCTCGTCCTCGAAGACGAGGTGGAACTGTCGCGCGGCAACATGCTGGTCGCGCCCGATGCAAGGCCCCATGTCGCCGACCAGTTCGCCGCCAATATCGTCTGGTTCGGCGAGCACGCTTTGATCCCCGGTCGCTCCTACATCCTGCGCACCGAGACCGATGAGGCGACCGCGACCGTCACCGATCTGAAATACCGCGTGGACGTGAACACATTCGCCCATGAGGCGGCGAAATCGCTCGAACTGAACGAGGTCGGCGTCGCCAACCTGTCGACCCAGACCCCGATTGCATTTGACGCCTATGCCGACAACCGCGTCACCGGCGCGTTCATCCTGATCGACCGCATGACCAATGCGACGGTTGGTGCGGGCATGATCCTGCACCCGCTGCGCCGCGCGTCGAACGTTCACTGGCAGGCGCTCGACGTCGACAAGAAGGCGCGGGCCGAACTTAAGCGCCAGAAGCCCGCAGTGCTGTGGTTCACCGGCCTGTCCGGCTCGGGCAAGTCGACAATTGCCAACCTGCTCGAAAAGCGGCTGCATTCCGATGGCCGACACACCTACATTCTCGACGGCGACAATGTCCGTCACGGCTTGAACCGCGATCTCGGCTTCACCGAGGAGGATCGCGTCGAGAACATCCGCCGCGTGGCCGAAGTGGCGCGCCTGATGGCCGATGCCGGCCTGCTGGTCATCGTTTCCTTCATTTCGCCGTTCAGGGCCGAACGCCGCATGGCGCGCGAGCTGATGGGCGAGGGCGAGTTCGTCGAAGTGTTTGTCGATACGCCGTTCGAGGAATGCGCGCGCCGTGACACCAAGGGCCTTTATGCAAGGGCGCTGCGCGGGGAACTGAAAAATTTCACCGGCGTCGATTCCCCCTATGAAGCGCCGGAACATGCCGACGTGCATTTGCGCACAACAGGGCGCACGGCGGAGGAATTGACCGAGACGCTGGCGACGTGGCTCTCTGATCACGACTACATCTGAGACCACGGCATCCGGGACTGGCATATGGCATCGACCGACGCGGACATTCTCTCGAGGCTCGACGAACTGGCGCTCGCTGCCGGGCGCGCGATTATGGAGGTCTATGCAAGGGGGGCAACCGTCGAACACAAGGCTGACGATTCGCCGGTGACGGAGGCGGACCGCCGCGCCGAGGAAATCATCCTCGAAGGTCTGCGCAGCCAATGGCCTGATGTCCCTTGCGTCGCGGAGGAAGAGGTTTCGTCGGGCCGCATTCCCCCGATGCTTGGGCGCGAGTTCTTTCTGGTCGACCCGCTCGACGGCACCAAGGAATTCATCGCCCGGCGCGGCGATTTCACGGTCAACATCGCGCTGATCCGTGATGGCGTGCCTGCCATTGGAGTGGTCTATGCCCCGGCGCAGGGCAAGATCTTTTCAGGCCGGCCGGGGATGGCGACTGAAGCTGAAGTCGTCGCTGATCATCGCGCCGGCGAGCGTCGTGAAATCAACGCCCGCTATTCAGGCGCAAACCGGCGCATCGTCGCCAGCCGCTCGCACAGGACTGCTGAAACCGACGAGTTCATCGCGAAACATCCGGGCGCCGAGATCGTCTCCGTCGGCTCGTCTCTGAAATTCTGCCTGCTCGCGCGCGGCGAGGCGGACCTCTATCCGCGCTTTGGCCGCACGATGGAGTGGGACACGGCCGCAGGCGACGCCGTGCTGCGGGCGGCGGGCGGATCGACGGTGAATATCGACGGCACGGCCTTCGTCTATGGCAAGCGCGAGCAGGCGCAGGATGTCGACTTCGCCAATCCGTGGTTCATCGCAGAGGCGGCGAAGAATTAGCCAATCTCGCTGCGCCATGGCGGATTTGCGCCGGCGCGCGATACGGTGACGGATGCGGCGGCAATGCCGAATTCCAGCATTGCCTCAATGGCACCGGGGCTGAGCGTGGCGACTGCGGCTTTCGACAGCAATCCCTGTTCGGAAAGCGAGGCGAGAGCGCCCGCGTTGAATGTGTCTCCGGCTCCGACCGTATCGACGATCTGGACCGGGCGAGCAGGCACGTGGACGCGGCCTGACGCGGTGTAGGCATCGGCTCCGTCGCTACCGCGTGTGACCAGGACGATCTTCGTACCGCCATCGAGCAGGCGCTCGATCATCTCGGTCTCGCCAGCACCTTCACCGATCCAGTCAAGGTCTTCGTTCGAGACTTTGACGATATCGGACATTGCCGCCATGCGCCGGATGCGTGCGCGATGCGCCGCTGCATCGGGAATGAAATCGGGCCTGATGTTCGGGTCCAGCATGACTACTTTTTGCGCCTGCTCCCGGCGCATCAGCGTCTCGTTTGCCGAACCGCAGGGTTCGGGGATAAGACTGATCGCGCCGAAGAGAAGCGCGTCGATGTTGGCCAGATCCTGCGGCAGGTCCGCAATATCGAGCATTCGGCCAGCGCTGCCCTCGTCGTGGAACGAATAGCGCGCCTGTCCGTCGGCCAGCGTCACGAAGGCAAGCGTTGTGGGGTGCGCCGAGCGGTGAATATGGCGCATGCCGACATTACTGTGCGTCAGCTCACGCTCAAGCATGATCCCGAACATGTCGGTTGAAATTCCGCTGAAGAATTCGACGTCTGCGCCCAGCCGCCCGAGCGCGATTGCGGTGTTGAAAACTGCTCCGCCGGCAAACGGTGCATAGGCCGCTTCGCCGGAAATCGCCTGCCGGGGCAGCATGTCGATCAGCGCCTCGCCACAGCACAGGATCGTCGCCCGCCCGTCTTCTGCCATGTCTCTCACATCCGTCCCCGATGGCGCACGCCTGTCAATCTGCGCAATATTTCGTGGCTGTGCCAACGATGAAAAATTGAGCGCATGGCCCGCCGTCATGCGACTGCCTTTTGCAGTTGCCGCCCTATATCATCTGCCGGACAACTGATCGCGGCAGTGGTTTGCCGTCTGCCGGTCCACGTTTTACAACTCGCCCACAGGCACTGGAAAGACCGACATGAGCAAGCCCGAAGCCGCCACCTTGGTCCCGACAAAACCGTTTGCCGACCAGAAGCCCGGAACCTCTGGCCTGCGCAAGAAAGTGCCGGTCTTCCAGCAGCCGGGTTATGTCGAGAACTTCGTCCAGTCGGTGTTCGACTGTCTCGACGGATTTGAGGGCCAGACCCTCGTCGTCGGCGGCGATGGCCGCTATTACAATCGCGAGGTTATCCAGATCGTGCTTCGCATGGCGGCCGCCAATGGTTTCGGCAAGGTTCTGGTCGGGCAGGGCGGCATTCTTTCGACGCCTGCGACGTCTCACATCATCCGGAAATACAAGGCGTTCGGCGGCTTCATCCTGTCGGCGAGCCACAACCCCGGCGGCCCGACAGAGGATTTCGGCATCAAGTATAATGCCGGCAATGGCGGTCCCGCGCCGGAGAAACTGACCGATGCCGTATTCGCGCGGTCAAAGCAGATCGAGCGCTATCTGATCGCCGATTTGCCTCCGATCGACATAGACACGATCGGCACGGTGCACGCGGGCGATATGACTGTCGAAGTCGTCGATTCCGTCGCCGACTATGCGGAACTGATGGAAGCCCTGTTCGACTTTCCCGCAATCAAGGCGATGTTTGCTGGCGGATTCACCATGGCATTCGACGCGATGCACGCGGTGACCGGCCCCTATGCGGTCGAGATACTGGAACGCCGGCTCGGTGCGGGGAGCGGCACCGTTCGCAATTTCGTGCCGCTGCCAGATTTCGGCGGCCACCATCCCGACCCGAACCTCGTCTATGCGAGGGAACTCTATGACCTGCTGATGTCGCAGCACGCGCCCGATTTCGGCGCGGCGTCCGACGGTGACGGCGACCGCAATCTCATCATCGGCAAAGGCATATTCGTCACCCCGTCGGATTCGCTGGCGCTGCTCGCCGCAAACGCGCACCTCGCGCCCGGCTATAGTTCGGGCCTCGCCGGCATTGCCCGCTCCATGCCGACCAGCGGCGCAGCCGACCGCGTGGCCGAAAAGCTCGGCATCGGCATGTATGAGACACCGACCGGCTGGAAGTTCTTCGGCAATCTGCTCGATGCCGGCATGGCGACGCTGTGCGGCGAGGAGAGTGCCGGGACAGGCTCCAATCATGTTCGTGAAAAGGACGGGCTGTGGGCCGTTCTGCTCTGGCTCAACATTCTCGCCATGCGCAAGGAGCCGGTGAAGCGGATCGTGGAGCAGCACTGGGCCGAATTCGGCCGCAACTATTATTCGCGCCACGATTACGAGGGCGTCGATGCCTCAGCCGCCAATGCGATGATCGACGCTCTGCGCGCGCGGCTGCCGGAACTGGCGGGAACGAAGGTCGGCCCGCTCGTCATCGCGACCGCCGACGACTTCTCCTACCACGACCCGGTCGACGGCTCGGTCAGCGCCCATCAGGGCATTCGCGTTTTGTTTGAGGGCGGTTCTCGCGTCGTGTTCCGGCTGTCTGGAACGGGAACTGAGGGTGCCACTGTGCGCGTCTATATCGAGCGCTTCGAGCCGGATGCGACGAAGCACGGGCTTGAAACGCAGGCCGCGCTTGCCGATCTCATCAAGGCGGCCGACGAGATCGCCGGTCTGAAGAAGGCGACCGGCATGGACAGACCGACAGTCATCACCTGAGGCGGCGCACCCTCCGCCAAAGAGGAGGGTGCGTTTCACCGGTCATGTGTCAGCCCTGACGGATCTCGGGTTCCACGAGATCGCGCAGTTGGGTCAGCGTGTCCTGCCAGCCGAGATAGCACATGGATTCGGGGATGATGTCCGGCACGCCGGTCTGGACGATCTTGATATCGGTGCCGCCCGGAACCTCGGTGAATTCGATCGTCACGGTCAGTTCGCCCGGCAGGTTCGGATCGTCGAAATAGTCGGTGTAGACGAGCTTGCGGTTCGGCTCCATCTCGATGAACTGGCCGCCGAAGGCGTGTTCCTCATTCGTCGTGAAATTCCGGAACGACATATGGAATTTGCCGCCGACTTTCGGCTCGAACAGGTCGATCTTTCCCAGAAATCCGTGCGGCGGCAGATAGCGGCACCATGCGTCGGCGTCTGTGAAGGCGCGATAGACGCGCTCAGCCGGAGCCTTGAGAACGCGGTGCAGGCGGATGGTGGAGGGCATGACATTACTCCTTGTCAGTTGCTGCGGGGGAAAATGGTTTCGAGATAGCGGGAAACATGGGCGAGATTGTCGCGCGCCACGCCCGATCCATGCCGGGCCTTGGCCTGAATGAACGAGCCTTGCAGGGCAGCCTGGATGAAGTAGCCGAGGCTTTCGGCAGAGAAGGGTGCGTCGGGCGCATAGAGCGCCTTGGCGGCAGCGACATCTGCCACCAGTTCGTCGATGTGGCCGCTCATGCCCGCATCGCAGGCGGCGAGCAGCTTCGGATGGCTCGAATAGACCTCCTGCACCAGCGTTCCGAGCAGGCAGGAAAATTCGGAGATCGTCATGTCGAGCATGGCGATGCGGAACTCGACATAGCCGAGCAGCCGGTCGAGCGGGTCCGACAGGTCGCGATAGGGCGCAGTCCTGAATGCCTCGCCGGTAAAGCTGTTCCAGTGGTCGATGCTCGCCAGAAGCACATCTTCCTTCGTCTTGAAGTGATGGAAGAAGCTGCCCTTGCCGATGCCGGCGCGGGCGCAGATCTCATCGACCTTGGTGTCGGCGTAGCCTCGCTCGCGCACCAGCGCGATTGCCGCGTCGATCAGTTTCTGCCGGGAGGGATGCGCGTCGCTCATGGGTCCATACCAACTGGTTGGTTTGGTAAATACCAACCAGTTGGTATGGCGTCAAGGGAAATCTGTAGGGGCATCCATGAAGGGGTGATTTCGGATCGACGAGTTTGCCGGAGGCAGGGCGGCGCTGGGCTGTGCGCAGACCTCTCCAATCGATCGGATCATCAAGTTGCTTTCCGGGTCCTGACCAATCCCGCCGATGTGCGTGTTCCCGCCGGACGGTCACCAATCTGGAGCTCGAACGCGCCCGGTTTAGCCCTGGTCTAGAAAAACTGCCGCAGCGAGGTAGATCAAAAGAAGCATTGAGCCGATCAATGCGAGGAATGCCCCCAATGGGTGGCCTTCTTCCTGTAATGTGTCTCGGCTGCCATTGGCTTCTGTTTCTCTTTTGGCAGCAAATGGATGGTCAACGGCCCCTAGGCGCGAATCCTTCATATAACGTTGCAGACCGTAGGGTTGGGGAACAGGCTATCGTAGATGATTGCCCGCAGCTCGGACTCATCGATTTTGCTTCTGCTGCTTATGAGAGCGGCGTGATTGGCCGCCGCCATTTGAGCCAGCTTGTCGGGGACTGGAACATTCAGGCTGAGGTTGCGAACAAGCTTGTCGATGAGAGTGATGCGTTCTGACGTCAGGTAATTTGTGGCCGGGTAATTGGAGGTCATAGGATCCTCCTTCACTTTTGGGGCTAGGGCTCAATAGCCGCCCTCAACCGGCAGAGCCCGTATCTGGCTGCCGACGCGACCATCATATCGGTTTCGCTCGCAATAGATAGTTGTTTTGCCCATGGGCGAGGAAGGGCTGAACCAGCTGGCGAGGGGGCTGCCTCATTCCAAGCACAGTTGACGTGTATCCGGGGTTGTCGATGTTGCTGACGAAGCTTGTTTCCGCGTCCTAGGGCGCAATGACGAACCACCTCTCAAAATCGAAGACCACGTTGCACGGCGCGTCGCCGCGCTTGCACGTTTGTGCTTTTTTGAAAGGTTGTCATCAATGGCAAACGGAACCGTCAAGTTTTTCAACGCCACCAAGGGCTTCGGCTTTATCGAACAGGGCGGCGGCCAGCCGGACGTGTTCGTTCATGCGTCGGCGCTTGAGCGTTCGGGCATGCGCACGCTCCTGGAAGGTCAGAAGGTCTCCTTCGACATCGTTCAGGATAGCCGCTCCGGCAAGAATTCGGCCGAGAATCTCGAGAACGTCTAGGACTTCGTCTCTGCCTTGCTGACCACGGATGTACTGGCAGCGACGTAGGACTGAGTCCTCAAGGCGGTTCTGATCGCCTTCTCATTCGATACCCGCCTCGGCTCCAGCCGGGGCGGGTTATTTCTGTACGGACATACGGCAACCTGGCAGGGCGTCTAGCCAGTCTTTCTGTAGGTTACACGTGCCAAGCAAGTGCCCGCGCTCGGTCCAACACCAGGTGATCCGATTGCCTTTGCGCTTGAGAACAGCCTCACGCGTGATGTTGTCGCGTGTCGTCCCGAATTTGTCGGTGCTTACCTTTGGACGTCCAAATTTGAGACGGCAGGTGGCCGAGTGCTGCTTGCCAGCGTCGTCGCTGCGGCCCTATCGCCGGTTAGAGGCCTTTTCCACCCTTGGCGCAGGGCGAGTTGGCATATGCGCAGCCGGCTGTGGTCGGCTTGCTGTCGATCCGGCCTGCGCCGTAGTCGGTGCTGGCGCAACCGGCAAGAAAGGCGAGGGCGGCGAGAAGAGGGAGCGCTTTCGTCATGGGATACTCCTGCCCGGCGGGCGGGCTTTTTTGCGTTCGGGGGCGTGCTATGATTGCACGATGAACAATCGCGCGGTGGATATGATCAGGTCTTTCCTTTGCGCTTAATAGGCTCCGGTTTTTCCTGACCTATCAAAGCTTCACGCGCCAAGCGTTCCTCTTTCAGGCGCGTGGTTTTTGCTTCACGCAAGCGCCTGTCATTGGCAGTGATTTCCTGGGCGACACGCGTCGACGTATCGTTGCGCTTTTCGCCAGTGCTGGGATTAGGCTTGAAGACACCTGAGGGTATCGGGTGGTGCATTTCATTCCCTTTCAAAAGCAAACGGCCGGGAGCGTCCCCGGCCGAAAGTTCATTCTATGTGGCTGGTGCCAGTAAAACGGTGCTTACTGACAACGAGGTATCAAGCGTTCTGAAGGTTCTCAGCCGCGCTCTTGCCCTTGCGCTTGTCGAGGACAGCATCAAAGCTGACCTTCTGGCCATCAACAAGGGTGCGCATTCCGGCGCGCTCAACAGCAGAGATATGAACAAAAACGTCTTCTCCGCCTTCGTCAGGGCTGATGAAGCCGAAGCCTTTGGTGGCATTGAAGAATTTCACAGTTCCAGTCGTCATGATAAACTCCCGTCTTTCGGAAATGGCCCGCATCCCGGCAATATGCCGTGGCGCGTATTCGTCGAAATTGAGAGTAAGATCACTCAGGGCCGAAGCGCCAGAACGAGGCTAAACAATGCAACTCGATACCCTGTATATACGCCTCAAAGGTGGTCGGGACAAGGTTTGACCAAATATGACTATTTCCCCTTGCTCGACCCCTCTGAGGGGCGGGTAATTGGCGGCTCCTTTTTGGCATCTCTTTCGGCCTTTTTTTCAGCCTTCTTTGCTGCCTTTACTCGATCTCGCTCAGCGCGCTCGAACCCATAATTAGGGGTCTTGGCCATCACTACTCCTGTATCAATTATCCACCAGTCAGACTGGCGCGAACGGGCAACTTCACATCCGTTAGCTTGGTCTGCAACACCTTCCCATCAAATCGCCCCGATCCACCAATCGCAGGCAGCCGCTGGATCGGCCTGGGCTTCGGCCTGCTTGCGTTTCTGATCGTCGGGCTGCCGCGCATCTACAGGTTGTTCTGACGAAAAGTATTGTATCCCCGGCGCGTCGATATTCGCGATGCTCAGGTGCTTGCCGTCGACGACGATGGTGTCGCCATCGATGACGGATAGGGAAAGGAAGAAGGCGAGCAGCGCGGCGATCATTGGCACGACGATAGCACGTCGGTTCTCAGCTTCGCTGCAATTCTCTGATCGAGCGAGAGGTGCAGGGCGCGCTCCTCGCTGTCGATTCGTTAGAAACGGCGTAGGGGAAAGGTAGTTTCTGTGGGGTCAGAAATGCGTGACTGCGCTAAGCCTTTGATTTTTCTGGTCGGAGTGGCAGGATTTGAACCTGCGACCCCAACGTCCCGAACGTTGTGCGCTACCAGACTGCGCTACACTCCGCGACCAGACGGCGGGCTTATAGCGAGGCGTTGGCGTCACTGCAAGCGCGCTCGCTAAATGAAATCACTGCAATGGCGATTTACCCACGGTTAGCAGGCAAACGGATGCCGCTTGCTTCCCCCGTCAGTATGGGCTTTCGACCTTGCCCGTTTCGACATAGACGCTCTTAACCTGCGAATAATGGCGCAGCGCCTCAAGCGAGTTCTCCCGGCCGATGCCGGAATTCTTGGCTCCGCCAAACGGCATTTCGACCGGCGAGAGATTGTAGTGGTTGATCCACATCGTGCCGGCCTGCAATTCGCCGGCAACGCGGTGGGCGCGGGCCATATCGTTGGTGAAGACGCCCGCCGACAGGCCGAATTCGCTGTCATTCGCGCGAGCGATGACTTCGTCTTCCTCGTCGAAGGCAAGCAAGCTCATGACCGGCCCGAAGATTTCCTCGCGGGCGATGCGCATATCGTCGGTGACGCCGGAAAACACGGTCGGCTCGATCCAGAAACCGCCTTCGAAGCCCTGCAGCTTCGGTGCGCCGCCGCCGGTGGCAAGCGTAGCGCCTTCCTGCCGACCAATCTCGACATAGCCGAGCACCTTGTCGAGCTGTGCCTTGTTGACGAGCGGCCCCATCTGCGTGTCGGGATCGAGCGGGTCGCCGAGCCTGATGCGCTTGGTGCGCTCGACCGTGCGCTCGACGAAGCGGTCATGCAGCTTGCGCTGGACAAAGACGCGCGTGGCGTTGGAGCAGACCTGTCCGGTCGAATAGAAATTGCCGAGCATCGCGCCCGAGATCGCGTTTTCGAGATCGGCATCATCGAAAATGATGAGGGGAGACTTGCCGCCAAGCTCCATAGTCGCGTGTTTCATGTGCGAGCCGGCCAGTGCCAGCACCTTCTTGCCGGTCGGCACGGAGCCGGTCAGCGAGACTTTCGCCACGACCGGGTGGCTGGCCAGTGCCGCACCCACATCGCCATAGCCCTGCACGACATTGAACAGCCCGTCCGGCAGCCCTGCCTCCGCATAGACCTCCGCCAGCAGCAAGGCGGAAAGGGGCGTGTTTTCGGACGGTTTGAACACCATCGCATTGCCCATTGCGAGCGCCGGCGCGGACTTCCAGCCAGCACCCTGGATCGGATAGTTCCAGGCGCCGATGCCCACGCATACGCCTAACGCCTCGCGCTTGGTGTAGGCGAACGGGCCGCCCAGATCGACATAGTCGCCGTTGAAGGTGGCGACCGCGCCGCCGAAGAACTCGAGCGCATCCGCAGCACTTGCCGGATCGGCAACGAGCGTTTCCTGAATGGCCTTGCCGGTGTCGAGCGTCTCGATGCGTGCGATCTCGTCATTGCGGGCGCGCAATATGTCTGCGGCACGGCGCAGGATGCGTCCGCGCTCGACAGGCTTCAGCCGCGCCCAGGCGGGCTGGGCCTCGCGCGCGGCCTCGATCGCCAGCTCAACGATGTTCTGCGTCGCCGAATGAAGGTTGGCGATCGTCTCGCCGGTGGCAGGGTAGATGACAGGCAGTGCAGCGCCGCCGTCGTCCTCGACGAACCGTCCATTGATGTAATGCGAGGCTTTCGGTTGGGCTTGCATCGGCTGGCTATCCTTATGCCGTCAGTTCTGTTCGACCTTCAGGCCGTCGGGACCGATCTGAATTTGTACGCCCTCGGGCTTCGACTGTTCCTGCCATACGTAAAACCCCAGCCCCGCAACGATCACGAGCAGCGCGCCGATGATGAGGTAAAGTCTGTTCTGCGCCATGTTAGTCTCCGATTTATGCGTCCGTCATAGACCCTGACGCCATCGACCGGAAGGCGTCATCGGTCGCTCTCCCGCCAGCGCGGATTGATCCATGGCTCCTGGTTCGAGGGGGCGAGCGGCGTGCGGCCGAGAATATGATCCGACGCCTTTTCGCCCGTCATGATCGAAGGCGCGTTCAGATTGCCGTTGGTGATGCGCGGGAAGACGGACGAATCCGCCACCCTCAAGCCGTCGACGCCGATCACCTTCAGTTCCGGGTCGACAACCGACATGGCGTCGTCGGCGCGCCCCATGCGGCAGGTGCCGCAAGGATGGTAGGCGCTTTCGGCATGGGTGCGGATGAAATCGTCCAGCTCCACGTCGGTCTGGACCTGAGAGCCGGGCGATATCTCGCGCCCGCGATAAATGTCGAATGCGGCTTGCCCGAATATCTCGCGCGTCAGCCGGATCGAGTGGCGGAAGTCGGCCCAGTCGTCCGGGTGGGACATATAGTTGAACAGGATTTTCGGCCGGTCCTTCGGGTCGCCCGAGCGCAGCATCACCGAGCCGCGGGACTTGGAGCGCATCGGCCCGACATGGGCCTGGAAGCCATGCGAATTGGCCGCCGCCTTGCCGTCGTAGCGCACGGCAGCCGGGATGAAATGATACTGGATGTCGGGATAGTCAACGCCGGCCTTCGAGCGAACGAAGGCGGCAGCCTCGAAATGATTGGTCGCACCTAAGCCCGATCCGAAGGCCAGCCAGCGCATGCCGATCAGCGCCTTCGAGAGCGGATTAAGGACCGAATAGAGCGTAATCGGCTTCAGCGATTCCTGCTGGATATAAAGCTCCATATGGTCTTGCAGGTTTTGCCCGACGCCTGCCCGGTCGGCCACCACTTCGATGCCGTTTTGGGCGAGATGCGCAGCCGGCCCAATGCCCGACAGCATGAGCAGCTTCGGCGAATTGATCGAAGACGCGGCTAGGATGACCTCGCGCTTTGCCTTAATGACCTGAATCTGCCCGTTAGCTTCGATCTCGACGCCGGTCGCGCGATGATTCGATATTTCAACCTTGCGCGCCAAGCCACGGACGAGACTCACGTTTTGCCGCCTCAACGCAGGACGCAGATAGGCGTTTGCGGCAGACCAGCGACGGCCGAGATGGATGGTCTGCTCCATCCAGCCAAATCCCTCCTGCTTCGATCCGTTATAGTCCTCCGTGGTCTCGAAGCCCGCCTGCCTGCCCGCCTCGACAAACGCCTTGTAGAGCGGATTGAGACGCTGACCGCGCCTGACATGGAGGGGGCCGTCGGTACCACGCCAGCCCTCTTCGCCGTCCTTGGAATTTTCCATCCGCTTGAAGTAGGGCAGCACGTCGGCATAGCCCCAGCCGGTCGCGCCCGTCTCCTGCCAATGGTCGAAGTCGCGCGCATGGCCGCGCACATAGACCATCCCGTTGATGGACGATGATCCGCCGATCACCTTGCCGCGCGGCGTGGCGAGAACACGCCCGCCCAGATGCGGTTCGGGTTCTGTCTCGAAACCCCAGTCATAGAGGCTCATGTTCATCGGGATCGACAGGGCGGAAGGCATCTGGATCAGCGGGCCGAAATCGGTCCCGCCATGCTCGATGACGATGACCGTATGCTTGCCGTCCTCCGACAGTCGGTGGGCCATCGCGCAGCCGGCGGACCCTGCGCCGACGATTACGAAATCGGCCTCAAGCATGGCCGGGGCCAGCGTGTTGAAAGAGGGGCGCCATCACTCGCCCCTCGGATAACGTTTGCTGTCTTCGAGGACGTTCAGGTCCATGTGGTTGCGCATGTAGCGCTCGGACGCCTTCTGGAGCGGCTGGAAGTCCCACGGGTAATAGGCGCCGTTGCGCAGCGCCGGGTAGATCACCCAGCGGCGCGCCTGGCTCTCGCGCACTTCGGCATCGAAGCGCGCCATGTCCCAGCGAGCGCGAACGCGCGCCATGAAGGCGTCGACGATCGCCGCATAGGCTGGATCGGCGGCGAGGTTTGTCTGTTCGAGCGGGTCAGCGTCGAGGTCGAACAGTTGCGGTGGGTCGATCTCGCAATGGACGAATTTGTGCCGCCCGTCGCGGATCGCGACCATCGGCGCGTATGAACCTTCGGCGGCATATTCGATCAGCACCGGCGTCGTACGCACGGTTCCCTTGGCCAGCGGCACGATGCTCTCGCCATCGGTCCACGGGCTGATGGCGCTCATGTCGATGCCGGCGAGGTCGCACAGCGTCGGGCAGATATCGAGGTTCGAGGTCGGCGTCGTCACGAGACCGGCAGGCACGCCGCCGCCTGCGATCATCAGCGGCACGCGGGCCGAGCCTTCATAAAAGTTCATCTTGAACCAGAGGCCGCGCTCACCCAGCATTTCGCCGTGGTCGGAGCAGAAGACGATGACGGTGTTGTCGGCCATGCGGGTTGCTTCGAGCGTGGCAAGCAATTCGCCGATCTTGTCGTCGACATAGGAGATATTGGCGAAATAGCCCTGCCGCGAGCGGCGGATATTGTCGGTCGTGATGTCGAAGGAGGCATAGTCGCTGGCGTCGTAGAGGCGGCGCGAATGGGCGTCCTGCGCCTCATAGGGCATGAAGCCGACCGTCGGCTCAAGATGGGCGCAGTCCTCGTAGAGATCCCAATATCTGCGCCGCGCCACGAACGGGTCGTGCGGATGGGTGAAGGAGGCGGTGAGGCACCATGGGCGGCGGTTCTCGTCGTCGGCCTCGCGCGACAGCTGGTAGAGTTTCTGGTTCGCCTGAAATGCGACCTCGTCGTCATATTCGAGCTGGTTGGTGATTTCGGCAACGCCCGCGCCCGTCACCGAACCGAGGTTGTGATACCACCAGTCGATCCGCTCGCCCGGCTTGCGATAATCCGGCGTCCAGCCGAAATCGGCCGGGTAGATGTCCGTCGTCAGCCGCTCCTCGAAGCCGTGAAGCTGGTCGGGCCCGACGAAATGCATCTTGCCCGACAGAGCCGTCTGGTAGCCCGCGGCGCGCAGGTGATGCGCGAAAGTCGGGATCGACGATGGGAATTCCGCCGCGTTGTCATAGACGCGTGTTCGCGACGGCAATTGCCCGCTCATGAACGAGGCGCGACCGGGCGCGCAGAGCGGCGAGGCGGTGTAGTTGTTGGCAAAGCGCGCCGAGCGCGCGGCGAGCTTCCTCAGGTTTGGCGCGTGGAGAAATTCCGCCGGCCCGTCAGGAAACAGCGTGCCGGTCAACTGATCGACCATGACGATCAGGATGTTGGGGCGGCCTGCAAGCTGGTTCATCGGCTGGCTCCGAGCTTCATCGACACATAGTCTTCGACCAGCGCAATCGCCGAGGCCGGGTCGGGCGCGCCCTGCTTGAGCGCGCGGCGGATGTAGAGCCCGTCGATCAAGGCTGCGATGCCCTCAGCTGCGCGCACGGCTTCCGCGCGCGGCAATTGCAGTGCCAGCGCATGGGTGAGATTGGAGTGCAGGCGACGCGCATAGACGGCAAGCAACCGTCGCATGTCGGGCGAGCGCTGCGCCTCGACATAGAAGGCAAGCCATGCCGCAATGATGTCGGCCGAAAACTGCTGCTCGGAGAAATTGACCCCGATGATGGCCGAGACGCGCTCGCGCGGGGTGCTGGCGGTTGCGAGCACATGGCGCAGTTCGCGGCCGAGATCGGTCAGGAGCGAGCGCATGGTGGCGCGCAGGAGATCGTCCTTCGCTCCGAAATAATGATGTGCGAGCGCCGACGAAACGCCTGCTCGACCGGCGATCTGGCTCATCGTCACGTCGAGTGTTCCCGCCTCGCCGATTGCGGCGACCGTGGCGTCGATCAGCGCGCGGCGGCGCAGCGGCTCCATTCCAAGCTTAGGCATCGCGTCAGGCTACGGTTTTTTATTGACCCGTCAATCAAGAAAAGATCGAGAGGCGAGCTGCATGCTGGATTCCGGGCGCGGGCGCGGGAATGGCGCGATGAATTAGCCCCGAGGGAACGGATGGTCTGGGCAAAGGCGTGAACGGGCAATTCCCCGACTCCCTAGCGGCGGCTTTCCCAGTTATGCTGCGCCCATGAAACATGTGGCGGTAGTGACGGGTGGGGCGTCAGGCATCGGCTTTGCGGCGGTGTCGCGGTTGCTTGACGATGGCTGGCCGGTCGCGGTGCTCGATTTCAATCTCCCGGCGCTCGCCGAGGCGGAAGCCGAGCTGACGGGCGAAAACGCGATCTTCCTGCGTGCGGATGTGACCGACGAGGATGAGATCGCGGCTGCCTTCGACGAGGTCGTCGATCGTCTCGGATTGATCGGCGGTCTGGTCAATTCGGCTGGCATTGCACGCAACGCTTCGGTCGAGGACACGACGGCGGAAATGCTGCGCGAGGTGCTGGAGGCCAATCTGGTCGGCTCCTTCATCACCTCGAAGGCGGCGCTCGAACGGATGGGCGAAACGCTCTCCATCGTCAACCTGTCATCGGTGTCGGGCCTGCGCGCCAATCGCGGCCGCCTTGCCTATGGCGCGTCGAAGGCGGGCGTCAAAATGCTGAGCGAGGTGATGGCGGTCGAACTGGCGAGCCAGAGCGTGCGAGTCAACTGCGTTGCGCCGGGGCCTGTCGATACGCCCATGGTGGCGCGCCTGCACAGGCCGGAAGAGCGCGGCCTGTGGAACGGGCAGATCCCCGCCGGTCGCTATGGCCGACCCGACGAGATCGCCAGCATGATCGCCTATCTGCTGTCGCCGGAATCCGCCTATGTGTCGGGCCAGACGATTGCGGTCGATGGCGGCTTCATGGCCGGCGGGATGATCCGTGAACCGTAAGGCAATCGGCTCGGCGCTGCTGCTCGCGTCCTTGCCGCTATCGGTGGCGGCGGGGCCGATGGAAGTCTCGCAGTCGTTTTGCGAGGCGCGCATTGCGGGGGACCAGGACCGTCTCATCGCCATGCTGACGCCGACCCTTGGCGCGATCGTCGCCGACGCGCTCGAACGCAATGCGGCAATCGTCCTGTCGTCTGGTAAGGACGCCGCGCCCCTGCAGGACGGCATCCCCTTCGCCTCCTATCCAGCAGCAGTCCGAAGTTGCGTCGCGGGCAATGTTGCCCATTCGCACAATGTCGACGTGGTCGATGTCCACTATGAGGCCGTGGACGGGGCAAAATGGATCGACCGTCTCGTCATTGCCACCGGCACTGCGCAGATCGACGATGTCCTGTTCGCCTCCTTTCCGACAGACACCTACCATGGTGGCCTGCGCCGGATACTGGCCGATTCATTCGACCAGTAGCGTAGCAGTATGCTCAGCCGAACAGGTCGATGCGGCCCCATGCGGGTATCTTGATCGCGCCGCGCTTGAGGTCGATGCCGGCGACAAGCCCCATGAAGTGCAGTTCGACGCCGCTTGTCAGCCCAGCCGTGAACCCCGCCAGACCATAGAGCGTTGCATGGATATCGCCGGTTGCCCGCGACCAGCCAGCCGAAATCCCGCCCGGCCAGAAGTCGCGGCCGGTCGCATTGGGCGGCAGGTCGCCAAGTTCAGGTGCGATGCGCATCACATGGGCGATGAAGCTGTTGGAGTTTGGACCGGGCCAGACGCGGTAGTCGCCATTGTGCGAAAACGGGTAGCTTTCGATTGCCGCCTCGACGCGCGGAATGATGCGCTCGGCATCCGCGCCGTGAATGGCGCTGACAGTGAAGGGTTCGTTGGAATACCAGCGGCCGTCGGCGCTGCGGCTGTTCTTGCGCACCGGCGCGCCCCAGCCGACCTTATCGTAGCGGTCATAGGACGTCGCGCCGGGTTTCTTGACGACGATCCAACTATGGACGGCAAGCGCTCCCTTCAGTCCGCCCGTGCGCGCCGCCAGCACATAGATTGCTGCCTCCTGATCCGCGCCTGCGGCGGGCAGAAGGCCCGACGACGACCAGTCCGCATTGCGCCAGCCCGACGGCCTGTCCTGCAGATACCACCAGCCGATCGCGCTGAGCGCAGGCAATACGAAGACCACCGCGAGGAACAGAACGGCGAAGCGCAGAAACTTCAATGCCAAACCCTTTGCCTGATCTTTGCGGGAGGAGTAGGTGAAACGCAGATAGTGGAGGCATTTCGGTCAAAGAATGGCAAATCCGGTTGTCGCGGAAGTCTTGCGGGGCGGGCAGGTGGAAAGCCGCCATGAGGGCGCGATCGCCGTGGTCGATGGAGGCGGCGCGCTAGCCTTTGCGCTTGGCGATATCGAGCGGCCGATCTTTCCGCGTTCTGCGGTCAAGTCGATGCAGGCGTTGCCGATGGTGGAAGCGGGCGCTGCGGATGAATACGGCTTCGGCAATCGTGAACTGGCGCTCGCCTGCGCCTCGCATAACGGCGAGGCGGCCCATGCCGAATTGTCGGCTGATATGCTGGCGCGTGCAGGCTTCGATCTTCAGGCGCTTGAGTGTGGCGCGCACTGGCCGTCGGACCAGAATGCGACGGTTGCGCTGGCTCGCACCGGGGCGAGCCCCACGTCCCTGCACAATAATTGTTCGGGCAAGCATAGCGGCTTCCTCTGCGGCTGCCGCAAGCTCGGCATGGATCATCGCGGCTATGTGAAAATCGGCCATGACTATCAGCGTCTGATCGCGCAGGCGATGACGGATGTAACCGGCGCGGCGCACAGGGTTGAAAACTCCGGAATCGATGGCTGTTCGATCCCTACCTATGCCGTGCCGCTGAAAAACCTCGCCCATGGCTTTGCCCGGATGGCGACCGGAACCGGACTGGGGCAGGCGCGCGCTGACGCCGCGCGGCGGCTGTTCGATGCCTGCATGGCCGAGCCATTCTACGTAGCCGGAACCGGCCGTGCCGACACCGCCATCATGGAGGCAGGCAAGGGCCGGGTGTTCGTCAAGGTCGGCGCGGAAGGTGTGTTCTGCGGCGCGGTGCCGGAGCTTGGCCTCGGCTTTGCGCTGAAGGTCGACGACGGGGCAGTCCGCGCGGCGGAAGCGGCGGTTGCCGGGCTGCTGTCGCGTCTCCTTAAGGGCGACGAACTGTCCGAAACCTATCGGCAGATGGCGACGGTCACGCTGCGCAACTGGAACGGCATCGAGGTCGGTTCCGTGAGGGCTGTCAACTAACCCGATTTCGCTCGACGGTCAGGCCCGGCCAGTTCGACTTTTCGAGCGCCAGATCGCCGGTCACGGCCTCGACCCAGCGGTGCCCGACAATGCCGCCGCGCCGCGCGCCGTCGATGACATTGTCCGAGATGACGACCGAGCCGACACCTTCGACCACCGACACCGCAATGCCTTCGCCGACGTCGCGGATGACATTGCCTGTCGCGACCACATTGCGCAGGAACGGACCCCAGCCAAGATTGAGCCCGTAGAGCGGCGCGCCTTCAATGACATTTCCGGTGACGGTGGTGTCGGCCTCGACCGAGATGCCGAGGCCATAGCCGGGCGGATCGGCCTTGTAGGGGCCGCTTGAGGACAGGTTGCGCACGAGATTGCCGCTGACGGTCGACATGCGCCCGCCTTCATTCAGGTTGACGACCGAAATTCCGTTGGCCGCGCCGTCGACGATATTGTTGGCGATCACCGCGCCCTCGAAGGCAAATTCGGAATAGATCGAGGTTTCGCCCGATCGCACACAGTTGTTGCCGGTGATCTGCACGTTCGAGCCGGAATTGGATCGGATCGCCGACAGCGCGCTGTCGGAGATCTGGTTGTCCGAAATGATGACGCGCCCCGCCCGGAACACGTTGATGGCATTGCCGAACTGGCCGGTACCGCCATTGCGCGCCAGCGTCCGCTCAATGCGATTGCCGGTGACGATGGTGCCGTCCTCGCCCGGCTGCCAACGATGAACCAGAATGCCGCCATTGCCGCTGTCGGCGATGGTGTTGGCGGCGATCCGCATGCCGTGCGCATCGACGGACCAGATGGCGGCGTCGCCCGCACCCGTTATGTCATTTCGCTCGATACGGCCAGAAGATCGTTCGGCGGCGATGCCGTGTCGCGACGCGCCGAGAACGCGGCAATTGTCGACAACGAGATGTGCGACACCGCGCGCATGGAGCACGCCTTCGACCTGATGTCCCAACCAGCGATTGGCGCCATCGATGACCAGCCCCGAAAGCTCGATATGTTCTGCACTTTCGGCCAGCAGGAAGTGCCCGTCGCCGCCATAGACGAGCCGTGTCGCGCCGGGAACGCCGGTCAGGCGCACGCGCGCCGGCATGTTGATGTTGGAGATGACATAGATGCCGGGCGGCACAAAAACCGGCGCATCGGCGTCCGACGCCTTTTGCAGCATCGTGTTGAACGCCTTGGACTGATCGTCGAACCCGCCTGGATGAATGCCAAGCTCGGATGCGTTGATGGAGCCGCGCAAGGATCGTGTGTCAAATCCGGACAGGGGCTGCCCTGCGCTCGCGGCGGCAAGGCCGCCCACGGAAAAGCCGGCGGTTGCAGTCAGGAAACGGCGTCTGTTCAGCATTGGCACAACTCTGGCGTCCTTTGACGGGACGCAGCACGAAACGTGCCAGTCGGCGGGATGTGCGCGGCCTCATTGTCGGGCTGCGGGGTCGGCTCTATGTTGAGCCCATGAGCAAGGCCTTTACCAACAAGGACGGCGAGGAGTTCGTTTCGGGCGTCGGCGAACGACCGGTCTCGACCGAGCGCAATCTGGTCACAGTGGACGGCATCGCCCAGATGGAGGCGCATGTGAACCGCCTGCGCAAGGAGTTTGCCGAAGCGGAGAGAAAGGAAGAGCGCGAGGCGATGGCGATTGCCACCCGCGACCTGCGCTATTGGCAGACGCGGCGCGAAACGGCGGAGCTTTCGGTGCCTGAACCGAACGAGACCGTGATCCGCTTCGGCATGACCGTCCAACTCGAGGCAGAGGACGGCAAGCATGTGACGTGGAAGATTGTCGGCGAGGATGAGGCCGAACCCAATGCCGGCAAGATAAGTCATGTCTCGCCAATGGCGCGCGCCATGTTCGGCAAAAGCGTCGGCGACGTCTTCACGCTCAACGACAGGGAGTGGGAGGTGACGAAAATCGAAGTTTAGGATCGGCGCGGGAACAGGCCGGTGACCATCGTCCAGACAGGCGAGACGACATAGGTCGCCACTGGAATGAGCGCGATGCCGAGCGCCAGCCCGAACACGCCCGACAGGCCCGCATTGACGAACCACGCGACCGTGGAGGACGCCGCAGGGACGGCGTGGCCTGCGAGTTCGGCAATATGTTCCACCCAATGCGCCGGCCCGCCAAGACCGAACGCCGCCAGCCCGTGAAGGACGATCTGGCCGCCGACCCACAACATCGCCGCCGTGCCGATGGTCGAGATGATCGTCATCAGCGACGGCATCGCCTTGACCATGAAGCGGCCGAGCGCTCGCGTCGTCTTCAAACGGCCCGACTGCGCCATGACGAGACCCGCATCGTCGATCTTCACCAGAAGCGCCACCGCGCCATAGACCAGGAAAGTGATTCCAATCGCGACGATGGCCAGCACTACGCCGCGCGCCAGAAGACCCTGCGCCTCGATTGCGGCGAGCGCGATGGTCATGATCTCGGCCGACAGGATGAAATCCGTCTTGATCGCGCCTGCGACCCGCTCCTCCTCCAGCGTCGCGGCATCGAGAGACTGCGGCTCCGCATGCGTGTCGTCTGCATGGCTGAAGATATGAACGACCTTTTCCGCACCCTCGAAGCACAGATATGAGCCGCCGAGCATCAGAAGCGGCGTGATCAACCAGGGGGCGGCCCAGTCGAGCGCCAGCGCAACCGGCAGCAGCACGACGAGCTTGTTGAAGATCGACCCGCGCGCGATTTTCCAGATTATGGGAAGTTCGCGCGCGGCGGGCAGGTTCTGCACATATTTCGGCGTGACCGCCGTATCGTCGATCACCACTGCGAGCGATTTTGCCCCGGCCTTTGCGGTGTCGTCGATGACTGTGGCAGCAACCTTCGAGCCGACCTTGGTCGCCTGTGCGGCAATGTCGTCGACCTGTGCGGCGGCAAGTCTTGCCAGCGCCGCGATGTCGTCGAGAAGGGCGAGCAGGCCGCTCATGACCGTCAGCTTCCGGGCGCGACGGGCAAAGCGCGTTTGTGGGCGCTGGAGCGGTAGAAATTGAGAATCTTGGCTTCCGACGCAGGGTCGATCGCCTTGCCTTCAAGGAAATCGTCGATCTCGTTATAGCTGACGCCATAGGCGTCCTCGTCGGGACGCAATGGCCGCTTTTCCTCCAGGTCGGCGGTCGGCACCTTGTAGACCAGCTCCTTCGGCGCGCCGAGATGGGAGGCGATGGCGCGCACGCGCCGCTTGTTGAGGCCCGCCAGCGGCAGGATGTCGGCCGCCCCGTCGCCGAATTTGGTGAAGAAGCCCATCAGCGCCTCGGCGGCGTGGTCCGTGCCGATGACGATGCCGCCAAGCGATCCGGCCAGCGCATATTGCGCCACCATGCGCTCGCGCGCCTTGATGTTGCCGAAGTGGAAATCCTCCGTCGCCGGGTTCCACAGGTCACTCGAATTGCGCCGCACCTCGTCGCGCATGGCCTCGGCCGCGGGCTTGATGTTGACCGTCACGGTATGGTCGGGGCCGATGGCCTCGATTGCGAGTGCCGCGTCCTTCTCGTCATTCTGGACGCCATGGGGGAGGCGCATGGCGACGAACTTCGCCTCGTAGCCTTCGTCGCGGAGCCGCTTGACGGCAGCCTGCGCGATCAATCCGGCCGTGGTCGAATCCACCCCGCCCGATATGCCGAGCACATAGGCATGAAGCCCGGAATTCCTGAGATAATCTGCCAGAAACGCGATCCGCCGCTCGGCCTCCGTGGCCGCATCGAAGGACGGCGCGACACCGAGTTCGGCAATGATGTTGGTCTGGATCGACATGGAGCAGGCCTGGAAAGCGTGAAGAATGGTCTGGCGGTGTTAGCACAATTCCCGGAGAGCAATAGCGGAAGCTGGCGCAGACGGCATGTCGGCGTCAGCTTCGGCCCGCCTACTCCTTCAGGGCAAACGCCATCACATAATCGCCGATGTCGGACGAGTATGGCGCGCCGCCGACCGAGACGAGCACGAACTGCTTGCCGGTCTTAGGCGACACATAGGTCATCGGCGTGGCGCTTGACCCGACCGGCAGCGGATACTTCCAGAGTTCCTTGCCCGTCGCCGCATCATAGGCGCGAAGATAATAGTCCTGGAACCCGGCGAAGAAGACCAGCCCGCCGGCCGTAGCGCTGGTGCCGGCATAGGTCGGCAGGCCCATCGGCATCGGCAGGCCCGTCTTGACGCCGAGCGGGCCGAGTTGCTCGGCTGTTCCGGCGGGAATCTGCCAGGCGATGGTGCGCGTGTTCATGTCGACGGCGGTAATCGTGCCGAATGGCGGGTGAACGCACGGCACGCCGAGCGGCGAGACCCACATTTCCGTCGCCATGCCGTAGGGCGTGCCGCCCTGAGGCGAGGGGCCATGACCGGTCGCGTCGGCGTGAACCTTCTTGGCAAATTCAGGATAGTCGGCGCGCGGCATCAACCTGAAGATGGACGGCGCGCGCACGTCATTCATAAACACCAGCTTGTTGTTGGGATCATATGAGACGCTGCCCCAGTTGAGGCCGCCGATATTTCCGGGTTGCTCGATCGTATACCTTTCGGTCGAGATCGGGGTGAAATCGCCATTGTAGTGCAACTGCTTGAAGGCGATGCGGCAGGCGAGCTGATCGAACATCGTCAGCCCCCACATCGTCTTTTCGGTCAGATGCTCTGCGCCGATGGTCGGCATGCCGACGGAGTAGGGCTGCGTCTTGGCGAGATGCGGCGCCTCCTCGGGTGCGGAGCCTTCCGTGGTCACAGGCTTTTCCTGAACCTCGGCGATCGGCGCTCCCGTTGCACGGTCGAGCAGGAACAACTGGCCGCGCTTCGTCGTCTGGAGCACCGCCTTTGCGGTGCCGCCCTTGCCGTCCGGCACGTCGATCAACGCCGGCTGCGCGGGAAGGTCGTAGTCCCAGATGTCGTGATTGACCGTCCGGAACTTCCAGCGCTCGCGTCCCGTAGCGACGTCGAGAGCGACCAGAGAGGCGTTGTATTCATCCGAGAACGGCGGCCGGTTCGCGCCGAAATAGTCAGGCGTCGTGTTGCCGAGCGGTGCGTAGATCAATCCGAGCTCGTCGTCATAAGCCGCCGTCGTCCACATATTAGGCGTGCCGAGCGTGTAGGTTTCGCCGGGCGGCGGCAATTTGGTGATCGCCGGATTGCCGAGATCCCACGCCCAGTCGAGCGCACCTGTTTCTGCGTTGAAGGCCCGGATGACGCCGGAAGGTTCGTTGGTCTTCTGGTTGTCGACGACCCAGCCGCCAACGACGATCTTGTCGCGCGCGACCAGCGGGGCCGACGTCTGGAAGTAGAAGCCCTTGATGATCTCGCCCATGCCTTCTGACAGTTGCACGGTGCCGCCGGTTCCGAAGGCCGGGCAGTA
The DNA here is from genome assembly GCA_049647505.1 of Mesorhizobium sp. GTDB lineage: Bacteria > Pseudomonadota > Alphaproteobacteria > Rhizobiales > Rhizobiaceae > Mesorhizobium_A. The sequence continues at coordinate 32,767 of JBARXU010000005.1, forward strand.
TTCGCCCTTTTCAGCGTCGATGGCGATCAGCCGCGCATCGATCGTCGTCATGATGAGGCGCTGGTTGCAGAGCTGGCCCGCGACCTGACGCTCGGCGGGAACCTCGTAATAGCCGACGCCGCGGCAGCGCTGCCAGAACGGGGCGGATGCCTGCGGGTCGAACTTCCAGATTTCCTTGCCGGTGTCGGGGTCGAGCGCATGGATGACATTGGATGTCGTGCAGGAATAGACCTTGTCGCCGATCTGGAGCGGCGTGTTCTGGTCGAGGCCGATGGACCCGCGTCCGGTGCGGAAGGTCCATGCGAGATCGAGCTTGCCGACATTGTCGCGGCTGATCTGGTCGAAAGGTGAATAGCGCGTGCCTTGCGTGGTGCGGCCGTAGGAGGACCAGTTGGACGGCGTGTTGTCGCCCTTTGCCTGCTGGTATGCGGGAATCGCTGCCGACGGGCTGACGATGCCGTGGGGCACGAACGTGAAGCCGAGGCCGACGACGAAGAGCACCGCGAGGACCAACGCGCCGAGATTCCAGATGGAGCGATTGGCCGGCTGCGCCAGCGACGGGGTGAAGACGAGCGCAAAAGCCGCCAGCGCCAAAGGTGCCATGATGCGGGCGAACAGATCCCAGAAGGCGTAACCCGCTTCCCACAATGCCCAGGGCACCGTGGCGATTGCGACGAGCAGGACCAGCACACCGCCGAAGCTGCTGCGCCGCCACATCAGCACTGCCGCTACCAGATATGCGATGCCGGCGAGGACATAGTAGGGCGAGCCGCCAAGCGAGAGCAGCCATCCGCCAGCCGCTGCGACAGCAAGCCCGATCAGGCCTAGAACGACGACGAAAAGCCGCGACAACAATGTCATATCCACAACCTCAATGAATTTCCGAGGCCGGGTTCCGGCTCGAAACATGCAACTGACGTCTATCGGGCGTTTCGGCGGCGGCTGAGCAAGCTCTGGCGTGTCGCGGAATCGTTCGAGACGCACGGCCTAATCTAGCGCGTCTCGTCACAGTTGAAAGACACCATCCACAATTCATTGGAGCAGACCCGGCCTGTCCCGGCCGCGGTCGCGCGGTTGCCTCTCAGGCAAGCCTGTCCATCAGTTCCTCGGCGGCATCAGGAATGACCGTTCCCGGCGGGAAGATCGCAGCCGCGCCAGCCTTCAGGACCGCGTCGAAGTCGTCCGGCGGGATAACGCCGCCGGCAACGATCAATATGTCGTTGCGTCCGGCCTTCGACAAAGCCGCCTTGAGTTCCGGGATGAGCGTGAGGTGGCCTGCGGCAAGCGACGATGCGCCGACGATGTGGACGTCATGCTCGATCGCGAGCTTCGCCACTTCCTCGGGCGTCTGGAACATCGCGCCGACGGTGACGTCGAAGCCGAGGTCGATGAAGGCCGTGGCGATGACCTTCTGGCCGCGGTCATGGCCGTCCTGGCCCATCTTGGCGACGAGAATGCGCGGGGCCGAACCGTGCTTCGTCTTGAACGCCTCGACCTTGTTGTGAACGCGCTCGACCGACGGCAGGTCGCCGACAGCCTTGCGGTAGACGCCCGAAATCGTCTGCACTGATGCCGCGTGGCGGCCGAACACCTTTTCCATCGCGAGCGAGATTTCGCCGACGGTCGCACCCGCGCGCGCCGCTTTGATCGCGAATTCGAGCAGGTTGCCATTGCCCGCAGCGGCCGACGTCAAACCGTCAAGCGTGGCCTCGACGGCGGCGACGTCGCGCGTTCCCTTGAGCTGCTGCAGCTTGGCGAGCTGGCGGGCGCGCACTTCGGCATTGTCGACCTTGAGCACGTCGACCTCGATGTCCCTCTCGGGCTTGTGCATGTTGACGCCGACCAGCGGCTGCTCCTGATTATCGATGCGCGCCTGCGTGCGTGCGGCCGCTTCCTCGATGCGCATCTTGGGGATGCCCTTTTCGATAGCCGCCGCCATGCCGCCGAGCTGCTCGACCTCCTCGATATGGGCGAGCGCCCGCGCCGCCAGATCATAGGTCATGCGCTCGACAAAGGCCGAGCCGCCCCATGGGTCGATCATGCGGGTCGTGCCGCTCTCCTTCTGGAGCAGGATCTGCGTGTTGCGGGCGATGCGCGCCGAGTGGTCGGTCGGCAAGGCCAGCGCCTCGTCGAAGGCGTTGGTGTGCAGCGACTGAGTTCCGCCCTGCGTGGCGGCCATCGCCTCGATCATGGTGCGCACGATATTGTTGTAGGGGTCTTGCGCGGTCAGCGACCAGCCGGACGTCTGGGTGTGGGCGCGCAGCGCGAGCGACTTGGCGCTCTTGGGCGAGAAATTCTTCTGCATCAGCGCAGCCCAGATCATGCGTCCGGCGCGCTGCTTGGCCACTTCCATGAAGAAGTTCATGCCCGCGTTCCAGAAGAAGGAGAGGCGCGGCGCGAAATGGTCAATATCGAGACCTGCGGCAACGCCTGCGCGGGCATATTCGATGCCGTCGGCAATCGTATAGGCAAGCTCCAGATCGACTGTCGCCCCGGCTTCCTGGATATGGTAGCCGGAGATCGAGATCGAATTGAACTTCGGCATCTCCCGCGAGGTGTAGGAGAAGATGTCGGAGATGATCCTCATCGACGGCTTCGGCGGGTAGATGTAGGTGTTGCGGACCATGAACTCCTTCAGAATGTCGTTCTGAATGGTCCCGGCCAGCTTTGCCGGCGGTACGCCCTGTTCTTCACCTGCAATGATGTAGAGCGCCATGATCGGCAGCACTGCGCCGTTCATCGTCATCGAGACGGTCATCTGGTCGAGCGGGATGCCGTCGAAGAGTTGGCGCATGTCGAGGATGGAATCGATCGCGACGCCCGCCATGCCGACGTCGCCGGCAACGCGCGGATGGTCGGAATCATAGCCCCGGTGGGTGGCGAGGTCGAAGGCGACGGAAAGGCCCTTCTGGCCCGACGCCAGATTGCGCCGGTAAAACGCGTTGGATTCTTCCGCCGTCGAGAAACCGGCATATTGGCGGATGGTCCAGGGCTGCTGGACATACATGGTCGGGTATGGGCCACGCAGATAGGGTGCTGCACCCGGCACGCTGTCGAGGAAGGGCAAGGCCCTGAGGTCGGTTTCGCCGTAGGCGCGCCGCACCGTAAGGCCTTCGGGCGTGTTCCACGTTGCGCCGCTCGCCTCAGCAGCGCCTGCCTTGGGCTGCGACCATGCGATCTTTGTGAAATCGGGGATCATTTCCCGCCTCCCGTCTCGTCCAGGCGAACGGCAAACAGCGGTTCGCAGGTAATGGTTCCATCCGTCGGTGGAGGGCGCCTGTCGGCAGGCAGGACGGTGACAGGCCGTTCGTTGGCGAGCGGATAGAGCGTCGTGCCGACAATAGGCTTGCGACCTTCTGCGACGAGCGCATTTCGGGCGTTGCGGGCGGACATGACGCGCTGCTGCAGCTTTCCGGCGGCGAGGCTTTCGAGGATGCCGCCATCAGCCTGCAGCATCTGGAATTCGCGCCAGCCCGCTTCGCACAATCCATCGGTCAGGGCTTCGACCGCACCGGAACCGGCAGCCGGGTCCGAGACGAAGCCGACGCTGCTTTCGCCGGCGAGGACGAGATGGGTGTTTCGCGCGACACGGCGGGCAAATGCATCCGGCAGGCCATGCGTTACCGTGTAGGGCAGGATGGACACCGAATCCGCGCCTCCCGCTGCCGCCGCAAAGCAGGCGATGGTATTGCGCAGGATGTTGGTTTCGGGGTCCTTCGCCGTCATCATCCGGTAGGAGGTTTCGGCATGGATTGCGGCCGTTGACGGCTCGATCCCGCATTCTTCCTGAACACGCGCCCAAAGCCTGCGAAGCGCCCTGAGCTTGGCGATGCCGAGGAACTGGTCCTGATCGACCGCTGTGGCAAATCCGATATGAGGGGCTGCGTGAACAAGCGGCTGGCGCGCCTCCTGGAACATGCGCAGGTGTTGGACGGCGGTTGCCAGCATCGCGCCAAGCTCCTGGCCCTCGGTCGCGCCCGCATTGTGATAGACGCGTCCGTCGGCTTCCAGAAGGACGCCGGGCAGGCCGAGCGCAAAGAAATGGGCGAGGGATTGCGGCATCGAGGCGGTGACGGCCTCGATCGACATTCTGAGCCTGCCCGTGCCGGCGAAGATCGCCGCAGGGTCTATGCCGAAGGCCAGATTTAGCTTGGCGGGATCGACCTTGCGCTGGCCGAAGAGCTCGACGAGCCAGTCGATCGACATGCGCGACGAAGGATGCGTATCGACGCGCAGCGTCACATTGTCGAGCTTTACGCCATCGAGCGCGGCCCTGAGCGCCTCGGGATCGGCAGGCAGGCCATAGCCGAACGCGTTTGGCGCGCCTTCAAAGACCAGAGAAAGCCCGGTTGCGCCGCCGTCGATGTCCTCGCGCGCCTGCCTGTTGGCGCGCGTCGGGTCGGTGTCGTCGATGCGCTGGACGATTGACCATGGCCGTTCGGGATCAACGCGCGTGACGCGCGATGCGTCGGCGCGGCGGCGGCTAAGCGGGTCGATGCGAATCCCGTCATCGGTCGACGCAACGAGCGTGGCGTCGAAATCCGCATCGCCGATGGCTTTCTGCGCCAATGCGCGCCACGTGCCGTGGTCGGCTTCGGGGAATTTGGCTCGTTTGAGCAGCGCAGCGTCCATATCGTCTCCCGACAGGTTCCGAGGAACCCGATACGATGCAACCAGCAAGAGCCTTGGCCGCCGCAGTCGGCCTTCCTCTCTCTTGCAGACAGTCATTTGTCAAAAGACGGCCAGCCACGCAACCGCCCGCGACCGAATTCGCCTGCACAGCCATTGTGACCAGCACAAAGCGTATCTATACCTTCGGCCGGTCGCATGGCGGTGCGATGAACGATGCGGAGACGAGCCGATGTGGGAAAAGCAGGATAATTCGATCTTTCTCGGTGCCAGCCGCAAGCCTGACAATTCCTACCAGAGGCCGGAAGAGCTTCTTCTGAAGTATGGCAACCGTCACGGCCTCGTCACCGGCGCAACCGGCACCGGCAAGACCGTCACGCTCCAGATTCTGGCCGAAGGTTTCTCGAATGCCGGCGTCCCGGTGTTCTGCGCCGACATCAAGGGTGACTTGTCGGGCGTCGCCGCCATGAGTGAGGCCAAGGACTTCCTGCTCCAGCGCGCCGAAGACATCAAGCTCAGCCCATACGACTTCCAGCAGTTCCCGGTGATTTTCTGGGATCTGTTCGGCCAGCAGGGCCATCCGATCCGCGCCACCATTTCTGAAATGGGGCCGTTGCTTCTGTCACGGCTGATGAACCTGTCCGAGGCGCAGGAAGGCGTGATCAACATCGCGTTCCGGCTGGCCGACGAAGAAGGACTTCTTCTTCTCGACCTCAAGGATCTGCAGGCGCTCCTGGCGAACATGGCGGAACGCGCACAGGAGATCGGCGCTCGCTTCGGCAACGTCACGCGCCAGTCTGTCGGCGCGATCCAGCGTTCGCTTCTGGTGCTTGAACAGCAGGGCGCGGCGAATTTCTTCGGTGAACCCGCGCTGAAAATCTCGGACCTGATGCGCACGACGCCCGATGGGCGCGGCGCGATCAATGTTCTTGCCGCCGACAAGCTGATGATGAACCCGCGTCTCTACGCGACGTTCCTGCTCTGGTTGATGTCGGAACTGTTCGAGCAACTGCCCGAAGTTGGCGATCCGGAAAAGCCGAAACTCGTCTTCTTCTTCGACGAAGCGCACCTCCTGTTCGACGACGCGCCGAAGATCCTCGTCGATCGCGTCGAGCAGGTCGTGCGCCTGATCCGCTCCAAAGGCGTCGGCGTCTATTTCATCACCCAGAACCCGCTCGATGTCCCCGAGACCGTTCTGGCCCAGCTTGGCAATCGCCTGCAGCACGCGCTGCGCGCATATACGCCACGCGAGCAGAAGGCGGTACGCACCGCCGCAGAGACGTTCCGCCCGAACCCGGATTTCGACTGCGCCACCGCCATCACCCAGCTTGGAACCGGCGAGGCGCTGGTCTCGACGCTGGAGGAGAAGGGCGTGCCATCCATGGTCCAGCGCACGCTGATCCGCCCGCCCGCATCGCGTCTGGGACCGATCACGCCTCAGGAGCGCAAGGACGTCATGGCCGAAAGCCCGGTCAAGGGACTCTACGACGAGACGATCGACCGCGAGTCCGCTTTCGAGATGCTGCACAAGCGGGCCAAGCAGATCGTGGAGCAACAGGGCGCGCCGGCCGAGCAACCTGCCCAAGGCGATGGCGGGCGCTGGACGCTGCCCGATTTCGGTCAGGGTAGGGGAACTGCCGGCAATTCGCGCCAGACCGGCACGCGCCAGCAGCAACCGCCGCGGCCGCGCACCTCAAATCGCCAGACGGTGACCGAAGCTGCGCTGAAGTCGGTCGTGCGCTCGGTAGGCTCATCGGTCGGGCGCGCGATCGTGCGCGGCATTCTGGGAAGCCTGTCGCGCAAATAGCGTGAGGTGAGAGCCTGGCCTCCGGGCCGGCCGCCAAGTCTTGCCCGAAATTCAGCCTCAGACGGTTGGGATGCCGTTCGTCACCAGAACCGGCGACTTTTCAGGGACGCGATCATAGAGATCGACGATGTCCTGGTTCATCATGCGCACGCAGCCCGACGAGACCGACTTGCCCATGGTCCACCACTCCGGCGAGCCGTGGATGCGGTAGAGCGTGTCGACGCCGTCCTGATAGAGATAGAGAGCGCGGGCGCCGAGCGGATTGTTGATGCCGGCCGCCATGCCGCCTTCCCAATTGTTGGTGCCCGGTATCTGGATCGCCTTGTATTTCTCAAGGTCGGGCTGGCGCGCGATCATGTCGGCGGGCGGGAACCAGCGCGGCCAATGCTGCTTCCATTCGATGATGGCGCGGCCCGACCATGCAAAGCCTTCGCGACCCAGACCGACGCCGTAGCGGATCGCCTCGCCGCCGCCGCGCACGAGATAGAGGAAGTGGTTGGCGACATCGACGACGACCGTGCCTGGCGCTTCACCGGTCGGATCACGAACGATCTGGCGCAGATAACGCTGCTCCAGGCGCTGATATGGAATGGCCGGAAGCTCGAACTCGCCGTCGAACCGTGCCGAATACATGTCCGCATAGGGGCCGAATGCAGGCTCGGGAACCGGCTCGGGCCTGTAGCCGATCGGGCGGGGCGTCGGGGCCGGCGTCGAAGCGCAGCCGGAAAGCGCCAGCATTCCGAGAGCGGCCCCACCGATGAATTTGCGTCGCGACAGGATCTGGTCTTGCATCGGAAGTTTCATGATTTCTGACATTGCTTCAGGTATTTCAATTCGCGAATCGTGCACCGGTTCCCCGCAGGGCCGCCACAAGTCTTCATAGGTTGGCTAATTAGGGCTGAACGGCGGACACATCGTGTCAGGTCTGTGGCAGCGCTGGCTATGTTGCTGCAAGGCAACAATCGGTGATGTGACCGTGAAGGCCGGAGCACGCTCGCCGGTCCGGCGGCCGTCGCTGCAAACCGCGCAAACTCCGATTGAAGTTGGCACATTCGGCGCATCGGCGTGATTTTCATCGCTTCAGCAGTTCCAAAAGGCAGCAATGCGACCTAGATAAGGATTGGCCGCTATTGCGGTTCCGATATTTGCGGCGCATCGCGCCGAGCATGTCCTAGAGGAGATTATCATGGCCTTCGAATTGCCCGAGCTTCCGTATGATTACGAGGCATTGCAGCCCTTCATGTCGAAGGAAACGCTGGAATATCACCACGACAAGCACCACAAGGCCTATGTCGACAACGGCAATAAGCTCGCTGCCGAAGCCGGCATGGAAAACCTCTCGCTCGAAGAGATCGTGAAGCAGTCGTTCGGCAAGAATGCCGGCCTCTTCAACAATGCCGGCCAGCACTACAACCACATCCATTTCTGGAAGTGGATGAAGAAGGGCGGCGGCGGCAACAAGCTGCCGGGCAAGCTGCAGAAGGCCGTCGATGCCGATCTCGGCGGCTACGACAAGTTCAAGGCGGACTTCATCGCGGCCGGCACGACGCAGTTCGGTTCGGGCTGGGCCTGGCTGTCTGTGAAGGACGGCAAGCTCGCCATCTCCAAGACGCCGAACGGCGAGAACCCGCTGGTTCATGGCGCGTCGCCCATCCTCGGCGTCGACGTCTGGGAGCACTCCTATTATATCGACTATCGCAACGCACGCCCGAAATATCTCGAGGCTTTCGTCGATAGCCTGATCAACTGGGACCACGTGCTGGAGATGTACGAAAAGGCATCTGCCTGATCTTTTTCAGCGCTAGACTGAATGCGCGGCCGTCGGGGCGACCCGGCGGCCGTTCTGCTTTCACGCAACAGTGAACGACATCGTCGTTAAAATCGGGCAACTCTTGTGCTGAAAGCGGATTGCCGTCCCCAGAGCCAGCCAACGGAGCCAGCCAAATGAAGCGTATCCTTGCCGCCCTCGCCATCGTCGTTCTTGCAGCGGGCGCTGCGTCCGCCGATGTCATTTCCGACCGCGAGGCGTTGATGAAGGAGCGCGGAGGCGCCGTGGGCGCTCTGTCGAAGGTCGCCAAGGGTGAAACCGCGTTCGACGCAGCCGCCGTGATGGCGCAGTTGCAGGCGCTTCAGGCCAACGCAGCCAAGGCTGCTGACATTGATGCGCTGTGGCCGGAAGGCAGCGCCGGCGACTCGGAAGCCTCGCCGAAAATCTGGGAAGACCGCGCCGGCTTCAAGGCGGCCGCCGACAAGTATCTTGCCGATGTCGAGGCCGTTCTGGCGTCGGCTCCCGCTGATGCGGCGGCGCTCGGCGCAGCCATTCCTCGTATCGCAACCAATTGCGGCGTTTGCCACGGTGCGTTCCGGGTCAAGAAGTAAGCCCGGACCGCATGAGAATGCGCAGATGGATAGCCGCTCTGGCATCTGCCGCCGTCATTGGGGTGGGCGCATTCTGGTATCTCACCATCCCTGAACGCCTGCCCGAGGCAGAGATCGCCGCGCTAGCGCCCGGCGATCCGATCAATGGCGAGAAGATGTTCCGGGCTGGTGGCTGCGCGTCGTGCCATGCCGGGCCGAATGCGGAGGCAGATGGCGACCTGCCGCGCCTTGCGGGTGGCGTCGAGCTTTCGACGCCCTTCGGCGTTTTCGTCGCGCCGAACATCTCGCAGCATGGCACGGACGGCATCGGCAGTTGGACTTTGTCCGATTTCGCCAACGCCATGCAGAAGGGTGTTTCGCCATCCGGCCAGCACCTTTACCCAGCCTTTCCCTATACGTCTTACGCCCGCATGAAACTGTCCGATGTGTCGGATCTCTACGCCTACATGAAGACGCTTCCGGCGATCGAAGGCGCTGCCGCCGACCATCGGCTGGGTTTTCCCTTCACATTGCGTCGAGGCCTCGGATTGTGGAAGTTCGCCAATATGTCGCCGGAACCGGTGGCCGCTCTGGCCAATGCGTCGCCGCAGGTTCTGGCCGGGCAATACCTGGTCGAAGGCCCCGGCCATTGCGGCGAATGTCACACACCGCGCAACTGGACCGGCGGGACCGACAAGTCGCAATGGCTTGCAGGCGCGGTCGCGGCGGAGGGCGAGGGACGTGTGCCTAATATCACGCCTGAAGGGCGCGATGTCAGCGGCTGGAGTGAAGACGAAATCGCCGAATATCTGGCATCGGGTTTCACCCCGGAGTTCGATTCCGCCGGCGGCTCGATGGCCGATGTCGTCAAGAACATGTCGAAGCTGGCATCGGATGACAGGCTGGCCATCGCCGCCTATCTCAAGGCGATACCGGGCCACGCGAACGGATATCTGGCAAGATAGATCAGGCAAATCGCCGGGCGTAGGCCACGCAGACAACGACGACGGCGGTTGCCGCAAGCATCGTCCATGCGACCGGCTCTCCCAGCAGGACGGCCGCCAGCGCCAGCCCGATGAAGGGCTGTAGAAGCTGGAGCTGGCCGACGCCGGTTGATCCGCCGAGCGCGAGGCCGCGATACCAGAAGACGAAGCCGACAAACATCGAGAACACTGAGACGTAGGCAAGACCCGCCCATGCAGCGGGCGTGATGCCATCAAAGGTCCGTGGCCAGGTGACGAGCGCGATTGCCGCCATGAATGGCAGCGACAGAAGCAGCGCCCACGAAATGACCTGCCATCCGCCGAGCCTGCGCGACAACACCGCGCCTTCCGCATAGCCGAGGCCGCAGGCTATGACCGCGGCCACCATCAGGAAGTCGCCGAGGAGAGAGGCGGTGCCGTCATTGACGAGCGCAAACCCGGCCACGGTTGCGCTTCCGGCGATTGAAAACAGCCAGAACAGCGGCTTTGGCCGCTCGCCGCCGCGCAATACGCCGAAAGTCGCGGTCGCCAGCGGCAAAAGGCCGATGAATACGATCGAATGCGCCGCCGTGATGTGTTGCAGGGCAAGCGCGGTCAGGAGTGGGAAGCCGACAACGACGCCCAGCGCCACGATTGTCAGCGAAACGACGTCGCTGCGCTTGGGCGCCGGCTGGCGCAACAGAAGGAGCAGAGCCGCGCCGAGCAGCGCTGCGATCACCGAACGGACGGAGGTCAGGTAGAGCGGCGAGAATTCCGCTACGGCAACGCGCGTCGCCGGCAGCGAGCCTGCAAAGATGACGACGCCGACGAGGCCGCTGCCCCATCCGCCCATTGATCTGTCGTTTGCTGTCAGTCCGGTCGTGCTCATGGTCCTGCTTCGACCATGAAGGGGCTGGCATTTCCAGTCACAGACCAATACAATCTGACCAAACTGTATGGATCAATTTTCGGTACACATTGATGGCAAAGCAGGGTGCCGGAGGCCGGACGGAAGCGGTTCTGGAGACATTGCGGGCGCGGCTTGCGAGCCGAACGCTCGGGCCCGGCGACCGCCTGCCGTCGATCCGCGCCTTTGCGGCCGTGATGAAGGTCTCGCCCTCGACGATCGTCGAAGCCTATGACCGGCTGACCGCCGAAGGGCTGATAAGGCCGCGCCGGGGAGCGGGGTTTTATGTCGTCGCGTCGAATGCACCACCGCTGGCACTCGGCTCTGCGGGTGTCGTGGACCGCGCCGTCGATCCGTTCTGGGTGTCGCGGCAGACGCTCGATACTGACAGGGGCGTATTGAAGCCCGGATGTGGTTGGTTGCCGGCCGACTGGCTGCCGCAGGAGGCGCTGCGCCGCGCTTTGCGCGCCGCTTCCCGTGCCGACGATGCGATACTGACGGATTATGGTCCAACGCGCGGATCACTCACCCTCCGCCGTCTGCTGCTGGCGCGGTTTGCCGAGGAGGGGATAGAAGCGTCGCCGGACCAGCTTTGCCTGACCTCATCCGGCTCGCAGGCGGTCGATCTGATCTGTCGTTATCTGCTGCGGCCCGGTGACGTCGTGATGGTGGACGACCCCTGCTATTTCAATTTCCGCGCCTTGCTGCGGGCTCATCAGGTCGAGATCGTCGGCGTGCCTTATCTGATATCAGGGCCTGATCTGGCACGCTTCGAGAACCTGCTCATTGAAAAGCGGCCGCGCCTCTACATCACCAATTGCGGGCTGCACAATCCGACGGGTGCGACGATGACGCCGCAGACGGCGCACCAGCTGCTCAATCTTGCCGCCGCCCACGAGCTGACGGTGGTCGAGGACGACATATTCGCCGATTTCGAGCCGGACCTGTCGCCCCGCCTGTCTGCGCTGGACGGGCTGAACCGGGTCATTCGCATCGGCTCCTTCTCGAAGACGCTCTCTGCCTCTGTCAGGTGCGGTTACATCGCCGGGCGCGCGGACTGGGTGGAGGATCTGGTCGATTTGCAGGTGGCGTCGAGTTTCGGAGGTCCGAGCCCGCTGGCGGCCGAAATCCTGACGACGATCCTGTCGAGCGGCGCCTATCGCCGCCATCTGGACGAGCTTCGGCGCAGACTGGCCGGAGCGCGCAGCGAGGTGGCCGGGCGATTGTCGGCGCTTGGCATAGAGCCATGGCTGATGCCGCGCGGAGGTTTTTATCTCTGGTGCCGGCTGCCCGGAGGCCGCAGCGCCGCCGACCTCGCCCGCAGCGTCTTGCCCGACGGCATCGTGCTGGCGCCGGGCGACGTTTTCAGCGTCGGAGAAAACGCGCCCGACCTCATGCGGTTCAATGTCGGCCAATGTTCGGACCCCCGCCTTTGGACCGTGCTCAGGCGAGCGCTCGATACCTAGCCTTTGCCCGCAGCCGCGACCCCGTCTCGGCCTGTGACCTTCAGCGCGAATGCAAAGACATAAGCCACTTCCTCAAGTCGCGAGAAGCGGCCGGAAGCGCCGGAATGACCGGCATCCATGTTGATCTTGAACAGGACGGGAGCCTTGCTTACCGAGCGATCGCGCAGGCGCGCCACCCATTTTGCCGGTTCCCAATAGGTCACGCGTGGATCGGTCAGGCCGGCAACCGCCAGGATCGGAGGGTAGGGGAGGCTGGCCACCCTGTCGTAAGGCGAATAGGCGGCGATCGTCTTGTAGTCCTTCTTCGACGTGATCGGATTGCCCCATTCCGGCCATTCGGGCGGCGTCAGTGGCAGCGTATCGTCGAGCATGGTCGTCAACACGTCGACGAATGGCACTTCCGCGATGATCGCGCCGAACGCATCTGGGGCCATATTCGCTACCGCACCCATCAGCATGCCGCCCGCCGAACCGCCCTGGGCGACGATGCGGTCATGACTGGTCAGTTTCTCGGCGACGAGTTGGCACGCCGCGGCAATGAAATCGGTGAAGGTGTTGACCTTCTTGTCGCGCTTGCCATCCTCGTACCAGCCATAGCCCTTGTCCTTGCCGCCGCGAATGTGGGCGATGGCATAGATGAAACCTCGATCGACCAGCGACAGACATGACGTGGAGAAGGATGCGGGGATGGTGATGCCGTAGGAGCCGTAGCCATAGAGCAGGCAAGGTGCGGACCCGTCGAGCGGCGTGTCGCGATGGTGGAGCACCGAAACCGGCACCAGCTCGCCGTCGGGTGCGGGCGCCATCAGGCGGCGGGTGACGTAATCGTCGGGGTTGTGGCCGGACGGCACTTCCTGCGTCTTGAGCAGGGTACGTTCGCGGCTCGCCATGTCATAATCGAAGAGCTGCGCAGGGGTCGTCATCGAAGAATAGGTGAAGCGGATGACGTCGGTGTCATATTCGGCCGCGCCGCCAAGTCCCAGCGAATAGGCCTCCTCCTCGAAGAAGATCGCGTGCTCTTCGCCCGTTGCGCGTTCGCGCACGACGATGCGCGGCAGTCCGTTCAGCCGTTCGAGGCGCACCAGATGATTCCGGAAGCTGGCAATCGACAGGATGAGGCGGCCGGGCACATGTGGCACGACCTCGACCCAGTTCTTCTTTTGCGGTTTGGCGACCGGCGTCGACATCACCTTGAAGTCTTTGGCCCCGTCGGCATTGGTCAGGATGAAGAATTCGTCGCCGCCTTCTTCGATCTCGTACTGAAGTCCCGGCTTGCGCGGCAGCACGACCGCCGGCGTCGCAGTCGGGTCATTTGCGGGTATGAGACGATATTCGGTCGTTTCGTGATCGTTGATCTGGACGAATATCCAGTCATTGTTGCGCGTTCCGCCGACAGCCATGAACATGCCGGCATCTTCTTCCTCATAGATCAGGCGGTCATCTTCGACCGGGGTGCCGACCTTGTGCCAGAACAGCTTCGAGGGTCGGTGGCTCGGGTCGAGCCGGGTGTAGAAGAAGCCATTGCCGCCGGCGTCCCACACGCCGCCGCCGCCCGTGTCCGGGATAAGGTCGGTCAGATCCTTTCGGCTCTTCATGTCGCGCACGCGCAACGTGAAGAACTCCGAGCCCTTGTCGTCGGCCCCCCAAAGAAGCTTGCCATGGTCGGCTGAATGATCGACGCCGCCTATGCGGAAATATGCCTTGCCCTTTGCTTCCTTGTCGCCGTCGAGGAAAATGTCGTGCTTGCCGCCATCGCGCGGCGTGCGGAAATAGCGGGCCTGCTGGCCGCCCTTCTTGAAGGAAGAGCCATAGGCGAACGGGCCGTCTTTCACAGGCACGGAAGAATCGTCCTGCTTGATGCGCCCCTTCATCTCGGCAAACAGCTCTTTGCGAAGCTTTGAGGTGCCGCCCATCATTTTGGACTGATAGGCATTCTCGGCTTCGAGATGCTGGCGGATTGCAGGATCGAGCACGGAAGGGTCGCGGAATACGTCCTGCCAGTTGTCGGCGCGCATCCATGCATATTCGTCCGTCCGGCTGATCCCATGGCGGATATCCTCGACAGGCCTGCGGTCGGCGGTCGGGTGGGGCAGTGACGGAAAGATCGGCTTGTTCTTGGACATGGGGCTTGCAACATCTGTTTGGGAGTTGGTGTGACGGTAGTCGTGGCTGCTTGTTGAGCCGCATTTGGACATGCCACCGATCTTAATCAACTGCTCTGGTGTCGATGTTGATGCCGATTTTTGGCCAACCGTCCGGTTCTAATCCTCGGACACGTAAGGCGCGGCAGGGTGCAATAGAACTGTGCGCCGGAGAAGCGTTGACACTGGCAGTGGCATGTCCCATGCGCAGCCTTGCGCATGTGGCGCTAATGAATCCGACTTTGTTGCTGAACGTTGCAGCAGTTGCCCGAAAATTAGGCGCGCATAAGGTATTTGAAGGTCGAAAATGTGGCGAAAATCTTTCGTGGAATTGTACATGTGTCAGAAAATCTGCTCATGTTCATTTTGCCGGATTTCGTTGCTTGTTATATCAAATACTGCCGTATTAACTAAAAGCGTTACTCAAGCGATTAATTGGCGCATGTCGCTTAGAGAACATTGACTTGTATAGGCAAAGGTCTCATTGATCTGCCGATTCGTGGCGCTGAATCGTTGCCGACTAGAAATTGCAGGTGATGATCACTGTTCGGTGCCTGATGCGAAATGAGTTGCACGAGGTCGAATTGTGCTCGTGCGTCATAGGGAACGCGATTGATGAATGAGACTTCTTCGGTAAATATGAGCCAGGATACACTGATTGAGCTGACGGCGGATGTTGTCGCAGCCTATGTCAGCAATAATCCGGTTCCAGTCAGTGAGTTGCCAAACCTCATTGCTGATGTTCATGCGGCTCTCGGACGGGTAGGTGGCACACCTGCGCCGGTCGTTACCGAGAAGCAGAAGCCGGCCGTCAACCCAAAGAAGTCGATCAACGACGATTATCTGATCTGTCTCGAAGACGGCAAGAAGTTCAAGTCGCTGAAGCGACACCTGATGACCCACTACAACCTGTCGCCCGAGGAATATCGGGAGAAGTGGGGCCTCGACGCAAACTATCCGATGGTCGCTCCGAATTACGCCGCGGCACGTTCGCAGCTGGCGAAGAAGATGGGCCTGGGTCGCAAGCCGGGCAACCGCCGCTAGGATCGAGATCATTGGCCGGTCGGGCGTCGAGTGATCCGCCCGGTCGGTTAATGTTCTCCAAAGCCTGTCTCAATTCCATTACACCTGATCTCGTTCAGCTTCGCTGGCGACTGACGTTTCCCGGCCCGGGGCTTGTTCTGACGGTTCCGTTGTCGCCGCCGGTCTGGTCGCTGGATGATCGCGCTTGCGTCGATGGACCGGCGCTATGCATGATCTGCCTCTCGAAGTCCGGCATACCAAGGGCCACCGCCCGCAAAGTGTCGAGAGCCTGTTTGAGCGCGATATGCCGGCTGAGGTCGTAAGACCAGTGCCTGGCAACTCCTTTCAGGCGCTCACGTTCCAGCAGCCTTGTCGTCCGCGCAATGGTCTCCTGCAGACGCGGCAGCCCGGATGCGATGGCATGGTCAAGGTCGATCCCCGTCATGATCTGGAATGCCGCGCGTTGACGTGAGAGCGCGGCGAGCCTCGCCCTTCTGGTCCTGAACTCTGCGATCTCGTTGGAAAAGGCGTGCATGTCGATACCCCGGTTGGTCTCGACAGCATCGCCGCTGCTTGACGTGAGAGGATAGGTTTCGCCCCCTGTGGACAGCTGCAAGAAAGATTCATGAATGATTTCAATAGAGGTCGATCACTTGAGAGGAAAAAAGACCTAAATCTATTAACGGAGCCGCCGCCTTACTCTATAGGATAAAAATCCTATTACGGTATGGAGGACGCTCAGGTGCCATTGTCTCTCGCCAAGATCGAACCGATAAGGCAGCCGCCTTTGCCTCCCGATGCCCGCGAGTCGCTAACATCCAGACACAATGAAAGGGTCTTCGATCTGTGCGATCGCGTCATCGAGATCGCTTCGGCTCTCTTCAATGTCAGCGGCAGCGAATTGCGTGACACGGATCGCAACAGCAATTCCGCGGCACGGGTTCGTCAGGTCGCCATGTACGTCACGCATGTCGTCTTCGGCGTGACCATGGCCGATGTCGGCTACGGGTTCGGGCGCGACAGGACAACCGTGAGGCATGCCTGTCATCTCATCGAAGATCTTCGCGAGGATGAAGATTTCGATCAGGTCGTCGCGATGATGGAAAAGGTCTCGATGGCCGCCCTGAGGGATCGGTTGCCACGATGAAGGCTTTATCCCGCATACCGGAAGACTTGGCGCAAATCCTGCTGGCTTTGACGGGCGGGCCGATGCAGGTGGTCGCGTCGGATGGTGAAAAACTGACATTGCGCCGCAAGGAGGGCGGTGACCTAACGGTATCCAGCGAGGAACTGACGATACTTGCTGCTCGCTCGCTCGTGCGGCGAACCGGTTCGTCGATTGCCTTGTCGGTCGAAGGTCGCGCGCAAGCTGATCTGCTTTCATCGGCGACTGACCCGTTGGGCAGCAGTCACCCTGTCGTCGGTCCACGCGAAATGGATGTGGATGGCACCGTCCAGACGGTCGTGGTCAATCTTGCCGAATCGCCATTGGCCAATCTGATGCGAAGGAGAGGCCGCGACGGCCGGGCGTTTCTGTCCGTGGCGGAATTCGAGGCCGGCGAAAGGCTGCGGGCCGATTTTACCCGCGCCCGGATGATGCCTCGCCTTGGCGCGAACTGGGATGCGGCGATCTCGACCGGCAAACGGGGGCAGACGTCCACGGACCTGACCGATGGAGCTGTCGCGGCTCGTATTCGTGTGGACGATGCAGTGGTGGCCGTAGGCCCAGAATTGTCTGGCGTGTTGATCGACGTGTGCTGCTTCCTGAAGGGGTTGGAAATGGTCGAGGCCGAACGCCGCTGGCCGGCACGCTCGGCAAAGCTGATGCTCAAGGCCGCGCTTGGCAGCCTGGCGCGCCACTACCATCCGCCGCGTCGAAAGCGGAGCGCGATCCTGTCCTGGGGTGGTGAAGGCTACCGGCCGCAGATCGGGCGGTGATCTGTTCCGCGGCCTATTTCGCCAAGGCGGCTGCGGCATCCCTGCGGATGCGTTGCACCATCGCGCGCAGCCCGTTGGAGCGCTGCGGCGACAAATGCTCGTCGAGGCCGAGACGCTTGAGCAAGGCCTCGGCATCTGTCGATGCGATCTCGCTTGCGCGACGGCCCGAATAGAGCGCGATCATGATAGCGACCAGCCCACGGACGATGTGGGCGTCGGAATCGCCCTGATAGGTCATTACCGGGTCTGTCTCCGACCCCTGGCTCGTATCGAGCCAGACCTGGCTGACGCAGCCCTGGACCTTGTTGGCGGCGGTGCGCGATGCGTCGGGGAACGGCGGCAGGTCGCGGCCGAGATCGATCACGTAGCGATAGCGATCTTCCCACTCGTCGAGCAGGTCGAAATCCTCGATGATGCGATCGATGGCGGGCGAAGTGTCGTTGCTGGTCATTCCGGGCATATAGGGCATGAACGCGGTCGTTCACAATGCGACGATAGCTTGCGTCTAGTCGGCGACGTTTGTCTCGGGGCGCACGGAACCCGTTACGCCGAGGTCTTTCGAGGCGGCGGGCAGGACCATCTTTGCCAGACCCGAAACGCTTTCGACATCGACCTGTGCGGCGACGAAGCGGCTGGTGTCGCACACGCGCGGCTGGTGATCGCAGATCGCCATCATGTCGGCCGCCGCCGCGCGGGCCGAGGACAGCGCCTCGAACGGTCCGATGACACGTCCGTCGTCGGTCGTGCCGCCGAAGGGAATCGCGATCAGGACCAGTGAAAGCCAGAACGCGCTGCGCAGAAAAAAGCCGATCATGCCTGTCCCCGGTTCATTGAAGCTGCCGTCCCAAGCAGCCGTTATGGCGGGAGATATGCCTGCCTGTTTTCCAAGGACGGCTTCAATCCGGAGCGAGAATTTTAGGAGAGTTTTCGACGCATTTTAGGCATCGGGATTCGATACAAATTCGATTCAAATCCGATCGAATAAATCAAGATTCAATTAACCATATAAGTTATTGTAATCATTTGATTTAGCGCGCTTCCGGAGATCAATTCAGCTCTGATTTTGCACCACCTCCATCGACGCCGTGACTAACCATGCGTTTACCATAGCGGGATCAATCATTGGCGTGAGCCAGATGAGCGCCCATTTCCAGCGGATGAAAGACGTCAAACGGCCGCGTTTTATTCATTCATTAAAGGCTGGAATGCGAGGGTCATCCAATAAGCCAAATTATTGTTTTGGCAGCCTTGTGAGTAGCGTTGCGTTGAACCTTTTTCTGACAGCGATTTCGAGCATTGGACGCGGCATTGCCGATGCCACGGCCCGATTCGTCGATCCGTCCATGGCTGGCGACGATCATGCGCGCCAAGCGCGTCTTGCCGCCGTCATGCTGACTGCCCCCTTTGTCCTTGGCGTGGTGTCATGCCTCGTTGCGGCGGCGGCGGGTAAGATCGACCATGCGCTTGGCGCAATGGGGGCTGCCTTCCTGATGGCCAGCCTGTCGGTCGTGGCTCTGCGCCTGCGCCTGCGCGTTCGCTGGACGTCTCTGTTCGGTCTTGGGCTGGCGGCGATGTCTGTCTTTCTCGGCTGGGTGCTGGCGGAGGCTGGGGCCGTAGCGTCGCCTCTCCTGTTGCTGACGCTGGCGCTTCCTTTCGAAGCCTGGTGGATCGGCCGCAATCGTGATGCGCTTGGCGCGGGCCTGTTTGCCGCTGCCGCTGTCATCGGCCTTCAGCTGTTCGTCCATGTTGTGGCGCCAACCGACACCGAAAATGGAGCCGCCTCTTTTGCCATCTGGCATTGGGGAGTTGCGCTTGCTTATGTCGCCATTGCCGCGCCCCGCCTGCTCGATATCATGTCGAAGCCAGCGCGCAGCGAGGCGGCTGTCGTGTCGCTCGAAGACGTCATCGACGGAGCAGTGCTGCGGCTCGACGCGGACGGCCAGGTCATCGATGCCGGCGGTAAGGTCGACCGACTCGTCGGCGTGAAGCCGGCCCTGCTTCTTGGTGAAAGCTTCTTCGAACGCGTCCATGTCGGCGACCGCGTGGCGTATCTTCAGACCGCTTCCGACGCCCGTTCATCCGGCCGGCCCATGCAGGTGGAACTGCGCGTCCGCGTTGCACGGGAAGGCGAGGCGCATCCGGTCTATGGGACGTTCTGTGCGGAATTCTATCCCGCCGAACCGATGCTCCTGCTGCTGCGCATCAATGGCGGCGCCGAGGCGATGAAGCGGGAGAATGCGCGGCTGCGCGATCAGCTTGCGCAGGCGGAGATTGCCAAGGCGACGTTCCTTGCAACCGTGAGCCACGAACTGCGCACGCCGCTCAATTCGATCATCGGCTTTGCCGACATGCTGGCCTTCGAGATCGCCGGCAAGCTGCCCGACCCACGCCAGCGCGAATATGCGGCACTTATCAGGGATTCGGGCGGACATCTCCTGTCGGTCGTCAATGCGATCCTCGACATTTCGCGCATCGAATCGCGTGCATATCCGGTCGTCTGCGAACCGTTCGCCTTTGCCGATGCGGCCGCTGCCTGTCACGCAATGCTGGCAGTCCAGGCAAGCGCCAAGTCGATCGAACTGCAGAACCTGTCGGCACCGAGCATCGGGCTGATCAATGCAGATCGCCGCGCGGTGCAGCAGATCATAATCAATCTGCTCTCGAATGCCATCAAGTTCACGCCTGCCGGCGGCGCGGTGCGGCTTGAGGCGCGTCGCAATGCGCGTACCGTCACATTCGAGATCCACGACAACGGCGTCGGCATGACGGCGCACGACCTCGAACGCGTCGGCAAGCCATTCGTGCAGGCCCAGTCGAACTATGATCGCGATCATGATGGGGTCGGCCTCGGCCTCTCGATCGCCAAAGGGCTTATCGCGCTGCATGAGGGCGCGATGTCGATCAGCAGCGCGCCGGGCGCAGGAACCTGCGTCTCGGTGACCTTGCCCGTGGATGGCCCTGTCATCAGGGCAGGAACGGGCACCGGCAGCGACACGTCTGAAAAGGGGGTGGCCAATGGCCCGTTCCGAAAGTCGGCTTGACGAAGACAGCCCGGTGCAGGCGTTCCTGCGTGCCGGGCTTTTTGCTGCCGGTCAGGCAATCATTCGCAATCCCGTCACCGTCGCTGGCGCAACCGCCTTCATCGTGACCTTGAGCTATGTCAGCGGCAACGCATTGTGGAACCAGGCGCAGCCGCATGAGAGCGCGTTCTTCATCACGCGCGAGATGACGCATTTTGCGGCGCCAGGCCCGGTGGACGCGGCGGTCGAACAGGCCGACGATGAGGCCGACATGCGGCAGATCGCGATTTTGCCGCGTCCGACGCCCGATGCAGTCGTCAAGCAGGTTCAGGGCATGCTCGCGGGCCTTAGCCTCTACACCGGTTCGGTCGATGGTCTGACCGGGCCGCAGACCCGCAAGGCGATCGAGGACTACCAGCGCCTGAACGGCATGTCGGTGACTGGAGACATCGACGACGAACTGCTGGACGAGCTTCGCGCCCAGTCGGCAGCCGACCCGACGCCCGCCCCCCGGCGCAACCCTGCTGCCATGGCCGCATCGGCCGAGCCTGTCCAGGCGCCGCGCCAGTTCGCCTCTGTCGAAGTCGAAAAGGTGCAGGCGGGCCTGCGAGCCTTCGGACGTGGAGACATCGAGATCGACGGTGTCATCGGTTCGCGTACGCGCACCGCAATCAGCGAGTTCCAGACGCTGTTCGGACTTCCCGTCACGGGTGAGCCCGACGCGCCGCTCGTCGCCAAGATGCGCGAAATCGGCTTGACCAACTAGGTCGGTCGGCGGCAACTGCGGCCCACGATTTGATGTCACCATGAGACGATTGAGGCAAGTTGGCAGATGGCCGTATGCCTCGTCTCGTTTGCCTTGCAGGGTTTCTGCCAGATGCGGGTTACCACTGATCTATGGGTTTCGGCGCTGCTTCGCCGCATCTTTGCGTCGGGCGGCTTTGGCGCGGTCGTGACGCGAGGCAGTGCGAGCGCCGGCGCGATCTTCATCGTCTCGCGAAACAGGCTTGGCGAGGCAAGGCTCTACGGCCCGGCACCGCAGATGGGCTACGACGACGCGCGGCCTGACGACCGCCTGTTCGTAGCGGTGCCCAACGCGGACGACGACGAAAAGATCGAACAGAAGCTTGCGCGCGAACGGCGATTTGACGCTGACCTTTGGGTCATCGAGATCGAGCCGGCGGGCGACGGCGCCGGCCTGTTCGAAATCATGACGCCTTGACGACCCGCAATTGCGGCCCTGAAGCCGGTTGCAAGCCATTGCGCGACCGGGCGAGCACGGCCGAAATGCTCTCGGCTCGCAGCGCCCGGATCTCTTCGCGACCGTCTTCGACTGTCGTCGCCGCATAGGTCATCAGGAACTTGCGTATCTGATCGGGGCCGGAAAACACGCCGGGAAAGACGATCGCCAGAATGAGGAATGCGTTCTGGGCGGGGAAGCCCACGCCCTTGAGCGCACGCGCGAGGTTCTCATGACGGCCTGTACGCACCAGTTCCGAAGTCTGGGCAAAGCCGACATCCAGCAGGTCAGCCAGCGCCGCGCGGAAGGTCGGTCCCTTGAGTGCCGCGTCGCGCAGCCGCTCATAGTCGATATCGTCGGCGGCGCTCGGAACCCTGTTCGCTGACGGCCCGGCGGCATTGGCCGCCATGACGGCTCTCAGTCGCTCACGGGCCGCTTCCGCGGCGCTTCCCGGCCGGTGGTGCCCCTCGGGCAGTGGCGGACCGGAATAGATCGGTGCATCCGCAGAAGGCAGTGATGCGGCGTCTCGATGCGAAACCTCTCCGGCTTCCTCTGACTGGATCAGTTCCTTGATGGCCTGGGACAGCTTCGGCCTCAGGCGGATGGCGCGGGCGTGGGTAATACCGTTGCGACCGATGATGTCGATCAGCTCTGCATCGGTCAGCACGCGCGAGCGCATCAATATCGGTGCGGCGATGTGTATCTGCTCACCGGCGAGACGTCGCAGGAGCGCGACCGGAGCGCGCTTGCATTCAGACAATGCTGCCGACGCATAGCGCAGCGTCTCGGCAGACACCTGATCGTAGAGCGGGCGCGTCAGCTCATCGAGCTGGAGGACGGCTTCACTGGTCGGGCGCGTCAGTGAACAGAAGGCGGATACTGCCGACTGGAACAGCCAGTCAGGCTTGCCGGCCTGGCTCTTGATCGCAATTTGTCGGAGATCAAATGATGACACGGTACAACGCAACGCCAGATACTATCGCCGTCTCAGGATGAGTAGGGAAGTGGGACAGCAATAAGGAAAACTATACGAAATGCGTTAGCGAGCCGTTAACCTGTCCATAACGAGGGAGTTTGAGGCATTCTGGTAAGGTTCCGTTAACCGAATGGGGGTTTCATCGTACTGCACGAAGTTGGTCGCATAAATTGTAAGCGGAAAGGCGGGACAATGGCGACGATACTGAGTTTCAAGATCGATGACGGCCGCAGAATGCGACGCTTGCCGATAGGGCACAGTGCCGAAGTGGTGTTCTTCACAGGCGTGCGTTACGAGCTTCTCAAAGCCGGTTCGCAATCCCCGATTGCGCCTGGGCGAATTGGTCAGTCCAAGGCTGCCAAGACGACCGCCTGACCGCACTGGTCCGCTACTGTTGATCTTGTGCGAGTTCGCACCGGGTTGCGGCAAGATTGGCCTGGACGATCGGCCCCCAGCTTTTATCCGGCACGAATGACCGGATGACTGCTATCGTCTCGGTCGCGTCGGCCTCTACGATGACCGACCCCGCAAATGCGTCCGTTGCCGAATTTCGCATCTCGATGAGTTGAACCGGCGTTGCAATGATGATGTCGAGCACGCCGTCGGACGCGGTGCGATCGTTCAGGCTGTAGATGTTGAGGCCGCGACGGTCGAACAGCGATATGGACCAGAACGGCACGCGCTCCGGCGACGACAGCCGCACCGCGCCTTGAGACAGGTCAAAGCGGCAGGCGCCCACCTCAAAGAGGGGATCTGCGTCGACGAGCACGGACGCTGCCTGTTGGCTGCGATTGACCTGCACCAGCGCATATTCGGGACCGGCTTCGGAAATCAGCGTCCACGCATCCCGTTCTGCATAGCTTGGCAGAAGCAGCAGGACGGCGATGTGAACGACGCCCGCGCCAACCAGCCCGACGATGATCGCATAAAGCAGCCTAAGCATCGCACCCGACCTTCGATACCTGCGGCAGCTTGATCTCCGTGATGTTCTGGCTGGAGGCGACCGGCGTGTCGTAGAGCGTCAGCACGAACGTCATTGGCTCGTCGCCTGACACCTGCAGCCAGTTGCCGGGTTGGATGGAGCGGCTGGCGACGACGCGCACCATGTTGTTGTCGTCGCGCATGACGGCATAGGAGGTCAGGCCGGGTGTCCGGTTGCGGCTTAGCGCCGGTTGCAGCCGGTCGGCCGCGGCCACCTGAAGCGTCCAGAAGCGCGCGGGCGGGAACTGGCCCGCGATGACATAGTTGCAGTCGCGCGTCAGCAGAGCGCCATCCTTGTCGCGCGCGGCAAAGAAGGGCAGCCCTTCGGCAGGCCCGAGCGGCAGGGTCGCTTCGCGGGCAATGCGGGCCTTGGTGTAGGGGTCGGCCTGTGACGTGCCTGCGTCCGGATAGGCTACCCATCCCGAGACCGAAATTGCATCGATGCCGCCGATCGCCCCAAGCGCATACCAGACGCTGGCCGCACCACCGCCAATGGCAATGCTGAGGCTGGTCAGGACAAGGAGAAGGTTGCGCAGCATGAGGGCGTTCGATGTTCGGAAGATGGACTAAGTCCATTTGCGACGGAAAGGCAAATCCGTCAAAGCGAGGAGAGGTTGCCCTTCGGCGGCAATGGCGGGGCTTCGCTGAACCGCTTCGACAGGTCGAGAAGGAACTTCGACGTTTCGGGCGTCAGCGTGCGCGGCCGTTCGGGCGCAGCAACGACTTCGGTTCCAGGCGCAGGCGGTGCGTTCTTGTTTGCCGCCACCGCAGGCGCAGCCTCGATGAACGGGTGCTCGATTCCGGGGATGGGCTTGAGCGTGATGTTCTGATGCGTGTAGGTCATCAGGCGCTGCCACGTCATCGCCGGCAGCGAGCCTCCGGTCATGTTGCGCGTCGGCGTGGAATTGTCATTGCCGAGCCAGACGGCCGCCGTGAAATTCCCAGTGAAGCCGATATACCACGCATCCTTGTAGGATTGTGTCGTTCCGGTTTTCCCCGCACTGCGAATCCCTGGTAAACTGGCGCGGCGGGCGGTGCCGGTCTCGGGGATCTGCACCATGATCTGGTTCATCGAGGCGACTGCCTGTTCCGACAGGACACGGCGGGGCGGGGGAGCATCGCGATTGAAGTCGTAGACGGTTTCGCCGGCCCGGGTGACGATCTGCGTAATGCCGTGGCGGGTGCCCGCCATGCCGCCATTGGCGAAGACTTCATAGCCCGTCGCCTGGTCCATGACGGTCAGCGACGAGGTGCCCAAGACCATGGTTTTATCGGAAAAGACCGGCGATTCGACGCCCATCGCCTCGGCCAGCGCCTTGATCGGCGGGATCGACAATTTCTCCTTGGCGAGGCGCACCGGCACGGTGTTGTAGGACTTGATGAGCGCGGTCGCCAGCGTCGTGCGGCCGGCATAGGAGCGGCCGTAATTGCGCGGCGACCAGTTGCCCCATGTGATCGGACCGTCCGATATCAGCGTGTCGGGCGTCATGCCCTTTTCCATCGCCACCGCGTAGACATAGGGCTTGAACGAGGAGCCAGTCTGCCGCTCGGCGCGGGTGGCGCGGTTGAACTGGCTTTCGCCATAGTCGCGCCCGCCGACGATCGCGCGCACCGCGCCGTTGTTCTCCAGCACGACGATGGCGCCCTGCGTCACGCCATACTGCTTGCCGTGCTGGCGCAGGTGGAATTCGAGCGATTCTTCCGCCGCCCGCTGGATGCCGAGGTCGATCGTGGTGCGGGCGACGAGCGTGTGGTCGGGCGACTTTGCCGCCAGCCTCTTCACCTCGTCGAATGCCCAGTCGAGGAAATAGTCGGCCTGCTGGGTGTTACCGCGATCAATGGGCGTGGCGGGATTGCGCCGCGCGCCGAGCACCTGGCCCTCGGTCATGAAACCGGCCTCGACCATCGTCGACAAAACCGTGCCGGCCCGCGCGCGCGCCGCCGGAAGGTTGATGTGCGGCGCATATTTGGCCGGCGCCTTGAACAGGCCCGCCAGCATCGCCGCCTCGGCCAGCGTCACGTCTTTGACGCCCTTGCCGAAATAGAACTGTGCCGCGGCCGAAATGCCGAACGTGCCGCCGCCCATGTACGCGCGGTCGAGATAGAGCTGGAGGATTTCCTTCTTCGACAGGTTCATTTCGAGCCAGACCGAGAGGAACGCCTCCTTGACCTTGCGCGTGATCGTGCGCTCGTTCGACAGGAACAGGTTCTTGGCAAGCTGCTGCGTCAGCGTCGAGCCGCCCTGCACGACCGAATTGGCCCGCACATTCTCGCTCATGGCACGCGCCAGACCGAGGAAATCGATGCCGTAGTGCTCGAAGAAGCGCCGGTCCTCTGTGGCGAGCACGGCCTTGATGACGTGATCGGGCATCTCGTCGACCGGCACCGAAGTCAGCTGCATGATGCCGCGCTGGCCGATCTCGTTGCCGTATCGGTCCTGGAAGGTGACGGCAAACTCCGACAGGGCGCGCCAGTCCTTCTTCGTCTCAAGGAAGGCAGGCTGCGCCAGCGCCAGCATGAGCACGGCGCCCACGGTACCGAAGGTCGCCGTCTCGGACAGAACCTCGACGACGCCGCGCCGCCAGCCGGACACACGGAAGCGGCGGAAAAAAATCGTGGTGGATTCCCACCATTCGCCGAGCCTGAAACGCAGGTCGTAGAGGGAAGAATCGATCCACGCGTCGGCGTCCAGGAACCTGGTCGCTCGCGGAGCCCGCTTCTTTTTCGGCTTTTCCTCACCCAACATAGATCAAACCGCGCCTTTGCCCGCGCACGATATGTCGTCCCAAGCGCGGCGTTTTCAGGGCAGGCAGGTTGTGGGCGAAAACCACCGGAGAGGCAAGGAGAAACGGCCGGTAAAGTTAGCGCGGGCGTTGCATGGCGCGATTTCGCCGTCCGTTATGGTTGCAGGCGTCATCCAAGGTGTTGGGCAAATGCCGCGAGTTGGTCGATCGTTTTGCCCCATCCTTCCTGAAACCCCATTTCCTCGTGCCTGCGACTGTCGGCAGGGTTTTTGTGCAGCACGCGGGAGGAATATCGAGTGCTCTGCCCCTCCGCCTCGAATGTGATGATCGCAGTCAACGCCAACCAGGGCTCGATCGGCTGCCAGCCCTCACTCAGGGCCGTGGTCCAGACCATCCGACGCTCCGGCACCACTTCAAGAAAACAACCTTCGACATGTGGCTGGAACTCGCTGCCGCTCTCACGCATCAGCGTCTCGAAACCGCCGCCAGGGCGCAGGTCCAGCTTGACGACCTTGCACTCGATGGGATCGGGAATCCACCATTTGGC
This sequence comes from Mesorhizobium sp., assembly GCA_049647505.1. Classification (GTDB taxonomy): domain Bacteria; phylum Pseudomonadota; class Alphaproteobacteria; order Rhizobiales; family Rhizobiaceae; genus Mesorhizobium_A. The sequence goes on from JBARXU010000005.1 coordinate 59,506, forward strand.
AAGATGCTCGGGCGTGCTCCATGCCTTCCAGACTTTGGCCGGTGAGGCGTTGATGATGCGTGAGATCGTCAGCTCGGAATTTTCAGTCGCCATTTTCGTTTCCTGACATTTGGGTTTCGACATAGTCGGCAAGACGATCGGTCCTCGCCTGCCAAAGCGCGCGTTGCTCGGAAATCCAGGATTCGGCCTCTGCGAGGCGCTCGATCCTTATCCGGCAGGTGCGGATGCGGCCGGTCTTCTCCGTCGCGATCAATCCGCTGTCTTCAAGCACTCGCAGATGTTTCAGAAAGGCCGGGAGCCCCATGTTGAAGGGTTCGGCCAGTTCCTTGACCGGCGCAGGATTTTTCATCAGGCGGTTGATAACTGCCCGTCTGGTCGAGTCCGACAGCGCATGAAAGGCTGCATCGAGCGGGGCCTGATAGTGTTCCATTTGGTGAAGTATAGGGGAAAGTTCACCAGATGGCAAACTAAATGACCGAGGCCAACCCCATAGCGGCCTATTGCAAATGCGGGCCTAGAGCGGTTCTGGTTTTCACAGAATCGGCAGAACCGCTCTATCTCTTTGTTTTGACCGCATTTCCGGACGCAAAACTGCTTCACACTTTTGCTGGAAATGCTCTATCGCTTGCGGACGAACTCCGTGCGCAACACGAGGCCCTTGATGGCATCGTGACGGCAGTCGATCTCCTCGGGATTGTCGGTGAGGCGAATCGACCGGATCACCGTCCCCTGCTTCAACGTCTGGCCTGCTCCCTTGACCTTGAGGTCCTTGACCAGAACCACGGCATCGCCGTCGGCCAGCACATTGCCCGCGGCATCCCGAACTTCGTTGTTGGCTGCGGCCTCCGCGGCAAGCTCGGAGGCTGGCCGCCATTCGCCGGAAGCCTCATCGTATACGTATTCGTCATCATTACTGCTCATGGCCGCTGCTATCGCAAGTCCAGACGGCTTTGCCAACCTGCATGGCGAAACTCGGCCCGATCGGACCGGAGGTCTGCGCACCGCGCCCAAGATCACAGATACAGAACGCGTCGCTGACTTGCCTCGGATGACCGGTGACAAAACGCCTTATCTATCGGCGGATTAGTGAAGCCAGTTACGCCTAAGCAGAAGGCGCGCCGCTTTTTGGCACGCCGTAAACAAAAACAGAACGAATAGCCTGTGAATCGCGGTTAAACCGGGCCACCTGCCGTTGCGTAAATCGCTTTGAATGGCCTGAATGAGCCCGGCGATGGCTGATTCTCCTCAGAAGGCCACCGCCGGTAACGCAACCAAGCCACAGGACGGCCCGGAGCATGTTCGATCGCCAAACTACCCCCAGCGATTATTCCGTCAACCGTCCTGTGGTCAGAACACAGGAATTTTTGACGTGGCGAACTTCATTGTCACCTATGATCTGAATGGACCTCACCCCACCCATAAACAGATGGACGACCACCTGTTGAAGCTGGGGGCAAGCTATGTGCGAGGCCGGATTTTGGAAACGGTCTGGTATGTTGCGGGTCCAACAACCGCAGGGGCGTTGCGGGAATATGTCCAGCGCATCCTGAGTCCGAACGATCTTCTTTTAGTGGTCGAGGCAACAGGCGCAGCATGGACGAAGACCCTCCTAGACGGCCCATCATTCAAGGCCACATTTGAGCGCAATCAACGACGAGCGGCCGCAGCATGATAGTCGTTGCTTTCGCGAGCCTTGACTAGTGGGCCAGCCTTCTCCTTCCCGATCTTCGGATCGGGACGGGTGTTCAACAGGCGGCGCAATACCTCGTCGCCTTTTTCCTGGTCTTTGTTTTTTGGTGCTTCTGCCATGATAAAAAGTTCCGCTTATTGGATAGCCCCGCCGGAGCCACCTAAGCTAACGCCGCGCACCATGTTCATCGAATCGCGCCTGAAGCTGTATTGGGCACGCCGACACGCTTACGACCTCAGTGCCGGATGGCAGCGTTTCGTTCAGGTGTATAGCGACCCCGTGAAATGGCGTGAATTCAATCGCGCTAATTCCACGGACTACCCGCAACACCATGTCCCTGTTCCAGTCGAACTTCGCATGATGCTTGGAGATTGCATCCGGTGCATGCGGAGTTCGCTGGATTATCTCGTGAGCGCGCTCGCCAGAGAAGCCGAACTTCCCGACAACAATACTGTCTTCCCCTTCGCAAAGGAACGCAAGGGGCTGGAGGCTTCCTTCGAGCCTCCTAGCGATCTGGTCGGCAGTCACGGCAAAAAAAGACGGGCCGGCGCGCTCTACGAACTTAGCCTCAAATATCCCGATCTGAAGGATGTTATCCTTGACAAAATAAAACCCTACAGCGCCGAGGACGGTGCCGGGGCAATGGGTGATCTCGTCTGGCGCGTAGTCACCACAGACAACATCGACAAACATCGCCTGATTCTCATTACGACGTCCGTCTCCTTCATCAGAGACATTAGGATCGTCGGCGGCGGCAGGATTACAGGCGGCACGATTATCGGAGACGCCATTCGGATGGGGTCTGGCGAACTGGAGAAGAATTCCCAGCTCTCCGTTGATATGCAGTTTGGCGAACCGGCTCGCCTTTCCGGAAAGCCAGTCACTCGCACGCTCGTTGAGGCGCTGAATTTTACGGGTAAGATTATCGAGATTTTCGAGTCTCACTTCTAGCGGGAACGCCGCGTTCGGGTGCTGGCCTGTCTCGCGAATCAATAGGCATATGATCCCGCTACATCAAGTATATAATTAGGAAAATAATCCTTGACGCCGTGACGGCGGTCTGATAGGTTTTGGTCATCGTCGGAATTGTGCCTCTCAAGGCGTGGCGCTCGGGAGAGCGGGCCGGCAATCTCTCTTGAAAATTTGAAGGTGAAGCATGACGGAACCGTTGGACGGGCCGGGCAGGCGGCGTCGGCCTGTGTCTGAGCAGCAATGGGCCTGCGCCCGCGAACTGTCTGAAGGCAGACCGGCGACGCGGGCGAGGGTTGCGGGGGCAGTCGGTGTCGATGTGGGGTCGTTGCAGGCGCGCTCTGTCAGGGAGGGCTGGCGCAAGGTCGACTATCGCCGGCAGGACGTGCTGGCGCTGCATCGCGAGGCGGTGGCGCTGTCTGGAAGCTATGCCGGTGACGGAGATTTCAGCATCGATGATGTGGACGCGGGCCAGGCGGACGATGCCGCGGACGCGGGGGTCGGCGGGGAATTTGCCGGAACGGGCGATGACGCGGCGGTTGAGATCGGAGAGGGCGATCTGGCGGGACCGGTCGCTTTCGGTGGCCGGGCCGATCCTGCCGTGACGATGGCGCGGGCGCAGTCGTTCCTGTCGCGCCAGATGGAGCGGCTGATGAAGCGGGCCGAGCGCGGCGGGCGGTTGGAAAAGGCCCAGATCGACGGGCTGGTTTCGATGTCGAAAATGATCGAGCGCTGGATGGAGATGGTCCATGCCAGCGCCGTGGAGCAAAAGAAGAAGAGCGATGAAGAACTCGCCGAAGTCCTCAACCGGATCAACGCCAAGATTGTCGAACTTGCGCAGGCGGAAGCTGGCCGACTGGTGCGCGCGGCAAGTCGGGCCGCAGGGCGCAAGCCGCATTGAAGGCGAGTGGCTGCTTGAGGCGCGGCTGAACCAGTATCCGCTGTGGCGCTATGTCGAGGCGGGCAAGGACCAATGGCTGGTGATGGGCGGGCGCGGAGCCGGCAAGACGCGGCTGGGGGCCGAATGGGTGAACGCGCTGGTGCGCGGTCTGCCGCCGTTTGCTCATACGAAATATGGCGCGCTGGCGCTGGTGGGCGAGACATTCAACGATGTGCGCGAGGTGATGGTGGAAGGGCCGTCAGGCATCATGGCGACCGCGCGGGGGGCACGTCCGCGCTTCGAGGCGAGCAGGCGGCGGCTGGTGTGGGAGGAGACGGGCGCGGTGGCGCATCTGTTTTCGGCGGAAGATCCGGACAGTTTGCGCGGGCCGCAATTCGACGCCGCCTGGTGTGACGAGATCGCCAAGTGGCGGTCGCTGCAGGGCACGTTCGACGTGCTACAATTCGGCCTGCGGCTGGGCGCGCGGCCGTTGCAATTGTGGACGACGACGCCGCGCCCGCTGCCGCTGATCAAGCGGCTGATGGCGGATGAGCGCGTGTTCGTGACGATCATGCCGACGATGGAGAATGCGGCCAATCTCGCGCCCGGTTTCATCGGGGCGATCGAGGCGCGTTACGGCGGGTCTCAGCTGGCGCGGCAGGAGCTTGAAGGCGCGCTCGTCGAGGATCGCGAGGATGCGCTGTGGACGCGCGAGCGGATCGAGCAGGCGCTGGGGCAAGAGGTGGGAGATTTGCGCAGGATCGTCGTGGCGGTTGATCCGCCGGCGGGTTCGGGCGCAAGGTCCGATGCCTGCGGGATCGTGGCGGCGGGTGTGGACGGGCAGGGGCGCGGCGTGGTGCTGGCCGATGCCACGATGAACCGGGCGACGCCGGGCGATTGGGCGGCGCGGGCGATTGCGCTTTATCATTCGCTTGGCGCGAATTTCATCGTCGCCGAGGTGAACCAGGGCGGCGAGATGGTGTCGAGCGTGCTGCGCTCGGTCGATGCTTCGGTGCCGGTGAAGCCGGTGCGGGCGAGCGTGGGAAAGCGGGCGCGGGCCGAGCCTGTCGCGCTGTTCTACGAGCAGGGGCGGGTGCGCCATGACAGACGTTTTCCCGAGTTGGAAGACGAGATGTGCGATTTCGGCCGCGACGGATTGAGCGGCGGACGCTCGCCCGACCGGCTCGACGCGATGGTCTGGGCGCTGACGGAGCTGATGCTGGGTAACAGGGCTGAGCCGCGCGTGCGGGGCCTCTAACAACAGGGAATTGAACGGATGGCTTGGAACTGGCCCTGGAAGAGGGAGCCGGAACGCGCCGGCGTGCGCGTTGCCGAAGCGAAGTCGACGCCGGGCTTCATCGCCTTGCACCAGCAGGGCGAGGCGCAGTGGCCGAAGCGCGACTATGCCGGGCTGGCGCGCGAAGGCTTCATGCGCAATGCGGTGGCATATCGATGCGCGAAGCTGATCTGCGAAAGCGCGGCCTCGCTGCCGTGGTTGTTGTATCAAGGCGAGGAGGAAGTGACCGAGCATCCGGTGCTGTCGCTGCTCGGGCGGCCAAATCCGCGCCAGTCTGGCGAGGCGATGATGGAGACGGTTTACGGTCATCTGCTGATCGGCGGCAGCGCCTATGTCGAGATGACGGATGGGGGCCCTAGCGCCCGCGAACTGCATGTGCTGAGGCCAGACCGCGTGTCGGTGGTGGCCGATGGCGCGGGCTGGCCGGTCGCGGTCGATTATCGCATGGGGACGACGAAGAGGCGCATCGCGCTGGGGGCGGAACCGGGGCCGGGCGCGCTGCAACTGACGCTGTTTCACCCGCTCGATGACCACTATGGATTTGCCCCGCTGGAGGCGGCGTCGATGGCGCTCGGCATCCAGAATGCCGCGCAGCACTGGAACAAGGCGCTGCTCGACAATTCGGCGCGGCCATCGGGTGCGCTCGTCTATGCGCCGAAGGACGGCGGCAATATGCCCGACGACCAGTATGACCGGCTGAAGGCCGAGCTTGAGGAGCGGTTCTCAGGCCCGAGCCGTGCCGGGCGGCCGATGCTGCTCGAAGGCGATCTCGACTGGAAGGCGATGAGCCTGACGCCGAAGGACATGGATTTCGCCGAGGCGAGGAATGGCGCTGCGCGCGACATTGCCTTGGCTTTCGGCGTGCCGCCCATGCTGCTCGGGATTCCGGGCGACAACACCTATGCGAATTACGCCGAGGCCAACCGCGCATTCTGGCGGCTGACAGTGATGCCGCTCGTCGGCAGGATTGCGAGTGAGTTCTCGCATTTTCTCTCGGCGAAGTTCGGAGAGGATTTGCGCCTGCGCCACGATGCGGATGCGGTCGACGGGCTTTCGCTCGACCGCGAGGCGCTGTGGCGTCGGGTCAATGCGGCGGATTTCCTGACCGAGGACGAGAAGCGTCAGGCGGTCGGGTATGGGCCGAAAACGAGCGCAAGTTAGGCGCAACAAACGCGGCCTCAACTGAGGAAAGCACAATGTCAGATATGTCAGAGGCGGCCTGGTTGTGGGCCGCCAAGGGAGCCGGCGCGGTTGCAGGCTCCGCGATTTCGCTCGCCTATATCCTGCCGCATGGCAGGCGCGAGGCGGCGCTGCGCTTTGCGGTCGGCACGGTCTGCGGGTTGGTCTTCGGCGGCACTGTCGGCCTGAAAGTGTCGACCGAGCTGGGGCTGGCACAGACGATAGGACAGGCCGAGACCGTTCTGATGGGATCGGCGATCGCAAGCCTGTGCGCCTGGTGGGCGCTGGGCTTCATCGCGCGCAGCTTTGAGCAGGGCGTGTTTGGCCGCAAGGCACCAGATGGCGTCGGCGCAGAGCGCCCGCAGAAGACGCCAGACAGCATCAATCAAGCCAAGGAGTGACCGCCATGACAGCGGCGAAGATGATCGCGGGGCGCAATGCCCTTCGCGAAAGGATGGCGCTTGCCCGCGGCCAAGGGTCGACGCTGCGGCGGGTCGAGCAGAAATTTGTCGATCTGACGCTGGCCGACGTCAAGGAGGACGGCGTGTTCTCGGGCTATGCCAGCCTGTTCGACACGGTCGATCTGGGGCGCGACGTGGTGGCGCCGGGCGCCTTTGCAAGATCGGTGCGCAGGCGCGGCGTGGAATCGGTCCGGATGTTGTTCCAGCACGACCCGAACCAGCCGATCGGGCGCTGGCTCGATATCCGCGAGGACGCGCGCGGACTGTTCGTGCGCGGCAAGCTGACGCCGGGTGTCGCGCGTTCCGACGACCTTTTGAAGCTGATGCGAGCAGGTGCGCTCGACGGGCTGTCGATCGGCTTCAAGACCGTGCGCTCCAAAAAGCAGCCGGATGGTACTCGGCGCATCCTGGAGGCCGACCTTTGGGAAATCTCGGTCGTCACCTTTCCGATGCTGCCGGGCGCGCGCATCCAGCGGCTGAAATCGCTGCCGCTGGAAGAACGGATTTCGAGCGCGGCCGAATGGCTGCGGACCGGAATGCCCGGGCACTGGCGCCGGGAACTGAGGCTTGCCGAGCGTATGCGGCAGGCTGCGATGAGGATGAAACAGAAGGAATGGAATTGATGACGCAACTGAACCTGCCTGCGCCCGAAACCAAGGGCGCAAATGGCGAACTGTCCGACGCGTTCGGTGAATTCATGAACTCGTTCGAGGCGTTCCGCGAGGCGAACGACCAGCGCCTCGGCCAGATCGAGCGGCGCTGCAGCGAGGATGTGGTGACGGCCGAGAAGGTGGACCGCATCTCGCGCGCGCTGGACGAGCAGAAGCGCACCATGGACCAGATGGTGCTGAAGCGCGCACGGCCCGCGCTTGGCCGCGATGTGACCGTCGGCGATATCGAGCACAAGGAAGCGTTCGAGGCCTATGTGAGACGCGGCGACGAGCGCGCCATGCAGAGCTTTGATCAGAAGGCGATGTCGATCGGCTCCGGGCCTGACGGTGGCTATCTGGTGCCGGCTGAAACCGAAACCGCGATTGGCCGTCGCCTGTCGGCGCTGTCTCCCATCCGCTCGATCGCCTCGGTGCGGCAGGTGTCGGCTTCGGTGCTGAAGAAGCCGTTCCAGCGATCTGGCCCGGCATCGGGCTGGGTGGCCGAAACGGCAGCGAGGACCCAGACGTCTAGCCCCATTCTTGACGAACTGCAGTTTGCCACGATGGAGCTTTATGCGATGCCGGCGGCGACCGCGACGCTGCTGGAAGACGCGGTTGTCGATCTCGACGAATGGATCGCCAGCGAAGTCGAGACGGCGTTTGCCGAACAGGAAGGGCTGGCATTCGTCAGCGGCGACGGTTCGGCCAAGCCGCGCGGCTTCCTGAACTATGACACGGTGGCCGAAAGCTCATGGGCCTGGGGCAAACTCGGTCACATCGCGACCGGCGTCGACGGCGCGTTTGCGGCAAGTGCGGCGCCCGACGTGCTGATCGAGACGATCTATGCGCTGAAGGCCGGCTATCGCCAGAATGCGAGCTGGGTGATGAACCGCAAGGTGCAGGCGGCGATCCGCAAGCTGAAAGACGAGGACGGCAATTATATCTGGCAGCCGCCGTCGTCGGTCGGCGAACGCGCCATGCTGATGGGTTTCCCGCTGGTCGAGGCGGAAAACATGCCCAACATTGCCGAGGATGCGACGCCGATTGCATTCGGCGATTTCGGACGCGGCTATCTGATCGTCGACCGCGCCGGCGTGCGTGTGTTGCGCGATCCATACTCCGCCAAGCCCTATGTCCTGTTCTACACGACCAAGCGCGTCGGCGGCGGCGTGCAGGACTTTGACGCCATCAAGCTGGTCAAATTCTCCGAAGCCTGAGCGGGTTCGCCCGGCTGATGAATGACGGTCTGCGCCCGGCGGCTTCGACAAGGAGCCGATGCGCGACCGTGCGGCCCCGGCGTGTCCGGAACGCCGGGGCCGATTCCATTTTCCTGCGATAGATGAGGGTATCGTGACACTGTTCAGAACGGTCGAGCCGGCCGCCGAGCCGGTGACGCTCACAGAAGCAAAGGCGCAATTGCGCATTGGGCATGACAGCGAGGATGAGTTTATCGCGGGGCTGATCCGCGCGGCGCGCACTGAGGTGGAAGCGCAGACGGGCATGGTGCTGATCGAACAGGCCTGGCGGCTGGTGCTGGACCGCTGGCCGCGCGACTGCCTCGTTACGCTGCGACGGCATCCGGTTCGCGAGATCCTGTCGGTGACGGTCTATGGGCCGGACGGCGAGGCCATGCTGGTCGATCCAGCAGACTATGAGGCCGACCTAATCGGCCGTCCGGCGCGGCTGCATGTCAAGGAAGCGACCGCGCCGGTGCGCCGGTTGAACGGCATCGAGATCGACTTTCTGGCCGGGTTCGGCGAGGCAGGCGCCGATGTGCCGGACCTGTTGAAGCGCGCGATCCTCGTGCTGGTGGCGCACTGGTATGAGTTTCGCGCGGTCTATGGCGCGCAGGATCAGCCGGTGTCGGTTCCGCCCGGTTTTGACCGGCTGATCTCCGGCTACCGGCAGGGCCGGCTATGAAAGTGTCGATCATCAATCCGGGCGAGTTGCGCGTCGAGCTGGGGCTGGAGCGCATGGTGCCGACGCCCGATGGGCTGGGAGGATTTGCCGAGGCATGGGAGGCGGTGACGCTGGTTTTTGCAAAGATCGAGCCACGGTCGACGCGGTCGAGCTTTGGCGCTGACCAGACGCTGGAAGAAGTGACGCAGAGGATCACCGTTCGCCATCATTCGCAGCTCGCCAGCGGCATGCGCCTGCGGCGGGGCGGCAGGATCTTCGAGATATTGACCGTGCACGATCCCGACGAAACGGGGCGCTACCTCGTCATCGCGGCAAGGGAGCAAGGCTTGTGAAAGTGACCTTCAAATTGACACTGGATGGACTGACAAGAGCCTTGAAATGGCGCGCTCATGCTCTGGCGGACGACGTTCAGGCAGGCTACCGTCAGAGCCGGGGAGACTTGCCAGCCGAACGGGCCGAAAAGGCCGTGCGACGCGGCAGGAAGGGGAATGACGATGCCATCGCCGGCGATTGAACTGCAAAAGGCAATCTTTGAGGCGTTGTCGTCGGACGCGCCGCTGCTGGCGCTTCTCGGCGGCCAGAAGGTCTTCGATGCGGCACCCCCCAATGTCACGTATCCCTATGTGAGTTTCGGCCGCACGAGCATGTTCGACTGGTCGACGGGAACGGAGATCGGCACCGAGCAACTGTTCACGCTGCATGTCTGGTCGAAGACGCGCGGCAAGAACGAAACGCTGGAGATCATGGCGGCGATCCAGCACGTGCTTGATCGCGGCGACCTGGCGGTCGATCATTTCGCGCTGGTCAACATGACGATGGAATTTTCCGAGGCGCGCTTCGACGACGATCTGCTGGTGCATCACGGCATGGTGCGTTACCGCGCCGTGCTGGAGCCTGCCAGCTGAGCGCATCTGCGGCGCGCGGCCTCGTTTCACGACATCACCGACATCACAAGGCATGACCGGCCGGGGCTGACCCCGGCGCGACGGCGTTTTCTTTGACATGACAGGAGACCTCGATGGTCGCACAAAAGGGCAAGGACCTTCTCCTCAAGCTCGATGCGGACGGCGTTGGCGCGTTCGTGACGGTGGCGGGGCTGAGAACGAAGCGGCTCGCCTTCAACAGCGAGACAGTGGACGTGACGGATGCGGAATCGGCGGGGCGCTGGCGCGAACTGCTGGGCGGGGCGGGGGTGCAGCGTGCCGCAGTGTCGGGTGCGGGCATCTTCAAGGATCAGGCATCGGACGAGGCGATCCGCGCGGCGTTCTTCGCCGGCGCGGTGCGTGGCTGGCAATTGGCGATACCGGACTTCGGCACGGTGTCGGGACCGTTCCAGATCACCTCGCTCGAATATTCAGGCTCGCACGACGGCGAGGTGGCGTTCGAGATCGCGATGGAATCGGCGGGGGCCGTGACGTTTGCGGTGGCATCATGAGCGTCAATCGTCACCGGGGCGAAGTCGAGGCGGTGCTCGACGGCAGGCCGTATCGCCTGTGCCTGACGCTCGGCGCGCTGGCGGAGCTTGAGGATGCCTATGCGGCAAGCGACCTGCAGGCACTGGTGGCGCGATTTGCCAGCGGCAAGCTGGCGGCGGGCGACCTCGTGCGCATCATCGGTGCGGGCCTGCGCGGCGGCGGCAACGAGATCGGCGACGAGGCCGTGAGGGCCATGACTGCCGATGGCGGCGCGGCGGGGTTTGCGGCGATCGCGGCACGGCTGCTGGCGGCAACCTTCGGAACCGCGGAGGGCGGCGAGACGCGCCCCTGACTGCCGCAGCAGCGCCATCCGCGGCCTTTCCCTGGGCGCGCGTGATGACGGTGGGCCTCGGGCTGCTGCGGCTTTCTCCGGCCGATTTCTGGGCGATGACGCCGCGCGAATTCGACAGGGCGGCGCGCGCGATTTTCGGCGAGCCGGGCGACGCGCCCGACCGCGCCGCGTTTCGCCGCCTGATGACACTCTTTCCCGACTGACTGGAGACATGAATGGACGAGAACGTCACGGTTCGCATCGAGGCGGACACGGCGCCGGTTGCCGATGCGCTGTCCGAACTTGAGGATATGGCAAAGAGCTTCGGCTCCCAGATGACGGGTGCGCTGAAGGCGGCCGTGATCGGCGGCAGGGAGCTGGACGATATTCTGCGCAAGGTTGCGCTGAACCTCGCCGGATCGGCGCTGAACCAGGGCCTCGCGCCGTTGCAGGGTATGATCGGCTCCGCATTTTCGGCGCTGCGCGGGGCAATGCCATTCGCCAATGGCGGGGTGCCGGGGCGGGTGACGCCATTTGCGGCCGGCGGCATCGTCGCGCAGCCGACCTATTTCCAGGCAGGGCGGTCGCTCGGCGTGATGGGCGAGGCGGGCGCGGAGGCGATCATGCCGCTGCAGCGAACGGCGGACGGCAAGCTCGGCGTTGCGGCGAGCGGTGGAGGCGGCGTCGGACAGACGATCGTCTTCAATGTGTCGACGCCCGACGCAGGCTCGTTCCGCAAATCCGAGGCGCAGCTTGCCACCATGCTGGCGCGTGTCGCCACGCGCGGCTCGCGCTCGCTTTGAGGAGGCCGCGATGACGCCATTTCATGATGTGGTCTTTCCGCTGGCGATTTCTTTTGGCGCGACCGGCGGGCCGGAGCGGCGCAATGAGATCGTGACGCTGATGTCGGGCCGCGAGACGCGCAATGCGCGCTTCGCCAGTTCCGTGCGCCGCTACGATGCGGGGACAGGCCTGCGCAGCGCAGACGATCTCTATGACGTGCTGGCCTTCTTCGAGGCGCGGCGCGGATCGCTGCACGCGTTCCGCTTTGCCGATCCGTTCGACAGGAGTTCGGCAAGGCCGGGCGAGCCGGTGAGCGCGACCGACCAAGCAATCGGGACAGGTGACGGGAGCACGACCGCGTTCCAGCTGGTGAAGATCTACGGCGAGGGCGACGACGCATTTGTGCGGATCATTACGCGGCCTGTTGCGGGGAGTGTCGTGGTCTCAGTCAATGGTGAGGCGCTGGCAGCAGGAGCGGATTTCACAGTCGATGGGGCGACGGGCTTGGTGACGCTGGCCGCGCCTGTCGGGGCGGGCCTGCCGATTACGGCGGGCTATGAGTTTCATGTGCCTGTGCGCTTCGACACCGATCGGATCGAGGTCAGCCTCGCGACCTTCAATGCGGGAGCCATCCCGTCGATTCCGCTGGTCGAGGTGCTGCCATGACGGATTTTGAAGGCGCGTTTGGCGAACATCTTGCAGGCCACGTGACGACGCTGTGCCATTGCTGGCGCGTGACGCGGCGCGATGGCGTGGTGATGGGCTTTGCCGACCACGATCGGGTGATTGAAATCGCAGGTGTCGAGTTCGAGCCGCAGACGGGCTTTACCGCAAGCGAAGCGCGGCAGACGGCGGGGCTGGCGCCGGATGCCTCCGATGTCGAAGGCGCGTTGTCGTCGGACAGGATCTCCGAGGCGGATATCGCCGCCGGGCGCTATGACGGCGCGCGCGTCGAGACGCTGCTGGTGAACTGGCGCGAGCCGACGCAGCACGCCGTGCTGCGCAGCGCGACCGTTGGCGCGATCGTGCGCGAGGACGGCAGGTTTCGGGTTGAGCTGGAAAGTCTCGGCACCGCGCTCGACCGGGCGGGCGGCCGCACCTATCGCAAGACCTGCGACGCGGAGCTGGGCGACGCACGCTGCCGCTTTGCGCTCTCCACATCGGGCTTTTCCGCAGGTGGTACGGTGATAGCGGTGAAGGGCGGCGCGGCTCTGGTCGCAAGCGGGCTGGATGGCTTTGCCGATGGCTGGTTCGACCTTGGCGTCGTGACCTGGCCGGACGGGCGCAGGCAGCGCGTCGCGACGCATCGCAGGCTTGGCGGGCAGGTGCTGCTGACGTTGCGCGACGATGAGGTTGCCGGTGCGGCGGGCGATGTGTTCGAGATCGTCGCCGGTTGCGACAAGCGGCTCGAAACCTGCCGAGGGAAATTCGGTAATGTTCTGAATTTTCAGGGATTTCCCTATCTGCCGGGCAATGACGCGGCTTACGCCTATGTCAATGACAGCGTCGAATTCGATGGCGGGCCGCTGGTGCCATGACGGGGGCGTTGGACACTTCGACGGGCGACGCGATTGCGCGCGCTGCCCTCGGCTGGCTCGGCACGCCCTATCGCCACCAGCATGGCCGCAAGGGCGTCGGCTGCGACTGCCTCGGCCTCGTGCGCGGCGTCTGGCGGGAGGTCTATGGCCGACCGGCTGCTGATCCCGGTCCCTATGCAGCCGACTGGAACGAGGCGGGGCAGGGCGACCGGTTGATGGAGGCTGCACGGCTCTGGTGTCGGCCGCGTGAGGGCACGACGCCTGAACGTGGCGACCTGCTTGTGTTCAGGCTGAGGCCGCGACTGGCGGCGAAACATTGCGCCATCGCGCTCGATGCCGGGCGCTTCATTCATGCCTATCAGGGCCATGCGGTGATGATTTCGCATCTCGATCCACATTGGCGTCGGCGGCTGGCCGGCGTGTTTCAGTTTCCCGAAAGGTAGATCGCGATGGCGACTTTGCTTTTGCAGGCTGCCGGCGCGTTTGTCGGCGGCTTTCTCGGGCCTGTCAGCGCGGCGATCGGCTCGGCGGCCGGGTCGATGGCCGGATATCTGATCGACAGGGCACTGATCAATTCGACGCTGCATCACAAGGGGCCGAGGCTCGACGCGATGCGTCCGTTCACCGCCGAAGAGGATGCCGCGATCCCGCGCCTTCACGGCACGATGCGGCTTGGCGGGACGCTGATCTGGGCAACCCGGTTCGAGGAGATGAAGCGGTCGCGCCGCCAGGGCATCAAGGGCGGGGCGAAGGTGACGACCTACAGCTATCGCGCCAATGCGGCGTTTGCGCTGTGCGAGGGGCCGGTCGCAGGCGTCAGGCGCGTCTGGGCCGATGGGCGCGAACTGGACCTGTCGCAGGTCGAGATACGCATCCACAATGGCGGCGCGGACCAGATGCCCGACACGCTGATCGAGGCGAAGCAGGGTGAGGCACCGGGATTTCGCGGCGTCGCCTATGCGGTCGTCGAGGGGTTTCCGCTCGATGACTACGGCAATCGCCTGCCGCAATTTCAGTTCGAGGTGATCCGACCCGTTGGCAAGTTCGGCGAGCGCATCAGGGCGATGACGCTGATACCCGGCTCGACCGAACACGGACTGGCGACGGAACCTGCATCGAACAAGCCTGCGCCGGGTATCGAATCGATCCTGATCAATCCCGGCAGGGGCGTGACGCAGATCAACAACCGTCATGTGCTGTTTGCCGGTTCGGACATCGAGGCATCTTTGGATGAACTGGCGATCACCTGCCCGAACCTGCGCCATGTCGCGCTGGTCGTGACCTGGTTTGGCGATGACCTGCGGGCGGGCGAGTGCAAGGTCTATCCGGCGGTGATTGATCCGGGCTTGCGCGACGGCTGGACGGCGGGCGGGATGACGCGGGAGACGGCAAGGGCGGTGTCGCGGCATGACGGTTCGCCATCCTATGGCGGCACGCCGTCCGACGCCTCGGTGATGCAGGCAATCGAGGCGATCAAGGTGCGCGGCTGGGAGGTGACGCTCTACCCGTTCGTGATGATGGATGTGCCGGCGGACAATGAATTGCCGGACCCTTATGGCGGCGCCAGCCAGTCGGCTTACCCCTGGCGCGGGCGCATCACCTGCATGCCGGCGCCGGGACAGCCGGAAAGCGCCGACAGGACGAGCGCGGCGCGAGACGAGGTGGAGCGCCTCTGCGGCGAGGCCAGAGCGGACGACTTCAGCGTCGGCGAAGACGGCATCGTCTTTGGTGGCGGAGCGGAAGACTGGGGCTACAGGCGCATGGTGCTGCACTATGCGCATCTGGCGGCGCAGGCGGGTGGGGTTGAGGCGTTTCTGATCGGGTCGGAATTGCGCGGGCTGACCACGCTGCGTGACGAGGATGACAGGTTCCCCTTTGTCGAGCAGTTGATCGATCTGACCGCCGAAGTGAGGAGCGTGGTCGGGGACGGGACCAAGCTGAGCTACGCGGCAGACTGGTCGGAATATTTCGGCCATCAGCCCCCAGATGCCTCGGGTGATGTGTTTTTCCACCTCGATGCCCTGTGGGCGGATGACGAGATCGATGCGATCGGCATCGACAATTACATGCCGCTGGCCGACTGGCGCGAGGAGGACGTGGGGGGCGGCAATCCCGACGGATTTGTCTCGCCCTACGACCGCGACGGGCTGCGCGCGGCTATCGGCTCGGGTGAGGGTTTCGACTGGTATTACGCCAGCGAGACGGCGCGGCTGGAGCGTGAGCGAACGCCGATCACGGACGGCGCGGCGGGAAAGCCATGGGTCTATCGCTACAAGGATATCGCAAGCTGGTGGGCGAACCAGCATTTTGACCGCATCGGCGGGGTCGAAAGCACTGCGACGACGGCATGGGTGCCGAAGTCGAAGCCGATCTGGTTTACAGAGCTTGGCTGTGCGGCGGTCGATAAGGGGCCGAACCAGCCGAACGTTTTTCCCGATCCGAAAAGCTCGGAGAATGCGCTGCCGCATTTTTCGTCCGGCGGGCGGTCGGACCTGGCACAGCGGCGGTTTCTGGAGGCGCATCTCGACCACTGGGACGAGACGAGCACATCATTTGACGAGGCGGGGAATCCAGTGTCGCCGGTCTATGGCGGGCGCATGGTCGACGCCGGGCGCATCTATTGCTGGGCATGGGATGCCAGGCCGTTTCCGGCCTTTCCGCTGCTGCGCGACGTCTGGGCAGACGGTGACAACTGGCTGCGCGGACATTGGCTGACGGGACGCATGGCGGCACCTTCGCTGTCGGATCTGATCGGCGCGATTCTCACCGATCACGGCATCGACGCGTTTGACTGCGAGGGGGTTGAAGGTGTGGTTCACGGCTATCTGGTCAGTGATCCCGGCTCGGCGCGCGATGCGCTGTCGCCGCTGATCGAGCTTTTCGACCTTGCGGCCACGGAAGCGGGCGGGCGTCTGGTCTTTCGCAATATCGGGCATGAGGCAGGCGCGCTGGCAAGCGTGGCCGATCCGGTCGCCGCGGAAGGGGGCCGGCCGGCAATCGAGCGCGCGCGCCGCACCGATCACGAACTGCCTTCGCAGGTTTCGATCAGTTTCATCGACCGGCTGGCGGATTATCAGGCCGGGTCCGTGAGCGTCGCAGATACGTCAGCGGTGACGCTCGTTGCCGCGCATCTGAGTTTTCCGGGCGTGATGGATGCGGGCCAAGCGGAGGCGCTGGCAGCGGACTGGCTGTCGCGGGCGCGAAACGGCCGCGAGACGATCAAATTTGCCACGACGATCTCCGACCGCGCGCCGCTGCCGGGCCGTCTGATCGAGCTGCCGGGGCACGGCGACGGCGAGTATGTGGTGACGGCAATCGAGGAGGGCGCGCAGCGCACCATCGAGGCGCGGCGCATCGTGCGCCTTCCGCCGACGCCCGACCGAGGACACCTGCCGGGTGTCAACGGCGCGGGGCCGCAGACGCCTGGCGTGCCGCTGGCGCTGTTTCTCGACCTGCCGGCGGTGACGGCGGGGCCGGCGGAGGATCGCTTCCGGGTGGCGGTTTTCGCGCGGCCCTGGCGGACGCAGCAGGTGCTGGCGTCTGCCGGGACGATAGGCTTCGAGCCGCGAGCGTCGATCTCGCAGCCCGCGATGATCGGGCAGCTTGTCGAGGCGGTCGGGCCGGGGTTCGAGGGGCGGATCGACCGGATTAGCGTAATCGAAGTCGTTTTGCCTGACGGTGAACTGGCGAGCGTCGAGCGCCTGCAATTGCTGAATGGCGCAAATGTCGTGGCTGTCAGGTCGGCCAGCGGAAGCTGGGAGGTCATCCAGTTTGGCCGTGCGGAGGAAGTCGCGCCGTCAAGATGGCGATTGTCCGAACTGCTGCGCGGGCAACTCGGGACCATCGATGCCGCGCTGGCGGGTGCGGAGGCCGGGGCCGACGTGGTTGTGCTGGACGATGCCGTGCAGGCGGCTGGATTAAATGCATCAGAGATCGGCCTTGGCCTCAACTGGAAGGTCGGCCCGGCTGGTTATGAGATGACCGAGAGGTTCTTTGCCCAGTCGCCCGAGATCGGCGGATTGCGCGCTCTTCTGCCGCTGTCGCCGGTTCATCTGCGGGTGCGCAAATTGGCGGGCGGAGATCTGGATTTCGGCTGGATCAGGCGGGGGCGGATCGACGCCGATAGCTGGCTTGCGCCCGAAATTCCGCTTGGTGAGGCAAGGGAAGCCTATCGCGTGACAGTCGGGCCGGTGGGTGGCGCGACTGTTCGCGATGCCGTGGTCGATCAGCCGAACTGGACCTATCCGGCCGCCTGGCAGGCGTCGGATTTCGCAGAAAGGCCGGTGAGCGTCGAATTTGTCGTCCGGCAGATCAGTCAGGCGATCGGCGACGGCCTGCCGGCGAAGATAACTGTTGAACTGAGTTAAATCATTGAAAGGACAGTAATTATGACTGAATCAAAGCCTTGGTATCTGTCGCGCACGATCTGGGCCTCGGTGGTCGCGGTTGCGGCTGGCGCTGCCGGCCTGACCGGTTTTCCAACAGCCGCACTTGATCATGGCGCGCTGGTGGATACGATCCTGCAATTCATCGGTGCCGGCGCTGCGCTGATCGCCATTTTCGGGCGTTTGTCCGCCAGCCGGAAGATCGGCTGAAGCTTCAGGAAAGCTGACCGGCATGTTCATTTCGCGTTCAGGCCAGATCAGCTAGAAGGGCCGCATGAAACATGTCATTCGCTCCATAACTGGCGCATTTGTTCTGGCTAGCGTCATGATCGCGCCGGGCAGCGGTTTTGCCGCAGCGCCCGTCGCGCCGCTCGCGGCACCGTCAATGACGGTGCCGGTGCAGGCCAATTGCAATGCGGTCGCACAGCAGCTGGGCGCACAATATGGCGGCCGCGCAAAGGGAACGCTGCAGGAAAGGGGCGGCAAGCGCGTCTGCGTCGTCGTCATCGTGGTTGACGGCAAGGACGGCCAGCGCGGCGAACGCATCCAGAAGGAAGTGCCGCTGGAATAGGTTTGTGTCGTCGGCCGTGAGGTCGTCGGCCATCCCTTCTTTTTGAGGCCATTCTTTCATTTGAGATTTGAGGGGTTCATGCGCATTCTCGTTGTGGAAGACGACAAGGAGCTCAACCGGCAGCTCGCCGAGGCCCTAGTCGATGCCGGCTATGTGGTCGACAAGGCCTTTGACGGCGAGGAAGGCCATTTCCTCGGCGATACCGAGCCTTATGACGCCGTCGTGCTCGACATCGGCCTGCCGCAGATGGACGGCATTTCGGTGATGGAGAAATGGCGACGTGACGGGCGCAAGATGCCCGTTCTCATGCTGACCGCGCGCGATCGCTGGAGCGACAAGGTGGCGGGCATCGATGCGGGCGCAGACGACTATGTGACCAAGCCGTTCCATATCGAGGAAGTGCTGGCACGCGTGCGCGCGCTGATCCGCCGCGCGGCGGGACATGCCTCGTCGGAGCTGGTCTGCGGCCCGATCCGGCTTGATACGGCCGCATCCAAGGTCGATGTGGACGGCAGGCCGATCAAGCTGACCTCGCATGAATTCCGGCTGCTCGCCTATTTGATGCACCACGTCGGCAAGGTCGTGTCGCGCACCGAACTGGTCGAGCATCTCTACGATCAGGATTTCGACCGCGATTCCAACACGATCGAGGTGTTTGTCGGTCGTCTGCGCAAGAAGCTCGACAGCGACCTGCTCGAAACGGTTCGCGGCATGGGCTATCGCCTGCGCGAGCCGGAAGCTTGATCTCCGATACCGCCCCAGATCGAAAGCTCTAAGGCGTGACACGCTTCTTCCGCTCACTTGCCGTTCGCGCCATCACATTCTCGACGGTGTGGGCGGTGCTGGCGCTCGTCGTGATCGCAACGCTTGTGTCGACGCTATTCCGCGAGGCAAGCGAACGCGGCTTCGACAATCTCCTGTCGGCAAATCTTTTCAACCTGGTGGCCTCCGTCGGCGCGAGTGCTGACGGGCAGCTGACAGGCAGCCCGCAGCTTGGCGACGAACGCTATCTGATCCCCGATTCGGGCTGGTACTGGTCGGTCGAACCCGTGGCGGCGGGCCTCAAGGGTGAATTGAAATCGGATTCGATGCTGTCTGCCATCGCTTCTCCGTCGGTTGTCGCCGTTCCCTTCGATGGATCGTTCCGTCGTCGCTACGGCGCGACCGGACCTGATGGCCAGAACGTCGCTGTGCTGGAGACGGAAGTCGTGCTCGGCGAAAGCGACCGCATCGCGCGATACCGGGTGACGGGAAACCTCGATGAGGTCGATGCGGAGATCGACGCGTTCAATCGCCAGCTATACGCTTATCTTGCGCTGTTCGGCCTTGGAATGGTGGCGATCAACGCGGCGGCCATCCTGTTTGGCCTGCGACCGCTGGGGCGCGTTCGCGAGGCGCTGTCGAGCGTGCGTGAAGGCACGGCGCGGCGGCTGGACGGCACTTTCCCGACCGAAATCGAGCCGCTGGCCAATGAAACCAACGCCCTGATCGAAAACAACCGGCGCATTCTGGAGCGGTCGCGCACCCAGGTCGGCAATCTGGCCCATTCGCTGAAGACGCCGCTTGCGGTGCTGACCAATGAGGGCCGCACCATCGGCGGCCAGAAGGGCGAGTTGATCAATACGCAGACAGCGGCGATGAAGCAGCAGATCGACCACTACCTCCAGCGGGCGCGGATTGCCTCGCAGCGCGAAAGCGTTGTGTTCCGCACACCGGTCGAACCGGTGCTTGAGCGAATGGTGCGGGTGATGGGCAAGCTCAACCCGCGCATGAAGCTGGCATTTGTCCCTGGTGGCCCTGCCGTCTTTGCCGGCGAGCGCGAGGATCTGGAGGAAATCGTCGGGAATCTGCTTGAAAACGCGATGAAGTGGGGTAACGCCGATGCGCGCACCACGCTGTTGCCTGGCGATGGCGATGAGGCGATGTTCTCCATCGTCATCGAAGACGACGGACCGGGCATCCCGGAGGATCAGGCGCGCGAGGCGCTCAAGCGTGGCAGACGGCTGGACGAGACGAAGCCCGGAACTGGGCTGGGTCTGGCCATCGTGTCCGATGTGGTGGCGGAGTATCAGGGCAGGCTGGAATTGGGGCGGTCGGAACTTGGCGGCCTCAAAGCCGTTGTCCGTCTTCCAAAAGCCGCATGACAAGCAGGCCGAAATCGGCCAGAGAATATTTGCACAAATGGCCTGATCGGCTTCAGGTTCAGGGAAAATGATGAAGTTTCAATTGCTCGTCCTTTCCGCAGCTCTCGCACTTGCAGGCTGCGCGACGTCCACGCCTTCGAACTCGATCGTCGGCGGCTTCGTTGGCCCGACGCCACGCCCGCAGGCTCCGGCGGGGCGCGCCATCATTGCCGCCCTTGGCGGCGGCCTGATCGGCGGTGCGCAACTGAGCGGCGCGGAACGCTCGCAGGCGCTGGAAGCCGAATACAAGGCGCTGGAATATACGCCTGTCGGCCAGCCTGTGCTGTGGGGCGATCTTCAGGGCAGGCGCGGCGAGGTGAGGGCCGCACAGCCCTATCGCGTCGGGTCGCAGGATTGCCGCCAGTATACGCATACCATCGTGCTGACCGGGCAGCCGCAGATGGTTCGCGGCACCGCCTGCCGCAATCCTGACGGCAGCTGGTCGGTTCTCACCTGAATGTGACCTGACGGGCGGGTCACGCTGCCTTTAGTTGGCGGTTTCGGCCAAATGGCCGCATACCAGCCTGTTGGCAGGAACCCTGCGCCCTTCTAAATGTGCGCCATGCTGTTTTGGGTCACAGCCGCTGCCATGACACTGATCGCCTGCGCGGCGATCCTGTGGCCTATGACGCGTCGCGGCGAAAGCATTGCGCCGTCGGGATATGACGCCGAGGTCTACAAGGACCAGTTGGCGGAGATCGACCGTGACGCCGCGCGCGGCCGGATTGCCGGGCCGCAGGCGGAGATGGCGCGGGCCGAGGTCGCGCGCCGCCTGATCAAGGTTTCGGCGGCGTCGAGGGCGGAAAGGAAGCCTGTTTCGCAGGGGCTGGTGCGTTGGGCCGGTCTGGTGTCGGTGCTTTCGGTGCCGCTCATCGCCTGGGGGCTCTATTCCGCGATTGGCGCAGCAGGCCGCCCCGGCGAGCCACTGTCTGCGCGCCTGTCGGCGGACCCGGCGTCGAGCAGCGTCGAGGAGTTGCTGGCGCGGGCCGAACGCCATCTGGCAGATAATCCCGACGATGCGCGCGGCTGGAGCGTGATTGCCCCGGTCTATCTGCGTCAGGAACGTTACGGCGATGCGCGCACCGCGTTCGAGAATGCGATCCGCCTGCTTGGCTCGGATGCGGAGCGGCAGGTCGGGCTTGGCGAAGCGATCACAGGCATCGCCGGCGGCATCGTCACGGCGGATGCGCGCGCCGCATTCGAACGGGCGCTGGCCATCGAGCCCGTGGAGCCGCGCGCCCGTTATTTTCTTGCAACCGCATTGATTCAGGAAGGCAGGCTCGAAGAGGCGCAGGCCGCACTGGCCGCGCTGAAATCGTCGCTGCCGGCAGATTCGCCCTGGCAGGTGGCAATCGATGCCGCGCAGCGCGGCGCGGCCGAGCGCGCACACGTCGAAAGGCAGGTCGCAGACACGGCGGAAGCTACGAAGGACATGAGCGCCGAGGAACGGCAGTCGATGATCGAGGGCATGGTGGCGAGCCTCGACGCCAAGCTTCGCGCCGAACCCGGCGATGTGGAAGGATGGGAGAGGCTGATCCGGTCCTATGTCGTGCTTGGCCGCAGGGACGCGGCGGAAGAGGCTTTGACCCGCGCGCGCTCCGGGCTTGCCGGGAATGCGGCGGCGCTCGACAATGTGAACCGGTTTGCCGCCGACCTCGGCATCGGGAAGGGCGGCTGAGATGACGCGCAAGCAGAAGAGGCTGACCGTCATCGCCTGCGGAATGGCGTTCCTGCTGATGGCGACCGGGCTGACGCTTTATGCCCTTGGCCAGCGCACATCCTATTTCCGCTTGCCTTCTGACCTTGTTGCTCAGCCAATGGAGGCCGGCATCCGGTTCCGACTTGGCGGGTTGGTCGAGGATGGGTCGATTGCACGCGGGCAGGGCACGAAGGTGAGTTTTGGCGTGACCGACAAGACCCAGACGGTCAAGGTTGTATACGACGGCATCTTGCCCGATCTTTTCCGGGAAGGGCAGGGCGTGATCACAGAAGGCGCGCTAGGGACCGACGGCGTGTTCGTCGCCGACCATGTGCTCGCCAAGCATGACGAGACCTACATGCCGAAGGAAGTCGCCGACAGCCTGAAGGAAAAGGGTGTCTGGCAGCCGGAAGAAAAGGCGAAACCATGACAGTCGAGGCTGGCCATTTCGCGCTCGTTCTGGCGCTGGCACTCTCGATCGTCCAGTCCGTGCTGCCGATGGTTGGCGCGCGCACCGGGCAGCAGCGGCTGATCGCGGTGGCAGGGCCGGTGGCGGTGACGGCCTTCTGCATGACGGCGATTGCCTTTGTGGCGCTCGCAATCGCCTACATCCAGTCCGATTTCTCGCTTCTGAACGTGTGGGAGAACTCCCATTCGATGAAGCCGATGATCTACAAGATCACCGGAACCTGGGGCAATCACGAAGGCTCGATGCTGCTCTGGGTTCTCATCCTGACCTTCTTCGGCGCGCTGGTAGCCGCGTTCGGCAACAATATTCCCCCCAGCCTCAAGGCGACGGTGCTCTCCATACAGGGCATGATCGGGGTCGCCTTCCTGCTCTTCATATTGCTGACGTCCAATCCGTTTGCGCGACTGTCGCCTGCGCCCATCGAAGGCAACGACCTCAACCCGCTGTTGCAGGACATTGGCCTCGCGATCCATCCGCCGCTGCTCTACCTTGGCTATGTCGGCTTCTCGGTCTGCTTTTCCTTTGCCGTTGCGGCGCTGATCGAGGGACGCATCGATGCGGCCTGGGCGCGCTGGGTCAGGCCGTGGACCCTTGCGGCCTGGGTTTTCCTGACCGGCGGCATCGCGATGGGGTCTTACTGGGCCTATTACGAACTCGGCTGGGGCGGCTTCTGGTTCTGGGACCCGGTCGAAAACGCTTCCTTCATGCCGTGGCTGGCGGGAACGGCACTGCTGCATTCGGCGATCGTCATGGAGCGGCGCGAGGCGTTGAAGATCTGGACGATCCTGCTGGCACTTCTCACGTTTTCGCTCTCTTTGCTCGGCACGTTCCTCGTGCGCTCGGGCGTGCTGACTTCCGTGCATGCATTTGCTACCGATCCGAGCCGCGGCGTCTTCATCCTCGCCATTCTCATCTTCTTCGTCGGCGGGTCGCTGGCGCTGTTTGCCTGGCGCGCGCAGGCGTTGACGCCGGGCGGCATCTTCCAGCCGATCTCGCGCGAAGGCTCGCTGGTCCTGAACAATCTGTTCCTGACGACGGCGACCGCAACCGTCTTTGTCGGCACGCTCTATCCGCTGGCGCTCGAAGCCGTCACAGGCGACAAGATTTCGGTGGGCGCACCTTTCTTCAACCTGACCTTCGGCGCGCTGATGCTGCCGCTGATGCTGGCGGTGCCGTTCGGCCCGCTGCTGCCATGGAAGCGTGGCGACCTCGGGGCCGTGTCGCAGCGCCTGTTTGCGGCGGCGGCAATCGCCCTTGCGGTCGGCCTTCTGGTCGCACTGTTTGCCGACCGGAATGCGACCTTCGTGGCCATCGGCTGCGCGCTGTCGGCCTGGCTGATTGTCGGATCGCTGACCGATCTGGTGCTTAAATCGGGGGCGGGGAATGTGAGCTTCGGTGTCGCCATGCGCCGCGTGACCGGTCTGCCGGCCTCGGCCTTCGGCACGACGCTCGCGCATTTCGGTCTTGGTGTCACCCTGCTCGGCATCGTCGCGACCACGGGTCTTGAGCAGGAGCGCATCGTTGCCATTTCGCCCGGAGAGCGTATCGAGATCGCCGATTACGTCCTGCGCTTTGACGAAATGCGACCGGTCAGGGGACCGAATTTCGTCGAGGATCAGGGCCGGTTCTCACTGTTGAACGTTGCCGGGCGCAAGCTCGACGACATCGTCTCGTCTAAGCGAGTCTATACGGCGCGCCAGATGCCGACGACTGAGGCCGGCATTTCGACGCGTGGGCTGAGCCAGATCTATGTCTCGCTCGGCGACCGGTCGGCCAATGGCGGGCTGGTCGTGCGTGTCTGGTGGAAACCGCTGGTGGTGCTGATCTGGCTGGGTCCGGTGCTGATGATGGTTGGTGGTGCGCTTTCGCTGTTTGACCGCAGGCTGCGGGTCGGAGCACCTGCCGTGCGCAAGACCGCGAAAGCGACGCCCGTCGGGGTGCCGGCGCAATGAGGAGGCTCGCCCGCCTGCTGGTCACGCTGCTGATGCTGGCATTTCTGGCCGTGCCTTCGCTTGCACTGACGCCTGACGAGGTGCTGCCCGATGCGGCGCTTGAAGCGCGCGCGCGGACGATCTCGGCGGAACTGCGCTGCATGATCTGCCAGAACCAGTCGATCGACGATTCCGACGCTGAACTTGCGAAGGATCTGCGCGTGCTCGTGCGCCAGAGGCTTGTGGCGGGTGATTCCAATGACGAGGTGATTGCCTATGTCGTGTCGCGCTATGGCGAATTTGTTCTGCTCAAGCCGCGAATGAGCTGGCGCAATGCCGCGCTTTGGGCAACGCCTGCTGTGCTGCTCATTGCGGGTGGGCTCTATATACTCGCCGCCTCGCGCCGCAGGCGCAAGGACAATGCAGTTCCGCTGACGGAGGCGGAGAAGGCAGCACTTTCCGAAGCGTTGAGCAACGACCGGTAGGCGACTGACGCCTGCTTTCATTACGAAAGTTTCATCTGCCGGAAAGAACGCCGTAATGTAGGCGTCGCTATCTGTCTGTCCCGAGGATGCCGCACGTCGCGTCCGTCTGTGAAAGGACACCAGATCATGACCACCCCCGCTCAGTCACCGTCCCGCTCCAGGAAGCTGATGGCCACCGTTGCCTCGCTCGCGATCGCCGGCGCGATCGGCATTGGAGCCGTCACCTCGGGCACCGTCCCGGTCTTCGCCGAAGCGGTTCGTGTCACCGCGCCGCAGGCTCCCGGTTTCGCCGATGTCGTCGAGAAGGTTACGCCCGCCGTCGTTTCGGTCCGCGTCAGCTCTCCCGTAGAGCCTGCCAATGACCGTTCCGGCTGGGGCAGCGGTCGCGGTGGCAACTTCTTCTTCGATGGACCCGGCCTCGACAATCTCCCTGACGATCATCCGATGAAGCGCTTCTTCCGCGAATTCCGCGGCGACGGCCAGCGGGGCGACAATCAGCGCGGCGATGGCCCGCGCGCCGAACGTCGTGGCGACCGCCAGCAGCAGCGCGGCCCGCAGCGCCTGCGCCCGTCTTCTCAAGGGTCGGGCTTCTTCATCACCGGTGACGGATATCTGGTGACCAACAATCACGTTGTCCGCGATGGCGCCAGCTACAGTGTAGTGCTCAATGATGGCACCGAACTCAATGCCAAACTGATCGGCACCGATGATCGCACAGACCTCGCGGTGCTCAAGGTCGATTCCGACAAGACCTTCACCTACGTCTCGTTTGCAGATGACGCGGCGGTTCGCGTCGGCGACTGGGTCGTGGCTGTGGGCAATCCGTTCGGTCTTGGCGGCACGGTCACAGCCGGCATCGTCTCGGCGCGTGGCCGCGACATCGGTGCTGGTCCCTATGACGACTTCATCCAGATCGACGCGGCCGTCAATCGCGGCAACTCCGGCGGCCCGGCATTCAATCTGAATGGCGAGGTTGTCGGCATCAACACCGCGATCTTCTCGCCCTCGGGCGGCAATGTCGGCATTGCATTTGCAATTCCCGCATCGACCGCAAAGGACGTCGTCAACCAGTTGATGGATGGCGGTTCGATCCGTCGCGGCTGGCTTGGCGTGCAGATCCAGCCCGTTACCGATGAAATCGCCGATTCGGTCGGTCTCAAGTCCGCCAAGGGAGCGCTTGTCAGCGAAGCCCAGAGCGATGGTCCGGCAAAGGCGGTCGGCATCGAGGCCGGCGACGTGATCACCAAGGTCAACGACCGCGAGGTTGCAGGCCCCCGCGAATTGGCGCGTCTGGTCGCCGGCATTGCGCCTGACTCGAGCGTGAAGGTCGAGGTCTGGCGCAATGGCGAGGCAAAGACGTACGACGTGAAGCTCGGCACGCTGCCCGGCACGCCCGACAAGGCCGAAGCAACGCCTGACGAAACGCCGTCGCCGACCGCAAGCTCGCTCGCGAGCTTTGGCCTCACCGTCACGCCGTCGGAAGATGGCGAGGGGCTGGTGGTCACCGATGTCGACAGCGATAGCGCCGCCGCCGACCGGCAGGTGCAGGCCGGTGACGTGATCGTCGCGGTCAACTCCAAGCCGGTGAAGTCCAGCCAGGACGTGACCAAGGCGGTCGAAGAGGCACAGAAGGCGGGCCGCAAGGCCGTTCTCTTCCAGGTCAAGCGTGACGACGCCAGCCGCTTCGTGGCGCTGCCCGTCGAGCAGGGCTGATCGAAACGCACGCTCGGCCGGGGGCGTCCCCCGCGACCGGCCGGGTGAGGCGCAAGGCCGGGCGTACCAGTCAACCGGCCTGACGGCAGCGGGTTTTCCCAAAGGCCCGCTGCCGTTGCCGCAATGGCGGCAACTTGAGAGGGAACTTGACCGATGGCGCTGCAAACCGCATCTCATGTCGAAAGCACCGGTAACGGCTCCATGAAGATTCTCGTCATCGAAGACGATCGCGAAGCGGCAGAATATCTTGAGAAGGCGCTGGTCGAGGCCGGCCACACCGCACATGTCGCGCGCGACGGCGAGAGCGGCTTCAACCTTGCTGATTCTGAATCTTATGATGTGCTGATCGTCGATCGCATGTTGCCGCGCCGCGACGGCCTTTCGGTCGTGGCGGGCCTCAGGGCGCGCGGCAATGAGACGCCGGCGCTGATCCTGTCTGCGCTGGGCGAGGTGGACGACCGTGTGAAGGGACTTCGCGCCGGCGGCGACGACTATCTGACCAAGCCTTATGCCTTTGCCGAACTTCTCGCGCGCATCGAGGTCCTGAACCGCCGTGCGATGGTGCGCGACAACGATACCGTCTACCGCGTCGGCGATCTTGAGCTTGACCGCCTGTCTCATAGCGTCAAGCGTGCCGACCGCGAGATCGTACTGCAGCCGCGCGAGTTTCGCCTGCTCGAATATCTGATGCGTCATGCCGGGCAGGTGGTGACGCGCACCATGCTGCTCGAAAATGTCTGGGACTATCATTTCGACCCGCAGACGAACGTGATCGACGTGCATGTGTCGCGCCTGCGCTCGAAGATCGAGAAAGGCTTCGACAAGCCGGTGCTCCATACGGTTCGCGGCGCCGGCTACATGCTCAAGGCCGGATGACACAGCGCCTGCTCGCCATATTCAGAACGACGGCGGTCCGTCTCTCGGCGCTCTATTTCCTATTGTTCGTCTGCTCCGCTTTGGCACTCGTCTTCTACATGACGTCGATGTCGTCGCGGATGCTCATCGTCCAGACGAAGGAAACGATCCAGGAGGAGGCGCTGAGCTTGGCGCGATCCTATGAGCGGGGCGGCATTCCTTCGCTCGCCCGGTCCGTGACCCTGCGCTCGCGCCAGCCCGGCGCAAACCTTTATCTGCTGGCCGAGCCGAACGGCAGGCCGCTGGCCGGCAATGTCGATTCGCTCGACGCCGGCGTGCTCGAAACGGAAGGCTGGACCGAGCGCCCATTCGCCTATCGCCGGTTCGGAGAAGGCACGACGCGATCTCCTGAGGAAACTGGAAATGCGGGCGCGATGCAGCGCCACCTGGCGATTGCCCAAGTCAACCGCCTGCCAAACCAGATGATCATTCTGGTGGGCCGCGATCTTGGCGAACCGGAACGCTTCCAGAAGATCATAAGGCGGTCTCTGACCGTAGCACTCGGCCTGATGGGGCTTGGTGCGCTTCTCATCTGGTATTTCGTCGGCCGCCAGGCGCTGACCCGCATCGACCGCCTGTCGCAGGCGAGCCGCCGCATCATGGGCGGCGATTTGAGCGGGCGGCTGCCGGTGACGGGTGCGGGCGACGAATTCGACCGCTTGTCGGAGAACCTGAATGCCATGCTTTCGCGCATTGCGACGCTGAACGATGGGCTGAAACAGGTGTCGGACAACATCGCCCACGATCTGAAAACGCCGCTGACGCGGGTGCGCAACCGCGCCGAGGCGGCACTGTCGGGCAAGCATTCGCAGGCCCAATATCGCGAGGCGCTTGAGGCGACGATTGCCGAATCGGACCAATTGATCCGTACCTTCAACGCCATACTGATGATTTCCAGATTGCAGGCTGGAAATTCGGCGGAGGCGGTTACCGAGGTCGCGCTGGCCGAGACGGTGCGTGACGTGGTCGAACTCTACGAGCCGCTCGCCGAAGAGCAAGGCGTTTCGTTGACGATCGGCGCGCTGGATGAGGAGCGCGTGATGGGCAATCGCGAGCTGATCGGTCAGGCGCTGTCGAACATCGTCGACAATGCGATCAAATATTCCTCCGAGACCGAGGGCGGCGGCAAGGTCGAGGTGCGGTTGGCGCGCGCAGACAATGAGATTGTCGTCGAGGTTTCGGACAACGGTCCCGGCATCCCCGAGGAAGATCGCGCGCGCGCCGTGGAGCGGTTCGTGCGGCTGGAGCAGAGCCGATCGCAACCGGGTTCGGGGCTGGGCCTGAGCCTCGCCGACGCGGTCATGAAATTCCATCGCGGCCGTCTGCAATTGTCGGGTAACGATCCCGGCCTTAAGGTGGGGATGGTCTTCAAGGATAAAGCCTGAGTGTCGCAGTCGTCGAAATCTCCCACGGTCTGGTTCGGCGGCAAGCAGGCGCATCTCAAACCGATCGATGCGGCGGAGGCAGCCGGCGAACTGGCTGAGATTGCGGAGGCGGCAACCGAAGCCGGGTTGGACGAGCTTGCGCGAGAGCTGAAGCGCAAGGGCGACGTCACGCAGCTTCTTGGCGCAGTCTTCAACCTGTCGCCCTATCTTCGCGACACGGTGCGCCGCCAGCCACAGGTGCTCGACGCCTTGCGGGCAGGCCGCGCAGGCGAGCACCTCGACGAAATCCTGTCGGAAATTTCGGACCTGCCTTTTGCGGACGACGCCAGCGAGGCCAATATCATGGCGGCGCTGCGACGGCTGAAGGCGCAGGCCCATGCGCTGATCGCAATCTGCGATCTGGCAAAGATCTTCGACACCGAGGCGACGGTTCGCCGGTTGAGCGACGTGGCCGATGCTGCCGTGTCGTCTGCCGCAAACTTCCTGCTTCGCGATGCGCATTCGCAGGGCAAGATCAATCTGCCGGACCCTGCCGACCCGGCCAGGGGTTCGGGCTGGATACTGATCGCCATGGGCAAGCATGGCGCGCACGAACTGAACTATTCATCCGACATCGACCTGATCGTCTTCTTCGACCCGGAAGCGCCCGCAATCATCGACCCTTATGAAGCGAATGACCTGTTCGTGCGGCTGACGCGGCGGATGGTGCGCATTCTTCAGGACCGCACCGGCGGCGGCTATGTCTTCCGCACCGACCTTCGGCTGCGCCCCGATCCCGGCTCGACGCCGCTGGCGATCCCGGTGCTGGCAGCACTCCACTATTACGAGAGCAGGGGCCAGAACTGGGAGCGCGCCGCGATGATCAAGGCGCGACCCGTCGCGGGCGATATTGCGGCGGGAGCGGCATTCCTGAAGGAGCTTCAGCCCTATGTCTGGCGCAAATACATGGACTATGCGGCGATCGCCGACGTTCATTCGATCAAGCGCCAGATTCACGCACACAAGGGCCATGCCGAAATTGCGGTGAAGGGCCACAATGTGAAGCTCGGCCGGGGCGGCATTCGCGAGGTCGAGTTCTTCGTCCAGACGCAGCAACTGATCGCCGGCGGGCGCTTCAAGGATTTGCGCGGGCGCGAGACGATTGCCATGCTTGGCGAACTTGCAGCGCGCGGCTGGATATCGGCTGAGGCGCGCGACGTGCTGACCCGGCAATACTGGTTCCTGCGCGATGTCGAGCACGCGATCCAGATGGTCGCAGACGAGCAGTCCCACATGCTGCCCGAAGATGACGAGGGGCTTGAGCGCATCGCGCGGATGCGCGGTTTCGACAGCGCCGAGGCGTTCTCGGTCGAATTCCGCAAATCCTTGCAGGAGGTCGAGCGCCACTACGCGGCGCTGTTTGAATCCGCGCCGCAGCTTTCGGCGGGCATCGGCAATCTCGTCTTTACCGGAGATGTCGACGATCCGGACACGTTGCAGACGCTGTCGTCGCTCGGTTTCGAGCGGCCAAGCGATATCTGCCGCATCATCCGCGCCTGGCATTTCGGCCGTTATCGCGCCACGCAATCTGCCGAGGCGCGCGAACGCCTGACCGAACTGACGCCTGCGCTGTTGCAGGCATTCGGCGCGACCAAGCGGGCGGATGAGGCGATCGTGCGCTTCGACGCATTCCTTGGCGGCCTGCCTGCCGGCATCCAGCTCTTCTCGCTTCTGGGCAGCAACCCGGCGCTGCTGCAATTGCTCGCGCGCATCATGGGTGCGGCTCCAAGACTGGCTGCGATCATCACCCGGCGTCCGCATGTATTCGACGGCCTGCTCGACCCGCTGATGCTGACCGAATTGCCGGATCGCACCTATCTCTCGGGGCGGCTGGTCGCGTTTCTCGACGGCGTGACGCTGCATGAGGAAGTGCTCGACCGGTTGCGCATCTTTGCCGCCGAGCAGAAGTTCCTGATCGGCGTGCGCCTGCTGACGGGCGCCATCGATGCCACGCGCGCAGGCAAGGCGTTCTCCGATCTGGCGGACCTGACGATTGGTACTGCTCTCGACGCCGTGCTTGCCGAGTTCAGCATGCGCCACGGCCGGGTGCAGGGCGGCGAGGTCGTGCTTCTGGGCATGGGCAAGCTCGGCAGCCGCGAACTCAGCGCAGGCTCCGACGTCGACATGATCCTGCTCTATCGACATGCCGATACGGCGGAGGAGTCCGACGGGCCAAAGCCGCTCGCGCCATCGCTCTATTACACCCGCCTGACCCAGCGGCTGATCGCGGCGGTCTCGGCCCCGACTGCCGAAGGGGTTCTCTACGAAATCGATCTGCGACTGCGTCCATCGGGCAACAAGGGGCCGGTTGCGACCCACTTCGACGCATTCCGCAAATATCAGCGCGAGGATGCCGAGATCTGGGAGCACATGGCGCTGACGCGCGCGCGCGTCGTCGCTGGCGATGCCGGCTTTGCCAATGCCGTCGACGAGGCGGTTGCGGAGGTGATCGCATCCGAACGCTCACCAGCGAAGGTCGCATCCGAAGCCAGGAAGATGCGCGCGCTGATCGGCGAGGAAAAGCCGCCGAAGGACATATGGGATCTCAAACTCATTCCCGGCGGGCTGATCGATCTGGAGTTCCTCGCGCAGGTTGCGGTGCTGACGGGCAATTCCAGCCTGCCCACGCGCTCGACTTCGACCGCAGAGGTTCTGGCTCATCTTGCGCACGGATTTGCCGAGCCGCATGTCGGCGCGGACCTGACGCGCGCGCATAACCTCTACATGCTGCTGACGCAGATCATCAGGCTGTGCCTCGACGGATCGTTCGACCCCAAGGACGTGCCGCCAGGTCTGGCCGATATTCTGGCGCGCCAGACGGACATGCCCGACCTTTCGGTGCTTGAAGCCGACATAAAGGAAACCTCGCGCGGTGTCCGAAAGACCTTTGACGCAATTCTGGCCGGCCTGAAAAACTAACGGCGATCAGGCCGCTTTCTTCATCGGCGCGATGGCCTTGGTCTTGTTGCGGGTCGGGATGCGCACCGAGACGATTGTCCCGATGCCCGGCCGCGATCTGATCTTGAGCGCGCCGCCGTGGAGCTTGGCGAGCGAGCCGGAGATCGCCAGCCCAAGCCCCGAGCCGGCATGGGATTTGGTGAACTGGTTCTCGACCTGCTCGAACGGATTGCCGATCTTCTTGAGCGCTTCTTTCGAGATGCCGCAGCCCGTGTCCTCGATGGTCAGCTGGATCGCGTCAGACACCTTGCGCGCCCTGACCGTGACTTTGCCGCCATTCGGCGTGAACTTCACCGCATTGGACAACAGGTTGATCGCGATCTGCTTGATGGCGCGGCGGTCGGCATTGATCGTCATCGACGGGCTGATATTCGCCTTCACCTCGATCAACTTGGTTTCGGCCTGCAGCGAGATGACCCGAGTGGCTTCCTCGATCAATGGCGCGAGATTGATCTTTTCGCGGTCGAGCGAGAAGCGGCCTGCCTCGATCTTCGACATGTCGAGAATATCGTTGATGACGCCGAGCAGGTAGTTGCCGCTGGAATTGATGTCGCGGGAATACTCCTCGTATCGATCCGAGCCGAGCGGGCCGAAAAGCTGCGACTGCATCAGTTCCGAGAAGCCGATGATCGCGTTGAGCGGCGTGCGCAGCTCGTGTGACATGTTGGCGAGGAATTCGGACTTCGCGCGGTTCGCCGCCTCCGCCCGTTCTGTCTCGCGCATATATTTGCGGTTCAGATCGGCCAGTTCCTGCGCGCGCAGTTCTTCCGCCTTGCGCGCCAGGCTGAGGTCATGGATCGTCGCCATCAAACGCCGCTCACTGTCGACCAGCTTTTCCTGATGCTGCTTCATCGCCGTGATGTCCGCGCCGACCGAAACGCAGCCGCCGTCGCGCGTGATCAGCTCGTTGACCAGCATCCAGCGTCCGTCGGCCAGTTGCCGTTCATAGGTCGCACTGCCGTTTCGCCCGCTCGCATTCGCCATGCGGCGCTCGGTGACGAAGTCGTTCATCTTTTCTTCGATGGCCGAACGCGCCGTACCCGGCTCGATGTCCGTATTGCCCAGACCCGCATATTCCTGGAAGCGCGTGTTGCACATGACCAGCCTCTGGCGGGCGTCCCAGAGGACAAAGGATTCCGAGATGCTTTCGATTGCGGTGCGCAGCCGCTGGTCTGCCGCTTCCGACTGGCGCGCCAGCATGAACTGTTCGGTCACGTCGATGGCGATGCCCAGAAGATGAACCTCGGGCGCATCGGGATCGATCACCTGCGCGCGCGCGCGCACCCAGACCCATTGGCCGCCGGCGCTGCGCATCCTGAACACCTGGTCGATATTGTCGATCTCGCGCGCCACCAGCGATTTTGCGAGTTCGAACAGATCGCCGTCTTCGGGATGGATGATTTCGTTGACGGTGCCGAAGTCGAGCATCTCAGTGCGCGGCTTGTAGCCAAGCATCTCGAACATGGATTGCGACCAGAGCATCCGCCCGCGGCTCATGTCCCAGTCCCACAGGCCGCAGCGGCCGCGAAGCAGCGCGGAATCGATGCGCTTGTGACCTTCGGAATAGATCCGGTCGGCCGCCTGGCCGCGCGAAACCTGCGAGAAGTAGGCGTAGAGAATGACGATGAGCACGCCCGACGTCAGGACGAACAGGCTGACATTCAGGGAGACGAGCCGGCGCCATTCGGCAAAGGCCGCCTCGTTCGAGATCATCGCCATCACCGACGCCTGCCTGTCCGATGTGAACATCAGTTTCGCCAGCCACTTCTCTCCATCGACCTGCACGGCCATGACGCCTGCTCGCTCGCCATAGAGGAACAGCGGCTGGCCGTTCTCGACCAGCCGGTCGAGCGCGCGGCCCTCCCACCCGGCATTGGAAGGAGTGGCGGCGCGCACGGAGAATTTTTCGTCGAGTGCAAGAAGCACGTGATGTCGGCTCAGCCCGCCAGAGGTCGCCGTGCCGCTGACGGCGGCCCTTGCGGCCTGCATCGGGTCGGCAGTGATGCGCCGCTGCATGTCGAGCGCGTTTGCCGCGGCGGTTGAGGCAAGGGCCAGCGTCGAACGCTGGTCGCGCTCCATGTCTTCGTAAAGCGTCATCATCGACAGCGCGCGCATGGCGGCGACGACCAGCAGGAAGATGATGATGAGGGCAGGAATTGCGCGACGCAGATAGGGTTCGGCGGCAAGGATGCGTTTGTAAGCAGGCGAGTCGACGAAGCCGGGGCGCTGCGCCCGAGGCTTGCCGTCCCCGCCGGCAAAAAAACTCCTGTCAGCCGCGCTGCGCGCGTCCGCATCTCCCATCGCTGGGCCCCATCCCGTGATTTTGCGATTGATCGGAAACACCGCACATCCGATTCGGCCCTATAAGAATCAGAGGTGATTCGGCGTGTCCAGAGGGTCGGATGAAAAAAGGGTAAATGGCGCGCGGATTATGCTCCGCGCGACCGTCAGCCCAAGGTTCTTTCGACAATGTCCGTCAAGTCAGCCGACAGGCCGGGTCGCGCCTTGATTTCGGCAAGCGTCTGGCGCGCATGTTCGCGCCGCATGGGTTCGAGCGACCGCCAGGACCGGAATGCGGTGGCCAGCCGCGCAGCGAGTTGCGGGTTGCGCGTCTCGGCATCCAGAATGACATCCGCCAGAAGCCGGTAGCCGGACCCGTCGGCTGCGTGGAAGCCTGTCTGGTTGGCGGTTGCAAACGCGCCGACAAGAGCGCGAACGCGGTTTGGATTACCCGGCAAATAGGCGGGGTGGGACAGAAGACTGCGCACACGCGCGGCGGCTTGTGCGCCCGGCGTTATCGCCTGAACCATGAACCACTTGTCCATGACAAGCGCGTCGTGCTGCCAGTCACGCTCGAAATCTACGAGCGCCTGGCGCGCTTCCGGCGATGACCCGGCCCGGTTGATCAGAACGACGAGCGCCGCCATCCGGTCGGTCATGTTGGTCGAGCCGCGATATTGCTCTGCAGCGATCCGGGGGCTGCTTGCGGCACAAACCACATAGTCGAGCACGACGTTGCGCAGCGCCCTGCGTCCCGCCCGCTCGGCGTCCGGCGAATAGGGGCCTCCATCGGCCAATTGCGCGTAGAGATTGGTGAACAATTGCGGGTCGCTTTGAGCCACCGCGCGCGCCAGCGCATTGCGCGCCGACAGAATGGCGTCGGGGTCGATGTTGCGCCCGATCTCGCGCGCGATGTCAGCTTCGCTCGGCAGCGTCAGGGCAAGCGCGCGGAAGGCCGGCTCCAGGGTTTCG
The DNA here is from genome assembly GCA_049647505.1 of Mesorhizobium sp. Lineage (GTDB taxonomy): Bacteria > Pseudomonadota > Alphaproteobacteria > Rhizobiales > Rhizobiaceae > Mesorhizobium_A. The sequence goes on from JBARXU010000005.1 coordinate 94,604, forward strand.
TCGCCGGCGGTCTCGGCACAAAGCTTCAGCAGCGTCTTGTTGAATGTCGGCTGCTTGCCCCCGCGCGTGGCTGCGCTCGCCTTGATCAGCGCATGTGTCACCAGCCCCGACAGGGCCTGCCAGCGCGAGAACAGGTCGCTGTCATGGCGGGCGAGGAACGTCTGCTCCGTCACCGGCTGGTCGTAGGCGAGATTGATGGGGGCGGAAAAGCCGCGATTGATCGACAGAGCAGGGCGGACCGGCATCCCCCGGAATGTGATGACATGCCGGCGCTTGCGAAGGTGGATGACGCCGCCTTCGATCAGGTCGTCGTCGTCGGCCCGCGCATCAAGGTCGTTGCCGTTCCCACCGACAAGGCCGAAAGCGAGCGGGATATGCATCAGCCGCTTGCGCGCTTCGCCCGGCGTCGGCGGGATGGACTGTTCCAGCTCGATGACGAACGTCAGCGTCTTGGCGTCATGCCTGGTCGAGACGACGACGTTCGGCGTTCCCGCCTGATGATACCAGAGCGAGAACTGCGTCAGGTCGCGGCCCGAAACATCCTCGAAAACCTTGATGAAGTCCTCGATCGTAGCGGCGTCGCCGTCATGACGTTCGAAATAGAGGTCCATGCCTCGGCGGAACATGTCGGGTCCGAGGATCGTGTGGATCATCCGCACGACTTCCGAGCCCTTTTCATAGACGGTCGACGTGTAGAAGTTGTTGATCTCGCGGTATCGGCGCGGCCTGACCGGATGAGCGAGCGGACCCTGATCCTCGGGGAACTGGTGGGCGCGCAGCGTGCGCACGTCGGCGATGCGCTCCACGGCGCGCGACCGCTCGTCGGCCGAGAACTCATGGTCGCGATAGACGGTCAGCCCTTCCTTCAGGCAGAGCTGGAACCAGTCGCGGCAGGTGATCCTGTTGCCGGTCCAGTTGTGGAAATATTCATGCGCGATGATCGCCTCGATATTGGCGAAGTCGGCGTCGGTGGCGGTTTGCGCATCTGCAAGGACATATTTGTCGTTGAAGATGTTGAGGCCCTTGTTCTCCATCGCGCCCATGTTGAAATCCGACACGGCGACGATGTTGAACACGTCGAGATCGTATTCGCGGCCGAACCGCACTTCGTCCCAGCGCATCGAGCGGATCAGCGCATCCATGGCATAGGAGGCGCGCCCCTGCTTGCCATGCTCGACATAGATGCCGAGCCTGACCGGGCGTCCCGAGGCGGTTTCAAACCTGTCCTCGACCAGCGCAAGATCGCCCGCAACCAGCGCGAAGAGATAGGACGGCTTGGGGTGAGGGTCATGCCACACGGCAAAATGGCGACCGTCGGCCAGGTCGCCCGCATCGCCCGGATTGCCGTTCGACAACAGGATCGGCGCTTCGTCGCGGCGCGCCTCGATGCGCACCGTATAGACGCTCATCACGTCCGGCCGGTCGAGGAAATAGGTGATGCGGCGAAAGCCTTCCGCCTCGCATTGCGTGCAATAATTGCCGCTCGAACGGTAAAGCCCCATCAGCGCCGTGTTTGAGGAGGGGTCGAGCTCCGTCGTGACGGTCAGCTCGAATCGGCCAGAGGCGGGCGGGAGCGGGATCGTGAGCTGATCGGGCGTCACCGAGAAATGATCGGGGGACATGGCTTCGCCATCGATCATGAGGCCCGTCAGGCGAAGGCTGTCGCCGTCCAGGATCAGCGGCCTGTCGACCGGCGCTCCGCTCCGGCGTTCGATCGTCAGGCTTGCAGTGACGCGCGTGCGCTCCGGATCGAGCTGGAAAACAAGGCTCGTTCGGGGGATCAGCCAGTCGCTCGGTTGATACTCTTCGAGCCGGAAAACCTGTCCGGTGTCACTCCGCATCATGGCCCTTTCGCCGTCCCTTGCGGCAATCCTTGCCGGTCTGTGGCGCAACAATTCACGTGACCTGCTCTTTACACGAAATGCCTGCTCGTCAAAACTGTGAGCGGACCATGTGGTCATCTCCCAAAGACACTGCGAGGACTTCGATGACGGTTGCTACGCCGAAATTCGGTCTGGGTGCGTCGGTCCTTCGCAAGGAGGACAACGCCTTCATATCCGGGCAGGGACGCTACACCGACGATTTTTCGCCGGCCGGCCTGTTGCACCTTCATGTCGTCAGGTCGCCGATGGCGCACGCGACGTTCGCAATCACCTCCACCGAAGCTGCGGAGCAGTCGCCCGGCGTGCATATGGTGCTGACCGCAGCGGACCTCGGCCATCTTGGCGATCTGAAATCAGCCGCCATGCAGAAGCAGCCCGACGGCACCCGCGCGCCGACGCGCGACATTCCGATCCTGTGCCGCGGGCTGGTGCAATATGTCGGCGATGCGGTTGCGTTCGTGGTGGCGGATACGAGAGCGCAGGCACAGGACGCGGCAGAACTGATCGAGATCGACTACGAGGATTTGCCAGTCGCCGCACAGACTGCGACCGCGCTCGATGCCGACACGCCCGTCATCTGGCCCGAGCACGGGTCGAACCGCGCCTTCCGCTACGAGCTGGGAGAGCGCGAAAAGGCCGACGCTGCCTTCGCAGGGGCCGATCATGTCACCCGCATCGAATTCTACAACAACCGGCTCGTCTGCAACTACATGGAGCCGCGCGCGGCGGTGGCCGAATGGAACGAGCCGGAGGGGCGCTTCGTCCTGACGACGGGCTCGCAGGGCGTGCATTCCATGCAGCGCATCCTGTCTGGGGTGTTCGGCATCACGCCGCAGCAATTGCGTGTCATCACCCCCGATGTCGGCGGTGGTTTTGGCCCCAAGACTTTCGTCTACCGCGAATATGCGATGGTCATGGAAGCGTCACGCCGGCTTGGGCGGCCGGTCAAGTGGACCGGCGACAGGACCGAGCATTTCCTGACCGACGCGCAGGGGCGCGATAATGTCGTCACCGCCCAGATGGCGCTGTCGCGCGAAGGCCGGTTTCTCGGGCTGAAGGTCGACATGATCGCCAATATGGGGGCCTATGCTTCCCAGTTCGGGCCGTACATTCCGCTGATGGGCGCGTCGATGTCTACCGGCGTCTACGACATAGAGGCGCTGTTCGTCGGTATCGACGGCGTCTACACCAATACCTGTCCGGTCGATGCCTATCGCGGGGCAGGACGCCCCGAAGCGGCGTTCCTGCTGGAGAAGCTGGTTGACGCCTGCGCGCGCGATCTCGGCATGGCGCCGGCTGAAATCCGCCGCCGCAATTTCATTCGGCCACAGCAGTTTCCCTACACGACGCCGACGGGCCGCACATACGATGTCGGCGAGTTCGACGGTCACATGACGCTGGCCATGCAGCGGGCCGATTGGGACTCGTTTGACGAGAGGCTGGAGGCGTCGCGCAAGGCAGGCATGTTGCGTGGTATCGGCATGGCCACCTATGTCGAGGCCTGCGCCTTCGCTGGCTCTGAGCCTGCCCACCTGACCTTGAACGGCGACGGGTCGGTGACGCTGTTCATCGGCACCCAGTCGAACGGACAGGGCCACGTCACCGCCTATGCGCAGTTCGTGTCCGACAAGCTCGACCTGCAGCTCGACCGCATCCAGGTGCGCCAGGGCGACACCGACGAACTGGCGAAGGGCGGTGGCACGGGCGGCTCGCGCTCCATCCCGCTGGGCGGTGTCTCCGCGGCGCGCGCTGGCGACGATCTCGCCGCGAAGATAAAGCGCATCGCCGCCGACGAACTTGAGGCCAGTTCGGCCGACATCGAGCTTGCCGACGGCGTGGCGCGCATTGTCGGCACCGACCGCTCGATGGATTTTGCGGCAATCGCCAGAGCCGCCAAGACCCCCGACGATCTCAAGGGGTTCGGCGAATTCGTCCAGCAGGAAGCGACCTATCCGAACGGCACGCATATCTGCGAGGTCGAGATCGACCCCGCCACGGGTCAGACGGAAATTCTCCGCTATACGATCGTCGACGATTTCGGCGCAGTCGTGAATCCGATCCTGCTTGCCGGACAGGTCCATGGCGGTGTCGTCCAGGGTCTCGGTCAGGCACTGACGGAGAACACCGTTTATGGAGAGTACGGCCAGCTTCTGACGGCGAGCTTCATGGACTATGCAATGCCGCGTGCCGATCTTTTCCCGAACTTCCACTTCGAGACGCGCAACGTGCCGTCGACAACAAATGCCCTCGGCCTCAAGGGGGCGGGCGAGGCCGGAACCATCGGCTCGACGCCTTGCGTGATCAATGCCCTGACCGACGCGCTCTGGCGCGCCCATGGCATCGGACATATCGAGATGCCGGCAACGCCGATGCGGGTCTGGCAGGCATTACAGGACGCGGCAGGGCGTTGAGCGCAGCGGCAACAGATCGCGGCAGCAACGACCGGCCGCTGACTGCGATCGGGTTGAAGATCACTTCGATCTGCATCTTCGTTGCCATGCAGGCCTTCATCAAGCTCGCCGGGCAGTTGCCGACCGGACAGATTTCCTTCTTCCGCTCATTCTTCGCGCTCTTCCCGATCGTGCTCTATTTGCTCTGGCAGGGGCAGTTGCGAGGCGCGCTGCACACGCAACGTCCATGGGGCCACGCCTATCGCGGGATCGTCGGCGTGGCCTCGATGATGTTCGGCTTCTTCGCGCTCACGCGCCTGCCGCTGCCCGAGGCGATCATGCTGAACTATGCGCAGCCGCTGCTTGTCATCGTCATCAGCGCGCTTCTTCTGGGCGAGACCGTCAGGATCTACCGGTGGAGCGCGGTCGCAGTCGGCTTCATCGGCGTGTTCATCATCGTCTGGCCGAACCTGACGCTGTTCCGCTCGGGCGAGGGACTGGGCAGCGCCGAAGGTCTGGGCGTCGCCGCGGCGCTGATCGCGGCCGGCATCTCGGCGGTCGCGATGATCCAGGTCAGCAGTCTTGTCGCGACCGAAAAAACGGCAACGATCGTGCTCTACTTCTCGATCACGAGTTCGGTCGTCGCGCTCCTCACCATTCCGTTCGGCTGGTCGTCACTCAGCGCATGGCAGGCGACGTGCCTGATCCTGTGCGGCTTCTGCGGCGGTGTCGCGCAGATCTTCATGACGGAAGCCTATCGCTACGGCAGCGCGGCAACGGTCGCGCCTTTCGAATACAGCTCGATCATCATCGGAAGTATTGTCGGCTACATGATTTTCAGCGACCTCCCGACGCCATATTCGATCGTTGGCGGCGCAATCGTCATCAGCGCGGGGCTGTTCATCCTGTGGCGCGAGCACAAGCTCGGACTGCAGCGGGTTCGCGCAAAGGGGGCCTCGCCACCCTCCGTTTGAGCATGTTTTGCTGCCGGTTTTTTCGTCAGTGCCCTGCAATTGATCAGAAATCGGCATATTCCCCTGCGTGACGTGTTCCCTAGAAGACACGTCCGGTGCGTTACGACAGGTGTCAAGTTTTTTGGTCATTGCGCATTTACCGGCGAAGCGTAGCGTCTTGCGTGAATAAGAAGACGATCTAGGGCGGATAGGGATTTGATTCGCGAACGTGCCCGAATTTTCGGCATGTCGCTGAAACGGCTTCTGGGCGGCGCGCAAAGCGAGCCTCCCAGAACGCCCGTGTCAGACATGCGCACATTGCGCGGCGTTCTGGCGGCCTATTGGCTGTCCGAGCGCTGGAAAGAGGCATGGTCGCTGACGCTGATCATCACCCTGCTGACCGCGCTTGCCAGTAAGGCGAGTGTCTGGATCGCCGTCGCCTCGGCCGAACTCGTCACCTCGATCGCCTTCTTTCACGATCCGCGCACGCTCGACCCGATGAACACGATGATCACCAGCGCGGTGACGCTGGTCGCGCTCGTCATCATGAAGGACGCCGGCATGATCGCCGTGCGGCACATGTTCTCGACTACGCTGCACCGGAAATGGCGGGCATTTCTCGACTCGCGTTTCAACGCCGCTTTGCTCGACAGCAATCACAGTCATTTCCATCTCCAGAACGGCATGGCGGCCGGCGCAGGCGTGGCCGGCCGCATCGACAATGTCGATCAGCGCGTCCAGGAATCGATCAAGGGCCTGACCGGCGGTGCGATCGGCCTTGCGATGGGCATTCTCGGCGTCACCATGTCTTTGTTTTTCGTCGGCATGAAATTGCTGGAAACTTCGACGGCGGTCGCCGGACTGGATTTCCTCGGCGAATACGGCACGGCGGTTCTGGCGCTGGTCGCCGTCGCCGCCTATGTGCCTCTCAACACGTTCATCGCGCTGCGCATCGGCCGCGTGCTCCAGGGACTCCAGACGGCCATGCAGCAGACAGAGGGCAGCTATCGCGGTGAGCTGACCATGTTCCTGCGCCGCTCCTTCCAGATCGCCGCGTCGAAGGGCGAGAGCGCCCAGCACGCGCTGCACGACCGTCTTTACAAAGGCATCGACCGGACATGGCATCGCCTCAACCGCTACGATGCGGGTTATATGGCGTTCACCCATGTCTACAATTTCTTCGCCGCGCGCATCGTCGCCTATGCGCCGGGCTTCGTTCCCTACATTCAGGCGGAGATCAGCCTGAAGAACTACGTGACCGGGGCCGAACTCGTGAACCAATTGATCGGCGAGTGCTCATGGTTCATCCAGGTCATGCCGGCCATTGCCAGCCTCAAGGCCAATGCGCGGCGCGTCACCGATCTGGCCGAAGCCATCGAGGAGGCCCAGACGCCGCCCGATTTCTACGGGCAGGCAGGCCGCTCGGCATTTGTCTACCGCGATCAGGAACCGGCATTCGGCCTTGCCGTGACCGACCTTGAACTCGCTCATCAGGGCGCGTCGGCTGAAGCATTCCTGCGGGCGCCCGCCCTTCATTTCCAGCCGGGAACATGGACGTTGCTCGTCGGCCAGTCCGGTTCGGGCAAGACATCGCTGATGAAGGCGCTGAACAGGCTCTGGCCCTATGGCAGCGGCTCGGTCACCTACCCGGCGGGCGCCAGCACATTCTTTGCCGCGCAGGAGGTGAAGCTTCCGCGCATTACTCTGAAACAGCTGATATGCCTGCCGGATGCGGACGGCGATCACAACGATCTGACGGTGGCTGACGCCCTGCACAAATCGGGGCTTGGCGCGTTCATCGCCAACATCAACGAGGAGACGCGCGAGGGCCAGTCATGGGACCAGCTCCTGTCCGGCGGGCAGAAGCAAAGGCTGTTGCTGGCGCGCATCATCCTGCACAAGCCGGATATCCTGTTCCTCGACGAATCCTCCAGCGCGCTCGATCAGGTGTCGCGCGTCGAATTCCATCAGGCGATCAAGGATCATTGCCCCGGCGCGACCGTCATCTCGATCATGCATGAGAAGGAGCCGCTGCGTTCCGTCTCCGGCGAGGATTTCTACGATCATGTCGTGGCGATCCATAACGGCGTCGCCGAAATGCGGCCGCTGCGCGTCATTCTGCCAGTCCTTGCTGCGGCTGACGATACAGCTCATGTGCAGGCGCTGGCGCCGCGCATCCGCGCGACCCCGCGCCACGAAATCGCACGCTTCATGAAGCCGGCCGATTAGCCGACAACCATCTGGCGGTCGCATCGTCGGCCGGGAAGAAGCTCTCGATCGCAAGCTCCGATGTCACCACGTCCAGAGGCGTCCCGAAGATTGTCGTTGTCGTGATGAAGGCGAGCGTTACATCGTCGGACAGTTTGAGCCGGAGGATCGTCGCAAGGTCGTGATGGGCCTGCGGCCTGCGCTGCCAGGATGCCGGCACCGCATAGGACCGCAGTTCAGCCGCAAGTGCCTCGATGCCCTCGTCGCCGGTCGCCGCAAACTGACGGTGGAGGCGGTCGATCACATGAGCGCGCCAGCTCGGCAGGTCGAGAATGTGCGGCGCTAGCCCGCCGGGATGCAGGCTCAGCCTCAAGGCGTTGATGGGCGCTTCCAGCAATGCCGGTTCCGTGACCAGCGACAGGAAAGGACCGACGCAATCATTGGTCTTGACGATGTTCCAGTGCCGGTCGATGGCAAGCGCCGGGAACGGCTCATGTCCCTTCAATACCAGTTCGACCGCCTCCATGGCGGACGCATTTTCGGGGTCCTGGATAGGGCGCTCGGGGTAGTGGGGTGCAAATCCCGCAGCGATCAGCAGCCGGTTTCTCTCACGCAGCGGGACTTCAAGCTGTTCGGCCAATTTCAGCACCATGTCGCGCGACGGGGCCGAACGGCCACATTCCAGAAAGCTGAGATGCCGTTGCGAAATCTCGGCGTCGAGTGCGAGGTCGAGCTGGCTGAGGCGTCGCCGCGAGCGCCATTCGCGAATGAGGGTGCCGACCGGAGGAGTGCGTGTGTCCATGAGCCGACCCTAGCCCGGACAGCGAGCCGTTCCTATTACCTGCTGCGTAATCGCCATGACGGCGCAGACCGCACAGGATCATGTCATCCCGGCAATCTGGCCGGCTTCGAAAAGGAGACTGACATGACCATCGCCAACACTCCCTTCCTGCGCAATGTCCTGCTGATCGACGGCGCGGCCGGCCTCGCCATGGGTGGCGCGGTTGCCGGTATGGCGCCTTTGCTCGCCCCGTTTCTCGACCTGCCGCAAGCTCTGCTCTTCTGGGCAGGCCTCGCGCTCGTTCCGGTTGGCCTGTTCCTGCTGGCGCTGTCGCGCCGTCAGACGGTATCGCGGCTTGTGCTGATCGATATCGTGGCGCTCAACTCATTGTGGGCGGCTGCGAGTTTCGGCCTGATGTTGACGGGAACGATCACGCCCAATGCGCTCGGCGTGGCATTCGTCGCAGGACAGGCATTGTTCGTCGGCGCGCTTGCGGCCTGCCAGCTTCAATCGCTGCGAACCGCTGCATCGGCGGCATGAGGACGAGCGGGAACAACTGGCGGCGCGCGTTTCGGCGTGCCGCCTAGCTCTCCTGCCTAAGCCGCGCCTTGATCTGCAGAAGGTCGCGCCAGACGAGCTTCTTGTGTGCCGGATTGCGCAGCAGATAGGCAGGATGCAGCGTCGGCATGACCGGTATCTCGACCCCGCCCGGCGTCTTGTGGACCTGCCATTTGCCGCGCAGGCGCATCACGCCTTCCTGAGCACCAAGGATCACTTTGGCCGACGGGCCGCCGAGCGTGACCAGAACCTTCGGCGCGGCCAGCTCGATCTGGCGTTCGATGAATGGGCGGCAAATCTCGGTTTCAAGCGGCGTCGGCGTGCGGTTGCCGGGCGGACGCCACGGAATGACATTGGCGATATAGGCTTTTGTCCTGTCGATGCCGATCGCCGCCAGCATCTTGTCCAGCAACTGGCCCGACCGCCCGACAAAGGGCAATCCCTCGATGTCCTCTTCGCGTCCCGGCGCTTCGCCGACCAGCATCAGGCCGCCTGACGGGTTGCCATCGGCAAAGACAGTCGATTTCGCCGTTGCCTTCAGGTTGCACCCTTCGAACGCGGCAACAATCTCGCGCAATTCGTCCAGCGTCGCTGCCGATCTTGCGGCCTCGCGCGCCCGCGCGGCCTGCACCTCGTCGGGCACGATTGCCGCAGCGGCGGGGCGGGGCGGCGGAGCGGCAGCCTGAATCCTCTGCTGGGTGGAGATGTTCTGACCATCGGAAGTTTCAGGCTGAGGCGAGGGCCTTGCCGCCCGCACTGGCTCGGGCGTCGTGAACCGGTCGACAGCCGCGTCTTCGAGTGCCGCATCGACGCCGGTTTCGGCATAGAAATGCAGCAGCTCTTCCAGTGCGGCTCGGGTCAGGGTGGCGGTTGCCATGGCCGATCAATAGGGTGGGTGGCGCGGCAGGTAAAGCGGGGAGCGTATCTTGCATCGCGATTCCCCTTCATTCATGAAATTGCGTCATAGGGGCATCTGAAAAATTGACGTTTACGTCAAATGCGATTAGCGGCTATCGTGTCGAAAACTTGCAATGCGGCTCATTCGCACGGGTGGCGCGTTTTGCTGGCGTATGATTGGAAATTGACGTTATAGGTCGTGGTAAGACCGGAGGACATTAATGAGCGACGCGAGCCAGATTGAAGCCAGCGAAGTCGAACGCGAAAGCATGGAGTTCGACGTTGTCATCGTAGGTGCCGGCCCGGCCGGCCTGTCAGCCGCCATCCGGCTCAAGCAGATCAATCCCGACCTGTCGGTTGTCGTGCTCGAAAAGGGCGGCGAAGTCGGCGCTCACATCCTGTCGGGCGCAGTGGTCGACCCGGTCGGCATCGATGCTCTTCTGCCCGGCTGGCGCGAGGAAGGCGACACGCCGTTCCAGACCGAGGTCACCGACGACCGGTTCCTGCTGGTCGGGCCTGCCGGTTCGCTGCGCATCCCCAATTTCATCATGCCGCCGCTGATGAACAATCACGGCAATTACATCGTCTCGCTGTCGAACGTCTGCAAATGGCTCGCCGCCAAGGCCGAAGGACTGGGCGTCGAGATCTATCCGGGTTTCGCGGCGGCAGGCCTCACCTTCAACGATGCCGGCGCGGTGACGGGTGTCATCACCGGCGACATGGGCGTCGAGCGCGACGGAACGCCGGGGCCGGGCTTCACGCCTGGCATGGCGCTCTACGGCAAGTATGTGATGGTCGGCGAGGGCGTTCGCGGTTCGCTCGCCAAGCAGCTCATCGCCCGCTTTGGCCTGTCCAATGATCGCGATCCGCCAAAGTTCGGCATTGGCATCAAGGAACTGTGGCAGGTCGCGCCCGAAAAGCATAAGCCCGGCCTCGTCCAGCACTCGTTCGGCTGGCCGCTCGGCATGTGGACCGGCGGCGGCTCGTTCCTCTACCACTACGACGACAATATGGTGGCGGTCGGCTTCGTCGTTCACCTGAACTACAAGAACCCTTATCTGTCGCCCTTCGAGGAATTCCAGCGGCACAAGCTGCATCCCTCGATCCGCGACACGTTCGAGGGTGCCAAGCGCATCTCCTATGGCGCGCGCGCCATCACCGAAGGCGGCTGGCAGTCGGTGCCCAAGCTCGTCTTCCCCGGTGGCATGCTGATCGGCTGCTCGGCCGGCTTCGTCAACCTGCCGCGCATCAAGGGCTCGCACAATGCCGTCCTGTCGGGCATGCTTGCAGCCGAGCACACGGCGCAGGCGATTGCCGCTGGCCGCAGCCACGACGACGTGGTCGAATATGAGAATTCGTGGCGCGACAGCCCGATCGGCAAGGATCTCAAGAAGGTTCGCAACGTCAAACCGCTCTGGTCGCGCTTCGGCCTGCCGGGTGTCGCGCTCGGCGGCATCGACATGTGGATCAACCAGATCTTCGGCACCTCCTTCGGCACGCTCAGGCACGGCAAGACCGATGCGGCCTCGCTGGAACCGGCGTCGAAGCACAAGAAGATCGACTATCCCAAGCCCGATGGCGTCCTGACCTTCGACCGCCTGTCGTCGGTGTTCCTCTCCTCGACCAACCATGCGGAGGACCAGCCGGTCCATCTCAAGGTCAAGGATCCGGTCTTGCAGAAGACCTCCGAGCACGACGTCTTTGCCGGCCCCTCGACACGCTATTGCCCGGCGGGCGTCTATGAATGGGTCGACAGCGACGGAAATGCCGCCGCCGACAAGATGGGCGTCGACGTGAAGTTCGTGATCAACGCGCAGAACTGCGTCCACTGCAAGACCTGCGACATCAAGGATCCCAACCAGAACATCAACTGGGTGCCGCCGCAGGGTGGCGAAGGGCCGGTCTATACCAATATGTAGCAGGCGTTCGGCACCGGGGCAGTGTGTTCCCGATGCCGCAATTGCACATGGTTTGCGCCGTGACGCAGCGACACCGTTGCTTCCCGGCTTGCGGCATGGTTCGTTCCCGGCAGGTGGAGATTGCTCGCATGTCGTTGGCGGTTAAGGTTTCGGTTGCGTTGGCCCTGGCCGCTCTTTGCGCCGCCCGCCCGGCGTTTGCCCAGGCCCGCATTACCGAGGAAACGAAGTTCTACCAGATCAGCGGCAAGACCGGCATGGAACTGCTGCGCGACATGAACCGGCGCGGACCTCGGCATGGCTTTCTCACCAAGGCGATCGCCCAGACGCAATTCAAGACGGGCTATTCGGGCGACTTCGTCTATGAGAACGGCGTGTGCCACGCCAAGGGCGCATCCTACAATCTGCACATCACCTATGTTTACCCGCAGCCCAAGGTCAGGTTCGACTCCGCCATGGCCCGGCGCTGGAAGGTCTTTCAGGCAACCAACATCCAGCATGAACGCGAGCATGGCCGCATCGCGAAGAAGATGGCCAACACGATCGGCAAGAGGCTTCGCGCGTTCAAGGTGAAGGACAGCCGCGGCTGCGACCGCCCCGTGGCCAGGCTGAGCCGGGAGATCGATGCGATTGTGACCGCGCAGAACAAGGAACAGATGGCCTATGACAAGCGCGAGCACCGCGATGGTGGCCCGGTGGAGAAGAGCATCTTTTCATTGATCGGCAAGAAGAAGTAGCGGGCGGATCAGCCGGCGGACGGACTTGCTGTCGAGACGATCTCGCGCGCATCCGGCCCGAGCGGGGGCGGCTCGATTGAAAACTCGAACAGCACCGGGAGATGGTCGGACCCGATGAAATCGCCGCGCGCCAGCGAATGGATTTTGATCCTCGGTCCGGCGAGAACGTGGTCGATCCCCAGCCCGGCATAGGGCCGCAGAGCAGGCGGCAACTGACGCGCAAGCCAGGTCGGCCCGACGGACCCCGCCAACTGAAGCCCGCTCGCCAACTCGACCGCGCGAACCGTCGCGCTCCAGCGCGCGGCGTTGAAATCGCCTGCAAGGATGGCCGTTTCACCGAGCGTGGCGAGACTTTCTGACAGCAGCCCGACCTGTTCCATCTGAGGATAGGGCCATGGCCAGTGGAGGTGGAGGGCGGCGACATTCGCCGTCTGGCCGCCGAAATCGATTGCCGCAATGCCGAGCGAGCCTTCGTCGAGACAGGCGTTTGCCCCGTCATCGGCAAATGGCCGCCTCGACAGGATCGCCACGCCGCCGACGCGGCTGCGCGTATCGCAGATGAGCTGGTGCGGATAGCTGGCGCTCAGAGACGCAATCCGTGCGCGCCAGCGTGTCGACACTTCCTCCATGGTCACGACATCGGGGCGATATCTGGCGACCAGCCGGAGAAGTTCCTCCGGCGTCTTGTTGTCGAAGCGGGCGTTGTATTGCAGCAGGCGGTAGACGGGGCGATCAGGGATCGTGGCGGCGGCGCGCGCTGGCGCGTTGAACAGGTCGTTGGCCGCCGTTCCCGGCGTCGCCACGAATGCACCGATCGCAAGCGCCAGTCCCACGATGCCTTCCCGCACAACACCAAATGCAGCTAGCGCAAAGGCCGCGAGAGCCAGCGCCACGGCCAGATGCAGCCTGAAATGGGCAAATGAATCGAACGCCGGGTGGAAGCGCCCGAGAAATCCCGCCGCAATCGCCGCCGCGAGCAGTCCAGCGCCGACGATCAGGACGAGTTTGAACCAGTAGACTATGTTTGCGACCATTCCCGCTGGCATAGTGAAAAATGCGGCCCATTGATGGAAACCCGCATGTGTTCAGCCTGTGGCCTGCCCGGAATGCAGCGTTCCTACTGGAACGCCGTCTCCGAGAAGGAGCGCAGCTTGCGGGAATGAAGCTTGTCGGCCGGCATTTCGGCGAGCTTTTCGAGCGCGCGAATGCCGATGTCGAGATGCTGTGCCACCTGCCGCTTGTAGAAATCGCTCGCCATGCCCGGCAGCTTCAGCTCGCCGTGGAGCGGCTTGTCGGACACGCAAAGCAGGGTGCCGTAGGGCACGCGGAAGCGGAAGCCGTTGGCGGCAATCGTTGCCGATTCCATGTCGAGGCCGATCGCGCGCGACTGCGACAGGCGCTGCACCGGCCCGCGCTGGTCGCGCAGTTCCCAGTTGCGATTGTCGATGGTCGCAACGGTGCCCGTGCGCATGATGCGCTTCAAGTCAAAGCCGGTCAGCCCGGTCACTTCTGCGACTGCCTCCTGTAGCGCCACCTGAACTTCGGCAAGCGCGGGGATCGGCACCCAGACGGGCAGGTCGTCGTCCAGCACGTGGTCCTCGCGGACATAGGCGTGGGCCAGCACATAGTCGCCAAGCTTCTGCGTGTTGCGCAGGCCGGCGCAGTGGCCGAGCATCAGCCAGGCATGGGGCCGCAGCACGGCGATATGGTCGGTGATCGTCTTGGCATTGGATGGGCCGACGCCGATATTGACCATGGTGATGCCGGCATGGCCCGGCTTGGTCAGGTGGTAGGCCGGCATTTGCGGCAGGCGTGGCGGCTGGACGCCGTCAGTCGGGTCGTCTGCACCCGCCGGCGTGATGAGATTGCCCGGCTCGATGAAGGCCTCATACCCGCCGCCGCCATCCGCCATCAGCTTGCGCGCATATGCGCAGAACTCGTCGATGTAGAACTGGTAGTTGGTGAACAGCACGAAGTTCTGGAAGTGGTGCGGGCTGGTCGCGGTGTAGTGCGACAGGCGGTGCAGCGAATAGTCGATGCGCTGCGCGGTGAACGGCGCCAGCGGCATCGGCTCGCCGGGGGCCGGCTCGTATGTGCCATTGGCGATAAGGTCGTCTGTGGCGTTCAGGTCCGGCACGTCGAAGATGTCGCGCAGCGGCCGCTTGAGCATGTCCGCCACCGAACCGTCGACATGGGTACCTTCAAGGAATGCGAAATGCAGGGGGATCGGCGTTTCAGATTCCGCGATCGTCACCGGAACGCCGTGGTTCCTGATGATCAGCCTTAGCTGCTCGACCAGATAGGTGTCGAACAGGTCGGGCCTTGTGATCGTCGTCGAATAATTGCCCGGCTCGTACATGTGGCCATAGGCATGGCGCGAGTCGATCTCGGCAAATGACTGAATGGCGAAGCTGATCTCGGGATAGTAGGCCCGGAAGCGCGTTGCCGGCGGGCCATCCGAGATCGAAGCAAACGATTGGCGCAGGAATTCGGTGTTTCGGTCGTAAAGCCGCTTCAGGTGCTCGACCGCCTCGCGCGGGTCGATGAAGCTCTGCCTCGCGACTGGCTCGGGCGTGACGACCGAGTCGATAGCTTTCGGGTAGATTCTCTTTTCCATGCACTATTATAGGCATTCGCACGTGACGTTTGGAGAGGGGGGCATGGAGGAATTACGTGGAAGATTTTCAATGTTTCGTCGCTGCACGTGCTCTCCGGGTTACCGCAGCCCTGCGCCGTTGCGCTGCAGGCTGACGGCCAGCACGAAGCCCACGCCCGAAGGCTTGATTGCATCGATTGCGACAAGAGCGCTGTTTTCGATGTTGCTGCCTTCGCCCACAATTTGACCGGCAAAGGCCCCGGTCGCGGCGAGCACGCCGGCGATGAGCGCCAGCTTCGGCAGCATCTTCATCACTTCACTGATCGGGTTGTTGCGCATCTTGATCACCTTTCCCGTGTCAGAACCGTGCGGTGCCGCAGGTCAGGCCCTGCGCCAGTTGGCAGATCACCACACTGTCGTTCTTCCATGCCCGCTCGCGTCCCGCTCCTGCCACGATGTTGGCCATGACCAGCCCGAAGAGGACAGTCATCAGGCTGACGATGGTGAAGCGGCGCGCAAACATGGTCTGTTCCTTCAAGTTGAGGGCAGACTACCGGCGCGGCGCTGAACTCCGCCTGAGAGCGCCGTTCATGTGCGGTTCAAGAAGATTTACGAGAAATGCGATGGCTGCGCGGTCTCGGCAGACCTTCGGCCAAAAGAAAACGCCGGCGACACAAGCCGCCGGCGTTTCACATTTCGCGAAGTCGCTGGGCCTACATGCGCTTCCAGTTCTGAGTGCGGCAGATCAGGCCGCCCGCGATGCAACCGGACATCTTCAGCGTGTTCCCGGAAAGGCTCGCCTTGCCTTTGTAGGTCTTGTCATTCGCCGGATCGGTGATCGTTCCGGTATATTTGCCGGCGCCCGATGGCTTCATGGCGCCGATGTTCTTGCCTTTGTGCTTGCCGGTCTTGAGCGTGATTGCCCCGCTCGACGCGATCGAGGCGGTCTCGCCCGAATCCGTCTTCCAGTTGCCCTCAATGGGATCAGCCAAAGCGCCGAAGGTCATCACAAGGGTTGCGGCCGCAGCCACGGTGAGTTTGCGAAACATACGAGTCCTCCCTGCGTTCATTCAAAGCGGTAGGGCGGTTCCAGCCGCCCCCAGGTCCGCCTTACGCGAACGTCAACGTAATACAAGCCGAGGCCGAGCGGAAGAGAGCTGGTTGCGAGGTGCCAAACGATGTTCGGGCATCGAAAGCAGGAGACGTTCTTGCCGTTTCTCACCCACCGAGCGCGTTTTGTAGTTAGCGGTTCCTTTCAGCTGAAAGGATCGCATTTGAATCGGATTTGAGCCAGTTTCCGGGAAGGCCAGTGCATCCGATGCTTAACGAGTTCTCACGTTTACTTATTGTTTTAGCTTCGTTTTCCGCAAATTAAGCACGCCCGTTCACGCCGGATTCAAGCCCGCCCGCCATTCTCCAATCCATAGAAACGACGCCGGACAAACACGAAGCCGGCGCCATAAAACGGCAAGGACAGGGAAAAATGGCACGTTTTGAAATGCTTGAAGCCGAGTTCGGCACGATGGGGGCAACCACCCAGGCCGATATCATGTTCGAACTCGGCATGATGTATGCCACGGGCCGCGACTGCGACGCCGATCTGGTCGCCGCTCACAAGTGGTTCAACATCGCCGCGATCAAGGGCTCGTCCCGCGCTGCCGAACTGCGCGCCGAACTCACCTCGTCGATGTCCAAGCAGGACATTGCCAAGGCGTTGCGCGAAGCACGCGAATGGATGACCATGCACTGATCCGGCACCGGCTTGGCGGCGGCGTCAGCGCCAGTCACTCATCCGCGAATTTTACGAGGATCGCGCCGTCCATGACCTGCGACCCCTCGGAAACGATTTCGGCGACTTCGCCATCGCTCGGCGCCAGAATCGTGTGCTCCATCTTCATGGCTTCAAGGATCAGCAGCGGCTGACCCTTCTTCACCGTGTCGCCTGTGGCTGCGCGGACCAGCTTGACGAGCCCCGGCATGGGCGCGCGCACCGAGCCTGAACCTGCGCCCGCATCTGCGGCTGCCGCAAACGGGTCCGGCGATTTGTAGGTGTGGCCGACCGCGCCGTCGAAGACGGTGACATGGCCCGGCCAGACCGCGACATCTGCCGTGTGACCCGTCGCAACCTCGCCGCCGTCGATCGCCACGACGAGGTTTTGCCCGCGCGCCCACACGCGCGCTTCGACCTGTTCCTCACCCTTCTCCAATACGACGCGCCGCGCCACCGGGTGGAAATGCGCATAGCCTGCAATCGCGGCCCACGGATCGGCAGCGCCGGGCGAAAACTGCGCGCCGCTTGCAGCAAGTGCTGCCCGCGCCGCCGTCCGCGTCGTTGCTGCGGGTAGGGCGGTCAGTTCGTCCTGATGTCGCGCAATCAGGCCGGTATCGACATCGCCTGAAGCAAAGTCCGGATCGGCGGCAAGGGCCGCCAGGAAGGCGGTATTGGTGATCGAGCCTGCGATTTCGGTCTCGGCCAGCGCGACGCCCAGCGCCTCAAGCGCCGATTGCCGGTCGCCTGCATGGACGACCAGCTTGGCGATCATCGGATCGTAGAAGGGCGAGATCGCGTCGCCTTCGCGCACGCCCGTCTCGATGCGCATTGTTGCACCTTCGGGCGCCTGCGCCGGAAAGCGCAGGTGATGCAGTGTGCCGATGGCAGGCAGGAAGCCCTTGGTCGCGTCCTCGGCATAGATGCGCGCCTCGAATGCATGGCCGTTCAGCCTGATCTGATCCTGGCTCATGGGCAGTTTTTCGCCCGCCGCCACGCGCAACTGCCATTCGACCAGATCGACGCCGGTCACCATCTCGGTCACCGGATGCTCGACCTGAAGGCGCGTGTTCATTTCCATGAACCAGAAGCGGTCGGCGCGCAGGCCATCGGACGCATCGACGATGAACTCGATCGTGCCTGCACCCGAATAGTCGATCGCCTTTGCAGCCTTTACGGCCGCATCCGTCATCGCCTTGCGCATGTCGGCGGGCATGTCGGGAGCAGGGGCCTCCTCGATCACCTTCTGGTGGCGGCGCTGGGCCGAACAGTCGCGTTCGAACAGGTGCACCGCATTGCCGTGATTGTCGCCGAAGACCTGAACCTCGATGTGCCGAGGCTTCTCGACATATTTCTCCACCAGCACGGCGTCGTCGCCGAAGGCGGCCTTCGCCTCGCGTTTCGCGCCTGACAGCGCGTCGGCAAAATCGTCCGGGCTGTCGACCTTGCGCATGCCCTTGCCGCCGCCGCCCGCGCGCGCCTTGATGAGCACCGGATAGCCGATCTCATTGGCCTTGCCTGCCAGAAGCACCAGCGCCTGACCGTCGCCGTGATAGCCCGGAACGACAGGCACGCCGGCCTTTTCCATCAGGGCCTTGGCCGCGTCCTTGAGGCCCATGGCGCGGATTGAGCTGGCAGACGGACCGATGAAAATGAGTCCTGCTTCAACCACTTGCGCGACGAAGCTCGGGTTTTCCGAGAGGAAGCCGTATCCGGGATGAATGGCCTGAGCGCCCGTCGCTTTCGCAGCCTCGATGATGCGGTCTGCGCGCAGATAACTGTCCGCCACAGGCGCGGGGCCGATGTTCACAGCTTCGTCGGCCATCGCGACATGCATCGAGCGCGCATCGGCGTCCGAATAGACTGCGACGGTGGCGATGCCCATGCGGCGCGCGGTGCGCATGACGCGGCAGGCGATCTCGCCGCGATTGGCGATCAGGATTTTCTTGAACATGGCTGTCATCTGGCGTCGGTGAACTCCGCGAGCAGGGCGTTGAACTGCCGCGGCTTTTGCAGGAACGGTGCGTGGCCGGTGTCTGCCATGCGCACGACCCCTCGGCTCCACAGCGAGCCATAGGTCAGTCCGTCGAAATAAGCGGCCTGGATGAACGGATCATTCGCTCCGTTGACGACTGCCAGCGGGATCTTCATGCCTGCCACGATCTCGCGCTCGTCGAGCGCCTGTCCGGCCACGACCGAGCCGAACATGGTTTCGCGCGCCCGGCCGTCGGTGCGACGCACCATGTGCAGCACATGCGGCTCGACGATGCCGTCGACCGCCGATGTGTGGGTGGCATAGGCGATGACGTCCTCGTCTGTGAAATCGCGCTTGCCGGTCAGGTTCTCCGCGGTCGGGTCGATGTTGAAACCGGCCATCAGGGATTCGAGTTCGGCTTTGACCGGCGGCGTGCCCGAGATCATCACGCCCGCAAGGTCTGCCCCGCGCCCGACCATTTCGAGCGCGATATGGCCGCCGAGCGACCAGCCGAAGACAGTCGGCCTGTGAAGGCCAAGCTGAGCGAGGACCTGTTCCGCAACGGCGGCATAGCCCGCGAATGTGTAGGTGGCGGCGGGGTCTGCCGCGTCCGCAGATGCACCATGCCCCGGCAGGTCGAATGCCACCAGCCGGTATGCGTCGAGTTCGGGAGCTTCAAGCTGGCGCGAGAAAATCTCCTTGCAGCTCGAATTGCCGTGAATGAGCAGGATCGGATGGCCGTCGGCGCGAGACTGCTGGACAGCGATTGGGCCGGCATTCGTATCGATAACCAAAGGTGACATCGTTCCTCCCGGCAAATCCTCAGCTTCGTTTATGGCTCTACTTGCCATCGCTGACCAGACCGAAATGCGCGTCTCGCGCCTTCTGCACATTCATCAACCATAGGCACGCCGGCCTTCCACTGTTCGGGCCTGTGCGGCGCAGATTGTGCAGCCTAGCTGCCCAGAAAATCGACCTTGCTCAGCGGCACGCCCTTGTGCCGCATGATCGCGTAGGCGGTCGTGACGTGGAAGTAGAAATTGGGAATGGCGAAGCCCAGAATATAGCTCTCGCCCGTGAAATCCACGCTGCGCGGGCCGAATTTCAGGGTGACCGTGCGCTGTTCCTGCCCGTCGAATGCAGAGGACGGGACGTTCTTCAGAAATGCGACCGTGCGGTCGATGCGGGTTTGAAGGTCTTCGAATGTCTTCTCTTCATCAGCAAGGGGGAGAGGGGCGATGTCACCGACGCGAACGGGCACGAAACGCGCCGTATCGGATGCGCGCTGGATCTGGCCCGTCAATGGCAGCATGTCAGCGATCAGCCGCGCGCCCGTGACGTCTTCCAGGGGGATTTTGGTCTCTTCGGCCCAGTTGCGCGCCTTGGCGAGATTGTTGGAGAGGTTGCGAAAACTGCGGATGAAAACCGGAACGCTGATGTCATAGAGGCTTGGCATGGGGAGGACTCGCTGATTATGTTCAGACGGGCACGTTGCTACGCCGCGATTGTGACGGCAAGCAGATGCGGGTTCAAAACAACGCGCCTGAAAACTTTGCGCGGCATGCCGCTGACACAGACGCGGCGGCGTGGCATATCGGCAAGGTGACGCAACGTTCGCTCATCTCCGCTTTTGCTGCATGTGCGCTGATCTTCGCAGCGCTGGCGCAGGCGTTCGCGCAAGAGCCAAAGACCCTGAACGGCGTGGCGCTCATCATCGGCCAGTCCGAATATAGCGCGATAGCCGGCCTGCCCAATCCGGCCAATGACGCCCGCGAAATGGCGAAGCTGCTGACCGATCTCGGCTTCGACGCCCGGACCGTGACCAATCGTGATGCCGCCCGCCTGCGCCGGGATCTCGAACGGTTTGCCGAAGATGCCGAAGGGGCCGATGTCGCCCTGATCTACTATTCCGGCCACGGCATAGAGGCGGGCGGGGAGAACTGGCTCGTGCCGGTCGACGCATCTGACAGTTCGCTTGAGGATGCGGAAGAAAAGCTCGTGCCGCTGTCGGGCGTCATCGACAGCCTGGCCGCGAGCGTGCCGGTGACGATCGTGCTGCTCGATGCCTGCCGCACCAATCCGTTTCCGGCCGGCTCCGTCATAAGGCGGTCTCCGGGCGAGGACGCGCTTGCCGTCGGTGCGACCGGCCTCGGGCTCGTGCGCGGCATGAAAGCCTTTGGCGCAAAGCCGGATGCTGCAACCAACGACAATCTGGGAATGGTGATCGGTTTCGCCGCCGAACCGGGGGAACCGGCGCTCGATGGCGAGGCTGGCGGCAACAGTCCCTATGCGGCGGCGCTGCTGCGCCATCTGGCTGCGATGAAGGGGGTCGAGTTCGGTCAGGTGCTGCGCATGGTGACGGAGGAGGTCTATCTCGCCACCGGGACCAGACAGCGCCCATGGACCAATGAGAGCCTGCGCCGCCTGCTCTATTTCGGTGTTGCGCCTGCCGAGCCGGAAGGCGTCGAAGGGCGCATCACCGGCGAACGGCGGCAATTGCTGCTGACCATGGCAGACCTGCCTTCCGCCGAGCGCGTTCAGGTCGAGCAGATCGCTGCGCGGGAAGGCGTCAAGCTCGATGCACTTTATGGCGTCCTGCGGGCGATGGGCGAGGAAGTCATCCCGAAAGATCCGCAGCAACTCGACAAGCTGCTTGAGACGCAGGCCGCGCGCCTGCGCGAGATGACGGCTCAGCGCGCCGCGCTGCGCACCGACGATCCGCAGATCGCCAGCCTGTCGCTCGCAGCCGATCGCGCGATCGGCGAGGGTGCGATTGTCACCGCGCGCGAATTTCTCGATCAGGCGGTTGCGCGCATCGAGGAAACGGCCGGTGCCGTCGATCAGCTTGAGGCGCAGTTGAAGGACAAGCGCATTGCCGACGCGGCCATCTATGCGCGGCGGGCGGATGCGTCCGCGCTCACCTTCGCCTTTGCCGAGGCCGCCGCCGACTATGGCAAGGCGTTCGATCTGGTCGAGAAATGGGACGACAAGCTCGCCTGGAACTACAAGAACCAGGAGGCCGAGGCGCTGCGCGGTCATGGTGACGCCTATGGCGATCCGGCCTTCTTCAAAAAGTCGCTGGACGCCTATCAGGCAGTGCTCAACATGGTGCCGAACGGCGAGAAGAACGCCGATTGGGCGACGACCTCGAACAATATGGCGGTCACGCTCTACGATCTCGGCGAGATCGAGCAAGGCTCCGAAAGTCTCTTGAAGGCACTTGCCCTGTTCGAGGACGTCAAACAGGTCTTTGCCTCACTGGGCGATGACGAACACTTTGCCAGCGCCGAGCACAATATCGGCGGCCTGCTGATGGAATTGGGCGAGAGGCAGGGCGACCCCGCCATGTTGCGCAAGGGGCTGGAGGCCTTGAAATCGGCGCTCGAAAAGCGCCCACGCGAGAAGAACCCGCAGGCGTGGAAGGACACGCAAGGCAATATCGGCATCGTCGAGTTTCATCTGGCAGAGGGGGCAGGCGACGCTGCCGGGCTGCTGCGCGCGGAAGCCGCCTATCGCGCAGCGCTGGAGGTTGCCACGCGCGACACCGATCCCATCGGCTGGGCAACGCTTGAAAACAATCTCGGCAATACGCTGACCGCCATTGGCCTCGCCCGCAACGATGCAGCCTATCACCGCGCCGCCGTCGAGGCGTTCGATGCGGCGATGCAGGTGCGCACCCGCGAGACATGGCCCTATGACTGGGGGGCAAGCCAGCTGAACCGCGGCGTCGCGATGTCGAACATGTCGCGCCACGATACGGGCACGCAAAGCCTTGAGGAAGCGCGCGCCTCGTTTGAAAGCGCGCTTGCCGTCTTTGACAGGGCAAAGACGCCGCTCGACTGGGCATCGGCGCAGAACAATCTCGGTTCTGCCTTGCAGACCATCGGCCAGCGCACGCAGGACGCAGACATGCTGCGCCGGTCGCTTGCCGCCACCGAAGCGGCGCGAGAGGTCTATGATCGCGCGACCCTGCCGATTGACTGGGCGATGACCCAGATGAATGCCGGCAACACGCTGCATCTGCTGGCGCTTGTGACGAGCGATGTCGCCTTCGAGCAAAGCGCCATCTCGGCCTACCGGCTGGCATTGGAGGAATATCGCCGCGAACGCGCGCCGCTGGTCTGGGCGCAGATCAACCTGGCGCTCGGCCGCGCGCTCCAGACGCTCGCCTTCAACGAGACGGAGACGACCAGCCTTGAGGAGGCGATTGTCGTCACCCGGCAGGCACTCGAAATTCTCTCACAAGACAATGGTCCTGTCGAATGGGCCAACGCCAAAACCCGCCTCGGCACGGGCTTGCTCAACCTGTCGACGCGGACGGCCAAGCCGGAATTGCTGCCCGAGGCGAAACAGGCATTCGAGGACGCCATGACCGTGTTCACGAAAGAGGCCGACCCTGTTCAATGGGCGTTCGCGCAGAATTCCATCGGCGACGTCCACTGGAACCTCGCGGCCTTTGGTGGCGGCAGGCCGGAATCCGAGCAGGCGATTGCCCGCTTCGATGCTGCGAAGGAGATATTTGTCGGCTTGGGCCAACAGCCTGTCGTCGATCTGATCGACCGCAAGATCGCGCTCGTGAAAGAGCAGATGAAATAGGGCGGCCGGTGCATGCCATTTGCGCCGCAGCCCGGACATGATAGCAGCAGCGTTCTGATCGTGGACAATGCCGTGCTGAGAACCCTGACCGCCACCCGCTATGTGACGCCGCTGCGCGAGGGCGGCTCCATGCCTGCCATCGTCGAGGCGGACGATGACGGGCTTTATGTGCTGAAGTTTCGTGGCGCGGGGCAGGGGCGCAAGGCGCTGATCGCCGAACTCGTCGCCGGCGAGATTGCGCGTGCGCTCGGTCTGCCCATGCCCGAGATCGTCTTCATCGAACTCGATCCGGACATGGCCCGCACCGAGCCGGATCAGGAAATACAGCAATTGATCCGCGACAGCGGCGGCCTCAATCTCGGCCTCGACTATCTGCCCGGCTCGGTCAATTTCGACCCGCTGGTCGAGCGGCCGGCAGCCGAACTGGCGTCGAGGATCGTCTGGTTCGACGCCTTCATCCAGAATGTCGACCGCACTGCGCGCAACACCAACATGCTGCTATGGCACCGCAATCTGTGGCTGATCGACCATGGCGCGGCATTCTATTTCCACCATGACTGGACGCGCGCCGAAATGGCCGCAACCGCGCGTTTTGCGCCGATCAAGGATCATGTCCTGCTGCCGCTCGCGACCCGGCTGGAAGAGGCAGATGCGGCTCTCGCTCCAAAGCTGACGCCGGAACTGGTCGCCGATGTAACCAGCCTTATTCCGGTTGGCTGGCTCGAAGACGATCCCGCATTCCCGGATGCCGAAGCCCACCGCGCGGCCTATGCCGAGCATCTGATGCGTCGCGCCGCGGCGCCGCGCTTCTTTGTCGAAGAGGCAACCGCTGCCCATCAGCGCATCGGGGGCGGGCGCTGATGGCCCACACCTATGACTACGCGATTGTCCGTGTTGTCCCGCGTGTCGAGCGCGGCGAATTCATCAATGCAGGCGTCATCGTGTCATGCCCCGGCGCAAAACTGCTCGATTGCGGTTTCGACCTGGATGCCGAGCGCCTGAAGGCGCTCGACCCGTCCGCCGATATCGAAGCGATCCGCCAGCATCTCGCGGCCTTCGAGCGTATTTGCCGTGGCGGCAGGGATTCAGGTCCGATTGGTGAACTGCCGGTGCGCCAGCGGTTTCATTGGCTGACCGCGCCGCGCAGCTCGGTCATCCAGACCTCTCCGGCGCATACGGGCAGGGCGGTCGACGCGGAAAATGTCGTCGAGCGCCTGCTCGACAGCATGGTGCGGGTTAGACGCTGACTAGGCGCACGCTTCCTTGAACGTGACGAGCCGGCGCTTGCGCTGATCCCAAAGGACGAGTTTGACGCAGCGCAGGCTTTCCATGATCGTGATGCGCCCGGTGTCGGCAAGTTCAGGGTGATCGCGCAGGACTTCGGGCAGCCGGTAGAATGGCACTCGGCTCGACAGGTGATGCACGTGATGAATGCCGATGTTTCCGGTCAGCCACTGCAAGGGCTGCGGAAGTTCGTAGTTTGATGATCCGTGCAACGCCGCCTGCTGGAAGGTCCAGTCGTCCTTGTTGTCCCAGTGCGTATCCTCGAATTGATGCTGCACGTAGAACAGCCAGATGCCTGCGGTGCCTGCGACCACAACGATGGACAGATGCACCATCAGGAAAGGCATGATGCCTGTCAGCCAGATCAGGCCCGCAAAGAAGACTGCAATGGCAAAGTTGGTCGCCATTGTTGAAATCCAGGGTTTGCCGGCGACCTTGAAGGTCTCGAACGGCCAGCGGTGCTTGAATACGAAAAGGTAGATCGGCCCGATTGCAAACATGACGAACGGGTCGCGGTAAAGCCGGTAACGCAGGCGTCCCAGGCGCGACAAGGCCAGGTATTCATCTACCGTCAGTGTCTCTATGTCGCCGATGCCGCGCTCATCGAGATTGCCGGCGCTTGCATGGTGCGTGGCATGAGCGCCCCGCCAGTAGTCGTAAGGCGTGAGGGTCAGCACGCCGAGCACTCGGCCAGTCCAGTCGTCGGCACGGCGATGGGCGAAGAATGCGCCGTGGCCGCAATCGTGCTGGATCATGAATAGTCGCAGCAGGAAGCCCGCCGCCGGAAGGATGAGAACGAGACCCCACCAGAAGCCGTAATAGGCGGACGCCAACGCAAGCGCCCACAGGGCAATGAAGGGGATGATCGTGATGCCGAGCTCGAATGCGCTGCGCCTGCGGTTCGGCTGACGGTAGCGGTTGAGGATCTTGATCCACGGTTTTGCGTCGATGTCGATGGCCGGCGCAGCATGCATGTTCATTGGACGTCTCCGGCTTGGCGCGTGCTTGGCGTCGGCTGGTGCACGTCAGGTGTATGATCCTGTCGCATGGGCGAGGGCGATTCTGCAAATCCGGGCAGGCGCTGGCGACGTGGATGGTCGCATGGTTGGCCATCCTCGTGTTGCTCAACGCCTGCTCATAACGCAGTTCCGCCACCGCTGAAGAGAGCGATGGCGAAGCTGTTTCACCGCGTGGCGGGGTAGATCGCTAGGCGGCCTTGCGTGCGTTCACCGATTGATAGACGGCTGTCTCGAACTCCAGATAGCCCGTGAACGAGACAGCATCGGCAAACGGCAGGATCTGCGTTGCCCAGTAGCCGCCGACGCCGTCCTGCCGGTCGATCCAGTAGTAGCAGTTGGCAAGGCCTGCCCACGCGATCGCACCCGCCGGTCTGCCGGTCGGCGCAACCTCGTCATTGACCATGAACGTGTAACACCAGTCCTTCTTCATGCCCGGGAAGAATTCGGCGTCGTTCGACAGGGACGGGATGACGCCCGGCAGCGCCGTGACCTTCTGCGGTGGGGAAAGCGCCCCGCGCACTGCCCACTCGACGGTATCGGCCTTGAGGACGCGGCCATTGCGCCCCGCGCCGTCGTTCAGCCACATGCGGATATATTTCATATATTCGGGAACGGTGGCGTAGAGGCCGTGGCCGCCCATGTGGACCTCCGGATCATCGGGCAGCGCGAAATCGAGCGGGGTGAGCGAGCCGTCGGGTCCACGCGCATGAATGGCAGCGGTGCGCGCTTTCATGTCTGCGCTTCGTGCAAAGGCAATGTCGGACATTTCGAGCGGTTCGAAGACGCGCTCACGCATCACCTCGCCAAGGCGTTTTCCGCGGATGCCTTCGACGACCTGGCCAACCCAGTCGATGTTGGTGCCGTATTCCCAGCGATCGCCCGGATCAAACAGCAGCGGGGTCTCGATCGAGCCGCGCGAGCAGGTCGTAACCGAAGGCTGGCCCTGTTCTTCGGCGAGCCGCCTGTAGGTCTCGTTGAAGAAATCGTAGCCGAAACCGGCGGTATGCAGCATCAGCATTCGCGTGGTGATCTCGCGCTTGGGTGCACGCAGCCTTAGCGTTCCATCCGCCGCAAAGCCGTCGATGACCTTCAACTTGCCGATGGCAGGTGCATATTTGCTGGCGGGGGCATCGAGGTCGAGCAATCCTTCCTCGACGCATTGAAGAGCGGTCGTGCCCGCAATCGACTTGGTTGTCGAGAAGATCGCAAACACTGTGTCAGGCGACATGGCTCCATCGCCAAGCACCCGGTCGCCATAAGCGCCGGCATAGATGTCGCTGATCCTGTCGGTTGCCATTGCTACGACGCCTGGCACGCGCGGGCCGGAACCTGTCACGCCTTTGAGGACACTGTCACATGCGGATTTGATATTGCTCATCGGAACCTCCCTGTTCGAGCTTGAGCCCGGCGGGAAGATGAACGATGGCAAGCCTGCCTTCTGTTCGCGATCGGAAGGAAATATCTCCGATCGGAAGCGAAATCAGTGGCGTATCCGTTTTCGGGTGGCCGACGGCGTTTCGCCGAAACGCCGTCGGTAAGCGCCTGCCAGCGCGCCGAAATTGACGTAACCCCAGGCGACCGCGATGTCGGTGATGCGCTCGTCGGGGGCAGCAGCCAGCAAATCGTGCCGAAAACCGTCGAGCCGCCGTGCTGCAAGCCATTCGCGGGGTGTTGCGCCACGGAAGCGTCGAAAGCCTTCCGACAAGGTTCGCGCCGTGATGCCGACACGCCGCGCAACGTCGCCGATCGTTGGTGCCTCACGCGCCTCGACAGCGAAGATTTCCTCGGCCTGGCGCACATACCAGGGGGCAGCCGCGCGCCCACCATGATCGATCCTGTAGCCGGCGCCTGCCGCCCACTCGCGCAGGAGATCAAGGCAGAGCATCTCTTCAAGATGTCTGCCGATGCCGCCTTGGGCCGGCACAGGCAGGTCAGCGGCCATGGTGCGGGTGACGTAGTCGAGCAGCACCTGCCATCGCGAGCCAGCACCGCCGAAATGCACGCGACTCGTCCACAGCCCATCGTCGGGAATAAAGCCGAACCAGTGCTCGGCCACGCGTTCCATGGTTGCGTGGGGAATGGTGAGATTGAGCTGCATGTGCTCGGCGTCGCCTTCGAGCCAGTAGTCGGTGCGAGAGCAGTCAACGACGAAACTTTCGCCGGCGCGCGTGGCAACATCGCCGCCGCGATGCGGATGCCGCAATGCCCCGCGCAACGTGTTGAGCACCAGAATGTTTCCAGCCGCCGGGTCGAAGCGGTCGAGATGGATCGGCACTCCGTAAGAAAACCGGCTGAAAATGATGTCGCCCGCCTGGGCCGAGATCATAGTTGCGTCAGGCTTTGACAGCCGCAGCAATGGGCGGACGCGAAATGGCATATAGACATCGTCGCAGAAGGCCTCGACCTCGTCCCAGTCAGTCGAGCGACTGCGCGGGTCGATCGGGAGCGGTCGCCCGCCGTGTCCGAGAAGCAGTGCTTGCTCAAGCATCAGACCTGTCCTCCTCAGGCTGCGTTGCGGGCGCACTCTATCAGCGTTCTGGAATCTGCAATGCAAGACTTTCGATGAACTTTGTGCGACCGCGACGAGTCGGTGCTACGGCCTCGGCTGGACGGGCATGCACAACGCTGCGCAAGATTATCGGGTCGAGGCATCTGCGTGCAGGATCGCTCGGTCTGACGAGATTACATCCGGAACACGCCGAACTTCGTATCCTCGATTTCGGCGTTTAACGCGGCGCTGAGCGACAGCGCCAGCACGTCGCGCGTCCTGGCCGGGTCGATGATGCCGTCGTCCCAGAGCCGTGCGGAAGAATAGAGCGGGTGGCCTTCGCGCTCGTATTTTTCGAGGATCGGCGCGCGGAAGTCGCGTTCTTCTTCCGCCGACCATGAGCCGCCCTTGCGCTCGATGCCTTCGCGCTTGACCAGCGCAAGCACGGTCGCTGCCTGTTCGCCGCCCATCACCGAGATGCGGCTGTTGGGCCACATCCAAAGGAAGCGGGGCGAGTAGGCGCGGCCGCACATGCCGTAATTGCCCGCGCCAAACGAGCCGCCGATGATGATGGTGACTTTCGGCACACGGGCGGTGGCGACGGCGGTGACGAGCTTGGCGCCA
Organism: Mesorhizobium sp.; assembly: GCA_049647505.1. Classification (GTDB taxonomy): domain Bacteria; phylum Pseudomonadota; class Alphaproteobacteria; order Rhizobiales; family Rhizobiaceae; genus Mesorhizobium_A. Next base: position 123,277 of record JBARXU010000005.1, read on the forward strand.
TCCTTGGCGATGCCGCCCGCTTCATATTTGCGCCCGACCATGAAGCCGGTGATGTTCTGCAGGAAGACCAGCGGGATCTTACGCTGGCAGCACAATTCGATGAAGTGCGCGCCCTTTTGCGCGCTTTCGGAGAACAACACGCCATTATTGGCGATGATGCCGACTGGCATGCCGTGAATATGGGCAAATCCCGTGATGAGGGTCGTGCCGTAATTTGCCTTGAACTCGTCAAGCTCCGAACCGTCGACGACACGCGCTATGATCTCGCGCACGTCATAGGGCGTGCGGGTGTCCTGCGGTACGATGCCGTAAATCTCGTCCGGCGAATGAAGCGGCTGAATCGGATTGCGCAGTTCCAGCTGCAAGTCCTTCTTTCGATTCAGGTTCCGGACGATGCGCCGTGTGATTGCGAGCGCATGTTCGTCATTCATGGCGTAGTGATCGGCCACGCCCGACTGGCGCGTGTGGACCTCCGCACCGCCCAGATCTTCGGCCGAAACTTCCTCGCCGGTCGCTGCCTTCACCAATGGCGGGCCGCCGAGGAAGATGGTCGCCTGATTGCGCACCATGATCGTCTCATCCGACATTGCCGGAACGTAGGCGCCGCCGGCGGTGCAGGAGCCCATGACGCAGGCGATCTGCGGAATACCCGCCGCCGACATGTTGGCCTGATTGTAGAAGATGCGGCCGAAGTGGTCGCGGTCCGGAAAGACCTCGTCCTGATTGGGCAGGTTCGCCCCGCCGGAATCGACCAAGTATACGCATGGCAAATTGTTCTGCATCGCGATCTCCTGCGCGCGCAGATGTTTCTTGACCGTCATCGGGTAGTAGGTTCCGCCCTTGACGGTGGCGTCGTTGACCACGACCATCACCTCGCGGCCCTCGACGCGGCCGATGCCGGCGATGACGCCCGCCGAGGCAATGTCACCGCCATACATGTCCCAGGCGGCGAACTGGCCGATTTCGAGGAAGGGCGCGCCGGTATCGAGCAATTGCGCCAGCCGGTCGCGAGGCAGAAGCTTGCCCCGGGAGGTGTGGCGCTCGCGCGCTTCCTCAGGCCCGCCAAGCTCCACCTGTGCCGACTTTTCCGAAAGCTCAGCTACGAGCGCGCGCATTTTCTCCGAATTGGCGCGAAAGGCGTCGGACGATGGCGAAATCTGCGACTGAATGACGGGCATGGATCGACCGGTTCCTCCTGTGCCCCGCCTGCGGGGCATGCACGTTCAGGTGTAACCATGCGCGCCGCAATCGGCTAGTCCAATTCAGCTTTCTTCGGGCCGTCGTCATGCTGCCTTTTGCCGTCCCAAGTCCTGAAGCGTCTGCGCCACGGCTTTGTCGAGTGGAGTGTGGGGCATGGGGCCGAGAACCTGTTCGATGCGGTCGCTAACCAGCCTGTGAGGCTCGCGCCAAAGATAGTTCATGGCGACAAGTTCGCGCACGATCGGATTGAACACGCCGACCAGCCTTAGAATCGACCAGGGCATGAACTTCGTCTTGAGCGGCCTGCCAATGGACCGCTCGATCGCGGATTTGAATTCTTCGAGCGTTGCCGAATGGCCGGGAAAATTGAACACCTCAAAGCGAGGCAGCGTGTCGGTGACTTTAGCGGCGGCGACGAAAGCCTGCGCAAGGTCCGGCAGATAGGCCCAGGCATGGACGAGATCCATCTTGCCGGGTGCGGTAAACACGCCCTTGTCGAGCTTTGAGGCGAGCGCCTGATCGAACCATGTGCCAGAGCCTGCGCCGAAGAAATCGCCTGCGCGAATGATGATCGTCTGCGTGCCATGCTGTTCTGCTTCCGCGCGGAACAGCTCCTTCATCGCCAGCCTGATGCGGCCCTTCTCGTTGGAAGGGCGCATCGGCGTATCCTCGCGCAGGACCTCGGGCATGGGCGAGCCGTAGGGGTAGACATTGCCGATGAATAGCTGTGTCGCGCCCTTTCCACGCAGCGCGGTGGCGACATTTCGCGCCATCGGCATCACCTTCTGAGCCCATTCGTGATAGAGCGGGTTCAGCCCGTTGAAGACAAAATCGGCGCCTTTGATGGCGCGCTCAAGCTGCGCCAGATCGGCAGCATCGGCGGCAGCATGTTCGGCACCGGGCAGAACTTCGCGCCCGTTTCGTGTCACCGCCCGGACATTGTAGCCTGCCTCCAGAAACGCCCGTCCGACCTCATTGGCAACGCGGCCAGCCGCGCCAAGCACCACGATCGTTTTCGTCATATTCTCAACTCCGCATCGGTTTGGTGCGGCGAAGGTAGGATCGCGACAAGGAATAGAAAATTGGATATAGATGAAGAATAGATATTCAAATATGGATAGATAATGGATTTCGACTGGAACCTTGTCCGCTCTTTCGTGGCCGTCGGCGAGACCGGCACGCTGTCGGCTGCCGCACGGCAATTGCGGTCCAGCCAGCCGACCGTCGGCCGCCACATCGACGAGCTTGAAACCGCGCTTGGCCAGAAACTCTTCCTGCGCGGCCGGCGCGGATATGAACTGACGGAGCAGGGCGCGGCGCTGATGGCACGGGGGCAGGCGGCGGCAACGGAGATGGACGCGCTGGCGCGTCAGGCCGCCGGGGCGGACCGGCACATGGCGGGCCCTGTGCGCATCGCAGCGTCGGAGGTCATGTCGGCATTCGTGTTGCCCGAAATTCTCGCGCGGCTGGCCGCCGAGGAGCCGTTGATCGAGATCGAACTCGTCGCTTCGGACCGGGTAGAGAACCTGCTGCGCCGCGATGCGGATATCGCCTTGCGGATGGTCAGGCCGGCACAGAAGGAACTTGTCGCAAAAAAGATCGCCGACATACCTCTGACCTTTGCCGCCTCGTCATCCTATCTCGACCGCAAGGGCAGGCCGCAGTCGCTCGCCGACCTGACCGGCCACGATCTCATCGGCTTCGACCGCAGCGATGCCATCGTCAAGGGATTTGCCGCGATGGGCCTCACGCTCGGGGCGAGCGCCTTTCGGCTGAGAACGGACAACCAGATCGTCTATTTCAATGCGCTCTGCGCGGGCATGGGCATAGGACTGGCGCAGGCGCAGCTTGTGGCGCGCACGCCGGCCCTTGAGGCGTTCCTGCCCGATGTCCCGCTGCCAAGCCTGCCGCTCTGGATCGCCATGCATCGCGATGTCAAGGCAAGCCCCCGCATCAGGCGAGTAGCCGATGCGCTTGAGGCGGGCCTGCGCGCCTATGTCAGCAACCGGTGAGCCTGTTCATGGCCCGCCGACCGCCCGGAAGTGGCTGACGCCTCCATCTGCAACTCTGCCCATCCTCCATCTCAAATGACGCCAAAGAGGACTGGAGCGGTCCTGCCTTTGGGATAAGGCCGAACCGCTCCGAGACTAAGCGACGGTGATGGACCGTCAGGCTCGGCTACTTGAAGTAGCCGTCACTCAGCAGCTTTTCATACATTCTGGCGGTGACAGCCCCGCCGCGTTCGATGATGCGCGCCTCGTCGTCCACCATGAACGCATTGTTGTAGACCTGGAAATAGCCGTCCGTCATGACGTTCCTGACCTGAGCGCCGGACGCATAGAGCAGGTTCCACAAGGGCCGTGGCCCGATCGTGCCATTGCCGACAAGCGGGCTGGTCACGTCGACGGTAATCAGGTCCGCCTTCGCGCCGACTGCGATCCTTCCGAGGTCTTCACGCCCGAGCACATCGGCAATCACATGGGTTGCGCCATGCACCGCATCCTCGATGGTCGGCCTCGAAATCGGAACCTTGGACGTGTCCTTCAGAAGGCCATATCGCGCCTGGCCGTGCACCACTGCCATCTTGACGTTTTCGATCATGTCGTTCGAGTGGGTGTCGATCGCCGGGCCGCTCTTGACCCCGGCCGCCAGCGCCTCTGCCCAGGGCTGAGGTGTGCCGCCCGGTCCGCCGCCGGACGGGCAGGTTGCGAAGAAGACCCGATTGCGCGCGAGGATCGGCAGATCGTTCTCAAGGTCCAGCCCGCTCATATGAGCCGCCATGACGCCTTCGCCATAGAATCCCAGGTCTTCCAGCCACTGTGCCGGCGTCACGCCCCAAAGCTTGCGCACGCGCGCGGTCTCGGCGGCGCCCTGCGACAGGTGGATGTGAATGCCGTTCCCCAGTTCCTTCGCGGCGGCAAGGATCGCGGCCATGGTTTCGGGTGTGTGCGTGTCGGTGGCATGGGGGGCCATGTTGGGTCGGATGCGTCCGTCCTCGGCCCCATTGAACTCAAGACCGAACTTGCGATTGTCCTCGATCTCCTTGAGCGTGCCGGGAACGGAATCGAACAGTGCCTGATCGTCCTTTCGGCCCCACACCTCAAACAGTCGCTGGACGCCCGGTATCATGCCGCTTGGGTATCCGCGCGCAGCCCACCGCGCTGCCACGCGTACATAAGAGTGGGCGCGGCGAACATTGTGGTCCTGGTTGATGACCGTGGTCACGCCGGACCGCAGAAGTTCCAGCAGGTTGAAAGCCATCAGATCATCAATCGCTTCGTCGTCGAATGCCTCGACAACCCCGTGCGGTGCTGCGGTGCCGCCGCCGCCCTCGATCACGGCGCGTGTATAGGAGCCGACGGAAACATGGGTGTGACCCGAGATGAAGCCGGGAAGGACCAGGTGTTTGCGAGCATCGACGCGGGCAGCGTCGCTGCGTATGTCGCCATCGCTGACTTCGACAATGCGGTCTTCATGCACCCGTATCTGGACGTCATGCTTGACGACCGGAGCTCCATTTTCCCACACAAGCGCAGCGCCGGCCATGATGATGCAGTCGCGATGCGGCGCGCTCTGCCCCTTCATCCATTGGTGTGTCGGAGCGGCGGCGAAAGATCGTTTGCCCGTCGAGACCAAACCGGCACCTGCAAGGACGGTAGACATTGCAGCGAGGGCCTGGCGTCGAGACAGTTGCGAGCCGCGACGGTAGGTGTCCGGTGTTCCACATACGATGCATCCGCAGGATGCTCCATGCGATGCGCCAGAGTCAGCTTTGAAACCCATAATATCCTCCTCAGTAATGTCATTCATTGAAATTGGGTGCATGCGAATGTCCAAATTCACCCAAGCGCTATGCAGTATGTCCTACAGTTCGATGTTGCCTTTCGGCGTGTAATATATTGATTTTAATGCATATTTTTCGTGGGTAGATGAGTGGTGTCTGCCGCCTGACCTTCGAGCTCCTCCCTAAGCTCGCATGACCACCTAGTTCGATAAGTTATATTGATGGAACTATATGTCAAACGATGAAAGGCGCGCACAGGCGCAGCGCTGGCAAGCGCAGGCGGCTCTTGCCGGCACGGAGCTTGCAGTGTCGGGCGTCAGTCTCGGGGACGGGCTGAGGGTCCGCGCAAAGTCGGAACAACTATCGAGGCCGGGAGCCTCGGAAATGCGAGAGCTGCCGGTCCTAGCCTTCGGCCATCATCTCGCGGCCGATGAGCCAGCGGCGGATCTCGCTCGTGCCCGCGCCGATCTCATATAGCTTGGCGTCGCGCAGCAACCGGCCTGTGACATAGTCGTTGATGTAGCCATTGCCGCCGAGCAACTGGATCGCGTCGAGCGCCATCAAGGTAGCCTTCTCGGCGGAATAGAGGATGCAGCCGGCGGCGTCCTTGCGTGTCGTCTCGCCCCGGTCGCAGGCCGCTGCCACAGCATAGACATAGGCGCGGCAGGCATTCATGGTCGTATACATGTCGGCCAGCTTGCCCTGCACAAGCTGGAATTCGCCGATCGACTGGCCGAACTGCTTGCGCTCGTGGACATAGGGCATGACCACGTCATGGCATGCCGCCATGATGCCAAGCGGGCCGCCGGCGAGCACGGTTCGCTCATAGTCGAGTCCGCTCATCAGCACCTCGACGCCGCGTCCTTCCTCATGAAGCACGCTTTCGAACGGCACTTCGACATTTTCGAACACGAGTTCGCCGGTGTTGGAGCCGCGCATTCCGAGCTTGTCTAGCTTTTGGGCTACGGAGAAACCGGGCGTCGAGGTCTCGATGACGAAGGCAGTGATGCCGCGCGAATTCTTTTCGGGGTCGGTCTTTGCATAGACGACAAGCGTATCGGCGTCCGGCCCGTTGGTGATCCACATCTTGGTGCCGTTCAGCACATAGCGGTCGTTGCGCTTTTCGGCCCGCAACCGCATCGACACGACGTCCGATCCGGAGCCGGATTCCGACATGGCAAGCGCGCCGACATGTTCGCCCGAGCACAGGCCCGGCAGGAACTGCTCCTTCTGCGCATCGGTGCCCCAGCGGTTGATCTGGTTCACGCAAAGGTTCGAATGCGCGCCGTAGGAGAGACCGACAGAGGCTGATGCGCGCGAGATTTCCTCCATGGCGATGACATGGGCCAGATAACCCATGCCCGACCCGCCGAAATCGGGATTGGCGGTGACGCCGAGCAGGCCGAGTTCGCCCATCTCCTTCCAGAGATGGGCGGGAAACTCATTGTTCCGGTCCGTCTCGGCGGCAATGGGGGCGATCCGTTCCTGCGCGAAGCGGCGCACCATGTCGCGCAGCGCCTCGACCTCCTCGCCAAGGGGGAAAACCAGACCGTTGGTGTACATCGCGTCTCCTCCTTGTGACGTATTATCCAGCGTTTCTTGCAGGCTGCGTCTTCGCAGCGCTCAGTGGTTTCAGGCCGACAAGGCGCAAAGTCATGTCGAGATAGGTTTGCGTCACCTCGTCGACCGAGAGGCGCTCGCCGGGGCGGAACCAGACGATGACGCCCGTTATCATCTGGATGATCGCCATGGCGGTAAGCTGGGCGTCGGCAATCTCGAACAGGCCGCGCTCGGCGCCTTCCCGCAGGATGTGGCGCAGTTCCTTCTCGTATCCGTTGCGCAGCCTGAGCACTGCCGTCAGCCGTTCGGGCGACAGGCTGCGCAGTTCGAGATTGGAGACATGGGTCGAATGCCGGCGCGCGACATGGAATGAAATGTGGTTGCGAACGAAGGCAGCAAGCTGCGCGGCGGGTTCGTCGTTGACCGGTCTCGCCTGTTCCCAGGAGGCTATCAGCCCGACCATATGGTCCATGAGCAGGTCGTGCAGCAGATCTTCCTTGGTCGAGAAATAGCGGTAGAGCGCCGCTGCCTGCACGCCGACCTGCTCGCCAAGCTGGCGCATTGTCATCGCCTCATAGCCATATTGAGCCATGAGCGAGAGCGCGGCCTCGCGTATCGCGGCCTGCGTCTTCTCTCCGTCGGAACCGGTCTTGCGTGCCATCGTGCCTCCCGATCCGATTAATAAAACAACCGTTCATTTAATTCAATCCTCCATCGCACGCACGAGCGTCATCGGGGGAGGCGGGGCGTCAACGGTCCTCGCTGTTAGTGTATGGCGCAATTCCAGCCTCTCAGGAATTGAGCCGATCAGACAAATATTCCGCTGGGAATTGTCTTGACGCGCGCGGCTTCCATCTACGTCAATGCGGCTGCATTCTGGTCGCCGCCGTATTTGCCGCCAGGTGCCTGTCGCAAGGGGGCAATGGCCGTCCGGCTCAACAGGGGTCACGCAATTTCAGGAGAAATGACATGACGACCGATACAACTACTCCGTCCGGGCGGCCTATGCTGCACGCGCTGGCAAAAGGCTGGTGGCTGATCCTGCTCAGGGGCATTGCCGCAATTCTCTTTGGTCTTCTGGCCTTTGTCATGCCGGGCATCGCGCTCGCGACCCTGGTGCTGCTCTACGGTGCCTATGCATTCGTCGACGGCATCTTTGCGCTCATCGCTGCCTTTGGCGGGCAGGCGAAGGGCGAACGCTGGTGGCTCGCTCTGATCGGCCTGCTCGGCATCGGGGTCGGTATCGTCACCTTGTTGATGCCAGGCCTTACCGCATTCACGCTGCTCTATTTCATTGCATTCTGGTCGATCGCCATCGGCGTCATGCAGATCGTCGGCGCGATCAACCTGCGCAAGGAAATCGACAATGAGTGGTGGCTGATCCTCGGCGGCGTTCTATCGATCCTGTTCGGCGTTCTGCTGATCGTGGCTCCCGGCGCGGGCGCCGTCGGCCTCATCTGGACGATTGCCTCCTTCGCCATCGTCTATGGGGTGACGCTGGTGATGCTTGCCTTCAGGTTGCGCAAGCACGTCCATTGACGGGTTGTCGGCGTCCGGCGTCGCGGACGCCGACGCTCGCCCGACATTGTCTGAGCTTGTATCGCAAGTGATTGATTCAGCTTGGATTATGGCTTTTCCCGGCAGCTTGAAGATTATCTTTTCGTAATTTGAAGGCCGCCGGGAACAGGGTTAGTTATTGCGTCGTGACCGGGAAACGCCGGCAACCTGGAGGGTTGTGACGCGACGTGACCAGACGGTCCTATATCCCCCGACCGGGGGGCCTCACAGGACGACGCACATGCGTATTTCCATTGCTCCCATTGCACTTGCAGCCGTGATCGCAGCAGCCCCGCTGGCATTCGCTGCCCAGAGCTCGACCGGCCTCATCAAGGCGTTCGACGCCAAGATGCATTCGGTGACGCTGCAGGACGGAACGACCTACAAACTGCCTGCGAACTTCAAGGACCCGGGCCTGAAGGCCGGACAGAAGATCCAGGTCAACTGGAGCAAGAACGGCGCCGATCACGAGGCGTCTTCGGTGAAGATAGTCAAGTAATTAACAGTGGCGCGGGTGCGCCCACAGTGTGCCCGCGTCGGCCTTCCCTGGTCTATTTTCCCGCCGCTTCTGCAAGAGCTGCGGGCAATACCTCGGCGAAGATGTCGAGTTCGTGGTCAGGACCGCAGCTCACGCGAATGCAGCGGTCGATCAGGGGAGCCATGGGTTTGCGCACGAATACGTCGCGCGCGATCAACCCCTGCATCACCTTCATCGCAAAATCTCCATCCCCACCGCAATCTATGGCAACGAAATTGGCGGCTGAGGGCAGCGGGTGCAGGCCGTTCTGTGTGGCGATATCTGAGATGCGGCGGCGGGCGCGGTCGATGCGGGCGATGACCTCGCTCAACCAGTCCTGATCTTCGATCGCGGCTGCAGCCGCGACCTGAGCCATGCGGCTGAGGCCAAAATGGTTGCGCACCTTGTCGAAAGCACGGATGCTTTCCGCCTCGCCGATTGCGTAGCCGCAGCGTATACCCGCCAGCCCGTAGACTTTCGAGAATGTGCGCATTCTCAGCACATTGGGGCGGTCGACATCGAGCGGCGGCAAGGCGCTTGCGGGAGCCATCTCGCAATAGGCTTCGTCGAGCACCATGAGCGTCGTCTCCGGCAGTGCTTCGATGAAGGACTGCACCTCGCTGCCTTCCCAGAAACTCGCCATCGGATTGTCGGGGTTTGCCAGGTAGACCACGGGCGCGTTCTCGCGCCGCACCGCGTCGGCGAGCGCATGGATGTCCTCGCGGTCATCGCGATAGGGCACAGTGATGAGGCGGCCACCGAAACCTGCCACATGATAGTTGAAAGTGGGATATGCGCCGAGCGACGTGACGACAGGCTGGCCCGGTTCGACGAACAGTCTGACGACGAGACCGAGCAGGCCGTCGATGCCTTCGCCGATCATGACGTTTTGCGGCGCGATGCCATGATGGCGCGCGATCAGGCCGCGCAGTTCGTGGCTTTCGGGATCGCAATATTTCCACATGTCGGGCGCGGCCGCCGCCATTGCCGCAGCTACAGATGGGGACGCGCCGAAGCCATTCTCGTTTGCGCCGATCCTGGCCCGGAACGGCCGCCCACGCTGGCGTTCCTGCGCCTCTGGCCCGACGAATGGCACCGAAGACGGCAGCGTGCTGGCGAGATGAGTGAGTAGGGGTCGGTTGGTCATGGGCTGCCCTGAGACGTTGTTTCCGGCTTTAGCCGAATTCCGGTTGCCAGCGAAGCCTTGCCACAAAGAAAGAGGCCCGGCATTGCTGCCGGGCCTCTTCCGTCATCGATGATCGTCGGATCAGAAATTGCGCTGGAAGCGCAGGTAACCGCTGACGGAGCCGTCCAGGCCGTCGATCTTGTCGTAAGTCACCTCGGTGCGGACTTCGAAGTCCTTGACCGGCAGGTAGACGAGCGAGACTTCAGCCGAATAGCCGTCGAGCGTCGTGGCGACGTCCGAATTGGCCAGATAGTAGTTGTTGAAATACTGGAAGCCGACCGAACCCGAGAACTTGTCGGTGAAGGTGTGGCCGTAAGAAGCCAGGATCGACCATTCCGAATTGCCGTTGCCGCCGAAGACGGCTTCAGCCGACGGGTTCAGAACGCCGTACTGATGATCGCCGTCCGACCAGTAGCCGACGAGGCGCAGCGACGAGCCTTCCATGTTCGGGATGTTGAACTCAGCGCCGATGGACGCGCCGAAGCCGCCGTTCACGCCTGCAATGTTGCCGAACGATTCGTCATAGCCGATGCGGCCCCAGACGCCACCCCAACCGGCCGAATAGCCGACGAGACCGACGACGTCGGGCATGTAGCCTTCACCAGCCAGCGTGTCGTCTTCAAGCGACAGCGAGCCGAAGAAGCCGTTATTGCTGAAGTTGTACTGGATGAGTGCACGCTGCTGGTCGCCATAGGACATTCCGTTGTCCGAGTGCGAGCCTTGGGTGTTGACCTTGCCGACGACCGAATCGGCCCACAGCGATTCGGTGTAGCCCATGCGGAATCCGCCGAGGCTGAGCCACACTTGGTCGGCACGGACAGCGCCGTCGCCAACGCCGTTCCAGGAAGCCTGGAAGCGGATGAACGAGCGCAGCGTGCCGAATTCGGTTTCCGAACGCGCGTCGACATTGATGCGGCCGCGAACGGTCTTGTCCCAGCCATTGGCGAATTCGTTGTAGTTCGGCGTGTCGAAGACGCTGTTCTCGCTCGACGTACCGATTTCGTAACGCACGTAGCCGGAGACGCGCAGGCAGGTCTCGGTGCCCGGGATGTAGAAGAAGCCCTTGCCGTAGACGTCGCAGATGCGGACGTATTCGACTGGTTCCGGCTCCGGCATCATGACAGCATCAGCTGCGAAGGCGGGGGCAAGCGTGGTCAGTGCCGCGCTCGAACCCAGGATTGCGCTCAAAAGTCTCATTTCAAATATGCTCCATTGGCCAGTCGGCGGGCGCAAAGCCATGCGGAGCGGGGGGAGGTCAGCCTCACCGCTTGGCATTGCATGCCGATCTAGTTTTTTGGCGCGCCAATTCGCGTCGCCCGTGGTCGTCGCTAAGGAGCGGTTATGACGGTGGTGTGACAAATGTGGCGAAGCGGGGGCAGGGTCCGTTCGGCCACCGTCCGATGTGGTACATATGCTATAGCTTCCGTTACGGCGCTTGCTCGGAGGCGCGGGCCGTGCGGCATCTGCATGACAACATGGCGCTGCCTAACCGGGCGGCTGGCGAAGGCGCGTGACAAGCTTTGACGCATGTTCGTTGTCCAATGCGCAGGCGGCACAGGCGATCAGCTTTCCATCCAGCATTACACGCCAACAAAAAACCCGGCGGTTGCCCGCCGGGTTTTGAATGCTCGGTTGAGAGCGAGCTTAGAAGTAACGCGTGAAGCGCAGGAAGCCGGAAACCGTGCCGTCCGGATCGCCAGGCAAGCCGACGATCGCCGGGTAGCTGTCGATGTCGTCGTAGTGCAATTCGGCGCGCACTTCGAAGTTGGTGACCGGCAGCCACACGACCGAGAGTTCCGCAGACCATGCGTCCTGGCCACGGGTGATATCCGAGCCAGCATAATAGAGGTTGTTGAAATACTGGAAGGCGATCGATGCCCCCAGCGTCTCTGAGAACTGGTGGTTGTAGGATGCCAGAACCGACCACTCCGAACCCCCGTACAACGACACGCCGCCGCCGTAGAACACAGTCGGGCTGCCAACATTGTACTGGTGTGCGCCGTCGGCCCAGAAGCCGATCACGCGGAGCGAGGAGCCTGGCAAGTTCGGGATGTTGAACTGAGCGCCGATCTGAGCTGCCCAGCCGCCATCGTTGATAGCTCCAGCGACACCCGGAGGTTGCGTGACGACGCTGCCGTCGAAGCTTTCGTCGTAAGCGACCTTTACCCAGACAGTGCCCCATCCTGCGGTGTAACCGAGCTTTGCCACGACGTCGGGCATGTAGCCTTCGCCGTCCACTGCGTCGTCTTCAAGGGCGATGGCACCGAAGAACCCGTTCGAGGAGAAGGTGTAGCCGATCAAAGCGCGCTGCTGGTCGCCATAATACATGCCGTGCCAGCTGTGCGACCCCCAATTCGAGGCGTTGCCGTCCTGCGAGTCGACCCAGAACGAATCCGTGTAACCCATCGTGAAGCCGCCAAGCTGGATAAATGCCTGATCGGCCTCGACCGGGCCGTCACCCACGCCGTTCCATGAAGCTTGCAAGCGGATGTAAGAGCGCAGCGTGCCCCACTCGGTTTCCGAACGTGCGTCGAAGTTGACGCGGGCTTCGATACTCTTCTCCCAGCCGTCACCGGCCATGCCGTAGGCATTGGAGACGGTGCCGGGTGACACCGCGGAAGCTTCAACCATGTGCGACGACGCACCAATCTGGTACCAGACATAGCCCGAGACCTGCAGGCAGGTCTCGGTGCCAGGGATGTAGAAGAAGCCCGCGCCGTAGGCATCGCAGACGCGAACATATTCGACCGGCTCCGGCTCGGGAGCCATGACTGCGTCGGCGGCGCGTGCGCCGGAAACTGCGACCAGTGCCGCTACTGAACCAAGAAGAAGACCCTTGATGTTCATTCTTTCCACTCTCCGTATCAAATTCTGCGCCTGATCACTTCAGCCGAAGCAGCGCGTTCACCGTGGTTTGATCTCATTTGTACGGCCGTTCAATCCAAATTCGTGGTTTTCAGGGCATCTATGGGTTGGAAGTGACGTTCATGTTGCAGAAATGTGACGGCCCGATGCGCGACCGAAAGGCGTCTGCCCAAGTAACGCCCACGGAGCCGACAAATGAGGCAGTTCCAGCGCATTCGGCAGGCTGTGGGTAAGGCCGACGGTTTCGGCCTGCGTCGCGTTTGCGCGGCCCTGACCGGTTCGCGCCTGGGTGGAGGTGAACGGGATTGTGTCCTGAACGTGGCCGCGCCGATTGACCGTATCGGGACGTGTTGATACGTGAATGGCAGTTCAAGGTTTCCGCACGTGCTCCGTGCGGATGAAAAGGGAATGCGGAAGAGGTTCGCCTCAAGCCGCAGCTGCCCCCGCAACTGTGAGCGGTTAGGCCCGTCCATCAAGCCACTGGGAATGCCCGGGAAGGCGGACGTGCCGCAGAGCCGCGAGCCAGGAGACCTGCCTTGGACGTCACCTTCCGGAAGCGGGGAGCGCCCGGGGCTGTTTCGAACAGCGGTGACATCAGGTCATCGCTGGTCGGGCATCCATTCCTCCAGCGTCATTGAAACGCATGAGCCGGCGAGGGCCGGTTGGGGGACTACATGAGACCCGTAAACGCCTATCTGAAGACATTTGCGATATCCGCGCTGGCGCTGTCGGCAGCCATGCCCGCCTTGGCACAGGAAATCGACATCGGCGAGATCGTCGTCACGCCGAACCGCACCGCGACCGAAAAGAACAAGGTCGGCTCCAAGGTGGAGAAAGTGACGAAGAAGGAGATCGAGGAGCGCTCGCAGCCTCTCGTTCTTGATTATCTTAACACGTTGCCAGGGATTGGCATCAGTTCGACCGGCGGCGTGGGAGCCGAGGGGTCACTCGCCATTCGTGGGCTGCCGCGCCGCTACGTGAAGACGCTCTACAATGGCATCGACATTTCGGACCCGTCGAACACTCAGGTTCAGACGTCCTACCAGTATCTGCTGACCGGTGGTGTCGATGACATTGAGGTGCTCAAGGGCTCGCAGAGCATGCTCTACGGTTCTGACGCCATCGCAGGCGTTATCAGCATGTCGACGCTGAACGATACGAAACAGGGCGTCGAACATCGACTCCACTTCGAGGGTGGATCGAACGGGACGGCGATGGGGCGCTACGGCCTGACTGCGGCAAATGAACGTGCCAGGTTCGGGGCGAACATCACTGGTTTCCGCACAGATGGCATTTCGGCTGCAGCGTCCGGTTTCGAGCGCGACGGGTTCAACAACGTCACAGCAGACCTCGCAGGCGAATATCGCTTCAGTGACAGCTTCTCGGTCTTTGCGTCGGCTCTCTACATCGACTCGAAGTCGGAATACGACAACGCCTTTACCGCGCCTCCATCCGATGACCCCTTGAACACCAACTATAGCAAGCAGTTTGCGGGGCGAGTTGGCTTCAATCTCGATCTGATGGACGGTCGCCTGAAGAACACGTTCTCGCTGCAGGGCACGGATATCAAGCGTGATATCGTCTCGACGGGTTTCCTCGCCAACTACAATGGCGGCAGGCTCAAGGCGGACTATCAGGGATCTTTCGTCGCCACGGACTGGCTGACGCTCCAGTATGGCGCCGACCATGAGAGGCAGACATCAGATACCCTCACCAGCATTGGAACACCCTGGGTAACCGCAACGAGCGACTCATTCTCCATGACGGGCGTCTGGGCGCAGGCCGTGCTCCAGCCGATCGAGGCGCTCACCCTCACGGGTGGGCTGCGCTACGATAACCATTCGGACTATGGCGACCATGTCACCTATCGCGGCACTGCCTCTTATGCGTTTGCGGAAACGGGAACACGCCTTCACAGCTCGGTGGGAACCGGCTTCCGCGCACCGAGCCTCTACGAGTTGAACGACCCGTTCAGTGGAAATCCGCTCCTTGAACCTGAAACCAGCTTCTCCTTCGATGCGGGCATCGAGCAGACCTGGCTGGGCGGCCGGTTTGTCGGCGACGTGACCTTCTTCATGCTCGATGTCGATAATCTGATCATCAACGATGCCAGCACCGGTTGGGTTTACCAGCAGGCTCCCGGAACGACCGAGACCCGAGGTGTCGAAGTCTCGGGTGTCTGGTCGCCCGCCGATTGGCTGAATTTCAGGTCGTCCTACACCTACACCGATTCCCGTCTGCAGACCGGCGCCCGCAACATTCGCGTGCCGCGTCACGCGGTCGGCCTTTCGGCTGTCGTTCGGCCTGCGGAGAAATGGTACATCTCGGCGACTGGAAAGATTGCGCTCGATACGATGGATACCGGCTCGTTCCAGCTTGATGACTACTTCCTGCTGAACGCCAAGATCGCGTACATGCCGACAGACAAAACCGAAGTCTATCTTCGCGCGGACAATGTTCTGGATGATAGGTACCAGACTGCGCGTGGTTTCAATAGCGGCGATCTCGCGGTCTACGCGGGGTTCAAGGCACGGTTCTGATGCGAAACGCGCCGGCAATCTCCGGAGCGCTGATCGTGCTCCTGTGGGTTGCCGGCGCAGCTTGCGCCGAAGACGCTGCCGCGCCGCCCGAGCGTGTCATGTCGCTCAACGTCTGCACCGACCAGCTTGCCATGCTGCTGGCAGCGCCCGGCCAGCTGATGTCGGTTTCGGAGCTGGCGCGCGATCCCGGCCTTTCCTTCAACTGGAAGGAGGCCGCAGCCTACCCCGCCAACAAGGGGCTGGCCGAAGAGGTGATCGCGGCAAAGCCCGATCTTGTCGTCACCGGTCAGTTCTCCCTTCACAATACGACGCTTCTCCTGCGCCGCCTCGGCTACCGGATCGAGGAATTCACCTACACGCAGACGGTCGAGACCATTCCCGGCGAGCTGCGCCGCATGGGGCAATTGCTTGGAGCGTCTGAGCGCGCCGAGGCGATGGCGCAAAGTTTCGAGGGCGACCTTGCCGCCATTCGCGATCGCAAGTGCGAGACGCCCGTCACGGCCATCGCCTACGAGCAGAATGGCATTGCGTCGGGCAGCGGAACACTGATCGATTCCGCCATGCAGTCAGCCGGCGTAACCAATCTTGCGGCAACCATGGGCTTTTCCGGAATGGCCTCGTTTCCGCTCGAGCTTCTGGTGAAGAACGCGCCGCAGATCATAATATTGCCGGATGCGCTGTCGGACGCACCGTCGCTCGCCGACCAGATCGCAACCCATCCCGCGCTCGCATCGCTGGCCGGTCGTGCGCTTGAAATCCACCTGCCGCGCGGCTCCACAGCCTGCGGCGGCCCCTTTGTCATCGAGGCGGTGAAGGCGCTTGCCGTAGCCCGCGACAAGGTTTCCCAATGCCGGCGGCAGGTCGGCCAATGAGCCGCCGCGCGCTCATAGCGGGCCTGGTGGCGCTCGTTGCCGTGCTGTTCGTCCTGTCGCTGCTTACTGGCCCCGCAGGGTACGGCATGGCCGAAAGCCTGCATGCGCTGATCGCAGGGGGCGACGAGGCAGCCGCCATCATCCTGCGCGAAATCCGCCTGCCGCGCGCGCTACTGGGCCTGCTGATCGGGCTGAGCCTCGGCCTGTCGGGCGCCGCTCTTCAAGGGTTCCTGCGCAATCCGCTGGCGGAACCGGGCATCGTCGGCGTCTCGGCCTCGGCGTCGCTGGGGGCTGTCGTCGTCTTCTACAGCGGGCTTGCGGGCAGCGCGATGCTGGCGCTTCCGGGCGGCGCGCTGGTTGGCGCGGTCGCGGCCGTTCTCATATTGATGGCGATCTCGGCCAGAAACGGCTCGACGCTCACGCTCATCCTGTCCGGCGTGGCGCTCACCAGCCTTGCCGGCGCGCTGACTTCGCTCGCGCTCAATCTCTCGCCCAACCCCTTCGCCAGCTATGAGATTATCTTCTGGCTGCTGGGCTCGCTGAAGGACCGGTCGCTCGTCCATGTCTGGGTCGCTCTGCCGCTGATCGCCGCCGGGCTGGTGCTGCTGCTCCTGTCGGCGCGCGCGCTCGACGCGCTGACGCTTGGCGAGGAAAGCGCGTCGAGCCTCGGCATCGACATGCGCCGCACGCGCCTGCTGGTGGTGGGCGGCGTGGCGCTGTGCGTTGGTGCCTCGACGGCGGTCGCAGGCGCCATCGGCTTCGTCGGGCTGATCGTGCCGCATCTCCTGCGCCCGCTGACCAACCGTATGCCGGGCAGCCTGCTTCTGCCGTCCGCTTTGGGTGGCGCGGCGCTGCTGCTGGCGGCGGATATCGCGGCGCGTGTCGTGATACCCGCGCGCGAACTCAATGTCGGTGTGCTGACCGCGCTCATCGGTGCGCCATTCTTCCTGTGGCTTGTGGCCCGCAGCCGAAGGGAGGCGTTCTGATGGTCGCCGAGCTTCGCAATGTCACGGTATCGCTGTCCGGTCGCGACGTGCTCGGCCCGGTATCCATGTCGCTTGAAGCCGGTCAGGTGGTTGGCCTTCTGGGGCCGAACGGCGCTGGAAAATCGACCCTGATGCGGGCGCTCGCCGGATTGCTCCCATGTGGCGGCGACATATCCATCGGCGGCCAGAATCTGTCTGCCATGTCTGCCGCAGCGCGTGCGCAAAAGCTCGGCTTCCTGCCGCAGGCGCGCATCGTCGGCTGGGGCATTTCTGTGGCCGACCTCGTCGCGCTTGGCCGCTTGCCTTGGCGTGCCTACGGAGCACCGCTCAGCCCTGCAGACCACGCCATCTGCAATGAAGCCATGCGCCTGATGGATGTGACAGCGCTCGCTTCGCGCCCGGCGGATCAACTGTCGGGCGGGGAGCAGGCGAGGGTGCTTGCCGCGCGCGCGATCGCGCAGGACACGCCGCTGCTCGTCGCCGACGAGCCAGCGTCAGGCCTCGACCCGGCGCATCAGATCGCCATGATACAGGCCTTTCGCCAACTTGCAGCCAAAGGTCGAACGGTGCTGGTCTCGCTGCACGATCTGACGCTTGCCGCCCGCTGGTGCGACCGCGTCGTCGTCCTGTCGAATGGCCGCGTTGCGGCGGATGGCGCGGTTGCGTCGGTCCTCACCGAAAACCTGCTGCGCGAGGTCTACGGCATCGACGCGATGGTGGCGGACGTGCGCGGCGGCCTCGTTCTGGCGCCCCTGTCATTGGCATCCTCGCCGCTGGCGGGTGAGGGCGCGCCATGACGTTCTGGCCGCAGGCAAACCAGACGTTTGGAATAGCCGACGCAGAGCCGGTGTCGCCGGCCGACGCATCCCTCCCGGCAGAGGGTTCCGCGCCTGAGATCAACTGCGCCGTAGCGGAGGATGCCGTGTCTCAAGCCGCGCCTGCGCCGCCGCCGGCGGGGCCAGTGGCCGCTCGTTCGCGACCACGGCGTGGCATCTGGTTCTGGGCTGGGATGCTCGCCTCGACCACGGTTCATGCGGCAGCGATCTACATCGCCGCGCAATGGCTTACTGCGCCTGCGCTTGAGGCCGACGACGATTCGATCACCGTCGAGATCGTGGTAGAGGCAGGCGGGCAGGGTGCGGACGCCCAGCCTCCCGGAGCCGAAACCGCGCAGGAGGCAGATGAGCCGGCTGACGATGCGGAAGCCGCGCCGCCGGATTTCGTGCCACCGCCAAACGACATGGCAGCAGGGCTTTCCGCCGCTCCCGATTTCCCCGAGCCGCCCGCCGAAGCCGAGCAGATGACCACAGCCGCGCTCGTCGATGCCGTTCCACGGCCCTTCGAGCCTGATCTGGTCTCGCCGCCACCATTCCCGTCCTTGAAGGTCGAACCGGCGGCGCTGCCGGCGCTCGACGTTCTGGCGACGCCGCCGCGCATCGATGTGGAACCGGCTGACGTCGCGCGCCCTGCTTCAAAGGCTGCTCCGGCCCAGCCGGTAAAGCAGGTTGAAAAGCCCGCGCCGAAACGCCCGGAGCCACAAAGGCAGGTGCGCGATACGCGAAAGGCTGAGCCCGTCAAGCGCCAGCCAGCGCGCGACAAGGCGCAAAAGACCTCGCAGAAGGAAACGCAGGCCGACCGGCGCGATGCGCAGCGCAAGCCCGAACGTGAAAAGTCAAAAGCCACTGCAAGCACGCTCGGCGGCGCGTCTGGCGGGCGCAACGCCACCGCCCAGTCCGGCTCCGTCGCCAAACTGTCGGCGGGGGACAAGGCGAAATATGGCGGGCAGGTGAACCGCCACGTCCAGCGATTCAAGCGCTATCCAGCGGAGGCCGAGCGCGTTAAGGCGACTGGCACCGTCAGGGTTTCGATCAGCATCGATCAATCAGGCCGGCTGTCGGCCGCTCGCGTCCAGTCAGGCTCCGGCCATGCCATGCTCGACAGCGAGGCTCTGGCAACGGTGCGGCGCGCATCGCCTTACCCCAAGCCTCCGACCGGGTTTGGACCTGCGCAATTCTCGCTCGTTCTGCGCTTCGCAGGTTGATTCTCGACCGCCGCAAAGAGGACTATCCCGGCAAGTCGACGCCAACGCGCGCAGCCGTTGCACTTCATTCCAGCCTGACTGTTCGAGGTGGAATTTGACCGTCGGCCTACCTCACTCGGACATGGTTGGAGGAGTGCCGATCGCCCTTGCGGTTTGCGAGAATGGGACAAGTTCGCCACGCGCACAGTCTCCCTGTGGGTGAGCCGGCTTCTTCTTTTGAGGTTTGAGCCAAAAGCCCTTGTGATTCCCGTTTGGGCAGGCTATCCGGGCCTCACCGGAGAGGTGGCCGAGTGGTCGAAGGCGCGCCCCTGCTAAGGGCGTAGAGGTGTAAGCTTCTCGAGGGTTCGAATCCCTTCCTCTCCGCCACTATTTCCATAAGTAGTTGAGTTGGATCGTCTTTTCAGGCGAATTCGTCTTCGTCCTCACCCACTGATGGCATTGAAGGTTCGGCTGCCGCCGAAATCAAGAATCCTTCCTCCCATCAATCGTCTATATGCCGTTCAGTTGATTGACGCGGCTGAGCGCAGACGAGAGGCCCTTCAGGGAAATCGAGAACGCCGTTTCCTGCCCGCCGTCATTCGCCGTCGCCGTGATGCTGAGCGCCTTGCCGGATTGCAGCGCCGTCAGCTCGGCAGCATCGAAGCTGAGCGGCACGAGACAGCCCGCAGGCAGGCAGGTCGAAAAACGCAGAGTCTCATCCGCCGCAGCCTCGTCGATCGCGAGCCGCACGCCCGAATCCAGCCGCAGCCCGAAAGGCAATACCAGCAAGCCCCCGGCCGCCTTTCCGCCCTCGGTGGCGGTCAGCTTGGCCGCGAGAACACGCTGCCGGTTTTCGCCGTTTACCTGTGTCTGCGAGACAGCGCAGCGCACGGCGCCTCCCAGCGTAGTGCACGCGACCGTCCAGTCGCCATGCGTTTCGTTAAGCGAGGATGCGCCGCCGGGCAGACCCTGTGCCGCCGCTGAACAGACACCTGCCAGGACAAGCACCGCGCCAAGGTTTGCGCGACGGGGGAGCGGGAAATATCGCATATCAGAACCTGACATTGAGTTTGGCGTTGAAGCCGTGATCCCGCGCCTTGCGCGCGAACTGTCCGGTATAGGCGATGCCGAACGATGCACTTCGGGTCACGTCGAGATCAAGGCCGGCCTCGACGACGGCGCTGTCACGGGCGATTGGCGCGCCGATAATGGTGAAGGCGCCGCCCGCCGAGAATCCGTGCGTGCTGCCCGGCGAAACGTCCCCGAAGGCGTGCCGCCAGCCTGCCATGCCGCGCAAGGTGACATCCACCACGCCGAGGCTAATGACATGCTCCGCGCGCAGTCCAAGCGTGGTGAAGGTCAAATGGGTCGTGCCGCCGGCACTGGACAGCGCCGCCGCGCCGCCGGTCTCCCGGAAGCCTTCGGTGCGCAGGCCGACGTAAGCGAGATTGGCGAAAGGCTCGAAGCGTGTCGCGCCTGCCCGGAAGCCGTAGCCCAGTTCCCCGAACGCTTGGAACATGCCGGCATGGTAGTCTGCCGACAGGCGCTCGTTGATGCCGGCTATCAAGACCGAGCGCTTCGTTTGGACGTCATGCCAGCTGTAGGCTGCGCCTGTGCGGAAGCTGAGATCGCCCCATTGCGTGCCGCCATAGAGGCCGACATGATAATTGTTGCTCGATGCAGACGAGGCGCGACCGCCGATAGTCTGCGAGGAGTGGCTGTAACCGGCAATGAGACCGATCCGCCAGTCGCCGGCCAGTGTATCGGCGCCAAGCAGCAATCCGCCCGTATTGCGGTCCAGGCGCGACGCATTGCCGTCGCTGCCGGTCGTTCCCCATGAGCCGAAGCCGTCCATCCAGAACGCAAGCCCGTCATGGTCGGGCGCGACCGCGATGGGCGATGCGGCGGGGCCGTATCCGAGCACGAGAGAAGTGGACGCGCCTGCATCTCCGAATGCGGCGCGGATGCGGTCGTTGGCGGCATTGCGCAGGATGCGGCTGTCTTCGACGAGCGCGGTTTTCACCGAGCCGTGGGCCTCGCCGGACAGGGCATCGAAGCTGGCCCGCGCCAGGGCAGGATCATTTGTGAGCGCGATCGACCGCCAGACGGCGTGAGTGCCGTCCAGCGTGTCGATGGCCTGACCGGTGGCGATCTGGTTCGGCGTCTGTCCGACGCCGGCAAAGGCGACATCGTTGCGCACCAGTTCGAGCGTCACGTCGTTGCCGTCGCCGCCATCATAGGCAAGGAGTGCATCGAGGAAGAGCAGGTTCTGCGTGACCGGGTCGGTGAAGGTTCCGGCCACCGCGCCTGCGCTCTGTTTTTCGATGATGACATAGGGGCCGTTGAAAAGGTCCCAGCTCGATTCATTTGCGGGCGAGAGATCCAGTTCGAGCGTCGCGCCGGTAATGTCCACCGATCCGGCGACGACGATCCTGTTGGCCGCTGCCGGTGTGGCCCCGATGCGCAGTGTGCCGTGGTTGACATAGTCGCCGGCGACAGCCTGCACCCCTGTCGAATTGCCTGGCGCATGGATGCCTCCGGCGGCAATCGTCACGGTCGTTCCCGCCGAGCCGACGGTTCCGATGCCGCCGAGCAGCGCGCCCGATGCGACCGTGAGCGAGCCGCCGAGCGCGCCGCCCGCAGCGGTGCCGACGATCAACGTGCCTTCCGAAACGACAGTCGTGCCGGCAAAGGTGGAACTGTCTCCGGTCAGGATCAGGGTGCCGGTCCCGACCTTGTTGAGGTCCGAACCTCCACTCGCCGTGAACCAGCTGCTCGGCCCGATGACGATGTCATGATCGGCGCTGTCGATCCACAGACCTTCGCTGCCAAGCGTCATTGCGCCGAAATCTCGCAGGAAATCGCCTTCATCATTCTTCGCGCGAATGATGCCGCCATCTAGATTGAGCGTGACGGTCCCCGAGCCGCGCCCTGCAAAGCCGGTTTCCAGCACGCCACGGCCACCGGCATCATTGCCGAGCAGGTTGAGCGTACCCATTGAACCGACTTCCAGGGCAAATTCGATGAAGGAACTGGAGACTCTGCCTCCTGCGTCGACGGTCAGCGTGCCATGTCCTGCGTGCCCGACATACAGGTCACCGGAGTTCTCCCAAGTCGAACCTGGACCGACAACGACAACCTCGCCGACTGTGTCGTTCTGATTGAAAGCGATACGACCCTTTGCGCTCACGAGTTTTCCGCCATCCGACACGGTTACGACAGCGCTGCCGTAAATGCCGACATAGACGGCGTCCAAGATATTCCAGGTCGAACCAGGTCCAGTGATCCTCGCTTCGGTCAACTGGCCACTCTGGAAATTGTAGACACTACCGGTTTCGGTTCGCAGCGTACCGCCATCCTGGATGGTCAGTATGCCTGACTGAACGGCAGTTAGACGAATGATGTTGTCGCCGGTCATCACCAGGGTGCCGACACCGTGCTTCAAAAGCTGGCCCAGGCCGATGACATTGCCGCGAAGGCTCAGCGTCGTGTCAGGCGCGACGTCGAATTCCGCCACGTTGTTCAGGTCGATATCCCGGTTGCTGGAGAAGCTCGCGGTCGTTATCAGCCTGCCATTGTCTATGGTCAGGCCGGCCCCTGCCGCTCCCAGATTGGCGTCAGCGGAGACGGACAGCCCGCCTCCTTCGATGCGGACGCCGCCGTCAAACGTGTTGTTGCCTGTGAGGATCAGCGTGCCCGAGTCGCGTTTTACCAGTTTGGAATTGCCGATGAGCGATGAGGCGATCGTCGCCGTAACGCCAGGATCAATTCGTACGATGGTCTCGCCGTTCTCGCCCTGGAGCGAAATGGCGTCGCCTTCGATGCGGTAGCCGTTTGAGATAAACTGCATGCCCGTGACGCCGAGGTCACCGGCCGCGTTGTCCACCGTAACCACGCCGCTGGTGCCCCAGAACACGGCAAAGGTCGGGTTTGGCAGGAACGGCATATTGTAAGCTCCGTCGGCCTGCGTCCAGTTGTGGTTGTCAGCTCGCCAGACACCGGTGCCGCCATCTACGACGTTGTTGCCGTGCCGCGAGGCATCGCCGCCGTCCCAGAAGCTGAGCGTCGAACCTGCGGCCGATAAGAGATTGATCTGGCCGGCGGTGGCGGTATGTAGCGCGAATGCGCCCGCATCATATCCGGCGGGCGTGCTTCCGATCGACAATCCGTTTTCGACCAGCGAGCCGGTGTAGTCGAAGAGACGATAGACGCCGGGACCGAAGTTTCCCGCATCGGCAATATTGAGCGTGCCGGCGAGTGTCAGGTTTCCGGCGACAACGAATAGAGCGCTGGGGGAGGGTTGGTCCAGGGTAACATTCACCTGTGCGGTGGCGTCCATGACCACATTGCCGACGATGGTAAGCGAGCTGTCATGAGCGCCTTCCAGCACGCCGCCGCCGTACAGGTCGACGTTACCGAAAATCTGACCGTCACCAGTGACGGTTCCCCCGGATGACGCATTGACGGGGCCGGTCAACGTGCCATCGACGACGAGCGAGCCTCCAGTCACGGAAGCGTTGCCCCGGAGGTCTCCCTGAACCACCAGTTTTCCCTGGAGAACCGCGACCGTGCCGGAGAAGGTCGAGTTGTCGCCGGTCAGGGTCAGTGTTCCGGACCCGATCTTGTTGAGGCTCGCCCCCGCGCTTCCCGTGAACCGACTGCTCGATCCGATGACGATGTTGTGTTCGGCGCTGTCGATCCACAGGCCACCGCTGCCAAGCGTGAGCGCTCCGAAATTGCGCAGGAAGTCGTCTTCGTCCCGCGTCGCTCGAAGTATGCCGCCGTCAAAATTGAGCGTGACGGAGCCATTCACCTTCTCCAAATAGCCGGTTTCAAGCACACCGCGCCCATTGGCATTTCCCATGAGGTTGAGTACGCCGGTTGAGGTGACGTCGCCGCCGAAACCTGTTTCCGAGCTGGAGACAACCCCTCCGTCGTCGATAGTCAGCGTGCCGTGCCCAAGGAGCCCGACAAAAAGAAACGATGAGTTCTGCCAGACCGATCCTGCGCCAGTCACCGTCACCGTGCCTGTCGAGTCAGGGTCGAAAGAGCCGATAGAGCCATCGCGGTTCTCCACCCGGCCGCCACTCTCGATCAACAACGAGCCTTCGCCCAAGTGCCCGACTGTCAGCGATGCCGAGGATCGCCAGAGCGAGTCGTTGCCCTGGACTATTACTGTGCCGGCCCCATCAGACCAAAAGCCGATATATCCGTGTGCGTTACTCACGGTGCCACCGTCGGAGATGGTCAGTTTGCCTTTGCCATCGATCCCGATGTCGAGGTCGCCGCCGACATCCCAGTCAGGCGAGTTGGCTTGCGGTGGAGATACATCGTTTTCGACCGCATCGATCACGACGGACTGCGCATGGGCCTGCTGCGCGGCAGTTGCTACGCCCAGCACGATCGCCAGTGCCGTCGAGGCATATAGCGGCAGACACCGCCGATCCGCCGGTTTCTCCCTCACCAATTCGTCCGCCAAACGCTCGCTCCCCCCCAAGATCACGCCAATCGAGCGCAACCTGTGCGCAAGAGCGCGATTACCCTAGCGGAAAGCGGATATGCCGTGTGTCTCATCAGCATGCCGTTTGTCTCAAGATACTCTGTCGACGGAGAATTTCGGAATTAGACCTGCATTTGCCAGGATCAATTCCGCGTTTCATCGCGAAACATGGCGGGTGTGATTCCCTGGTGACGGCGGAACATGCGGATGAAGGCCGACACATTGGCGAAGCCGCACAATGCGGCGACGCGGTCGATAGGCCAGCCGGGATTTGCGGCGATTACGCGTGCCGCCCGGTCGAGGCGGGCCGTGCGTATGACCTGGCCGATCGGTTCGCCGCGCCCGGCAAAGACCCGGTAGAGATGTGCGCGAGAACAATCGAGCGCCATGGCGATCCTTTCGGCCGTCAGGTTCGTTTCTGACAGGTGGAGCGAGATGAAGCGTTGCGCGGCGATAAAGATTGCGTGGTCGTCCTGACCGGAAAGCATTGTGTTGTCCTGCGAACCGGCCGAATTGAGCGATGCCAGCGCGAGGTCCCTTGCAGCCCTGACCGCAACTGCGGCAGCATCGGCCGAAAGCCGCTCGCACTCCTGCGCGATCTGCAACATGTGCGATGTGAGGATGTTCGTGATCCCCGTATTGCGCAGGACGCACACGCCTTGGGATGTGTCGGCGATATCGGCCATGATCTGCGATGGAATCTCGGCCCGTGGGATGGTCAGGTAGACATGCTCATGGGATCTCGTCCTCGTTTCGACATGGCGCGCGCTGTCGATGACCACAAGGCCGGACGCCGGAGTGACGATGGATGCGGCGCCATCGCTCGTCTTGAGTTCCGCCTCGCCTGAAACGGTAAGGCTGAGCAGGACGAATTCGGCGTTCGATCGCGTGAACCGCGCAACCGTGTCGCCGCTGGCCGTGTGCCCGAAGCTCATGTCGTCTGCGCCCGCATAGTGCAGAAGATCGGCATTGAAAACGGCCCGTCCATCGTCCGTCGGTGTGTCGATGTCGATCAAGTGGTGGAAATCGCGCCAGTATTCGAAGCGCTGCCTTTTCGGCAGCGAGCGCGTTGACAGGCGGATGAACCCATTGGCCGGCATGGCTGAATCATCCCCCGAATGCCTCTCACGGAGGCGTGTTCCCCTGCGCGCGCAGCCAAGCAAAGCCGGAATAATACATAAGTAAAATCAGCGATACTACCGGACAGATTCATCGATGTTACATCACATGGAGATGATCTTGAAGAGTCCGTGGGCACTGGCGCCTGCGACGTCGAAATGCGCATGCGCAGACGCGCGGGGAGGGGCTGGGGACCGGGACAGGACACGTTACGCCGACGGGCGTCCGCGGCGTCACACGAACTCGTCCGGGTAACCGGCTCGACCGGCGCCGCTTTCTGGCGGACCGCTTCGTCATCGAAGAATCAGAGAGATTTAGTGTTCGAAGAAAATTCTATAGAATAGATGACCATGAATTGTAAGATAGATGATATAGGATAGCTTAAAAATAGTATATAATCCGAATTATTTCAGGGTGGACCGGGTCTGCAAATCCATCGATGGAGGGCGTTGCCCGGGGCAACCAATGACGGCGTAGGTTGGTCCTTTCAGTTTCCGCCGCCGGACCGATAGGACCATATGGTCGCGACGCCCGGATGTTGCCCTGCATCTGGTCGCGTATTATCCGCGCTCTTCGGGATCGCATGGTCGACTTCAAATATTTTCGCTGAGGCATGCTCATCAGGCCGCCTGCTTGTCTGCCATTCCGCTGGCTCTGCCCGATTTTTCGTGGGGAAAATTCACCATCGTGAAATGGTCGACGACCAAGCGGGAGGCGACGGTCGCGACGGACGGCATTGACTGTCGAAAATCTAATTAATCCAGTGGATTGGCGCAATTATTTTCGACGTTTTCGGTCGTTCTTCGGAAGACGTTTCGGGTTCTGTCGGCTATAGTTAATTTGCCGGTTTGGAGGCCGATATGACCCTTCTGATGAACCGTCGTTTCCCACGTACGCTCGACACTTTTCCGGCGGGTCTGGGAAACGTCGACGAGATTGAAATCTGGACGTTCGACGACCGTGCCCAACGAAGCGCTGTGCGTGAACGGCTCGCCAGGCTGGGGATACGGGCGCGTTGCCGAAGCGCGTACAAGCCCCTGTTGCATTTCTTCCTAGAAGAGATCGACCTGTCGGATGTCGAAGCCGTTTCGATCGGCTATCCGGTCCACAATGATGCGTTGCAGGATCGCTTCAGGCTTGAAGCGTATCCGCTCGCGAAATTGCTGGACGGGGTCAATTTGTCTTTCCGCCCGAAGAAGAGAAGCCGCCAGCTTTACTATGACGTCGAGATTGTCAGGAGGGGCGGCGGGCGAGAGTCTCATCGGGTCTTTGCCCCGAACCGTCTGTTCAACAATTGTCGGGGGGTAGCCTGTCTCGCGCCGACCGGGTGGCTGATCGTCGACGGCAAGCGGCCGGGGCGGCGCATCGAAACCGACTACGAAGCGATTTTTCACTCGATCCTGGAAACGATGGCGCAGGTGGAGTGGCCGGATCGGCAGCCATTCTTTCCTGAATTGCATATCGAGGTGGCGATCTCTGCCGCTGATGAGAAGATCGGCCCGCTAGTTGAAGACATCAGTCTGGCTGAGGCCATGCATGAGGACATCTACTTTTCGCTGCTTGATCTTTTTCGACACAGGTCGGGTCTTGCCGCGGCGGATCGCAAATTTCGGCCGGGCTGGTTCGTGCCCATCGTCAGAAGTCATCCCGGAGCGGCGTCCGCAACGATCGAGATCAAGCCGATAAGGCGCTATTCAACCCGACGTGAAGCGAGTGCGTTGCATTCCGTTCCTCACGCACCCGATCTGGCGCAGATCAGGTCCGAATTGATTTCGATTGGCGGAAAAGCGCTTTCGGCGCACTCTGCGTCGGGTCGAAAGGTCTCGGGGCGCTACATTTCCGGGTCAGATTTGCCGGTAGTTATTACCGGTGGCCAGCATGCCAATGAGACGACTGGTGTTGTCGGCGCATTGCGTGCCGCCGCCGGTTTGGCGAGGCGGCGAACCTCGCATTTTGCGGTCGTTCCTCTGGAAAACCCCGACGGCTATGCGCTGCATCAGCACTTGTGCAAAATCAATCCGCGCCACCTTAACCACGCGGCGCGCTTTACCGTTCTCGGTGACGACCTCGAACATCGTGTCGGTGGGGAACTTTGGGAAAAGCAGCTCCGGCTTGACGCGCAATTGCTCAGCGGAGCCGATCTTCATGTCAATCTGCACGGCTACCCGGCGCGCGAATGGACACGTCCGCTGACGGGCTACATCCCGGATGGCTATGAGAAATGGACGTTGCCCAAAGGCTTTTTTCTGATCATGCGTTATCATGATGGTTGGGAGAAACGTGGTCGCGCCTTGCTCGGCGAGGTGACCCGACACCTTTCAAGGCTACCGCGTTTGCTGGAATTCAATGCTGGCCAGCTGGAAACTTACCGGATTCACGCAGGCGAGCCGGATTTCGAGATGATCAACTCGATTCCTTGCACGGTCCTACGTGATGGAAATTCCTCCTATCCGCTGACGCTCATCACGGAATATCCGGACGAAACGATTTATGGCCAGGAGTTCATCGACGGCCACACCACGCAGATGGAGGTCGTTCTGGCTGCATACGCTGCCTGGCAGAGTGTCGCCGGCCGGAATGTCGCTGATGATCGAGGGCCAGGGCGCACTTCGGTGACACAGCCATCGGACCTGGTGTCTTCATAAGGGCCGTCGTCGTCGACGGCCCCTACGCGGAATCACAAGCCGCCGGCCGGAGCCAGCGGTTCTCCATCGCCTTTTCGGCCGGATAGGCCTGTCGCGCACCTAGAGCATTTCCAGCAAAAGTGTGAAGCGGTCTTGCGTCCGGAAATGCGAACAAAACAACGAGATAGAGCGGTTCTACCGATTCTGTGAAAACCAGAACCGCATCTAAGGAACCTGGAATTCTCGATTACCCGGTTCGTCGGATAAGGCCCGTCGCGAAGTCGGGAAATTGTGCCCGGACGGCATCCGTGCGGCATCCGCAGCGTAATCAGTTGTGATGGAACATTGCCATCCAATCGTCGCTTTTCAGGCCAATTCGCGTCAATCGACAAGCAAGGATTGTGTTGACCGGATCGATCATTCCCTTGACCCGAGCCACCCACGGATAACCAGATCGATGATTGCAATCGTTGCTGCACGCCGCCGAAAAATTGCGGTGTCTATGCATGTCAAAAAAAGACCCGGCGGTTTCCCGCCGGGTCCTGATCAAGCCAGTCTTGCGACTGTCTTAGAAGTAGCGCGTGAAACGCAGGAAGCCGGAAACGGTGCCGTCCACGCCGGGGGCGTCGATCGTGTCGTAGTGCAATTCGGTGCGAACTTCGAAGTCCTTGACCGGGAACCAGACAGTCGACAGTTCAGCGCTCCAGCCATCAATGCCGGTGCCGACATCGGTGCCCGGGAAGTAGAAGTCATTGAAGTACTGGACCGCAACCGAAGCGCCGAACGTCTCGGAGAACTGCTGGTTATACGATGCCAGGATCGACCATTCAGCCGTTCCGTTGGTGCCGGCAGCCAGCGCCGTCACAGTGCCGGCGGCGACCGGAGCGTAGTTCAGCAGCGTGCCGAATGGCGAGCCGGTGCCGAAGCGGTTGTCGCTGTCGGCATAGTACCCGATCAGGCGGAGCGACGAGCCGGGCATGTTTGGCATGTTGAACTGGGCGCCGATCTGCGCACCCCAGCCGCTGTCGCCTTCCTGTCCGGTGCCGATCGTGTAGGTGTTGGTGCGATCGGAGTCGAAGCCGACCTTTGCCCAGACTGCACCCCAACCGCCGCCGAAGCCGATCTTGGCAACGACGTCAGGAACGTAGTCCGCACCGTTATACCCGGGGATGACGACCGCACCGGCGGCGTTGCGGCTCGATCCGAACGAGCTCAGCGCGTCGTCTTCGAGCGACAGAGCGCCGAAGAAGCCGTTGGACTCGAAGCGGTAGCCGATCAAAGCGCGCTGCTGGTAGCCATAGTTCATGCCCGACCAGGAGTGCGAGCCGTAGTTCGACGGACCACCGTTGCCCGAGTCGACCCAGAACGATTCCGAGTAACCCATCTTGAAGCCGGCCAGCTCGATGTAGGCCTGGTCGATTGCAACCGGGCCGTCGCCGACGCCGTTCCAGTCAGCCTGCATGCGGATGTAGGAACGCAGCGTGCCCCACTCGGTTTCCGAGCGAGCGTCGACGTTCAGACGAGCGCGGACGCTCTTGCCCCAGCCATCGCCCAGAATGCCCGTCGCCGACGACGGCACGATGTTGTTGCTGGCGAGCGTCGGGTCGAAGCTGGAAGCACCGATCTGGTACCAGACGTAGCCCGAGATCTTCAGGCAGGTTTCGGTGCCGGGGATGTAGAAGAAGCCTGCGCCGTAAGCGTCGCAAACGCGGACGTATTCGACCGGCTCCGGTTCCGGCGCCATGACGGCG
>JBARXU010000006.1:0-36998 GCA_049647505.1 Mesorhizobium sp.
CTTCGTGATCCAACACCATCCGCACGGCACGCTCGCGCACCTCAGGGGAAAACTTGTTCGTCGTTTTGCTCGTCATGGCTCCATCCTATTTGGAAGTTGGAGCCTCCGGCAAACCCGGGGCGGTTCACTAAACCTGCTGCGATGCTAGTCGGGAAACTTCGTGATGAGCAGGGTGGAAAGTTCACCCGTAGCCAGACGTTTCGTCACGGGAAGGTTTACACGTACTACATTTCCAAGACTGGTTCCCAGCAACAGACACTACGAATCAGAGCGGACCTGCTGGAGAAGCGGATCACCGATCATCTCCGGACTGAGATGGCTCGCGACAACTGGGTGATGCGATATGTCGAAACAATCACCGACCAGCCTGAATTAATCGCCAAGATTCTCGAGTTGTCGACGGTCAACGTTTCGAACGACCAGTTGTTGGCGGGGGTAGAGACGATCACCGCTGGCAAATCGGCGACCCTGATGGGCTTCAGGATGGATTGGCTCTTACAAGCTACCAGAAGCGGGATAGAAACTCTGCCACCCTATTCCCTTAAATCAGAGGTAAATCTAGCATTTCGATCTCGTCATCGTCCTATTCTGACGTGCGCATTCAAAATGGAAACAGATGGCGATTGGGTAACGCAGGGACGACGTTGGTTTACGATGCTTGCAAACGGGGTGCACAAAACGCAAACTGAACTTGCTCGTTCCGAGGGAATATCTCAATCAACAGTGAGTCGCGCGATCGATGCTGCACTTGCTGCGCGGTAGGTGGAAAGCGCAATCTTACTGACTATAAGCACCATTCTGAGTTTTTTCAGGATTGGCTGGGGCGCCAGGATTCGAACCTGGGAATGTCGGTACCAAAAACCGATGCCTTACCACTTGGCGACGCCCCAACGCGTAGCTGGCGCTGCTATAAAGAAGCGCGCGCACGGTGACAACATCAACGATGACCGCAGGGCGGGCATTTTGCTCGACACCGCACAATCATCCATCATATGCCCTGCGCTGGCCGGGATACCCCAGCGTCCTCGCGCGGGTTCCACCCGAATGAAAGAAAATAATTCCTGACATGCTCCGCAAGCGGCCGATTTTCGTTTGCCCTTGGTGAGCGGGCGGGCTATCCAAATCGCCTTATGCGACACTGATCTGGCAAAGAACTCTCAGTCTATCGGCCTGAAAAGGCCGAAAGTATACCCGATGGAGTATCTGGTTGCGGAATTTCGCAGTATTGAAACGCTTGATTGGAAGCTTCCATGACGTAATTTCCGCCATGGTCGTGTTCTTTCTATCATATATTCTTGTGATAGGGCTCGATAATACTCTCAAGATTTCCGACATCTACCTGAAAGCTGCGCTTTTCGGGCTGTTGTCTCTCGTCACATTCTACGGTTTTTCCCTGAATCGGGGCTCCTGGCGATACGCATCTCTTGCCGATCTTCTGGCCATTGCAAAAGCCAGTATCGCCCTGACGTTGATCTTCGCGGCAGCAAGCTTTCTCTATGATCGGGCTGCATCCCTGCCGCGTTCCGTGCCGCCTGTCATGGTCGTGTTCCTGGTATTCTTCCTCGGCGCGCCGCGCATTGCTTACCGGCTCTATCGCGACGGCCAGCTCATGACGCTCTACAAGCGGCCCAGGCCCTCCCGCCTGCAAAGCCGTACGGTCCTGCTCTACGGGCTGACGAATCGCGCGGAAGCCTTCATCCGCGCCGTTCAGCGGACCCCCAAGGCCGGTTTCGGCATTGTCGGCATCATCGACGATTCAGAAGCGAATCGTAAGATGCGCGTCCACGGCACCAAGGTCCTCGGCACGCTTGCCGACCTGCCGCGCCTCGCCCAGCGCCGCGAGGCGGCAGGCCTCAAGCCGAGCGAACTCGTCATCAGCCGACGCGACCTCAGCCCCGAAGAATTGTCAAAGGTGGTGAACGCAGCGGCCGAGGCGGGCATGGAAGCAAGGATGCTTCCCGACCTGACCGACCTGCACGACGTATCCGGCCAACCGGCGCTTGAACCCAAGCCGATCAAGCTCGCCGATCTGCTCGGCCGCCCCGAAAACGAGATCGACACGGTCGAGGTGGCGCGTTTCATCGACGGGAAGTCGGTGTTGATCACCGGTGCCGGCGGCTCGATCGGGTCGGAACTCGTGCGTCAGGTCTGCGGCTTCAATCCGGGCCGGCTCGTCCTTACCGACAGCTCGGAGCACTTTCTCTACACCATCGACATGGAGGTGCGCGAAACGTTCGCTGACCTGGAGGTCGAATCCCACGTGGCGGACGTGCGTGACCGCGCCCGCATCGCCAAACTGTTCGAACGCTACAGGCCCGATGTCGTCTTTCACGCGGCAGCGCTGAAACAGGTGCCGATGGTCGAAAGCAACGCCATCGAGGCGGTCAAGACGAACGCGCTCGGCACGATCAACGTCGCCGACGCAGCGCTGGCCTTCGAGGCGCGGGCATTCGTGATGATTTCCACCGACAAGGCGGTCAATCCGACGAACGTCATGGGCGCCACGAAGCGCGCCGCTGAAGCCTATTGCCAGATGCTCGACCTGACGTCTGAACACACCCGGTTCAAGACCGTGCGCTTCGGCAACGTCATCGGCTCGAACGGCTCGGTCGTTCCGCGCTTCCGGGAGCAGATCGCCAAGGGTGGCCCCGTTACCGTCACCCATCCGGAGATCGTCCGCTATTTCATGTCCATTCCCGAAGCCGTCCGGCTCGTCCTCCAGGCCGCGTCGCATGGCATGAAGGTCGCGTCCGATCGCGGCAAGATCCTCGTTCTCGACATGGGCAAGCCGGTCAGCATCCTGGAATTGGCCACCAAGATGATCCAGCTCGCCGGATACAGGCCGGGCGTGGACATCAAGATCGCGTTCACCGGTCTGCGCCCCGGCGAAAAGCTGTACGAAGAACTGTTCGACGACACGGAAATCGTCTCGCCCCCTACTGGCCATGGCTATTCCATCGCCACACCGCGCACCAACGACGAGAAGCAGCTCCAGAAGACGTTCTCAGAACTCAAGAACGCCGTGAACGCGCAGGACGAGACCAAATCCATCAAGCTGCTGTTGAAGATCGTTCCGGAATATACCGGAAACATCCTGACTGCCCTGGCGTCGCAGGATCGCGACCGCTCCAAGAGCGCAGGTGCGGCTTCAAAACCTGCAAATCAGAGCCAATCCTGAGACACGCCGTTGGCGGCCGGTGCGCGCCGATAGCGTCGCGCACGGCAGAACCGGGTGCGGCGCTCCAAGGCTTATCTCGCATATCTCGTTTCGCCAGGCTGGCCCGCTAATTCCTGTGATCTGGATTCGTGGGCGGCCGCATCAGGTCGGCTCGCTCATGGATTGTTTGTTATTTTCCGATATGTGACCCAATCGGTGCGGGTCGCGACCTCGGCCGTCGGGCAAAGGTCGATGGACGCGTTCAATCAACGTCGTGCCGCGTCTGCCCATGCACATTTCAGCATGGCGACAATCGATCCGCGCCGCAGGAGGAACTGACATGGGCAAGACGGTTTACCCGGACCTGAGACCAAACACGTTCGAGTTCGAGACGCAGGCGCTGGTGAAGCCCTCGGGCTTTCGCGAATATGACGCGCGCTGGTGGTTCGGGCACCCTGCATCCGACAAGGCGCCTGAACTGAACCTGCTTGGCGTCCAGGCGCTCGGCATGGGCCTCGCTACGCTCATCCGGCGCAGTGGCGTCGGCCCCGGCATCGTCGTCGCCCACGACTTCCGATCCTATTCGCTGTCGATCAAGCTGGCGCTCGTCACCGGACTGATGGCAGGCGGCGCGCGCGTGAAGGACATCGGTCTTGCGCTGTCGCCGATGGCCTATTTCGCCCAGTTCGCGCTGGATTGCCCATCGGTTGCGATGGTGACCGCCTCGCACAATGAAAACGGCTGGACCGGCGTGAAGATGGGCATGGAGCGCCCGCTCACCTTCGGCCCCGACGAGATGGCCGAACTGAAGCGGATCGTGCTTTCGGGCGATTTCGATTTGCCCGGCGGCGGCACCTATGACGCGATCGAAGGTATGCGCGAGCGATATCTTGCCGATATCAGCGCGGACCATCGGCTGTCGCGCCGGCTCAAGGTCGTCGCGGCTTGCGGCAATGGCACGGCAGGCGCTTTTGCGCCGCAGATGCTTGAGGCGATCGGCTGCGAGGTCGTGCCGCTCGACGTCGAGCTCGACCATCGCTTCCCGCGTTACAATCCCAATCCCGAAGACATGGCGATGCTACACGCCATTCGCGACAAGGTGCTGGAGACCGGTGCGGATGTCGGGCTGGGCTTCGACGGAGACGGAGACCGCTGCGGTGTCGTCGACAATGAAGGCAACGAGATTTTCGCCGACAAGGTGGGCGTCATGCTGGCGCGCGACATATCTGCCGCCCTGCCCGGCTCGCAATTTGTCGTCGACGTGAAGTCGACCGGCCTGTTTGCCACCGACCCGGTGCTCATGCGTCAGGGTGCAAAGACAGATTACTGGAAGACCGGCCACTCCTACATCAAGCGCCGGGTCAAGGAACTTTCAGCCGTTGCAGGCTTCGAGAAGTCAGGGCACTTCTTCTTCAACCCGCCGATCGGCCGCGGCTATGACGATGGACTTGTCACGGCACTTTCGGTCTGCCGGATGCTCGATCGAAATCCTTCAAGGTCGATGGCAGACCTTTATCGTGATCTTCCCTTGACTTACGGCTCTCCGACAATGTCTCCTCATTGTGCGGATGATGAGAAATACGCAGTCATCGAGCGCGTCGTCAGCAGGTTCGGCGACATGCAGGCAAAGGGGCAAACCGTGGCGGGTCACAAGATCACCGACCTGATTACCATCAACGGTATCCGCGTCGTCACCGATGACGGGACATGGGGGCTCGTCCGGGCCTCGTCGAACAAGCCGGAACTGGTGGTGGTTGTCGAAAGCCCTGTATCCGAGGAGCGCAAGCGCGCCATGTTCCACGCGGTCGACCAGATCCTGCGCGAAAATCCGCAGGTCGGGGCCTACAATCAGACGATCTGACGTGAGCAATTCGCCCCTCATCTCCTGCTTCGTCCTCAGCGGCGGCATCGGCTCGCGGCTCTGGCCGCTATCGCGCGAGGACAATCCCAAGCAGTTCCACAATCTCGCCGGCGACGGTTCCATGCTGCAAAAGACGGTGCAGCGCCTGCGTGCGCGCAGGCTCGGCCCCGCCCATGTCAGTCTCATCGCGTCGGAGCGCCATGCCGGGCGTGTACGCGACGATCTGGGCGGGCTAGTCGGCGTCGGCGCTCCGATCTTCGAGCCGATGGGGCGCAATACTGCGGCGGCCGTCGCCGTGGCGACCATCGAAAGCCTTGCCGCCCATGGCGATCCTCTCGTTCTCGTGGTCCCCTCGGATCATGAGATCGCGACCGACGCCGATTTCTGGGCAACCATCGAGGCGGGCGTTCCCGCTGCCATGGGCGGCCGGATCGTCGTCTTCGGCATCAAGCCGACCCATCCGGAAATCGGCTACGGCTATATCGCCGCCGGCGGCGACGGGCCGGTGCGCGACGTCATGCGCTTTGTCGAGAAACCCGATATCGAAACCGCCGAGGCCTATCTGCGCGCGGGCAACTATTTCTGGAATGCGGGCATCTTCCTGTTTCGCGCCGGTGCGATGCGCGACGCCTTCAAGTCGCTGCAACCCGAGATCTGGGCGCAATGCGAGCGCGCCTGCAAGGATGCAGTACGAGACCTTTCGGGCGTCTATCTGCCGCCTGAAACCTATGCCGGGATAGCCTCGATCTCGGTCGACTACGCAATCATGGAAAAGACCGCCGGCATCGCCATGGTGCCTGCGACCTTCCGCTGGAACGACCTTGGCTCCTGGCAGTCGCTTCTGGGCATCAGCACATCCGACGCGGACGGAAACGTCATCATCGGCGATGTCGTCGCCATCGACACGCGCAACTCATATCTGCGCAGCGAAGGGCGTCTCCTTTCGGTTTTCGGCATGGGCGACGTCGCCATCGTCACCACGCCCGACGCAACCTTTGTCGCCCCCATCAGCCAGAGCCAGAACGTCAAGAAGATCGTCGAGCGGCTGGAGCAGAGCGGACGGCTGGAAACCAAGTTCACCCCCGCGCAGGACCGGTCGCTACAGGTCGGCGCCTTCCTGCCGCGCGTGCGCCACTGGCTGTTCGAGGAGGCGCTGCCGCTGTGGTCGACGGCGGCGGTCGACAGGCATGGCGGCGGCTTTCACGAGGCGCTCGACATGGACGGCATTCCGGTGCCGAAACCCAAGCGGATGCGGACCATGGCGCGGCAGATCTATGCCTTTGCCGCCGCCAAGCAATATGGCTGGACCGGTCCCGCAGACGAAACGATCGCCCATGGCATCGACTTCATTGCCGGGCGCGGGCGCACCGCCAATGGCGGCTGGGTGCGCGCCTTCAACGTGGACGGCTCGGTGGCGGACCCCACCGAGGACGCCTATGATCATTCCTGCGTTCTTCTGGCACTTGCGCACGCCCACCGCGCCGGCAATCCAGATGCGATGCGCCTGGGGCTTGAGACCTTCGCCTTCCTCGACGCGCATCTCGAAGACCAGCGGATGCGCGGCTATCTCGAAACGTCGAACGGCGAAGAGATGCGGCGGTCAAACCCGCACATGCATCTGCTGGAAGCCTTCCTGGCCTGGCATGACGTCACCGGCGACAAGAGCTATCTGCGCCGCGCCGCGCGCATCGTTGAGCTGTTCCGCAGCCATTTCTTCGATCCGGAGAGCTGGACGCTCGGAGAATATTTCGATGATGACTGGCTTCCCGCCGCAGGCGAGCGCGGCCAATGGACGGAGCCGGGCCACCAATTCGAATGGGCGGCGCTGCTGGTCGAGTTCGCCACCCGCAGTGGCCAGAAGGATCTGATCGCCTTTGCCCGCAAGCTCTACGCGTCGGCAATCGCAAACGGCTTGAACCGCTCGACGGGGCTCGCCTACGGCTCGGTTTCGCGCGCCGGCATTCCGCTCGACCGCGTATCGCGAAGCTGGCCGCAGACCGAAGTCATCAAGGCCGCCATGGCGCTCGACACGTCGGACGGGCCGGACCTGAAACCCGAAATCGAGGCGCGCATGGGCCGCCTGTTCCGCTGGCATCTTGAACCGGCGCCGCGCGGCCTGTGGATCGACCAGATCGACGAGCGAGGCCGTCAGATGGCAAAGGAAGCGCCTGCCAGCATCCTCTATCATGTCGTAACGGCGCTGTGCATGTATCTCCAGCGTTATGGATGACGTGGCGGGCAGCCGTGGCCTCACAAATGCCGCCTCCGACGCGGTATCTGCACCTCGTTGAGGCTGCACCGCCGCTGTGGTCCCTCGACCGAACCGCATGCCGGCGCGCGCGACAGGAACGGAAATCGGATAGAATGTCGACCATGAGCTGGAGTGCGATATGAAGCTTTGGTCATGCGGCGGCAGGCTGACTATTGAGCGCGTCAACATGTGGTTCGGCGGGTATGTCATGACCATCCCGGCCATGGCCGGGTCGCTGACGACAATCGCGTATTATTGCGTCGCTATCTGGGCGCTGATGAACGCCACCGTCCGCCGCTACACGCTGCAAGTTCCACGTCGCGCCCTGCCCTTCATCGGCTCCGCACTCTTTCTGTTCGCCGTCATGTGCGTCACAGGGCTGATCGCGGACAATAGCGACCGCCTGCCCCGCGCCATCATGTCCCTGCTGCCGCTGGCGCTCGTTGCAGTCGTCATCGCCCGGTTCCGCCATGCGGGATCGTTTGAAACGTGGCAGATGGCCTTGACCTACGCGCCGCTGGGCGCGGCGGGCGCACTTGCCGGCACGCTGATTGCCGGCTCACAGAGCGGCGGCGCGGGAAACCCGAACGTCTTTGGGCTGGCGATGACGGTTCTTGCCGCCTTCTCCCTCGCCGGAATATTCGGCGCGACCCGACGCGACCGTCTGCTAGGTGCTGCCGGCTATGCCTGTGCTGCCGCTGGCGTCATCGTTTCCGACTCCAGAACCATGCTTGTAGCGGTCGGCATACTGCCGCTCATCCTTCTCGCCGCCAGCGGGGGCGTCAGGTGGCGAACGATCGGACTGGGCGCAATCGGCGCGGCCGTGCTTCTGGTGGCATTTCAGAGCCGCATCGTCAGTCAGCTATCCACAGTCATCCGCGAAATCGACCTCGTCGACGCCGACGTGCATTCGTCGTCCATCGGCGTCAGGTTCAAACTTTGGCAGGCGGCGTGGGACGCGGGCCTGTCCAGTCCCTTTGTCGGACATGGTCTCCAGAACAAGATGCAGGTCGTCGTAGATCACATCGACGATACCCTGTCATGGATCACGTTCTCCCACGTCCACAACGCCTATCTCGATGCGTTTGTCGCAGGCGGTTTCCTGGGAACACTCGGCCTGCTCATGCTCTTCCTGTCGCCGCTTTTAATGGTCTTCGGCTTCAAGGACGAGGCGCGCGACCGGCGTTTCGTGGCAATCGCACTTGTCGCAACGTTCCTCTTGCAGGGGACGACCGCCAATTTCCTGACCCACGACCTGATCGTCGTCCTTTTCGCGCTACCTCTTGCACTCGTCGCCGCCTGCGACCCTCAAACGCGCGACATGATCCTGTTGAGACAGCGGGAAGCAGTGCCTGCTGCCGACACCGTGGCAGGCGCAGGGTCTAATCAGGCATCGTCGCGAGCAGTTTGATCGCGGGATCGTAGCCTGATTGTGCCGCCTTTCGGAGAAGCGCCTTGCCGCGCTCGACATCACGATTGGGATTATCGGCATTCGTCAGTGCGCTGCCCAGCGCAAACTGCGCGCTGACTGTGTTGGCGAGCGTGGGGTGGCTCAGATAGCGCGTCGCCTTGGCGAAGTCGCGTTCGACAAATCGTCCCAGACCATATTCACGCCCCGCGCGGAACAAGAGGTTCGGCCAATTCCAGTGGGTGCCTCCCAGTTCCGACGCGATGACGCCAAGGCGTCGCGCCTCGGGCTCCCGATGATCGCGAATGAGATACATGGTCAGGAGTGTCATGGAATGGGGCGTGGTCTCGCCGACCAGTCCGTTGGCGATCTGCGTCAGCTCGTCATCACTCTTGCCACGCGCTTCTGCCGCGAGCTGCGCGGCCCGCGCAGGCAGGTCGACCGCCTCCCTGTTGCGCACATGGCGATCAACCCAGGTGTCGAGCGACGTGTTTTCACGCCACTGCCACACAGCCAGTCCCGCTAGAGCCGTCAGGATGAAGCTCGCCACCACGAGCGCATCGACCGTGATGGCAAATCGCCCGATCCTGACCGGCTCTGCGGGGGTCGCGGCCATTGGAAGGCCGCCGCCTAGCCGGCGACCGCTGCGATTACCTTGTCCTGCTGGTCCGCATCCAGATAGGGATGCATCGGCAGGCTGACCACACGCGTTGCAAGATCGTCCGAGACGCGCAGGCCCTCAGGATCGCCGGGGAAATCCTTGTAGGCATTCTGGCGATGCAGCGGCACGGGATAGTAGATCACGGTCGGAACGCCCGCCTCCTTGGCGCGGGCCTGCAGCGCGTCGCGTTCGGCGGCATCCTTGGTCTTCAGCGTATACTGCGCCCAGATGCTCTTGAGGCCATCCGGCACATAAGGCGTCTCGAAACGGTTGCCGAGCGCGTTCGAATAGCGGTCCGCAACGCGCTGGCGCGCCTCGATCTCGTCGCCATAGACGGCAAGCTTTTCGAGCAGGATCGCAGCCTGGATCGTATCGAGGCGGCTGTTGAGGCCGATGCGCTCATTGTAATATTTGTGGCTGCCCTTGCCGTGGACGCGGTAGGAATCGATCAGCGCGGCATACTCGTCGTCATTGGTGAACAGCGAGCCGCCGTCGCCGTAGCAGCCCAGAGGTTTTGCCGGGAAGAACGAGGTGGTCGAGATATCGGCGATCGAGCCGGTCACGCGGCCCTTGTAGACGCCGCCAAAGCCCTGCGCACTGTCGTCGATCACCTTCATGCCGTTCTCTTTCGCGATGGCCTTCAGAACATCGAAATCGGCAGGCAGGCCGAACAGATCGACCGGAATGATGCAGGCGGGACGCAGACCGATATCCTTGGCGTGAACGATGGCGCGCTTCAGGCTTTCCGGGTCCATGTTGAACGTGTCGGGCAGAACGTCGACGAAGACGGGCGTCGCATTGACCAGCGGAACGACCTCGGCGGTCGCGGCGAAGGTAAATGACGGCACGAAAACCGCGTCCCCATTGCCGATGCCCATCGCCATCAGCGCGAGTTGCAGCGCATCCGTGCCGTTGGCGCAGGACAGGGCGTGTTTGGCGCCGCAGAATTCGGCGATCTTGCGCTCGAACTGGGCGACTTCCGGCCCCATGATATATTGGCCGTCATCGAGGACCTTCGCGATCGCACGTTCGAGCGCGGGACGGAGCCGCGCCTGCTGGGCCGCGAGATCGATGAATGGCAACTGCATGGGAAGTGCTCCGAAAAAATCTCTGAAAACGTCGTCCGGCTGTTATCGCACGGATTCGGCCCGAGCAAATCAGCCTTTGTTACGGATGGAAAGATCAGGACGAGGCGCGCGCCAGCACATCCTTGAGGACGCCGGTGGTCTTTTCGATCTCCTCAGGCTTAAGCGTCGGATGCACCAGGAACATGATGCTCGTCTCACCGAGTTCGCGGGCGGCAGGCAGCGGCCTCGGCGGCCGGAAGTTTGTCCCGTCGAACGCCTTCTCCAGGTAAACCTCCGAGCATGAGCCCTGATAGCTTGGGACGCCCGCCTGATTGATCTCGCTGACGATGCGATCCCGGTCCCATCCGGCACCAAGGTTTTCGGGACGGACATAGGCATAGAATTTATAGAAGGCGTGACGGCTCTCGTCGTTCCTGCCCTCGTCGCTTCCATTGAGATAAGGCACGCGAACCGGACCGGAGGTCCCGGTAAAAGCGCTCAGCGCGTCACTGATTGCCAGCGCGTTTCTGGTCCGCGCCGAATGCCATTCGTCCATCCGGCGCAACTGGATACGCCCGATTGCAGCCTGCATTTCCAGCATGCGCCAGTTCGTACCGAAGCTTTCGTGCAGCCAGCGGAAGCCGGGCGGATGCTGGCGTTCGTAGACGGCCTCCCAGCTCTTGCCGTGATCCTTGAAGGCCCACATCCGCGACCACAATTCGCGGTCGTCTGTGGTCACCATGCCGCCCTCGCCGCCGGTGGTGATGATCTTGTCCTGGCAGAAAGACCACGCGCCGACATGGCCGATCGATCCGACGGAGCGGCCCTTGTAGAGCGCGCCATGAGCCTGTGCGCAGTCCTCGATGACCTTGAAGGCATGGCGGGCGGCAAGATCCATGATCGGGTCCATGTCACAGGGCCAGCCGGCCAGATGTACGGGAATGACTGCCTTGGTGCGTTCGGTGAGGACCGCGGCGATCGTCTCGGCGGAGATGTTGCCGCTGTCGCGGTCCACATCGGCAAAGACGGGCGTCGCACCCGCATTGACCACACAGGAAACGGAGGCAAGGAAGGTGCGCGGCGTGACGATCACCTCATCGCCGGGGCCGATGCCCAGACCGTGCAACGCCAGGTCAAGCGCCAGCGTGCCATTGCCCAGCCCAATGGCGTATTTCGACCCGGCCCAGTCTGCAAATTCGCGCTCGAATTCGCGACACTCCTGCCCGGTCCAGTAGTTCACCTTGTTGGAGCGCATGACACGCGCCACCGCTTCGACTTCTTCCTCCGTGAAGGAAGGCCATGGGGAGAAGGGCGTGTTCAGCATGTTCAATCTCTACGCAACTCTCGCGCCGGATTGCCAACAACGACATCGCCGGCGGGCACATCCTTCGTTACGACAGCTCCCATGCCGACTACCGCACCCCGCCCGATCGTGAGCGGGCGGTCAGGTCGCCCCTGCTTCAATATGGCTCCTGTTCCAACGTAGGCGAAATCTTCGATCACAACATTTCCATTGCACTTCACTCCTGGTGCAAACGTTACAAAATCACCGACGACGCAATCGTGCGCAACATAGCTGTAGATGTTCGCATGAAAATATCGTCCAATTTTAATGTTGGATGTCAGCATTGAGAACGGCGAGAGAATCGCACCTTCTCCGATCTGTACGTTGTCTAACACCAGAGAGTTTTCGGCAAATAATGACCAAGCCTCTATTTCATCAGTCTCCAATTTTTGTGCAAGCCGCTCGCGCACTTGAGCATCGGCTATGGCAACTGCAACCAGACGTCTTGCAGCTGGAACAGCAAGGAATTGAGCATAGGTCACGACACGTTGACCGTTTACAAAGCCTTCATTCCCGTAGGCCTCAGACTTGGAGCTGTCGTCGATGAAGTAGACATCATCAGTACGCGCGCCCGCCGCCATTGCACAAGCCCGAGCAATCGGCATCGTTTCGCGCCCAAATCCACTTGCGCCATAGATCCCATAAATGGTTTCGAACATTGAACTAGCCTCCCCGGGAACCGGTAAATCGTGGCATCGTCGCTTCGCCCTGTGCCGAGACACCTGAACGTCCGAGGACCTTACCGACTGTCAGCGCAATTATCTTGAGGTCGAGCCAGAAAGACCGGTTGTCGACATACCATATGTCGAGCTTGAATTTCTCATCCCACGACAATGCGTTGCGGCCATTGATCTGAGCCCATCCCGTCAGGCCGGGCCTCACATCGTGACGGCGCGCCTGTTCGGGCGAGTAGAGTGGCAGGTATTCCATCAGCAGCGGACGTGGGCCGACCAGGCTCATCTCACCCTTGAGAACGTTCCAGAGCTCAGGCAGTTCGTCGAGACTGGTCGAACGAAGGAACCGACCAAAGGGCGTCAGGCGCACTGCATCCGGAAGCAGTGCACCGTCGGGCCCACGTTCGTCCGTCATCGTCCTGAATTTCAGCATCTCGAACGGCGCGCCATTGAGACCAGGCCGCATCTGCCGGAACAGAACCGGCGTCCCCAGCTTGCGGCGGACGAAAAACGCAGTGATAGCGATGAGCGGCGAGAGGATCACAAGTGCCGCAAACACGCTGATAATGTCGGAAAAGCGCTTCATGTCAGGTTCGCTGACTCGCAGCGCCACTAGAAAGTTTGGTGAAGGTCCTGCCCTCCCGGCGCGCATCATCCAGCACCTGGATCAGTTCGCCAGCAAGCTTGTCTCTGGAAAACCGGCTTTCTGCCA
Organism: Mesorhizobium sp.; assembly: GCA_049647505.1. Lineage (GTDB taxonomy): Bacteria > Pseudomonadota > Alphaproteobacteria > Rhizobiales > Rhizobiaceae > Mesorhizobium_A. The sequence continues at coordinate 13,137 of JBARXU010000006.1, forward strand.
GGTGTCGCGACGCGGAACGAGCGGATCGAATGGCTTCATCGTTCTTGAGAAATTCATTTAATGCTTGTGCCGACTTTTGTGGGTCTTCCGGGTCGAGCACCAGTCCGATCCCTTGCTGCTCTATCAGATCGGCTTGCCAACCCCCGTAGTTGATCACTATGGGTCGTCCCGCAGCAAGACTATCGAAGAATTTGTTCGCACTGTTGTTCCATAGGGCCTCAAGCGGAATCACCAGCGACGTAGAGACAGTCGATGCACTGAAAAGTGCCGGCATTTCGCGCTTGGGCAACGCGTCTTCGATAAAGAAATTTTCGCCAAGCACTCCAATTCTGCTGGCGTGATCTGCGACCACGCCAGCTTCTGCACCGCGGCCCACAGCCAGAAATCGCACTTCTGGATTGAGCGGACGCATACTGGCCGCAAGGTCGGCGAGGTAGGAAACGCCATTGATCTTTCCGAAAGTGCCAGCATAGATCACCAACGGCCGGTCAGCGAGCCAGTCACGTTGTTGCCTGAACCGCTCTCCCAATTCAGCTGAAACGTCGAACTCGGCGGTGTCGGAGCTGTTTGGAATGCAGCTAATCCTGTTGGCAGGATATCCAGTCCTGGCGACGCCCTCGCACATACCGGGAGACAATGCGACCACTCGAGTGGAATTGGCATATGCCCGTCTTTCCAGCTCGCGGGCCAAAGGTTTCGCAAACGGGAAATTGAGAGCGCCCACCGCAATCGGCAGTTCCGGCCATAGATCACGGACCTCAAATACCATTGGCACCTTCCGCGAGCGACTAACTTGGATGCCCGGCACAGCAACCGTGAGCGGCGTACTAGTGGCAAAGACGACATCAGTATCGAATCGAGCTGCGTAGCGCCCAGCTTTAGCTGCGAAGGAGCCAAACGCAAAAAGGCGCCGCACATAACCCATGGTGTTCTCGTATCTGACAGGCAGCCAGTGAACATCGATGCCGTCAATCTTTTCCCTAACCCAACCAGCACCTGAAGAATGTGTTTCGCTGCGGGACGTAATCATCTGGACTTGATGGCCCGCATCAACCATTCGCCGAGCCATCTCGTAGGAACGCGTCCCGCCTGTCATGCCCGGCGTTGTGAAATACTGATGGATGTAGGTGATCTTCATGGCCCGACCTTACATGAAATCGAAGGCACTTCCTTATGAAGCGTCGAAGGGAATGGCGCAAACGACAGTTCTTTCGCGCTTGAGCTAGATGCCCTGTCAAACCGCCCGTTATCGCGTCAGCAAAAACCAGCCGGCCAGACTGCAAGCGTTATGCGACTTCTGCTGCAGTCGGCCAACTTCGGTTGCCCTGTTGCGATTTATCCCCCTCCTAAACACCGGCCCATACTCGCGCAAGACAAAGTCAAGCAGGGCTCGATCACATCATGGACGCTACACCCAACCTCTCCCTCCCCTACATCATGCCGTCGCAGGCGAAGCACGTCACCCACAACGAGGCGCTGGTGCTACTCGACCGCATCGTCCAGCTCGCAGTCATCAGCCAAGATCTCGCCGCGCCGCCGGTCGATCCTGCCGAAGGCGACCGCTACATCGTCGCAGCCGGCGCGCTCGACGAATGGGACGGGCAGGACGGGCAAATCGCTGCGTGTCCGCGGCGCTTCAGTCCACGATCAGAGACCTTGTCGACATGATCCGTCAGGCGTCCAACCGCCGCTACGGCGTCGAGTTCTACGTGGCGGAGATCGTGCGGGGGGCGGGCGTGACGGGCGCAATCACGATAGGCGGCGTGACGTCCTATCTGAGCGCTTATCTGGCCTTCGGGCCGCGCGCGCCGGCAATGACCTTCCATGCCTACCTCCGAGCGATCGACGCGCCGGTTTATCTGCGCTGGTATGCGGGCCAGACGTTCTTCAAGAACGGCGTAGCGCAGACCAGTCACATGACGATTTCACCGGCAGACGGCTGGGTGTCGGTGCTCGTCTTCGACGTGCAGGACCCCTACACCTCCATTGGCTATAACCCGACGCCGCTGACCCTGCACCTGTCCACTCCCGGCGACCGCTGCCACATGACATGTCCGGCGCTGATGGGCGGGCTGACACAGATCAACCCGAGTATCGGCGTGGTGGCAGGCATCAACAGGTGGCTGCCGTGACCTGACAGGCGAGGATGCGCGCTCGGTCCGACCGCTTGGCCGTCAGGCGACGGGCCTGAGCACCTCGCCGTCGAGCACATAACGTTCACCGGTGCGCGAGCAGGTCAGCTTCTCGTCAAGGATCTCACCCGCGCGCGACACCCAGCCCATGCGCCGGGCCGGGACGCCGACCATGAGAGCATAGGCAGGCACATCCTTCGTGACGACCGCGCCTGCGCCGATCATGCAATATTCGCCGAGCTCATGGCCGCAGACGATCGTCGCATTTGCGCCAATGGTCGCGCCACGGCGCACACGGGTCGCGCGGAATTCGTCCTTGCGCTCGATCTCTGCGCGCGGGTTCAACACATTGGTGAAGACGCATGACGGACCGCAGAACACGCCCTGCTCCAGCTCGACACCCTTGTAGAGGGAGACATTGTTCTGGACCTTGCATTTGTCGCCGACCGTGACGTCCGGCCCAGCGACAACATTCTGGCCGATTGACACGTTACGCCCGATGCGCGTGCGCGGCAGGATATGGCTGAAATGCCAGACCTTGGTGCCTTCACCCAGTTCGACATCAGCGTCGACATAGGCGCTTTCGTGAACGAATGCCTTGCTGTCGGTCATACATTTTCTCCTGCTCTGGCAGATGCGGCGAGGTTCTCGCCAAGCGCGCGTTCGGCGGCGTCAAGAACGCGCAGCACGGCCAGCCCTTCGCGACCGTCCGTGCGCGGGCGCTCGCCCGTTTCGATGCATTGAACGAAGTGGCGGCACTCATCCTTCAACGGCTCCGATCTGGCGACTATGACACGCTCGGCATCGGCCTTGACCGGGTTAGGCACCGCGCCGCTGCAATCGATCGCATGGCGGTAGACCTGAAGCTTGTCTTCCCAGACCGGCTGGCTGTCTTCAAATACCGCCATCGCCTTGTCACCGATGACGACGAGTCGCTGCTCCTTGAACGGGTGCATCCATGACACCAGCACATGGGCGCGCGTGCCGCCGGGAAAGCGCATCTGCGCCGACACGAGATCGGCGATGCCCGACGTGAACGCCGCCGTTCCTTGCGCCGAAACCGCCTCCGGCTCCTCGCCGACGAGACCAAGGATCATCGAAATGTCATGCGGTGCAAACGACCAGAGCACGTTTTCCTCGGTGCGGAATTTCCCGAGCGACAGCCGATTTGAATAGACGTGATGAATGCGCCCGAATTCGCCAGCCGCCGCCATCTCGCGCAGGCGGACGTAAATCGGGTGATATTGCAGCAGATGGCCGACCATCAGGGTCAGGCCGCGGCTGTCGGCCAGTGCGCAAAGCTCCTCGGCCTCGCTCACGTCGAGCGCCAAAGGCTTCTCGACATAGACATGCTTGCCGGCGTTCAGCGCAGCTCGCGCCTGCGCGAAATGAAGACCGGCGGGCGAGGCCAACGACACCGCGTCGATCGGCTTGTCTGCCAGCACCTCGTCGAAGGTCGCGGCGACAACGCCGTAGCCTGCGGCCGCTGTCCGGGCAGCGTTCTCGTCGGCATCGACGATCGCCGCCAGATGCCCCAGTTCATGGAAATTGCGGGCCAGGTTCCGGCCCCAATAGCCGTGCCCTATGTGTGCGACAGCCACCATCTTATGCTCAGCCTTGTTCATTGATTTGTTTCAGGGCGATAGCCGATCGAGCCTGTGCTGTCCACTTTGGATCGCATCCCGGCTAGCGTGAAAGGACTGCGGCAATGGCTTCTGCGGCCTTGCCGTCGCCATATGGCATCGCGTCCTTGCCGAATGTGCCGAGCGCGGCGAGAATAGTCGAGGCAAGCCGCTCGCCCGCAGGCGGCGCAAGGCGATTCCAGCCGAGTTCGATCAGTTCGACCCATTCGGTCTGATCGCGCAGCGTCACGCATGGAACCCTGTAGAAGAAGGCCTCTTTCTGGACCCCGCCAGAATCGGTCGCGATCAATGCGGCCTTTGCCTCGAGCGCCACCATGTCGAGATATCCGAGCGGCGGCAGTGTCCTGACCTTCTCAAATCGAAGCCCGGCGGCCTTCATCACATTTGCCGTGCGCGGGTGCAGCGGCAGGACGACCGGGATGGTCTCGCTCACCTTTTCGAGCGCCGCGACGATGTTGCGGAGCCGCGCCACGTCGTCGGTGTTTTCGGCGCGGTGGATCGTCGCAAGGGCATACTTGCCTTCCGTCAGGCCGGAATCCGCAACGATCGTGCTCCGGTAAGCCGCCACCTGCGCAGACTGCAAGGCGGCGTCGTACATGACGTCGCCGACCTGATGGATGCGCTCCGCCGCGACGCCCTCATTTGCGAGATTTTCCATCGCGGCATCCGTCGATGCGAACAGAACGTCGGAGAGCTGATCGGCGACAATGAGATTGATTTCCTTGGGCATGGCGCGGTTGAAGGAGCGCAGGCCGGCCTCCACATGTGCGATCGGGATGTGGAGCTTCGCCGCCACCAGCGCGTCTGCGAGCGTCGAGTTGGTGTCGCCATACACCAGCACCATGTCTGGACGCAGTTCCTGAAGCACGGGTTCAGGCTTCTGCAGCATCGCACCCGTCATCGCGCCGTGGCCGCCGCCATGGATGGCCAGATGATGGTCCGGCTGCCTGATGCCCAGCTCCTCAAGGAAGAGGTCCGACATGCCGGGCGTCATGATACTGCCCGGTATGGATCAGGGCTTCCCTCACCGGCCCGGTCGCGGCCAGAGCCTTGCTGACAGGCGCAACTTTTATGAACTGCGGGCGTGCGCCGACGACCGTGGCAATCGTTTTCATGTTGGTATGCTTCTCCATGTCGATCAATAATATCGGGGCAGCCACCTTGATTCGGCCATCAGGTCCGGGCGGCAAGTTCGGAATAGAGCGCAAACAGTTTCTGCTCCTCTACACCCCAATTGTAACGTTCATGAACGGCGCGGCGGCCATTTTCGCCCATTTTTGCCGCCAGGTCCGGGTCGTCGACCAGCCTGTCGATGGCCGCTGCGATCGCTGAGGGATCGAGCGGGTCGACGCAGATGCCGCATTCATTGCCCTCGACGATCTGCCGCCAAAGCGGGAAATGCGATGCGATGACCGGAATGCCGGCCGACATGTATTCGAACATTTTGACCGGAAGGGAATCGAGATAGGCCCGCGTCGGATGAAGCGTCACAAGACCGGCGACTGACCGGGCAAGCGTTTCGCGAACCTGCGCACGCGACATGAAGCCAAGTTCATTGACGCGTTCCCAGCCACGCACTCCAGCTGCTTGATCCCGAAGCGCCGCACGCTCGAATTTCCCACCTAGATTGAGGCGGGCACCGGTGTGGGTGAAATCCATCGCGGCAACAATTTCCACGATGCCGCGCACTTCAGTGATACCGCCGACGTAGCAAACCTCGCGCGCCTTGGCCGTCCACGGAACGGCTCCGTCGAGTTCACCGAGCATCGGAAAATTGTTGATGTCTGTCGACCTGATACCAAGGTCTGCAAACTTGTCGCGAATTACCGGCGTCGCAGCTATCACATGGTCGAGTCGGCTACATGCAAAGCGCTCGAACGCCGACATCGCCGTCGAGATCGACCCGCGCAGCAGCGGGTTCAGATATGCCTTCGACATAATCTGCTTCGGGACGTCCTCATGCGAATCGAAGATCACCCGCTTGCCGCGACGCTTCAGCTTCAGCCCTAATGGCAGCAGCTCCGGATCATGAAGGTGGTAAATGTCGGCATCCAGCGCGATTGCCTTGTCCAGCACGCGCCCGGTTGCCCCAAGCATCCGGCCCAACCTGCAAGAAGACTTTCCCACATCGAGAATGCGGACCCCTTCGCGTTCCTCGTCACCCAGGCCGTCGGCGACAACCAGCGAAACGTCGCTCCCTTGCTCAGCAAGGCTGCGGCACATCTTCAGAAAGATGCGCGTGTCGTAGCGCGGGTGGGCAGAAGTGAGGTGTGCTACTTTGGCAATATGCATCATCATGCCTTAAGGCTCCCCATCTCTGGTAGAGACTGCTTCCGCCGACGGGCCCCTCGCTCCGATCCGGGAGCAGGCAGCAGCGGCATCAGCAACAGTAGCAGCAGCATTCCATGTGTCAGAAAAAGCGTGGGAAAATCAGTCGACAGCAGCATGGTTTGCATAGGCCTGATCATCACCGCGACTATGAAAGGCAAGCCGAGGAAACGCCCATATGTGTTGAATATCGCGATGAGCAGCCCTGCGCCAAATGAGTACAGGGTGACGCCCCACAGGCCGGCCTGAGCGAAGCCACTACCTATGAAGCCGGTGTTGGCGCTCGTGTCGTCTCCATCGAAAAACACCTCGCCAATCAGAATAGGCGGAGGAACTCCGTATGGATTGTCAGTAATACCGAATGAGAAACTTGAACTTGACCAATAATACTGTGGATTGTAAGAGAAAAAATCCAAATAGTAATGCGATAGAACCGCCGGAACCATCAAAACTCTGCGAATTATTAGCGTATTATAGAGGACCCCCGCCGTTCCAGGCGCATCTAGGTCAGCAAGAAACGAAACAATTATACCTATCGCGAGACCCGCTATCAATCCAAATATAATGAAATAATTATACCGAAAATAGAATACAGCGTAATATACGGCAATGACTAAGAAAGGAGAAAACAAAACACCCTTATGTGCCGTCAATCCAAATATAATAACTGAAATAAAAATAAGTAGCAATAAAGCCATGTAATTCCTTTTTACCAGAGATATACATACGGCAACAGGAATTATAATCTTCGTCACAATTGATGAAAAATAACCGAATATTCCGGGAAGATTATCAGAAGCATCCTTTCTGAATTCATAGACACTCGCGATATCTAGATTAAAATATCTGAAGCCACCGAGAAAATATAGAGCAAGAATGAATAATACCGGCATGCTCATTAGAATCGCAAGAAGAACTGACGATCCGATCTTGAAAGCCGATATACGTGGAATATTTACTGAACTCACCAGATAGACAATTGCGAATGCGAGACAGATGACAAGCGCGTGTTCGGTCGGCTTGCCTGAGTACGCATAGACGGCCATCAAGGGCAGCAGATGGATCGACAGCGCAAAATTCAGGAAAAAACTTCTGACGTCGACCTTTGATGGCGTCGCCAGCACGAAAAGGGAAATTATCCCTATCGCAATCGCGATCTTTTCGTTGCTCGGCTCCGCAATGAAACCCCGGTAGCTCCAATATGGCACCAGGTAGATGTCGTAGAGAACGAGGATCATCACGAACGCGCACAGGTAGAGTCCAAGCATTAAAAGCTTGCTCTCCCTTCCTGCGCGCTTCGTAGAACTTGTCATCTTGATCTCGTCTTCAGACAGTCAGCATTGTTTCAATGAGTCGCATATGCGCTCAACCTCATGAGCGCCGAGCAGGGTCGCCTTACCAGCACCACCACCTCAAAGCGGCCGATCACTGAATCAGCCGCTCGAAAAACGATCGGTCACTCTTCGTCAAAAACTCCGAGTTGTGCCACAGCAGCGTGAAATCGCCTCCATACTTCAGTGACCTCCGCTTCAGATCCAGCATGAGCGAAAGTCCTTCCGGCGTATGCCCCATGCCAAGATAGGCTTTGGACAGAACCGAACATTCCATCAGCACGAGTGGGTGCTGCTTAAGCTTCAAAGGCGCGTTTGTCGCCCAATTCCACATAGCAAACGGATGGGACGTTCCATATCGAAAGCCGGGGCGATCCGCGAACGAACCTGTCGTGTCGTAGCCGAAGCCCGCCGCGTCGAGATGTTCTGGCGTCTCCGCCGAATCCCAGCGCAGATAGTGCTGGCGGTTCCCCGCTATTTCAACGCTCAGACCCGCCTTTTCACATGCAGCAACCAACCGGCTTCTTTCGCGCTTGATCTGTCCTGCATTGCGGAAGGTGTTGTAGCTGCCGTGCATGCCTATTTCATGACCACGGCCCGCGATCTTTCGCATGAGTTCAAGCACATGGGCTTCATCGATCTCATATGTGCCGTCGATGGCCCCGGCAGAGTGGTCGGGTATGAAGTAGAAGGCCGCCTTGTGACCATGCTTTTCACAGACGTCCATATACCAGTCGAACGTGTAGTAAGGATCGAAGCGGAAGTCGCCCTTGCGCCGCGCGAAGAAATTCCGCGCGCGGCATAGCGCAAGTGCTGGATCGCGGCGCCGGCCGAGATCGCCGGCGATCGAGCGCAACAACAATCTCGCGCTGTTACCGACACGGTCGAAAGGCTGATCGACGTCGCAACTGATCTTTATTTTTCCGCTGCGGCGCTTGCGCTCCAATCCCGGCCAGAGCCGCTTCATCAGCGCCCAGAGAACCTCGACATATTCATCGACGATCGGGCGATAGAGAAAGCCTGCCCGCCAGGCGAGCGAAGCCGCCGCCGGAAAGCGGTCGTGCGCATCGCGCTCGTCCAGCGCAACTTCCTCGAAGCGGGACAACACAAAGAAGACCGAGCCGAATATGTCGATATCGCAATGAAGGCCGTCGTCACGCACATCGATCTCGGGACTGCCGAAAAGAACCGGGAGCGGTTCTTCGAGATCGGCCTCCGACACCTTAGCCTGATCAAGGCTTGCGAGCGGAATAGCGGGAACCTGCGCAGCCCATGACTGGCGGTCGGCGAGGTCTGGAAAGCGCGAGGACATGACCAGCGTTCGTCCGCCCAGGCTGATCTCGACCGTATCGAGGTCATGCGTCGACAAATTAAAGGGCAGGCCAAGCATGTCGCCAAGGACGATGTCTGCAACCCAGCGCAGCGGCCCCGCTCGTCCTTGGGGAACGGCAAGCAAGATGGCCGTTGAGGTCACGACCTGCCCTCTCCGACGATCATCGAGACATGCCACGGCTCGCCAGAAATGCCCTCCGACGCGCCAAGGTCTGTGACCCTCCGCGGCATCTGACGCTTCTCGGCCGGTCTCCACGCTTTCTGAAGTGCAGAGACGCGCATCTCACGTCGGCGCAACAGAGACGCGAAATTCGTTTCCCCTCGGCCGTCATCCGTGGTCATGAACACAAGCCATTCGATCCCCGCCCTATGACAGCACTCTGTCAAGGCGTCCAGGAGACTTCCGAATGCCGCCGAGGTGGGATTGGCACTAACGATGTCCTCGACAAATGCCGCGTGGGGGAAATCTGAATGCTGTGACAGGATCGCATAGCCACGGTCCGGCCCCTCAACATCATGGATGAAAGTCAGATGAGGCTTGTAGGGGTTGTGCCAGAACCTCCAGTCGAGATCCTCCCTATCGCGACGGGGCGCGACGGAGTGATTGTACCGAGCGTTTGACCAGAAGCTCTCAAAGAACGGGCTGTTTCTTGCCTCGCCGCTTTCCAGGAGTTTGTCGGTTCTGTGAGTGGCGGCCCAGTTGCCCGGCGACGTCGACTTTACCCGGCTTCCACGAACCCGCATGGCGCCATGAAGAGCCAGATTCAGACTGCTGTGCCAGGATGTTCCGACGTAAAACGTCTCCCATGACGCGGGGAAACTGTAGCCAAGCGCGCTGCGCAGCCTGATGGCTGCTTTGGGCCCGGTTGTAGAGAACAAGGCGTGATATCGCCCCTGATACTGCTCGGCAAAGCGCTTCTCATACCGAACGTATAGCAGCTTCTGCCGATACTCCGGTCGAACCAGAGTGTTTTCCGTCTTGCCAAACAGAAGATCGGTTTCACCCCGCGTAAACCGGACAGGCATGATTCCGTGATGGCCGATCAGCTTGGGCGCACCGTTCTCGTCCGCGGCCTCGATGAGCCAGATATCGCCGGCTCCCGAAGGTCCATCGAGCCATTGCCAGCGATACTGATCAAGCGTTCGTTGTCGCCCGGTCACATCACCGTAGAGGCCGTTGATCGCAAGTTCGTCGCCGCTGCGAAACGCACGAGAATGGAAAGTCTCCGTCGCCATTCGTGCTATCGGGCAGAATTCTCAAGAACAAACTTGAGGATGTCCTCAATCGTCTGCAGCTTTTCGACCTGCTCGTCAGGAATATTGACGCCTGTACCCTTTTCCACTTCGTTCAGCGCATTGAAGATATCGAGGCTGTCGAGCCCGAGTTCCACGAGCGGCTTCGTGTAGACACCATCCTGGGCAGCAATATCTGCTCCCGACTGGCGAACGAATTCGAGGATGTCATCTTTGGTCAACATATCAGTCCTTTCTGGTCAGTAAGTTTGTCGCCCAAGAGAGACCGACGCCGAATCCGCTGATCAGCACCTTACGATTCTCCGGATTGGAGAGGTGCTTCTCAAGGATGATCGGAATAGACGACGAAACGGTATTTCCCGTCTCGGCCATGTCGAGGACGAAACGCTCCTGCACATTCGGGAATTGCCGGGCGATCGTATTGACGATGAACGCACTACCCTGATGCAGGCAGAACAGGTCGATCTGATCTTCGTTCAACCCGTTCGCTGAAAGGCAACGTCGTATCTGAACGGCAACCTTGTTTGCGGCAAATGCAAAGACCTGCCTTCCGTTCATGTTCAGCTTTCCGTTCGCGACTGCGATGTTTGCGGCACCGCTTCCGTCGGTCGCCATGATCGGGGCGCCAATGTTCCACTCGCCATCCGCAGAGAGAAGGGTCGCAGTAGCTGCGTCACCGAACAACAGCGACGAGGAGCGATCCTCACGGCTGACTATCTTTGAATAGGGGTCAGCTGTGACAAGTATCCCCCGGCTCAGCCCCGCCTGCTCCATGAGCCCCTTGATCACGCTAAGGCCATACACATAGCCAGAACACCCAAGGGAAATATCGAAGGCGGCAACGTCCGCCGACAGTCCAAGCTTGGCGTGAACAATCGCGGAGGTATGTGGCAGACCGGCGCCATCACCGTTCTGGGTGACAACGACGAGTGCATCCACGTCTGATGTCCCCAGACCGCTTTTGCTCAAAAGTTCGCGCACTGCCGCGCAAGCGAGATCCGACGTTTCCTCTCCCTCGCCCAGCACCGGCAGGCGTCGCGCGCCGATCTTCTTGAGGATGAATTCCTCATCCTCGCCGAACCGCTTGCCCTGCTCCAGGTTGTCGATCGAAGTTGAGGGGACATAGGAAGCTATCGTCGAAATGGCTATCATGGCTTGCCCACAATGAATCTTATCTGTCCAACAGGCTTCGCATCGATCAGTATCTCGTTGCTGCTATACCGATTGCCGATGAAGCTTTGACGTCTGATCTCCCGCGTCGTGTATAGAGAAGGGAATGGAGCGTCGAGCTTCAACTGCCCGAAGAGCCATTTTCCATCAACGTCCGGACCAAGCCTGTAGCTGAGAGCTTTCGTCAGGGCTACGATCTCCTCGATGAGAGTAAATCGTGTCGGCTGATCGAGACGAACCGAGGCGTCGTCGAAGGCAGCATTGGTAACGATCAGATCCTCGTCATATTCGACCCGACCCTGCACTTCGCTGTCGCCTTCCGTGATCCAGAACGGCACCTCTGCGCCCGACAGTTGGCGCACTCGCCCTGTCGCGACGCACATATCCATTTCCACCTTGTCGAAATGAAGTTCGCAATTCTTCCGTGCAGGCCGCCGGAAGCTCAGGTCCGAGACATATCCATCATTCCCGTCCGCCATGATACCGTTTATGGCATTAAACATGTCCGTTCCGTGCACATAAACTCTTGAGCCCTTGAATCTGAAAGAGAGTTTTGAATTCTTCATTCAGAAGACCCCACTATTTTTCTTATTGTCATAAGACACCAAGCCAGAATCATCACAGAACTGACTGCAAACCACCCAATGAATTCGCCAATCGAGTGCCCTTCTGAGAGGAACTCATAGTATATTGCGGGTGAGGCCAGCAGGATGGAAATGCCAGTGGCCTTCAGCATCTCCTCGACCTGACGCTGGATCGAAACGCCCGAAAGACGCATCAGCCAGCCCCAGAACCAGGCGTATGCAACTGCACTGACCGCAGAGAACATGATGATCGTCAACCTTGGATCATCCATTGCGACACCAGCGCCTATCGCGCCGATCCGCACTGCCAGCAGGCAGGTCTGGAAGATCAGGTTCGACCTTTGGCGGCCCAGAATGCCGCAGACCGTTGAAATCGGGGCCGAAATCAGCGCAAGCAGCAACCACGGAACCAGCCAGCGGGCGATATCTCCAGCCTCGGCCCAGGCCGCGCCAAATACGAGTTGGAACAGGTCTGGCGCGATGACCGCAAGCAGGAACGCCGGAGGCACACCCAGCCGAATAAGGGCCGTGTTCGCGGACTCCACCATTGGCGTGAAGCCAGTCGTCCGATGCGCTGCGGCTGCACCGGGCAGAAAAACGTCGCTGATTGCACCGCCAATGAGGGTTGACGGAGCGGCAACGACCCGGGCGGCCAATGCGTAAAGCCCGGCTGACGCTGGCCCATATACCGCGACCAGCACCAGGGGCAGGACATTTCCGCTGAGCTGATTTACAAAACCAGCACTGGTCGAGAAGATCGGAAAATTTCGGTATTCGACCGCAAGGTTCCAGCACCGGGCGATATTGCTGCGCTTCACAAGTGCAGCAAAATTGCCTGTTGTAATCCTGGCCAGCGACAACATACCCACCGCCCTCCCGGCTACATGACCTGATATCAGGCCGACTGACCCCATTTTGAAGGCCGCCAGTTGGAGGATCACAGTGGCGATAGACTGGGTTACCCTTGTCACGCCGACGGTACGAAACGCGTTGCCACGAAGGGCGCGGTAGCTCATTGCCTGATACAAGCCAGTCAGGAAGAGCCCAACCGGCAAAAGAAAATACAAACGATCGATGCCGTTTTGCGCGACGAACTCATGGGCGACAAGCACCGAAACCGCAGTAATGACTGTTACTGCAGCGACAATCGCCATGCACAGGATCAGAATCAGATCACTGTCCTCGTCGCTTTCCGGCAGCGCGATAGCGACCTCGTATCGCATCGTAGCAAGGACGCCCAATACGCTTAGCACCGCCAAGAACGCCGCGAAGTGACCGAACTGCTCAGGACTGTAGAGCCGCGTAAGAAATGGAGTCGCAGCCACCAGCACCGCCTGAGATACAGCCGAGGCGAAGGCAAGCAGCGAGGCATTCTTGAGGAACTTCTTGCCGATCAAACGGACATCTCCAGGGGCGAGGCGATTGGGATAGGCGCCTTATGCCTTCACAATGCCTTGCTCGTTTGACCGATACTTGCCTCGCGTATCGACCAGGAGCTGCGCGTTCTGCGCGATCATCTCGTAGTCGAAATCCGAATGGTCGGTCAGCAGCACCACGCAGTCGTATGACGCGATGGTTTCGGGCGTCAGGTCGACCGATTTGAGGTCGAACTTGTGTTCGCGCATCTTGGGGAAGACGGGCACGTTGGGGTCGGAATATTCGACCAGTGCTCCGCGTTCGCGCAGGATCTCCATGACCATCACGGACGGGCTTTCGCGCATGTCGTCGACATCGCGCTTGTATGCGATGCCGAGCGCTAGGATGCGGCTGCCCTTCATCGACTTCTGCCGGTCATTGAGTGCGTCGGTGATCTTGGCGACGACCCATAGCGGCATGTCGCGGTTCACCTCGCCGGCCAGTTCGATGAAATGGGTCGACAGTCCGTATTCCTTGGCCTTCCAGGTCAGGTAGAACGGGTCGATGGGAATGCAGTGGCCGCCAAGGCCCGGTCCCGGATAATAGGCGGTGAAGCCGAACGGCTTGGTCGCGGCCGCGTCGATCACCTCGAAAATGTCGATGCCCATGCGGTCGGCGATGATCTTCATCTCGTTGACGAGGCCGATATTGACCGAGCGATGGATGTTTTCCAGCAGTTTGGTCAGTTCCGCCACCTGGGTCGACGACACCGGCACGACGCGATCGATCGCGGTGGCGTAGAGCTGCTCGCCGAGCCGGCGGCAGGCCTGCGTTTCACCGCCTACAACCTTGGGGATGGAGCGGGTCGAGAAATTCGGGTTGCCCGGATCTTCGCGCTCGGGCGAATAGACGAGGAAGTAGTCGTCGCCGATGGTGAAGCCCCGGCGCTCGATATAGGGCTTGAGGATTTCGTCGGTGGTACCGGGATAGGTCGTGCTTTCGAGGGAGAGTATCTGCCCTGCCCTCAGATGCGGCGCGATCGAGTTCATCGTGCCGACGATGAAGGACATGTCGGGCTCGCGGTGCTTGCTCAATGGCGTAGGCACGCAGATGATGATGGCGTCGACATCGGCAATGCGGGAAAAATCGGCCGTCGCTTCGAAGCCGCGCTCGACCATGCTGGAAATATCTTGCGCCTTAATGTGCTTGATCGGCGATTTGCCGGCATTGAGCGACACGACCCGATCTTCATCGATGTCGAAGCCGATGATGGGAAAGCCGACTTCGCTGAACCGCAGGGCCAGCGGAATGCCGACATAGCCGAGCCCGACGATGCCGAGCGTGGCGGCGCGCGCACCAATGGCCCGGCCGAGTTTCTCTTCTCCGATCGAATGCGTCACTTGGGAGTTCCTAGTTCTAGAAAGAATTCACACGCTGCCGTCTGGCATTTCACGTACGACGCCGGGAGCCGATCATGCTCCGGAGCCCGACAACGGCCAAGCCCAACAGTCCGGCGATCAGCGTCGCGCCCAGCGCGCCGATCAGCAGATAGGGAGAGCGCCACGTCTCGGTGCGGACGATGGTTCGCGTTGCGGGAAGCGACGAATAGAGCTGCCCGTCGCTGTTAAGATTACGCGTGCCAACCACCTGCAGAATGCCGTTCGTGTCAGTCCACAATTCGTTGATATTTTCGATCACCTTTGTCAGCGCGGTGCTGAAACGATCTGCCGCAGCCGCCATCGACGGATCGGACGGGTCGAAGTTCTTGATCGCATTAAGGCGGCGTTCGGTCTCGACACGCTCCTTGGCTATGCTTGCCGCATTCTCGCCCAGCGCCAGTTTCTGTTTGAGCAATTCCTGCCTGAAATCTGCGCCGGCGCCGCTGAGCGCCATGTTCACGATGCGGTCGATGAAGATGTCGCCAAACTGCGGGATGGACGTCACCGACGGCGACATCGGAATTGCAGGCGTGGAGGGAGTTGGCACAGGCGCGGCAGGCGCCTGTGCATTCGAGGCGTCAGAATTCTGGACGACACTTCCTTCGGCGATGATGCCGGCAACGATGTCTGCACGCCGAAGAGCGAGTTTTTCGTCGTCCTGCATTTTTGCGAGCGTATATTCGTAAGACAACGTCGTCAGGGCCTTGTCGCGTGTCAGACCGCTATCGACGATCGGCCTCAGAACAAGCGCGAACTCGATGTCGCGAATACGCTGCACCTTGTTGAATATATCCAATGCCGTCTGGTTTTTGGCTGGATCGACAGCGTTCGCCGCCCCACGTTGGGCGCGAACGTCATTCAGCCTGTCCACCAGCCTGGAGAGGCCGCCGGCGGCGTAATCATAGGCCATCGGATAATCGAGCGTCTTCGCATAGTCCCGATCGAGAACGCCGCTTTCGCTGCGCGCCAGTGCGGGCGAACCGACACCCAGAACATTGATATAGATGTCGGACCAAACGGCAGGAATATCGGCGACCACCTTCTGACCGACCTCTCTCGGCAACATAAAGCTGTCAGGAACGGTAAATGTGACCAACGAGCCATCGGATGCAGCGCCGCGCAAGGCCGCCGAGAACTCGGAGCCGATGCGCTGACGCTCCTCCGGCGTAATATTGCGCACCGAAAGCTGCGCGCGGAAACGATCGACGATGCTCTCCTGCATCGGCGAATAGGCCTCCACCGCCACCATCGACGCGAATTCCGCATCGGTCATGCCGAATTGATCGAGCCGGTTGCGCTTATAGACTTCGGAGAGAACCGATTGCGAGCGCATGTCGCTCGGCGAATAGGACATGCCACTTGGATACTTGCCGTCGGCGGCGCCGGGCATGTTCAAGCTGAGGGTGAAACGGTAGGAAGTCGTCGACGGCGCAAGCATGGTGACGATCACCAGAACGGCCAGCGACGCCAGCGCGACGGCGAGCGCGGGATAGAGGAACCACGCACGAGCGGACCAGACCCAGCCTACCAGATCGGAGAAGGCCCCGCTTGATTGCGGCTCGTCGCCGTTGGGACCGTTCCTCGACGCGCGAGCGGAGAACTCCGTGACCTCATTCGACATTTCGCTCTTCGACATATCCGTTCACACCAATCTTTGGTTCGAGGCCGAGCCCTTGAGCGCCATCGGGATGGCAAATCCAATGGCGCCCGGAAGATAGCTCGGTTCCTTTATTGCGGCTATTGCGGCAGAACCCGCCATCCGAGTTCGGAGATTTCTACTTCGTTATCTGCATCGGAGCGATAGTTCGCCAGAACAAGGAGGCGCACGCTCGCGGTACCGGGACGGAATTGATCGTGTCGCTCGTCACCCGCGCCGCTGAAGACCGCGGTCCGCTCGATCCAGCCATCATTCGAGCTGACCTGCTCGTTGGCCATCACGCCATAGCGATGCGCTCCGGGCTGAGACGTCTGCAGCACGCCGTTCGCATCGTAGGTGGCCAGCCCAACATAGACGCGCGTGCTGCGCTGCGATCCATCCGGCGCCGGCAGCAGTCTCAGCCTCACCTTGACCTCATAGGATCGCGCCGTATCAACCTTGATCATCTCGCTCGAAAAGAGCTGTAGCGGCCCTTTCGCCCGCACGACAGATGCACCGTCCTGCGTTGCGATCGTGAACTTTGCAGGATTGGCGCTCGCGGCGGCCGCGTCCTCGTTCGGATTTATGACGAAGCTGGCGAGATCAACCTTCCCAGATGCAGCCGTGGTCGTATTTGAAGTATTGTAGAAATAATATCCGGCTACGGCGACGCCCAGCGCAACAATTGCTGCCAAAATCAACTTCAATCCAGAAGATGAACGACCGGGCTCTTTCGGCTCCTGAGCAGGTTCCATGGCAATATCCTCCGGGTTTACGTGCGACATTTCTGATTCAATTTCTTCAACGATTTCAGACAGGAAACCGAGTGATTCGGCGGTGAAACGCCCCTCTTCAACCCCTTGCACGACCCTTTGGCGAAAATGTGAATATATCGCCTCTCTACTTCTGAAATCGCTTTCCGCCTGAGCTTCAGCAATCTTTTTTCTTACGATTGCAGCGATCTTGTCTTTCGCAAATGACATATATCAATCGTCCGTTGGCGGGCAGCCGCTGGCGTCGGCACTGAATGACAGTCACCGAGCAGTCAAAAACCCGTCTGGCCTCATTAGTACGTGAAATATGGCAGACGCATTACACATCGGCCCACTCCGACAATGCGGCGATGACGCCGTTCAGGTCCGCATGTCGCCTGATGACCGTTTCGGCGCCGGCTTCCGTCAGTTTATCGGCATGGCCGAGCCAGGAATGAGAACCGCCGACGAAGCCGATGACACGCATTCCGGCAGCCTTCGCGCCCTGAATGCCATGGACCGAGTCCTCGATGACGAATGTGTTGGCGGGGTCGGCCGACATGGCCTTTGCCGCATAGCGGAAGATATCCGGCGACGGCTTGGGCTCGACGCCCGGCGTGCTGACCGCCGAAAAAAGGTTGCCTGAAAACAGCGGCGCAATGCCGACCTTTTCGAGCATGGTCTTGAGCCGGTCGGCAGGAGAGTTGGAGCAGACACAGCGTTTGCAGGCCACGGAGGCGACCGACTCGAACGCGCCGTCGATCGCTCTCGCCTCCCGCGCCAACCGCTTGGAGAGCTGCCTCTGCTCCTCGTCGATCAGCGATGCCTGGAACGGAATGTCCGCCTCCTTCTCGATTTCGAGCAGGATGTCGCGGAAGGTCAGACCAGCATACCGCTCGGCAAGTTCCCCGGCATCGATGGGAAAACCGGCTGCGGTGATCAGTTCGGCGTCGATACGGGCAGCGATGATTTCCGAATCGACCAGAACGCCGTCGCAGTCAAATATGATCAGTTCCGGTGAAGGCATGAGGTCTGTGTCAGGTTGGGAATGCGCAAGCCGATAGACGATCATTTCGCCGAGCGCAAATCACACCTGTGTTTCACTAAATGTTTACGCAAAGCGGTAACCATAACGACCTGTAAACAGTGCGCGTTTTGTGAGTATGCGAATGGCTGCCGTGCGTCTCCTCGACGATCTACCTTCTCATTCTGCCAAGGCTGAATGGCTCGACACTATCATCAAGGGTGATTGCATCGCCGCACTTGACCGGTTGCCTGACAAATCGGTCGATCTCATCTTCGCCGATCCTCCCTACAACCTTCAGTTGGAAGGCGATCTGCATCGTCCCGACCAGTCGAAAGTCGATGCGGTCGACGACGAATGGGACCGGTTCGAAACGTTCGAGGCCTATGACGCATTCACCCGCGCATGGCTTCTGGCGGCCCGCCGCGTGCTGAAGCCGAACGGCACGATCTGGGTCATCGGCTCCTATCACAACATTTTCCGCGTCGGCGCCAAGCTTCAGGATCTCGGCTTCTGGATCCTGAACGATGTCGTCTGGCGCAAGACCAACCCGATGCCGAACTTCCGCGGCCGCCGGTTCCAGAACGCCCACGAGACGATGATCTGGGCATCGCGCGACCAGTCCGCCAAGGGCTACACTTTCAACTACGACGCGATGAAGGCGGCCAATGACGACCTACAAATGCGCTCGGACTGGCTGTTCCCGATCTGCCAGGGCGGCGAGCGCCTGAAGGACGGGAACGGCGACAAGGTTCACCCGACGCAGAAGCCCGAGGCGCTGCTGGCGCGCGTGCTGATGTCCTCGTCGAAGCCCGGCGACGTTGTCCTCGATCCCTTCTTCGGATCGGGAACCACGGGTGCGGTCGCCAAGCGTCTTGGCCGCCATTTCGTCGGAATCGAGCGCGAGCAGAGCTATATCGACGCGGCTACGGCCCGAATCACCGCGATCGAACCGCTGGCCGACGCCAGCACGGCGATCATGGGCGGCAAGCGTGCCGAGCCGCGCGTCGCCTTCGGCACGCTGGTCGAGGCCGGGCTGATCGCGCCGGGCGCCACCGTCACCGACGCCAAGCGCCGCTGGGCGGCCAATGTGCGCGCCGACGGCACGCTCGCCATGGGCCGCGATGCCGGCTCGATCCACCGCCTCGGCGCAATGGTTCAGGGTCTGGACGCCTGCAATGGCTGGACCTTCTGGCATGTCGAGCAGGCCGGAAAGCTCAAGCCCATCGACGATCTGCGCAAGGTCGTCCGCGACCGGATGGCCGGGATCGCCGCCTAAACGACACCGCGTTCGGCAAGGTCGCGCCTCAGCTTCGGCGCGCCCTCGAACAGCACAG
Source organism: Mesorhizobium sp. (assembly GCA_049647505.1). Lineage (GTDB taxonomy): Bacteria > Pseudomonadota > Alphaproteobacteria > Rhizobiales > Rhizobiaceae > Mesorhizobium_A. The sequence goes on from JBARXU010000006.1 coordinate 32,455, forward strand.
CCTGCCAGCCCGCCTCGATTGCGCCTGCAACATTGGCAGGCGCGTCGTCGATGAACAGCGTCGCCGCCGGGTCCAGCCCGAAATCGGCGGCATGGCGCTGATAGATGCGCAGGTCTGGCTTGATCAGGCCGATATCGCCCGACACGGTGACGCCGCGCGGCCGGTTCAGGAAATCCCAGCGCCTGCGCGCCTCGACAAATGTGTCGGAGGCAAAATTGGTCAGCATCGTCACGTCACGCCCGTTCGCGATCAGGCCGAGCATGATCTCGGCCGTGTCGTCATAGGAATGCGACACCATCTCGTGCCACGTCTGGCGAAACGCGCGGATATTGTCCGCCTCGCCCGGATGTTCGGCGATCAGCAGCGCTTCGGCCTCGGCCCACGGCCTGCCCCGGTCCTGCTCCAGGTTCCATTCATGCGTGCAGACATTGGCGAAGAACCACCTGCGCCGTTCAACATCAGGGATCAGGCGGCTGTAGGGCAGGTTCGGATCATAGTGGATCAGCACCTTGCCGATATCGAAGACGATGTGACGGATCTCGGTCATGCTTTCCTTTTGCCCGTTTTTGCGGGCCTGCCCTGCCCGTCGAGTGCTGCCTCGATGACCTTTTTCATCAGGTTCGGCAGCGCCTCCTTGCGATAGTCGGTCGACCACCAATGGCCCGGCGGAGGAGCCGCGTCGACATAGCCACGATAGACCGAAAGCTCCAGTTCGAAATGGGTAAACACGTGGGAGACGCTTTCCCGCGCCTGCCACAGCGCGCGAATTGGCGCGGCGGCCGCGCCCGTCTCTCCGTCCAGTCGCGCGGTCCATCCGGTCGTCGGCACCTCTGCCATTCCGCCCAGCAATCCCTTCTCCGGGCGTTTGCGCAGGAGCACCGCTCCGTCGCGCCGCAAGGCGACAAACGCCGCCCCGACACGCTTCGGCTTGGCCGGCCTGGCGGCCTTGACCGGACAAAGCTGTGGATCGCCCAGGCGGATGCCGGCGCAGTCGTCGCGCAAGGGGCAGAGCACGCAGGCAGGACGGCGCGGCGTGCAGATCGTCGCGCCGAGGTCCATCAATGCTTGAGCGAAGTCGCCCGGCCGGTCATGCGGCAGACGCTCGTCGAGATAGGCTCTAATCTCGCTCTTGGCGGCGGGCAGAGGCGTCGAGATCGCGCCATGGCGCGCAATCACGCGCTCAACATTGCCGTCGATGACAATGCTCGGGCGACCGAACGCAATCGCCGCGATCGCCGCTGCCGTATAAGGGCCGACCCCCGGCAGGCCGAGCAGGCCCTTTTCCGTGTCGGGAAAGCGCCCGTCATGATCGGCAACGACCTTCTCGGCGCATTTCTTCAGGTTGCGGGCGCGCGAATAATAGCCGAGCCCCGCCCATGCGCGCATCACATCGTCATTTTCGGCGGCGGCAAGCGACGCCACATCGGGCCAGCGCGTCAGGAAATCGGCATAATAGGCCCGCACCGCCTGAACGGTGGTCTGTTGCAGCATTATTTCCGACAGCCAGACCCGGTATGGATCAGCGCGGACACCGGCGCGCGCCTGAGCGGGCGACACGCGCCATGGCAGGTCGCGATGGCTGCGGTCATACCAGTCGAGCAACCGCGCGGCGAAATCGCCCGCGGGCGGGTCGGTCTCGGCGATCGGGAGTGTCCGACTGGCGTTCATTGGTTTAGGATTGTCCGAAGCGGCAGGGCCGAGGCATGGTGATGACAAACAACAGGCGCTGGAGCAATGTCCAGCCGGTGGGCGATGTTGCCACACGGCTGCTCGACCCGGTGTTGCGCCGCAAAGCCGGCATTTCGACGGCGCTCGTCCAGTCCTGGCCCGAGATCGCAGGCCAGCGCATCGCCGAGAACAGCCAGCCCGAACGCATCTTGTGGCCAAAGCGCGCGCGCGACGACGACCCGTTCGAGCCGGCAACGCTTGTCGTCGCCTGCACCGGCATTGCGGCGCTCCATCTGCAGCACGAGACCGGCGAACTCATCAATCGCATCAACGCCTTTCTCGGCTTCGGGGCCATCGGCCGCGTCAGAATTGTGCAAAAGCCGATCCCGCGCTTCGGCCCCGCGCCGCGCCCGACACCGAGGCCGCTTACCGCCCAGGAAGGTCAGCGCATCTCAAAAGTGGTCGGCATGGTCGAGGACGAGGGCCTGAGAGCGTCGCTTGCAGCGCTCGGTGCATCCATCGCGCGCCGCAAAAGATAGCGCGCATGTGATCGTCATGTGAGAGATTCCAGTGGCAGGACGGCAAATATTGCCATAATTGGCGCGATAACCCGCCGATGCGCAGACACACTGCGCCTTTTTAGAACAGGTGCTTCATGACGGTATCCATTGGTCGCAGACAGGTTGTTCTTTCGCTCGCAGCCGTTTCTGCAGCCGCCCTGCTGGCAGCTTGCAGCAAGGAAGAGCCCAAGGCAGCAGCCGAAGCTCCCGCCGCACCGGCAACGCCTGCCGCACCCGCCACGCCATCAAAGCCCGCTGTTGCGGCACCCGCTTCTGTCGGCAAGGTCGACGTTGCCAAGCTGATGGAACCCGGCCCCCTGCCCGATCAGGTGCTCGGCAATGCCGACGCCCCGGTCACGATCGTCGAATATGCGTCGATGACCTGCCCGCACTGCGCCCATTTCGACATCAACACGCTGCCCGGCATCAAGGCGAAATACATCGACACCGGCAAGGTGAAGCTGATCCTGCGCGAATTCCCGTTCGATCCGCGCGCCGAGGCCGGCTTCATGCTCGCCCGCTGCTCGAAGGACAATTTCTACCCGATGACCGACGTGCTGTTCAAACAGCAGGAAAACTGGGTTCGCGCGCAGGATGGCCAGGCGGCTCTCCTCCAGATTGCAAAACTGGCCGGTTTTTCACAGGAGTCGTTCAACGCCTGCTTGACGGACCAGAAGCTTCTGGACGACATCAGAGCTGTACGGGACCGCGGCAACAAGGAGTTCGGCGTCGAATCGACACCAACCTTCTTCATCAACGGCAATAAATATGCGGGTGCCATGTCAGTCGACGAAATGTCGGCCATTATTGACGGCTTGCTGTAACGTGCCGGTGGCGCGCGGTTTCCGTGCGCATTCCATCCTGATCCAACATTTCGGCGAGGAGTGCTGCTGATGCGCTTCTCGCGGCTGCGCCTGCTCGGCTTCAAATCCTTCGTAGAACCGTCCGAATTCGTCATCGAAGGCGGCCTGACGGGCGTGGTGGGACCGAACGGCTGCGGCAAGTCCAACCTTGTGGAAGCTCTCCGCTGGGTGATGGGCGAAAGCTCCTACAAGAACATGCGCGCGTCCGGCATGGACGATGTCATCTTTTCCGGTTCGGCCACGCGCCCGTCGCGCAACACGGCCGAAGTCACGCTGTTCCTCGACAATACCGACCGCAGCGCGCCGCCCGCCTATAATGACGCCGACGAGTTGCAGGTATCACGCCGCATCGAGCGCGAGGCCGGGTCCAACTATCGCATCAACGGCAAGGAAGCGCGCGCCAAGGATGTGCAGCTTCTGTTTGCCGACCAGTCGACCGGCGCGCGTTCGCCCTCGATGGTCGGACAGGGCCGCATCGGTGAGCTGATCCAGGCGAAACCACAGGCGCGGCGCGCGCTGCTCGAAGAGGCCGCAGGCATTTCGGGTCTGCATTCGCGCCGTCACGAAGCGGAGCTGAGACTGCGCGCCGCCGAGCAGAATCTCGAACGGCTGGAAGATGTCGTCGGCGAACTCGAAAGCCAGATCGAAAGCCTGAAGCGCCAGGCGCGACAGGCTGCACGTTTCAAGACGCTGTCGGCAGACGTTCGGCAGGCCGAAGCCACGCTCCTGCACCTGCGCTGGACGCTGGCCAAGGCGCAGGAAGCCGAAGCGCAATCCGCCCTGTCGGCAGCCACCGTGCTTGTCGCCGAACGCGCCAAAGAGCAGATGGACGCCGCCAAGGATCAGGCGGTCGGGGCCCATCACCTGCCCGGACTGCGCGAGACCGAAGCGAAGGCGGCGGCGGCCCTGCAAAGGCTGACCATTGCCCGCACGCAGGTCGAGGAAGAGGCGCAGCGCCTTCGCGCCCGCCATTCCGAACTCGAAAAACGCATCGCACAGCTCGACGCCGACATTGCGCGCGAAGAGCAGATGGTGCGCGACAATGCCGAAATCCTGAAACGGCTCGACGACGAGGAGGCCAACCTACGCCGCGAGGACGAAGGATCGGCTGAGCGCGAACTGGAAAAACGCGCAGCGCTCGAAGAGGCCGCAAGCCGGCTGGCGCTCTCTGAAGGCGCGCTCTCCACGCTGACGTCCGAACGCGCCGAAGCATCCGCCCAGCGCACGCAGGCCGAACGCAGCCTGCGCGATGGCGAGGAGCGCAAGCAGCGCGTCGAGCGCCAGATTGCCGACGCCGACCGCGATCTGGCCGACATTGCCGCAAAGCTCGCGGGCCTGCCGGACCCGGCTGAAAAGCAGCGTCTGGTCGACACCGCCGCGCAGAAAGTCAGCGATTGCGAGGCCGCGTCGCTCGCCGCCGACCGCGCCGCCGAAACCGCCCGCGCCGCAGAGG
>JBARXU010000007.1:0-153531 GCA_049647505.1 Mesorhizobium sp.
CCTTCCGCATGCGGTGATCGTCTCACAAGGGCGATCTCCTTCGGGACCCCGGGGCAAGCCGCCGAACGGCGCATGGCGAGCGTCACCAATCCAATTCGTCAGGCGCGCGCCATGCGCCGCTCCCCAGATCATAACCCGGCCGGAAACGGCGCGGGAGTGAGGAGTATTTTGCGCAGCAAACGGAAAGCCCCAAAATGGGCTTTCCGAACGACGAACGCCCGGAGCCATAGCGAAGGGCAAATAAAGGCTCGACCTCCGACAGGAAAGGACACCACATGACGCTTGCCAGACCACTCTGCCCGCATCCGCTCCCGCTCGCCGATGCCCCATATCGGCTGACGAAACTTGGCGACGAATTTCCGCAGGCCTTCATCGAGGCGTCGAATGCAGCACATGCCTTCATCGCCGTCTCGTTCGCCCTGCACGACACCTGTCCGCATCGCAAGTGCCGCGACGGATGCGCAGCGGGCGGCGGCCTGTGCGGCGCACTCTTTCCGCCGGAGACCGACCGCATCGTCCAGGCGATGAACACCTATGTGCTGAACATGCCGATCCATATCCGCCAGGCGCTCTACGACATGTCGGTGGCCCTTACCGACCCGCCGCCTTCTTCATCTTCGGCGTCGCCAGAAAATCCCAGCCGAGCCGCAGCCGATGGCCAAGTTCGGCGTCGGAGATCGCGTCCATCCGCGCCAGAACGAGCGGATAGCCGTCATAATGGGCAATGGTGAAATAGATGTCGGGCGCGGCCTCGATCAGCATGTGTTTGTCGTCTTCCGAGCCGCAGGGCAGCACGACGACACCCGGCTCGCGCAGCCGCGCCAGCATCTTCTTGCCGAGTTTCAGCGAGGGCGTGCCGTAGGAGGTCGATTCCATCACCTCGGGCAGTCCATCAACGGCCCTTCGCAGCCGCGCCATGTCGTCGTCAAAAGACATGGGGCATTGTAGCCGCGCTGCGAAGCCGACGGAAGTGCCGCCTGCAGGCGCTCCTGAACCGGCACGGACTTCCGCGCGTCTTCCGCTGCCCGTTCCTTGCACAGCCCCTGCGCGCGGCATACCCTTTACGGCGATTGATGGTTCAGGCATGAACGATCTCGAAGGGACCGGTCGTGGGCCTTGCCTGCAATCCGGCTCAGCTCAATCGAGCGCTGCGGCTACCCGCGCGCCATCTCAGGAGGATTGCCGTGGCCAGTTCAAAACCAGTCATCGTCGGCGCAGGCCATACCAAGTTCGGCCGTCTCGACGCCCGCTCGCTCGAAGACCTGATGCTGGAAGCGGCATCCGAAGCGATGGCCGATGCCGGTGTCGAAGCCAAGGACATCGACACGATCTTTGTCGGCCACTTCAACTCCGGCCTTTCGCCGGAAGGCTTCGTCGCCTCGCTCGTCCACCAGCTCTCTCCCGATTTCCGCTTCAAGCCTTCGGTGCGCGTCGAGAACGCCTGCGCGTCCGGTTCGGCCGCCATCTTCGGCGCGCTCACCGCGCTCAAGGTGGGTGAAGGCAAGACGGCGCTTGTCGTCGGCGTGGAAAAGATGACGGCGCGCACGACGCCGGAAGTGACCGCGGCGCTGGCAGGCGCGGGCTACAAGTCCGACCCCGAGGAAGCCGCACTCTCCTTCCCGCAGGTCTTCGCGATTGCAGCCAAGGGCTACGCCGAACGTTACGGCTCGCCGATGGAAGACCTCGCCCGCATCGCCTCGAAGAACCACATGAACGCGCTCGACAACCCGCTCGCCCAGATGCAGCGCGCGATGGATTTCGATGCCTGCAACAATGTCACCGAGAAGAACCCGCTGATCGCCCCGCCGCTCAGGCTGTCGGACTGCTCGCTGATCTCGGACGGCGCGGCCGCGCTCGTCATTACCACCGATCCCGGCATCGGCGGGACCAAGCGCGTCGGCTTCCGTGGCACCGGTCATGTCAACGACTACCTGCCGATCTCAAAGCGCGACTTCATCAAGTTCGAAGGTCCGCAGCGGGCGATCGGCAATGCGATGAAGGCCGCCGGCGTCGATGTCTCAGACATCTCCTTTGCCGAGGTGCATGACTGCTTCACCATCGCCGAACTGCTGATCTACGAGGCGATGGGCCTCAAGCCCGCAGGCAAGGGCGGCGAGGCGCTGGCCGAAGGCATCGTCTACAAGGACGGCAAGCTGCCGGTGAACCGCTCGGGCGGCCTCAAGGCCAAGGGCCATCCCATCGGCGCGACGGGCGTCTCCATGCACGCCATCTCCTACCGCCAGCTGACCGGGCAGGCCGGCGGCCTCCAGCTTGCCGATCCGAAGCTCGGCCTGGTGTTCAACATGGGCGGTTCGGGCGTCGCCAACTACGCCTCGGTGCTGGAAGCAGTCTGAGGCCGCAATCAGCCGCGGCTTAGGAATGTGGAGATTCAAGTCAGGGCGAAGCGAAAATGCCGGATTTTGAGAACCGGAGCGGAGCGTGCATGACGCACGTGAGCACCGGAAGCGCAGAAAGCCGGTATTTGCAGCCCGCCCTCACCTGAAGTTACGGATTTGCTACGCGGCGAAGCGGGTGGCGTCGGCGCCATAGTAATTGAGATACCGGTCGGCGATGGATTCGACCGGCAGAACGACGAAGACATCGGTGGTGCCGAACTCGACATCGACGACGCATTCGTGGCCGAACTTGGCGCCAAGGCGCAGATAGCCCTTGATCAGCGGCGGCATCTCGGCCAGCGCCTCGCGCATGTCGACCGCCTCGACGGGAACGAGATCCATCGCATAACCCATCGGCCGCTTCGCATCGATGTGCCAGTCGCCTTGCGCAGCCGAATGGTGGGCGAGGAAGGAGAGCGCCAGCGCATGGGCCGCGGGCGCTATGCCCGGAAACGAGGCGCAGCCGACCATGACATCGATGGAATGGCGGCGCGCATAGGCCCAGATGCCCTGCCACAGAAGCTCGACCGTGCGCTTGGTGCGGTATTCGGGCAGCACGCAGGAACGCCCGAGTTCGAGGAAGCGGCGTTCGGGATGACGCGCGACGAGGGCATCGATCTGGAATTCGCCGGCGGAATAGAAACCCTGATGGGCGCGCGCCACATCCTGGCGCAGGAGCCGGTAGGTGCCCACGATCCGGTCTGCGACCGAGCCCTGCTTCGACGTGTCGAGCACCAGCAGATGGTCGCAATAAGCGTCATAGGCGTCGATGTCGTGGCCGTCGGCATCCTTGCCGAGCCGCGCGCCGAGTTCCTCGACGAAGACCTTGAAGCGCACTTTCTGCGCGGCTGCGATCTCGGCTGGATTGCGGGCAAGCCGCACCTCCAGATCGCCGATACGGCCGAGCAGCGCCCCCGGAGGGATGACCGGCTCGACGGATACAACACGGTTTAGGCTCGTTATCCGATCGATCGTAAGTGTCACGATGCGAATCTCCCTGCTGTGCCCTCAACGGCCCGATACCGCCCTTCTGCTACAGCTACATGACGGGTTGAATGAGGCAAATACCCACGCGCTCTATCCCCCTTGAAGCGCAAAGGGGTTATTTTCTGGACAATTCGCCGAATGAGGGTACGCTTGGTAACGTTAGAGTGATAGTCGCGGGGCCGGTCGATTCGGCTGTGGACTTGATCTTTGGGGGTGCGTTTGGACGCAATCGAACAGGCCGTCAGGAGCGCATTCGCGAAGGGTAACCCGGACGATCCGGCTTTTCGCGAGCGCGTCTACCGCTCCGCGCAAAGCGCGCTTGAAAAGGCGGTCGCTGCAAATCCGACCATTTCGCCCGATGCGGTGGCAAGGCGGCGGCAGAAGCTTCTGGACGTGGTGGCTTCGATCGAGAGCGAATTTGCGCGCTCCTCAGAGGTTTTGTCTCCTGCCCCCACTCCCGCGCCTGCCCGACAAGATACGCCACCGGCTGCTCCAGACATCAGCATAGACCCTGCTCGCACGGCCCCGGCAACCCCAAGGGCGGAGCCCAGGTTCGAGCCGGCGGCCGAACCGCGATTGGAGCCGAGGCTCGACCAGCCGGCGTCCGCGCGCAACCCCTCCCCGCAACCGCCGCCGCAGCGCCGCGAGCCCGGCTTTGCATCATCCGGCCCCGCCCCTGAAATCGGCACGCCGCAGGCCGAACCTGTAACCCGACAGACTGCGCGGGCCATGCGGGAAGAGGCCAGCGACGCGCCGCGCGAGCGAGAGCGCCGTCGCTTTCCGTGGGGCTTGGTGGCGGGGCTCACCATCCTCATCGTCGTCATCGGCCTCGTCTTCTGGACGGCGGTCGAGCTGGGCTTCGTCAAAAGTTCCAGCAACGCGCAATCCACACCCTCTGCCAGCGTGACGCGCCCCGGAGCTGAGCATGAGCCGGGCGGCGCGGAGTCGACGGGCGGCCTGCATGAATGGATGCCGGTCTTTGCGCCATCCGATCCGACGACGGCAATCGCGGCAGCAGGCGCGCGCGCCGAAGTGCTCAATGCATCGGGCGATCAGGTCATGCGCATCACCTCGGGCCGCTCGGGCGCTCCGGTTCGCCTCGAAATCGGACAGGGCGTGCTTGAGCGCCTCGCCGGCAAGCGCGCGATCTTCGACATCGTGGCGCGCGGCGGCGACGGCAAGGAGACGCAGATGTCCGTCACCTGCGTCCTGCAGGGCATGGAGGGCTGCGGCCGCAATCGATACGCGGTCGGCATAGAGCGCGGCGAATATCTGTTCGAGGTCGACGTTCCGGCCAATGCGGGACGCGGCACCGGTTCGATCGAAATCGTCTCGGACATCTCGTCCGAAGGCAAATCGGTCGATCTGATCGAAGTCCGCGCCAGCACCGCCGAAGCCGCGGCGAACTAATCAGCCAGCATAGCCTGAAGCGTTTCGAGCCGGTCGGCCTCCGCCGACGGCTTGTCCCAGCGCAGCCTTGAAATTCGGGGAAAGCGCATCGCCACGCCAGACTTGTGCCGCGTCGAGCGGTTCAGCCCCTCAAATGCGATTTCGAGCACCAGGCCATGGCTGAGATCGGCCCTCACCGAACGCACCGGCCCGAAACGCTCGATCGTGTTGTCGCGCACATATTTGTCGATCTGGCGCAGTTCCTCATCGGTGAAGCCGAAATAGGCCTTGCCCACAGGCACGAGCTGCGGATGGTCTTCTGCCCCCGCCCAGACGCCGAACGTATAATCGGAATAGAAGCTCGAGCGCTTTCCATGGCCGCGCTGGGCATACATCAGCACCGCATCCACCGTGAACGGATCGCGCTTCCATTTGAACCACGGCCCCTTCGGGCGACCCGGCACGTAGATCGAATCGCGCCGCTTGATCATCACCCCTTCGATGACCGCATGGGGCGGGCTCATGCGCTTGGCGTCGAGATCGGCCCAGTCGTTGAAGTCGACCAGCGGCGAGAGGTCGAAGCGTGCTGGATCGAGCGACGGCATCAGCGCCTCAAGCCGGGCGCGCCGTTCGATGAAGGGTAGCGGGCGCAGATCGTCCTCGCCCTGCTGCAACAGATCGTAGCAGCGCATGAAGGCCGGATATTGCCGGGCGAGCTTGTCCGACACGGTCTTGCGGTTCAGCCGCTGCTGGAGATCGGAAAAGCTGCCCGTCTGCGCAGGTGATCCCACCAGCAATTCGCCGTCTATAGCGCCTTCGAAATCGATTGCCGCAAGCAGATCGGGAAAGGCCTGCCCGACATCGTCGCCGGTGCGCGAATAGAGCCGGCGGACATCACCATCTCCAACCGCCTGCACACGGATGCCGTCCCATTTCCATTCGGCGATAAAATCTTCCGGATCGGCCTTCTCCAGATCGCGTTCCTCGACTGGATGGGCGAGCATGACCGGCCTGAACAAAGCGAGCGCCTTGCCCGCCGGTTTATCCCCCTTGCCTGAAAGCCATGCGAAAAGGTCGGCATAGGGAGGCGTCAGACCATGCCACAATTCCTCGATCTCGTTAGGGTCACGTCCGCCGATCTGCGCCAGCGCCTGTTTTGCCAGCCGCGCCGACACGCCGATACGCAGGCCGCCGGTCGCCAGCTTGATCAGCGCAAATCGAGAGGGAATGTCGAGACGGTCGAGCAGGCTTGCCACAAGCCGGGGCGCATCAGTGCGGCCAGCTTTCTGAAGCGAATCGACGACCGCCGAAAGCGGCAGGTCGGCAGCGCCATCCGCTTCGCCATCCGGCCAGACGAGCGAGATGGTCTCGGCCAGATCGCCGACGTAATCGTAGGAATAGGCAAACAGCGTCGCGTCCATGCGCTCCATGACGAGGGCGCGCAGCATTGCTGGCTTGACCGCAGGAATAGGCAGATCACCGGTGATCGCCGCCAGCGCCAGCCCGCGATCCGGATCGGGCGTGGACCGAAAATAATCCGCCAGCAGCGTCAGCTTGCCGTTGCGCGACGGCGTCAGCACCAGCCGGTCGAGCAGTTCGGCAAAGCGGCGCATCAGTCGCCCTCATCCTCGAAGCCGACAAGATGCAGCGCGCGCCCCGCAATGCCGTTCATCTCGCACCAGCGCACCAGCGCTTCCTCTCGGCCATGCGTCACCCAGACTTCCCCCGCGCCCGTGTCGTCGATGGTTTCGATCAGTTCGTCCCAGTCGGCGTGGTCGGACAGGATCAGCGGCAGTTCTACGCCGCGTTGCTTTGCGCGCTGGCGGATGCGCATCCAGCCCGACGCAAAGCAGGAGACCGGATCGGGAAAACGCCGCGCCCAGCGGTCGGCAAAGGCAGACGGTGTGCCGACGATGATCTGCCCGGCAAACTGGTCGCCTGATCCACGCTCGATCGTCGCGGGCGCGAGATGACCAAGCGAAACGCCCTGCGTCTCGTAGTAGTCGCAGAGCTTTGCGAGCGCGCCGTGGATAAAAATGGTGCGGTCATAACCGGCGTCACGCAGCGTCCTGATGACGCGCTGCGCCTTGCCGAGCGCATAGGCGCCGACCAGATGGGCGCGGGCGGGAAACTGCGCAACCGACTGCAACAGCCGCGCCATTTCACCCGCCGCGTCAGGATGACGAAATACCGGCAGGCCGAACGTCGCCTCGGTGATGAAGACATCACATTTGACCGGCTCGAACGGCAGGCAGGTCGGGTCATGCCCGCGCTTGTAATCGCCCGATGCGACGATGCGCAGGCCGTCCTTCTCGACCGCGATCTGGGCGGAGCCGAGCACATGGCCTGCCGGATGGAAGGTCACCGATACGCCATTGATGGCCTGTGTCTCGCCGAGGTTCGCCGCCTGCGAACTGCCGGCAAAATCGGCGCCGTAGCGGATCGCCATGATGTCGAGCGTCTGGCGCGTGGCCAGCACCTTGCCGTGGCCGGCGCGGGCGTGGTCCGAATGGCCATGCGTGATGAGCGCACGCTCGACCGGGCGCACCGGGTCGATGTAAAAATCGCCCGGCGGACAGTAAAGCCCTTCGGGCCGGGGATGGAGCAGATCTGCAGCGCGCATCATGCCAAGATAGGCATCCGCCTGCGATTGGAAAGACTGCGCGCAATCGCGACGTCAGGCAGCCTGCGAGACCAGCTTCGTGTCTCCGACACGCGACAGCCTGCCGGACATGGCCATGACGGCCCGCACGGCATGATAGATGACGAATGTCAGGATCACCGACGCATAGCCGTCAATGGCATAGTGCCATGCCAGATAGACCGAACTGGCAACGACGAAGGCGACATAGACCCAGCCGGCTATCGCCCAGCGCCGGGAATATTCGCCAATGAACAGCACATTGAGCGTGATCATGGCAACATGCATGCTGGGAAATGCCGAGATGCCGCTGGCAAAGCCGAAATTGCCGGATGTGAACGTATCCCAGAGATAGGCCTGATAGGCCACCGCCGAGTTCCTGCCTTCGCCGCCGAGCGCAAGGAACTGCAACTGCTCGGCAAAGCGCGCCGCGTCACCCGTGACATAGCCGTAATACGCAGGCCCCGCCGACAGGAACAGGCCAGCGATGATGTTGCCGCCGATGATCCATGTCAGGAAATAGGTAATGAAGTAGCGGATACGCACCCGCGCCAGCTGCGGTGCCGCGGCGACCGCAAACAGCGCGCCGTAGCAGATCACGAACCAGAGGACGTTGTAGTTCAGTTCGACGATCCAGCGCAGCGCGCCATTCTCGCCGACCGCGTAGAGCCAGCGCCACGGATCGACGCCGAAGTGCAATGCCTTGTCGATGTCAGCCTGCGCGCGGTCATGGATGAAGCCGCCCTGCCAGGCATAGACGCCGTTCTTGATCGAGGTGAATGTCGACTGAAAGGCAATCGTAGACAGCATCAGAACCACGCCGCCCGCGTAATAGCCGACGATTTCGGGCCTAAAGACGCGGCGGAAAGCGAGACGCCTGTGGCGGTCAAACCGATGGATGATGCGCGCGCCATAGCCGAGTACGGCCATAACTGGCGCGTAGACGCCGAACAGGAACGGCCAGATCAACAGATAGGGCAGGACGACGATGCGGTCGGTGGCGTCATTGGCGATCAGGAAGAGACCGCCGAGAAAGACATATACGGCAATCATCACAAAGAGCGGCCGGTCTTCGATGAGGCGCGCGCGCGTGACGGCCAGAATGCGACTTCCGGTTTTGGCAGGCTGACCAGACATCGGACCTCCGATAGAGCCGATTTCTATAGTCCCGCTTCCTCTATGAATGGTTACATGGGGCAGTTGCAGCGGAGACGCCTTGGGAATAGAGACGCTGGCCCGGGCCGGTTTGAACCCTGGTCCTGCCAACCTCATCGATGTAGCGACATGCACAAGCTCCCGCGGTCTTCCAGCGACCTGTCAGCCAACCGCCGCGCCGACTTCGCGGAAATGGAGTTTGCAGGCGGTGCCTTCGCCGCCGCCGCCGAATTGATGATAGGCGCGCTGGAACTCGATCCGGCATGGGTGCTGGGATGGTTCCGGCTCGGCGAGTTCCACCATGCAGCGGGGAACAGCGATGCCGCGGCGCAGGCCTGGCGCGTCTATCTCGGCCTCGACCCGCAAGACCATGCAGGTGCCACATTGCAGCTTGCATTGATCGGTGCCGCACCGATGCCGCAGGCGCCACCAAATGCCTTTGTCGAAGCACTGTTCGACGAATACGCGCCTCGCTTCGACGTATCACTGGTCGAAAAGCTCGAATACCGCGCGCCCGACCATCTGTTGACCGCCATCCGCGCCGCGCGGCAGGAACGTTTCGCGACTGCCATCGACCACGGCTGCGGCACGGGGCTGATGGGTCAGCGCCTGCGCTTCTACTGCGATCGGCTGGAAGGATATGACATTTCCGAACGCATGCTGGCCAAGGCGCGCGCCAAGGCGATCTATGACCATCTCGAACGCGCCGACATCGCGCAGATGAAGCGGGACGGCACACCAGCCGATCTCGTCGCGGCCGCCGACGTCTACATGTATCTGGGCGCGCTCGACGCGCCTTTTGCCAGCGCTGCGCGGCTGCTCGCCCAAGGCGGCCTGTTTGCCTTCACCGTAGAGGCGCTCGAGGATGCGCCCGGCCTTGCGCTGCGCGACACAAGGCGGTTTGCCCATAGCGAGGCATATGTGCGCGAAAAGCTCGACGGCGCGGGCTTTGACCTGATCTCGCTTGACCGGGCAACCATTCGGCAGGACCGCAACGCGCCCGTCGAAGGGCTGGTTGTCACTGCGGCATGTCGATAGGCCTTGGCGCGCGATCCGTTCTGCTTTAGTTCTATTGCGTGAACGAGCCTCGCCTGATCGATCAGCAGGGTGTCCCAGCCTATCTGCCCGAACCTTTCATCGACTGGTTCGCCGGACGCGGCTGGTCGCCGCGCGCCCATCAGCTCGACCTTCTGGCCCGCGCGCAGGCAGGGCGTTCGGTCCTGCTGATCGCGCCGACGGGTGCGGGCAAGACGCTGGCCGGCTTCCTGCCGTCGCTCACCGATCTGGCTGTGCGGCCCAAGCGCAAGCCGGGACAGGCCTTTCAGGGCATCCACACGCTCTACATTTCGCCATTGAAGGCGCTGGCCGTCGACATCGAGCGCAATCTCGGCAAGCCCGTCGAGGAGATGCGCCTGCCGGTGACGATCGAGACGCGAACGGGCGACACGCCAGTGCACAAGCGCCAACGCCAGAAGCTCGCGCCGCCCGACATATTGCTGACGACGCCGGAGCAGCTGGCGCTGCTGATTTCCTCGCCCGATGCAGAGCGGTTCTTTGGCTCGCTGCGCTATGTGGTGCTGGACGAACTGCATTCGCTCGTCATCTCCAAGCGCGGCCATCTGCTGTCGCTCGGTCTCGCACGCCTGCGCAAGCTGGCGCCACAGCTTCAGACGATCGGCCTGTCGGCGACGGTGGCCGAACCCGATGAGCTGCGCCGCTGGCTGGTTCCGCAAGGTGAAGAAAGACCCATGTCCGACCTGATTACGGTCGATGGCGGGGCAAAGCCGCATATCACCATTCTCGATGCCGATGAGCGCATGCCATGGGCGGGACATTCGGCCCGCTACGCCATCCCCGCCGTCTATGACGAGATCAGGAAGCACAAGACGACGCTGCTCTTCGTCAATACGCGCAGTCAGGCCGAGATGCTGTTTCAGGAGATTTGGCGGGTCAATGACGACAATCTGCCAATCGCGCTCCATCACGGTTCGCTCGATGTCGGCCAGCGCCGCAAGGTGGAAAAGGCGATGGAGGCCGGATCGCTTCGCGCCATCGTCGCCACCTCGACGCTCGACCTCGGCATCGACTGGGGCGATGTCGACCTCGTCGTCCATGTCGGCGCGCCCAAGGGCGCAAGCCGTCTGGCGCAGAGGATCGGGCGTTCCAACCACCGCATGGACGAGCCGAGCCGCGCCATTCTCGTGCCGGCCAATCGTTTCGAGGTGATGGAGTGCCGCGCCGCCCTCGAAGCCAATTACCTCGGCGCACAGGACACGCCGCCGCTGGTCGATGGCGCGCTCGACGTGCTGGCGCAGCACGTGCTTGGCTGCGCCTGTGCCGCCGCTTTCGACGAAGCCGAGTTGCTCGCCGAGATACGCACCGCGGCGCCCTACACTTCTGTCGATGACGACACGTTCCGGCGGATCGTCGATTTTGTCGCGACCGGCGGCTATGCGCTGCGCACCTATGAGCGCTACGCCCGCATTCGCAGGAGGAAAGACGGGCTTTGGCGCATTTCGCATCCGCGCGTCGCTCAACAATACCGGCTCAATGTCGGCACCATCGTCGAGGCCGCCTATCTCAATGTGCGCTATGTGCGCGCCGGGCGCGGGGCTGCGGCTGCGCGCGGCGGGCCGGTGCTCGGCAAGATCGAGGAAGGCTTTCTCGAAACAATCGCACCGGGCGACACATTCCTCTTTGCCGGCAAGGTGTTGCGGTTCGAGGGCATCCGCGAAAGCGAGTGTTTCGTCTCAAACGCCGCCGGCAATGATGCGCGCATTCCAGTCTATGCCGGCGGCAAGTTCCCGCTCTCGACCTATCTGGCCGACCAGGTGCGCGCCATGCTGGCCGATCCGAAACGTTGGCAGAGCCTGCCCGATCAGGTGGCCGACTGGCTGCGCGTGCAGGACGAAAAGTCCGTGCTGCCGCGACGGGGCGAATTGCTGGTCGAGACCTTCCCGCGCGCGGAGCGCTTCTACATGGTCGCCTATCCGTTCGAGGGACGGCTCGCCCACCAGACGCTTGGCATGCTGCTGACGCGGCGCATGGACCGGATGGGCGCACAGCCGCTCGGTTTCGTGGCCACGGACTACTCGATCGCGGTCTGGTGCGCGCGTGATGTCGGCGCGATGATCGCGTCTTGCGAAATGACGCTTGGCGCTTTGTTCGACGAGGACATGCTGGGTGACGATCTCGAAAGCTGGCTGGCCGAAAGCTGGCTTTTGAAGCGAACCTTCCGCAATTGCGCCGTCATTTCAGGGCTTATCGAGAAACGCCATCCCGGACAGGAAAAGACCGGTCGGCAAGTGACAATTTCCGCGGATCTCATCTACGACGTGCTCCGATCCCATGAACCCGACCACATATTGATGCAGGCGACGCGCGCCGACGCGGCGACGGGCCTGCTCGACATCGGCCGGCTTGGCGAAATGCTCTCGCGCATCAAAGGCCGAATCGTCCATAAGGCGCTTGAGCGGATTTCTCCGCTCGCCGTTCCGATCATGCTTGAAATCGGAAAGGAGCGCGTCGCTGGCGGCTCCGCCGATGCACTGCTGCACGATACGGAAGCCGACCTGATCGAGGAGGCGATGGGCAGTTGAACGTTGCATACCGCAAGACCACGACTGACGCCGAGCCGCCGGGAGCGACGACGATCGCCGGACGCCGCGTCCTGTGCGACCGGCGCGGAGCCTTGTGGCTGCCCGACTTTTCGGCCCTGATCGTCTCGGACCTTCACCTGGAAAAGGCGTCGTCCTTTGCCCGGCGCGGCGTGATGCTGCCGCCCTATGACACAGCCGCCACGCTGGCGCGTCTGGGTCAGGTGATCGAGGACTATCACCCGCAAATGGTCATCAGCCTTGGCGACAGTTTCCATGATGCCAAGGCGTCGGATCGCATGCCGCACATGTTCCGCGTACATCTGGCCGCCCTGATGGCTGGCCGAGACTGGTTCTGGATTTCGGGCAATCACGACCCGCAGCCGCCCGCCGGGCTTGGCGGCGTTTTTGCGGCCGAACTGACCATCGGGCCGTTCAAGCTCAGGCACGAACCACGAGGCGGCCAGCAGGAGGGCGAGATCGCCGGCCATCTGCATCCCGGCGCGCGTATCGTGCGGCAGGGCCGATCCGTGCGCCGTCCATGTTTCGCCAGCGACGGCACACGGCTCGTCATGCCGGCCTTCGGCTCGCTGACGGGTTCGCTCAACGTGCTCGACCGAGCCTATGAGACCTTGTTCGACTGGCCGAGCTTCAAGGCGCATGTGCTCGGGACAGAGCGCATCTACGCTCTCAACCGATCCGTGCTCTACCCGGATTGAAGCCCGGTCAGTCGCGACGGAAGAGGATGCGGCCGAGCCAGCCGGTCAGCATCGCCAGCGCCACGGCAAAGAAACCGTAGAGCATGCTGTTCTGGTGCGCCGCGTCATAGACCGACTGTTCGAAGCCCGCCTTGACGATGACGAGGTTCGAGGACGTCTCATCGACGAATTGTCCGCCCCTGAAAAGGAAGGCGCGGGCGCGGTGGGTGCCGACCGGCACGTCGGCCGGCAGGTTCAGTGTGGCGCGAAACAGTGTCTGCGACAGGAACTGAACGCCGCCGATACGCTCGACATAGAGGCCGGTCGCGAGCTTGCGATCCCGCAGCGCTGCGGTGAACTCCGCCACTGTCGCCGGGTTCCTTTTCGCATCTTCGGGCCGCATGTAGATGTTCTGCGCGCCAAGCGACAACTGCTTGTAGGAGGCCGGGTCGGTGATGTCCTGGAAGAAGCGGGTCGTGGCGACGGAATAGGACAGCGGCACATCGACGAAGGTCTCCGACTGTGCGTTGACCCAGACGCCGAGCACCCTGGCGCGGCGCCAGACCGTTACCGGACGCGCCGGGCCTTCGAGCACGACAATGATGTCATAGCCGCCCTGCCGCGTGATCTGGGGATCGGCATTGTCGACCGCGCCGAAGATGGTGAGGTCCGCGCCGGAAAAGTCAGACGTTATGGTGACGCGATCGGTGGAGAGGCCGATCTGGATCGCTTCGGGGACCTGAACCGGGTTCTGGGTGGCGCTATTGCCAACTGCCTGCTGGCCGGTCACGGCGGGCGCCGCCGGCTGTTGTGCCGACGCATGGGTCGAGGCCGCGATCGACAAGACCAGAGCTGCCGTGATGCGTGTTGTCCGCATCACATGGTTCCCGGCATCGACAGGATGTAGATGCTGTCAGGCGTCACGAAGAGATCGATCGCGAGGCGTGCCGCGACCGCCAGCACCAGAGCGGCGAGCAAGGCGCGCAACTGGTCGCCGCGCAGCTTCTGACCGACCTTCGCGCCATATTGCGCACCGGCCACGCCGCCGACCATCAGCAGGAAGGCGAGGACGATGTCGACCGTCTGGTTCAGCGAGGATTGTACGATGGTCGTGTAGGCCGTCACGAACATGATCTGGAACAGCGAAGTGCCGATAACGACATTCGTGGGCACCTTGAGCAGATAGATCATGGCCGGGACCATGATGAACCCGCCACCAACGCCCATGATCGCTGCCAGGAAACCGATCGCGGCGCCAAGGCCGATAACCGGGATGACGCTCACAAACAGCTTGGAGGCGCGGAAACGCATCTTGAGCGGCAGGCGGTGAATCCAGTTGTGCTGGCCGGGGCGCTTCAGGCTCGGTGGCTGACCGGCGCGCGCCTGGCGCATGGCATTGACGCTTTCGATCAGCATCAGCCCGCCGATGGCGCCCAGAAAGACGACATAAAGCAGCGAAACTGCCAGATCGAGCTGGCCATAGGCGCGCAGGATGGCAAAGACGGCCGCCCCAAGCGTCGATCCGAATATGCCGCCGAAGAGCAGCACGAGACCGAGCTTGATGTCGACGGTGCCGCGCTTGAGATGCGCCAGCGTGCCGGAGAAAGAGGAGGCGATGACCTGATTTGCGCCCGTCGCAACGGCGATTGCCGGCGGGATATTGTAGAAAATCAGAAGCGGAGTGATCAGGAAGCCGCCGCCAACCCCGAACATGCCCGACAGGAAGCCAACCGCCGCACCCATTGCGAGCAGCACAAAGACGTTGACCGACATTTCCGCGATGGGGAGATAAATGCCCACGCGCCCACCCGAGCAAAATTACCGTAACCACCCGATTGGGCTACGATTTTAGATTTCTTCACAGTCCCTAGATCGGTCTTGCGCCCACATTGCGGCGAAGTCAAACCGCAGCCCCGGATTATCTCCCCGGCCCTGCGAAAAAGCCGATTTATGGTTATGAACGGCGGCCTTTCCGGCCGCGCCGATTACTTCTTCTTCAGAAGGGCGTTGACGACTTCCTCGTTGATGTCTCCCGTCTGCTTCAGACCGTTGTCTTTCTGGAAGGAGGCGAGAGCCGATCTGGTCTTCGCGCCCATCACGCCGTCCGCGCCGCCGGCGTCATAGCCGTTCTTGTTGAGAATGAGCTGTGCCGTGCGGATCGCCTGCTTCATGTCGATGCTCGCCGTGCTGCCGCCGCCATCGATCCAGCCGTCAGGGACATTGACCTCGTTGGCTTCGGGAATGACCTCCTTGGGACGCCACAGTTCGGCTGCGCCGCGTGCACGCTCAAGCTGTTCGGGACGCAGCGCCTTGGCGATCTCGTCGCGCTTGCTCGCAGCATCCTTGTCGCCGGCCTTTGCGACCAGCGCGAACCACTTGTAGGATTCTTCGAGGTTCTCCGGCATGCCGATGCCCTTGGCGGCGAGAATGCCGAGATTGAACTGGCTGTCGCGAACGCCAAGGTCTGCCGCCTTCACGAACCAGCGGCCTGCCGACTCATTGTCGGCGGTGCCGTCCGCGCCCATGGCGTAGAGGACGGCGAGGTTGTGCATGGCGCTCGCGTTACCCTGATCGGCCGCCATCTGATACCAGGTCTTGGCTTTGGCGATGTCGCGCTCGACCCCCGTCCCCTTCTCGTAGAAATTCCCGATCCGGTACTGGGCCGGTGCAAGACCGGAATCCGCAGCGTGCTCATACCATTTCGCGGCGGCCGCAAGATCCTGCGCCACGCCCCGGCCTTCGGCATATCGGCTGGCAATCTCGAACATCGCCTTGGGGTCGCCAGAACGGGCAGCTTCGCGCAGCACCACCGGTCCGACATTGGCAGGCACGTCCAGCACTTCAGCGACAGGCGCTGAAACCGGCTGGCTTCCGGCCTGCGAAGGCTCGGCTGCAGGAGCGATGGGGCCGAGTGGACCGATTGCCGGTTCCTGGATTTCTTCCGGCAGCGCAGCCGTCTCGATGCTCTCATCGTGGCTGCCGTCGACGGTCTCCAGATCTTCTTCGCCTTCAGTGACGGGTGGTGCGAGGAGGGCGTCGGACAGCTGGCCTGCAGGTTCGGGCGTCGCCGACAAGGGGGCGATCGCGCGGGCTGCAGCGTCCTCGCTCGGAACGCTGATCGCGGCTGTTTCCCCACCATCGGACAGGAAGGAGCGGCCAATCTGCATTGCTCCTAGCGCCAGAACCACGAAGCCTGCCGCCATGAGCAGCGTCTTGCGATGCTTCTTGAGGATCGAGCCGAAGCCCTTGCTCGACTTGCTGTCCTGAGAGTCGGCGGCGCGGCGGCGCGTCTCGGCGTCGGCGGCTGCAGCCTGTGCGTTTCGGCGGGCTGCCGCGATGAAGTCCGACCGCACGGCATCCGTGTCATTCGACCGTGCCGACTGGGCGCGTTCGTCACGAACGCGCTTCATGATCGCGTTAAGGTCAGGAGCGCCTGAGCCTGGCTCCAGCGGCAGGTTGGCAACCGAGGGATCCAGCGCGTCATCGATATCGACGCTCGACACAGGCGCGTCGCCCGCCAGCTGCGCGTCGCGCACCTCCTCGCGACGTCCCTTGAATGCCTTTGCCAGGCCGCCGAGCAGCGACTTCCGTCCTGAACTCGTATTGTCGCGCTGCGCGCTCAAATCGTCCTTCTGGGCCGCGAAGGCGGCGTCTGCTGCGGCCTGCGCTGGAGACCGACGCGGCTGGGCAGCCGCTTCGGCGACCGGTACGAATTCAGGCTCCGGTATCGACATCGCGACGTCGAGAGGCGGCGTTTCCTGAAGGGTCGGCTTCCTTGCGGCCGGCTGTTGTTCCAGCGTTCCGAGCCGGTCGACGATCTTGAGAAGAGTGTCGTGGATCGCTTCGAACGTGCGCGCATTGCGCTCGTCAGCCTTGCGGGTCAGGCTGTCGAGTGCCCGCAGGTCTTCGTTCAGTGCAGCCACTGCGGAAGGTTCGCTTGCCCCCCCGGCATTGCCCGCCATCTGGCGGATGGTCTGCTCCGCGACTTCCCGAGCCGATTCCAGTATCGCCTCGCGATTGGTGACAATGGACCGCTCGATCTGGGCGAGGCGCGGGGAGATATCCTCGAAGTCGGGCAAGGACGAGCCTGGACGCGACAGATGGTCGGTCAGGCCTGCAACCTGGGTTTCGAGGCTGCGCAGAATCTGCGGATCGACTCCGGCGCTCCGGCTCGACAGTTCCAGACGCGCCGAAATGTCCTCCAGCCGGTCTTCCAGGCCGCGGATGGCATCGGTCGAGCCGCCTGCGGCCGCTTGGTCGAAACGGCGGGTCAGTTCCTCAAAACGGGCATCGATCGCGCCTATCAAAGAATGGCCGTCAACGCCCGACGGCGTGTTCAACCGGTCGGACAGTTCCGTGATCTTGCCTTCGAGCTCGCGGAAGATCGACATGCCCCGACGGTCGGCGTCGCCCTGCTGGCGGTGGAGCGTTTCGGCCAGCGTTTCGATGCGGCTTTCGAGGCCGCGAACGACCTGTTCGCTGTCGGGCGCCGTAAAACCCGCACCCATCTTGCGGGCGATATCGTCGAGTTGCACGCCCAGCCG
Source organism: Mesorhizobium sp. (assembly GCA_049647505.1). Taxonomy (GTDB): domain Bacteria; phylum Pseudomonadota; class Alphaproteobacteria; order Rhizobiales; family Rhizobiaceae; genus Mesorhizobium_A. The sequence goes on from JBARXU010000007.1 coordinate 17,407, forward strand.
GTCGATGTCGTCGTTAGGTAGCTGCGAGCGGCGATTGACTTCGTCGACGCGCTGAGAGAGCAGGTTGATCCTGTCGATCAACTCGCCGGTCGGACGGTCGGAAGCAAGTTCCTCGATCTGGCGCGCGAGAGAAGAGATGCGCGCCTCGATGCGCTCGAACTGGTCGACCGAGGGGCCGGCGTTTGTACCGCCGCCAAGCGACGAAGCGACGATGGCGCGCGAAATCTCGTTCAGGCGGTCCTCGATGAGCGAGAAGGAGCCGGTGTCGGCCTGGCTGCCGGCGAAACGGTCGATCGCGCCCGCCAGCGTGCGAACCTTGTCCTCAAGATTTCGCAACGACATTGATTCCGGAATGTTGTTGACGGCATCGGCAATGTCTTCAAGACGCTCCTGGAGCGCGGCGATCGCAGGGTCGGAACCCGACGGGCCGCGCGACGACATGTCCATGCGCCGCTCGAATTCGTCGAAACGACGGTCGAAATTCTCCCAGTTGCGGGCGACATTGAGGATGGTGTCCTCGCGCGCCAGATGGCGGATGGCGGACTTCACTTCGTCGAGTTCGTCGCGCAGGAGATGCACGCTGCGGTCGTCGGCACGCGACGCCAGCGAACCGATCGCCGATGACAGGCGCTCCAGCTCCCCGGTCAGTTCCTCGCCCTGCAGTCCCGTCATGGCGGCATTGTAGAGGCGCTCGATATCGGTGCGGATCGACTTGAATTCGTGCTTCAGGCCGGCCCCCATCTGGGTGCGCAGTTCGTCGCGCATCGCCTGCAGTTCCCTCGCGATGCGCGAAATATCGGCCGCACTCTCTTCCTGACGGCGGCTTTCCTCGATCGAACGGGCAATCTCGCCCGCCTGCTCGCGCCCGGCGGACCAGCGGCGCGGTTCATACATGTCGTCGCGGCTGTCTTCACGGGCTGACCGCTCGTAGGAAGGCCGTTCATTGCGCCGCAGCGGCTGGCGCGCCGGAGGTGCATCGGCCATGGACCGGTCGAGGCGGGATCCAATGGCATCTAGCGTCCGGCCCAGCTCCTCGATTGTCGTAGAGGGGCGACGCTGACGGCCCGCGTTCAGCTGGTCTACATAGGAGCGCTTGTTCATCGACGCCTGTCTTCCACGTCTGCCGACCTCACGGCCGGTGCCCGAATTCGTTTTCGGCAGGCGTCCTCGATTGGCTCAGAAGTGCGGAGACACACTCCCACAACTTAAAGACGCTAGCCGGTCCGTGAACGGTGACACGCGTGACAGGATATCCACTTGGTTCCGGTGAACGCACATTTCCCCAATCGAGGTAAACAAGGCGTTAAGATTAATTAATTGAAAACATCTGGGCCTCGATACAGAGCCCGGAAACCTGCCAAACCAGCATTCCGGCATCGATTGAGGCGTTCGACGGCCTCGGAAGATGTGGCAATGCGCGCATTGAAGCTTGCGCACGGCGTATCTATGTAGCGCGCTTCGGTGAATTCCTCCCAAGCGATTCGCCTCGATCACAACTATGAAAAACTGCCTGTTTTGGAACAGGCCACGCGTTGACGACGTTGTCGTCCGCCAACATGGATACCAGATGATGAGCGATTTCACGGCTGCATCAGCCGACGTAAACCTGTCTGAGGACATTGCCTCCCACGATGGCCTCGAAAACGACAGCGAATACACCCGCATCGGGGAACTCGCAAAGGAGTTCGGAGTGACGCTGCGCACGCTGCGCTTCTATGAAGACAAGGGAATGCTGCAACCCAAGCGCGACGGCGCTACGCGCCTCTATGACCGGCGCGACCGTAGCCGCCTGAAGCTGATCCTGCTCGGGCGCAAGGTCGGATTCTCGCTGCGAGACGTGAAACACATGCTGGATCTCTACGATCCCAACGGAACCAACATCCGTCAGCTGAAGATCACGCTCGACAAGTCGACCAAGCAGCTCACCCGGCTGAACAAGCAGCGAGAAGAACTGGCCGAGGCGACCGAAGACCTGCAAGGCCTGATCGAGAACGTACGAAGCTCACTCGCCAAGGTCGCTCCGAAAGGCTGAGCGGCGCAGGATTTCAAGCCGGTCCTGCTTGGCGGCGGAGCCGGTTTTCGTTGCGCAACCGAAAAATTGACGTTTACGCAAACGTCAAAGTTTGCTAATCCCGATCCAGCAATCGGCTTCCGGGCATATCGAATGCATTCCGGCGGCCATTTTTCTGCTGGAGGATTCCATGCCGACATATCGCGCCCCGGTCCGTGACACGCTTTTTGTCCTCAATGACGTACTTGGCTTCGAGCGCTACAACAACCTTCCCGGCTTTGCCGACGCCTCCGGCGACATGCTTGAGGCGATCCTCTCCGAGGGTGCGAAGCTTGCCGAAAACGTCATGCAGCCGACAAACCGCACCGGCGACATGGAAGGCTGCACCCGCAACGCCGACGGATCGGTAACAACGCCAACCGGCTTCAAGCAGGCTTTCGACGCCTATCGCGAAGGCGGCTGGCTCGGCCTGGCGGTTCCCGCCGAATTCGGCGGCCAGGGCCTGCCCTATTCGGTCCACACCGCGGTTGGCGAGTATATGTCGTCGGCGAACATGGCTTTGCTCATGTATCCCGGCCTCACGCAGGGCGCGATCGCAGCCATCGTCGAGCACGGCACTCAGGAGCAGAAGGACACTTTCGTTCCGAAGATGACGACGGGCGAATGGACCGGCACCATGAACCTGACCGAGCCGCATTGCGGAACCGATCTGGGCCTACTGCGCACCAAGGCGGTGCCTAACGGCGACGGTTCCTATGCAATTTCCGGCCAGAAGATCTTCATTTCGGCCGGCGAGCACGACATGAGCGACAACATCATCCATCTGGTTCTCGCCCGCATCGAGGGCGCGCCGGAGGGCGTCAAGGGCATTTCGCTGTTCATCGTGCCGAAGTTCAACCTCGACAAGGACGGCAATCCCGGCGACCGCAATGCCGTGACCTGCGGCTCGATCGAAGAGAAGATGGGCATCCACGGCAATTCGACCTGCGTCATGAACTATGACGGGGCCAAGGGCTTCCTGATCGGTCAGGAGAACGGCGGCCTGAAGGCCATGTTCGTGATGATGAACGAAGCGCGCCTTGGCGTCGGCCTCCAGGGTCTTTCGGCAGGCGAGGTCGCCTATCAGAACGCCGCGAACTATGCCCGCGAGCGCATTCAGGGCCGCGCGCTGACCGGCCCGCAGGCCAAGGACAAGAAGGCTGATCCGATCATCGTCCACCCCGACATCCGCCGCAATCTGATGACCATGCGCGCCTTCAACGAAGGCGGCCGCGCCTTTGCGCTGTGGACCGCATTGCGCTCGGATATCAAGCATCGCTCGGGCGACGAGAAGGAGCGGCAGGTGGCCGACGACCTGCTCGGCCTGATGACGCCGATCCTCAAGGGCGTCATGACCGACAAAGGCTTCGAGCACGCCGTCATGGCACAGCAGGTGTTCGGCGGACACGGCTATATCGAAGAACATGGCATGAGCCAGTTCGTGCGCGATGCGCGCATCGCCATGATCTATGAAGGCGCGAACGGCGTGCAGGCGCTCGACCTCGTCGGCCGCAAGCTGGCCTCGAATGGCGGCCGTGCCGTGCAGGCCTTCTTCAAGGAAGTCGGCGATTTCTGCGAGGCGAACCGCGCCAACGAAGAAATGGCTCCGTTCACGAAAGGTCTCAAGAAGGGCCTGAACGACCTTCAGGCGTCGACCATGTGGCTGATGCAGAACGCGATGACGAATCCCGACAATGCAGGCGCTGCCTCCAACGACTACATGCACCTATTCGGCCTTGTGACACTCGGCTACATGTGGGCGCAGATGGTCAAGGTCGCACAGGAAAAGCTTGCTGCCGGCGGCGAAGCCGATGCGGCCTTCTTCGAGAACAAGATCGTCACAGGGCGGTATTTCATAGAGCGTATCATGCCGGAAACGGCGGCGCATCTTGCCCGTATTTCGAGCGGTGCGGCCACCATGATGAGCCTGCCGGCGGACGCATTCTGAGGCACTGCCCCAGTGGCTTTGTCGCAGTTACGAATCCGCTTGCAGTTGTTCAACTTTGAACTATATGGCCTGAAGGGTCGGAGGAAACAGCATGGCAACCAATCCCGCTACTGTCCTTGATCTGCCGAAACCGGCTTGGGCAAGCGACGATGTCGCCATGCTCTACGACATGGCGACGCGTTTCCTGGGCGACGAGATCGCCCCACGCTACGACGAATTCGAGAAGGCCGAGATCTTCGACCGCGCGAGCTGGGAGAAGGCGGGAGCGGCAGGCCTGCTCTGCGCATCGATGCCCGAGGAATATGGCGGATCGGGCGGGACGTTTGCCCATGAGAGCGCCATCATCGAGGCCATCTCCCATGTCGGCGTGGACGGCTTCGGCATCGCGCTGCACAACTCGATCGTCGCGCCTTACATCCTCCACTATGGCTCGGAAGAACAGAAAAAGAAGTGGCTTCCGAGGATGGCGACCGGCGAACTGATCGGCGCCATCGCCATGACCGAGCCGGGTGCCGGTTCCGATCTGCAGGGGGTGAAAACCCGCGCAGAGAAAGACGGCAACCACTATCTCATCAATGGGTCCAAGACCTTCATCACCAATGGCCAGTTGGCCAACCTGATCATCGTCGTCGCCAAGACCGACCCGTCCAAGGGCGCGAAGGGCACGTCCCTCATCATCGTCGAGACCGACGAGGTCGAGGGTTTCGAACGCGGGCGCAACCTCGACAAGATCGGTCTGAAATCAAACGACACGTCGGAGTTGTTCTTCAACGACGTGCGGGTGCCGACCTCGAACCTGCTCGGCCATGAAGAGGGCCAGGGCTTCATCCAGCTGATGCAGCAGCTTCCGCAGGAACGCCTGCAGATCGGCACCACCGCAATCGCCGTCATCGAGCACGCGCTTGCGCTCACCATCGACTACGTCAAGGAGCGCAAGGCTTTCGGCAAGTCGATCATGGATTTCCAGAACACGCAGTTCAAGCTCGCCGAACTGAAGACGGAAGCAACCGTGGGCCGCGTCTTCTACAATGACTGCGTCCAGCGCCACATCAATGGCGGGCTTGATCCCGTCACCGCATCCATGGCGAAATACTGGCTGTCCGACCTTCAGGGCAAGGTCGTCGACCAGTGCCTCCAGTTCTTCGGCGGCTACGGCTTCATGAACGAATATCCGATCGCCCGCATGTATCGCGACGCACGCGTGCAGCGCATCTATGGCGGCACGAACGAGATCATGAAGCTGCTGATCGCACGCAGCCTTTGAAAAGAAATGCCGTCGCTCGGGCGCGGCAGCACAGACATGAACGCCGGCACGCCGGCCTGAACCGAACCCGGCCCGGACAAACGGCCGAACGAAGGAGAAGCCAGATGGCAGACGTATTCGTCTATGACGCGGTGAGGACGCCGCGCGGCAAGGGCAAGAAAGACGGCTCGCTGCACGAGGTGCCCGCCGTGCGTCTCGGCGCGCGAGTTCTCGAAGCGGTTCGCGACCGCAACGGACTCGACACCGGCAAGGTCGACGACATCATTTTCGGCTGCGTCGATCCCGTCGGCGAGGCCGGCTCCGTCATTCCGCGCGCGTCGGCATTCGAGGCCGGCTACGACGTCAAGGCGCCGGGCATCCAGATCTCGCGCTTCTGCGCGTCGGGCCTCGACGCCATCAATCTCGCCGCAGCCAAGATCGGCGCGGGACAGGACGAGATCGTCATTGCAGGCGGCGTCGAGAGCATGTCGCGCGTCGGCATGGGCATGTCGGGCGGCTCGTGGTTCATGGACCCGTCGGTCGGCATCCCCTCCTACTTCGTGCCGCAGGGTGTATCGGCGGACCTGATCGCCACCAAATACGGCTTCTCGCGAGACGACGTGGATGCCTATGCGGTGGAAAGCCAGAAGCGCGCCGCCAAGGCCTGGGAGAAGGGCTATTTCAAGAAGTCGGTCGTGCCGGTGAAGGACCAGAACGGCCTGACCATTCTCGACCATGACGAACACATGCGCCCCTCGACCGACATGCAGTCGCTGGCCTCGCTCAATCCGTCCTTCACGATGCCGGGCGAAATGGGCGGCTTTGCAGCGGTCGCGCAGCAGCGCTACCCAGAGATCGAGGGCATCAACTACGTCCACCATGCCGGAAATTCCTCCGGAATCGTCGACGGTGCGGCGGCGGTCCTGCTCGGCTCCCAAAAGGGCGGCAAGACCATGGGCCTCAAGCCTCGCGCGCGCATCAAGGCCTTCTCCAACATCGGCTCGGAACCGGCGATCATGCTGACCGGTCCGGTCGACGTGACGAAGAAGCTCCTGAAGAACGCCAAGATGGAGCTGTCGGACATCGACCTGTTCGAACTGAACGAAGCCTTCGCCTCGGTCGTGCTGCGCTACATGCAGGCGCTCGACGTCGATCACGCCAAGATGAACGTCAATGGCGGCGCCATCGCCATGGGCCATCCGCTCGGCGCAACCGGCGCGATGATCTTCGGCACGGTGCTCGACGAGATGGAGCGCCGCGACCTGAACACCGCTCTCGTCACGCTGTGCATCGGCGCTGGCATGGGCACTGCCACGATCATCGAACGCGTCTGATTGCGGCCTGAGGAGAACGACATGACTTACAAGAACTTCAAGGTCGAAACCGACGCCGACGGCATCGCGCTGGTCACCTGGGATTCGCCCGGCAAGACGATGAACGTCTTTGACGAAAGCGTGATGCGCGAACTCGACAAGATCGTCGATCAGGTCACGGGCGACGCAGCCGTCAAAGGCACCGTCATCACGTCGGGCAAGGAGACCTTCTCCGGCGGCGCCGACCTGACGATGCTCAATGGCCTGACCGCCGAATTCGAGAAGAACGCCAAGAAGGACAAGGCCAAGGCGGTTGCCGAGCTCTACCAGAACATCGGTTTCATGACCGGCCTGTTCCGCAAGCTCGAAACCTCGGGCAAGCCATGGGTCTCGGCCATCAACGGCACCTGCATGGGCGGCGCGTTCGAGATGTCGCTGGCCTGCCATGCACGCGTCGCGGCCGACTCGCCCAAGGTCAAGATGGGCCTGCCCGAAGTCAAGGTTGGCCTCTTCCCCGGCGCCGGCGGCACACAGCGTGTGCCGCGCCTGACCGACACGCAATCGGCGCTCACCATGCTGACCTCCGGCCAGGCGCTGTCGCCGCAGAAGGCTAAGCAGATGAACCTGATCACGGCGGTCGCTGCGCCCGATGCCCTGATCCAGACCGCCAAGGACCTGATCAAGGGTGGCCTCAAGGCCGTCCAGCCTTGGGACGAAAAGGGCTTCAAGCTGCCGAGCGGCCCGATCTATTCGGCGGCTGGCGCAAATCTCTGGCCCCCGGCAATCGCAATCCTGCGCCGCGAGACGCAGGGCAATTATCCGGCTGCCGCTGCGATCCTGAAGTGTGTCTACGAGGGGCTACTGGTGCCGTTCGACACCGGCCTGCGCATCGAGCAGCGCTACTTCACCGAGATCCTGCAGACGACAGAAGCGAAGATGATGATCCGCTCGCTCTTCGTCTCGCTTCAGGAGCTGAACAAGGGCGCGCGCCGTCCCGAAGGCGTGCCGAAGACTAGCTTCAAGAAGATCGGCGTACTTGGCGGCGGCGGCTTCATGGGTGCGGGCATTGGCTATGTGACGGCGCAGGCCGGCATCGAAGTCGTTCTGCTCGACCGCGACATGGCGTCCGCTGAAAAGGGCGTGGCGCATTCCGCCGGCCTGATGGACGACCGCATCAAGAAGGGTCGTGCAACCGCCGCCGACAAGGAGAAGCTGCTGTCGCTGCTGACCCCGACCGACGACTATGCGCTGCTCGAAGGCTGCGACATGGTCATCGAGGCGGTGTTTGAGGATTCAGCCGTCAAGAAGGAAGCGACCGAAAAGGCCGAAGCCGTGCTGAAGTCCTCGGCCGTCTTTGCCTCCAACACCTCGACCATTCCGATCACCAGCCTGGCGGTCAATTCCAAGCGCCCGAAGAACTTCGTCGGCATTCACTTCTTCTCGCCGGTCGACAAGATGATGCTGGTTGAAGTCATCCTCGGCAAGAAGACGGGCGACAAGGCTGTTGCCATGGCGATCGACTATGTCGCCGCGATCAAGAAGACGCCGATCGTCGTCAACGACACGCGCGGCTTCTACGTCAATCGCTGCGTGCTGCGCTACATGGCCGAAGCGTTCCAGATGCTGATCGAAGGCGTGCCGCCGGCAATGATCGAGAACGCGGCCAAGATGGCCGGCATGCCGGTCGGCCCGCTCGCACTGACCGACGAGACCGCGATCGACCTCGCCCAGAAGATCATGAAGCAGACCATCAAGGATCTCGGCGAAAAGGCTGTCGATGCCGATCAGTTTGCCCTCATCAACACGATGGTCGACAAGCATGACCGCAAGGGCCGCAAGAACGGCAAGGGCTTTTATGACTATCCGGCCAAGCCCGCCAAGAAGCACCTGTGGCCGGGCCTCAAGGACCTCTACAAGCAGCAGGACCCGGACAAGGTCGACGTCGAGGAACTGAAGCGTCGCTTCCTGACGACGATTGCACTGGAAGCTGCCCGCGTCATGGAGGAAGGCATCGTGGTCGATCCGCGCGAGGCCGATGTCGGTTCTATCCTCGCCTTCGGATTTGCGCCCTACACCGGCGGCGCACTGTCCTATATCGACGGGCTGGGGCTTGAGACGTTCCTGAAGAATGCCAAGGACCTGCAGAAGAAATACGGCAAGCAGTTCAAGGCGCCGAAGCTTCTGGCCGACATGACGGCCAAGGGCGAGACCTTCTACGACCGCTTTAGCCCATACAAATCGACCGCGAAGAAGGCGGCCTGACAGTCGCTTTTCGAAACAAGGGCCGCGCCGGGACATCGGCGCGGCTCATTCTTTTTCGACTGCCGCGTAGCAGGCAAGGGCAAACGGGGGCTGACATGTACATCTGGGGACGGCTCGGCTGGATGATGGCCCGCGCCAGGAGCCGGGGGCCTGCGCGATTCGACCAGCCGACACGCAACCGCTTTCGCTGTCATATCGGCGACGTCGACAATTACGGCCACATGAACAATGCGCGCTATCCGATGCTCGCCGACATCGGCCGTATCGAACTTTTCATCCGCACCGGCATGTGGAACCTTGCGCGGGAGCGGAACTGGTGGCCGATGATGGGCGGCGTCCAGAGCACCTTCATTCGCGAAATCAGGCTCTGGCGGCGCTTCGACGTCATCTCATCTCTCGAAACGTGGGAAGATCGGCAATTGCTCGGCCTCCACCGCTTCGTGTTCGAGGACGGCACGACAGCGGCGGTCGTGCGCACATCGATCGGCGTCTACGACTACACCAATCGCACCTTCCGCCAGATCGACGAGATCGCACAGGCACTCGGCGTCAGTGAGCGGCCGCGCGCGCCTGACAAAGGCGAAGCCGCCTTCCTCGCCTCTCAGTCATCGCTGCGTGACATGGCGAAGCAATCGCCCCTTCCGGAGAGAGGCGGCGCAGTCTAATCATCTCCCATATTCTGGAGATGCTCATGGCCGCCATCATCGACTATTTCGTCACCTCGATCTCACCCTGGACCTATTTCGGCCATCGGGCGGTTCAGGAGGTCGCCGCCAGGCACGGCGCGACATTGCAGGTCAGGCCCGTCAATCTCGGCGAGATGTTCAAGATATCGGGACAGGTGCCTCTGGCGGACCGTGCGGCGGTGCGCCAGCGCTATCGCATGATCGAACTGCAGCGTTTTGCCGAAATGCGCGGCCGCAAGGTCAATCTGCGCCCCAAACATTTCCCGACCGACCCGACACTTGCCGACCACGCGATCATCTCAGTGATCGAAAGCGGAGCTGACCCGCTTCCATTCATGGACGCCGTGTTCTCGGCGGTCTGGGCCGACGATCTGCAGATTGCCGACGCGGCGGTCATCTCCGGGCTTCTGAGGGCAAACGGCCTCGACGCCGACGCCCTGCTTCAGAGAGCCAATACGCCCGAGATTGCCGCCATCCGCGCTGCCAATACGCAAGCCGCCATCGCCGCCGACGCGACAGGCGTGCCGGCCTACGTCCTGAACGGCGAACCATTCTGGGGGCAGGACCGCATCGAAATGCTCGACCGGGCGCTCGCGCAGGGTCGCGCACCGTTCAAGAGCTAGACGCCGCCGTTTGGGCCAGACTCGCCGTTTGGGGTAGACAGGGGCGCGTCGAGGCGTTAGGACGTAGAGGTATATTTTCCTCATCCGGAGGTTGTAGCGATGCTCTCGCATGACCGCGTCTGGGCTGCCATCGACGCCCTTGCCGAACGATATTCGCTCTCCGCTTCCGGACTGGCGAAGCGCGCGGGCCTCGATTCAACCGCGTTCAACAAGTCGAAGCGAACTTCAGCCGATGGCCGCCCCCGCTGGCCGTCCACCGAATCGCTTGCCAAGATCATCGGCGCGACCGGAGCCACGCTGGACGAGTTCATGCTGCTCGTGCGCGGCGGCTCGAACGCGCCCGTCGTGGACGCGCCCAGAGTGCCGCTACTCGGTTTCGCACAGGCCGGCGCCGGCGGCTATTTCGACGATTCCGGCTTCCCGGCCGGACAGGGCTGGGAACTGGTCGAAGTGCCGTCTGCGGCGCGCGAAGGCTCCTATGCCTTGCAGGTGCAGGGCGATTCCATGCTGCCTCTCTATCGCGACGGCGACAGGCTGGTGGTCGACCCGCAGGCGAGCGTGCGACGCGGAGACAGGGTGGTGGTGAAGATCCTGAGCGGCGAGGTCATGGCCAAGATTCTGGAGAAGCGCAATTCGCGATCGATCGAACTCGCATCGCTCAATCCTGAACATCCGCCGCGCACGGTCCAGATGGTCGAAGTCGAATGGATCGCGCGCATCGTCTGGGCAAGCCAATAGTCCGCTTGGCGGTTTGCGGTGACAAAAGGGTTGTCACCGGTGCGACATGCGCCATGTTCGATAGTGGGAGCGAGTAAAGGAGCGCGCGTGGCGGACGCGCGAGGCATGCGATGACGGGCAGGAATGTGACGAGCAACGAGGCAAGACCGGTATCCGCAAGGATGAGGTGGCAATTCCCGATAATCTGCGCGGCAGCCATGAGCGTCGTTGTGCTCCCAAAAGGCGCATTTGCACAGACGGCGGAACCGCCGGCAACGCACCCCTCCCCGCGCATCGTTGCACCAGAGCTTATCGCACCGCCCCAGCTCGATCAAAGCGAGTTGCAGCGCATCGAGCCGCGCCCGCCGCTTGCCGGAACGCTGAACCAGCCGACCGATGCCCGCACCACTTCTGTCGAAGCGAAACCGAAGCTGCTGAAGGCCGATCCGCTGCTGTTTCGGCCCGTTGCCTCCATCGCAGGCGTGATCCTGGCGGAGGGGCGAACGATCTCGATTCTCGGCGTCGATCCCGTCCCCGAAGACCAGATGTGCGGCGGCGCGCAAGGAACGCCATGGCCGTGCGGCAAGGTTGCACGGACGGCCTTTCGCTCCTTCCTGCGCGCGCGCGCAGTCAAATGCGACTTTCCGTCGGGCGATGTTCCCGAGACGCTGACGGTCGCCTGCCGGGTCGGCAACACCGATATCGGCGAATGGCTGGTGACGAACGGCTGGGCCTATGCAGCCGCCGGCCATTTCGAGGAACAGGCGAGGAAGGCGACCGACGAGAGGCGCGGCATGTACGGCAATGCTCCCGGAGAGTTGCCTGCCGCTCTGGCCGGTGAACGATCCGCGTCAACCGAAGTCCGGACCGGCTTCTCGCAACCGGTCAGCATCCTGCCCGTCGAGCCCGCCGAGCCTCTTCCCGGCAGCGATCAGCCTTTGGCCGCACCCGCCCCTACAGGCGAGCCGCTGCCGGCCCCGGTCAGCCCGCAGTAAGCCGACCTGCCAGCGCGTCGTCGATGAGCCGGCGCGTATTGTCGATGCCGTATAGGGCGGCGAACGACCCGAAGCGCGGGCCGCGCGCCTGCCCGATCAGCACCTGATAGATCATCTGGAAGAAGGCGACCGAAACGCCGGGGCCACCGGTCGGGCTTTTCTTCTCGTGATCCTGATAGCGCGCAATGCCACGCGCCACGTCGAGTGACGCGTTCTGGATCGCCTCGCCGTCTGCGCCTTGCGGCAATTCACCAAGTTTTGCCGAGAGAGCAGCAAGTGCAGCGCGCTCTTCATCATCGGGTGCGCGATAGATCTTCGACGGCTTCACGAAGTCATCGTAGTAACGGATCGCATAGGCGGTCAGGCGATCCAGTTCCGGATGCGTCTCGGCTGTAACGCCCGGCGCATAGCGCGAGATGAAACCCCACAGCACATTCGGCTCGTGCGCGTTCGACGCGCTGACCAGATTGAGCAGCAGCGCAAACGGCACAGGCAAGTCGACGGACGGCGGATTGCCGCTGTGGATGTGCCAGACCGGATTGCCCAGACGTTCCTTCCAGTCCTGGCGCGGATAGGCGGCAAGGAAGGCGTAATATTCGTCAACGGCCTTTGGAATGACGTCGAAATAGAGCTTCTTCGCCTGCCTCGGGCGCTGGAACATGTAGAGCGCGAGGCTCTCGGTCGTGGCATAGGTCAGCCATTGGTCGATCGAGATGCCATTGCCCTTGGTCTTGGAAATCTTCTCACCCTTCTCGTCGAGGAAGAGCTCGTAGACGAAGTGCTCTGGCGCGCGGCCACCGAGGATTTCGCTGATCCTGTCATAGATCGGCGCGTTGGTTTGGTGGTCCTTGCCGAACATTTCGAAATCGACGCCAAGAGCCGCCCAGCGCATGCCGAAGTCCGGCTTCCACTGCATCTTCACCTTGCCGCCGGTGACCGACAGCGTGGTCTCCTCGCCGTCCTCGTCGTCGAAGGTGATGGTGCCGGCCTTGGCGTCGACGCGCTTCATCGGCACGTAGAGCACGCGGCCCGTCTTGGGCGAAATCGGCAGGAAGGGGCTGTAGGTCGCCTGCCGCTCGGGCCCGAGCGTCGGCAGCATCACCTTCATGATGGCATCGTATTTCTCGACCGCCTTCAAAAGCACTGCATCGAAGCGGCCGGACTTGTAATAGTCGGTCGCGCTGGCAAATTCGTAGTCGAAGCCGAATGTGTCGAGAAACCGCTGCAGCATCGCATTGTTGTGGTCGCCGAAGCTCGGATAATCGCCGCCGAACGGGTTCGGCACGACGGTCAGCGGCATCTGGAGGTAAGGCTCCAGCGCGGCACGGTCCGGCACGGTGTCCGGTATCTTGCGCATCCCGTCCATGTCGTCGGAGAAGGAGAGCAGCTTGGTCTTGACCTTGTCCTCAGTCAGAACGCGAAAGGCGTAGCGAACCATGGTGGTGCGCGCCACTTCGCCGAACGTGCCGATATGCGGCAGGCCGGACGGGCCGTAACCGGTCTCGAACAGAACGACTTCGGGAAAGCCGGTTTTCTCGTAACGTTTGATGATCTTGCGCGCCTCTTCGAACGGCCAGGCTTTGCTCTCGGCAGCGGCGGCGAGCATTTCGGGCGTCAGGTCGATGAGGTTGGAGATGGTCATGCTATTGGTCCGTTTCCCGGAAGATGGGGCGCCGATGCTGTAGGCGCACAGGCTGGAAGCGTCAATCTTTGCAGGCCGCAGCTTGCGGGAGAGAGGTCCGCTGCCTACCTTGCGGGAGCCAGCGCGAGATGCATGCCATCTCGCTCCAATGGAGAGCCGAGTGACCAAACCAACCGTGCATGAAGCCCTGATCTACCTGATGGTCGTCACATCGGCTTCGGATAATGAGATGACCGACGTCGAGCTTGCCCATATCGGTGACTCTGTCCGAAGCTGGCCGATCTTCCTCGACTACGACGATGCGGATCTGCTGAAAGCGGCGCGCAAATGCCAGGAGCTGCTGCACGACAAAGGCGGCCTCGACAAGGTTTTCCAGGTTGTGCTCGACACTGTGCCGCTCAACATGCACGACACGGCCTATGCGATTGCTGTGGAAGTTGCCGTCATCGACCGCGAAGTGCGCTTCGAGGAACGGCGCGTGCTGCAGCGGTTGCGCACCTGGCTGGCGATCGACGACCAGACCGCGCGCGCCATCGAAATCTCGGCCAAGGCGCGCCACCGCACGCTGACCTGACGCATGGACGGCCAGCTTTCCGAAGGCACGGTCAGGCTGGCGATCTTCCTGTCGGTTTTTGCGGCAATGGCTGCGCTCGAACTCCTGTCACCGCGCCTTGAGCGGCAGGAACTCGCAGGCGCGCTCAAGACGAAACGATGGCTGACCAATCTGTCGCTGGTCGTCCTCTCGTCGATCATGCTCAGGCTGGTCTTTCCCGCCGCCGCGGTCGGTGTCGCACTCTATGCCGAAAGGCAAGGCTGGGGTCTGCTGCGCTGGCTCGACATCGATCCGATCGTCGGCGGCATGATCGCCTTTGCCGCCCTCGACTTCGCGGTCTGGCTCGAACATCTCGCCAGCCACAAGATGCCGCTCTTGTGGCGCATCCACCGCGTTCATCACACTGACACGGGCCTCGACGTGACTTCCGGACTGCGGTTTCATCCGCTTGAAATCATCGTCTCGATGATCTGGAAGGCCATTGTGGTCGCGTTGCTCGGGCCACCGGTCGTAGCGGTGCTCGTCTTCGAGATTGTGCTGAACGCGACCTCGATGTTCAACCACGCCAATATCAGGCTGCCGCTGGCGCTCGACCGCATCGTTCGGCTAGTCCTCGTAACGCCCGACATGCATCGGGTCCACCACTCGGTGGAGCGCGAGGAGACCGATTCCAATTATGGCTTCAACCTGCCGATCTGGGACCGGCTTTTCGGCACCTATGTCGCCCAGCCGCGCGACGGGCATGACGGTATGACGATAGGCCTCAAGGAGACGCGCGGCGCACAGACCAGCCGCATCGGCTGGCTGCTTCTACTGCCGTTCAGAAATCAGAAATAGCCGACAGGGAAATAGCGCAGGTAAAGCTCGGTGAAGCCGCCCTTCTCCTGAATCTGGAGCATTGCATAGTTGAAGGCGTCGGCAAGAACCGAGTTTTCCTTGAGGACCGCTATTGCAAGGCCCTGTCCCAGATAGTCGTCATTGAGATATGGCCCGCCGGCGAACCTGCAGCAGGCTTTTGCATCGGCGCCGGCCAACCAGAAGGAGAAGCGCATGCCGTCTCCGAACGCGGCATCGATCTTGCGTTCGCGCACATCGTCCTGAAGCCATTCGGCTCGCGAATAAGTGACTGCACGCGCGCCGGGAAACAGGGTGCGCAGCATGGTCTCGTGCGTCGAGCCTGCGATCACACCGACGCGCTTCCCATCGAGCGACGCCGACAAGGGTTCGGAAATCTCGACGTCGGCCGCAACGACAAAGCGCGCGGGAAATTTGAGGTATGGACGCGAGAACGCGTAAGCGTTTCGGTGCTCCGCCGTGACCGGCAGACCGGCGATGATCGCCTCTCCCTCCCCGGCATCAAGTGCCGGCTGCAACTCCGCCCATGGCAAGGCCTGGATCTGACATTTGTCGAGTATGTCGAGTTCGGAGCAGATACGGCGCGCCAGATCGACATGGTAGCCGGTCAGGCGCCCATCGGCATCGAGGTAGTTGAATGGCGGGAAATCGACGGTGGTAAGAAAGCGAAGTCGTTCGACACCACCAAGGTCCTGCTTCGGCAGTCGTTCCTTCAGATCCCAGAAATTGGGAGCTGATGGGTCGGCTGCAACCTGACCAAGGCCGAAGACAAGCACAGCCAGTATAGACGTTAGAAGATTCAACATTTTACGACGTAAAGGCAACATCATTTCAATATATAGTTGAAATCTACGGCGAATTTTGCATCCAGAATGCTCATCAAGGTTTGACTTGCGCATCGTAAGTTGCAAATCTGAAACCATAAATAGATTGGAAATAAGCATTCTACTGTACTTCCGGTTGATCCATGCCAAAACGGCAATTCCAGATTGATCGCGATCTAGTCAGTTCCGGGGGGAAACCATGTCCATCGCGCAAGCGCTGGACTATCACGCATTGCCTTATCGCGCCAACGAGACGGGGCAACATCGCCCGGACGGCGCGAACGATGACGAAAAGATCTCGGCAGAACTCGCGGAATGGTGGGACATGCTGGCGGATCTTGGACTGTCGTCCACGCAAGCCAGCGTCATCGACAGGCGCGCGCGCCGGCTGGGCAGTTCGATCATCGAGGAGGTTCTTGCCGATAGTCTTGTAGACGAGACGAAATTCTACGTCGCACTCGCCGCAGAACTCGGATTGCAGCGTGTAGACCGCATCGATCCGCGCGACTTGCGGCTCACTGCCGATGAAGCGCTGGAGCACCTGCGTGGAGGCTTCCATATACAGCCCATCCAGTGCCCGGCAAAGGATGGGTTGATCTCATACGTCATCTCGCCGGCACCAAAGGATATGCTGGCCTTTCGCATTCATGCCAGAGCGCATCCCAACGCCTGGCGAAACGTCGCCCTCGTGCCGCGCGCGGCAATGCGTCCCGCGCTGATGGCGATAGCTCAGCCATTGCTCATTTCGACGGGCCGCGACCAGCTTTTCCTCCAAAGACCGGATCTTTCCGCTCGCATCGTTTCGCACGGATGGCAGGGCGCGATGTTCGCGACCCTTGCCATCGCCATTCCGCTCGGGTGGCTGCTCGTGCCCAAGGGAACGAACCTGACCCTGCATCTCATCGCGACCCTTTTCTTCCTCGGATGCGTGACGCTGCGCATGATGGCGTCGTTCGGCGACATGCCGCGGCCACCGCCCAAGCCGCCACCAGACATCAAGGACACGCCGTTCTACACTATTCTCATCGCAGTCTATGACGAAGCCGACGTAGTGCCTGAGTTGCTGGTCTCGCTCGACCGGATCAAGTGGCCAAGATCCCGCCTGGAGATCAAGCTGCTTTGCGAGAGCGACGACCATAAGACAATCGAGGCGATTGCCGCCCAGAACCGTCGGCCATATGTCGAGATCATCAAGATACCGCCCGGCATGCCGCGCACGAAACCCAATGCGCTGTCTTATGCGCTGCCTACGGCGCGTGGAGATTTCATCGTCCTCTATGACGCCGAGGACCGGCCGCATCCCTCGCAATTGATCGAGGCATGGCGCAGGTTTCATGCCAGCGACGAACGGCTGGCCTGTCTGCAGGCCCCGCTTAACGTTTCCGGGCCTCCCGGCCTGATCCCACGCATGTTCGCCTTCGAATATGCGGGCTTGTTCCGGCGTCTGCTGCCCTATCTGGGACGCACCGGAGGCTTCCTGCCGCTTGGCGGAACGTCCAATCACTTCAGACGCGATGCGCTTGAGGCGGTTGGTGGCTGGGACCCCTACAACGTCACCGAAGATGCCGACCTTGGGGCGCGTCTCGCGCGCAATGGCTATTTCAGCGACGTTATCAGCTGCGGCACGGATGAAGATGCCCCCGACTCGATACCGGTATGGGTGCGGCAGAGGACCCGCTGGCTCAAGGGATGGGCGCAGACCTGGCTGGTCCACATGCGCGATCCGCTACGCCTTCTCGCCGAAGTCGGCTTCCGGTCGTTTCTGGTCATCCAGATCGTTTTTCTTGGCGTGATCGTTTCCTGCCTGTCACACCCGTTCGTCCTGTTCTGGGCGGCGTGGCTGCTTGGACGACTGGTGATGGTCGCGACCCTGTCACCGCTTGAAACGCTTCTGCTCGCGCTCGACCTGTTCAACCTCGCATTCGGCTATGCCGCCTTCATCCTGATCGGCGCCGCAGCGCATGCTCACAGGCCTGCCGGGCTGAAGACGATCATCGCGTTTACGCCCGTCTACTGGCTTCTGATGTCATTTGCGGCGTGGAGAGCGGTCGTACAGCTCTACTTCGAGCCGCATCGATGGGAGAAGACCCCGCACAAGCCGCATTGCAGACCCGTGCAGGCCGCCGTCACGTCAAAAGAAACCGTGCGCCCGAGCCAATGATCTTGGGATCCTCCTCGCCGATGACATCCATGTCGCGGCCCTTGTAGGAGATCGTGCGCAGAATGCGCCGCATGACGGCGAGCCGCGCGCGCTTGCGGTCATTGGAGCGAACGATGGTCCACGGCGCATGGTCTGAGTGAGTGCGCGTAATCATCGTGTCACGCGCTTGCGTGTATTTGTCCCAGAGCTTGATGCCAGCAATGTCGATCGGCGAGAACTTCCAGCTCTTCAGCGGCGAGTGGCGGCGCTGGTGAAACTGCTTGAGTTGCATCTCTTGGCCGATGTCGAGCCATATCTTGAACAGACGGATTCCATCATTCCTGATCAATCGCTCAAAGGCAGGCGTCTCTTCGAGAAAGTGCTCGTATTGTTCAGGGGTGCAGAATCCCATGACAGGCTCGACGCCGGCGCGATTGTACCAGGAGCGGTCGAAAGTAACGAACTCGCCCGCCGTCGGAAAATGGGTGACATAGCGCTGGTAGTACATTTGCCCGCGCTCTGTCTCGGTCGGCTTGGTCAGCGCGACATTGCGCGCAGTGCGCGGGTTCATGTTTTCGCGGATTGCCTCGATGGTGCCACCCTTGCCGGCGGCGTCGCGGCCTTCGAACAACACCATGATCCGGTCGCCAGATGACTGCATCCATATCTGCAGCTTCACCATCTCGATCTGGAGCGCCTCGTAGTCGGCGTCATATTCCTTGGACTTCATCTTGTCCTTGTAGGGATAGCCGCCCGAGCCGAGCGCGCGCTTTTCGATCCAGTCCGGCAGGACGGGATCGTCAATGTCGAATAGGCGCGTCTTGCCGTCGATGCGCAATTCAATCGCCGTATCCTTCTCCGGGACGGAAGCGGGAGATTTCCTTGCCATGCGCGCAACCCTTTCACTTGACGAAACTCATGTTAGACCGTGTTGCCAATACGCGGTCAACCGGCGGAGTTTGAGGAAATCATGAGCGGCGAAAATGAGGCGACCACGGCGAAAGCCGGCCGTTTCACGGTGCTGGGCGAAAATTTCGCCTCGGCGCGCTGGCTTCTTGGCGCCGCTCTCATAGGGCTGGCGCTGGTCATCCATCAGGCCGCAGCACCATGGTCCATTGCTGCGGCGGTCGGCCTCATTTTCTGCGCGGCACTGCTCGGCCCCGCCCGCGACCTGCAGCGGTCGCGCGCAAACCGCGTGGCGCAAGACACTCCGCCCGACACAGCAGATCTCTCTGCCGAAGATCTTGCAGCCGCGGTCGACGATCCGCTGATCGTGTTCGACAGGAACGGCACGGTTCTCAAGGTCAATCCGGCCTGTTCGGTCGCGTTTCCGGGCGTCGCGGCAGGCACATCGCTGTCGCTGCGGTTTCGCGCGCCTGAAATACTCGAACTGGTGCGCCGCGTGACGACCGACAGGCGACCGGGCGCGATCGACTATCTGGAGCGCGTTCCCTCCGAACGCTGGTTCCGTGTGTCGGTTTCACCGGCAGGCGCGGAAGCCGACCACTTCGTCATGTCGTTCAGGGACCAGAGCGAAACGCGCCGCATCGACCGGATGCGGGCCGATTTCATTGCCAATGCCAGCCATGAGCTTCGCACACCATTGGCCTCGATTGCGGGCTTCATCGAGACGCTGCGCGGACCGGCCCGCAACGACGCAGCCGCGCGCGACCAGTTTCTCCAGATCATGCAGTCACAGACGGATCGCATGGCGCGGCTGATCGACGATCTCCTGTCGCTGTCGCGGCTCGAAATGAAGACGTCGCTGTCGAGCGGCGACCAGCTCGACCTCACCCTGGTCATCAAGAGCACGGTCGATGCGTTGCGACTGCTGGCGCAGGAGAACGGGGTCGAGATCCATTTCACAGCGCCCGCCTCGCCGGCCATGGTGGTAGGCGCGCGCGACGAACTGATCCAGGTCTTTGAGAACCTGATCGAGAATGGCTGCAAATACGGCCGCACAGGCGAGCTCGTGGAGGTCGATGTCATGCAGCCCGGGCGGCTCGGCGGCGTCGATGTCACCGTGCGCGACCATGGGCCTGGCATACCGGAAGAACACATCCCCCGCCTGACCGAGCGCTTCTACCGGGTCGACGTCGAGACCAGCCGGGGACAGAAGGGCACCGGGTTGGGACTGGCGATCGTGAAGCACATTCTGACGCGCCACAATGCGCGGCTGACGATCGCCTCGCGGCCGGGCGAAGGCGCGGCATTTACGGTGCATTTCCCGCCCGCGCCGAAGGGGTGATGCCACTATCTGGCAGACATTCTTTTTTCCGTCATGTGTCTGGCTTACCTTAGGGATTCAGTGCAAGAATCGCAGCGGGAGGCTGCCTTGATGCAGACGCAGCATATCGTCCGGTCGTTCGACGACGAATTGAATTTCCTGGCTACGCGGATCGCCACCATGGGCGGTCACGCGGAGCGGATGGTCGACCAGGCGGTCGCCGCACTTGTGGCCTCCGACAGCGTGCTGGCGCGCAAGGTGATTGCCGACGATCGGCTTCTGGACGAGACGCAGCGCGAGATCGACGACCGGGCAATCGTCATCATCGCCAAACGCCAGCCGATGGCGGACGATCTGCGCGAGATTATCGGGGCACTGCGCATTTCCGGCGATCTGGAACGGGTCGGTGATCTGGGCAAGAACATCGCCAAGCGCGTGGTGGCGGTCAACGATGCGCAGCAGCCGGTGAAGCTGTTTCGCGGTCTTGAAGCGTTGGCAGAACTCGCGCTGACACAGTTGAAGGAAGTTCTCGACACATATGCGTCGCGCTCGGTCGACCGGCTCGGCTTCGTGCGAGATCGCGACGACCAGATCGATGCGATGTACACCTCGCTGTTCCGCGAACTCCTGACCTATATGATGGAAGACCCGCGCAACATCACCGCCTGCACGCACCTCCTGTTCTGCGCAAAGAACATCGAGCGCATCGGCGATCACGCAACCAACATCGCAGAGACGGTCTATTACATCGTCACCGGCCAGCAGATGCCGGTCGAGCGGCCCAAGGAAGACAAGAGCCACCGTGTGGTGCTCGGGACCGAAACAGTAGGCTGACGAACTTTCCGCCACCGGCAGGTGGCCACACCAGCCAGCGCCTAACAACTGCAAACGACAAAGGCCCGGTTCAACCGGGCCTTTTTTGATTCTCGTGCGACCTCTCTGGAGAGTTATCGCCGGCGGCGCTCGGCGGCGGGCTGATAGGCAAGCCGCGAGTGATACTGGCAATAAGGACCGCTCTCGCCAGCTTCCGTGCCGCAAAAGCTGAAATCTTCGGCCAGCGGGTCGCCGTTCGGCCATTTGCAGGTGCGCTCGGTCAATTCGACGAGTTGGAGGCGGCGCGAAATCGGAACGACGACGTTCTGCAGGGCCGCACGCTGATGATGCTGCGGCGCGTAGTCCGTATCGAACTGCACCTGAAGCGCCGTCGCGCCGATCGAGACCGTCATCGGACGCCCACCGCCGGACGGCGTGGTGCCGCGGCTCGACGACTTGATAATCGACGATGCAGGCGTCGGTGGCTTGGCCACCTTCTTCGGGCGAGCGGGCGCCGCCGTCGTCCGGCCACGGCTTGACAGCTTGAGACGATGAACCTTGCCGATCACGGCATTGCGGCTCACACCTCCTAGTTGCGAAGCGATCTGGCTAGCACTCAGGCCCTCGCTCCAGAGCTTCCTCAGCGCCTCGACGCGTTCATCATTCCAATTCATAGGTGCCGCGCTCCTTACGGGTGCGTCGACAGAAAGAGAATCCGTTATCGACCCCCGACATTCAGCCGAAGCTCGACACAACTAATACTCTTGGGTTCAGGTCTGCCGCACGAAATCTGGTATTGCTGCTTCCAAAATAATCAGGCGTTGACTCCGTGACAAGAGTCTCGAGAGCAACACGAATCGCTTTTTCCGGTTTTCCCCAACTTGGACGAAGACCGGCACTCGGTCGCCCGACGCCGCTCCCCTCTAGATAGGACATCGGGAGATAACTGCAACCTTGGGGAATGGTTCGTTTCCGCCTGTTTTCCCCTGGAAGGCCACCTACCGCAGCGGCAACGCTTGACCGGAAAGCGGAAATGGCGTGGCCTTGTCGCAAACCACGTCGCCAATGCGACTGCGCCTCGAACAGTCAGAAAGATGTCACAGTCGATGGACCAGACAGAATTTGCCAGATGGTCGGAGCATGCAGCCAGATGGGGCGCCGACTATCGCGCCGGACTTCGCGAGCGGCCGGTGCGCCCCAATGCGCGGCCGGGCGATGTCGCGGCCTCGATTGCACATAGCGCACCGGAAACCGGCCAGCCGATGGAGACGATCTTTTCCGACTTCGAGCGGCAGATCGTGCCGGCCATGACCCATTGGCAGCACCCGCGCTTCTTCGCCTATTTTCCGGCAAACGCCGCGCCCATATCAGTCATTGCCGAATACCTCGTCACCGCCATGGCGGCGCAGTGCATGCTGTGGCAGACCTCGCCGGCCGCAACCGAGCTGGAAGGCAAGGTTCTCGACTGGCTGCGACAGGCGGTCGGCCTGCCTGAAGGCTTTACCGGCGTCATCCAGGATTCCGCCTCCTCGGCCACCCTCTCCGCCGTTCTGGTGATGCGCGAGCGCGCGCTGCAATGGGCAGGGAACCGCGAAGGACTGACCGGCCAGCCGCGCCTGCGCATCTATTGTTCCGATCAGGTCCACACCTCGATCGACCGCGCAATCTGGGTGGCAGGCGTCGGCGAGGCGAACCTCGTTCGCATCCCTACGCAAGGGCCGCTGCGCGGCATGGATGTCGGCGCCCTTGATCAAGCGATCGAGCGCGATCGGGAGGCGGGTTTCCTCCCCTGCGGCGTCATAGCCTGCGTCGGGGGAACGAGCGTCGGGGCCTGCGACGACATTGCCACGACCATAGAGGTGGCGCACCGCCACGGGCTTTATGTGCATGTCGATGCGGCATGGGCGGGTGCTGCGATGATCTGCCCGGAATACCGGCATTTCTGGGAAGGCGTCGGACACGCGGATTCGGTCGTTCTCAATCCGCACAAATGGCTCGGCGCGCAGTTTGACTGCTCGACGCATTTCGTGCGCGATCCGGAAAGCCTTGTGCGGACGCTCGCGATCCACCCCGAATATCTGAAGACGCATGGACAGGACGGCATCGTCAATTATTCCGAATGGACGGTGCCGCTGGGTCGCAGGTTCCGGGCGCTGAAGCTCTGGTTCCTGATGCGCTATCACGGGCTGGAAGGGCTGCGGGCGATGATCCGCAACCATGTGAACTGGTCGGGCGAGGTTGCCGCCGCATTGGCCGACGATCCGGATTTCGAGATCGTCACGCCGCCGATGCTGTCGCTGTTCAGCTTCCGCCACAGAACGCCCGGAGACCCTGACGCGCACAATATAGCGCTGGTCAACGCCATCAACGCAGACGGCCGCATCTATCTGACCCAGACGCGTGTCGACGGGCGGATCGCGATCCGCTTCCAGGCGGGCCAGTTCGACGCCACCCGCGATGACGTGATGACGGGCCTCGATGTCATCCGCGAGATCGCGTCCGCCCTGGCGCACAAGGGATGAGCGAAAGGGTTCACATTGCTTCGGCACAAGGCGAGGCTCTGATCGATCCGCTTGGCGCGGAGCTTGTCGACTGGCGCGTCGGCCGCAGCAGGCTGCTGTGGCGTCCCGACCCCGCTATCTGGGACAAAACCAGCCCGATCCTGTTCCCGATCGTCGGGCGGATGCGCGATGGCCGGTATCGCGTCGGGCCGCGCTGGTATGAGCTTGGCACGCATGGCTTTGCGGCAGGCTCAGCGTTCGAACTGGCCGCAAGGACGCAAGACAGCGCGCGCTTCGTGCTGCGCGACAGCGAGGCGACGCGGGCCGTCTATCCGTTTCCGTTCTGCCTGACCGTCGACTACCGCATCGAAGGAAGCGAGATCGAGGTTGCCATGACTGTCGAGAATACGGGTGACGCCCCCCTGCCCTATGCCGCCGGATGGCATCCGGGCTTTGCGCTGCCATTCTCCGACACCGGGCGCGGCATCATGAGGCGGGAGGGGCATGTGGTGGAATTCGAGCGGGAAGAGGCGCGCGACGTGCCGCAGATCACCAGCGCCGGCCTGTTTGCGACGGCGCGGCGCGAGCTGCCTTTTGACGGGCGGCGGCTGGAGATTACCGACGAATTGATGGCGCGCGAGGCGCTGTGTTTTCTGGACGCGAACAGCAGGTCCGTGACGCTGAAGGCGCCGGATGGCGCCGCGATCAGCGTCGAGGTCGACAATTTCCCGCATCTGGCGCTTTGGAGCCGCAATGCCGGCCCATTCCTCTGCATAGAGGCGTGGACGGGGCATGGCGATCCAGACGGGTATGAGGGTGACATTTTCGCCAAGCCGTCGATGCGGCTGTTGCCGGCGGGCGAGACGGCGCGGCACGTGGCGCGGGCAAAGTTTGAGCCGGCGGCCTGACCACTGATGCTTGACGGGCGGGCTCGAAACCGGTGACAAGCAGCGGCTACAGGAGCGTTTTTCATGACTGATCGGGTCGTCATCGCAGGCAGCGGCCAAGCGGGCTTTCAGGCAGCGGTCAGCCTGCGTCAGGACGGATATGCGAGCGAGATCGTCATTGTCGGCGAGGAGCCGGGCCTGCCCTATCAGCGCCCGCCTCTGTCCAAGGGCTATGTCAAGGAAGGCGTGGAGGACCGGCTGTGGTTCCGCAATGCCGACTTCTTCGACAAGAATGCGATCAGGCTGATGGACGGCGTGTCGGTCGTCTCGATCGACCGCGGCGACCAGACCGTGACGCTGTCGGACGGCACGGTGCTGGGCTATTGGCACCTAATAATCGCGACGGGCGCGCGCAACAGAAACCTGCCGCTGCCCGGCAACAGGCTTGGCAATGTCGTGGAATTGCGCACGCTCGGCCATGCCCGCTCATTGCGCGAACGGCTTGGCCAGGCGCGCGCGCTGGCGGTGATCGGCGGCGGGTTCATCGGGCTGGAAGTGGCGGCGACCGCTCGCTCCTTCGGCGTGGAGGTGACGGTGGTCGAGGCAACGTCGCGGCTGATGTCGCGCGTGGTCTCAGCGCCTGTGTCGAACTATTTTCTCGCCGCGCACAGGCAGGCCGGCATCAGGGTCGAACTCGATCAGATGGCGCGCGCCATCGTCGACGACGGCGCGGGCAACGCGGCCGGCGTGGACACGTCGGAAGGCGGGCACGTCGATGCCGATCTTGTGCTGGTCAGCGCCGGCGTCGTGCCGAACGCGGAAATCGCCGAGGCCGCGGGCCTTTATGTGCATGACGGCATCCGCGTCGACGGCCATCTGCTGACCGAAGACCCGCACATCTCGGCCATCGGCGACTGCGCCTCGTTTCCATTCGGGCAGGATGGCCTGCAGACGCGACTTGAATCGGTGCAGAACGCCATCGACCAGGCGAAATGCGTGTCGCTGAGGCTGACCGGCAAGGCCGAAGCTTATTCGAAGGTGCCGTGGTTCTGGAGCGATCAGGGGCCGCACAAGCTACAGATCGCCGGACTGACGGCGGGCGCCGACCACCACGAAATTCGTGAACTGGACGACAGGCTGACGGTTCAATGTTACCGGCGCGGCGAATTGATCGGGGTCGAGACCGTGAACTCCGCTGGAGAGCATATGGCAGCGCGGCGTATTCTGGCGGCGGCGGAGCCTGTCACGCTCGAACGGGCGCAGGCGGCCGGTTTTGACCTGACCGCGATCATGAAATCGCTGCCGAAGGCAGGATGAAGTCAGGCGTCGGGTGGCGGATTGGCGCTTGCGCGTTTAGGGTCAATGAAGAAGCCGTGAAAGCCGATAGCTGCGAATGCGCCGAAGATCATGCCCCAGATGATCTCGCCATTTCTGAACTCGACGACGGCCCAGCCGCCGGACACCGCAAGCACCAGAAGGCGGACCCAGAGAGGGCGAAAGAACTCGCTGCGCGTGTCGAAGATTGCGGCCAGCCCGCGCGGTTTTTCGCTCACCGCGGCGCCTTCACATAGGCCTCGATGCCCGCGGCAAGGTTGGGCGAACCGCGTTCGCGCTGCTTGCCGATCCAGTCGCCGAAGAAGCGCCAGAAGGAACTCGCATAATCGAGGAAATATTCATCGGCCACGTCGCGGTCGCACAGATTGCCTTTGACGCATGACGAGACGCGGCTGAGGAAATAGACGACGCGGTCGAACTGGTCCTGAAAGTCTGCCAGCGGCATGACACCGCCCTGATCGGTCATCGCCTGATTGCCGATGGACGCCATGATGACATCCATCTGGTCAGGCGTCGTCTGCGGCGTAACGAGCGAAGAGGACTGACGGTTGAGTTCGCCGAGCCTGCGCTTCAGGGCGCTTTGCGCCGCCTGGAAATCGTCGCCTTCCCACAGAGACACCAGATCAAGCGTTCGCTCGACCCGCTTTTCGCTGCGGGTCTGGAGAAACTGCGCAGCCGAGAACACCGCGCCGATGCACAGCAGGAGACGCAGCGCAAAGCCCGACCAGGCGAAGGTAAAGAGGCGCCAGTCCTTTGCCTTGAACGGATTTGGCTCTTCCTTCGGGTCCTGCACATTGGGACCGGGAATGCCTGTGCCGGTGTCGGCAGGCTTGCGCGGCTTCTTCATTGGCAGACGCCGAGATCGATCCGCACCGACGGGTCGAGGTCCAGTTCGCCGTCGAGCAATTGTTCGCGCAGGCACTGGGCCTGGGATCGCGACAGCATGAATTTCGTGTCCGGCGGCTCGACCGCCATGGTCGGCTGCGGCAGGGCCTGGACGATCGACTTGGTCTTTTCGTTGCACTGGCTGAGATCGACCGCCACAGCCGCCCCGGCATCGGCTGGAATGGTCGAGTATTTCTGCAGGAAACAGTTTGCGAGGTCGGAATTCATGACAACCGACTTGGCGCAAATCGCGCAGTCCTGCGCGACGGCCATGTTCAATGCGGGCGCCGCCGCCAATGCGGCAAGCACAAGAACGGAATTGATGGTGCGGCTCATCTGTGCTCCAGAAGCAAAGCTCTGCCACGAGCGTGGCATGATGCGCAAGCGGGCGCTATTGCGCCTCGCCAGTCGTTTCGATCGGGAAGATCATGACCGCGCCTCGGTCGCCGCCCTTGTCATTGGTGCGGTTGGGCTTGAACCCCGACATCTGGCGCGTCGCAGGCGGCGCTGCGATGTCGCCCAGCATGGCTGCAAAGCCCGTCTCGGCCGACTTGGACAAATTGCGCAGGCCGCCTTGCGCCAGATAGCTGAGGTCGAGCTTGGCGCTCATCGGCGCAGCCTCGCTGACCACAGCGATCAGCCGTTCGCCGCCCATGTGGCCGCCCTTGTCGACGGTGAAAAGGCCGGTTTCGGGGATCTTGTCGCCCTCATTCATGCGGGCCGGAAGCGTGACGTCGCCATAACCTTCGGCGAAGCTGATCTTGTAGTCGCTGCCGATGTGCAGGATGTTGATGTCGACGGGACGGCGCGAGCCGTTCTCGGCCTTGAAATAGACGCTGTCGTCAGGCGCCAGAACGGGCACCTTGCCCGGCTCCATCGTCTCGAATTTGCCGGTCGCACCGCGCTCTATGAGAAACTCGACCTTGACGTTTCGCAAGCCGCCGTCGGACGCGCCTGCAAGCCGCGAGAGGCCGGTGGCGCGCGAAATGCGGACGAGATAGCCACCCATGTCGCGGGCCATGGCCTTGTCCTCGACAAGGTCGAGCGAAGGCGGCCGGCGGCCGGGAGAAAATGACACTTCCGCCGATGGCGGCAGGAACCACAGGCGCGGCTCGGTCTTGGCCGCATCGCCGCCGAGTTCGGCTTCGCTTGCGACCGCCAGCCTGATGTCGGCCGCTTCACCCGGCTCGACCAGCTTGAGCTTGAGCGGGGTCTTGCGATCCTGCGAGACCGTATCGAGGACTGCAGACAGGCGCGCGGCCTCCTTGGGGTGTTTCGCAGCGTCGGGACGGGCCACGGCAAGCTGGAAGGAGACTGCCTGTTCGGCGACGCGCGCATAGGCGTTGGCGGGGATGTCATCGACGCGCAAGGCCGAGCGTTCCCGGAAGGCGGCGGGCAGAAGCTGGCTCGACATGTTGGTTGCCGAGCGAACGTCGAGAAAGCCGATCGCGTCTTCCATGGTGGACTGCGGCCCCGGCAGAATGGCAAGCTTGGCACCCGGCTCGATACGGTTGAGGCGGCCCGCCGGCAATTGCACGATGCCGTCGCGGACAGCGATCTTCCACTGCATGATCGGCTCGTCGCCCTCGACGCCGAAGACCGGCGCGTCGAGCGCGCCTTCAAACAGCGGTGTCGGCTTGATGCGGTTTAGCGCGCTGTAGTGCTGGAGGATCGCCTGGCTGAGCTGGCGGTAGGTGACGGCGGGGTTTGCCGCCAGTCGCTCAAGCATCGTATAGGTCAGAAGGCCGTAAACCTTCGCGTTCGGGTCCGTGTCGGGAAGCGGCAGTTCCGGTGCGGTCTCGACCGTCTGGGCGGCGAAGAAGGCGACCATGCCGCCCTTCCTGTCGCCGGGATTTCCGGCGGCGTCGGTCATGCCGAGCGCGTTTTCCCGCTCGGGGTCCTGATCCGGATCGAGGCTTCGCGTCGCCTGGACCTTCGGGAACATGTCAGGCGTGATGCCGAGTGAAGCGGGTGAAATCTTGCGCTCGCGCTCGCGCGCATTGGAGCCGAAGGCGCGTGTCGCCGTGCCGGAATGGCAAGCGTCGATGACGATCCACACGAACGCGCCTTTGGCGCGGATTGCGTCCAGCTTATCGCCTATTTCGTCGTCGACGATTGCATTTGGCACCATCTTCGTCGCCACGTCGATCTTGCCGATGTCCATCGGCAGGAAGATTTCGTCCTTGCCGTCGATCTCCGTCTTGATGTCCGCGGCGGGCTGCTGCGACCCATGGCCTGAAAGCTGGATGAAGACAAAATCGCCCTCGTCGGCACGGGCGGCCAGATCGTCGAATGCAGCGAGTATGGCCGCGCGTGTCGGCGGCGCAGCACCTTCCACATCGCTGGCCAGCAGCGTGATGTTTTCCCTTTTGAAGGGCGAAACAGGATTTGTGAGCAGATAGTCGCGAACGAGCTGCGCATCGTTTGCCGGCCCGTCGAGCCAGTCCGGCTGGGGCAGATTGTCGTATCTGGTGACGCCGACCAGCAGCGCGTGGTTTTCGCGCGCAACCACTTCAATCGTGCCCGCGCCAAGCATGATCACAGCAGCCGCCGTCCTTAGCGTGCCGGCAAAACAGCCAATCATCGCAATCTCCCCAAGCCCAAGCGATCGCCTAATCGCACCGGAACCTATTTTCAGGAATTGGGCCGATTTTGGAAGGGCGTTGCGCCAATCATGGCCTGTCGTTCACATTCGGTTGAGCGCGTGGGCATGTTCGGCCTTGACCGACGGGTCAGCTAGGGCCAAAGCGGAACGGCACAAAATTGGGAAAGCGTTCCGAATGGCCAAAACGATCATCGCTCCGTCAGTCCTGTCGGCGGACTTTTCGCGGATGGGCGAGGAAGTCGAGGCGGTTGTCGCAGCCGGAGCCGACTGGATCCATCTCGACGTGATGGACGGTCACTTCGTGCCGAACATCACCTTCGGCCCGCAGATCATCAAATCCATCAGGAACCGCACCGACAAGGTGTTCGACTGTCACCTGATGATCACGCCGGCGGACCCCTATCTCGCCGCCTTTGCAGACGCCGGCTGCGACATCATCACGGTTCACGCCGAAGCCGGGCCTCATCTCGACCGGTCGCTTCAGGCGATCCGCAATCTCGGCAAGAAGGCGGGCGTCTCGCTCAATCCGTCGACGCCTGAGAGCGTCATCGAATATGTTCTCGACCGTCTCGACCTGATCCTATTGATGACCGTCAATCCGGGCTTTGGCGGGCAGGCCTTCATCCCCTCGGTCGTCGAGAAGGTGAAGCGCGTCAAGGCGATGATCGGCGACAGACCGATCGACATCGAGATCGACGGCGGCGTGACCCCCGAGACCGCGCCGCTGGTGGTGGCGGCAGGCGCAAACGCACTGGTCGCCGGGTCAGCGGTTTTCAAGGGCGGTACGCAAGCCAGTTACAAGAGCAATATTTCAGCCATACGCACTGCCGCCGACAAGGCGGCAGGAGGATAATTTTTCAATCTGACTGCCGTTGTTCTCCATGCCGGCGAAGGCGGGCAGCGAGTCGATGCCCATTTATGCGCCACGGCGCAGACGGCAGACAGCCAGCCCTCAGGCAGGCGATCGAATGGAAGGACAGAGCTTGACGATAAAAGGGGTGCGCGGTGTCCTTTTCGATCTGGACGGGACACTGATCGAGTCGGCGGCCGATCTGCAATCAGCAGTCAACAAGGTGCTGATTTCCCACGCCCGCCAACCGATCGAGCTGACGCAGGTTGTGTCGATGATCGGCCACGGCGCAAGAACCTTGGTCGAACTCGCCTTCGCGGCCTCGGGTCGCCCTCTGCGGGATGACGAGCTGACCGCCGCCTATGACGAGATGCTGGCGATCTATTCGCAGCACCTGACCGACATGACGACGCTATATCCAGGCGCGGCAGAATGTGTCGCCCAGCTGTCGCGCGCCGGGCTGCCGCTGGCCGTGGTGACGAACAAGCCGCGCGCGGCGACCACCGGCATCCTCGATCATTTCAAACTGACCGCGTCGATGGCTGCGATCATCGGCGGCGACAGCGGCCTGCCACGCAAGCCAGCTCCCGACATGCTGCTTTGGGCAATTCGGGAGATGCGGCTGGAGCCAGACGAAGTGGTGATGGTCGGCGACAGCATTGCCGACGTTGAAAGCGCGCGCGCAGCCGGTATCCGGGCCGTCGTGATCAGGGGTGGCTATAGCCGGCTTCCGGTGGACGAACTTGGCGCTGACGTGGTGCTCGCGAATATTGCAGACCTGCCCGCGCTGATCGGCGTCTAGAGCCTTTCACGCCTTCTGGCTCACTTGCCCATGATGATGTCGAGGATGCTCTTGTCTTCTCGCACCTGACGCCCGCCCACCTCGGCGGAGGGGCGGCGGATCGACGAGACGGGGCTGTTGTCAGGCCGGACGTTCGCGCCGCCGGCCATTTCGGGCCGGGCGCTGCCACGGCTGCGGACCGGGGCTTCGCCGACTTCGACGCTGGGGCGCGACGGCGACACCGGGTCTGCACCGGGTTGGGCGATCCGGTCGTCCGAACCGGGGACGTAGAGATCGACGCCGGGCAGCTTCGAGACAGGCACGCCCTCATGGGCGGCGACCATGAACTCACGCCATGCGACCGCCGGCAGCGAGCCGCCGGTGACGTTCTTCATCGGCTTGCCGTCATCGTTGCCGAACCAGACCCCGGTCGTCAGATTGGATGTATAGCCGACGAACCATGCGTCGCGCGACGCCTGGCTGGTGCCGGTCTTGCCGGCTGCCGGCCAGCCGAACGCCGCCTTGCGCGCCGTGCCGACGGCGAGCGTTTCCATCATCATGCGGTTCATCATGCCGATGATCTGCGGCTTGACGACCCGTTCGGGATCGCCCGACTTGAAACGGTAGAGCACCTTGCCTTTCAGGTCGGTGACACGGGCGACGAAATGGACCTGCGGCCTGTAGCCGCCATTGGCGAATGGCACAAAGGCGGCTGTCAGTTCGAGCGGCGTTACCTCGGATGTACCGAGCGCGATCGACGTGTTGGCCTGAAGCTTGGATTCAATCCCGAGGCGCCGGGCGGTAGCGACGACCGTTCCGGCACCTACTTCCATGGTGAGCTGTGCGGAGACCGAGTTCAGCGATTTCGCCAGAGCCTCCGTCAGCGTTACGCGCCCGAGGAACTTGCCCTTGTAGTTGTCGGGCGTCCAGTTGCCGATCTTGATCGGCGCGTCGTTACGGATGCTGTCCGGCGTGCGTCCTGCTTCAAGAGCCGCGAGATAGACGAAGGGCTTGAAGGCCGATCCGGGCTGGCGGCGCGCTTCCGAAGCGCGGTCGAACTGGCTGTTGGCATAGTCCGACCCGCCAACCATGGCGCGCACGGCGCCGGAACCGTCGATGGAAACGAGCGCGCCCTGGCTGACGCTCAGCGCCTTGCCTTCCTTTTCGATCAGGCGGCGGATCGAGCTTTCGGCCAGCCGCTGGAGCGTCAGATCGACAGTCGTCTCGACGATGATGTCACCCTGCACCTCGCCGACAAGTTCGGGCAGTTCCTCCATGACACGGTCGGCGACATAGTTCTCCGATCCGGTCCAGTAAGAGGCGGCGCGCGTTGCCGGCATGCTCATGGCGGTGCGCATCTCCTTGTTGCCGATCATGCCTTCCTGCGACATCGCGCCGAGCACCACCTGGGCGCGGGCT
Source organism: Mesorhizobium sp. (assembly GCA_049647505.1). Lineage (GTDB taxonomy): Bacteria > Pseudomonadota > Alphaproteobacteria > Rhizobiales > Rhizobiaceae > Mesorhizobium_A. The sequence goes on from JBARXU010000007.1 coordinate 49,561, forward strand.
TCGGCGGCCTTGGGATCGCGCGCCGGAGACAGGCGCGACGGAGCCTTGAGAAGGCCGGCGAGAAGCGCTGCTTCAGCCAGATTGACGTTGCGCGCCGACTTGCCGAAATAGCGGCGGGAAGCGGCCTCGACGCCATAGGAGCCGGAGCCGAAATAGACCCGGTTCAGATACATTTCGAGGATCTGGTCCTTGGTGTATTTGTGCTCCAGCCAGAAGGCGAGCAGCACTTCCTGCACCTTGCGCTCGATCGTGCGCTCTGGCTTCAGAAACAGGTTCTTGGCAAGCTGCTGCGTCAGGGTCGAGCCGCCCTGCGCGAAGCGGCCAGAGGTCACATTGGTGACCATGGCGCGAGCGAGACCCAGCGGATCGACGCCGAAATGCGAGCGGAAGCGGCGGTCCTCGATGGCGATGACGGCTTGCGGGATGTAGGGCGACATGTCGGACAGGGACACCGCCTCGCCGCCGGTCATGCCGCGATTTGCCAGCAGCTGCTTGTCGACCGACATGATCTTCACGTTTGGCGGCCGGTCCGGCACCGTCCAGGTGATGGCGCTCGGCATGCGCGCGCCGTAATAGGCGACCAGGCCGGCAGCGGCTATGCCGCCCCACAGGCACAGCACAATCGACCAGTAGAAAAGACCGCCGAGCAGGCCGAAGCCGCGCCGCGTGCGGCCGCGCGTCTTCGCTGCGGGTTTTGCCTTGGCGCGCTTCTGTTTGCGCGGCGACGGCACCGCGCGGTCATCCTCGCTGACCGACAGGCCCGCGTTCCGGCGCTTCGATGGAGGGCCATCGAAGGTCGGCTCGATGCGCGTATTCCTGCCGCGTGCCACTAAATGCGTCGTCCCCGTTTCGTCACCCTTGGCGATGAAACCTAAATGCGGCGCTTTAAGGGGGGGTTAAGCAGGCCCGATGTCAGACCTCCTCCCATCCGTCATGTTCGGAAGCGCGGAAGATGGCGTCGATCATTTTCTGGTTGCGGACGGAATCTTCCAGCTCGAAGACGGCAACGTCCTCGCCCTGCGCTGCGCGGACGAAGGCTTCGGCCTGGAGCACATATTGTTTGGTGTTGGGAAAGCGGAACGTCGACACTTCGGTGTGCGTCCGGTTCCAGAATTCGACGATATGGTCGCCATAGATGCCGGCGTTGAACGGCGTCTTCACCTCGACATAGCCCTCGTCGCCATGGAACACTACCTGCTGGCGCGCAGCCATCTGCGTCGAGAGGTAGAAGGTCAGTTCAAACGAGCCGAAGTCGGCCTTGGTGGACGAATAGACATCCGTGCCGAAACTCGCATCTCGCGCCACGCGCGCCTGCACGCGCTGCGGCTCCTTGCCAGTGGCGAGACGGGTGACGACGGTCGGATAGACGCCGATGTCGGGCAGCGCGCCGCCGCCAAGCTCGACGCGGTTGCGCATATTGTCGGGGTCCATGTTGTAATAGGAGAATACCGCCTGAACGTGGCGCAGGCGGCCGATGGCGCCCTTTGAAATCAACTCGCGCACCTTGGCCCATTGCGGGTGGTAGAAAACCATGAAGGCTTCCGAGACGACGACGCGGTTGCGGTCGCGCGCGGTGATCACGTCTGCGATCTGGCTTGCATGCAGCGCCAGCGGCTTTTCGACCAGCACATGTTTTCCTGCATCCGCGGCCTTGATCGCCCATTCGGCATGCTGCGCCGTCGGCAGGGGAATGTAGACGCCGTCAACTTCAGGCGAGGCCAGCAACTCATCATAGGAACCGAAGACATGACGCGCGCCGAAACGCTCGGCCAGATCACGCGCGCGGCCGATGTCGCGGCTTGCGACGGCGGCAACAACCCCGTTCGACGATTCGGCAATGGCAGGCAGCGTGTGCTCGCGACCGATCTTCGCGGTGGACAGGACACCCCAGCGGAACATTCAGACTTCCCCATTTGATGCGGCGGACAGTTGCGCGAATGGCCGCCGTTCGCAAGCAGTCTGTGGGGCATTCGACGTTGCGGGCGCGCCCGTCACACCCTATCTTCAGCAGACTTTCTCAGAAATGGATGCCAATCAATGACCCGCAAGCTCGGCTCGTCCCTATCTGTCTTTCCCATCGGCTTCGGCGCGATGGGCATGAGCCACGCCTATGGCGGGCAGGACGAAAAGGCGGCGATCGCAACGCTGCACCGAGCCGTGGAACTGGGCGTCAACTTCTTCGACACGGCCGAAGTCTATGGCCCCTTCACCAATGAAGTGCTGGTCGGCAAAGGACTGAAGCCGTTCCGGGACCAGGTATCGATCGCGACCAAGTTCGGCTTCAACATTGCCGAGACCGACAAAGGCCCTGTGAACCTGTCCGGCGTCAATGGACGGCCGGAAAACGCGCGCAAGGTTGCCGATGCCTCGTTGAAGCGGCTCGGCGTCGATGTGATCGATCTTTACTACCTGCACCGTGTCGACCCGGAAGTGCCGATCGAGGAAACGGTCGGCGCCATGGGCGATCTGGTGAAGGAAGGCAAGGTGCGTGCGATCGGCCTGTCGGAGGTTGGGGCCGAGACGCTCAGGCGCGCGCACAAGGAGCATCCCGTGGCGGCGCTGCAGAGCGAATATTCGCTGTGGACGCGCGATCCGGAGCCTGAAGTGCTACCGGCCTGCAAGGAACTCGGCATCGGCTTCGTGCCGTTCAGCCCGCTGGGGCGCGGCTTTCTGACAGGCGCGATCAAGTCGACCGCGGAATTTGGCGAGAATGATTTCCGCCGCAAGCTGCCGCGCTTCGAGGAAGAGAACCTGAAGCGCAACCTGGCGGTGGTCGAGCGACTGACGGCGTTTGCAAAGTCGAAGGGCGCGACTGCGGCACAATTGGCGCTCGCTTGGGTGCTGCATCAGGGCGACTTCATCGTGCCGATCCCCGGCTCGCGCAAGATTTCCAATCTTGAGCAGAATGTGGAGGCCGCACACCTCGAACTTTCCGCCGCCGACCTCGCCGAGATCGGCGAGATCGTGTCACCAGACGCCATCGCCGGGGCGCGCTATCCCGAGGCGATGCAGAAGCAGACCGGCAGGTAGGCTTAAGCCTGCTGGATGGCGGAGAGTTTCCACTCTTCGCCGCGCTTGCGCACGAAGGTCCAGAGTTCGACGGTCACCGTCACCTCGTCCTCGCCTTCTGCGACCTCGCCGGTCTGGCGGTCGCGCAGGACATCTCGCGATTCATATTCGAAGGCGGCGGTGGCATATTCAGTCTGGCCTTCGCTCCAGGCCTCGGCAATGTCGGCCTGGACGAGGCGCACGTCGCTGACATCGTTGCGCAATCCGCGCTTGGCGTTGTCGGCGAGTTCTTCAGAGAAATAGGACACCATTTCAGGCGTGGTGAACTTGCGAAGCGCGGCGTGGTCCTCGTCGGCAAAGGCGCGTTGCACGTCGCCCAGACGCCGCTCGAACGCGTCGAGGTCGTCCTGCGAAAGCGTGATCTCGCCTTCCTCCACCCGGGCGGATGGGGCCGGTTCGCTGGCAGCAAGGCCGCCGATTCGGCCGAGCGCGCCGATATTGCTGGTGCTGCCAGCCTGCGCACTGCCGGTGTCCTCACGCTCTGTCGTTTCTCGGTTGAGGACATTGCCGAAACCGTTGCCCGAGGCTGTCGATGCCGGGCCGCCAGCCATGGCCGGCTGACCCTGCCGGCGCGAACGCAGCCAGCCGATGACCAGCGCGGCGATGAGGCCGAACAGAAGCAGTTGCAGTATGAAGCCGAGCGCGCCGGCCATACCGCCGAAACCGTAGCCCATCAGCATGCCGATGACGCCGCCGATCAGGATGCCGCGCATCAGCGAGCCGCCGAGGCCGCCGAACATGCCGGGCCGCTGCTGCTGGCCGGCGTTCTGTCCCGGCTGCTGCTGGCGCGAACCAGAGGTCGTGCCGGGGTTGGGCGTCATCGAACGTTCGACCGGCGCTGCCTGGGTCGGCGCGGTGCGCGTCGGTGCGGGGGCCTGGAATGTCCGATTGCCACGGCTGCCGAACGAGCCGCCACGCCGGGCTTCGGCAAAATCGACCGAAACGAGCGTGAAGGCGACGAACAAGGACGACAGCAATGCAATGAAACGGGTGCGGCCAAGGCGCATCATCAAAAAATTCCTCCAGTGGCCCGCCTGTGAAGGAATGGAATCGGGCCATGTTCCAGCAGTCCGACATCGCGATCGCCTCAAACGATCGCCAGAGGGGCCCGGTCCGCAGAATTGTATGTGGAGTGCATACGCTGTCGACGCAAGAGGGCGTAGCCAATTGCGCGAATTGATCGCAGCGAGACCTGAATGAAAAACGGGCCGGCGCGACAAGCGCGACGGCCCGGCATAGTCAGCTCATGGAGAGATATCAGCTGGTGAAGAAGTTCTGGGTGCCGTGGGCCTCGATGGCTTCGGCCAGACGCTGCAAGGCGTGAACATAGGCCGCCGTGCGGACCGACACCTTCTTCTCCTGCGCCAGCGACCAGATGGCGCGACCTTCGCGCTCCATGATGGTGCGCAGACGGTCGTGGATCTCCTGAACCTCCCAGTAGAAGCCCTGACGGTTCTGCACCCATTCGAAATAGGAGACGGTGACGCCGCCGGCATTTGCCAGGATGTCCGGCAGGACAACGACGCCGGCCGCTTCGAGGATTTCGTCAGCTTCGGGCGTGATCGGGCCGTTGGCAAGTTCGAGAACGAGCTTTGCCTTGACCGAAGCCGCATTGTCCTTGTGGATCATGTTTTCCAGCGCGGACGGGACCAGAACGTCGCAGGCGACGCCGATGAGCGCCTCGCCATGAAGAGCTTCATGGCCGGCCTTGCCGATGGTCGAAATGACCGAACGGCCTTCGGCCTTGGCCTTCATCAAAAGGTCCAGATCAAGACCGTTCGGGTTGGCGACGCCACCGCCCGAATCCGTCACGGCGACGATCTTGTGGCCGTCGCTCGCCATCAGCTTGGCGATGTACTGGCCGGCATTGCCGAAGCCCTGCACCGCCACCTTGAGCGTGCTGGCGAGGCCGAGATCTTTGGCAAGGTGACGGACCAGATAGAAACCGCCACGCGCAGTCGCGTCACCACGACCGAGCGAGCCGCCGAGCGCGATCGGCTTGCCGGTGATGACCGCAGGCTCTGCCTGACCGACGATCTGGGCATATTCGTCGGCCATCCAGCCCATGATCATGGAGTTGGTGTAGACGTCCGGTGCCGGGATGTCGCGATCCGGGCCGATGATGCGGGCGAACGCCTGGATGTAGGCGCGCGACAGGCGCTCAAGTTCGGCCTTGGACAAGGTGCGCGGGTCAACCTGAACGGCGCCCTTGCCGCCGCCATAGGGCAGGTTCATGACGGCGCATTTGAAGGTCATCCAGAATGCGAGCGTCTCGACCTCGTCGGCCGTCGCCTGCGGGTGGAACCGGATGCCGCCCTTGGTCGGGCCACGGGTGTCGTCATAGCGGCATCGCCAGGCCAGGAACGATTTACGCGAGCCGTCATCCATGCGGATCATCAGGCGGACCTTGGTGGTCTCTCGCGCGTATTTGAGTTTCTCGATAACGTCGGCGTCGATGTTCAGATGGGAGGCCGCCTCATCAAGGCGGATCAGTGCGTTATCGAGCAAGCTTTCTTCGGACATCGTGACTCCTGACGGCATATAAAATGTGCAGGTGTCCTTAAAACGCGCTGCGCCCTACCGCAATGCCGTTCGTGCGTTTTGCCTAAACCGGCAGCCATCGCTCTAAAGAAAGGCAGACTGCCGGTTTTATGAGCACAATCAGGCGCGCAATTCGCCGCCGGTCTGCTTCTTCACATTGTCGACGATGCGACCGGAAAGCGCCTCGAAATCCTCATCCGTCAGCGTCTTGTCGACGGGCTGGATTGCGACCTCGATGGCGACCGACTTCCTGCCCTCGCCAATAGACGCGCCTTCGAAAATGTCGAAGACGTTGACGCCGGCGATGAGCTTCTTGTCGGCGCCGAGCGCGGCACGGATGATCGTTGCCGCCTGCGTTTCCCTAGGCACGACAAAGGCGAAATCGCGCTTCACGGACTGGAATGGCGACAGGTCGAGCCGGGGCTTGGTCCGGGTCGCCTTGGCCTTCGCCTCAGGGACCGCATCGACGAACACCTCGAAGCCGGCGATCGGTCCCGCGGCGTCGAGCGTCTCAAGCGTACTGGGATGGAACTCGCCGAAATGACCAAGCACGGTCTTCGGGCCGAGCTTGATGACGCCCGAGCGACCGGGGTGGTACCAGCCGGGCGCACCCGTCTCGACAGTGAGCCGGTCGACCGGCGCCCCGCAGGCTTCGAGCGCGGCGAAGGCGTCTGATTTGGCATCGAACACGCCGACGGACGTTGCATTGCCGTTCCAACTGCGGCCTGCCCCTTCCAGCCTTGCCGTGCCGCGACGAATGCCTGCCGCGACGCGGCGCTGGCCCTCTGGCGTATCGCCCTCATAGGTGCCGGAAACCTCGAACAGCGCGACGTCGCCTATGCCACGATCGGCATTGCGCTGCGCGGCCGCGATCAGGCCCGGCAGCAGCGAGGGACGCATGTCGCTCATGTCTGCCGCGATCGGGTTCGACAGGCGCAGTTCGGGCGCGCCCCCGCCAAAAGCCTGCGCATGTCTGGCCGGGATGAACGACCAGGTGACGGCCTCCATCATGCCGCGCACAGCAAGCGCGCGACGTGCGGCGCGCGTGCGGATCTGGAGCGTCGTCAGGATGCGGCCATTGACGGCGTCATGGCTGACCAGCGGCTGCGGTTCGATGGCGTCGACGCCGCGCATGCGCATCACTTCCTCGACCAGATCGGCCTTGCCGTCGACATCGGGCCGCCAGGACGGCACCGTCACGTCGAAGACATAACCGGCGCCCTCGACGCCGAAGCCGAGGCGCTGGAGGATCGCCGTGCTTTCCTCGGCATCCGCGTCGACGCCTGTCAGCCGCTTGACCTCAAGCGCGGGGAAAACGATGCGCTTCGCCTCATAGCCGGCATAGCCGACCACTTCAGCCTCGCTCGCCTGCCCGCCGCACAGGTCGATCACCATCTGGGTCGCCAGTTCGAGACCCGGCACCATAAATTCCGGATCAACGCCGCGCTCGAAGCGATAGCGCGCATCGGTGATGATGCCGAGCGCGCGGCCGGTGCGCGCCGTGTTGATCGGGTTCCACAGCGCCGATTCGATCAGCACGTCGGTCGTATTTTCGTCGCAGCCCGAATGCTCGCCGCCCATGACGCCGGCAATCGATTCGACGCCGTTGCCGTCTGCGATGACGCACATGTCGGGCGTCAGCTCATATTCGAACGTGTCGAGCGCCAGCACCTTCTCGCCCTGTGCGGCGCGGCGCACGACGAGATTGCCGGCAACCTTCTTCGCGTCGAAAACATGCAGCGGGCGGCCACGGTCGAAGGTCATGTAATTGGTGATGTCGACCAGCGCATTGATCGGGCGCAGGCCGATGGCGAGCAGACGCTGCTGCATCCACTTCGGCGACGGACCGTTCTTCACGCCGCGCACGAGGCGAAGCGCAAAGCCGGGGCAAAGCTCAGGTGCCTCGATGGTCACCTTGACCGGGCATTCGCCGGTTGCGGCAACAGGAGCGATGGCTGGCGTCTTGAGCGTGCCAAGGCCGGATGCTGCAAGATCGCGCGCAATGCCGTGGATCGACGTCGCGTCCGGGCGGTTCGGCGTCAGGTTTATCTCGATGACAGGGTCGTCGAGATGCGCATAGGTCGCGAAACGTTCGCCGACCGGCGCGTCCGCGGGCAGGTCGATAATGCCATTGTGCTCGTCAGACAGTTGAAGCTCGCGCTCCGAACACATCATGCCACGGCTTTCGACGCCGCGGATCTTGCCGACGCCAAGCGTCGTGTCGATGCCGGGAACATAGGTGCCGGGCGCAGCGAACGCGCCAACGAGGCCCGCACGCGCATTGGGTGCGCCGCAGACGACCTGGATCGGATCGCCCGCGCCAACATCGACCATCAGCACCTGCAGCTTATCAGCATCGGGATGACGCTCGGCCGAGAGCACTTTGGCTATGACGAAGGGTTTCAGCGCCGCCTTGTCGTCGACATGCTCGACTTCGAGGCCAATCGCGGTCAGCCGCTCGACGATTTCATCGAGCGTGGCGTCAGTTTCAAGGTGATCCTTGAGCCAGGAGAGTGTGAGTTTCATATCTGTCTTTCCTCGCTCAGGCGCTCAGTCCACCGAACAGCGTCGGCATGTCGAGCGGGCGGAATCCGTAATGCTGGAGCCAGCGGACGTCGGCGTCGAAGAAGGTGCGGAGGTCCGGCATGCCATATTTCAGCATGGCGATGCGGTCGATGCCCATGCCCCAGGCAAAACCCTGATACTCGTCGGGGTCGAGCCCGCCGGCGCGCAGGACGTTGGGGTGAACCATGCCACAGCCCAGAATCTCCATCCAGTCATTGCCTTCGCCGAAGCGCACTTCGCCGGACCGCGAACGGTCGCACTGGATGTCGACTTCCAGCGACGGCTCCGTGAACGGGAAGAAGGATGGACGGAAGCGCATCTTGACCGCAGGCACCTCGAAGAAGGCCTTGCAGAACTCCTCCAGCACCCACTTCATGTTGGCGATGTTGGCCGTCTTGTCGATCACCAGCCCCTCGACCTGATGGAACATCGGCGAATGGGTGGCGTCCGAATCCTGCCTATACGTCTTGCCCGGAATGACGATGCGGATCGGCGGCTTCTGAGTCTCCATCGTGCGGATCTGGACGGGCGAGGTATGGGTGCGCAGTACCTTGCGCTCGCCGTTCGCGTCAGGCGGGAAGAAGAAGGTGTCGTGCATCTCGCGCGCCGGATGGCCGGCGGGGAAGTTGAGCGCGGTGAAGTTGTAGTAGTCGGTCTCGATATCCGGACCTTCCGCAATGGCAAAACCCAGATCGCCGAAGATCGCCGCGATCTCGTCGATGACCTGGCTGATCGGGTGGATGCGTCCGCGCTCGGCAGGTGACTGGCGCACCGGCAGGGTGACGTCGAGCGTTTCGGCGGCGAGGCGTGCCGTAGTGGCGGCATCCTTCAGCTCGGCCTTACGCGACCCGATGGCGTCGGTGATGCGATTCTTCAATCCGTTGATCGCCGGGCCCCTGACCTGCCGCTCCTCGGGGCTCATCGAACCAAGCGTCTTCAGAAGCTCGGAGACCGAACCTTTCTTGCCAAGCGCCTGAATGCGCACGGCCTCGATCGCCTGCTCGTCGGATGCGGCGGCTATGTCGGCCAGCAGTCCGCTTTCGATTGTCTCAATCTCGTTCATTTGCTCTGCTTTCGAAATTCTGCTGCAGTCGGGTGTGGCCGGGCGGCGGCATCTGCCGCCAACTCGCCCTTGAGGAATGCGGTGGCGTCGCGGAAGCGTCTTCCGTCGTCGCCAACCAGGCCACCGGCCGCGCGCGCCAGCGGAAGGAACCCCGTAAAGAAGCTTATGAGCGACCGTAAGGCGATCATCGTTGCAGCGGGGGCGAGGCGACGATAGGCGTTGAAGGCGCGCATCGACGTGTCGCGCGCAATGGCGCGTGCGACGATCTGCTGAAACAGGAGCCAGACATCGCGTGCCTGCGCGTCCTCCAGCGGCATGACCGCCTCCGGCTCTTCCTCGAAGTCGAGAAAACCGATCACGCCATTATCTATGAACATGTCGCGGGGGTGGGGACGGCCATGGCAAAGGCCGGCGGCGTGGACCCTGGCCAGCGCATCGGCGCAGGCGACGAGAAGATCGTCATGGGCGGCAGCATCGGTCGTGCGCAGCGACAGGAGCCGGTCCCGGACGATGGCGCCCGCATTGGAGAGCACGATGGTGTCGCCACTCTGGTGAAGGACATGGAGAGCGGGGAAACCCGCCTGCCGGAAGGCAGCCGTCTTGCGCACTTCGCGATCGGCCTTGCCTGTCGGACCGACCCGAAGCGACGCGCGCAGGAAGGCGCGCGGCATAACCGGCGTCAGCGCGGCGTGCAGCCATTTGCCGAAGTGCCGCCCGCCACCTGCAAACCGCTTGATCCAGACGGTCCTGCCGTCGATGACCGCCGACGAGATGCGGCGTCGACCGCCGGTGACGAGCAGACGCAGCAAAGCTTCGAGCCCTTCCGGGCTCAGCTCCGCGTCATTGCTGATCGTCCTCTCGGTCATCATCTCGCCATGAAAAAACCCGCGCCGGCTCGCCAGCGCGGGTTTCCCAGAATGTGTTGCCTGAATTTGGGAAAACGCTGGCGTTAGAGCGTCGTGTGTCCAAACTGGGGAAAACAGGGACGCTCTAACACTTTTACCCTCGCATCGTACTTTCCAAAAACCGAAGCCGATTTTTGGGCCGATGCTTTAGGCGACAGCGCGTTCAAATTCGTTCGGGTTGCCGTTCTTCAGATATTCGAGCGCCGTCTTGGCCTTTGCAACCAGCGCCACGAAAGCCTGGGGCTCGTGGATGGCGAGGTCGGACAGGACCTTGCGGTCGATCTCGATGCCAGCCTTGTTCAGGCCGTCAATGAAGCGGCCATAGGTCAGGCCGTGCTCGCGGACAGCCGCGTTGATGCGCTGGACCCACAGAGCGCGGAAGTTGCGCTTGCGGTTCTTGCGGTCGCGGTAAGCATACTGCAGCGACTTTTCGACTGCCTGCTTGGCGATGCGGATGGTGTTCTTGCGGCGGCCGTAGAAGCCCTTGGCCTGGCCGAGAACCTTCTTGTGCTTTGCGTGGGCGGTAACGCCTCTCTTTACGCGTGCCATATCATGATCTCCTTAAATGTCTCGACGCCGGGCTTCAGAGGCCGTTCGGCAGGAAGTTCTTGATGACCTTCTCGCCATCCGGCTTTGCAAGGACCATCGTGCCGCGAGCATCGCGGATGAACTTGTTCGAGCGCTTGATCATGCCATGGCGCTTACCGGCAGCGGCCGCGAGGACCTTTCCGGTAGCCGTGATCTTGAACCGCTTCTTGGCGGCTGACTTGGTCTTCATCTTGGGCATTTTGCTTCCTTTCTTGCGGCCTCACGCTTGAGGCTCTTGTTCTCGCTCCAGACGGACCAGCGCCCGGAAAGCATAAAAGACCGCCACGGCATGCCCTGCCGGGCGGCTTTTCAACGGCGCGTCAATATCAGCAAGCCGATTGGCGCGCAATAGGCGCAGTTTCAAGGCAGATGGAGCAAGATGGGCAGGAAGCCCGTCTGCTGGCCATATTCGATCGCCTCGAAGATCGGAACGGCCAGAACGAAGACAAGGCCGTCCATCAGCGTGCGGTTCCACACCGACGGCTTGAAGGTGACTTCGGGCCTGTCGCGATAGAGCAGCGGGTTGGGGAAAAAGCGCGGTGTGGACGCCAGATAGTCCCTGTAGGTCTGGCCAAGCTCGCTTGCGAGGAATTTTTCCTCGCGCCTGATGACGACCGTGAATGCCGCCCAGCACAGAACGCCAAAGATGATGGCCATGACCCAGCTGCCGATCTGCGCGCCGACGCCTGCCGCAGCGACTGCCGAAAAGAAATAGAGCGGGTTGCGCGTCATCGAATAGGGGCCGATATCGACGACTTCGGCGGATTTGCGCCCGCCAATATAGAGGATCGACCAGAGACGGCCGCCAATGCCGATGAGCATGAGCGCAAGCCCGAAGCCCTCAATATGGGCATGCGTCAGTTCAGGCTGGCTCGACGAGACGAACATCAGCAGCCCCGCAAGCAGGAACAGCATGGCTCCGATCACATAGCGGCGGGTGCGCTGATAGGAGGTCAGGCCGTTTATGCCGCGCTCGCGTTTGCCCGTCTGAAGCAGAACCGTCATGGTGAAAGCACCTTTTCGCCTGAAGCGAGAACGATTTAAGTCCCCGGCGTCAAGGGGGCTTCATCGCAGAACCGGGCGGAATCATGGCCGATCCCGCCAGCGGACCGTTACTGCAATACGGGTTTGCGGAGAAAATCGTCGCGGTCGGCGCTTTTTATGCGCACCCACTGCTCGCGGCCGTCACGGATGATGCGCAGCGGTATTTCAGTGCCGGCAGGGCCGCTCGCCCAGACCTCGCGATAGAAGCCAGCAAGGCTGTCGACCGACTGGTCGCGCACGTCGCGGATGATGTCGCCCGCCTGCATGCCGGCAGCCGCGGCAGGCCCGCGCGAATCGACGTTCAGGGCGACGATCTGGCCGTCATGATCTGCCGAATAGAGGCCGAGCCAGGGACGCGGGGGATGTGTCGTGCGGCCGCTGGAAACAAGATCGTCGAGTATCGGCGGCAGAAGCGCGATTGGCACGACCATGTTGATGTCCTGCTCGCCCGTCAAGGTCGCGGCCTGCAATTGGAGCGAACCGATGCCGAGCAGTCGGCCATCCGCGCCGACGACGCCCGCTCCGCCCCAGGAGGGATGGGTGGGCGCGGTGAAGATCGCGTCTTCGAGCATGTATTCCCAGTAGCCGGCAAATTCCTGCCGGGCGACGACCTGCCCTTCGATCACCTTGCCCGAACCGGCGATGTAGACGGGATCGCCGGGGGCGACCTTGGACGAATCGCCAAATGAAAGCGCCGGCAGATCGAGCGGGCCCATCGACTGCACCAGGCCGAAGCCGGTCTCCTGATCATAGGCGAGAGGATGGGCGGGAACGCTCCTGCCAGCGGATGTCTTGAGGACGACATCTTCGGCCTCGGTGATCAGGTAGCCGATCGTGAGCACGAGACCCTTGTCGCCGATCACGATCCCGCTGCCCGAACGCTCGGTGCCGAGGATCGGCGCGGTGAAGCTTTTCTCGGGGATCGTCGCCTCTACCGTTACGACGGACTGCAAGAGGCGGTCGGTGTCCAATGCTCGATCCTGTTCGTGACGCTGTGCCATGAGACACATGTAGGTCGGCGCGGCGCGCGGCACAACCGAGGCCGGCGAATCGAAAGGCGGGAATAGATCCGGCTTGCGTTCTCCGGCCACGATCGGGCCGGAGAAAGCGCATAACGGTTAGCGCGGCGACAGAACCATCATCATCTGCCGGCCTTCAAGCTTCGGCTCGGCCTCGACCTTGGCGATGCCTTCAACCTCGGCCTTGACGCGATTGAGAAGCTCCATGCCAAGCTCCAGATGCGCCATTTCGCGGCCGCGGAAGCGCAGGGTCAGCTTGACCTTGTCGCCTTCATCGAAGAAGCGGCGGACCGCCTTCATCTTCGTCTCATAGTCGTGGTCGTCGATATTGGGGCGCATCTTGATCTCCTTGATCTCGATGACCCTCTGGTTCTTGCGTGCCTCGGCGGCCTTCTTCTGGCTCTGATATTTCATTTTGCCGAGGTCGGTGATCTTGCACACCGGCGGATCGGCATTCGGAGAGATTTCAACGAGGTCCAGGCCTGCTTCCTCTGCAATCGCGAGCGCATCCTGAATGGCGAGATTGCCGCGGTTCTGGCCGCTTTCGTCGATGAGTTGGACCCGGGGAACCCGGATGTCACGGTTGGCGCGCGGTCCGTCCTTTGTCGGAGCGGCGGCCTTGAATGGTCTGCGAATGGTCGTGATCTCCTAGATCGTTGTCGAAAATTCACTGTCGCGCGGGTTGCGCATGGGCGGACGGGGGAAATGTGCAATCCGCTTCGCGCCGTCAATAGCACAACCGTACGAAAAATACAGCCGAAGTCTTGAGGCACCCGGGTGTTGTCGTGAACGCCCGCATGGGGCAAGTAGGCACGATGGCTGACGAGACAAGAGAGAAGCTTCGCGTCGGCGAGGCGAAGATTGCGGTGCTGCACCGCGCGGGCGGGTCGCCGGGCGTAGCATGGCTGGGCGGATACCGCTCCGACATGACCGGCACCAAAGCCGAGGCGCTCAGTGCCTGGGCGGCCGAGAGCGGCCATGCCAGCCTGCGTCATGACTATTCAGGGCATGGACAGTCTGGCGGCGCGTTTGCCGACGGCACGATCTCCAGATGGGTGGCTGAGAGCCTTGCCGTGCTGCGCGCCTTTTCGGATGGCCCGCAAATCCTCGTCGGCTCGTCGATGGGCGGATGGATTGCGCTGCGCATGATAGAGGAATTGCGCAAATCGGGCGAAGGTAGCCGTGTCGCAGGACTGGTGCTGCTGGCGCCCGCTCCCGATTTCACCGTCGAACTGATGGAGCCGCTGCTGACCGACGCGCAGAGGGCCGAGATCGAGCAAAAAGGCTATCTCGAAGAGCACTCCGAATATTCCGACGAGCCGAACATCTACACCAAGGCGCTGTTTGACGACGGACGCGCCAACCGCGTCATGGTCGGGCTGATCGATACGGGATGTCCGGTCCACATATTGCAGGGCATGGCCGACCCCGACGTGCCTTACACCCATGCCGAGAAGTTGATGCGGCATCTGCCGCTGAGCGATGTCACATTGTCTCTCATCCGTGACGGCGACCACCGCCTGTCGCGGCCGCAGGACATCGCCATGCTGATCTCGGCGGTCGAGAACATGGTCGCGCTGGCCCAGCAAAGGGCGTGACGCGGGCCTTGCACGCGCGAAAGCCTCGGTCGAAATAGGGGGCGATCCGGACCCTGCCCATGCCCAGCCCAATTCGAGCTTCCATTCCCGCCTCCGCCTTCGTGGCGTCGATCGTCGGTTTCGGCGGGACGCTGGCGCTGATCATCGCGGCTGCGGGCGCGGTCGGCGCGACATCAGCCGAAACCGCGAGCATGGTCACGGCGCTTTGCCTGGCCATGGCGGTGGAGACCGCATATCTGTCCTGGCGGTACCGGATGCCGGTCGTCTCGGCCTGGTCGACGCCGGGAGCGGCGCTGATCGCAGCCTCTTCGGGCTTCACCTTTCCAGAGGCGGTCGGCGCTTACATCGTTGCCGCTGTCCTGCTGATCGCGACGGGCCTCATCAAGCCGCTGACCGCCCTGATCTCCCGCATACCCACCTCGGTCTCGTCGGGAATGCTCGCCGGCATCGTCGTCACCTTCGTCATGAGCGCGTTCAAGACCGTGGCCGTCGACCCCGTGCTTATCCTGCCGCTGCTGCTCGCATTCTTCGTCATCAGACTCTGGAATCCGGCAATGTCGGTGGTCGCGGTACTGATCGGCGGCGTCGTCTTGGCCTTCGCCCTTGGCCGCGTCGGGCAGTTGCCGGTGCCAGAACTGTCGACCCTGACGCTGACCATGCCACAGTTCACATTTGCCGCGACCGTCGGCCTGGCGCTGCCGCTCTATCTCGTCACCATGGCGTCGCAGAACCTTTCTGGCCTCGCCGTTCTGAAGGCCGCGGGATATGAGCCGCCGGCAGGTCCATTGATCGCGGCGACCGGCTTAGTCTCACTCATCACCGCGCCGTTCGGAGCTTTGACCAGCAATCTCGCTGCGATCTCGGCCGCCATCTGCACCGGGCCGGACGCACACCCCGACCCGGCCGAGCGATGGAAGACGGGGCCGTTCTATGCGGGCTTCTACCTCATCTACGCCATATTCGGCGCGTCGCTGGTCGCGCTGTTTGCGGTGCTGCCACCATCGCTGATTGCCCTTGTCGCAGGGCTTGGCCTGATGGCGGCGCTGATCAATGCATTGGCGATTTCGCTCACGGACGAAAGCCAGCGCATCGCCGCGATCACCGCCTTTGCGGTGACGGCCTCGGGGCTGGTTCTGGGCGGCATCGGGGCCGCCTTCTGGGGGCTGGTCGCCGGACTTGCCGTGCTCGCGCTCGACAGGCTGCGCAAGCGCGCCTGAGCTTTACACAACTTTACATAGGCAAATCTTGAATCCGGGTGTGGGCGGGACCATTTCGATGGAAGGCGGCCGCATCTGGCCGTCGCAACCGAAGGAACTGAAACTGATGAACGCGACTGCTCTGATCCGCCCGGCCTGGACGCCGGCGACCATTGCGCTCACGGTGATCGGCTTCATGGTTTTCTGGCCGCTGGGGCTCGCCATGATCGCCTACATCATCTGGGGCGACCGGCTTGACGGCTTCAAGCGCGACGTGAACGGCGCAACCGACAGGGTCTTTTCGGGCTTCGGCGGTTTTGGCAAGCGGGGCTGCCGCTCGGCCCGCGCCACCGGCAACGTCGCGTTCGACGACTGGCGCTCGAAG
Organism: Mesorhizobium sp.; assembly: GCA_049647505.1. Classification (GTDB taxonomy): domain Bacteria; phylum Pseudomonadota; class Alphaproteobacteria; order Rhizobiales; family Rhizobiaceae; genus Mesorhizobium_A. Next base: position 65,534 of record JBARXU010000007.1, read on the forward strand.
GAACTCGACCGTCTCGCCGAAGAGCGCCGCAAGCTCGACGAGACGCTGGCGGAGTTCGACGAATATGCCCGCGAGCTGCGCCGCGCCAAGGACCAGCAGGAGTTCGACCGCTTCATGTCGGAGCGCTCCCGCTCGACCCCCGCGACCACCACGAAGCCTGCGCCCAAGCGCGGCAAGGGTGAAAACCTGCTCGACGACTGATCGGGCATTGGCTGAAAACACCGACGGCGCCGCTAACGCGGCGCCGTTTTCGCATGTTCAGACGATCCATTCATCGGCGGCGCGCGTTCATTCATCGGCGGCGCGCGCGAGCCTCAGCCATATCGAGGCGCTCCAGAAGCTCATCGAAACGTCTGGGCACGTCCTTCTGCGGCTTGAACAGCGACATGTGGCGGAGAAAGCTGCGAACCTCCGCATGATGCCATCCATGTTCATGGCCGTGATCGCGTTCATTCGAAACGAACGAACGGAGCGGCTTTCCGAACGGGCGATCATCTTGCTGGCTCATTTCCGACGAAATCCTTCTACAGTCGGACGAAAACTGGTTCACATGCCCGAACAATTGCCCGGCGAAGGATTGGTTCCTCAATTTCTGCGTGAATAAGCCGGCGCAACAAAACACGGTAAAATTTTATTTAATTCCGATGCTTCCGGCTCATGATCCGCGCCGGAGTGGATCGGGCTGGCCCGTCACTCGCCGATATCGACCCGTTCGGTGGAGCCGCCGACGCAGATGCGGCAGCAGTCCTCGCACACCATGTCATCGTCCGGCCCGACGCCAAACGAGATGCGGTCATTGCCGTTGACCCATGCGCCGTAGCAGACCTGTTCGCCGTCTGCGCAACCAATGGTGACCGATTTTCGCTGCTTGGGCTCAAGCGCATAAACCTGTCCCCGGCCGGGCCAGACCGTGCCTGACTGCCTGCCGCGGAACTCGACGACGATGCCGCTGTCGCGCTGATTGCGCATATACATGGTCATGCCGTCAGCCGACCAGGCAGGCGCGGGGGCGAGCAACGGCAGCAGCATGAGAAGTGCGGGCAAGACGCGCATGGGCAATCCTTTCGCCGCCAGCTTCTCATGCCGGGCTTGCGCGGACATGGCGACTTACGGGGCGACGGATTGCCCCCCTCAGGCGCACCCGCGCCTCACCTTCAATCAATAAGTGCGCTGGTGAAATAGCCGGCGAAGTCGGGCTTCTGCTCCAGCACCTTGCCTTTCGCATCCTTGAGAATTCCGGAAGCGAAGAGATAGGTCCCTATCGCATCGACCTTGGCAGGATCCAACCGCCCGATCACGCCTTCGGGCGTGCGCAGATAATTGCCCTCGACCAGCGCGGACATGGACGCGTGGATGAGCTTCGGGTCGGTCAGCGCATCCTTGTTGGCGGCGATCAGCATGTCGCCCGCCTCGACGGGATGATCGGCTGCAAAGGCATAGCCGCGCCGGGTTGCCTGTATGAAGGCGCGGGCTGCATCGGGTCGCTCGCGCAGGAAGGCCGAACTGGAACCGAGCATCGCCGTATGCTCGTCCGGTACACCGTAGTCGGCATATGCGAAGGCGCGCTGCGCAACGCCGTCAAGCTCGGCCTTGACGCCCTCCCAGGTGTAGACCTCAAGCGTGAAATCGACCGCGCCTGTTTCGAGCGCCTGATAGGCCGACGTGCCGAGCGTGATCGTCTCGAACTCGCCCTTACCGCCATCATGGCGGATCATCGAGCCGATCAGCGCGTTTTCCCATGCCGAGCCGAAACCGCCATATCGCTTGCCGTCGAGATCCTTCGGCGAGTTGATGTCCGTCCGCTCCGCCTTGACGACGAGGCGGCCGGTTTCCTTCTGAACGATTGCATAGGTGGCAACGAGATCGGCACCCGCCGCGCGTTGGGTGTAAAGGCCGATGCCCACGACGCCGAAATCTGCCACGCGGCTCGCAACCAGCGTCGAGGCCGCCGTATCGGCATAGGGCAGGATTTCGACGTCGAGCCCCGCCTCTTTGTAGAAGCCCTTGTCGCGGGCGACGAAGAGGCCGACATGGTTGGTATTCGGCGTCCAATCCAGCGCGACGGATACCTTCTCGGATGCCCGCGCCCTGTGCGTCAGCGACAGAACCGCCGGTGCGGCAAGGCCAGCGAGAATGACGCGCCTGTTGAAGAGAATCGATGTCATGGCAACTGTCCTTGGCTTGGGGAGAACATGAGGTCGAGGATCACGCCCTCTATCGCGGCGGCCTCGGTGCGAAGGGCCGCATCGCGCAGACGCGGGCGGGGCAAGGGAACGTCGATGACGTGGGCGATGCGCGCGGGGCGCTGCGACAGCACATAGATGCGGTCCGACAGCATGACCGCCTCGCGGATGTCGTGCGTGACCAGCATGACCGTCCATCGATGCCTGAGCCACATGTCTTCAAGCCAGAGCTGCATGCGGTTTCGGGTCAGCGCGTCGAGCGCACCCAGCGGCTCGTCGAGCAGCAGCATCCGGCAATCCTGAACGACGGTGCGCATGAAGGCCGCGCGCTGGCGCATACCGCCCGACAGCGCCGACGGATAATGCCGCTCGAAACCTGACAGGCCAAACGCGTCGAACAAGGGCGCAACGCGGCGGCGGGCAGCGGCCCTCGCCTCGCCACGCACCTCCAGCCCGAGCGTGACATTGTCCAAGATGCTCCGCCAGGGCATCAGCGCGTCACGCTGGCCCATGAAGGCGAATGGGCGCTCTGTCTGGTCGAGCGAGTTGCCGTCGAAGTCGATCGAGCCGCGCTCAGGCTTTGCAGCGCCGGTCAGCACCTTGAGCACCGTCGATTTTCCGGCACCGGACGGACCGATGATGGAGACGAACTCGCCGGGACGGACTGTGAGCGAAATATCGTCGAGCACGTCGAGGTCGCCATAGCGCAGCGTGATGTTGCGCAGAGCGAGACGTGCGGGGGCAAGAGCCGGAGCGTTCATCTGCCGCCCTCCCCTGCCCGCAGCCATGGCGCAACCGCCCGCTGGATGAGGAAGGTCGAGGCAAACATGAGAAGCGTCAGGGCTGATGAGACAAAGACCGCAGCCAGCACAAGGTCGGGGCGGAAATTGTTCTTGGCGTTGAGGATGTAGATGCCGAGCCCCTTCGCCGCGCCCGCATATTCGGCGAAGATGGCGGCGACCACCGCATAGGTGATCGAGATGCGCAGGCCGGCGAAGAAATAGGGAAGCGCCGACGGCAGGCGCGCCAGCACGAAGCGTTTCCAGCGCGACGCCCCCATCGAGGCGAGCAGTTCGTCAATGTCCCGGTCGGTCGCCGCATAGCCTTCGGCCAGCGCAACCAGCATCGGAAAGAAGGTGACGAGCGCGACCAGCAGGATCTTGGGCATCAGCCCGAAACCGAACCAGAGCACGACCAGCGGCGCGATTGCGACGAGCGGCAAGGTCTGGCTGACGATGAAGAGCGGAAAGAGCGCGCGCTTCAGCGTGGCCGAAAAGTCGACGACGACCGAGAGAACGAAGGCGCAGAAGAGCGACAGCGCAAATCCTGCAAAGGTGGCGCGCAGCGTCGGGACGAGATTGTCCCAGAGTGCCTGCCGGTGCGCCCATGCCTGAATGACGACATGGCTTGGTGCGGGCAGGATGGTGGGCGTGACGCCGGAGAGGCGCACATAGGCCTCCCACAACAGGACGAGACCTGCCAGTGCGACGACAGGAGGAACAATGCGGCCGGACTGAAACGAATGATCAGCCAGCCGCGCCTTTTGGGAGCGCGACGACATCAGGCAACTCGCGTCGCGTCAGACCGGGGTCGGGCTGTTGGCCGAAACCGTCAGGTCGATGGTCACATGGCCTTCGGGCGCGCCAAAGGCGGTGAAGGCGTGCTCTACCGTCGCAAATAGCGGCACCACGTCGCCGCGCAGCTTGGTGCAGAAGTTCTTCGAGCGGTCGAAGACGCCCGACTGCTTCACAAAATCGATGCAGCCATAAATCTCGTCCATGTGGCCGTCGATGCCGAGCGTGTAGAGCGAGAACTGTGCCGCAGCGTCCTGGCCCGCCTTAGGCAGGGAGGAAACAGCCGCCAAAGCACGGGCCTTGCGCTCGTCGAGCGGGGCCATCGGGCCGGCATCCGGAACGTTGCAGATCGGGTCGTCGGGCTCGCCGGGGCAGCCGCGTGAGATCGTGGCGTGAAGGACGCAATGCGCTCCGGTCGCGGCAGCGGATGCGAACAGATCGCGCATGGCGGCAAAGACCACATCGGGCGTTCCGACAATCAGGGTCGAGATATCGTCCGATTCAATTCTCAGCCGGTCCCTGTAAGGGTTGAGCGCGCCGAGCGCGTTCATGATGACTGCGACGAAATCGTCGGTCACGGGGTACAGAGACACTTGTGCGCCGGAAAACATGATCAACCTCGCTCCGCTGGCATTATCCAGATCAGCTTGAGGGTTCCCGATCATGCGATCGAATCTCAGCCCCGGCTATACGGAGCGCCCCTGTATGTGGCGTGATTGGTAGAGTGGTCGCGGCGCAATGGCAACCGTTGTTTTCGGGAATTTTTCGGCCGTGCCGTTTGCCTCGACGACGACAGTCAGGTGAGAGAAATTCTCAGCCGAAGCCACTCTTCGAGAATCGGCTTTCTGAAAGTGCGCGCTTCAAGATGACGGTAGATGAAGCCGATGACGTCATCGGGATCGGCTTCCAGACGAGCGCCATTGAGGCCGAGGAAGATATCCATGCAGGCGAAGGCGACACGCTTGTTGCCGTCGATGAAGCCGTGGTTCATCGCGAGGCTTTCCCAGAGCGCTGCCGCCTGTTCGACCAGATCGGAATAATATCCGGTTTGGGGGCGCAGCAGAACAGGCGCAACTGCTCCGCGTGGATGTAAAGCGCATCGTCAAGCGTGAGGTATTCCACCTACTTCGCCAGCGCCTCATAAACCTTCGCCCAGCGCTTGGCACTCTCAGCGTGGAGCTTTTGCACCGCAGGACTGACCTTGCTCGACGCAGCTTCGGACAGGCGGCGGAACTCTTCGGGCGACAGCACGATGGCGACATCACGCCCCTGCCGCTGCACACGCACCGGCTCGGCCTGCGCCATGTCGATCAGTTCACCAAAACGGTTCTTGGCATCGGTGGCAGCTAAGGTCTTCATGAGCCAACATTAGCCGAATTGGCTAATTTAGAAAAATGACAGGTCTTAGCCTCCGACAGCCGCCACCCGGACCCAAGGGGCCGACCGGCTTCAGGGTGGGACCCGGCTTCTAGCTATCGCCCATCTTGAGCGCTTCGATGAATGCTGCCTGGGGGATGTCGACCTTGCCGAACTGGCGCATGCGCTTTTTGCCCTCTTTCTGCTTTTCCAGCAGCTTGCGCTTGCGGGTGGCGTCGCCGCCATAGCACTTGGCCGTCACGTCCTTGCGCAGAGCGGAGATGGTTTCGCGCGCGATGATGCGCCCGCCAATGGCCGCCTGAATCGGGATCTTGAACATGTGCTGCGGGATCAGTTCCTTCAGCTTCTCGCACATGACGCGGCCGCGCTTTTCCGCCGCCGAGCGGTGGACCAGCATTGAGAGCGCATCGACCGGCTCGTCATTGACGAGGATCGACATCTTGACCAGATCGCCCTCGCGATAATCGGTCAGGTGATAGTCGAAGGAGGCGTAGCCCTTGGAGATGGATTTCAGCCGGTCATAGAAATCGAACACGACTTCGTTGAGCGGCAGGTCATAGACCAGCATGGCGCGCTTGCCGACATAGGACAGGTCGGCCTGAATGCCACGCCGCTCCTGGCACAGTTTCAGGATCGAGCCGACATAATCGTCCGGCGTCAGGATCGTGGCGCGGATCCACGGTTCCTCGATCGAGGCGATCTTGACCACGTCCGGCATGTCGGCGGGGTTGTGCAGTTCCTTCACCGAGCCGTCGTTCAGCACCATGCGATAGACGACGGACGGCGCGGTTGCGATCAGGTCGAGGTCGAACTCGCGCTCCAGCCGCTCCTGAATGATTTCCAGATGCAGAAGCCCGAGGAAGCCGCAGCGGAAACCGAAGCCGAGAGCCGCAGAGGTTTCCATTTCGTAGGAGAACGACGCATCGTTGAGGCGCAGCTTGCCAACGGCGGCGCGCAGGTCTTCGAAATCGGCTGCATCGACAGGGAACAGGCCGCAGAACACAACCGGCTGTGCAGGCTTGAAGCCCGGCAAAGCCTTTTCGGTCGGGCGCTTGTCCTCGGTGATCGTGTCGCCGACGCGCGTGTCGGCCACTTCCTTGATCGAGGCGGTGATGAAACCAAACTCGCCGGGGCCGATCTCGTCGGCCTGGATCATCTTGGGCGTGAAGAAGCCGGTACGCTCGACCGGATACTTCGCGCCGGTGCCCATCATGCGGATGACCTGGCCCTTGCGCAGCGTGCCGTCGATGACACGCACCAGCACGATGACGCCCAGGTAGGCGTCGTACCAGGAATCGACCAGCATCGCCTTGAGCGGCGCTTTCGGGTCGCCTTCCTTCGGCGGCGGCAGCTGATTGACGATTGCCTCAAGCACGGCATCGATATTCAGGCCGGTCTTGGCCGAGATCATCACCGCCTGACTTGCATCGAGGCCGATGACCTCTTCCACCTGTTCGCGAATGCGTTCCGGTTCGGCCGCCGGCAGGTCGACCTTGTTCAGCACTACGACGATCTCGTGGTTGGCGTCGATCGCCTGATAGACGTTGGCAAGCGTCTGCGCCTCGACGCCCTGCGAGGCGTCGACCACCAGCAGCGAACCTTCGCAGGCGCGCAGGCTGCGGGAAACCTCATAGGCAAAATCGACGTGGCCGGGCGTGTCGATCAGGTTGAGGATGTATTCCTCTCCGTTGAGTGCCTTGTATTTCAGGCGCACGGTCTGCGCCTTGATGGTGATGCCCCGCTCCTTCTCGATCTCCATATTGTCGAGGACCTGCTCGGTCATCTCGCGCGCCTCAAGCCCGCCGGTCAGCTGGATCAGACGGTCGGCAAGGGTCGATTTGCCATGGTCGATATGGGCGACGATGGAAAAGTTGCGGATGTGGGACAGCGGCGTGGTCATGGGCGGCGTTTAGCAGGGGGCGTCAAAAACGCAAGGGAGGCAACGCGCCAAGGCGGGCTTCCGGGGTATTGGAAGCCGCGAAATACGCGATTTTCCGGCCTGCATGCCGTTCGATCCACTCGCGCGGGCGGCAAGCAACCTGCGGACTGGCCTCCTCAATTCACGGATGTGACATCAGCGCTCTCGACGGCGGCGGCGTAGTAGAATGTCGTGGCTTGTCTAACGAATTGCTGGCCTCGCGGGGCGAAACAGGTTATCCCAGCGCGGTGGTCAGGTTGTCCAACATCGGCGGCCTTAAGATGAGGCTGCCTGAGCTGCTGCGTCGGCTCAGCCCCGCGATCGTTCTGTTCGCGGCGATGGCGTTTGCCGTGCTGCCGCATGGCGCGCCTCTGGCCGCACTCTCTCAGATCACCGAATCGGAAAATCGACAGGCGCGCAATGGCGATCTTCCCGCCAAGCGCATTGTCGCAGCCGATGTCGCTGCCGATTTTCTGGCGATTGCCGCATTTGCTGACGAACTGACCGGCGACCAGCCCGCCGACATTCCGTCGATCTGGCCGATCCATATTCATGGCGTAGCGCCGGCAACAGGCCAGCCGCGCCTCGAACCGTCCGCCTCTCCCGCCCCGGCGCATCGCGACCGCGCGCGTGGACCGCCGCTCGCCTGACGAGCCGGCATGGCCGCATCGATGTTGGCGGCCGCAATTCATCAATTGAGAATTACGCATTTCACGGCCCGCAGGGCCGCACGCATTCACAGGAGAAATCCCATGGCAAAGACCCATCCGCTCGGATTCCGCATCGAACGTCACCTCAAGGAGGCACTCGTTCGCGCCGCCAAGGACGATCACCGCTCGGTATCGTCGCTGGTTGAAATCCTGATCGAGAAGTGGCTGACCGAGAAGGGCTACGTCCACGACCATCCGCAGTCCAAGGCGGCCTGACAACCCAACTCGCTGGCCGGGCGCGCCAAGCCGCCCGGCCGGTCGCCTCCCTTTTTGACAGTTTTGGCGCGACTGAGGCGCTGCGGCGGAGGGGATGACGCGGCTTTTGCGCCGTGCTACCAAGCCAGCGCATCAGTTTTAGACCCGCTGCAAGGCCGCAATGCGCGCAGGCAGCCCAAATCCAGGACATTGACCATGGCGCATGACGCCACCCCCCAGTCTGCGATCGCGCGGCGCTCGCGCCCGCTTGAAGGCACGGTCCGCATTCCCGGCGACAAATCCATTTCCCACCGGTCGCTGATGTTCGGCGGCCTCGCTTCCGGCGTGACCCGCATTACCGGCCTGCTCGAAGGCGAGGATGTGCTGCGCACCGGCGACGCCATGACCGCCTTCGGAGCGAAGATCGAGCGCAAGGACGGCGAATGGATCGTCCACGGCGTCGGCAATGGCTGCCTGCTGGAGCCGGAAGCGCCGCTCGATTTCGGCAATGCGGGCACAGGCTCGCGCCTGACCATGGGCCTTGCCGGCGTCTATGACATGGATACGACCTTTATCGGCGACGCGTCGCTGTCGAAGCGGCCGATGGGCCGCGTGCTCGACCCGCTCAGATTGATGGGCGTTCAGGTGCAGGCGGCCAGCGGTGACCGCATGCCGCTGACGCTGCGCGGACCAAAGGCCGCCGCCCCGATCGTCTATCGCGTGCCGATGGCGTCGGCGCAGGTGAAATCGGCCGTGTTGCTGGCGGGTCTCAATACGCCGGGTATCACGACAGTCATCGAACCCGTGATGACGCGAGACCACACCGAAAAGATGCTGCGCGGCTTCGGCGCGCAATTGAGCGTCGAAACCGACGCCGAGGGCGTTCGCACCATCCGCATCGAGGGGCGCGGCAAGCTCACCGGCCAGACCATCGCCGTTCCAGGCGACCCGTCATCGGCCGCCTTCCCGCTGGTGGCGACGCTGATCGTTCCGGGATCGGATGTGACTATTGAAAACGTGCTTCTCAACCCGACGCGCACCGGCCTCATCACCACGTTGCAGGAAATGGGCGGATCGATCGAGATCCTGCGCCGCCGCAATGCCGGTGGCGAGGACGTGGCCGACCTCCGAGTGCGCGGCTCGGAGCTAAAGGGCGTCACCGTCCCTGCCGACCGCGCGCCGTCGATGATCGACGAATATCCAGTGCTGGCGGTTGCCGCGACATTCGCGCAAGGCGAAACCCGAATGCTCGGCCTTGAGGAATTGCGCGTCAAGGAATCCGACCGGCTCGCAGCGGTGGCGGCCGGCCTAAAGGCAAACGGCGTCGACGGCGACGAAGGCGAGGACTGGCTGGTGGTGCGCGGTGCGCCCGACGGCAAGGGAATTGGCGGCGGCATGGTGGCGACCCACCTCGACCACCGCATCGCCATGAGCTTCCTCGTCATGGGCCTCGCATCGCAAAAGCCGGTGTCGATCGACGACGCGGCGATGATCGCGACCAGCTTCCCCGAATTCATGGGGTTGATGGCGGGCCTTGGGGCCGAAATCGAGCAACAGCCGGCGATAGACGGCTGAACCCACGTTGGAAGCAGCTTTCGACATCGTGCGGGAACGGCTGGCCGGCTTGCTGGTCATGGCGATGGTCGCCACGCCATTCTTCATCTGGACCGCGCGCTCCGTCTATCGCGCCACCGTGGCAGGCAAGAGCACCTATCCCGGCCATGGTCGAGCCTTCTGGCTGGTCGTATTGCCGCTGGCCATCGTCATCTACGGCGTGGTTCGCGGCTTTGACAACCGCGACCCGCGGTTTACCTACATCGCCGATGAGAACGGGCAAATGCTGTTCATGATGGTGCCCGGCTGCCTGGGGATCGTCTTCGGCTATTGCGCCGGGCTGCTCTACGGCATCGCCAAGCGCAAAGGGTAGCAAGATCGTTCCCCGCTCAAGGAACCAGCATTGTCCGGGCGCGTTGCCGCTCCAATGGTGGGGAGGATGAGCGTTTGAAACGTAAGCTCGATCTACGTGGCGGCCGGCCGGTCTGGTTCGCCTATCGCTCTCCGTCCGTTCCGTCATCCGGGCTGTCCCGTGATGTCAAAACCGACGTTCTGGTCGTCGGCGCGGGCATATCAGGCGCCATGATCGCCGAAATGCTCACATCCGAAGGGCTTGATGTCCTGATGATCGACCGGCGCGGCCCGATGAAGGGTTCCACGCCCGCCACGACGGCCCTCGTACAGAACGAGATCGATACGCCGCTCGTCGAACTCAGTGCCAAGATCGGCAAGGAAAATGCACGGTCTGCATGGCGGCGCTCACGACTTGCCGTGGCCAGCCTCAAGGCGCGCATTCAGGAACTGGGCATCAGATGCGACTTTGCCGAGAGGCCGTCGCTGCTGCTCGCCGGCGATGTGCTCGACGCGAGCGGTCTTGAGGAAGAGGTCGCGCTGCGGCGTGAAGCGGGCATCTATGCGGACTATCTCAAGCGGTCCGAATTGAAGGAGAGGTTCGGAATCGCGCGGGCCGCCGCCATTCTGAACCCCGACAATCTCGCGATCGACCCACGCAAGCTGACCGCCGGGTTGCTGAACCAGGCATTTTCGCGCGGCGCGAAGATCCATGCGCCTGTCGAAGCGACAGGATTTGAAAGCAGCAAATCGGGCGTGACGGTCTCGACACGGCACGGACCCACGATCCGTGCATCCCATGTCGTGCTGGCCACAGGCTACGAACTCGCTTCGATCGCGCCCTCCAAGGGACAGAGCATCGTCTCCACCTGGGCGATGGCGACAAAGCCGCAACCGGGCCTGATCTGGCCACGGCAGGCCTTCATCTGGGAGGCGTCCGACCCCTATCTCTATCTGCGCGCGACGCCCGACGGGCGCGTAATATGCGGCGGCGAGGACGAGGAATTCGAGGACGAAGACAAGCGCGACGCGATGACCGAACAGAAGACGCGGCGCATCGCGGTAAAACTGAAGAAGCTGATGCCGCAACTCGACGTCACGCCAGAATTTGCCTGGGCAGGTTCTTTCGGCACCACGCCGACCGGACTGCCGATCATCGGCAAGGTGCCGCGCCACACAAACATCCAGTCGATCATGGGCTATGGCGGCAATGGCATAACCTTCTCGCGGATCGCGGCGGAACTGGTGACATCGGCGATCCTTGGCAAGAAGGACTGCGACGCGGAGCTGTTTGCGCCAAAGGGGTGACACCGACGGGACTCGACAAGTCGCCTCCGGTCCGGTTGAAGCGAGGCATGACACTGATCATCGCAATCGACGGGCCGGCGGCTTCCGGCAAGGGTACGCTGGCGCGCCGGCTGGCCGACTATTACCACCTGCCCCATCTCGATACGGGCCTGACCTACCGCGCGGTCGCGCAGAAACTAATCGAAAGTGGCGCCCCGCTCGATGACGAGGCGAGCGCCATTTCCGCCGCGCGTGCTGTCAGCCTCACCAATCTCGACAAGCACGCGCTTTCCGCCCATGCGGTGGGCGATGCGGCGTCGCGGGTCGCGGTGATCCCCGAGGTCAGGCGCATTCTGGTCGACAAGCAGCGTGAATTTGCGCGCCAGCCCGGCGGCGCGGTGCTCGACGGGCGCGATATCGGCACGGTTGTCTGCCCGGATGCGAGTGTGAAGCTCTATGTCACGGCATCGGCCGAAGTGCGCGCGGCGCGCCGGCTGCGCGACATCGAGGACAGGGGCGGCAGCGCCGATGTGGCGGAAATCCTGGCCGATATCCGCCGCCGCGACGAGCGCGACATGGGCCGCGCCGACTCGCCGCTGCGGCCTGCCGGCGACGCGCACTTGCTCGATACGTCCGATATGTCTATAGAGGCCGCGTTCCGGGCCGCGCGGATCATCGTTGATGATGCCCTCGCCAAGCGGAGCAAGGTCTGACCTGAGGCGCCCCGCTCTCGTGGCAAGCGTTCCCACAAGGACCATAAACCAGCCTGTCAGCATTCTACTGCGCCGATAGCCGCGTGAGCGGCACAGGGCTTTTCAGCCCGGAACGCCGGCAGGCAACGCAACACTAACCCAGGCGCCTGCCCCGCAAAGACGGGGCTTCCAGGAGAACACATGTCTGCAGCAAATCCGAGCCGCGATGATTTCGCGAGCATGCTCGAGGAAAGCTTTTCCGAGAGCCAGTCCGCCGAAGGTTCCGTCGTCCGCGGCGTGATCACGTCCATTGAAAAGGACATGGCCATCATCGACGTCGGCCTCAAGGTCGAGGGCCGCGTGCCCCTGAAGGAATTCGGCACCAAGGCCAAGGAACTCAAGGCCGGCGACACGGTCGAGGTCATGGTCGACCGCATCGAGAACGCACTGGGCGAAGCCGTCCTGTCGCGCGAGAAGGCCCGCCGCGAAGAGAGCTGGGTCAAGCTCGAAGAGAAATTCAACCGCGGCGAGCGCGTCGAAGGCGTCATCTTCAATCAGGTCAAGGGCGGCTTCACCGTCGATCTGGACGGCGCTGTTGCGTTCCTGCCGCGTAGCCAAGTCGACATTCGCCCGATCCGCGACGTCACCCCGCTGATGCACAACGCACAGCCCTTCGAGATCCTCAAGATGGATCGCCGTCGCGGCAACATCGTCGTTTCGCGCCGCACGGTTCTCGAAGAGTCGCGCGCCGAACAGCGTTCCGAGATCGTCCAGAACCTCGAAGAGGGTCAGGTCGTCGAGGGTGTGGTCAAGAACATCACCGATTACGGCGCGTTCGTTGATCTGGGCGGCATTGACGGCCTGCTCCACGTCACCGACATGGCATGGCGCCGCGTCAACCACCCGACCGAAATCCTCAACATCGGTCAGTCGGTGAAGGTGCAGATCATCCGCATCAACCAGGAAACGCACCGCATCTCGCTCGGCATGAAGCAGCTTGAAGCTGATCCGTGGGGCGATATCGGCTCGAAGTTCCCGATCGGCAAGAAGATCAAGGGCAACGTCACGAACATCACCGATTACGGCGCGTTCGTCGAGCTGGAGCCGGGTATCGAAGGCCTCATCCACGTTTCGGAAATGTCCTGGACGAAGAAGAACGTCCACCCCGGCAAGATCCTGTCGACGTCGCAGGACGTCGACGTGGTCGTGCTCGAAGTCGATCCTTCGAAGCGCCGCATTTCGCTGGGCCTCAAGCAGACGCTCGAGAACCCGTGGGAAGCCTTCCAGCGCAGCCACCCGGTCGGCTCGACCGTCGAAGGCGAGGTCAAGAACAAGACCGAGTTCGGTCTGTTCATCGGTCTCGACGGCGACGTCGACGGCATGGTCCACCTCTCCGACCTCGACTGGACGAAGCCAGGCGAGCAGGCGATCGAGGACTATCAGAAGGGCCAGATGGTTCAGGCTCAGGTGCTCGACATCGACGTGGACAAGGAGCGCATCTCGCTCGGCATCAAGCAGATGTCGCGTGCCGGCGCCTCCGAAGCCCCGACCTCGGGTGAACTGCGCAAGAACGCAGTCGTCACCTGCGAAGTGACGAAGATCACGGATGGCGGCGTTGAGGTAAAGCTCGTCGAGAGCGGTCTCGAAAGCTTCATCAAGCGCAACGACCTCTCACGCGATCGCGACGAGCAGCGTCCGGACCGCTTCGCAGTCGGCCAGAAGGTCGATGCGCGCGTCATCGCCTACGACAAGAAGACCCGCAAGGTTCAGGTGTCGATCAAGGCGCTGGAAATCGCCGAAGAGAAGCAGGCCGTCGCACAGTATGGCTCGACCGACTCCGGCGCGTCGCTGGGCGACATTCTCGGCGCGGCGCTCAAGAAGGGTGGCAACTAAGCCTTTCCGCATAGAAATGAAGAACCCCGCCGGAGCGATCCGGCGGGGTTTTTCTTTGGGCGGATGGTTTGGTCAGAGCGAGATGAGGCTGGATTGAATCATTCTGTTTCTCGTTTGGGGAGGCGATCCACTAGGAAGGACGCGCAGGGCGATGTGGTGCATCGGCCGAGCGGGCTGACGACGTGGGCGTCCTCCAAACGGAAACCCGAAGGGCTGGGCCGGTTTGGGCCAAATCCGTCGGGTTTCGGACTTGGCCCGGCCACCAGCCCGTCCGCGCCGATCCCCTCGACCTTGTCCCAAACCTTCACCAGCAGAATGTTTCAATCCAACCTCATCTCGCTCTAGAAAGCCCTGCCGAGCTTCGCGTCCACCGACCAACGCCCGCCGCCGCGAACGGTGAAGAAGGCGAAGATCGCGGCCCAAAGAATCGACTTTTCGGCGCCCGAATAGCCCTGTCCGAGCGTGATCCAGTGAAACCACACGGTCACCAGCAAGACGATCATGGCGGCGAAGGATGCCGGGCGCGTCAGAAGGCCGATGGCGATCAGAATGCCGCCGAAGAATTCGGTGGCGGCAAGCAGCGGCGACCAGAGGACGCCGGGATAAAAGCCGAGGCCCTCGACCATGCCGACCGTTCCGAACGGGTCGGTGATCTTGCCCGCGCCATGAACCACGAGCGCGACGCCCGCGACGACGCGCAACAATGTCGTCACGGCCTCCCCCAGCCCTGAATAGACGGGGCCGAGTGCTGGAATGATGAGCTTTTCCTCCCTTGGCGAATTGGTCATCGTCAGGTCAGTCATCGAGTTCTCCGATTTGGTTGCAGTGCACAAATCGAGCGCTGGGGCCGCAACGTCAAATCACGCAAGGTCAGCTTTGCGTGATGAAATTCATTTGGAACCAATCGGCGACAGGGGGCGTTGGCTGACCGGAGAGGGGATCATTTCCAACGAAAGGAAACAGCTATGAACTGGAATCAGGTCGAAGGAAATTGGGAGCAGTTCAAGGGCAAGGTCCAGCAGCAATGGGGCAAGCTGACCAATGACGATATCGACGTCATTGCCGGCCGCCGCAAGGAACTGTCCGGTCGCCTGCAGGCGCGTTACGGCACAGCCGAAGATGCGGCAGAGCGCGAGATCGACAACTGGCTGACGCGCCACTGACTGGTCCGCCTATGATTTTCGGGCCTATACATCCCGTCAAATCATCAATGGAAGCCCGCCGCATGGCGGGCTTCTTCGTATCGGGACTAGAGCGGTTCTGATTTTCTCAGAACCGGCGGAACCGCTCTATCTCTTTGTTTTGATCGCATTTCCGGACGCAAAACCGCTTCACACTTTTGCTGGAAATGCTCTGGCCCCCGATCAGCCGATGCGGTTTGGAATGCGGGCCTCGACCCTGCGGAACAGGAACAGGATGACGCCGGTGATCATCATGTAGATGACGGCAAGCATCAGCAGCGGTTCGTAGATGATGAAGGTATCCTGCCTCACGCGCGCTGCGACCGCGTAGATGTCGACCACGGTAATGGTCGCGACCAGCGGCGTTGCCTTGAGCTGGAGCACGGTTTCGCCGGCAAGCGTCGGCAGCGCGCGCTGCACGGCCTGCGGCAGCCAGATGCGCCGGAAAATCGTGAAGCGCGTCATGCCAAAGGCGCGCGCCGCCTCAAACTGGCCCTTCGGCACGCCGGCAAATGCGCCGCGCATGACCTCGCCCTCATAGGCGGCGAAGGAGAGCGTCAGCGCCAGCACCGCATAGGGCCAGGCCTGTCGCAGGATCGGCCAGAGGTCGGACTCGCGTATCCAGGGATATTGCGGAAAGAGTGAGCCCAGCCCGTAGTAAAGCAGGAAAATCTGGAGCAGCAGCGGCGTGCCGCGAATGACCGTGCAGAAGGCGAGCGCCGGCTTTGCCAGCCACCATGGGCCGGTGACCTGCGCCAGCCCGAGCGGGATGGCGAGCAACATGCCGAAGGTGCAGGTGATGAAGAGCAGCCAGATGGTGCGCCACAGACCCTGCACGCCGAGCCAGTAATATTTGGGCAGCCAGTCCCAGCGCATGAATATGGCGGCGCAGATGACGAGGGCGGCAGCGATGGCGAGCAGCACCAGACGGTGGGGCTGGAGCCACGGATTGCGCGCGGCAAATTCAACGGCGCTGCCGGTCCGGGACGTCATGTCGTGCCCCCGATCGACGGCATGCCTTTGCGAGACCATCGTTCGATGCGCGCAATGATGACGTTGGAGAACAGCGTCAGCGCCAGATAGAGGCAGCCCGCCGCAAGATAGAAGGTGAAATAGGCCTTGGTCGCGCCCGCGGCCTGTCTCGTCTCCTGCGTCAGCTCGCTGAAGCCGATGACCGCAAGAAGCGCCGTGTCCTTGGTGGCGATCAGCCAGAGATTGGACAGGCCGGGAATGGCGAAGGGCAACATGGCTGGCAGCGTGATGCGCCTCAGCATGAGAACGGGCGACATGCCGTATGCGCGCGCGGCCTCGATCTGCCCCTGCGGGATGGACAGTATCGCGCCACGCAGCACCTCGGTCGCATAGGCTCCCTGAACGAAGCCGAGCACCACGATGCCAGCGACCAGCCCGTTGATGTCGATGCGGTCATAACCGAGCGACACGAGAAGGCGGTTCACCAGATCGGCGCCAGCAAAATAGATCAGCAGGATCAGCACAAGTTCCGGCACGGCCCGGACAAAGGTGGTGTAAGCCTCGAAAAGATCGCGCGCGACGGGTCCGCCATAAAGCTTTGCATAGGCTCCGCATGTTCCGATGAGCAGCCCCAAGCCAAATGCGCCGAGCGCGATATAGATCGAATTCATCAATCCGCGCAGCAGATTGCCGCCCCAGCCCGGCGGGCTGAGCGCGAGCAGGTCCATGGATGAGACCTGAAGAAGCGGGGAGAGCAGTGTCTCCATCAGACAGTCCGCCGCGCGGAGAGCCTCACCCGCCCCTCATATGGCGGGAAAGGCGTCGCGCCGGGCGGTCAGCCGCCGTAGATGTCGAAGTTGAAGTATTTCTTCGAAATCTCGTCGTATTTGCCGTTGGCGCGGATGTCCTTGATGGCTGCGGTGAACTTGTCGCGCAGTTCGGTGTCTTCCTTGCGCACGCCGATGCCGACGCCGAGGCCAAGCACCGCCGGATCGTCGGCAACCGTTCCCATGCTCTCGCAGCAGCCCTTGCCCTGATCGGACTCAAGGAACGCGTCGAGCGCCATCTGGTCGGCCTGCGTCGCATCGATGCGCCCCGCCGCGAGGTCGGCATTGGCCTCGTCCTGCGTCTGGTAGATCTTGATTTCGGCGGCATCGGTGAAGTGCTTCTTCGCATAGGCTTCGTGGATGGTCGAAACCTGAACCCCGATGATCTTGCCTTTCAGTCCTTCCGGCGTCGGCTTGATGTCCGCACCCTTGGCGGCCGCGATCGAGGCGGGAACATTGTAATACTTGTCGGAGAAGTCGATCGACTTCTTGCGCTCCTCGGTGATCGACATGGAGGCGGCGATGGCGTCGATCTTCTTGGTGGTCAGCGCCGGGATCATGCCGTCCCACGGTGTGGCGACCAGTTCGCACTGCAGCTTGGCGGCCTCGCAAAGCGCATTGGCGATCTCGACTTCCCAGCCGACCCACTTGCCGGAAGCGTCTGTCGATGCGAACGGCGGATAGACCTCGGCCGAAACTGAAATCTTGACGGCCTGCGCCGACGCAGCGCCGGCGGCGACTGCCATCAGGGCAGCCGCGGCTACTGTGACGAGAAGTTTTTTCATGTCTTATTCTCCCATTCTTTTGATTTCCATCGGTCTTCGCCTTGTCATGCTAGCTTACTGACCGGATGAACTGCTTGAGCCGCTCCGACTTCGGCGAACCGAAGAGTGCGGCGGGTGGCCCTTCTTCCTCGACAACACCATTGTGTAGAAACACCACATGGGTCGCGACTTCGCGGGCGAATTTCATTTCGTGTGTGACGAGGACCATGGTCCGGCCCTCGCGGGCGAGGTCGCCGATGACCTTGAGCACCTCGCCGACCAGTTCGGGATCGAGCGCGGATGTCGGTTCATCGAACAGCATGACGCGGGGCTCGATGGCGAGCGCACGCGCAATTGCGCCGCGCTGCTGTTGGCCGCCCGACAGGAAGGCCGGATAGGTGTCGCGCTTTTCGGCAAGGCCAACACGCTTGAGCAGCCGCTCGCCGCGCTCGATCGCCTCGTCGCGCTTGACGCCAAGCACATGAACCGGAACCTCGATCAGGTTCTCGATCAGCGTCATGTGGCTCCAGAGATTGAAGCTCTGGAAAACCATTCCGAGCCGCGAGCGGATGCGCTCGATCT
Organism: Mesorhizobium sp.; assembly: GCA_049647505.1. Classification (GTDB taxonomy): domain Bacteria; phylum Pseudomonadota; class Alphaproteobacteria; order Rhizobiales; family Rhizobiaceae; genus Mesorhizobium_A. The sequence continues at coordinate 83,594 of JBARXU010000007.1, forward strand.
GGCGGCGGTCGGCCGGAACCGTATTGCCGTGGCTGTCCGCCTTGAGCTTGATTTCCTCGCCATTGACGCGGATCAGCCCGCTGGTCGGGTTTTCGAGACAGTTGATGCAGCGCAGCAGGGTTGATTTGCCCGAACCGCTGCCGCCGATGATGGCGACGACATCGCCGTCGCGCGCGGAGAGCGAAACGCCCTTCAAAACGTGCAACTGGCCGAACTTCTTGTGCAGGTTTTCAATATGGATGGCTTCGGCGGCATCCTGCCGCCCGTCGAGCGAAGTTGCTGCCGCTCCGGCGCTCACGATGCCCTGGCTCCGCATCTGGACGCCGCACATCTGGACGAAACCCTATCGTCGCTCAAACCCGACCCATCTCCAACTTCATGCAGCATGGACCGGTCAATGCGCCGCCGTCAACCGTCCGACTTGCGGGCGTCCCACTTGCGGGCGTCGATCGCGGCTGTGTAGCATTGGTGGCCAAGGGAGGCCGAACGTGACCGCAGATTACGGAGCACAGACAATGGCTGCGCCGATCAGGCGCGTCCTCATGCGCCGCGCGTCGAGCGCGATGCGGCGCGCCACTGCCCGTGAATGGCATTATGGACCGGGCTTCGACCCGGCGCGGGCGGCGGCCCAGCATGACGCATTCGCGGCGCTTGTGGCGCAAAGCGGTGCGCAGATCGAATGGCTGCCCGACGAGGATGACGGATTGGCAGACTCGGTCTTTACCCACGATCCTTCGCTGATGACCGAACATGGTGCGGTGATCCTCTCAATGGGCAAGGCGCTGCGGCGCACCGAACCGGCGCTGCACGAAGCGGCCTACAGGCGGCTCGGCATTCCAATTCTTGGCCGGGTGGACGCGCCGGGAACGGTCGAGGGTGGAGACTGCGTGTGGATCGACCGCGAAACGCTCGCAATCGGGCGCGGCGTGCGTTCCAATCAGGCAGGCATCCAGCAGGTCGCCAACATCCTTTCGCCGCACGGCATCAAGGTCTACGGGTTCGACCTGCCTCTCTGGCAGGGTGAGGAAGCCTGCCTGCATCTGATGTCGGTTATCTCGCCGCTGGCGGATGATCTGGCGCTGGTCCATTCGCCGCTCCTGCCTGCCGCCTTCTGGCAGATGCTGCGCCAGCGCGGCATCCGGATGGTCGAGGGCGACCCCGACGAATTCCGCGACAGTTTCGGCCTCAGCCTCAATGTGCTGCCGACCGCGCCGCGCGAGGTCATCGCGGTTGCTGGCTTTCCAAAGACCAAGGCGGCGATGGAAGCCGCCGGTTGCCGCGTGCAGACATTCGAGGCGGATGCGCTGTGCATCGCTTGCGAGGGCGGTCCGACCTGCCTCACGCGGCCCTTCCTGCGGGGTTGAGATGACGTATACCCCCACCCCTAACCCCTCCCCACAAGGGGGAGGGAAACCCGGCGATGACGCCCCCGCCATTCTTGCGAACTGGCTGCGCGGCCTCGCTGCAAATAGCGCTCCCATGCCGGCGCACACGGCATGACCACGCTTGGCGAGGCGCTGATCGGCCTTCTCGAAGCGCATGGCGTCGACACGGTGTTCGGCATTCCGGGCGTCCATACGATCGAGCTTTATCGCGGGCTGGCGCAGTCGCGCATTCGCCATGTGACGCCGCGGCACGAACAGGGTGCGGCCTTCATGGCCGACGGATATGCGCGCGCGTCCGGCCGGCCGGGGGTTGCCTTTGTCATCACCGGGCCGGGGCTGACCAATGCGCTGACGGCGATGGCGCAGGCACGAGCGGACTCGGTGCCGATGCTGGTGATTTCGGGCGTCAACCGGTCGGATACGCTGGGCCAAGGGCTGGGATATCTGCACGAGCTGCCCGACCAGCAGGGCATGGCGGCGAAGGTCGCGCTGGTCTCCGAGCGAGTCAGCGATATGACGAGTCTGACGGCGGCGATATCGCGAGCCTTTGGCCTGTTTGCCTCCGGGCGGCCTGGTCCAGTTCATATCGAGGTGCCGCTCGACCTTATGGCAATCGCTGCCGGACCGGTGACGCATGTTGCCAGCCTGCCCGCGCCTCCCCTGCCCGACAGCACGGCAATTTCGGATGCAGCCGCCATGCTTTCGGGGGCTTCGCACCCGGTGATCCTGGCTGGCGGAGGCGCGCGACATTGCAACGGGCAATTGCAGGCGCTGGCCGAACGGGTCGGCGCGCCGGTCGTGCTGACCACCAATGCGCGCGGATTGATGCATTCCCACCCGCTCTGCGTTCCGGCCAGTCCGAGCCTGAAACCTGTCCGCTCCCTGATCGATTGTGCCGATATGGTGCTGGCGGTGGGCACGGAATTCGGTCCGACCGACTATGACATGTATGGGGACGGCGGTTCCGTCGTGCCCGACCAGCTGATCCGCATCGATATCGATAAGGCGCAACTGTCGAGGCGACCGGCGACGCTTTCCATCAAGGCCGACGCCGCACAGGTGCTCGATGCGCTGCTTGAGGCACTCGGCAATGGCGGCGTGGCGCAGGATGGGGCTGCGAGGGCGGCAGGCTGCCGAAAGGCGGCGCGCGAAGGGCTTACCGCCGAGATGGAGATTCAATTGCGCGCGGTCGAGGCAATCCGCGATGCGCTGCCGGGCGCGCTGATCGTGGGCGACTCGACCCAGCCCGTCTATGCGGCCAACCTCTATTACGATCATGACCGGCCGGGTGGCTGGTTCAACGCCGCCACGGGTTTCGGGGCGCTCGGTTTCGGGCCGCCGGCAGCGATCGGCGCGCAGTTTGCGCAAGGTGAAGCGCCTGTCGTGAGCCTGTCCGGCGATGGTGGGTTCCAGTTCACCTTGCCGGAGATCGCGGTCGCTGTGGAGCACGGCCTGCCGATCATCTTCGTCGTGTGGAACAATCGCGGCTATCGCGAAATCGAGGTGTCGATGCGCGACGCGGGTGTCGAACCTGTCGGCGTATCGCCGGCACCTCCCGACTTTCTGGACATTGCAAGGGCCTATGGCATCGGAGCGGAGCGGATCGACGGTCCTGACACGCTTGGCGAAGCGGTGACGCGGGCGCGGCAGGCCGGCGGCCCGAGGCTGATCGACGTCACGATCTGACGCGCTTTGCCGCGCTGGCACTATCTGACGCGCTTTGCGGCGCTCGTCGCGCAACAGAGATGTTGGCGTTCGCGGGCAAAGGCTCTATGAGGGCAGAAGCTGCTGCCAACGGAGCCTGTTCCATGCCGACGATTGAGGAAACGCCCAGACTCGTGACCGTCTTTGGCGGCTCGGGCTTTGTCGGACGGCATGTGGTGCGCGCGCTTGCCCGGCGCGGATATCGCGTTCGCGTGGCGGTGCGCCGGCCCGACCTTTCCGGCCACGTCCAGCCGAACGGCAATGTCGGCCAGGTGCAGCCGGTGCAGGCCAATGTCCGCGTGCGCTGGTCGGTCGATCGCGCGGTGGAGGGTGCCGACCATGTCGTCAACCTGATCGGCATCATGAACCAGAGCGGCCGCCAGACGTTTGCCGCCGTGCAGGATTTCGGCGCACGCGCCATCGCCGAATCGGCGCGCGCCAACGGGGCGGGCCTGACCCACATCTCTGCGATCGGCGCCGATGCGCAATCCGAATCGCTCTATGCGCAGACCAAGGCAGCGGGCGAAGCCGCCGTGCTTGAGACTGTTGCGAATGCTACCGTCATGCGTCCGTCCATCGTGTTCGGACCGGAAGACCAGTTCTTCAACCGCTTCGCCAAGATGGCGCGTTTCTCGCCGGTTCTGCCGCTGATCGGCGGCGGCCAGACGAAATTCCAGCCGGTCTTTGTCGGCGACGTCGCCGAAGCGGTGGCGCGTTCGGTCTCGGGCGAGGCCAAGGGCGGCATTTACGAGCTTGGCGGGCCGGAGGTGCGGACGTTCCGCGAATGCATGGAGCTGATGCTCCAGATCGTCGACCGCAAGCGCCTGCTGGTGCCGGTTCCGTGGCCGATCGCATCGTTGCAGGGCGCGATCCTCGGCATGCTGCCGGGCAAGCTTCTGACGTCGGATCAGGTGACCCTGCTCAAGCAGGACAACGTGGTTTCGCAGGACGCAATCGCTGCGGCCCGTACGCTCGAAGGGCTTGGCATCCAGCCGCGCGCGATGGAGGCGATCCTGCCTTCATATCTGTGGCGATACCGGGTCGCCGGGCAGTTCACCAAGGACATTGTGACCTAAGCAAAGGGTATGGGCGACCTGTGTCGCGGGTTCGGGCGACTTGACTCAAGACTCTGGTTTTCAGGCGTTTTTGCGGATGAAAGCGGCAAATTCACCCACGTTACATTCTTGCGGTGGCAAATAGCCTTCTTATATAGACCGCAGGATCGGCCTGCCGCCCGATTTGCGGCATTTTCGATCACTGAAGTGGAAAAGGGGCTGCCTCCTGGAACGCCTCATTGGGTCCTGGCAGCTTGCTAAGCGGAGACAAGCACATGGCAAAAGTTATCGGTATCGACTTGGGAACGACCAACTCCTGCGTCGCCGTCATGGACGGCAAGGACGCGAAGGTCATCGAGAACGCTGAAGGCGCACGCACGACGCCATCCATCGTGGCATTTTCGGGCGACGGCGAACGCCTCGTCGGCCAGCCGGCCAAGCGCCAGGCGGTCACCAACCCTGAGAACACCGTCTTTGCGGTCAAGCGCCTGATCGGCCGCCGCTATGACGATCCCGTCACCGAGAAGGACAAGAAGCTCGTCCCCTATCACATCGTCAAGGGTGACAATGGCGACGCTTGGGTCGAGGCAAACGGCAAGAAGCAGTCGCCGTCGCAGATCTCGGCCATGATCCTCCAGAAGATGAAGGAAACGGCGGAAGCCTATCTCGGCGAAACTGTCGAAAAGGCGGTCATCACCGTTCCGGCCTATTTCAACGACGCCCAGCGCCAGGCAACCAAGGATGCAGGCAAGATCGCCGGCCTTGAAGTGCTGCGCATCATCAACGAGCCGACGGCAGCCGCACTTGCCTATGGCCTCGACAAGAAGAAGGCCGGCACGATTGCGGTCTATGACCTTGGCGGCGGCACGTTCGACGTGTCGGTGCTCGAAATCGGCGACGGCGTGTTCGAGGTGAAGTCCACCAATGGCGACACCTTCCTCGGCGGCGAAGACTTCGACATGCGTCTGGTCGAATACCTAGCGGCAGAGTTCAAGAAGGAACAGGGCATCGACCTGAAGAACGACAAGCTCGCTCTCCAGCGTTTGAAGGAAGCGGCTGAAAAGGCCAAGATCGAGCTGTCGTCTTCGGCGCAGACCGAGATCAACCTGCCCTTCATCACCGCCGACGCGTCCGGCCCCAAGCACCTGACGATGAAGCTGACGCGCGCCAAGTTCGAGCAGCTGGTGGACGACCTGATCCAGCGCACGATCGAGCCTTGCAAGGCAGCGCTCAAGGATGCGGGCCTGAAGGCTGGCGAGATCGATGAAGTCATCCTCGTCGGCGGCATGACCCGCATGCCGAAGGTGCAGGAAGTCGTGAAGCAGTTCTTCGGCAAGGACCCGCACAAGGGCGTGAACCCTGACGAAGTCGTGGCGCTGGGCGCTGCGATCCAGGCAGGCGTTCTGCAGGGCGACGTCAAGGACGTGCTGCTGCTCGACGTGACGCCGCTGTCGCTCGGCATCGAGACGCTGGGTGGCGTGTTCACCCGCCTGATCGACCGCAACACAACGATCCCGACCAAGAAGTCGCAGACCTTCTCGACGGCTGAGGACTCGCAGTCGGCGGTGACGATCCGCGTCTTCCAGGGCGAGCGCGAAATGGCGGCAGACAACAAGATGCTCGGCCAGTTCGATCTCGTCGGCATTCCGCCAGCACCGCGCGGCGTGCCGCAGATCGAGGTCACGTTCGACATCGACGCCAATGGCATCGTCAACGTTTCGGCCAAGGACAAGGGCACCGGCAAGGAACACCAGATCCGCATTCAGGCATCTGGCGGCCTGTCCGATGCCGACATCGAGAAGATGGTGAAGGACGCCGAGGCCAATGCCGAAGCCGACAAGCAGCGCCGCGCGCTGGTCGAGGCTCGCAATCAGGGCGAGGCTCTGGTGCATTCGGCCGAGAAGTCGCTGAAGGAATATGGCGACAAGGTCTCCGAAGACGACCGCAACGCCATCTCCGACGCCATCGCGGCGATGAAGACTGCGCTGGAAGGCGACGACGTTGAGGAGATCAACTCCAGGAGCCAGGCGCTCACCGAAGCCTCGATGAAGCTCGGCCAGGCGATGTATGAAGCTTCGCAGGCCGAAGCCGCACAGGCAGACGCCCGCGCCGACGCCGAAAAGGCCGGCGAGGACGTGGTCGATGCGGACTTCGAGGAGCTCGACGAGGACGACAAGAAGAAGTCGGCCTGATCTTTCAGGCCTGAAAACGGAAACGGCGGCGATCCCTGATCGCCGCCGTTTTCTTTTGGAGCGCGGTCAGCGCGAGGTGAGGCCCTATCTCGACGTCAGACTGGGTCCGAGCGTGATCAGCACCACCGAAATGATGGCGAGGCCCAGGCCAATGCTCTGTATCGGCGCAAGCCGCTCGCTGAAGAAGACCAGCGCGATGACGTTGACCGCGACAAGCTGGATGACCGCCGACAGGCTGAAAGCCGTCGACATGCCGAATTCGCGCACGAGGCGCAGCATGATGAGATTGCCGCCCGTGTAGAGGGCAAGCGTCACCAGGAGCTTCCAGAGCGTGGGTCCGAGCGCCCAGTATTTGGCCATGGTCGCCGCAAGCAGAAAGATGACGGTGGACAGGCCAAGTTGAAACAGGCCGGATGTCGACATGGCGCAGAACCTCTCTCGGGCGCGGACGGCAGGGTAGCAATCCATATAACGGCGCGGCGGGCATGCGCCATCTCCAGCGGCGACAGCGACCTGTGCCAGAACCGCGCGCTGCCCACGGCTCGCTGAACGCAGGCGAAAACGCCTGCCAATGCGACAAGGCGTCCCTGCGCGGCGCTGTCACTTTGACGAAAGACGATCTCGGGCCTAGCTTCTGGACAAAGGAGCCGATCCGATGGACCCGTTCTTACTGTCGCGCATTCAGTTCGCCGCAAATATTTCGTTCCATATTCTTTTCCCGACCATCACGATCGCGCTCGGCTGGGTGCTGCTGTTCTTCAAGCTTCGGTATAACCGCAGCGGCGACTATGCGTGGATGCACGCCTATTTCACCTGGGTGAAGGTCTTTGCGCTGACGTTCGCGATGGGCGTGGTCACCGGCGTGACGATGAGCTTCCAGTTCGGCACCAACTGGCCGGGTTTCATGGCCAAGGTCGGCAACATTGCCGGGCCGCTTCTGGCCTATGAGGTGCTGACCGCGTTCTTCCTGGAAGCCGTGTTCCTCGGCATCATGCTGTTCGGCTTCCGCCGGGTGTCGAACCGGGTTCATACGCTTGCGACCGTGCTGGTGGCAGGCGGCACGACCATGTCGGCCTTCTGGATCATCGCGCTGAATTCCTGGATGCAGACGCCGGTAGGCTTCGAGATGCGCGACGGCGTGGCTCACGCCACCGACTGGTGGGCGATCGTCTTCAATCCGTCCATGCCCTACCGGCTGACGCATATGCTGATCGCGTCGGGCCTGACGGTCGCATTCCTAATCGCCGGCCTGTCGGCGCTACGCTATCTCACCGGCGACCGGTCGGAATCGATGTGGAAGGCGCTGCGCACAGGCGTCGGCATCGGTGCAGTCCTCATCCCGATCCAGATTTTCGTCGGCGACCAGCACGGACTGAACACACTGGAGTACCAGCCGGCCAAGGTCGCGGCCATGGAGGCAAACTGGGAGACGCGCAGCAATGTCCCGCTGGTTCTCTTTGCACTGCCCGATGAGAAAGAACGGGAGAATCGCTTCGAGATCGCCGTGCCAAACGGTGCGAGCCTGATCCTGCGTCACAGCGCCGACGGCGTCGTGCCGGGGCTGAACCAGTTCATCGACAACCATCCACCGGTCGCTCCAGTCTTCTGGGGTTTCCGCATCATGGTCGGCACCGGCATATTGATGCTGGTCGTGTCATGGGCGGCGGCGTGGTTCCTTTATCGGCGCGGGCGACTGCCGACGCCGCTGGCGCTGTTCATGGTGCCGATGGCCCTGTCTGGCTGGGTGGCGACGCTCGCCGGATGGTATGTGACCGAGATCGGCCGCCAGCCATGGCTGGTGACGGGGGTGCTGCGCACGCATGAGGCACTGGGGCCGGTTCCGGCAAGCCAGGTCGCGTTCACGCTCGTGGTCTATCTCCTGCTCTATGCAGCGCTTCTGATCGCATATCTGAGCGTGCTCATCCATCTGGCGCTCAAGGCGGCGAAGGCTGGCGACCCCGAGCCTGAACCCAAGGTCAAGGACAGGGCGCTGGTACAGCCGGCCCAGGCAGCGGAGTGATCGACATGACCCTCGACTGGCCCACCCTTCTTCCCCTCATCTTCGCCGGCCTGATGGGCGTGGCGATCCTCGTCTACGTCGTGCTCGACGGGTTCGACCTCGGCATCGGCATGCTATTCGCCGCCGCCAATGACGAGGAAAAGGACCAGATGATCAACGCCATCGGCCCCTTCTGGGACGCGAACGAGACATGGCTGGTGCTGGCTGTCGGGCTTTTGCTGGTGGCGTTTCCCGCCGCCCATGGCATCATCCTGACCGCGCTCTACCTGCCTGTGTTCCTGCTGCTGGTCGGGCTGATCCTGCGCGGTGTCGCGTTCGACTTTCGCGCCAAGGTGCCGGCGCATCGCAAGAACCGGTGGAACTGGCTGTTCCTCGCAGGCTCAGCCGTGGCCTCGCTGGCGCAGGGCTACATGCTGGGCATCTACGTGCTCGGCCTCGACAGCGGGCTTGCCGCGATTGCCTTCGGCCTGCTGACGGCTGTATGCCTCGCCGCGGCCTATATGGCGATGGGCGCGGCCTGGCTGATCTACAAGACCGAAGGCGAATTGCAGAAGAAGGCCGTGATCTGGCTGCGCGGCGCGCTTGCCCTGACGGTCGTGGGCATGGCCGCCGTGTCGCTGGCGACGCCACTTGCCTCGCCGCGCATTTTCGATCGCTGGTTCGTCTGGCCCGAAATGCTCTACCTGTCGCCGCTGCCGATCCTGTCGGCGCTGCTCTTCTTCTACCTGTGGCGGGAAACATTCCGGCTGCCGAAGGAAGGCGACACCCATTCGCTACGGCCGTTCCTGACGCTGGCGCTGATCTTCACGCTCGGCTTTGCGGGTCTGGCATGGTCGTTCTACCCCTATGTCGTGCCGGATCAGATGACGATCTGGGAAGCGGCGTCGGCGCCTGAAAGCCTCGCGATCATCCTGGCGGGCACGGCCTTCGTGCTGCCGGTGATCATCGGCTATTCGTTTTACGCCTATCGAGTATTCGGCGGCAAAGCGACGGACCTCAGCTACGACTGAGGCGGCCGTCCCTGAATGCGTGTTGAACGCTTGGCGGCGCTGGAGTGCGCCGCTTACTTGACCGAGCCGACCAGCGGCGAGGCATCGCCGCGTATCGTCACCCAGCGCCCGGTATGCTCGCTCGACTGGCGCTTGAGGAAGCGGTAAGGCGTCTCGTTCCACTGCTTCACCTTGTCGGCGAGGTTGTCGAGGATGAAGTCGCCCTTGTCGGTGCGCACAGTCAGAACCGCATGGCCTTCGCCGTCGGCCTTACGGACTACGGTGATCAAAAGGTTCGAGATCGAGATGCCCTGCCGGGCGAGCAGCTTGCGCTTGAGCAGGACGTAGTCTTCGCAATCGCCGACCTGATCCGGATAGGCCCAGTATTCGTCCTTGCCGTAAATCTCCAGGTCGCTCATCGGCTTGACCGCATTGTTGACCGATGCGTTGACGCGCGTGATCGCCTTCCACTTGGTGCCGGTCATGGTTTCGGGGCCGCGGTCTGCCGAGCGGATGGCGCATTCGGCAGGGTAGCGCTTGCAGAAATCGTAATGGCCGATCGGCTGCGAGGTGAGGCCGCCGGTGGCCATGCCGGCATATGCGGCACCAGCCAGCATCAGCGGGGCAATCGCGCCCGCCAAGGCCAAACTCATCCGGTAGCCATAAGCAGCTAGGGTGATCTTCATCACAGCTGGCTCCCCGCCCGCGTCTTGTATTAACAAAACGTTAAGGGCGGTGAGGCGGCTGAGTCAATTCACGCTGAAGCTATTCGCTGGCATGGTTACCGGTGAAACGGCGGTTTACCCAAGGCGAGCCAAAGCATTTTGCGGCGGGTGTGACCCGCCTGCATCATGTCTTCGCGGCGTCCTTGCCGACGAGCTTGAGCGGGCTGCCGGGGTGGCGGCCGTAGCCCGACTGGAAATCGACGATGCGCGGGACGATCTCGGCGCGGTAGCGCGAGCCGTTGAAGACGCCGTAGTGGCCGACCGCAGGCTGCATGTAGTGGACACGCATGTCGTCGGGGATCGAGGTGCAGAGCGTCTGCGCGGCCTTGGTCTGGCCGAGGCCGGAAATATCGTCGTTCTCGCCCTCGACCGTCATCAGCGCGACGTTCCTGATCTTCGACAGGTCGACCGCCTCGTCGCGGAACTTCATCCTGCCCTTCGGCAGGTCATGATTCACGAAGACGGTTTCGACCGTCTGGAGATAGAACTCGGCCGTCAGGTCCATGACAGCGAGATATTCGTCGTAGAATTCGCGGTGCTTTTCGGCCCCGTCACCATCATTCTTGACCAGATGCTTGAAGAATTCCTGGTGGGCGGTGATGTGGCGGTCGAGGTTCATGCTCATGAAGCCGGAAAGCTGCAGGAAGCCGGGATAAACCTCGCGCATGAAGCCTGCATTGGGCCACGGCACTGTCATGATGACGTTGTCGCGGAACCAGTCCATGCCCTTTTCCTGCGCCAGCTTGTTGACCGCTGTCGGATTGATGCGGGTGTCGATCGGTCCGCCCATGAGCACCATGGTCGACGGGGCGAACTTGTCGCCGCGCGCTTCCATCACCGCGACCGCGGCCAGAACCGGCACCGAAGGCTGGCAAACGGCCATGACATGGGTGCCCTCGCCCAGGAAATGCAGCATGTCGATCACATGCTGGATGTAGTCGTCGAGGTCGAAGCGGCCATCGGAAAGCGGTATGTTGCGCGCATCGATCCAGTCGGTGATGTAGACCTCGGCATAGGGCAGCATGGATTCGACCGTGCCGCGCAGAAGCGTGGCGTAGTGGCCGGACATGGGCGCGACGATGAGTAGCTTGCGGTCAGGCGCGCGATCTGCCGGCAGATCGCGCTTGAAATGAAGCAGGTTGCAGAAGGGCGTCTTCCAGACGACCTCTTCGCTCACGCCCACGTGCTGCCAGTCCACCACCGTCGTGTCGAGGCCGAAGGCCGGCTTGCCGTAGCGGCGCGTATTGCGCTCGAACAGTTCGGCGGTCGCGGCGATCGACCGACCGACCGTCGTGCCGGACCACGGATTGAGCGGGTTGGAATAGATCAGCCTCGTCGCCTCGGCGACAGCCCGCCAGGGCTGAACGGCGGCGTGGTTCATCTCGTATAGTTGATAGAACATCGAGGACCCTGGATTTCTGCCCATCGCGGCCTTGAGCACCGCTCGTTGATATTCGGCTAAGCTATGCGCGAAAATGCTGCATGGCAACATGGCGCGGGCCGACCTTTAGACAAGTGTCACGAATCAAGGTTCAAGCGTTACAGCGTCGCAACTATTCCTGAACAATCCCTAACGTGGTCCTTCCTGTTTCGGCAATGCGGCGCGCGCGCCCACGCCGCTGCCTTGATGCGAGGCGCAGCGAACGCGGGCAGCGGCGAAATACAAAGAAATTTCCGTTGGTTATTCCGGCTCGCGGCATGGCGGAAGCGCCGGTTGGCCACTTGACGCGCTTAGAACGTGTCTGCCCAGGCGGGACGGCACGCCGGCGGCCGCCGGACGATTGCTGCGACCCACTTCACATCCGTGAAATCCCGGCGCCCATCGGTCGAAGAGCGGAGGAGATTGTTTCGCGGCATCGGAGACGGGGAAAGAATGAGCAGGGGCCTGGTATTGCAGTCTTTCCAAAGAATCGAAGGATGCGCCGTGGAACATGTTCCGCGCGGGCTTGTCACGACGACAGATGCAACTCGCCGGACGAAATGCCATGTTCATTCTGAACATTTCGATTGAGACGGACTTTGTTCTGCATCATTCTAATTGCTTCCGGTCGGCTGGAGGGGGCAAGTCGAGCTGGTGAACGGGATGGAGACGCCGGATGAAGGAATTCGAGGCCCTGCGCGTCGTCGGACTGCTTGAGCGAATCGAGACCGCGTTCGACCAGATCATGCCGCGCCGTGAAGAGAAGCCGCTTTGGAAGATTGCGGCGCATTTGTTGTCGGCCGAATATTCCGGACGGCTGGTAACGATCACCTCTCTGGGCAGTGTCACCGGCCTGTCCTATGCAACCTCACGGCGCTATATCAAGTCGTTGATCGACGAAGGGCTGATCAAGCAGGCTGCTCGTGGCCCGACGGGCAAGTCGCATTCGCTGCATCCCAGCGAGCAGTTCAAGACATCGTTCGAAAGCTACCTTCAGGAAATCAAGTCGATCCTGGCCGAAACAGTCGGAACGCGGGATCGCGTGCTGGACGGCAACGAATATTATTTCGGCGCGCCGGCCTCTGCGCGCTATGAGCCACCGAATGCCCTTCGCGGGCGGGCGACGAAGGGCGAGGAGCTGAAATTCCTCGTCAACAATGACAATTACTTCGCTGCACTGCGCAATGTCTGGGCCGATTTCCGAAACGATCTCGGCTCGTCCAGCAGTTTCGTCATGCTCGATTGCGCCAAGGCGCGCGAGGAACTGATAGCCAACAGCCGCCGCGCGATCTCCAGCTACGACATTGTCAGCGTAAATGTCGCATGGTTGAGTGAAGTCGTGGAAAGCGGCATCATCCAGCCCATCTCCGGCCTGCTCGACGATACGCATTACGCCGCGCCGGTTGCCGATGCCGATCTGAAATCGCTGGGCATGTGGCGCGAACAGACTTTCGGCGTCCCGATCTACTGTCACGTGAACCTTTTCGCCGCGCGCCAGGACATATTCGAGCGCTACCGATTGAAGATGCCTTCGACATTCGACGAGGTCATCGACGCTGGGCGAAGGCTTGCCGCCGAAGGAGAGACGGGCATTATCTGGGATGCAGGCGCCGGCATACCCGTCGCGCAGACCTTCCTGTCGCTGCTGCCGGCAGCAGGCAACACGGCGCTTTCGCCGCGCGGTCTGCGAGATGGCCTGGTGCCGGTCGATCCCGGCGAGGACCAACTGGCCGCGATCCTTAGTTCGCCGACGGCGCGCCAAACGCTCAACTACATGCACCGGCTGGTGGACATCTCGCCGCCTGACATTCTCGACATGGCATGGGAGCAGTCGGCAGACCGGTTCCTCGCCGGCGGCGCCGCCATGTTCTATGGCTGGTCGACACGCGCCACGCGTTTCGAATACGACATCCGCTCGGTCGTGAAGCGGCGGGTGAAATATCTGCCGCAGCCGGCAGAACCTGGCGGGACGCGGGCCACGCCGCTGAGCGGCTTCCTCTTGGCCGTGCCGGCAAACGTGCCGCGCGAACGTGCGCGGCTTGCCGCGGAAGCCATCGGCTGGCTTATCTCGACCGAATCCGGCCAGCAGAGCGGCCACGGCCTGCCTCTGGCACCCCGCTTCGCGACAGCGGCCGATCCGGAGATGAAGGCGAGCTATCCGGTGATATCGTTCATGGGTGATCTGGCTCGCAAGAGGCTGGTGCATACGCGCCACCGGCCAGCGACGCCGCACTACGGCTCCATCGAGGAGATCGTGGGCGAGGAAATCCATGCCGCCCTGCGCGGAGCACAGTCAGACGACGCGGCAATCGCCAACATCGGACACCGCGTGGCCGACCTCGCGAGGATTCCGCGACGCCTGCTCAATATCCCCGTCGCGGCGTGAGCGGCGAGTCGGCGCTTCACTGCTAGCCGGCGCGATGTTCGTTTTGGACATCTTGGCCAATGACACTGACCGATCGGTCACCTACCCTGCCGGAGGATGCAAGCCGACGGAGGATGGATTGCAAGCGCGATGGAAGGCTGAAAGCTCACTCATGTGAAATTCAGAAAATGAACATCCTTTCGCTGACCGACAACAAAATTCGTGTCTATCTTTATCGGACTGGAGTCAGATATTTTGATGAATCTAGAAATAGATTTATTCAAAACCTTGCACCGATAGAGATTTACTCTTTTCCTTGCCTATTACGACTAAGATAAATCAAGGAAATACCTGATTTTGCGACCGCTGGCATTGCCAGCGGATGGGAGGATATTTTGCAGATAACGGCAGGCGACACCGCCTTCATCACCGGCGGCGCGAGCGGGATCGGGCTCGGCATGGCCGAGGCCTTCGGCGCGGCAGGGGTCCGGGTCATCATCGCCGATATCAACAGCAGCGCGCTGGGTGAAGCTGAGAACGCGCTGCGGGCGCATGGCATCGAGGCAAGCTCCGTGGTCCTCGACGTCGCCAGGCCCGACAACTGGCAGGAGGCGCTGAAGGTCGCCGGGCCAGTCGATATCCTCTGCAACAATGCCGGCGTGGCACAGGCCCGCATCACCTTCGACAAACATCTGGAGATGGTCGATCTGCCGTTGCCACTCTGGCAGATGATGATGGACGTCAACATCAATGGTGTCTTTCTCGGCATGAAGACTTTCGCGCCAGCGATGATCGAGCGCGGCCGTGGTCACATCGTCAATACCGCCTCCATGGCCGGCCTGCTCGCGCCGGGCGGGCTGTCCGCCTACATCGCCTCGAAGTTCGCCGTCATGGGGCTGTCGGAATCGGCCGCGGCCGAACTTGCCCCACGCGGCGTTGGCATGTCGATCCTATGCCCCGGCGGCGTGCAGTCGAACCTGGTCGCCAATACCGCCAGCATGCGCGCGCGCCTGCCCGACATGAACGACGGCAAGGTCAAGGAACTTATCACCGCGCCGCTGCCGCATGCGCCCAAGATGAGCCCGCGCAAGGTCGGCGACCGCGTGCTCAAGGCCATACAGGACGACGAACTCTTCATCATCACACATCCGGAATACGACGTCCTGATCGAGGAACGCTTCGCGGCCGTTCGCGCAGCGATCGGCGCCTCGGCTGAGCCGGGCTATCTCGACACGCCTGCCATGTTGGAGCGGTCGCGCAACCAGGTCTACGTCGACCAGGCCGGCCGCGTCTGCGGCAGGGCGGCGGAATAGAACCGGCTCGCCAAGTTTACGACGATCGGCAGCTCGGGAGGAGCGATATGCAGATAGATGCGAGCGACACGGTCCTGATAACGGGCGGCGCGAGTGGCATCGGCCTTGGCATGGCTGAGGCGTTTGGCGCCGCAGGGCTGCAAGTCGTCATAGCCGACATAAACGAGGCCGCCCTAGGCGAAGCCGATGCCCATCTTCAACGACAGGGAATTAGTGCAAGGAGCGTCATACTTGACGTTTCAGATCAGAAATCCTGGGAGAGCGCCAAAGACGCTATCTCCGACATCGGACCCATAAATATCCTTTGCAACAATGCGGGGGTCGCCCAGTCTCGATTGTCTTTCAACGAGAGCCTGAAGATTTCTGAAATTCCGGCGTCCCTTTGGCAGATGATGATGGATGTCAACGTCAACGGCGTGTTCTTTGGACTGAAGACGTTTCTGCCCCCGATGCTCGCCGAAGGTCGCGGGCACATCGTCAACACAACCTCGATTGCAGGCTTGTTCGCGAGCGGGAGCGTCTCCGCCTACACGGCCTCCAAGTTTGCCGCCACGGGCCTGTCGGAGGCAGTGGCCGCCGAAATAGCGCCGCATGGCATTGGCATGTCCATTCTGTGCCCGGGCGGCGTGCAGTCGAACCTGGTGGCCAATACCGCCAGCATGCGAGCCCGCCTTCCCGGCGCGGACACGGGCAAGGCGAAAGACCTCATCAGCGCGCCGCTGCCGCATGCGCCCAAGATGAGCCCGCGCATGGTGGGCGAGAGGGTGCTGCAAGCGATCAAAGACAACGAGCTCTTTGTCATCACCCACCCGGAATACCGGCCGCGCGTCGAAGAACGTTTCGCCGCGGTGCTGGCCTCGTTCCGGCAGACCGCGCAAAGCGGGTATTCCGACACGGAGGCAATGCTGCAGCGCGCGTGCAATGGCGTCTATCTGGATCAGGCCGCGCGCTTCTCCGGGAAGATCGCCAGATGACTCCGCTCGAACAACTGGTCGACCGCAGTTCATGTCAGCAATTGATGACTGCGTACTGCACAATGCTCGACAAACGAGACGCCGAAGGCTTCGTGGCGCTGTTCACCGATGATGTAGTCTTCAAGATCGGCGACACGGAACGTCATGGCAAAGACCCGATAAGGGCAAGCATACTTGCACGTCCTGCCAGCCTGCTGTCCTGGCATCTGATGCTGAATCACGAGATCGAGTTTCACGGCGACAATCGCGCCGAGGGCAACGCGGTCGGCCTTGTGGTGCGCGGAACGCGCGACCGCGAGACATGGCCGATGCCAATCCGCGGCGTAGAGCTTGTCATGCACTATCGAATGCTGTTTCGCCGCGAAGGCGGAAGCTGGCTCATCGAACGCTGCGAAACCTCGCGCCGCCTGGATATCGACGCAGCGCCCATCGCTGCCACGGAGCCTGCGTGATGCTCGGCTTCGCCATGCGTCGCGCCATTCTCGCCGTGCTCGTCTGCGTGATGGTCATGGTGGTAAGCTTTCTGCTCACCCGGCTTTCCGGCGATCTCGCAATCTCGATCGCCGGGCCGAACGCGTCGGACCGCGACATCGAAATGGTGCGCGTGGCCTATGGCCTCGACCTTCCGCTTGCGGTGCAGTTCTGGAACTGGGCAGGAAGCGCGCTGCGGGGCGACCTGGGCAATTCCTTCTTCTACCACGCGCCGGTGGCGACGCTGATTATCGAGCGACTGCCGGTGACGCTGACGCTGGGAATGGTCGGGCTGACCATCGCCATCCTCGTCGGCGTGCCGCTCGGCATCATTGCCGCTCTGCGCGAAGGCACCTTGGTCGATCGGCTCGTCGCGCTTGTCGGCCTGCTGGGACAGGCATTGCCGAATTTCTGGCTTGGCCTGCTGCTCATCATCTGGTTCGGGGTCTACTGGCAGCTCCTTCCCATCTCAGGCGTCGATACATGGCAAGGCTACATCCTGCCGGGCATCGTGCTGGCGTCGTCGTCGGTACCCGTGCTGATGCGGCTGACGCGCGCCGGCATGATCGACGCATTGTCGTCCGACTATATCCGCACCGCTCGCGCCAAGGGGCTAAGCAGCGTCAGCGTCGTCATGAAGCACGCGCTGCGCAACGCGGCCATGCCCGTGGTCTCCATCGCGGCGGTGCAACTTGGCTTCATGCTGGGCGGGTCGATCATCGTGGAGACGATCTTCGCATTGCACGGCATCGGTTTCCTTGCCTGGGAGGCGATCAGCAAGAACGATTTCCCGGTCGTGCAGGCCGTCGTCCTGTTCCTCGCGGTGCTGTTCGTGCTGCTGACCTTCCTCTCGGATCTGGTCAACGCTTTGCTCGATCCGAGGCTTAGACACGCATGAGCAAAATGTTCCGAGGCACCGGCATTATCGACGTGCGGCGCACCTTCGCGCTGATCGGTCTCTTCATCGTGCTCGCAACGATCCTGGTCGCAATCTTTGCTCCATTCGTCGCGACGCACGACCCCTTCGTGCAAAATCTCGAAGCTCGCGTCGTGCCGCCGGCGTGGATGGAAGGAGGCAGTTCCGAACATCTGTTCGGCACCGATCAACTCGGCCGCGATTACTTCTCACGCCTCGTCTATGGCGCACGCATCTCGATGACGATCGGGTTGCTGACGGTTCTCATCTCGGGCGCCATCGGCATCTCGCTCGGCGTCGTCGGGGGCTATTTTGGCGGGCGGATAGACAATATCGTCATGTTCATTATCACCAGCCGGCTGTCGATCCCGCTGATACTAGTGGCACTGACCGTCGTGGCTCTCGTCGGCACGTCGCTGACCGTGGTGATCCTGACGCTCGGCTTCCTGCTGTGGGAACGCTTCGCAGTCGTGGCGCGAACAACGACGATGCAGGTGCGCAATCGCGAGTTCATCGATGCCGCCCGCGCCGCCGGAGCTTCTCTTCCGCATATTCTCCTGCGGGAGATCATCCCCAACATCCTGCCCCATCTCGTCGTCGTGGCGACACTGGAGATGGCCATCGCCATCTTGCTAGAGGCGGCGCTGTCCTTCCTTGGCCTTGGCGTGCCGCCACCGCTGCCTTCGTGGGGCCTGATGATCGCTGAGGCCCGCGACTACATGTTCTTCACACCCTGGATCATCACCATTCCCGGCATCGCGCTCTTCATCCTCGTCTTCGGGATCAACCTGTTCGGCGACGGCCTGCGCGACCTGATGGCGGGAGGACGCAGCCGATGACCGCGCCTGTGCTCGACATCAAGGGATTGCGCGTCGGCTTTCCCGGCGGCACTCAGGCGGTGCGGGGAATTTCGCTTACCGTCGAGAAGGGCGAGATGCATTGCCTCGTCGGCGAAAGTGGCTGCGGCAAGTCCGCGACCTCGCTGGCGATCATGGGTCTTCTGGCGCGCGGCGCGCAGCGTAGCGCCGACGCCATCGCCTTCGAGGGCGAGGACATCCGCAACCATTCGGAACGGCAGATGCGGCGGCTGCGCGGCGACCGGCTGGCGATGATTTTTCAGGAGCCGATGACCAGCCTGAACCCGGCCTACACGGTCGGCTCGCAGATGGCGGAGGTGTACCAGCGCCATCGCGGCGGCGGCGGGCGGGCGGCGGCACTCGACCGCGCTGCGGCGCTGCTCGAAAAGGTCGGCATCACCGCGCCCGGCATGCGCCTGCGCCAGTACCCGCACGAACTGTCCGGCGGCCTGCGCCAGCGTGTCATGATCGCCATGGCGCTGATGTGCGACCCGCAGATGCTGATCGCCGACGAGCCGACCACCGCGCTCGACGTGACCGTGCAGGCCCAGATTCTGTCGCTGCTGAAGCGGCTGCAACGCGAGATCGGCCTGACCGTGCTGCTCATCACCCACGATCTCGGCGTGGTGGCGCGCACAGCCGACCGGGTGTCGGTCATGTATGCGGGCGAAATCGTTGAGAGCGGGCCGGTCGCTTCCGTCTTCTCCAATCCGCAGCATCCCTATACGCGTGGCCTCATCGGCTGCATCCCGGTGCCGGGACGCATCGGCCGGAACGCGAGGCTCACCACCATTCCCGGCGTCGTGCCGCGCATCGGTTCCGATTTCGTCGGCTGCAGCTTCCGCGACCGCTGCCGCCACGCCATGCCGCAATGCGCACCCCCCCTGCCCGAGCACGAGGCGGCCCCCGACCACCAATTCCTGTGCGTGCTCAGGCCCGGCTGGACGTCGGAGGTGGCGGCATGATGATCTCGACGCAGAGGCATTCGGCCCATCCGGCCATCGAGGTCTTCAACGCGGAGCGCATCTTCTCCAAGAGCGGCGGGCTGCTGGGCGAGACGCGCAAGCTGCGCGCCGTCGACGGCGTCTCGTTCAACGTCGATTTCGGCGACGTGCTGGGCATCGTGGGCGAATCCGGCTGCGGCAAGTCCACGCTGGCGCGGCTCATCCTCGGGCTGCTGCCGGTGACCGGCGGCGAGATCCGCGTCGACGGCCGCGACCTGGGCCAGTTCGACCGCAAGGAGCGCGCCCGGCTCATCCAGCCGATATTCCAGGACCCGTTCTCCTCGCTCAACCCGACGCAGCGCATCCGCGACATCGTGGAACTGCCGCTGAAGGCGCAGGGCACGATCGGCAGCGCGGAGCGCAACCGCCGCGTCGGCGAGATGCTGGAGCGCGTCGGCCTGCCTGGCGACATGGGCGATCGCTTTCCGGCCCAGCTCTCAGGCGGCCAGCGCCAACGCGTGGCTATCGCGCGCGCCCTCGTGCTCAAGCCCCGGATTGTCGTATGCGACGAGCCGACCAGCGCGCTCGACGTATCCGTCCAAGCGCAAGTGTTGAACCTGCTCGCCGACCTGCGGCGCGACCTCGGGCTGACCCTCATATTCATTAGCCACAACCTCGCCGTGGTTGAACACATAGCAAGCCACGTGGCGGTCATGTATCTGGGCCGCATGGTCGAGCACGCGCCGACCGATCAGCTTTTCCGAGCACCCGCCCATCCCTACACAAAGGCGCTTCTCGAATCGGTACTTACGCCGGAACCAGGCCTCGGCCTGCCGGACGTGAAGCTGGGCGACAGCTATCCCGATCCGTCGAATGTGCCGCCGGGCTGCCGTTTCCATCCGCGCTGCCCGAGTGCGTTCGCGCCCTGCGCCAGCCAACACCCTGCGGTCACGCGCCTCGTCGACCGGACGATCGAATGCCTGCTCTTCGAAGGGCAGCAGAAGGCTTGCCCTGCCGCCGCGACCGTGACGGCAGGATGACAGGTAAAATGGGAGGAAGACCATGAAGCTCAAGACATTGCTGACAGCGTCCATGTTGTCGCTGGCCGCGCTATCACCGGCGGTCGCCGGCAAAGCGGACGACACGCTGCGCGTCACATTGCGCGACGCGATCCCCAACGTCGATCCCTATTACAACACCCAGGCCGCCGGCCTGATCGTCGCGCACCACGTCTGGGACACGCTGATGATCCGCGATCCGGAAACCTTCGAGATCAAGCCGGGACTGGCGCTGGAATGGAAGCAGGTCGACGATCTGACGACCGAGTACAAGCTCCGGCCGGGCGTGAAATTCCACAATGGCGATGCGTTCTCGGCGGACGATGTGGTCTACACGCTCAACACCATCGCCTCGGACAAGAAGCTGGCCACGCCCAGCAACTATGCGTGGATCGCAAAAGCCGAGAAAGTGGACGACATGACCGTCCGGATTGTCTCAAAGACGCCTTTCCCGATGGCCTTTGCCTATATCTCGTCAATCACACCCATCTGGCCGAAGGCCTACCGCGAGGCGGTCGGGCCGGAGGAATTTTCCAGGAAGCCCGTTGGCACCGGCCCGTACAAGATCGTTTCCATCGGAACCGGCGGCGACATCACGATGGAGCGCAACGACGACTATTTCGATGGCAGCCCCAAAGGTAAGGCCTCCATCAAGAATCTGGTGTTCCGCGCCGTGGCCGACCCGACCACGCAGATTGCGGAACTGATCGGCGGCAAGGCCGACTGGATTCAGGACATCAATGCCGACCAGGCCGACAAGTTTGGCGCCATGCCGACCATTCAGGTTCTTCGAGCGGAGGTTCAGCGCATCGCCTATTTGAACTTCAACAGCGGCGGTCGGGACAACCCGGACAGCCCATTGAAGAACGCCAAGGTTCGCCAGGCATTGGCCCACGCAATCGACCGCGAAACAATGGCAAAGCAGTTCATGCCCGGCGGATCACGGGTGCCAAATATCGTTTGCTACGACACGCAGCCTGGCTGCGATCAGAACGACGTCGCCCACTATGATTACGATGTGCAAAAGGCGAAGGATCTCCTGGCTGAAGCGGGATATCCGGACGGGTTCAAGACGGAGCTCTATTCCTACCTCACCCCGGCGTGGGCCGGAGCCATCCAGAACTATCTGAAAGCCGTGAATGTCGATGTAACCATTCAGCAGCTGGCGGTGGCCGCTGTCATCAAGGCTGCTCAGGAAGGCCGTGCGCCAATACTTCTAGCTGGCTGGAGTGGATACGGCATCAACGATGTGTCTACATACCTGCAATACTTCTTCACCGGCAGCCATTCCGATCAGGCCAGGGACGACGAGATCAACAGCATCGTAGCCAAAGGCGCTGCAACCATCGATGAGTCGGACCGCTTGAAGCTCAACAGCGATGCATTCAAGCTGATCGCGGAACGGGCGCACTTCATGCCGCTGTTCACCTACGTCAAAACCTACGGCATGTCGAAGGATCTAGACTTCAAGCCGAGCAAGGACGACTGGGCCCGCTTCTACACTGCGAAGTGGAAGTGAGCTTCCGGGGCGAGGAGCTCCGATAAGCCCCTCGCCAGCACTTCAGTCCCGGGTGGGGACCGTTTCGACCTCGCCACCCGCCTCCTTCCAGGCCGTGAACCCGCCTTTCAGATGATGAACGCGCACAAGACCCATTTCGACCGCAGTCTTTCCCGAGAGGGCCGATCGCCAGCCGCTGGCGCAGTAGAACACGATCTGCTGACCGGAGGCGAATTGCGGCTTGTGGTCAGGGCTTTCGGGGTCGATCCAGAATTCGAGCATCCCGCTCGGGCAGTGAAAGGCCCCGGGTATCTTGCCGTCGCGCGACAGTTCTCGCGGATCGCGCAAGTCCACGAGCAGAACGTCGGCGCGGCGAGGCCGCGCATCGAGATAATCAAATCGCCTCAAACTCCGGAAGGCCCATGAAGCTCTACCATACACCCAACAGTTGTTCGCTCGGCATCTACATTCTGCTCGAAGAGATCGGGAAACCATACGAGCTGGCAAAGGTCGATTTCGCGGCGCGCGAACAGCACAGCGACGCCTATAAGGCGCTGAATCCGAAATCGAAGGTGCCGGCGCTGCAACTCGACGACGGCGCAATCCTGACCGAGTGGCCGGCCATCGCCTTCCACCTGGCGTCGAGCTTCCCAAATGCGAAGCTGATGCCTGCGAACCCGCTTCAGCAGGCCCGCGCGTTCGAGATCACCGACTACGTCGTCGCGACCATCCATATGCAGGGCTTCTCCCGAATTGCACGCCCGGAGAATTTCGCCTTCGACGAGGGCGATTTTGAGAAAGTCGGGCAGCGCGGCCGAGAAATCATGACGCGCGGCTTCGAGGTGCTGGCCGACCGAATCGTCGGTCCCTATGTGCTCGGCGAATTCAGCTTCGCGGACGCGGCCCTGTTCTATGTCGAGCATTGGGCAGTCAACCGCGCGGGCCTGTCACTTCCCGACAAATGCCGCCAGCACCTCGAAACGATGCTGGCGCGACCCTCGGTGCAGACTATGCTACAGCGCGACAACATCACCGCCAAGGCGGCCTGAAACGCACAATATGGGATGACTGAATGACCAGCCTGTTCAAAGAAGGACGGATCGGCGGACTTAACCTCGACAACCGCATCGTCGTTTCTCCAATGTGCATGTACAGCGCCGTTGCCGGCGTTCCGCAGCCGTTCCACATGGCGCATATCGGCTCGCTGATGATGTCCGGGGCGGGGCTGGTCATCGTCGAAGCGACGGCGGTCGACGCGGTGGGGCGCGGGACGCCCGGGTGCACTGGGCTTTACGACGATGCTCAGGAGGCTGCATTCGCGAAGCTCGTCGCCGATTCCAAGGGCTTGTCCGGCGCAAAGCTCGGCATCCAGCTGACTCATACAGGACGCAAGGCCGCGGCGCGAACGATCCCGGACCGCTGGCGTGGCGAGCCGCTGCCTCGCGAAGAAGGCGCATGGAAGCCGGTCGCCCCATCGGCGATCGCATTCGACTCGCATTGGCAAACGCCGGAAGAGCTGAGCATCGCCGATATCCGACGTCTGGTTGAGGCCTTCGCTGATTCCGCGCGCCGTGCCGACCGCTGCGGCTTCGACCTCGTCGAGATTCACGGGGCGCATGGCTATCTGATCCACCAGTTCCTTTCGCCGCTCTCCAACCAGCGGACCGATGCCTATGGCGGCTCGACCGCCGGCCGCAACCGCTTTGCCATCGAGATCGCGCGGGCTGTTCGCGCCGTGTGGCCGAAAGAAAAGGCTCTGGGTTTTCGAATGAACTCCACGGACTGGCATGCAGACGGGCTGGTGCTGGAGGACGCCGTCGTGCTGGCACAGGCCCTGGAAGCAGAGGGCATAGACTATGTCGTGATGTCGTCGGGCAACATCGCGCCGGGAATCAAGATTCCGCCGGCCACGCCCGGCCATCAGGTACGGTTCGCAGCGGAGGTCAAGAAGCGCACCGGCTTGACCACGATGGCCGTGGGCATGATCGCGCGACCGCACCAGGCAGACGGGGTCATTGCCTCAGGCGATGCCGACTTTGTCGCAATTGCGCGCGTGTTCCTCGATGATCCGCGCTGGGGCATCCATGCGGCGGCGGCGCTTGGCGTCGACATCCGCTATGCCCCTCAATACATCCGCGCGCGACCGAACAACTGGCTGGGCTTTTCCCATGTCCACCCTGACGCACGACCGCCCGCAACCAAGCAGCAGCTCGACCGGCCGCCGAGCGTGGCCTGGGATCGGCCGCCGGAACAGGCGGAAACCGGCGCGCGCTGAACCGGTAAGCGTGTTGCTCGGACAAGAGCGTCAGAGACAGGAGCCTTTGACAAGTCTCCGGATCGGGTTTGCCTGCCGATCCAATGGAGAATTGTCAAAGGCGGCCAATCTGATGACCGATCCCTGACTTTCATCTGCTAGAGCGTTTCCTGCTAGACCTTGCCCGCCCACGGGCCGTGGAACGTGCCGGGCGCATCGAGCCGCTCGAAGCCATGGGCGCCGAAATAGTCGCGCTGGGCCTGAATGAGGTTGGCGTTGCCGCGCTTCTGCGAATAGGCGTCGACATAGGCCAGCGCCGAGGACAAGGCCGGCATGGGCAGGCCGTTCAGCGCGCCCAGAGATACTGTGCGACGCAGGGCCGGCAGCGCCTGACGCATCAGGGCGGCGAAGCCCGGCGATATGAGCAGATTGGCGAGGTTCGCGTCCTTCTCGAAAGCCGACGCGATCGTATCGAGAAATTGCGAACGGATGATGCAGCCGGCGCGCCAGATGCGCGCGATGGTCGCCATCGGCAGATCCCAGTCGAACTCTACCGACGCGGCGCGCATCACTGCAAAACCCTGCGCATAGGCGGCGATCTTCGAGGCGAACAGCGCCAGTTCGAGATCGGCGACGACAGCCTTCGGATCGGCCGACAATTCGATATTGCGCGCGCCGTAGATCTTTTCAGCCGCGGCGCGCTCGTCCAGCATGGCGGAGAGGCCGCGCGCGGCGACCGCAGCCTCGATGCCTGTGGCGGGAACGCCCATCATCTGCGCCTCGATGACGGCCCAGCGGCCCGTGCCCTTCTGGCCGGCGCTGTCCTTGATGATGTCGACGGCGGCCTTGCCGGTTTTCGGATCGTCGGCGGCGAGCACTGCCGCCGTGATCTCGATCAGGTAGGAGTTGAGCCTGCCCTTGTTCCACGTCTTGAAGACCTTGCCGATCTCCTTGGCCGACATGCCGAGCCCGTCGCGCATGACGCCAAAGACCTCGGCGATCATCTGCATGTCGGCATATTCGATGCCGTTATGGATGGTCTTGACGAAATGGCCCGCCCCGCCGGCGCCGAGCCAGGCAGAACAGGGTTCGCCGTTGAAGCGCGCGGCAATCGCGGTGAGCACGTTTTCGACGCGTTCATAAGACGGGCGCGGCCCGCCGATCATGATGGATGGACCGTGGCGCGCACCCTCTTCGCCGCCGGACACGCCGACACCCAGATATTCGATGCCGCTACCTTCCAGCTCGCCGAAGCGGCGGATCGTGTCGCGGAAATTGGCATTGCCTGCGTCGATGATGATGTCGCCTTGACCCAGAAGAGGGCGAAGGGCCGCGATCTGGTCGTCCACGGCCTTGCCGGCCTGAACCATGATGATAATGGGTCGCGGCGGGCGGATTGCGGCAACCAGCGCCGACAGTTCCGTGCAGGGAACGATCTGCTCGCGAAGGTTGCCGGCCGCCTCGAAGAACAGGCCGGTGCGTGATGCCGTTCGATTGAAAACGGCGATGGGGTGGCCCTTTTCGGCAATGTTGAGCGCGAGGTTCGACCCCATCACGCCCAGCCCGATCAGTCCAACTTCTGCCCGTGTCATCGGTATCGCCCCAGATGGATTTTCCGGTCTCTCGCCGGGTTTTCCAGAGGATGGACCCATCGGCAAAGCTGCGTCAACGCATGCGGGCGCATGTGCCTCATGCAGAAATGGCGCAACTCACAAGGGTATGAATTCCTGCCGCATGGGTGTGAAGGAATCGATCAGGCGCGACGGCTCCAGCGCAACGACACCGTGCATCTCGTTTGACGGCGCAATGAAGGTCTGGCCCTGGACGAGCCTTTCGGTGACGCCGGATATGGTGACGTCGAAGGAGCCTTCGGCGACGTAGCTCGCCTGAACGTGGGGGTGCTTGTGCAGCGCACCGACGGCACCCTTCTCAAAGGCGACCTCCACCAGCATCAGGTCGTCGTTGAAGGAAAGAATGCGGCGGCGCACGCCGGGTTCCGTCGGGGTCCAGTCGGTGTCCTGCGGCCGGACGAAATTCGGGCTTGCGGGCATTGCGGTTCCTATCTGGCGAGCCAGCCGCCATCGACGGGGATGACGGTTCCGTGGATGTAGGTGGCGGCATCGGAGGCGAGGAAGACTGCCGTGCCGCCAATGTCGGCGGCGGCACCCCAGCGACCCGCCGGAATGCGCTTCAGTATATCGGCGGAGCGGTCCGGATCGGCGCGCAACGCCTCGGTATTGTTGGTGACGATGTAGCCCGGCGCGATTGCGTTCACATTGATACCGCGCGACGCCCATTCATTTGCGAGCAGTTTGGTGAGACCGGCGACGCCCGATTTGGATGCCGTGTAGGACGCGACGCGAATGCCACCCTGAAACGACAAGAGCGAGGCTATGTTGATGATTTTCGCAGGACGGCGGGCGGCAAATGCCTGACGGGCCATGGCCTGACACAGCAGGAAGACGGACTTCATGTTGATGTCGATCACTTCGTCCCAATCGGCCTCGGAAAAATCGACCGCATCGGCGCGCCGGATGATGCCGGCATTGTTGACGAGAATGTCGATCGGTCCGTGGGCGCGCCAAGCTTCGTCGAACATGGCGGCGACGGAGGAAGTGTCGGCCAGATCGGCCGAAACCGCCGTGGCGCTGCCGCCAGCGGCCTCGATCAACTGAAGGGTCTCGGCCATGGAAGAACGGCCGACGGCCAGCACATGAGCGCCGGCTTGCGCGAGCGAAAGCGCCACGCCCTGCCCGATGCCGGTGTTTGCGCCGGTCACCATCGCGCGGCGTCCGGCAAGGCTGAACGGGTCGCTCACTTCAGGTCCGCCATGGTGACGGGATCGACGTCGGTATAGTCGACATTGTCGCCGGCCATCGCCCAGATGAAGGTGTAGTTCGACGTGCCGGCACCCGAATGGATCGACCAGCCGGGCGACAGGATCGCCTGCTCGTTGGCGACAACGAGATGGCGCGTCTCCGAAGGCTCGCCCATGAAGTGGAAGACGCGCGCGTCTTCCGGCAGCGCGAAATAGAGATAGGCTTCGGAGCGCCGGTCATGAACGTGGCACGGCATCGTGTTCCAGACGGAGCCCGGCGCCAGCACCGTCATGCCGACGACAAGCTGGCAGGTCTGCATGACTGCCGGGTGGATGAACTGGAAGATCGACCGCTCGTTCGACGTCTGCGCCGAGCCGAGGTCGATGCGCTTTGCATCGGCGATCCTGACCAGACGCGTCTCATAGGCATGATGGGCGGGCGCGGAGAGAAGATAGAATTTTGCCGGATTGTTCGCATCGGCGCTGGCGAACGATACTTCGCCTGCCCCCATGCCTACATAGAGCATGTCGCGGTGGTCGAGTTGATAGCTCGCGCCTGCGACAGAGATCGTCCCGGCTCCGCCAACGTTGACGGCCACGAGTTCGCGGCGGTCGAGGAACGACGGCGTGCCGGTCGGCTTGATCGGTGAAAGCGCGACAGCTTCGGCCAGCGGCATCGCACCGCCAACAATGAGGCGGTCGAGCTGCGAATATGTGAGCGAGACATCGCCGGGGATAAACAGGTTTTCGATGAGGAATTCCTGACGCAGCAGCTCGGTACCGAAGCCCGCGGCGGTTGTCGGGTCGATTGCGTGTCTCGTGGTGAATTGCATCTCAATTCTCTCTCATTCTGAAATTGGTCGGGTCGCGCGTGTCACCGCGCGCGCCCGTGGTCCGGCCGGCATGGCCCGTCTTACTTGAATACCGACGGCAGCCACAGCGAGAGCGCCGGGACGTAGGTGACAAGACCGAGCACGACGAGGCCCGCGCCATAGAACGGCCAGATCGAGCGCATCGCCTCCCAGACCGATATCTTACCGACGGCGCAGGCGACGAACTGCACCCCTCCCACCGGTGGCGTGTTCAGGCCGATGCCGTAGTTGAGGATCATGATGACGCCGAAATGCACCGGGTCGACGCCGTAGGCGACGGCTATGGGCAGGAAGATCGGCGTCGTGATGATGATAGTCGGCCCCATGTCCATGAAGGTGCCGAGCACAAGCATGAGGACATTGAGCAGGAGCAGGATCATGATCGGGTTGTCGGAAAGCGTCTGCATCCATGCGACGAGCGTTGCCGGAACGCGCATGAAGGCCATCAGCCACGAGAAGGAGGCGGCGCAGCCGATGATGAGCAGGACCATCGCAGTCGTGCGCACCGCACCCATGGTGGCGTGGACGAAATCCTCCCAACTCATCTGCCGGTAGACGAAGACGGTGATGAGCAGGGCATAGATGACGGCGATGCAGGAGCTTTCGGTCGCGGTGAAGATGCCGGACCGCACCCCGCCGAAGATGATCGCGATCAGGAGCAGGCCGGGGATGGCGACGGCGAGCAGATGGGCGGCGACCGCAAAGCCTGGGAATGGCTCGGTCGGATAGCCTCTGCTGCGCGCCACGAGATAGGCCGTGACCATGAGGACGGCTGCGAAAAGCAGGCCCGGAATGATGCCGGCGGTGAACAGATCGGCGATGGAAATCTTGCCGCCTGCCGAGATCGAATAGATGATCATGTTGTGCGAGGGCGGCAGAAGAAGCGCGATCAACGCCGCCATGGAGGTGACGTTGACGGCGTAATCGGCACCATATCCACGCGCCTTCATCTGCGGGATCATCAACCCGCCGACAGCCGCGGCTTCCGCCACGGCCGAGCCGGAAATGCCGCCGAAGAGCGTCGAGGTGACGATGTTGACCTGCCCCAGCCCGCCGCGCAGATGGCCGACGATGCTTGCGGCGAAGGCGACGATGCGACCGGCAATGCCGCCGCGCACCATCAGGTCGCCGGCATAGATGAAGAAGGGGATGGCGAGCATCGAAAAAACGCTCATACCCGAGTTCATGCGTTGGAAGACGACCAGCGGCGGCAGGCCCATATAGGCGACCGTAGCGAGGCTGGAGACGCCAAGGCAGAACGCGATGGGCGTTCCGATCAGCATCAGCAGTGTGAAGGTGCCAAAGAGGATCCAGAGTTCCATTGTCTCAATCCTTCTTCGCGCCGGCGGCTTGCGAGCGGGCAAATTCTGCGGCGTCGCTGCGCACGTCGTCGATGTTTTCGAGTTCGACCGCGATCTCGGTCGGAGCGAGGTCGTCGAGCGCTTTGTCGATGGGTGCGCCGGTGATGCGCAGCAAAATGCGTTCAAGCGAGAAGAGCGTGACCAGCGCGCCACCGCCGACGACGGGGATGTAGTCCCAGCCGCCAGATATGCCGAGCGACGGAAGCGTCGTGTCCCAGGTCAGCGCGACGAGCTTTTGGCCGTACCAGACCATGCCGATGCCGAAGCCGAAAATGACGATGTCGGAGATCATCCGCAGCCACTTCTTGCCGCTCGTCGGGACCACATAGAGCAGCACGTCGAAGCCCATATGGTTGTTCTCGCGCACGCCGACTGCCGCACCCAGAAAGATGAACCAGCTCATCAGCATGACGGCGCCGGGCTCGGTCCAACTCGGGGAATCGTTCAGCACGTAGCGGCAGAACACCTGCCAGCCGACGATTACGGTCATCACGACGAGGCCGATGCCGGCGATGTAGAGCGCGGCGGTGTTGAGCCGGGACAGTATGGGGACGCCGAGCGGCGTTGCGTGGGACATTGTCGTGGCTCCGCGTGCTCCCGCCGAGGGAGGATTGAACCGAAAGTCCGGGAAAAGACGCCGGGCGGACGGACCGCTCCGGCGTCAAGGATCAGAACTGCCCTTCAGTGAAGGGCCGGGCCTTTACTGGACCGCCTGAACGTCGGCGACCATCTTCTTCAGAACGTCGTCCTTGACGTGCTTGTCGTAGACCGGCTTCATCGCATCGATGAAACCCTGCTTTTCGGGCGTGGTGATCTGGGCGCCTGCGTCCTCGACGATCTTGCGCGATGCGGAGACCTTTGCAGCCCACAATTCGCGCTGCTTGGCGACACTGTCCTTGCCGGCCTGCTTGAAGATCGCCTGATCCTCCGGCGTCAGCTTGTCGAAGGCTGCCTTGTTCATCACGAAAACCTCGGGGAGGATCGTGTGCTCGTCGAGCGAGAAGTTCTTGGCGACTTCGTAGTGCTTGGCGGTATCGTAGCTCGGGAAATTGTTCTCCGCGCCGTCGATGACGCCGGTTTCGATCGAGGAATAGACCTCGCCATAGGGCATCGGCGTGGCGTTTGCACCAAGGGCCGCGACCATGTCGACGAAGATGTCGGACTGGATGACGCGGAACTTGAGACCGTGCATGTCAGCGACCGAATTGATCGGCTTGGTGCGGTTGTAGAAGGAGCGCGCGCCGGCATCGTAGAAGGCGAGCACGACGAGGCCTGCCGGCTCGAACGCCGCCTTGATCTGGTCTCCGATGGCGCCGTCCATGACCTTGTGCATGTGGTCTTCGGAACGGAAGATATAGGGCAGCGCCGGGACGATCGATTCCTTCACCGTGCCGTTGAACGGGGCCATCGAGACGCGGTTGAGTTCGATGACGCCGGAGCGCACCTGCTCGATCGTGTCCTTTTCCTCGCCGAGCTGGGCCGAGTGGTAGACCTCGACGCCGTAACGGCCGCCGGTGCGTTCCTTGATCAGTTCACCGAAATACTTGACGCCTTCGACGGTCGGATATCCGTCCGGGTGGGTGTCGGATGACTTCAGGACGGTCTGGGCAAGCGCGCCTGCGGTGAGCAGGGCAGAGATTGCCGCTGTGGCTGCAAGTTTGCGAAACAGGTTCATCATTTCTCCTCCGGTTTTTACACTTCTGCTTATTTCAAAGTCGGTAGGCCTTTTTTGCGAGGCCGTAGGCGAGGTCGTGGGCAAGCTCTGCCGCCTCTTGGTCGCGCAATTGCCCGCCGATCACGAGGTCGGCGAGATAGGAGCAGTCGACGCGGCGCGACACGTCATGGCGCGCCGGGATCGACGGGAAGGCGCGGGTGTCGTCGTTGAAGCCGACCGTGTTGTAGAAGCCCGCCGTCTCGGTGGTCATCTCACGGAAGCGGCGCATGCCGGCCGCACTGTCGAAGAACCACCAGGCCGGACCGAGCTTGAGGCACGGATAGACGCCCGCGAGCGGTGCGAGTTCGCGCGAATAGGCCGTCTCGTCGAGCGTGAAGAGAATGATCGTGAGGTTCGGCTCGAGGCCAACTGCATCAAGCATCGGCTTCAACGCGGCGACGTAATCGGTGCGGCCGGGAATGTCGAAACCCTTGTCACGGCCGAAGCGGGCAAAGATGCCTGCCGAATGGTTGCGCCGCGATCCGCAATGGATCTGCATGACCATGCCGTCCTCGACGCTCATCTTCGCCATTTCGGTGAGCATCTGGGCGCGGAACAGGCGCGCCTCGTCCGGCGTCGCCGCGCGCGTCGACACATCGCCATAGAGCCGTGCGGCAGCCTCACGCGACAGGTTGGCCGTGTCGGCGGTGGCGTGGCCGTGGTCAGTCGCGGTTGCGCCATGATCGCGGAAGAAAGCGCGCCGGCGGCGATGGGCCTCCAGATAGCCGTCCCATGTGCCGGTGTCGCAGCCGGTCAGCTCGCCGAAGGTCTTGAGATTGTCGCGGAACCCCTCGAAGTCGGGATCGGTGACTGAATCGGGGCGATAGGTGGTGACGACACGCCCCGTCCAACCGGATGCCTGCACCTGACGATGCCAGCGCAGGTCGTCGAGCGCGCCTTCGGTGGTGGCGATGACCTCGATGTTGAACCGCTCATAGAGCGCGCGCGGACGGTAGGCGTCCGTTTTGAGACAGGCGTCGATCGTATCGTAATAAAGGTCTGCCGTTTCGGCAGAAAGAGGCACGTCCATGCCGAACAGGGACTGGAACGTGTGATCCAGCCAGAGTCGCGACGGGGTTGCGCGGAAGAGATGATAGTGCGACGCGAAGGTCCGCCAGATGGCGCGCGGATCGGTCTCGACCGCGCCACCGTCGACACGCGGAACGCCGAGGCTTTCGAGCGGCACGCCCTGGCTGAACAGCATGCGGAAGACATAATGGTCGGGGACGACCATCAACTGGGAGGGATCTGGAAAATGAGCGTTTTCGGCAAACCAGCGCGGGTCGGTGTGACCGTGCGGGCTGACGATGGGGAGGTCTCGCACCGACGCATAGAGCTGGCGCGCCAGGGCCCGCACCGCTGGATCCGCCGGGAAAAGGCGATCTTCGCTCAAAAGGGCCACGTCGGACTTTCCTCCCAAGAAATCCTGTGGCACGATCTGGTATGGAACCATACATGTGATGTCAAGAATGAAATTCCTGTGGTTGTAAGATGAACCTTGCCAGCCTCAATCTCTCGGAAGACGTGCGCCCGAACATGTCGCGGCGCATCGCCCAGGCGCTGCGCGAAGCCATTGTCGCGCTTGAACTGAAACCGGGCGACACGATCTCCGAAAGCGACATCGCCTCGCGTTTCGGCGTGTCCCGCCAGCCGGTGCGCGAAGCCTTCATCCAGCTGTCCGAACAAGGGCTGGTCCGGGTCAGGCCGCAGCGCTCGACGGAGATCGTGCGCATCTCGATGCGCGACGTTCTTAACGCGCGCTTCGTGCGCGTGGCGCTGGAAGTGGCGGTGGTGCGCAAGGCGGCCGAGATTGCGCCTGCCATTGCGCCGGATGTCTTCGAAGAATTCTATGCGGCTCAGGCAGCCGCTTCTGGCGCGAATGACTATCGGTCGTTCCACCGGCATGACGACGGCTTCCACCGCATGATCGCAAAGCTTTCGGGTCACGAATTCGTCTGGAAGATCGTCGACGCGCAGAAGATCCAGATGGACCGGGTGCGCTATCTGTCGCTGGCCTTCGGAATGCCCGCGACGATCGACGAGCATCGCGGCATCGGCAAGGCAGTGGTCGCCGGAGACGCCGACGAAGCGGAGCGACTGATGCGCATCCACCTGCACAAGATCGACACGCGGCTCAACCAGATCCGCGACGCCAACCGGGAATATTTCGCCGAGGAATGACGGCGACGCGTCACTTTGCCTTCTGCGGGTAGATCGTCTCACCGCGCTTGAGCTGATCTACGAAGGCTGCGATCCGCTTTTCGCGGCCAGCCTGCGTCTTCAATGCATTCAAGCGGAAGGCCAGCGCGAAGCGGTTTTGCGCCGTCAGGGTGGCAAGCATCGCCTTGGCTTGCGGCTCAGCATCGATCGCCGCCAGCAAATCGTCGGGCAGTCTGGCATCCTTGACGCGGTATGCCTTGCCCCATCGCCCGTCGGCCTTGGCGCTTTCGACATGACGCAGGCCGTGAGCAGTCATCAATCCTGCGTCGACGAGCCTGGCGACGTTCTCGCGATTGATCTGCGACCACGTGCTCTTGGCCCCACGCGGCGTATAACGCTGGAGATAGCTGGTGTCGTTCAGCCCCTTGCGGATGGCGTCGATCCACCCCCAGCACAGGGCCGCGTCAATGGCGGAGACCGGCGTGATCGACGGGAGGCCGGACGAAACCTTGTGCATCCGTATCCAGACTTCCGGCTCCGTCGCGTGATGAACGGAGAACCAGTCATAGAAGGACTGGAAGTCAGAGAATTCATGAATGCGGGTGGGGTCGACGACAACTGGTGGCATGGTCAAGCTTGTAACATGGGCATGGCGTCCGATCATCCGATGCCGATCAGCGTCCTGACAGATCTACCCCCACAGGCCTAACCCCAAAGACCTATCGCAGCGGCGGCAATGACAATGTAGCGCGCCGTCTTGGCGACCGAGACGAGCAGCAGGAACGACCAGAGCGGCTCGCGCAGCACGCCCGCCGCCAGCGTCAGCGGATCGCCGATGACAGGCATCCAGGAGAGCAGCAGGCTCCAGCGGCCATAGCGGCCATACCAGCCGACCGCCTTGCTGAGCGCGGGGGGACCGACCGGAAACCATTTGCGGTCGCGGAACCTGTCGACCCCGCGTCCGATCAGCCAGTTGACGAGCGAGCCCAGGACATTTCCGAGACTGGCGACCGCGATCAGGGCGATTACCGACACGCCGCCCTTGACGGCAAGCGCGGCCAGCAGCGCTTCGGACTGCGCAGGCAGGAGCGTCGCCGCGACGAAGGCGGCGACGAACATTGACACAAGTTCGCTCAAACGGAACCGGCCGTGCCTATGCGTGGCCGGGAAGACCCGGCGACGGTCAGGCCAGATCCCCCATCAGGCCCGCTGCCACCGAGAGGCGCGAGACAGTGATGTCGCCGCCTTCGGTCAGCGCCTGAAGCCGCTCGCGCAGGCGGCCGATCCGCTCTCCACCGGAAGCAAGCCAGTCGGCCACAGGGTCCGCCGACTTAGCAAAGCCGGTCAGCGCGGCAATGGCGATGGAGCGGCGCGCAGCAGCGATCGTGTCCTCGGCGCGCGACAGGGCCATTCCGTCGTAATAGTCGGACGGCGAGAGGGCGCGCGCTGCATCTTCGATGCGACCGATGCGGAAGGCCTCGGTCACGGCAAAATAGGCCCGTGCCGCCTCGACCAGACCGGCCTTTGCGCGGCGCGCGACCAGCGCGATGTCGGGCACGAACTCGGCCAGTTCCAGACGCGACAGGCGTTCGGCCAATGCGGCGGGAACCTGCGCGGCAATCAACGCTTCGCGGCGTGAGGCGATGCGCTCGCGGATGGCGACGGGGGCAAGTTCGGCAAGCTTTGGCCGAAGCGATTCTCGCGCCTCGCGCAGGGCCGCGATCTGCTTGCCGAGCGCGTCGCTGTCGTCGCCGTTCTTGAGATCCCAGGCGGAGGCGACATAGATCAGGCGGCAGGCCTGTGCGTAGAGGTCGAGTTGCACCTGACCGTCGATTCGGTTGTCGAGCGCGTCGATGCCGGCAAAGACATCAGGCATGTCGAACCCGTCACGCACCACGGCAAAGGCACGCACGACCTCGCGGGCGGTGCGTCCAGTGGCCTCCTGCAAGCGGGTGACGAAAGTCGCGCCGCCGCGATTGATCAGATCGTTGGAGACGACGCGGGCAATGACCTCACGGCGAAGCCGGTGGCCCTCGATATCGCTCTTGAACTTCTTCTGCATCTTGCCCGGGAAGTAGTCCATCAGATCCCGGTCGAAATGCGGATCGTCAGGCACGTCGGACGCGATGATGTCGGTGAAAAGCACGATCTTGGCATAGGCCAGGAGCACGGCGATCTCGGGCCGGGTCAGCGGCTCGCCGCGCGCCGCACGCTCGGCGATGCGGGCATTTGTCGGCAGGTTCTCGACCGCCCGGTCGAGCAGGCCGCGCTCTTCGAGGATGGTCATAAAGCGCGCCTCATGGCCAAGCTCGGCAAGACCGCGATTGCGGATGAGTGAGATTGCCAGCGTCTGCTGGTAGTTGTTGGCAAGAACGAGCGAGGCGACCTCGTCCGTCATCTCGGCCAGAAGCTTGTTGCGGGCCGGCCGGGTGAGGCGCTTGTCGCGCATGGCGGCGGCGAGCGCGATCTTGATGTTGACCTCAAGGTCGGACGAATTGACACCGCCCGAATTGTCTATGGCATCGGAATTGATCGCGCCGCCGGCAAGGCCGAACTCGATGCGTCCGCGCTGGGTCACGCCGAGATTGGCGCCCTCGCCGATGACCCTCGCCCGGACGTCGCCCGCGTTGACGCGGATGATGTCGTTGGCACGGTCGCCGACCTCCGCATTGGTTTCTCCCGATCCCTTCACATAGGTGCCGATGCCGCCGAACCAGAGCAGATCGACAGGTGCCTTGAGGATGGCGTTCATGATCTCGGTCGGCGAAGCCGTCACCTTGTCGAGGCCGATGGCGTCGGCCGCCGCCTTGGTCAGCGTGATCGATTTCGACGAGCGCGGGAAGACGCCGCCGCCGGCCGAAATCTTCGTCTTGTCGTAATCCGCCCAGGACGAACGCGGCAGCGCGAACATGCGCGCCCGCTCGGCAAAGGAAGCTTCGATATCCGGATCGGGATCGATGAATATGTCGCGATGGTCGAAGGCCGCGATCAGCCGCGTCTGGTGCGACAGGAGCATGCCGTTGCCGAACACGTCGCCAGACATGTCGCCGACGCCGACGGCGGAGAATGGCGTCGTCTGGATGTCGCGGTTCATTTCGCGGAAGTGCCGCTTGACCGCCTCCCATGCGCCGCGCGCGGTGATGCCCATCTTCTTGTGGTCATAGCCGGCCGAACCGCCGGATGCGAACGCGTCGTCGAGCCAGAAGTCGTGTGCCTGGCTGATGGCATTGGCGGTGTCGGAGAAAGTCGCGGTGCCCTTGTCGGCAGCGACGACGAAATATGGATCGTCGGCGTCGCGGCGCACCACAGATTTCGGCGGCACGATGCCCTTCTGGTCGAGATTGTCGGTGATCGACAGAAGGCTGGAGATGAAGTTGACATAGGCCTTGGTGCCCGCGGCAAAGACCGCGTCGCGGCTGCCGCCTGCCGGCAATTGCTTGGGAAAGAAGCCGCCCTTTGCGCCGACAGGCACGATGACCGCGTTCTTCACCTGCTG
This sequence comes from Mesorhizobium sp., assembly GCA_049647505.1. GTDB lineage: Bacteria > Pseudomonadota > Alphaproteobacteria > Rhizobiales > Rhizobiaceae > Mesorhizobium_A. Next base: position 120,155 of record JBARXU010000007.1, read on the forward strand.
CGCCTTGACCAGTCCGAGCACTTCGGTGCGGTAGTCCTGCGCGCGGTCCGACCAGCGCAGACCGCCGCGCGCCACCGAACCGAAGCGCAGATGCACGCCCTCGACCTCCGTGCCGTAGACGAAGATCTCGCGCCACGGACGCGGTTCGGGCAGGCCGTCGATGGAGCGCGATTCAAGCTTGATCGCCAGCGAGACATCGTCGGCCGTTTCGGCGAAATGGTTGGTGCGCAGCGACGCGTCGATCAGGTTAAGAAAACGGCGGATGATGGTGTCGTCATCGAGCGACGGCACCTCCTGAAGCGCGTCGCGAACGGCTGATTTGAGGTGCTTGGTCTGAACGTCGGTGTCGCCCTGCGCGCGCGGGTCGAAGCGGGCGACAAACAGAGCGTGAAGCGCGCGCGCGATCTGGGGATAGCGGTTGAGCACGCCCGCGATGAATTCCTGGCCTTGCGGAATGCCGGCCTGCTGGAGATAGCGGCCATAGGCGCGCAGGACGAGGATCTCGCGTTCCGACAGCGAGGCAGTCTGCGACAGGGCGTTGTAGCCGTCATTGTCTGTCTCGCCGCGCCAGACCGACAGGAATACGCCTTCGAACAGAACGCCACCGTCCTTCAGGTCGATGGCATTGCCGAAAGCGTTTTCGAGCTCCATGTCGTGGACGAAGATGCGGTCGCCGTCCTCGTCCGACAGTTCGAAGGTGCGCTCCGAAATGACGCGGAAGCCCATGTTTTCAAGCAGGGGCACACGGCGTGACAAAGCGACAGGTGCGCCGAAATGATGGATCTTGAGCGCCGCCTGATGGTCCGGCTGGTCGGCATGGCGATAGTAGTCGACGGCAATCGGATTGTTTGCGGTCACGGTCGCGGCGACTTCGGCGTCATGCAGCGCCTCGGCCGCACTGAACGAGCCGCGGTAGCTTTCGGGGAAGCGCCCGGCGAGATCGACGAAGCGGCGCTCCGCCCCGATCTCCTCGGCTGCATCTGCAACCGCATCTTCCCAGTTGCGGACGATGTCGCGGACGGCCGCCTCGAGCGTGGCGGGATCGACCTTCGGCGTCTTGCCGGCCGAGCGGCCGATGATGAAATGGACGCGGGCGAGGCCGCCTTCCGGGAAGGCCGGGTAATAAGCCGACAAGCGCCCGTCATAGACAGCCTTCAGATAGTCGCCGATCTTTTCGCGCGCGATGGAATCGTAGCGGTCGCGCGGCACGTAGACGATGACCGAGACGAACCGGTCGAACCGGTCGACGCGGGGCAGGACGCGAACGCGCGGCCGCTCGCCCAGCGCCAGAATGGCTGAGGAGAACTTGCGCAGCGTCGGCACATCGATCTGGAAGAGTTCGTCGCGCGGGTAGGATTCGATGACGTTGATGAGCGCCTTGCCGGAATGATCGCTCGCCTCGAAGCCGGACTTCTCGATGACCGACTGTGCCTTGGAGCGCAGGTAGGGAATGGAGGCGACCGACCGCGTGTAGGCGGTCGAGGTGAACATGCCGACGATGCGCAACTCGCCGTCGAGCTTACCCCTGGCATCGAAGGTCTTGACGCCGACATAGTCGAGATAGATGCGCCGGTGAACGCGCGACTTCGTGTTGGCCTTGGTGACGAGCAGCGGGTCCGGGCCATTGAGGAAGGCGCGAACCTCGGGCGTCGTCAGAACGGCCTCGGTGCCCGAGCGCAGGACGAGCGTGTCCGGGTCTGCCAGAATTCCGAGGCCCTGCGCGTCGCTTCGCTCCAGCGTGCCGGTCTTTTCGTTGCCGGAATAATGGTAGTCGCGCATTCCCAGGAAAGTGAAATTGTCGTCGCGCAGCCATTCGAGAAAGGCGACGGCCTCGCCGACCGCATCCTTCTTCAGCGGCAGATCGGTGTAGCGATAGGTCGCGATGGCGCGTTCGAGGCGCGCCAGCATCGGCTTCCAGTCCGTGACCGCGGAGCGCACGTCGGCCAGCACCCTGTCGAGCGACGCCGATAGCGCCTCGGCGCGCACCTCGCTCATCTGCGGCACCTGAACATGGATCAGGCTGACCTTGTCGATGTCGCCCTTTGTCAGCGCGCCGTCAGGGTAGAGTTTGGTCACGCCCGACTTGCCATGCGCGACATGAAGCACCGGATGCATGACGAGGAACGGCTCGACGCCTCCGTCGGAAATCTCACCCATGACCGAGTCGAACAGGAACGGCATGTTGTCGTTGATGACGGTGATTGCGGAGACCCGCCTGCCCTGGCGTTCAATGCCCGGCTCGCGGTCGATGACAACGAGGCTGTCGCCCTTGCGATGGCGTTTCAGCGCGGCATAGGCGATTTCGGCAGTGCGTTTGATCGCGCCGTCGTCATAAGGCGCGAGGTCTTCGGCGGGGGCACGTGAGATGAGGTGCTCAAGGAGCTGCTGGGCCGTCGGTGCTGTCGACGTTGAACCCGAAGACGATTTTGATCCAGCCGGCATGTCTACCCCCCCAAATCAGAAATTTGCGCTATCGTAGCAGAGAAAATCGCACTGGCGACGGCTCGCAAGCTGCGAAAAGCATGTGAAGGGAGGATGACGAATGTCAAAAGGCGACAATCACGGGATAATTGCGCTCGATCTATCCGCGGCCGAATTGAGCGACGGCACGAAAGCCTATTTCTCCAAGGCAAAAGAGAAACTTGGCCTGCTTCCGAATGTGTTGGCTGCCTATGCATTCGACGAGAAGAAGCTGCGCGCCTTTACCGATATGTATAACGACCTGATGCTGGGTGAGTCCGAGCTTACCAAGCTGGAGCGCGAGATGATCGCGGTCGTCGTCTCGTCGATCAACCATTGCTATTACTGCCTGACTGCGCATGGCGCGGCGGTGCGCCAGCTTTCGGGCGATCCCATGCTCGGCGAAATGATGGTGATGAACTATCGCGCCGCCAAACTGTCTGCGAAACAGAAGGCGATGCTGGATTTTGCAGCGAAGCTGACGGAAACCCCGGCAAAGATCGACGACGCCGACCGTGCCGCTCTGCGCGATGCCGGATTCTCGGATCGGGTGATCTGGGACATCGCCTCGACGGCCGCATTCTTCAACATGTCAAACCGCGTGGCCGCCGCAACCGACATGCGCCCGAATGACGAATATCATTCGATGGCGCGTTGACGTGAGATGACAGGCATGAAAGCCGGACCGTTCATCACCCTGCGCGCGCTCGACGGAGAGTATGCAATCGCGCGGCTGGAAGCCGATGCCGCCATCCCCGGCTGGGCAGATGGGCCGGGCTTCGTCTCGATCAGCCGGTCGGACGAGGAATTGTCGGTGGTGTGCCTTGCGGCGCGAGTGCCGGCCGACATTCGCCACGATGCCGGCTGGTCGTGCCTGAAATTCCACGGGCCGTTCGCCTTCGACGAGACCGGCATTGCGCTCGCCGTCATCCGGCCGCTGTCGGATGCAGGCATCGGCATCTTCTTCGTCTCAACCTTCGATACGGATTATCTCCTGCTGAAGGCAGAGAATATGAGCCGCGCCAAAGCATTGCTGACGCAGGCCGGCCACAAGCTGGTCTGAACGAAAATCAATCGTTGACGCCGATGTCGGTGAACTGGAAACCGTCAGGCCCAAGGGTGAAGACGAAGATCATTTCACCACAGAAGATGAAATAATTGTCGTTGTTCGCGCCGTCGCGCTCATAGACTGGCGCCTCGGTTTGCAGGCAGGATCGGTTCTCGCCTGTGAAATCTTGCTCGTAGATCATGTCGGTGAACTGGTCGACATTGGTTATGTTGTCGGCGGCCATGAATGGCAGTCTCGTCATAGCGGCGATTGCGCCCGCGTCATCGGCTTTGAGCGCGGCGCGGAATTTGTCGAGGAAGGAAGAGAATTGCGCTTCAACCGCAGGCGGGGCGGTTTCGGCGGCGGCGGGAAGCGGCGTCATGAGCAGGAGCGCCGAAGAGATCGCAAGGCTCGCAAGTGAACGCATGGTCACGCCTCATCTTACCTAGCGTTATCATATCCGATGGATGGGCCAAGGCAAGATGGAGAGCCGTCTCTCAGACGCCCGCCGCCTCGATCGGCTCGGCGAGCTTGGGCTTCACCATTGCCGCATAGAGGCAGCCGGCGATGATGAGCGCCGCACCCGCAATGGTCGTCCAGCCGATCACCTCGCCAAAGAAATACCAGCCGAGCAGCACCGCCCAGACAAAGGCCGTGTATTCGGTCGGTATGAGATATTGCGCTTCGGCACGGCGATAGGCCCAGCTCATCAGGAACTGGCCAATCATCGACAGGGCGGAGACCAGGCAGAGCAGCGGCCACATCTCGCGCGGCACGGCATAGGCAAGCCAGGGCGAAGCGAAAGCCAGCAGAACCGCAAGGCAGAAATTCTGGAAGAATGTGACTTCGAGCGGTTTTGCGACCAGCGCCTGTTGGCGCGCGAGAATGAGATTGTAGGCGTAGAAACCGGTCGATGCGAGGGCCGACAGCGCGCCGAGCAGCGCATCCTGACTGTAGTCACCCCTGCCGAGATTGCCCGCCATGATGACGGCGACGCCGGCAAGCCCGGCGACCGATGCCCAGATGGCGGCAGGGCGGATGCGCTCGCCCAGCATGACCGCCGCCATCAGCAGCGCCAGAAGCGGAGCGATGAAGGAGAGCGCGATCGCTTCGGCAATCGGGATGCGGGCAAGCCCCCAGAAGAAGCACATGACGGTGAGGCCGATGACCGCCGCGCGCAATGCGTGGAGCATAAGCACGCGACGTGTGGGTATCGGGCTGCGCCGGGCGAGCCAAACAGAACCGGCAACCGCGCTCGACAGGATGCTGCGCCAGAAGATGGCGTTGTAGACGCCGATGACGAGAACCAGCCCCTTCATGGAGGCGTCCATGCCTGTCAGCACCAGAATGGCGATGGCACAGACCGCTATCGGCACGAGCACCGAAGCGGCCTGCGGCTGGTTGGTGGAGACGGATGTCATGCCTCGGCGGGTAGCCGAGGGACCGTCGCGACGCCAGAGGCAGATCGCGACGGCTTGAGGTCCAGACCCGTCAGTGCCAGCCGAGCGCCGGCGCGACGTGCTTCAGGATCGTCTCGATGACATGAGCGTTGTAGGCAACGCCAAGCTGGTTCGGCACGGTGAGCAGCAGCGTATCGGCCTCGGCGATCGCCGTGTCCTGCCGCAGTTCTTCGATCAGCTTCTCCGGCTCGGCCTGATAGGACCGGCCGAAGACCGCGCGCTTTTCCGGCTCGATGTAGCCGAAGTGGTCCTGGCTGTCGCCATTGCCGAAATAGGCGCGGTCCATGTCGTTGACGATGGCGAATATCGAGCGCGAAACCGAAACGCGCGGCTCGCGCGCATGGCCTGCCTCCTTCCATGCCTCGCGGAAGGCCCGGATCTGCTCGGCCTGCTGGACGTGGAACGGCTTGCCGCTCTCGTCGAAGACCAGCGTCGAGGATTGCAGGTTCATGCCGAGCCTGGCGGCCCATTGCGCGGTCGGCGTGGTGGCAGCGCCCCACCAGATGCGGTCGCGCAGGCCGGGCGCATGCGGCTCGAGCCGCAGCAGGCCGGGCGGATTGGGGAACATCGGGCGCGGGTTCGGCTCGGCAAAGCCTTCGCCGCGAATGACGTCGAAGAAGACTTCAGCGTGCTGACGAGCCATGTCGGCGTCGGTCTTGCCCTCTTCGGGATGATAGCCGAAATAGCGATAGCCATCGACGACCTGCTCGGGCGAGCCGCGCGAAATGCCAAGCTGTAGGCGGCCACCTGCGATCAGGTCGGCAGCGCCCGCGTCTTCCGCCATATAGAGCGGGTTTTCATAGCGCATGTCGATCACGGCGGTGCCAAGCTCGATCTTGCTGGTCTTGGCGCCCGCAGCCGCCAGCAGCGGGAACGGCGAACCGAGTTGGCGGGCGAAATGGTGGACGCGGAAATAGGCGCCGTCCGCGCCGAGTTCCTCGGCAGCGACCGCGAGGTCGATCGACTGCAGCAGCGCGTCGGATGCCGAGCGCGTGCCCGACTGCGGCGAAGGGTTCCAGTGGCCAAAGGAGAGGAAGCCGATCTTTTTCATGCGAGTTGTCCGCCGTGATGGATGAGTTGGCACCTATCTAGGCGTTCGGGACCGGACACGCCACAGCACGGACTGTCGCCGGACAAGAAACGGTCGCCAGGGTCCGGACCTGTCGATCACGCAACTTTGTAGTCGGCTATGCGCCACAAGGTCTAAACTCACCCGTTATCGCCGTAGATGGACGAGCGAGCACGCTCGCCCCGGGCTGGATCGAAAGGAGTTCGATCATGGATCTGGGTTGGTTTTCAAAGCCGGTGACCGTCGCCGAAGGCATTGTCGGAGACTTCCGCCACATCATGAATGCGAGCGAAGCGCTCGAATTGCTCACCGGCAGGTGGCGGGAGCGAGGCAGTGACTTGCACCGGGGAGCGGTGCGGGCGTGCCGGTTCGCGCTTAACGGCAACGGCCCTGCGGAATCGGCAAGAACCGCCTTCGAGGCGGCGGCCCTGGAAGCCCGGGTGCTGGTCGACTGAGCAGTTACCGCCGCGCGGCCCAAACGGCGGCCGCGACGCCGCAGATGAACGCAACGATCGGGCCGATAGTGAAGGCAAATCCCATCGCCATCGCGCCTTCGCGGTCGAATATGCCGCCGAACGTGGTCAGCGCGAGATAGGCGAGCAAAGAAAGAACGAGGCCGGCAAAGGCACCGGCCAGGAATGCGAGGACGATAAGCAGCCCCCGCTTCATGAGATCAGGCGGCGCCTGCCATCTTCTGCTTCTCGAAACGCTTGCGATCGTTCGGATCGAGGTAGAGCTTGCGCAGGCGAATAGTCTTGGGCGTAACCTCGACCAGTTCGTCGTCCTGAATCCAGGCAAGCGCGCGTTCCAGCGTCATGCGGATCGGCGGGGTCAGCTTGACCGCCTCGTCCTTGCCGGCGGCGCGGATGTTGGTCAGCTTCTTGCCCTTGAGAACGTTCACTTCGAGATCGTTGTCCCGGTTGTGAATGCCAATGATCATGCCCTGATAGACCTTGACGCCGGCGTCGATGACCATCGGGCCGCGCTCTTCGAGGTTCCACATGGCATAGGCGACAGCTTCGCCCTGCTCATTGGAGATGAGCACGCCATTGGTGCGGCCAGCGAGTTCGCCCTTGTAGGGCTCGTAGGCGTGGAACAGGCGGTTCATGACGGCTGTGCCGCGCGTATCGGTGAGAAGTTCCGACTGGTAGCCGATGAGGCCGCGCGTCGGCGCGTAGAACACCAGACGCTGGCGATTGCCGCCCGAAGGCTTCAACTCGATCATCTCGGCCTTGCGTTCGCTCATCTTCTGGACGACGACGCCGGCGTGCTCCTCATCGACGTCGATGACGACTTCTTCGATCGGCTCAAGGATTTCGCCGTCTTCGCCCTTCTGCATCACCACGCGCGGACGCGAAACGGCAAGCTCGAAGCCTTCGCGGCGCATGGTCTCGATGAGAACCGCAAGCTGCAATTCGCCACGGCCGGAGACATAGAACGAGTCCTTGTCGGCCGATTCCTCGATCTTCAGCGCGACATTGCCTTCGGCTTCTTTCAACAGGCGGTCGCGGATGACGCGCGAGGTGACCTTGTCGCCCTCGGTGCCGGCGAGCGGCGAATCGTTGACGATGAAGGACATGGTGACGGTCGGCGGATCGATCGGCTGGGCCGGCATCGGCTCTGCGACGGATGGATCGGCGAAAGTGTCGGCAACCGTGCCCTTCGACAGGCCGGCAATGGCGATGATGTCGCCTGCATGGGCCTCTTCGATCGGCTGGCGCTCAAGGCCGCGGAAAGCAAGGATCTTGGAGATGCGGCCGTTTTCGAGAAGCGAGCCATCGTGATGCAGGACGCGCACGGCCTGGTTCGGCTTGATCGAGCCGGATGCGATGCGGCCGGTAATGATGCGGCCAAGGAACGGGTTGGCTTCAAGGATCGTGCCGATCATCTTGAACGGGCCGGGTTCGACCCTGGGTTCCTCGACATGCTTGAGGACGAGATCGAACAGCGGGCCGAGGCCGTCTTCCTTCGGGCCTTCCGGCTTTTCGGCCATCCAGCCGTCACGGCCCGAACCGTAGAGGATCGGGAAGTCAAGCTGTTCGTCGGTTGCGTCGAGCGCGGCGAACAGGTCGAACACCTCGTTGATGACTTCGACATGGCGGCCATCGGGGCGGTCGATCTTGTTGATGGCAACGATCGGCTTGAGACCGACCTTGAGCGCCTTGCCGACGACGAACTTGGTCTGCGGCATCGGACCTTCGGCAGCGTCGACCAGAACGATCGCGCCATCGACCATGTTGAGGATGCGCTCCACCTCGCCGCCGAAATCGGCGTGGCCGGGAGTATCGACGATGTTGATGCGCGTGCCTTTCCACTCGACCGACGTGGCCTTGGCCAGGATCGTGATGCCACGTTCCTTTTCGATGTCGTTGGAGTCCATGGCGCGTTCCATGACGCGCTGGTTGTCGCGGAAAGCGCCGGACTGCTTGAGGAGTTGGTCGACCAGCGTAGTTTTGCCATGGTCGACGTGCGCGATGATCGCGATATTTCGGAGCTTCATAAGGATGTCACTTTGGGGTTCGCGCAGCGCTCCAGGGAAAGGAGGGCCGATCAATTTGGCGCGCTCATACAGGTTTTTACGCAATTGCGAAAGGGGCGCAGCCCTAGTTCTCGATTTCGATGCCGTGGCGGGCCCTGATTTCCGGCTGCATCAGCTTTGCGTGATGGGCAAGAAGCACGATATCGGCGTCCATGCCGTCAGCCGACAGAGCCGCGTCAACGCGCCGTTCGGCATCCTCCATCGCCGCATCGCCATTGGCGTGGGCGAACGCGCCAGAACCCAGAGCACAATAGGCAAAAATGGCCGCGGCAGGCGCATAAGCCTCCAGAGGAGGAACGTCGCCGAGATGATCCTTCATCACATTGACGAGCGCGAGCTTGGCACCCTCCGGCACGAGATTGGGGTGCAGATCGACCGCACGCAGCGCGCCATCGAGCCGGCGCAAATCCTCGGACCGGCCAAAACGGCCGAGAAATCCGAATGAGGAAGTGCGTCGCGCCATCGAATCGGCTCCTTTTGGGACAAGAGAACTTCGCATAGCGTGGATAGATGGGTATTTCAGCCCAGGGACGCAAAGTCCAACATGCGCGGCAAATGGGGGAGGCATTCATTGATCACAGTCGTCGGCTCGATCAATCTCGACCTGATTTCGGATGTCGAACGCCTGCCGGGGCGCGGCGAGACGGTGCCGGGCATCGCATTTCGCACCGCTCCGGGCGGCAAGGGGGCTAATCAGGCGCTTGCGGCGCGCCGCGCAGGCTCGCCCGTTCGCATGATCGGCGCGGTCGGGCGTGACGCATTTGCCGGCGAGGCGCTGGCGCTGCTCGACAAGACCGGCGTGGACCTGACCCGCGTGGAGAAACTGTCGACCGCGACCGGCGTTGCGCTGATCATGGTGGGCGCTGACGCCGAAAACATCATCGCGGTGGTTCCGGGCGCGAATGGCATGGTCGACCGCAACGCGCTCGACGGTGTCTTTGACGGTAGCAAGATGGCGTTGTTCCAGAACGAGATCCCGCTGCCGACGGTTGGGGCAGCTATTCTGGCGGCGCGCGCTGCCGGCTGCAGGACCATGCTCAACACCGCGCCTTATCAATCGGATGCGGCGGCCTTCATTTCAGAAGCCGACTATCTTCTGGCAAACGAGACCGAATTCGACCTCTACGCAAATCTGCTCGGGCTTGGCGGCCATACGCGCGAGGAGCGCATGGGCGCCTACGCGGCAAAGACCGGACGCACCGTCATCGTGACGCTGGGCGCGGACGGGGCGCTGGCCGCCACCCCGCAGGGCATGGTGAAAGCGCCGGCGATGAAAGTGACGCCGGTCGATACGGTCGGAGCCGGCGACACATTCTGCGGCTATCTCGGCGACGGGATCGCCAAGGGAATGCCACTCGACGAAGCCATGCGCCGCGCCGCGATTGCCGCTTCGCTCGCCTGCCTGAAACCGGGCGCGCAGCCGGCGATTCCGACCGACGCCGAAGTCGCGAACCATCTCTGACCGGGCGGGCCGTGGAAACACCTTTCATCTTCCGGCAACTGGCGCGATTTGCTCCGCTGATCATCATCGTCGCGATCTTCGGCGCACCGCTGCTGATCTGGTCGGTGAAATCCGACCCCTCGCCCATTCGCACCGAGCGGATGAATGGCCGCGTGGTGGCGGTCGTTCCAGAAGGGCAGGAGCCGGAACGCGTCACCGTCGAACTCGAGGACGGCAGCAGGATCACCCTGACGCTCGACGATCTGCCGCCGGACGTGCGCCGCGACATGCGACTTCTGGTCGTCAAGACAACCGATGCCGACGGCGACGTGGACTACGACGTGGAGCCGGCACCCGCGACCGGCACACCGCCCGCAGGAACAGGCGGCTAGAGCCGCCCCAGCCGTTCGATCAGCAGGTCGAAGAAGCCGTCTGAATCGATGTCGCGCATGACGGTGGCGTTCTTCGTCCGCCTGGTGACGCCCCACCAGTCGACGACGGTCGCGCCCATCGTCAATTCGGAATGCGTCTCGATCTCGACATTGCAATGCCTGCCCTTGAACAATTCGGGACGCAGCAGATAGGCGATGACGCAAGGGTCGTGCAGCGGACCGCCATCGGAGCCGTATTTCTCCTCGTCGTAACGCTCGAAGAATTCCAGCATTTCCGCCGTCGCGATGCCGACGCGGTTGCCAAGCGCGCGGAAGCGCTCGACGCGGGTCTTCTTCGTCAACGCCTTGTGAGTAACGTCGAGCGGCATCATGACGATGTCGATGCCAGCCCTGAACACCACGTCGGCGGCGTGCGGGTCGACGTAGATGTTGAATTCCGCCGATGGAGTGACGTTGCCCTGTTCGAAATAGCCACCGCCCATCAGCACGATCTGGGCCACGCGCTTTGCGATCTTCGGCTCGCGAACGAGCGCGAGCGCAATGTTCGTCAGCGGTCCGAGCACGCAGAGCGTCACCGATCCACTCTCCTCGGCCATCAGCGTATCGACGATCCAGTCGACCGCATATTCCGGCTGGAGGGTCATCGTCGGCTCCGGCAATTGCGGACCGTTCAGGCCGGTCTTGCCGTGAACTTCCTCAGCCGTCACCAGTGTGCGCACCAAGGGCCTGATCGCGCCGGCAAAAACCTTCGTCTCGGGCCGGCCTGCCAGCTCACAAATCTTGCGGGCGTTCTTCTCGGTCAGTTTCAGCGGAACATTGCCGGCAACCGCCGTGATGCCCAGAACGTCGAGCTCCGGGCTGGCAAGCGCCAGCAATATGGCGACCGCGTCGTCCTGGCCGGGGTCCGTGTCGATGATGATCTTTCGCCGTTCGGCCATGAAACTCTCTACCCTCGTATGAAGTCGCGACTTGAATCGTTGCGCGTGGCGGACCATATCATTGGCAAGCGCCGATATGCCATCCGGGTATCGGTGCAGGGTCGCTCGATTGAGGACAAGACGATGAGCCGCATGACGCCATTTTCGAACCCGTTGATGCTGGGCTTCGAGGCCATGGAAAAGACGCTGGAGCGCGTAGCGAAATCCGGCGACGGCTATCCTCCCTACAATATCGAGCGCATCCGTTCCGACGACGACGCAACCCAGACACTGCGCATCACGCTTGCCGTGGCAGGCTTTGCCGAAAGCGATCTGGACGTGAGCGTCGAGGAAAGCCAGCTTTGCGTCCGCGGACGCCAGCAGGAGGACGGCCAGCGCGAATTTCTGCACCGCGGCATCGCGGCCCGGCAGTTCCAGCGCACATTCCTGCTCGCAGACGGGATGCGAGTGATCGCAGCCGGCCTCAAGAACGGCCTTTTGTCGATCGACCTCGACCGGCCCGAGCCGGCAAGGCTGGTAAAGAAAATAAACATTTCCGTGGAAGACTGATCTCGTCGGTCGGCCCGGAAGAAGAAGCTCTGAATGGGGTCGGCCTTGTGGGAGGCCCCATGGCAATGGAGGCTGAAATGGTCATCGAACAGAAGAACCGCATGAGCGATATCGAACTGGCGCATCTCGGCGAGGGCGCTGTCGGCTATCTGCGCGAGATGGACAGCGACGACCTGCGGTCGCGCTTTCCCAATATGCCGGAGATCGAATCGGGACTGAAGCTATGGGCGCTGTTCGCCGCCGATGGCAGCCCGATCCTGCTGGCCGACCGCCGCGACAGGGCGCTGGCGGGCGCCCTTGAAAACGATCTGGTTCCCGTCAGCCTCCAGTAGGGCGGCTGACGAAACAGGTCAGGCGGCGTGAGAGGCCGGTGTTTCGGCCAGGAACGAATGGATCGCCGCCGGATCCGACGTGGCGCGGATCTTTTCAACGGTCGATGCATCGCGCAGCACGCGCGCGATGCGCGACAAGGCCTTGAGATGGTCAGCACCAGCACCTTCCGGCGCCAGAAGCAGGAAGACGAGATCGACCGGCTGGTCGTCCAGCGCCTCGAAATCGACCGGCTGCTCAAGACGGGCGAAGACGCCCGTAATCTTCTTGATGCCGGCAAGCTTGCCATGGGGAATGGCGATGCCGTTGCCGACACCGGTGGAACCCAGGCGCTCGCGCTGCAGGATGGTGTCGAACACCTCGCGCTCGGGCAGGCCCGTCAATTCCGCGGCCTTTTCGGCAACGAGCTGAAGCACCTGCTTCTTCGAGTTTGCCCGCAAAGCCGGCAGAACCGCCCTGGCTTCGATCAGATCACTCAAGTCCATCATGGATAGTCCTTAGCAAGCCCAGAAACCGCCTATCATGGCGTCAAGCCGGCGGCTTCGAGTATATTTTTGTCCTTGTCAGCCTTGGCCGTTGCCAAGGGCTGGATCGACCCAGCCAATGTTCCCGTCCGGCCGACGGTAGACAATGTTCAATTGGCCGCTGCTTGAATTTCGGAAGACGAACACCGGGCTGTCCTTCGCATCGAGCTCGATCACTGCGGAAGCGACAGACATGGCCTTTAGCGACATGACGCTCTCGGCAACGATGGCCGGGGCGAAATCGACCGGGATTTCCTCGTCGTCGTCGGGCAGGCCCTCAACGATGCGGTAGGAGAAATCGCCGCCAGACCCGTTTATGGCCGAACTGGAGTGCGACTTGAGCCTGCGGTTATAGCGGCGCAGGCGCTTTTCGACGCGCTCGGCGGCTGCGTCGAACGCAAGCTGCGGGTCCTGTGCCTGGCCAGCGGCCTGAAGCGTCAGCCCGGTGTCGAGGTGAACGACGCAATCGGCGCTGAAGCGCGACTTGTCCTTCTCCACCGTAACGTGACCGGAAAACCCTCCGTCGAAATACTTGGCGACAGCATCGCCGATCCGACCTTCGATTCGTGTGCGGAAAGCGTCGCCGATTTCCATCTGCTTGCCCGAAATGCGCAGGCTCATTTGAGATTTTACCTCTTTTGACCGGTGTTCTTCGAACTGTCCGGATTCTATACCGATAGTCGTCCGGCACAAGTTGATTTGGGAATTTTTCGGCCTATTCGGGCATTCAGCCCCGCCAGCAGTCCAACGACGTATCCGTTTCCTACACCCGGCCTCTTATGGGTGGCGGCTTCTAGTCATTCACCTCTGGAATGTCAACGAACGGGGGCCGGAGCCGTTCCGCAAAGCTGTTTCAGGACGCCGCGCTGATCATCGCGCGCTTCTCGCGGCGGCGTTGCACCGAAGACGGAATGCTCATTGCTTCCCGATATTTGGCGACTGTCCTTCGGGCGATGTCGATGCCGGTTTTCTTCAGGATATCCACAATCGCGTCATCGGACAGAACGTCGGCTGCCTCGCCCTCGATCAGGCCCCTGATCTGGTCGCGGACAGCCTCCGACGAATGGGATTCGCCGCCTTCCACCGCGGCGATGGAAGCGGTGAAGAAATACCGCAATTCGAAAACGCCGCGCGGCGTCAGCATGTATTTGTTGGCGGTAACGCGCGAAACGGTCGATTCATGCATGGAAATGGCATCGGCCACGGTGCGCAGGTTGAGAGGCCGCAAATGGCGCACGCCATGGGTCAGGAAGCCGTCCTGCTGACGCACGATCTCGATCGCCACCTTGAGGATGGTGCGGGCACGCTGGTCGAGGCTGCGGGTCAGCCAGTTTGCGTTCTGGAGACATTCCGACAGGAATTCGCGTTCTTCGCCGTCGCGCGTCGCAGCGCTGGCGCGGGCATAATAGGTCTGATCGACCAGCACGCGCGGCAAAGTGTCGGCATTGAGCTCGATCGCCCAGGTGCCGTCCGGCGCGGGCTTCACTATAATGTCGGCAACGATTGCGTCGGCGACATCAGTCGAAAAGGCCGTCCCCGGCTTGGGATCCAGCCGGCGGATCTCCGCCAGCATGTCGATCAGATCCTCCTCGTCGACGCCGCAGATGCGTTTCAACTGTTGAAAATCGCGACGTGCAAGCAGGTCGAGCCGCGAAACAAGCGCGGTCATGGCCGGGTCGAGCCGGTCTCGCGCCCGAAGCTGGATCGACAGGCAGTCGGCGAGGTCGCGGGCGAAAATCCCAGGCGGATCAAAGGTCTGGCATGTCGCGAGCACGGCTTCGACCGTCTGGCGGTCGGTCCCGAGTTGGGCCTCGATTTCCGTCAGACCGACGCGCAGATAACCCGCCTCATCGAGATTGTCGGCCAGTTCATCGGCGATGAGCCGCTCGGGGCGGGAAGCGAAAGAAAAGGCGATCTGCTCGGCGATATGGGCGCGTAGGGACGGTTTTCCGCCAGGCACAGCATCGAAATCAAAGCCATCGGTGCCAGGCGCGCTGGATGACGGCAGGGATTTCCATTGCGAGGCGAGATCGGGCGCAACAGGCTCGGCAACGCCCGACTCGTCGGCAAAGACATTCTCCAGCGAAGTTCCCATGCGCTCGGCAATTGTCTCGGCGCTGGCCTCAAGATCGGATTTCAGCCAGTCGCCGGCAGTCGGATCATCGCTCGCCGGCTCGCCCGGCTCTGGCCGATCGCCGCCGTCGTCGGCAGCGACACGCTCCAGCAGCGGATTGCGCTCGATTTCCTCGTCGATGAAGCGTTCCAGCTCGACATGGCTCAGTTGCAGCAGACGAATCGACTGCATGAGCTGGGGTGTCATCACCAGCGCCTGCGACTGTCGAAGCTGTAATTTGGCTGCGAGAGCCATGATCCGGACTAAACCACCCTGACTTTACCGGCCGTTTCTTCGGACCGGCCGCCGGGGAACCAAACTGGCCCGGCTTTTGCTTGTCAAGGAAATCTACAGGGCGCGGCGTTCCTAAAGCGTAAAGTCTTCGCCGAGATAGAGACGCCGGACGTCGGGATTGGCGATGATTTCGGCCGGACGCCCGTGGGTTAGCACCTCGCCGCCATGCAGGATGTAGGCGCGGTCGATCAGGCCGAGTGTTTCGCGGACATTGTGATCGGTGATGAGAACGCCGATGCCCCGCGCCGTGAGATGGCGGACAAGCTGCTGGATGTCGGCGACCGCGATCGGGTCGATGCCGGCAAACGGCTCGTCAAGCAGCATAAAATTCGGCTTAGAGGCGAGCGCGCGCGCAATTTCGAGACGCCGGCGCTCACCGCCGGACAGCGCGATCGCAGGCGATTTGCGCAAGTGTGGGATGTGGAATTCCTCAAGCAGGGCGTCGAGCCGCTTTTCGCGTTCGGTCTTGTCGCGCTCGACCACTTCGAGCACGGCACGGATGTTCTGCTCCACCGTCAGGCCGCGAAAGATCGAGGCTTCCTGCGGCAGATAGCCGATGCCGAGCCGGGCGCGGCGATACATCGGCATCTGCGTCACGTCGAAGCCGTCAAGCTCGATCGTGCCCTTGTCGACGGGAACGAGCCCGGTGACCATGTAGAAGCAGGTCGTCTTGCCGGCGCCATTGGGGCCTAGAAGCCCAACGGCCTCGCCGGAGCGAACCCCGAGCGAGACGCCGCGCACGACTTCCCTGCCCTTGTAGCTCTTGGTCAGGCCGCGCGCGATGAGGGTGCCGCGAAGCTGGTCGCGACCTTTCGCAGCCGGGGCCGCCTTCGACGCCTCTGCGACGCTATCTTTCAAACCGGATGCCAAGACGGCAGCACTACTGGCTTCTGGAATTGGGGGAGAGAAGCATCTTGATGCGCCCGCTGCCCCCGCTCGTGCCGCACCCGTCGAGCTTTGCCTCGCCGGTCTGCATCCTGACAGTCAGCTTGCAGCCCATCAGGACGTTCGGGCCGTCGGTGAGGACGACTTCCTTTCCAGTCATGACCATGGTCTCGCTCGCCATTTCGAACGTCGCCTTGTCACCGGTCGCAACCTGCGTGTCCGACTTGAGGTAGACCTTGCCGTCGACCTCAAGGCGCTCGATGTCCGAGCTGCCGCCAAGCGCAACGCTGCTGCTGCCCGAGGCAGGCTGCTCGCCCGCCTTCTTGACGTAATGGACGGTCATGCGGCCGGCCTTGAGCGACATCTTCCCCTGCACGACGTTCACATTGCCGGTGAAGATGGCGAGGTTGTCCTTCTCGCGCATCTCGAACTTGTCGCTCTCGATCTGGATCGGGCCGTCGCCGGACAGCTTGAGACCGGTGGAGCGGGATTCCTGCGCGTGGGCGGAGGTTGCGAGAACGGCGAAGCCGACCGCAATAGCCGCAATCAGACGGCGGGCTGAAAGATTATTGGGCCGCATTGGCCTCCCCCGATTTCGCATCGCTCTTCTTCACAAATTTGGGATCTATGTCCACCCTGACGCGGCGTTCAAAGACCATCACCGCGCCCTTGTCGCTGACCGACATGGATTCGGCCCTGATATGAGCGCCATCGACGGTGATATCGACAGGATCGGGCGTCGACAGCGACCCTGCGGCCAGTTGGACTGTGGCGGACTGGAATTTCGCGACAATCCCGTCGCTTGTCGTCACCTCGATCGGCGAGGCGATCGTCAGCAAATTCTTCTGGTTGTCGAAGACGCCCTGCCTGGCGAATATCTTGGCAGTGTTCTGCGCACTGATCGGGAGGGTGGCATCGATGCCCTCCAGTTCGATTGCTCCAGTGCCACCGACATCCTGCGTCGCGCGCGCCGCCGTCATCGTGTAGGGCAGGTTGTCCTTGGTGAAGCCATCCATCTTCGGATTGGCCATGACGAGCTTGCCCTCGACGACGGCGGCGCCAGCCGAAGCGACGCCCTCAACCTTGGGAATGGCGAGATAGGACCAGCCGACGAAGGCGACGAGCGCCACTGTTGCGAGCCCCGGCAGCCAGAACTTCATAGCCTGGACGCGCCTGGAATGACGCTGGGCGCGCGCGAACGCCTCGTGTCCACGCGACACGATCTGTTCGCCGGCACGCGCATGTCCCGCGTCCATTGTTACCCGTTCAGCCATACTGCTCCTGCTATGGTCCTCGAAGACCAGCGCCCGAAATATCCGTCGCCCGACGCACGAGGCATTGCCTCAAGAAATTGCCCGCAATAAGCGCGACGGTCTCAAGCCCCCGACTTTCATTCCAATATGGTTATTTTTGGATGAAATAACAGCCCGTCAGGCAAGCGTCCTGCGCGCAGCCACCTTGAACATGCCCAAGGCGGGGGTGGCAGCGGGGAACTTGTTGCTCTAGATACACGCCATACCTGTATCCGGAAACCAGCAAACGGAACCGTCATCAATGTCGCTTCGGGCAGATGAACTGATCGACCGCAGACGCCTGAGGCGCAAGCTGACGTTCTGGCGCGTCGCCGCGCTTGTCGTCGCCGCAATCGCCATCGGAAGCGCGATCTGGTGGTCCAGCCGCGACGCGCTGAACATGTCGGCGGCACATATCGCCCGCATAAAGATCGAGGGCACCATCACCGACAATGAAGAGCTGTTGAAGCGCATCAAGGACGCGACCGAGTCGGACGCGGTCAAGGGTGTCATCATCGCCGTCAATTCGGCCGGCGGCACCACGGCTGGCGGCGAAGCGATCTTCGAGGCGGTGCGCAAGCTGGCGCAGGCAAAACCGACCGTGACGCAGGTTGGAACGCTGGCGGCGTCCGCCGGCTACATGATCGCCAGCGGTTCCGATTTCATCGTGGCGCGCCAGTCGTCGATCATCGGCTCGATCGGCGTCCTGGTGCAGTTTCCAAACGTCACCGGGCTTCTCGAAAAGATCGGCGTGACCATGGACGAGGTCAAATCCTCGCCGCTGAAGGCCGAGCCATCGCCATTCAATCCGACGACCGAAGAAGAGCGCGCAATGCTGCGCCGCCTCATCATGGATTCCTACGACTGGTTCGTGACGCTGGTGACCGATCGCCGGCCGCTCGACCGCGCCCAGGTGCTGGCTCTTGCGGACGGATCGGTCTTTACCGGCCGGCAAGCGCTCGACAAAAAGCTGATCGATGCGCTGGGCGGCGAGGAGCGAGCCAGGGAATGGCTGACCTCGAAGGGCGTCGACAAGGATCTCGAGGTTGTCGAGTGGAAACCGAAGCAGTCGTCAGCCGCTTTTCTCCTGGGAAGTGCCGGCCAGGCGGCGGCCAGGCTTCTGGGTTATGACATGTCAGGCAGGGGATTTCTGGAAAGTATCGGAGCGGACCGTATCTTTCTTGACGGTATGCTGTCGCTCTGGCACGTTGAAAACGCGGCTGCTCGCGACTGACATTACAGTGCCACCTGCCTGAAATCGTTGAAGATAAACAAGACCGAGGGGGACCTGCCGCATGATCAAGTCTGAGCTTGTCCAACTGATTGCGAACCGCAATCCGCACCTGTTCCTGCGTGATGTCGAGAATATCGTGAATGCGATCTTCGAGGAAATCACCGATGCCCTGGCCAATGGAAACAGGGTCGAACTGCGCGGCTTCGGCGCGTTCTCCGTCAAGAACCGGCCGGCGCGCACCGGCCGCAACCCGCGCACCGGCGAATCCGTCGATGTCGAGGAGAAGTGGGTCCCGTTCTTCAAGACGGGCAAGGAATTGCGGGAGCGGCTCAATCTCGACGATTGAGGCGGCGCTGACATGGTCAATCGTATCTTCCTCGTCGTCATCGTGGTTCCCGTCGCCGTTATCCTGATCGCACTGGCGGTCGCAAACCGCGCGCCGGCGACATTCACCATCGACCCGTTCAATCCGGGCAATCCCGGCCTGACGCTGCAACTGCCGCTGTTTGCGATGCTGTTCCTGGCGCTCGCGCTCGGAATGCTGGTTGGCAGCTTCGCAACCTGGATGAGCCAGGGGCGCTACCGGCGCGACGCCAAGTCGAAGGACAAGGAAGTGCGGTCGCTGATGCAGGAGATCAGCCAACGCAAGGCTGCGCAGCCTCAGCCTCAGCCAGCACAGACATCGGCCACGGCGCTGCCCGCCCCGCGGGTGTGACGATGAAATTCGTGTCCGCTGCCGAAATTGACAGCGCGCTCGACTTTGCCGGATTGACCGAGACGCTGCGCCGCGCCTTTCGGGACGGCGCGGTTCAGCCGGTCAGGCATCATCACACAATCGCGCGGCCCGACGGAGCGGATTCGACGCTGCTGCTGATGCCCGCCTGGAGCGACATGGAGCGCGCCGGCACGTCCGACGGCGGGTTCATCGGGGTCAAGATCGTCACCGTTTCGCCTGACAATAACAAAATCGCCAAGCCCGCCGTCATGGGGCAGTATTTCCTGCTCGACGGGCGCAGCGGCGAGCCGCTGGCATTGATCGACGGTCCGCGCCTGACGCAGTGGCGCACCGCCTGCGCCTCGGCGCTCGCAGCTGACTATCTGGCGCGCAAGGACGCGTCGAAACTGCTGGTCGTCGGCGCAGGCGCGCTTGCGCCATTCCTCGCCCGCGCCCATGCCGCCGTTCGGCCGATCAGCGAAATCCGCATCTGGAACCGCACGCCCGACAATGCGCGCAAGGTGGCGGACGAACTGGCGGCAGCAGGTTTTTCCGCGCAAGCGACCGGATTTCTAAAAGATTCGGTCGGCTGGGCCGACATCGTGTCGGCTGCGACGATTTCAACCGACCCGCTGATCAAAGGCGAATGGCTGCGCCCCGGCACGCATGTCGATCTCGTGGGCGGCTTCACGCCTGCGATGCGCGAGGCCGATGACGAGACGATCCGGCGCGTCCGCGTCTTTGTCGATACCCGCGCGGGCGCGACGAAGGAGGCCGGAGACATCGTGCAGCCGCTGGCGTCAGGCGTGCTTTCACAGGACGGTATCGTCGCGGACCTGCACGAACTGTCGCGCGGGCAAAAGGCCGGGCGCGGCGGGCCGGACGAGATCACCCTGTTCAAGTCCGTCGGCGCGGCGCTGGAGGATCTGGCGGCTGCAATCGACATATACGGCAAGGTCCGCGCGTGAGCCTTCAGGTTGCGGGGTGCGAAACCCTGTGGCAGAAGCCGCGCTATTCTCATAAGGCCGCTGGAAGATGAAACCGCCGCGCGACCACCGCCGTTCCGAAAAAAGCGGCCAGTCCAGACATCCCGCCACGCAGCAGCAGCGCCAGCCGGCGCGCCCGCGCGACGAGGCCTCCACGCAGCCCCCGAAGCAGGCCGGGCATCTACCGCGCCGTGCAGGCGCCCTGCCCGCCGAACGCGTGCCGCTGGTGCTGGAAGTGCTGCCCAATGCGGATTACGCGCTGCTCGATTCGGGCGACGGCGAAAAGCTGGAGCAATATGGCGACTACCGCATCGTGCGCCCCGAGGGTCAGGCGGTGTGGCGGCGCGCACTGCCCGAAAAGGACTGGCGCGATGTCGACGCCATCTTCACCGGCGACACCGATGAGGAAGGGGTTGGCCGATGGCGCTTTCCCAAGGCTGCGCTTGGCGAAACCTGGCCGATGAACCATGGCGAGACATCCTATCTCGGCCGTTTCACCTCGTTTCGCCATGTCGGCGTCTTCCCCGAACAGGCGACGCACTGGGCACATATGGAAGGGCTGGTCAGGGGCGCGGGACGGCCGGTCAAGGTGCTGAACCTGTTCGGCTATACCGGGCTTGCCTCGCTGGTCGCCGCGCGCGCGGGGGCCGAGGTGACGCATGTCGACGCGTCGAAGAAGGCGATCGGCTGGGCGCGCGAGAACCAGGAGGTCGCACGGCTGACCGCCAAGCCGATCCGCTGGATCTGCGACGATGCGATGAAGTTCGTGGAGCGCGAGGCGCGGCGCGGCAGCCGCTACGACCTGATCCTGCTCGACCCGCCGGCCTATGGGCGCGGACCGAAAGGCGAGGTGTGGCAGTTGTTCGAGCATCTGCCCGCAACGGTCGAGCTTTGCCGCGACCTGCTGACGCCAAAGCCGCTCGCCATGGTGCTGACCGCCTATTCGATCCGCTCATCCTTCTTTGCCATCCACGCGCTGATGCGCGACACGTTTGCCGGCATGGGGGGCCAGGTCGAATCGGGCGAACTGGTCATCCGCGAAAAGGCGGCGGGCCGCGCGCTTTCCACATCACTCTTTTCGCGCTGGGTGTCATGATGATCGAACGCCGCGCCGTCGGACAGGTGAAGGAGGTCACGAGCCTCGCCAATCCGCTGGTCAAGGACATCAAGTCCCTGGCGCTGAAGAAATTCCGCGACCAGCAGAATGCCTTCATGGCCGAGGGGCTGAAGCTCGTCATCGACGCGCTCGACCTTGGTTGGACGATCAATGCGCTGATCTATTCCAAGGCGGCCAAGGGCAATCCGGCCGTCGAGAAGGCTGCGGTGCGCACCGTAGCGTCTGGCGGGCTGGTGCTCGAAGCGTCGGAAAAGGTGCTCTCTGCCATCACCCGGCGCGACAATCCGCAAATGGTCATCGGCGTGTTCGAGCAGCGCTGGGGCAGGCTGAAGGATGTGCGCCCGGCCAATGACGACGTCTGGGTGGCGATGGACCGCGTGCGCGATCCGGGCAATCTCGGCACCGTCATCCGCACCGCCGATGCGGTCGGCGCAAAGGGCATCATCCTCGTCGGCGACACGACCGATCCGTTCACCGTGGAAACCGTTCGCGCAACGATGGGCTCGATCTTTGCCGTGCCCGTGGTGAAGGCTAGCGAAGCAGATTTCCTCGCCTGGCGCGCGGGCTTCAAGGGGCTGGTCATCGGCACACATCTGAAGGGCGCGGTCGACTACCGCACGGTCGATTATGCGGGAAAGCCGGTCCTGATGCTGATGGGCAATGAACAGCAGGGCCTGCCCGACACGCTGGCTGCCGTTTGCGACAGGCTGGTGCTGATCCCGCAGGTGGGCAGGGCGGATTCGCTCAATCTGGCCGTGGCGACCGGTGTCATGCTGTTTGAGGTGCGGCGCAAGGCGCTGAAACTGAGCGGCGCATCGTGAAACAGGGCTGGCTCTTTTCCGCGACGTCGCTCGTCATCCTGTTTGCGCTGGTCGATCAGGTCGTCAAGACGATTGTCGTCAGCACGATGGACTATGGCGAGGCCATCGAACTTCTGCCGTTCTTCGCTCTGTTCCACACGCGCAACACCGGCATCGCATTCTCATTCCTGTCGGGCTTAAGCGACCAGGTGATGGTGGCGTTCACCTTCGTCGTCATGATCTTCATCTGCTGGCTGGCATTGCGCACGGAAGAGCATCAGAAACTGGCGCGCTTCGGCTTCGTGCTGATCGTGGGCGGGGCGCTTGGCAATATCATCGATCGCGCCAGCCTCGGCTATGTCATCGACTATTTCTATTTCCACACGCCGGTCTGGTCGTTTGCCGTGTTCAATCTGGCGGATGTGTTCATCACGATTGGCGCGATGTTCGTGATCTTGCAGGAGATCATCGACTGGCGTCGCCATTGATATGACGCCGTAGACTTGGCGCGACACTCCAGAGGCGGAACCGCTTCCCCGCCCGCATTTAGACGGAATGCCGGCGCGTTCGCGAAATCCGACATTTCGTTAAAGTCTTAGCATTCGGCCCAAGCCTTCTCTCACGGCTCCCATTCTATTGTCCCGCCATGGGACAGAGGGTGGATCAAGCTATGAGGCAACAGGCAAGTTTCGAACCCACGTGGCGCGAAGTTCTCCAGTATCCCGGCATTCCGCTGGTTGCGGGGGCAGCACTGATCTGCGGAGCGTTTGCGCCGAATCTCGCAGATCTTCCCACTGTCCTGTCACAAGCGATGCTGCTTCTGGGCGGGATGAGTGCCGGCTATGGGCTGACAGTCACACCGCCACAACCAGAAACCGCCGACCATCGCGAGCGCGTCGAAATGCTCGCCGACCAGTGGTGGGAATGGCACGACAATGATGCGCATCTTGCCGAATTGAGGGCCGCGTCAGGCGGACGGTTCGCCAGGCGATGAAGCAGCCGGCAGAGCGGAACCCGGCATGGCGGGAGGTTCTCCGGTATCCGGGCATACCGCTCGCTGCCGGTGCCGCGCTGATCTGCGGGGCGTTCGCGCCGCCGCTTTCTGACCTGCCCGGCGCAATATCCAGTTTGATGCTCATTCTGGGCGGCCTGTCGGCCGGCTATGGACTGACCGTCGCCTCGCCAAGATCGGACGCAGGCAATCGCGAGCGCGCCGAAACCCTGGCAGACCGCATGTGGGAACTGCAGGAGAACGAAGCTCGATTTCTCGGCTTGAGCGACGCACTCGGCGATCTGGTTGTCGAGCGCGACCGCGACGGGCGCATCGTCTATGCCAATCGCGTATTCGCCGCCCTTCTGAACGCTGACCCGGCAGTACTGACCGGCATGGCGCTGGACGAGCTTGGGGTGACTGTCGGCGACTTGCCTGACGCGTCGTTTGCCAATGGCGAGATCCTGACCTCGACGGATGTCGCCATCGAGACCGCTTCGGGCCCGCGCTGGTATTCGTGGATCGAACATTCCGTGCGCGATGCAGAGGGCGACTATGCCTCGCACCGCGCAGTTGCGCGCGACATCACGGCGCGCAAATCGGCAGAAAATTCGATGGTGGCCGCGCGTGAGCGCGCAGAGTTGGCGAGTGCGGCCAAGTCACGCTTCCTCGCCACGGTCAGCCATGAAATCCGCACGCCGATGAACGGCATCATGGGGCTGGCGAAGCTTCTGGCCGATACAAGGCTTTCGGCTGAGCAGAACACCTATGTCGATTCCATCTCGACCTCTGCGACCGCCCTCCTCGCATTGATCGAAGATCTTCTCGACTTCTCCAAGATCGAGGCGGGGCGCATCGATCTGGAGCCGCAACCTGTTTCGCCGCGCGAAAGCGTCGAGAACATCGTCGAGCTACTGGCGGCGCGCGCCTATGCTAAAGGCATCGGCCTCGGCTGCTTCGTCGATCCCGCCGTGCCGGATCATTTCGAGACGGACCCCGGCCGGCTGCGCCAGCTGCTGCTGAACCTCGTCGGCAATGCGATCAAGTTCACAGGCACCGGCGGCGTGATGCTGTCGGTGACCATGGCGGCTGCCGGCAATGCGAACTTCATCCGCTTTGCAGTCACCGATTCGGGACCGGGTCTGGCACCGGCCGACCGTGACCGCATCTTCGAGGAATTCGAGCAGGCCGACGGCACGTCGACGCGCGAGCACGGCGGGGCGGGCCTTGGGCTTGCTATCTCGCGACGCCTCGCCGACGCGATGGGTGGGCAGATCACGCTCGACAGCGAAATCGACAAAGGATCGACCTTTACCATCGAGCTACCGGCGATTGCCGACGTCGACACGAAGGTCAACGCCAGCCTGGCCGACGCGCGCGTCGTCGTCCTGTCGCCCAATCTTGTCGAGGCGCAAGCCATCGCCATGACGGTGCGTGCGCATGGCGGACAGGCAGCGGTCGAGACAAATGTCACCGATGCGGTGTTGCGGGCTCGGGCGCTCAACGCCACCGCGGTTCTGGTCGATGCAAGCATCGAGACACCGTCCGGAGACGTGATTTCGACCATACGGACAGCGCATCGCAGCGATGTCGCGATGCTGACGCTGATTGCGCCAAACGAACGAGGCCGCCTGCCCGAATTCAACGCCAATGGATATGCGAGTTTCCTGGCGCGGCCCGTGCGCGGCGGAACGCTGGAGCGCCAGCTTCTGCTGGGTGCCGCCGAAGGGCATGGACTGCCATCGGCTCTTCCTGCGATGAAGATCGGACAGCGGACGCAGCAGGGGCTTTCGGTGCTTCTGGCTGAAGACAATCCCATCAACGCACTTCTCGCGCGCGAGGCGCTTAGGCGCGCTGGCCACAGCGTCCATGTCGTGCGCAATGGGAAGGAAGCGGTCGACGCGGTTGTCGGCTCGGATGGCGGCGAGACGTTCGACGTGGTGCTGATGGACCTGCATATGCCGGTCATGGACGGGCTGGATGCGATCGGCCTCATCCGACAGGCCGAGGAATCGTCAGGCGCTGCGCCCGTGCCAATTCTCGTCCTGTCCGCAGACGGACAGGAATCGACCCGCCACAATGTCATCGCCCACGGCGCGAGCGGTTTCCTTACAAAGCCGATCGATCCCCAGAGGCTGCTGGACGCTATCGAAAGGCGCTCTGCCGCGGCCTAGAACGCAGAACGGCGGGCCGCTGTGGCGGCCATCGCCTCTGGCAGGCTCATGTTCCAGTGCCTGCGGCAATAGTCGCGAAAATCGAAACAGGGCAGACCGGGACAGACTTCGAATTCGAGCAGATGAACGCTGTCGTCCTCCTCCACGCGGAAGTCCATCGAGAAGACGTCGCGCAGGCCAAGCCCGGACATGGCTCTCGCCGCCACCGCCTCGATAGCGGCCGCTGCGCTGGGCTGACTTGCGGCCACGGCGACCAATTCAGGCTCGCTATACGCCCCGTCGGCCCTCGCCTGCGCACCTGTGTCACCATAAAGCGCGAGGCTGTCCTCCATCGTCTGGAAGTCGCCGCCGGCATCGACGAAGAACGAGCCGAGCGCAGGCTTTCCCGGTTCGACCGTCAGATAGCTGGCACGCGCATTGCGGCCCGGCACGTAGGTCTGCACGAGCGCGTCATCGCGGTAGGCGGCATATATCCTGCGGCTCAGCTCAAGCGCATTTTCGAGCGTCGTCACGTGCGAATCCGGCCAGATGCCGATCTTTGCACCAAGCCGGTTCGGCTTGACGAACCAGCCCCGGTGAGACTCAGGCGGCGGGGCAAGCCATTCGCCATTGCGCGCAAGGCCGGCATCGGGAACCGGAAGGCCAAGCGCCCGCATGACCGAACCGGCGCGGAACTTGTCCTGGCAGAGCGCAAACAGTGCATCGTCCGAACCGATGACCGGAATGCCGTTCAGGCGCGCAAGCGCCGGCCCGATGCTGCCGCGAAAATAGGCGATGCCGTCCGTCAGCGTCCAGACGATCGCCGGCTTCGCCCTTCGCAGGGCAAGGAACTGCGGCGCGTCGTCGAGTTCGACCGCGTGAAAGGAGAGGCCTCTCGCTGAACATGCCTGCGCTATCTCGTCAAATTCCAGCGTGAGGTCAGTCGATTGGGCGAGATAAGAGGAAATCTGAAGGGCGCCCGTTTCGGAGAACCCGTCCGAAACGAGCCTTTGCCTGCACGCAGACTCGGTTTCGTAGATCAGGATCAGTTCGGGCATTTGAATTCGAGGTGCTGTCATGTCGGATCAGAGGCAACCTCCATCGACGATCATGGTCTGCGCCGTCATCATGCGCGATGCGTCCGACGCCAGAAACAGGCAGGGGCCGACAATATCGGCCGCGACCATCTTTTCGGGTATGCACTGCTTGTCGATGTGGGCGGCGAGCCCCTCGTCGGAGACCCACAATCGCTGCTGGCGCTCGGTGATGACCCAGCCGGGCGCAATCGCGTTGACCCGGATACCAAACGGACCGAGCGCGCCAGCCAACCCCTTGGTCAGCCCGACGATCCCCGCTTTGGCCGCCGTGTAGGACGGCATGTCGCCAAGATTGAGCATATAGGAGGTCGAGGTGAAGTTGATGATCGACCCCTGCCTTGCCCGCTTCATGCCTTCGGCTACGGCCTGGGCGGTGAAGAATTGCGGACGCAGATTGACCGACTGGTTTGCGTCCCAATATTCGGGCGTCACCTCGGCAAGGGCGTGGCGGTCGTCGCGCGCCGCATTGTTGACGAGCACCAGTGCCGGGCCATGCGCGGCTTCGGCTTCAAGGGCAGCGGCGCGCAACGCTTCGATATCGCGCAGATCCGTCTTCAGGAAGAGCGGGCGCGCCAGTCCCTCGCCCTCCAGCCGGTCGGCAAGCGACAGGCTGGCTTCGGCGTCGATGTCGAGGAACGCGACCTTTGCCCCCTGACGCAGGAACCCTTCTGTCAGCGCCGCGCCGATGCCTGAACCCCCACCGGTAATCAGCACGGGCTTGCTTTCGAGATCGGGATAAGTCGCCAATGACCGCATTCATGCTCTCCCGCTTCGGGCCTGTGACTCTGCGCCGAACCGATGATGCGGCCAGCCGGGCAGAATGATCAAGAGCTGGAAAGTGAGACGAGCGTCAGAGGACGCTGTAGCGCGGCGGGGCCTTCGCGGGGGTGCGCAGGTTTGCAAGCGTCGTCCTTGCATCGGCGGGCTTGCCGAACAGGTATCCCTGACCGGAGCTGCAACCAAACTGCATCAGGCGGCGAGCCTGGCCTTCGACCTCGATGCCTTCGGCCACCACATCCATGCCAAGACCTTCGCACATTGCAAGAATGGCGCGCACGATATGTTCGGACGGACGGTCCTCGAACATGGAGGCGACGAAGGCACGGTCGATCTTCAGCTTGTCGAAGCGGAATTCACGCAGGCGGCCGAGCGACGACTGGCCGGTGCCGAAATCGTCGAGCGAGACGCGAACGCCCATCGCGCGCAGCTCTTCGATGATCTTCCATGCCGATACAGGATCGCTCATGACGCCGGTTTCGGTGATTTCGATTTCCAGCCGCCTCGGATCGAAGCCGGTCGCGTCCAGCGTCGACAATATCTGAACGCCGGTATTGCCGTCGACGAGCTGCGACGGCGACAGGTTGAAGGACAGGTAGAGATGAGGCGGCCATGCCATGGCGGCTTCCACCGCCTTGCGCAGGACAAGCTGTGACAGCGGCCCGATAATGCCGCGTTCTTCCGCAATGGCGATGAAGACGCTCGGCGCCACCGGCCCCAGTTCACGGTCGGTCCAGCGTGACAGCGCCTCGAAGCCCTTGACCTCGCGCGTCGCCAGCGAAACGATCGGCTGGAAGAAAGGCTCGACCTCTCCCGCCGATACGGCGCGGCGCAGCGCCTGCTCGATGCGGGTGACGCGCTTGGCGGCATCTTCCATCTGCTGGGTGTAGACGACGACCTTGCCGCGCCCCGAGCGCTTGGCATGGTAGATGGCCGTCTCCGCCATGGAGATCAGCTCCTCGGAACTCTGCTCCCCGTAGAACAGCGCGCAGCCGACCGACGCCGACAGGCGCGCTGTGCGGCCGCCAACGTCATAGGGCGCAGACAGGATCTCGATCAGCATCTGGACCTGGGAGATCGCCTCCTGCTCGCTCGCGGCCGTCGGCAGCAGGATTGCGAATTCATCCGCACCCAGGCGTGCGACCAATGACTGTCCGTTCATCGCAGCGCTCAGGCGCATGCCGGCCTGTGAAAGGATGTCGTCGCCGGCAGCACGCCCGAACAGGTCATTGATCGGCTTGAAGCCGTCGAGGTCGATGATGCCGATGGCGAACGGAGAGTCCGTGCCGGAACGCTGACATCTCAAACGTTCCAGTTCGTCGGCAAAACGATGCTGATTGCCAAGCCCCGTCAAGGGGTCAGCCAGCGCGTCATCTTTCTCTCGGTTGCCCAAATAGGCTCCGGCAATTCCGGACATGTCTGAATCCAGACCAGCAATATCCAATGACGATGGCAGCAAACCGTTGACGAAGAGTATCGACGCAACACACAAAGCACAGTTGATAGCTTACGTAACGTGATGACTAATCAGACTCTATTGCCGGATAGTCGGGCCGTGCATCAACAACAAATCCTGACCCTAGCGCCTGACCTGGAATATTCTAAGCGATGCGTCGGAGGGGCCAACCTCCTCCAGCCAGTCGGGGACGGAACCGGCAAGTAGCGCCGCCATCAGCCCGTCCGGCGCCTCGCGGGCGAGGAAACGGCTTTCGGAATTGCCCGGGCAATGGACGAGCAATGTCGCACCGGCCTGACGCATTCGGTCCTGCGCTTCGTCCACCGTGCCGAGGAACGTGCGAAGGGTCAGGAGATTTGCGTCGATATTCCGGTGATAGGGGCCGGACAGGGCGCGGTGCGGCGTGTAGCGAATGACCGGAGAGCCGAGGTTCGACACGCCCATAACCGTCTGCGCCGGCAAGGCTGCAAGCGCGACATAGTCTTGCGCCGAGTAACATTTGAGCGCCTGCGCAACGGCGGTCGAATCGGCAGGACCGCCGTCTGCCGCCGCGATATCTTCGTCGGGGACGAGCGCCACGCCCACGGCCGCCCACACGCCATTGATCGAGACGACCCAGGCCAGCAGCATTGCCAATGTGCGGACGGGTGTGCGGGCGCGCTCCCGCGTGACCCAGCCGGCCAGGAATATGGCGGCGAGCGGGACGGCGAACTGGCCGCCACGCACCTGCCACAGACTGACAGCGAATGCTCCGGCGAGAAGGGCCGCCAGCATCGCTTCGCTGGCAGAGAGTTTGCCGCTGACAGCACGCCACAGCGCGATGACAAGCGCGAGCGCAGGTGTCGCGAACCACATTGCGACGGAGCCTGGACTGTCATGCAGCAGGGACGTGATGGGCTGCGCCTCGGAAACGCGATCGAGCCAGAGGCGCTTCAGCATCGGGTCGAGCACGACCGGATCGCCGATGCATTGCGGGAAGAAGACGATTGCGACTGCCGCAAGTAAGGCCCCGAGCGCAACACCAGAGACAAGCCGGCCTGCAAAGCCAAGCCTGCCGTATGCCCCGATTGCCGCCAGACCAAGGCCTGCCGGGACCATCAATGCCAGATGCGTCACCGAAAAGGCATCGCAGACCGGCCGGCCCCAATGCGCCCATGGAACCGTGGCGAGAAACACGACGGCCGAAGCGGCGGCCATGCCAAGGCCGAAACCGATGGCGCGCGGCGCCTGCGGCTGGCCCTTGAACAGGAGCGGCAAGGCCGCGATGATCCCCGCAATTGCGATATAGGGCAAGGTTTCCAGACCGACGGCGATGCTGAGCGCAGCGGCTGCGCCGGCTCCGAACCCGCCGCGAAGCGTGCCGCTGACCAGCCCCCAGACCATCAGCAGCACGAGAACGAGCTGCATGTTGTGGTGATCGACGCGTCCGGGCGTGAAGATGCCGATGGTAAGCAGCGCGAGGCCGCCGATGACGGCCGCGGGAAACGCCGCGCCATCGCCAAAAACCAGCCGTGTGATCCGCATGATCGCAAAGGCCGCGATTGCGAGCAGCAGCATGGGCCAGGTAACCATGGCCACAAGATCGGCACTGTCGGCAGACAGGCCAAGACCTTGGGCGAGCAGGATGATTAGCGCGATCGGCGCATCGACGAGGCGCGACCAGTGCATTTCGAGGCCACCGGCCAGACCGAGCCTGTATTGCATCAGGTCGTACCAGCCCTGACCGCCAAGAAGATCGCGCACCTCGACCATGCGAAGCAGGCTGTCATTGTCGCCGGCAAGGTCCCACAACATGGCGAAACGGCGCCCTGTCGCGGCAATCAGCGCCAGTGCAACCACGCCAAGCGCCACCGCAAGGTCGATGCGCAAGTTGCGCGCTCCCGGGGTCGCCGTCGCCTTTGCCGCCAATTTGCCCGCACCCAGATCGATCTGTGTCATGGGGCCAGCTAGCACGAGCGGTTTCAAGAAAGCGTAAAGCGCGGCCGCGCCGAGCATTGCGTGACGACTGGACCGGGACTGGCCAAGCCGCTACATGAACCGGGCAAATCCGGAGTCGCCCCATGCCGCTTTCCGTCGCCGTCCAGATGGACCATGTCCGCTCGATCAACATCGCGGGAGACACGACGTTTGCCCTGTCGCTGGAGGCGCAGCGGCGCGGCCACAGGCTCTTCCACTATACGCCGGACCGGCTGAGCATGGTTGGCGGCAAGGTGTTTGCTGCGGTCGAGGAAATGCAGCTTCGCGATGTGAAGGGCGACCATTTCACGCTTGGCGAGCCCGTACGCACCAACCTGTCCACCATGGATGTCGTGCTGCTGCGGCAGGACCCGCCTTTCGACATGAACTACATCACCACCACCCACATGCTGGAGCGTATTCACCCGAAGACGCTGGTGGTGAACGACCCAGCATGGGTGCGCAATTCCCCGGAGAAGATCTTCGTCACCGAGTTCCCCGACCTGATGCCCGCGACGCTGATCACCAAGGACCCCGCCGAGATCGCCGCCTTCCGCAAGGAGCATGGCGACATCATCGTCAAGCCGCTCTACGGCAATGGCGGCGCGGGCGTGTTCCACATGAAAGAAGACGACCGCAACCTGTCGTCGCTGCTCGAAATGTTCGGCCTGATGATGCGCGAACCCTTCATCGTGCAGCAATATCTCAAGGACGTGCGCAAGGGCGACAAGCGCATCATCCTGATCGACGGCAAGGCCGTCGGCGCGATCAACCGCGTGCCGGCCGAACATGACAGCCGGTCGAACATGCATGTCGGCGGCCGCGCCGAGGCGACCGAACTCACGCCACGCGAGCGCGAGATCTGCGAACGCATCGGCCCGAGCCTGAAGGAGCGCGGCTTCATTCTCGTCGGCATCGACGTGATCGGCGACTATCTGACCGAGATCAACGTGACCTCGCCGACCGGCGTGCGCGAGGTTAAGAATTTTGGCGGGGCCGACATTGCGGCGTTGTTCTGGGACGCGGTCGAGGCCCAGCGCTAGTAGCCATATTTGACGAACGCGCGGACCCTTCGCGGGATTCTCAACCAAGCCATAAGCCTTATGACTGCGGCCTGTATCATGACCATGAACACAGCGAACCCGATTGCAAGATATGGGTAGCCGTCGCTCGCGATCCACAGCAGAAAGGCCAAGGCCCCTAGTAGCCCGATAAGTTGGGTGCGAGCGCTATTGAGATCATAGCGCACTATTCTGCCTTTCGAAGTCTCTTCTACCTGAAACGTACCCCTGCTGTGGTAGACCAAGGCGCTCCAGCCATAGGCCATATTGCGCGATGACGGGAGAAAACGAAACAAATCGGCCCAGCTGGATTGGAAGGTAATGGAACGGTCGCTACGCGCGAAAATCGGCTTTTGTTGGCCGTCGAGCATTCTTGCGATACGCTCGATAACGACCTCGTCAGCTGTCCCAGCCTCGACCGGCACAGTTCCCCGAAAGTGAGTAAATGCGCTCAACATTTGGCGAGGTTACGACGCGACCCTGCCTACTTCAACAAGCTTGCCAATTCTGTCGGACAGACCTGTCGGTCAGGTGCGGTTCGGCGTGTGTTCGCATATTCGGAACCCGCTGCAACCTGTCCGCAGCTGTTGGCTCATTCTTTTTTGTTCTTGTATTGTTCTGAGATATATGGTTGCTTTTCTCAACCGGACATGACGGCCGGGCGGGGAAACAAGAATGGTAGCGCGCGTCAGCACGGTGGCCTTTTCGGGCATCGAGGCGGTGCCCGTCGATGTTCAGGTCATGCTGGCGCCGGGCAAACTCAACATGCAGATCGTCGGCCTGCCTGATAAGGCGGTGGCCGAAAGCCGCGAGCGTGTGCAGGCTGCGCTTCATGCGTCGGGCCTGTCTATGCCCGCCAAGCGCGTGACGATAAACCTCGCACCTGCCGATCTGCCCAAGGAAGGCAGAAACTTACTACAATTGTTATAGTAATTTCAGCCGGTTGATCGCTCGCAATTACGATCACTCACTGCATGCTCACTATCAGAGCCGCTTGCGCTCGGCTGGACGGCGCGACATGGAGGGCTAAGTTGCAGATAATCGTCGTTTTCTTGGGCTGACTCCAAATTTCGTAGGCGCTGCGTTCACCCTGTTTGGCCTTGCTGCGGTTGTGGAAACTGGCGGGTCGCCGGCTGCCGACATGTCGCTGGTCGTGGATAGCGGTAAGCGGCGCGGTCACTTGGTGCTGCGGGTGACCATTTGCGCGCCACAACGTCACGATCTACGGCAAACAGCCTGGAGAATTATCTCAATTTCCATTGCGGATACGACGAACGGGAAAATATGACGCTATTAGATTGTTTACCCAGAACGATGTCTATCCACTGACATTTTCCGCCGTCTGACCTAAGGTCACAGGTCTGAAACGTAATCTTGAACGATTTTTTACATTTGTTTACCAGCCTTATCTTGAAGTCTTTGAACCGTTCTTTCGCAATATTCTGAGGGACAATACACTGATTTGGGTCTTGCGGATCGCTCTTGTCCGGCTGCCCCTTCTGGCGCTCTTCACTCGCAAGCTGAGCACATAACGCCTTCAGTTTGGCGCGCGTGCCCCTCGATTGATCGATAAATGCCTGCAATTGCGCTACGGTGCTGCCGGTTACCGCGCTCGGGCAAGACTCTAGCCGCCGTGCAAGCGGTATTCGTTTTCGGGCATTTTCCACAAGCTGCGCGTGATCTTGGTCGAAACTCGCAGA
>JBARXU010000008.1:0-253835 GCA_049647505.1 Mesorhizobium sp.
CCTCGTGATCAAACACCAACCGCACCGCGCGCTCGCGCACCTCAGGGGAAAACTTGTTCGTTGTTTTGCTCGTCATGGCTCCATCCTATTTGGAAGTTGGAGCCTCCGGCAAACCCGGTGCGGTTCAGTGTGATGGTCGCGCTGGACGACTTCGGAACGGGCTATGCGTCGCTCACTCATCTCCAGAAGATCCCCGTCGATGTCATCAAAATCGACAAGTCCTTCATAGACCAACTAGACTACAGAGATGCAAAGGCAACCGCTGTCACGGACGCCATTCTCCAAATGGCCAAACGACTGGACATGCAGACCGTGGCGGAGGGCGTCGAGACGATTGAGCAAGCCCGCTACCTCAAAGCGCGGGGATGTACGTTCGGGCAAGGGTATCTATTCAGTCGTCCCATTCCGGCAGTGGAGGTGCCAACATTCTTGTCTACCCCCAATCTCCATCGCTGGGAGTTCGGCTCCGCCGTATCATCGACACGCTAGCCGGTGCACGTCCAATGAGAATGGCGGCAAAGCACAGTGGATTTTACAAGTCTGAGCCGGTGCGTTCGAGGGGGGTGATAGCTCATAGTCACCATGGCCGGTTCTTTTTGTCTCTGGCAAAGGCAGAGGCTACGGCCCACGCCACTGTCACCATGTACCGTTACACCGGCCTATAAAGGAGCGGGAGAGGACGACTATACGGCAGATGGAGCTGGTCGAAGCCGAGAACCGTACCATGGCGCTCATTGCTGCCGACAATCCGCTAAATGAAGCACTGACCAGTCTGGTACGAACAATCGAGCAGTAGGGCGCCGAAGTGCTCGACGTGTTCGGGTCAGCCGCGAGTATGGTCGCGGACACGGTGTACCGGACCCGAAGGCCAGTCAGCCCCGTGACGGGTTCCGTGGCTCACCCTCGCAGGCGCTCACCAAGCAGGCACAGGACATGCAGCATGCGGCGGGCCGGAACGGATGAGTGGCCACAGTTTCAACCACGAAGACCTTGTGATCCTCGAAAGCTAGGATGGCGGAGCACCTTCCTGTCGTCACGCTTCTTGTGCTCAGCAGTGGCAACAGCCTCAATCAGCAAGTCGAGAGCTTCACGTGCGTTCTTACTGATTTCATCCTGCCCATACAGATAGTCAAATGCCCGCTCCAGATGAAGGCGGGCTGCGGGGTAGTCGCTCATGCAAAACTCCGTACAGCGGTAGCCACGCCGCCTATTGGAACTGATGCACGTAAATGGCTGACCTCTATCCACAGGTGGATTTAAATCAAACGCGGAACGTCACCTCGATAACTCAGCGTTTACCATTTTCCGCAATCCTGATTTTGCAGCGGATTGGTATTGCGTTCCGCTGCCTAACGGGGAATGCCCGCCACGAGCGCGACCTACCGAACCTTCGCCAGCGTCTGTCCGCGTACGTCTTTCCCGTCCCCCTGCTTTTCGGCCATGAGGAACAGCCCCTTGCCGCCGCTGGCTTTCTCCCAGAGCGCCCCGATGGCGCGTTTCTCGTCAGTGTCGGCGGCGTCGGTCAGATGTGCGCCCTTGTATTCCACCACGAGGATGCGACCATCGGTCAGTTCCGCTACGAAGTCGGGGTAGAACTTTCCCGATGCCGTGGGGAGCCAGAATGCGCCGGGATCACGGGGTACGTTCCGCACCCAGTGCTTTACCTCGGTCAGGCTGTCGAGCATCTTGGCGCAGGCCAGTTCCTCGCCATCGTCGGCACCATCGAAGGCAGCCACCCGGTCCCAGCCGGTGAAGTGCTTCGAGAAGCGATAGGAGCCGCGATAGGTGCGGACCCCCGCGAACATGTCGTCGGCGAAGACGAAGCCGTTGTCGAAGGAGATTTCGGGCTTGGCCTCCGGTGCGAACAGCGAGCGTTGATAGACGCCCTCGCGTTCCTTTGCCCTGATGTCGGCGATACGCTCCTTGACCCTGCGCGCGAGCGGAACTGCTCTCGGATGGCCTTTTTCGTCACCAGTCCGCCATCAGCGAACCTGTGCAGGATGTAGACGGGCGGCTGGTGGTCGAGCTTCCCGTCGCTGGGCATCCCGCAATAGATGCACCTGTCACCAGCGATGGGCTGGTAGATGTGCTCGAAGCGCTTCTCAGCAGCGCGGCGGTTGTATCTTTCCTTGACGCGAACCACAGGCCTCGCCCCAGACTATTCATCCGTAAGAAACCGATGTTATCTGCCGGGGCTTGAAAGAAGTGGTAAGTCAAAAGAAAAAAGTGTTCCTTTTCGATCAGCGTGAAGTCCAGCGGATTTCAGAAGTTCCTTGCGATGCCCGCGCAGATGCGGAGACCTACAATAGGACCAGCCGGGAGAAAATGTCGCTGGCCGCCGCTCCCCTCGCTAAAAGCGAAACCGGGTTTCGTATTTGTCGATCAGACTGACTTCGCTGTGCTCACCGTTTCCATGTCGCCTTCCGAAGGCGGCTCGATCCCGAGTTTGGCGGCGGCACGGGCGGCGAACCCCTCCAGCATCATGATCCGGGCACCTAGCTCGTGTCCGTGCTCATACGACTGGTAGGCGAGGTCGGAGAACATTCCGATGTCCTTCGCGTGATCGTCCAGACGCGCCTCGACGCTGGATAGGCTCTGTTCCAGCCGCCACACGATTTCAGCTGTCATTGTCCTGCCGTTGGCATCGGCGGCGGCCTTGATCCTCTCCCGCATCCCGTCCGGGAAGCGGATGATGAACTTGTCCTGCATCTGGCTGGGGGGTCTTCCCATTGTTAACCATCCTATGGCTTGTTGCCATGTCTTATTGACTTACCTTATGGCAAGCCATATAGTAGAGCCATACTCGCCATACCAAACAAAGGGCGGGTGAGCAAGCGTCAAATCAGAGTAGGAGTATCGGACATGGACACGACCAGTGTGTCGTCGCCTCATTCGGCGACTTCATCCCATCACAAGCACTTCAACACCCCCAAGGCATTGGAAGAAATCACAGCGACCTTGTCCAAGGATGACGGGGCGAGCGAGGAAATCCTGCCGCCGTTCGACTATGGGCAGATCGTGGACGAAGACGCCCGCGCCATCGCAAAGCACGCAGCCGAACGCATTCATGCGAACCTCCACGAGACAGAAAAGCATTTCATCGACACCGGAAACGAGTTGCGCAGGGCGAAAGCCGCGTTGAAGCATGGCGCATGGGAAAACTGGCTCACCGCGGAGTTTCGATGGACCAAGCGCACGGCCCAGAACTACATGGCCGTCGCGGAAAAGTTCGGAGACGACTATCCACTGGTCTCCTACCTGCCGTCGCCGATCATCTACCGCCTCACCAGCGACAAGCTCGACGCCCTCCGCGACACCATCGTCACTAGAGCCAGCAACGACACGCCGCTCGACCGGGATGAGGTCGTGAAATTGATTTCAGAAACGGGCACGATGCACGCAACCACGATCAGCACCGACAGGACGGAGCAGCGCAGGGCAGCCGCTGCGAAGGCAATCGACATCCTTCGCGCCGACCTCGCCGATTTCGCTGGGTTCGTGACCATAGTCGGAGAAGCCGGTCGGGAGTTCACCATCGCGTTGAAGGAGGCTGTCTGATGGGCAACGACCAGCAACACATCTGTCCTGCCTGTCAGGCAAGGATGAACGATGACGATGTGGAACTAACCATCATAGTCCCACAATCTGTGTTCGACTGGCTGACTGCGAAAGCAGAAGCAGGCCGAAATGCAGAGTATCCCGATTGGGAGGTCGAAGACGAAGCAACGGTCGAAC
The DNA here is from genome assembly GCA_049647505.1 of Mesorhizobium sp. Lineage (GTDB taxonomy): Bacteria > Pseudomonadota > Alphaproteobacteria > Rhizobiales > Rhizobiaceae > Mesorhizobium_A. The sequence continues at coordinate 3,736 of JBARXU010000008.1, forward strand.
TCATGACCGCGATGGACATCGCCATCGACATCGCTCGCGAGGAAGCGGAGGGCCGTGGACATGCCTAGGAAGAAGGTTGCGCACAGCCGCACCGATGTCCGCGCCATGTGGGACTTGATGCAGAAGATGGGGCTGGAACCCGTCTCCGTGAAGTATCACCCGGACGGGACGTTCCGCATCATGACCGCGAAGCACGCTGAGATAAACAAGCCACCACACGGCCCAGCCGGGTCTTCGGGTTGCGGTGAAAACCCATGGGATAGCGTGCTATGATCAGATACAAGCGCCCGAAATACATTCATGTCTATCAGGACCGCCACGAGAAGGAGCGCGTCTATTTCAATCGTCCCGGCGTCAAGAAGATCGCGCTGCCGGGGCCGATCTATAGCGAAGCCTTTTGGACCGCGTACCACAAGGCTATGGCTGGCAATCCCGTGGAACCTACGGCAGGGGCCGACAAGATGGCCAAGGGGTCCATCAACGACCTGATCACCCGCTACTATGATAGCGCGGAGTTCCAGAACCTCAGGCCCGCCACGAAACGGAACTACAAGTCGGTTCTGGAACCGTTCCGTGTCGAGCATGGCGACAAGCCGGTGTCGATGATCGAGCCGAAGCACTTGAGTGCCATCGTGAGCGCGGTTTCGCTTCGCTCGACATCAGCGGCATACAATCTACGAAAGCGCCTTGTCATGATTTTCGGGCTGGCAGTCCAACTCGACTTCATCAAGCGTAGCCCCATGCCGGACGTGAAGAAAGTGGAGCATAAGACCAAGGGGTACGAGACATGGAGCGAGGAGGACATCGCCAAGTTCCGTGCCCATTGGAAACAGGGGACACCCCAGCGCATCGCCATGGAGATACTGCTCTACACCGGGTTGAGACGGGCTGACGCGGTGCGTCTTGGGCCGCAGCATATTCGCGGCGACTATTTCGAGATTACGGCGCAGAAGACCAATGCGGACCTTTTTATCCCGATAGACGCGGAGTTCCGTGCCGTACTCGACACCATTCCGCACCGGCACATGGTGTTCATCGCCACAGCTTACGGCGCAGCACGGTCGGAGAGGGCGTTCACGAACTGGATCATTGCGGCGGCACGAGACGCCGGTCTTCCTCCCCATCGGTCCCCACACGGCCTACGCAAGGCCGCATGTGTTCAGTTGGCAGAAGCTGGGTGCGATGCGTACGACATCATGTCGATCACCGGGCACAAGGACATCAACGAAGTCCAGACCTACGTGGATAAGGTCAACCAAAAGAAGAAGGCGTTGGGCGCTATGACAAAGCGGCGCGGTGCAGCATGAGAACGGCGCGGGAACAGAAATCTGCTAACCGGCACGTCCGGTTAGCACAAATCGCCTGCAAACGCTTGAAATCATTGGAGTGGAAAAGAGAACTGGTACGCCCAAGGGGAATCGAACCCCTGTTTGCGCCGTGAGAGGGCGCCGTCCTAACCGCTAGACGATGGGCGCAAGCTTGAACACGGCCGATATATTCCGCCGCATCGCCAATTGCAACCACCTGCCGACGACGTAGACCCGCATAAAATCGCCCCCCAACTCTGCCGTCTGCCGCGTCCGTCGCCGCTTTACCGGCTGCCCCGCAATGGCACTCGCGTCCACACTATTGTCGGAATCGTCGGCGATAGGCACATCTTCTCCCTATTTGCCGCGTCCCCGGACGGAGTTGAGCATGCCTGTTAAGACACTACGAGCGACCATGGCCGGTATCGTGCTGGCAGCCACGACCGGCGTCGCAAGCGCGGAATCGTTTCGCGTCGATTATTCCGTTTCCCTGCTTGGCCTGAACATCGCCCGGTCGACCTTCACAAGCACGATCAATGGCGACAGCTTCACGGTCCAGGGCCAGCTCGCCTCGTCGGGCATCGCGCGCATATTCGATTCGACCAAGGGCACCGCACAGATCAGCGGCGCATTCGACAGCCGCGCGGCACGTCCCGTGACCTATCTCGTCAACTACACGTCCGGCGACAAGAAGAAGAAGACCGAGATCTCCTTCCGCGACGGCGCAGTGGTGAAGAACGAGAACGTGCCGCCGCCCCGACCCAACCGCAAGAACTGGGTGGATGTCAGCCCGGCCGACCTCAAAGCCGTGACCGACCCGCTATCGGGCACGATGATCCGTGCATCGAGCCTTGAAGATGTCTGCAACCACACGATCAGCATCTTCGATGGCGAATTGCGTGCCGACCTGCGCCTGTCGGCGGGCAGGATCGCGCCCGCCGAAGCCAAGGGCTTTTCCGGCAATGCAGTGACATGCCAGGCAAAATTCGTGGCGCTTGGCGGCTATCGCAGCAACAACAAGTCGATCAGGTTCCTGCAAAACCAGTCGAAGATCCAGATTTCCTTCGCCCCTATGGGGAACACGGGTATCTATGCACCGATCAGGGCTTCGGCTACGACCGAGATCGGCACGATTGTCGTGACGGCGAATCGTTTCGAAGCAGTCGAGTAGCATAGGCCGGCGCGGATCCCCGCCGGCGGCGGGGGTTTCATGGGGAAGGCGACATTCATCGGCTTTTCGGCAGTGGCCATGTGGGCGCTGCTGGCGCTTCTGACCGATGCGTCGGGCGGCGTCCCGCCGTTCCAGCTATCCGCAATCTGCTTCACCATCGGCACGGCGGTAGGCCTTGCTGCGCGCGCGGCCGGCCTCGCGCCTGCACCTACCGAGCCCGTTCCGCCAATTGTCTGGCTGATCGGCATTGCCGGCCTCTTCGGTTACCACTTCTTCTATTTCACAGCACTTCGCGCCGCTCCGGCGGTCGAGGCGAGCCTCATCGCCTATCTCTGGCCGCTTTTCATCGTGCTCGGCTCCGCCCTGATGCCCGGCGAACGCCTGCGCTGGTTTCATGTCGCAGGTGCGCTGCTCGGCCTTGCCGGCACGGCGATGATCGTCACCAGGGGCGGAAGTCTGACGTTTGATCCTCAATATGGCTTCGGTTACGGCATGGCGCTGGTCTGCGCCTTCACCTGGGCCGCCTATTCGCTTCTGTCGCGCCGCTTCCCCTCGGTGCCGACATCGGTCGTCACGTGGTTCTGCGCCGCCACCGCTGCCCTGTCCCTTGTCTGCCACCTCGCGCTGGAAAAGACGGTGTGGCCGGCGGATGGGGGCCAGTGGCTGGCCGTTCTCGGACTTGGCCTGATGCCTGTCGGCGCGGCCTTCTACGCCTGGGACTACGGGGTCAAGAAAGGCAATATCCAGGCGCTTGGAGCAGCCAGCTATGCCGCCCCGCTCCTGTCGACGCTCGTCATGATCGCCTTTGGTTTCGCCAGCGCCGAACCGGCAATTCTCGCAGCCTGCGTGCTGATCACGGCAGGTGCCGTCCTGGCGTCCAAGAACATGCTGTTTGGCCGCACCAGGCCAGCTCGGGATCAAACGCCATGATGCCATTTCCCGGCGGCATAGAGAGCCTGTCGAACGGCACACTGATCTTCTCAGCGGCGCTGGCGCTTTTCTATCTGTATTCGGTGACACGCCTGCCTTCGCTGCGCCGCACTGTCGCCAAGACGGCAAGCATAGCCCTTCTTGCCTTGCTTGCGTGGATCGAGGGTGGCCCGACGATCCTCGTCGCGGCGCTGGCCTTGAGCGCGATCGGCGACGCCTGCCTGGCGCAGGAGGGCGAGAGCGCCTTCATGGGCGGACTGAGCGCCTTTCTTGCCGCACACATCGCCTATGTCGTGCTGTTTGCGCTGATCGGCGGAGGTTGGGAGGCGGTCGCCGGCCCACGAATGGCAATAGCCGCGCTGATGGCCGTCTCGGTGGTAGGCTCTCTCATCGTCCTGTGGAATGGGGTGCCGGGCGCACTGAAATTGCCCGTCATCGCCTATTCGGCGGCGATCCTGGCCATGGGGCTATTTGCCCTGACCGTGCCGAACCCGCTGGTCGCAGCAGGCGCAGTGCTGTTCATGGCGTCGGATTCGCTTCTGGCTACGGGAAAATTCCGCGCCGACATCGCCAGCCGAATGGGCTGGCTGCCTCAGGCCGTGTGGCTACTCTATTACGCAGCGCAGGTCGTTCTGACGCTGTCGGTCCTTGCGATCAGCTAAAACTCGGAATAGGCGCGCTCGGCCTCGGAGAAGGATTGTGCCGAAGCACCTTTGTCGGGCTGCGTCAGCGCGATCACCTCAGCGGCGTCGGCGGCGGTGATATTGCGCAGAAAGCTCATCAACTGCTCGTCTTCCGAGGAAGACTGACGTCCTGCCTGCTCTAAGGGCTGCTGACCTGCGTTGACCAGCTGAGACGGCGCTGTCGCCCTGACTGGTGTCAGATAACCGGCATCCCTGCCCACACTGCTGATCGAGCCGAACATGAAGACCTCTGCACGTTTGTCACGGTCTTGGTATCATGCAGGTCTGAAGTTCGGCTCAGCAAATCCGGTCGATTTTTATCGAACCACAACCAAAAATAGAAACGATCAAGGGGCGAGCGCCGCCTTTATGAGGCGTTCGGCATCGTCGCTAGCCCATTCGGCGGGGCCGTTCATATTGGCGATGATGCAGCCGTCCCGGTCGACCAACAAAGTGACCGGCAGTCCGAGCGCGAGGCTGCGGCGCTTCAGATCGTTGAACAGCGCCAGCGAATTCTCGCGATACCAGGGCAGGCTCCGGATCTCGGTCTCTTCGAGGAATTTCTTCGGCTTTTCGTCGTCGCCCGTGTCGACATTCATCGCCACGACCTCGAAATCGGCACTGCCGAGCTTTCGCTGAAGCTCGTCGAGCGCAGGCATCTCGGCGCGGCAGGGCGCGCACCATGTCGCCCACAGATTGACGAGCAGCACCTTGCCGCTCATCGAACCGAAATCGGTCTGTGCGCCGTCAGGTCCGTCAAAGGCGAGCGTCGGCGCAGGCTGAGGCGGATCGGTCGCCATCATCGCGGCCACTTCGCCCGTGGCTGCCGCCGCCACCGACCTGGCGCGCGCCTCCTTTGCCGTGCATGTACTGGCGGCGACCGCAGGCGCAGCAGGAGCCGAGGGCGCGGCAGCGACCGGCTCCATGTTGCCAGACATGCCGCCGCTCACATATACAGCGACCGCACCGGCCACTAGGCCGGCAACCACTGCAAGAGCGACCGGGGCAAAGCCCGGAAAGATTTTTTTGCCGTCGGACAAGATCAAAGTCTCCGGAGCGCCGTAAACACCATGACCGAGAAAAAGGCCAGCAATCAGATGTGGGGCGGACGTTTTGCCTCGGGCCCGGCCGCGATCATGGAAGCCATCAACGCCTCGATCGGCTTCGACAAGAAGCTCTACGCGCAGGACATTGCCGGCTCGCTCGCCCACTCTCATATGCTTGCGGAAAAAGGCATCATCACGCGCGAGGATCAAGAAAAGATCGCTCACGGCCTGAACACGATTTTGGCAGAAATCGAAGCGGGCAAGTTTGTCTTCTCGACCAAGCTCGAAGACATCCACATGAACATCGAGGCGCGGCTCGCCGATCTGATTGGCCCCGCAGCCGGCCGCTTGCACACGGCTCGCTCGCGCAACGATCAGGTGGCGATCGATTTCCGACTGTGGACGAAGAACGAGCTGGCGCGCACCGCGCAGGCGCTCAAGGGGCTGATCTCAGCTTTGCTGATCCGCGCCGAGGAGCACGCGGCAACCGTCATGCCGGGCTTCACCCACCTCCAGTCGGCCCAGCCCGTCACCTTCGGCCACCATATGATGGCCTATGTCGAAATGTTCGGCCGCGATCTTGGCCGCGCCCGCGACGCGCTGGAGCGCGCCGATGAAAGCCCGCTGGGAGCAGCAGCCCTTGCCGGCACGCCCTACCCCATCGACCGCCACATGACGGCATCGGCGCTCGGCTTCCGCGAACCGACGCGCAACTCGATCGACTCAGTCTCTGACCGCGATTCCGCGCTGGAATTCCTGTCCGTCGCCGCGATCTGCGCGACCCATCTGTCGCGACTGGCCGAGGAGATCGTCATCTGGTCGACGCCGCAATTCAACTTCGTGCGCCTGTCGGACTCCTTCTCGACCGGCTCGTCGATCATGCCGCAGAAGAAGAACCCGGACGCCGCCGAGCTGGTGCGCGCCAAGACAGGCCGCATCAACGGCCATCTGATCGGCCTGCTGACGGTGATGAAGGGCCTGCCGCTCGCCTATTCCAAGGACATGCAGGAAGACAAGGAAGCCGTCTTCGACGCCGCCGAAACGCTCGATCTCATGCTGGCAGCCATGACCGGCATGATCGGCGATTTGGGCGTCAACGCCGCCTCCATGAAACGCGCCGCCGGCAATGGCTTCTCGACCGCGACCGACCTTGCCGACTGGCTGGTGCGAAAGCTCAACCTGCCATTCCGCGAGGCCCATCACGTCACCGGCCGCGCCGTGGCGCTGGCCGAGGAGAAGAAGAAGAGCCTCGAACAACTGGCTCTCGCCGATCTCCAGTCGATCCATGCCGATATCACCGACGACGTCTTTTCGGTGCTCTCGACTGCCGCCTCGGTTCGCAGCCGCACGTCATTTGGCGGCACGGCGCCCGCGGAAGTGAAGAAGCAGATCAGATACTGGAAGAAGCGGCTGGCAAAGGGCTGAGGCTGGGAGACTGAAACGAGATGGCTGACGGGCCGCTACTGGTCATTCTCGCCTTTGCGGCGGCGGCCTCGATCCTCGGAGGCGGCGTCACGGCGCGCTATCTCAAGCTTCCTTACTGGAAGGGGTCCGCGATCATGGCCGCCGCCACGGCAGGCTTCGCTATCGTCGCAATCGCGATGGACGATCTGAACCCCGCTTTGTGCTGGATCGCCTATCTCGCGGCAGCCTTCCTCACCGGACGCTACGCCCTTGACCTGACCTTTGGCCAGACCCTGCGCATCGTGCTTGGCACGATGATCCTCGTCCTTCTCGTCCTCGTCGGCTATCGCCTGCTGTTTGCGGGCGCTTTCACCTGACCGGAAAGGATTCGCGCCTGAGGGTGCAATTCACGAAAATCTCCGCTATGAGCATCTGACCCATTTCGGACCGACCGCATGACCGTTTCTCGTCTCATCATGACCACCGCACTGATCGCAGCTGTCGCCGGCGTTTCGGCATGCGGACGCCGCGCCGCGCTGGAACGGCCAGCCGACGTGCAATATGAACTGGACAGGGAGGCTGCCCGCAAGGCCAAGCAGCCCGCGCCGCCCAAACCGTCGAACGACGCGCCCGACCGCCGCTTCATTCTCGACGGCCTGATCGACTAAAGCATGTCGCGCAAAAGTGTTCAGCGCTTTTGCGACAACGACATGCTCCAGGCCTGCCCTACGTCATCCAACTCTGCCGCTTGAAGGCCCAAAGTGAACCATTTCGACTATCGCGACGGCGTGCTTCACGCCGAGGACGTCCCGCTGCCGCTCATCGCGGCCGATGTCGGCACGCCGTTTTACTGCTATTCGACCGCCACGCTGACGCGCCATTTCAACGTCTATTCGCAGGCCTTTGCCGGTCTCGACGCAATGGTCTGCTATGCCTTGAAGGCAAATTCCAACCAGGCTGTCCTGCGCACGCTGGCAAGGCTCGGCTCGGGCGCGGACGTCGTCTCGGAAGGTGAACTGCGCCGCGCGCTGGCGGCGGGTATTCCTGCATCGAAGATCGTCTTCTCCGGCGTCGGCAAGACCGCGCGCGAGATGGATTACGCGCTCGCTGCCGGCATCCACTGCTTCAACGTCGAATCCGAGCCTGAACTCGAACTGCTTTCGGCCCGCGCCGTGGCGCTGGGCAAGACCGCGCCCGTGTCGCTGCGCGTCAATCCGGATGTCGACGCCAAGACCCACAAGAAGATTTCGACCGGCAAGGCCGAGAACAAGTTCGGCGTGCCGTGGCAGCGCGCCCGCGACGTCTATCGTCGCATGGCCGAGCTGCCGGGCATCAATCCGATCGGCATCGACACCCATATCGGCAGCCAGATCACCGATCTCCAGCCGTTCGACGACGCCTATCGTCTGCTGGCAGAGCTTGCCGCCACGCTGCGCGCAGACGGCCACGACATCCGCCATATCGACCTTGGCGGCGGCCTCGGCATCCCTTACCGGACCGACAACAATCCGCCCCCCCTGCCGGACGCCTTTGCGGCCATTGTCAGGAAGCACGTCGCGCCGCTCGGCCTGAAGGTCATCTTCGAGCCTGGCCGTCTCATTGCCGGGAATGCCGGCATCCTCGTGTCCGAGGTCATCTATGTGAAGGAAGGCGAGGCGAAGAATTTCGTCATCGTCGATGCGGCGATGAACGACCTGATCCGCCCGACCCTCTACGACGCCTTCCACGACATCCGTCCGGTCGTGCAAAAGCCTGCCGACGAACCGCGTCTTTTGGCCGATATTGTCGGCCCCGTCTGCGAGACCGGCGACTATCTGGGGCAGGATCGCGAACTCCAGCGGCCCGAACCCGGCGATCTCATCGCAGTCTTCACCGCCGGCGCCTATGGCGCGGTGCAGGCCGGAACCTACAATACCCGCCTGCTGGTGCCCGAGGTGCTTGTCGATGGCGACCGCTTTCACGTCATCCGCCCGCGCCTGACCTATGACGAGCTGATCGGGCTCGATTCCATGCCCGACTGGCTCGCCTAGGCGTCCTTTCACGATTTAGCGACCGCCTCGTCTTCGCCGCGTTTGCTGTTATCCTACGTTGTCAGAGTCGGGGAACCGGCTCGCCCAACCGGACCGATCGATGGCAGACGCAAATAGCGCACCGGACACCGAGACGAGGCCCGCTGGTGCGCGCCTGGCCGGTACGCGCATTGCAACCCGGCTGGTCATGGTGTTCGAGCGCCTGTGGCCGCTCATCCTGCCTGCCATCCTGATTGCCAGCCTTTTCGTTGCTGCCTCGTGGTTCGGCCTGTTTCGACTGATACCGGAATGGCTGCGCCTGACTGTTCTCGGCCTCGCCGCCGTCGGCCTACTGGTTTCGCTCTACCCGCTGCGCCGATTTCGAGCGCCCGACACCCTTGAGATCGACCGCCGCATCGAGCAGCACAACCAGCTCGTCCACACGCCGATTCAGGTGCAGGACGACCGGCTGACGGGCGACGATAGCCCGTTTGCCAAGGCGCTTTGGCGCGAGCATAAGCGCCGCATGGCGTCCGGCCTCGGGCGGCTCGACAGCGACCTGCCGCGCACCGGCATTCCCGCCCGCGATCCATGGGGGCTGCGCGTCGCGGTGCCTCTGCTACTCGTCACGGCCTTTGCCTATTCCTTCGGCTCTGCGGGTGGCAATCTGGCCGATCCGTTCCGCCCAGCGCCCGGTATCCCGCCTGTGCCGCCGCGCATTGATGCATGGGTAACGCCACCCGCGTATACCGGGCGCGCGCCGATCTTCCTGACGGCGCAAGCCAATTCGCAGGCCCAATCATTCGACGTGCCGCAGGGCAGCGACGTTACCCTGCGCGTTACCGGCGGTGGAGGCGGCGAGAGCCTCGCTTATATTCCGGCCGAAGGGCAGCCGCTCCCCATGGAACAGGTGCAGACGCCGACAACCGCACCAACGGCCCCGCGCAACTTCACCGGCAAGCTGCTGGAGAACGGGCGTCTGTCGCTTCAATCCGGCGACACCGAACTCATGGGTTGGGCGTTCAACGTCATTCCCGACATGGCGCCGCACATCGCCTATCTCGGCGAGCCGAAGCGCGCGGTGAACGGTACGCTTGAACTCACCTATTCGATCAAGGACGACTACGGCGCGGCATCTGCTGCGGCCGAATTCGATATGGTCGAGCCTCAGGCGGCCGACGCAAGGCCACTCTTTGACAAGCCCGATATGCCGCTGTCGCTGCCTCGCCGCACCGCCAAGGATGGCGCTGGAAAGACCTCCCGCGACCTGACCGAGCATGTCTGGGCCGGCATCGAGGTTCGTGCCACGCTCAAGGCGGTCGACGCCGCCGGCCAGGAGGCACGCAGCGAGACAAAGACATTCCGCCTGCCGGAGCGCCCTTTTTCCAATCCACTGGCCCGCGCCGTGGTCGAGCAGCGCCGCATTCTCGGCCTCGACGCCAACCGCAAGGCTCGTGTGCTCGACCTGATGGAAGCGGTCATGCTGCGGCCCGAGGACACGATCACCAATGCATCGCACTGGCTCGCTTTGTCGTCGGTGCGCGCGCGCCTGCTGCAGGCATCGAGCGACGACCAGTTGCGCGAAGTCGCCGACTATATGTGGGATGTGGCGCTGGCGATCGAGGACGGCGACCTGTCTGCCGCCGAAAAGGCACTGCGCCAGGCACAGGAAGCGTTGAAGAATGCGCTGGAGAACGGCGCGAGCGAAGAGGAGATCGCCCGCCTGATGGACGAGTTGCGTCAGGCCATGCAGAATTATCTGCGCGAATTTGCCGAGCGTTCGCAGCAGAATCCGAACGCCTCACAGCAGCAGCAGAACAGCCAGCAATTGCGCCAGAGCGACCTTGACCGGATGCTCGACCGCATCGAGGAACTGGCGAAATCAGGCGCGCGCGATCAGGCTCAGGAGCTTCTGTCGCAGCTTCAGGACATGATGAACAATCTGCAGGCTGGCCGTCAGCAACAGCAGCAGGGTCAGGGCCAGAGCGAAATGCGCCAGCAGATGGACGAACTCGGCCAGCTGATGCGCCGCCAGCTGGAAATGATGAACGAGACCCACAGGCTCAACCAGATGCAGCGCGGTGAAGGCCAGCAGGGCGAAGGCGAACAGGGTGAGCTCGGCCAGAACGGCGAGCAAGGCGAGGCACAACAGGGGCAGCAGGGCCAACCCGGTGGCCAAGGTCAGGGCCAGGGTCGAGGGATGAGCCCCGGCGAACTGTCCGATGCGCTGCGCGGCCTTCAGCAGGGCCAGAACCAGCTACGCGACCAGCTCGGCCGTCTCATGCAGGGTCTCGAAGGCCTCGGCATCCAGCCGGGCCAGGGTTTCGGCGAGGCCGGCGAGGCCATGGGCGAGGCAGGACGCCAGCTCGGACAGGCTCAGGGCGAGGAAGCCGTGGGTGAACAGGGCCGCGCGCTTGAGGCACTGCGCCGTGGCGCGCAGGACATGATGCAACAGATGCAGCAGGCCATGCAGGGCGAACAGGGCGACGGTGAAAACGGCGCCCGCCAGGAAAGGTCCGGCCGCGATCCGCTCGGCCGCCCCCGCGCCACGACAGGCCCGGATTTTGGCGACACCGTGCGCGTGCCCGACGAGATCGACGTGCAGCGCGCACGCGAAATCCTCGACGCCATCCGCAAGCGTCTCGGCAATGCGCTCAGCCCCGAGATCGAGCGCGACTATCTCGAACGCCTTCTGAAGATGCAGTAGGTCGTCCGATGGCGGCGGGTTCTCACCGCCGCGCCCTCGCTACGATGCCTTTTGCGCCGAAAGCCGCTCGACCGAATCGACGATCAGATCGGCGAACTTCTGCCAGTCGAGCTGCATCGCGACGGTGTGGCGGAAATCGACCTGTTCGCTCGACGTGCCGCCGAAATGGCGCATCCCGCCCATTTTCTCGAAATTGCAGACCGTCGTGCCGCGCGTCCAGCGGCCGATCGTCTCGACGCGTATATCGGCCTTTTCCGTGGTGAAAACGGTCGGGTCGATCATCGCCGCCACGCAGCAGGCATCGTGAACGGCGGGGAACGGAATCTGCAACAGCCCGCCATGGGTCGTGTCGATGAACTCCCAGATGTCGAGGATGAACTTGGCGATCGGGCCGCCAACGGCGCGCACCCGGTCCTGCAATTCGGTCGTCGCCAGCGCCTGGTGGGTCAGGTCGAGACCGACCATGGTCACGTCCCAATTGGCCCGGAACACGATATCGGCCGCCTCGACATCGGCATAGACGTTGAACTCGGCGCCCGGCGTGATGTTGCCGCGCGTGAACGCGCCGCCCATTGCCACCACCTTCTTCACGCGCTCGATGATGCGCGGCTCCTTGCGGGCCGCCAGCGCAATGTTGGTGTATGGACCAACGGGAACCAGCGTAACCGTCTTCGGCTCATGCTCCATCACCGTATCGATTATGAAATCGACGCCGTGGCGCTTGTCGAGTTCGAATGTCGGAGGCGGCAGGTCCGGGCCGTCCAGCCCGGTTTCGCCGTGGATTTCGATTGCCAGCACCTGATCGGCGACGATCGGCCCCGGCGATCCCTTGGCGACAGGCACCTTCACGCCATAGGCCGCGCAGGTCGCCAGCGCGTTGCGCGTCGTGTTCTCCACATTGTGGTTGCCCGAGACGGTGGTGATGCCGAGCAGGTCGATCTTCGGATTGGCGGCAGCGAGCAGGATTGCGATTGCGTCGTCATGCCCCGGATCGCAATCGAGTATGAGCTTTTCCATTCAACGGTCCCACCTTTCCAAGGCGGCGACTAGAAACCTCCGCGCCCGGTCGCGTCAAGCGGCGCGAGGCGGCGTCCGGTTGAGCCAGGCGAAGAGGCTGCGCCGGCAAGGCCAGAACCTGTCTGCTGACGTCAAGCCGCGAGGTTTCTCGCCACCGTTTCGCGGAAGGACTGGAGCGTGAACGGCTTCATCAGCACGTCCATGACGATACCGTTCAGTTCGTCGGCGCGTTCGCGCTGGTCGGCATAACCGGTCACCAGCATGATCTTCAGCCCCGGATAAAGGCCGGCGGCACTTTTCGCCATTTCGATGCCGTCCATCGCCGGCATGCGAATATCGGAGACGACGAGATCGTATCCGCCTCCGGCCCCGACGATGCAGGCAAGCCCTTCCTCGCCGTCGCAGGCGGTTTCGACCGCATGGCCGGCGCTCTGCAAGGCGCGCGCCGCGAACTGGCGCACCGAATCGTCATCCTCGACGAGCAGCAGCTTCGCCATCACGCGTCTCCGGTGACCACGCCGACAAACGGCAGTTCGCGGAAGGCATGCGCCACGTCCATGCCATAGCCGACGACGAAATGGTCCGGGCAATCGAAGCCGACATAATCCGCTTCGAGATCGGTCTGACGACGCATGGCCTTGTCGAGCAGCACGGCCAGTGAACAGGTGCGCGCGCCGCGATCGAGCATCAGCTTGCGCGCGAAGGAGAGCGTCTTGCCCGATTCGAGAATGTCATCGATCAGGATAACGTCACGACCGGCGACATCATTGTCGATGTCGCGCAGAACGCGCACCTCGCCGCTCGTCGTTCCCACACCATAGCTCGAAATGAAGATGAACTCGACCTCGGGGGCGAGGCCCACATCATGCATGGCGCGGATCAGGTCGGCCGCAAAGATGAACGACCCCTTCAGCACCGAAATGACCAGAAGGTCATGATATTCCTTAGATGCGATTTCCTTCGCGAGTTCGAGATTGCGCCGGGCAATTGCCGACGCACTGAACAGGACTTCGATCTGCTTGCCGCGGACATCCGGCATCAGCTTCCCTCGATTCGTTTGACTGAGACGGATACGGATCGCACACCTGTGGCAGGGGCCGCAAGGCGGCTGGAAAAGCGAAGCGCCTGGCCCGCCGCGATCAATTCACCGCCATTGCCCAGGCGATACCGGGTGGTGCCGCCGCCGACCGCCTTCACCTCGATCTCAAGGTCGGGTGCGGTTGCGGTGCGTGCGGCGTGGTTTTCCAGTTCGCCGTCGATCAGGAGATGCTCGCCCGACGCGGTCTGGGCGACCCGCGTCGTCAACGAAGCAACGCGCATCAGATCGGCCTCTGCCGCCTGGCCGCCTCCGGGAACGTCGAATAGAACATGCCCGCCTGCCATCCAGAATGCGGCTGCGGCAAGAGCCATGCCTCCTGCCCAGAAGCCGACTCCAGCACGGCTGAAAACCGGCTCGGACGCCTTCTTCGAGAGAATGTCGAGGCCATGCGCGACGGGTTCGGCAGGCTTTCGCAACAGTGCCGGTTCGGTTCTGGCGACCGTCTCGAACTCAACGTCGACCACGTCGTGACGCGGGACGAGCGATGCATCAGCCTGCCTGGCGTCAGACATGATTTCGCCGGACAGCGGCGCGATATGTCGCGGTGAAGCCATGAGGCCCTGCCCCTTGCGGAGTTTGTCGGCGATAGTTCCTGACGGGTAGCGAGAAATGGTTAATGAAACGCCACCAATTGAGCATCGCATGAGGAAAATTAACGGCCCGTTAACCATGCGACCTGAAAGGTCCGCCAGACAGCCGAACGCTTTGCCCGGAAGACCCTATTGATCCGTTTCGAAAATGTCGGCCTGCGATACGGCATGGGACCGGAGGTGCTCCGGGACCTGACGTTCCAGATACCGCCAAAATCATTCCAGTTTCTGAGCGGGCCGTCCGGGGCCGGCAAGACGACATTGCTGCGCCTGCTGTTCCTCGCATTGAAGCCGACGCGGGGGCTGATCTCCGTATTCGACCGCGACCGTGCGCGCATCACCCAGCGTGAATTGCCCGCACTTCGCCGCCGCATCGGCGTCGTCTTCCAGGACTTCCGCCTGCTCGACCACCTGACGACCTATGAGAACGTCGCATTGCCCTTGCGCGTGCGCGGGCGCGAAGAAGCGAGCTACCGGTCGGATGTCACCGAACTGCTGAAATGGGTTGGCCTGGGAGACCGCATCCATGTTCTGCCGCCGACGCTTTCGGGCGGCGAGAAGCAGCGCGCCGCGATCGCCCGGGCATTGATCGAGCAGCCCGAAATCCTGCTGGCCGACGAACCGACCGGCAATGTCGATCCTCAGCTGGCCCGCCGCCTGCTGCGCCTGTTCATCGAGATGAACCGGCTGGGAACGGCCGTCGTCATAGCGACCCACGACCTTGCCCTGATGGACCAGGTCGATGCGCGACGCATGATCCTCGCCAATTCGAGGCTCGATATCTATGAGTGAGCCGGCGGCAATCGAACGCGCCTCGGCGGCGCGCGCCGCCTCGCGACCGAGGCCCGCCCAATCCATCGTGCCCGCCTCTACGGTCGCCGGCAATGCGCTGGTGCTGGTCATCGCCATCATGACCTTCCTGTCCTGCCTGACGCTGGGTGCAGTCACGCTCATTCGCGACACTGCGTCCACCTGGCAGAGCCAGATCTCGCGCGAGGCGACGATTCAGATCAGGCCGATCGACGGCGAGGACACGGAGGCAGCACTTGCCGCAGCGCGCAAGATCGCGGCGGGCTTTGCCGGCGTTCGAGATGCGAGGATCGTCGACCGCGAGGCAACCGCAAGGCTGCTTGCGCCATGGCTCGGCGAGGGCCTCAACATTGACGAACTGCCTGTGCCGCGTCTTGTCATCGTCACCATAGACGAAACCTCGCCGCCCGATTTCGCCACCATGCGCAGCCTGCTGACCTCGGAGATCGCAGGCGCTTCTCTTGACGATCACCGCACCTGGGTCGACCGCCTCGTCTCGATGGCAAGGACGACGGTTGCCATCGGCATTTCGGTGCTGGTGCTGATGCTGGCAGCGACGGTTCTGACGGTCGTCTTCGCCACGCGCGGCGCCATGGCCGGCAACGGTCAGATCATCGAGGTCCTGCATTTCGTAGGCGCAGAATCGAACTATATCGCGCGCGAATTCCGACGCCACTTCCTGCGCACGGGCATCAAGGGCGCTGCCGCGGGCGGCGCGGCGGCGGCGATCCTGTTTCTCGCCTTCGCATGGTGGGCGTCACGCAACATGGCGACACCAGAGGCAGATCAGGCAATGGCGCTGTTCGGCACCTTCACGATCGGCACGACGGGATATGCCGGCATTGCCGGCATTGTCCTGTTCATCGCCGCGCTGACTGCGATAACCTCGCACCTGACGGTCGTTACCTATCTCCATGACATCGACATGCCCGGCCATGATACGCGCTGAGATCGCGAAAAACCCCGGCCTGAACGCGCCAATGTCTGTTCAGACCCGGCGATTGACACTACATCTGGGTGCAATGACCCTCGACACTCAACACATGCCGAGGTCGCCGCAAGGTCTGTTGACACGCATCTGGCGTGTCGTGCGCTGGCCCTTGGTGGCGGCACTTGCCCTGGCCATTCTCTTTGCGTTCGGTTTTGTCGGGTTCGCGACCTATGTCGGCACGCTCTCCACCCCTGCCGTCGCGGTCGCGGCCGACGCGATCATCGTCGTCACCGGCGGGCAGGCGCGCATCGACAAGGCGGTCGAGCTGATGAAGTCGGGCAAGGGAAAGCGGCTGCTCATCTCTGGTGTTCATCCTTCTGCCAATCGCGAGGCTCTGCGCCTTGCGACGGGCGGCGACAAGTCGATGTTCGATTGCTGCGTCGACATCGACTACGAGGCGCTGGACACGATCGGCAACGCGGCTGAAAGCGCCAAATGGGTGCGCCAGCACGGCTTCGACAGCGTCATCCTCGTCACCAACAACTACCACATCCCGCGCACCGTTCTGGAAATGCGCCGGCTGTTGAATGACGCCGAGCTTCTGCCCTACCCGGTAGTCTATTCGCGCCTCGACGGCGGGCGCTGGATCGACAAGCCGCAGGCGATCCGGGTCCTGTTCACCGAATACACCAAATTTGTGCTGGCGCTGGCGCGCGGCGCGCTCGACATGCACGGGACCGACGACCGGCAAACCATGAATGCCCGCGTGAACCCATAGGACGCGTCACGGCAAACGCCTGACGACGCTGGTCTCAATGCGAGAGCTGGTGTAACCAGCATCGTCGCCGGAACCCATACCGCTCTCAATGCTGATCATCCGCTCCGTTCTTTTCAACATCGCCTTCTATCTGAACCTCATCGTTCAGATGATCCTGTGGACGCCGTTCTACTTTCTGGCGCCGCGCGCAATGGCGTGGTTCGTGCCGAAATTCTGGTCCCGGTCGAGCCTCTGGCTGCAGAAATGGCTGGCGGGAACAGATTCCGAGATCATCGGCCTGGAGAACCTGCCCGAAGGCCCGTTCATCCTCGCGCCGAAGCATCAGTCCTTCTGGGACACGATCGCCTTCTTCCCCTATCTCGATGACGCGCTCTACATCCTCAAGCGCGAGTTGACGTGGATTCCCTTCTTCGGCTGGTACGTCCTGAAGATGCGGATGATCCCGGTCGACCGCGGCAAGAAGGGAATGGCGCTCAAGGCCGTGATCCGCGCCACCAATGCCGAATTTGCCCGCAATCCGCGCCAGCTCATCATCTATCCGGAAGGCACGAGACGGCCGCCGGGTGCCGAGCCGCAATATAAGTGGGGCATTGTCGAGCTCTATTCAGGGTTGAATGTGCCGGTCGTGCCTGTCGCCCATCAGGCCGGCCTCTACTGGCCGCGGCGCAAATTCCTGCGCTATCCCGGCACGATCAAGGCGCGTTTCCTGCCTGCCATCCCGCCCGGACTTTCCAAGGAAGAATTTCATGCAAGGCTGCAGCGGGAGACCGAAGCTGCCTGCGACGAGATCCTGCTTGAGGCGGCATCCTGGCCCAATCCGCCTGCTTTGCCACCGACCGCCGTCGAGCGGCTGGCGCAACTGCGTGCCGAAAGGCACTAAGGCCGTTTCTGGAGCGCGGTGCCAACCGCCTCCAGCCAGGCATCGCGTATGCCAAGACCACGCAGGTGGTCGAGTGTGTTGGTCACATATTCCTCATTCGCGCCCGACACGCCGGTCGCGCCTGAAATCTGCCCGACCGCTGTTTCAACGTCGAGACCGCCCGCATACTGCTCGTGCGCCCGGTCGATGACATAGGCCAGCGCCATCACGCGGCGGCCATCGGCCAGCCTCAACGGCAGCATTCGCTCCAGATAGACATGGGTGACGAGTTCACGCGATCTAAGATAGTCGACCACCTCCTGCTTCAGGTCGTCGGGCACGCGAAACGCCAACCCGATGCAGGAGCCGCCCCGGTCGAGCCCGAGAACGAGACCTGGCCGCTGCGGCGTTCCGCGATGCACATGCGACAGGACGCAGAGCGAGCGCCGATAGCCGGAAAGGGTCGCACGCTGCGTTTCGAC
Source organism: Mesorhizobium sp. (assembly GCA_049647505.1). Lineage (GTDB taxonomy): Bacteria > Pseudomonadota > Alphaproteobacteria > Rhizobiales > Rhizobiaceae > Mesorhizobium_A. The sequence continues at coordinate 21,559 of JBARXU010000008.1, forward strand.
ATGCGCGAAACCGGGCCGCCACATCAGCGACCCATAGCCAAACACCCAAAAATCGCTCATATCGCCGCTCATCCAGATCGCGTCAGGCTTAGGAATCCATCGACATGACGTCAAGCGAACAGAGCAAGCCCGCTGATCGGCCACGCGGTTCACGCCGCTTCATCTGGCTGCTCGTCGCGATTCTGGCGGCCATCGGGCTCTATACCGGCGGCTGGTATTGGGCGGCAGACAGGCTCCAGACCGAAACCACGAAGGCCCTTGCTGACCTGCGTTCGCGCGGCCAGGAGGCCGACTGCACCAATGCGTCCGTGCGCGGCTATCCATTCCGCCTTGGCCTGTTCTGCGACGCGCTGGCCTTTGCCGACCCTGCCATGGGGCTGTCGGTGACCGGCACCGGCCTGCGCAGCGCCGCGCAGATATACGAACCGCGCCGGCTTGTGGGCGAACTCGACCAGTTGAATGCCCATCTTGTCTCGCCGTCCGGCTTTGCCGGCAGCAGCACAATTCAGGATCTCCGCTTTTCGACGAGGCTGGCGCATCCGATGCCCGAGTTGACTTCGTTCGAGACCGGCACGATCACGATCGCAGACGTTGAGGAGAAGGACTTTGCAGCCGCGCAGGCAGGTCAGGCCCATATAAGGCCGAATGGCGCCGATCTCGACATTGCGACGTCACTCACCGACGTTGCCTTCGCAGGCATTGCAGAATTGCCAGGCCTCGCCATCGAGACAGACAGCACCCTGCTTGACGGCGTCGCTCAATGGAGGCGTCTGGCAAGATCGGTGCGCGGGGCCAAGGTCGAAATCCGCAACGCTGCCGTCAACGCGCCGGACAGCGGCCTGTCGATCAGCGGAGCCGCATCTGTCGACGAGAACGGACTGGTCGACGCTGCGCTGAGCCTCACCATCCGCAATCCGCCTGCGGCCGCAGCGCATCTTGCGACCGCATTCCCGGAGCTTGCCCCCCGCATCAGGCAGATGCAGGGCGTCCTGTCGGCAATGGGCGGCACGCCGACCATCCCCATCTCCATCGCCAAGGGGCAGATCAGCATCAGTTTTTTCAAGGTCGGCCGCGTTCCGCCGCTCAATTAGTTGTTCAGTCCCGGCATTTGATGGATTGGATCGATAATGAATCTGTCGGGCTCTGAAGTCCAGACCTTGCAGATGTATTCGTAGGGTGTGAGCCCGCCGAGGGTCTTGAGCCTGCGGGCGAAGTTGTAGGCTGCGAGGAAGTCGGCGAGATGGCGGCGCAGTTGGTCGTGGCTGAACAACTAGGGCGATAAGGACTGCAGATTTGGCTGCGAGAATTGCCCACACTCTGCGCGTATCTCGAACTGACGTGTTGTCTCTCAAACGTCTAGGCTTCCCTATAATGCGTAGCAGTAGGGCGATTTTCTTTCGGTGCTTGAGACTGATCGCAAGAGTGCGCGATGATGTAGTTTCACGCTGGAGACATTAACTTCCTGAGCGTCTTAACGGGGCGCATTTCAGCTGAAATTGTTAGAGCGATTCAGAATCGCCTGCCGCGACAATTGCAAGCCCCATCGGATCAACTCGCCAGGGGGCTTTGGGGTGCAATTGCTTCCCGATCCCGTAATGCTTACACCAGCGGGCAACCGTATCAGGCGACACACCTGCGATACCTGCCGCTTGCTGTAGGGTTAGCGGCTTCGTTTGACGAGTGGTCATTCGTCGCCCCCGCCTTGCAGAACGCTCTTCCAGAATGCACGAGCATTGAAGCTTGACGTCTCACAAGCCCGTTGCGACATCGCATCAGCGCAGCCGTGTATGATCGCGCTCTGATGAATCTTTCCCTCGGTTTCTGTCTGGGTCTTGGTCTCGGTGTTTTGATACCGATGCTTGAGTAAGAATCTGGGTATCGATACGGTTTCGGTAGGGTCGAAGGCTATTCACGCTACACCCCGCATGATCCTCGAGTTGAGAAGCAGATCCGATGTTCCGATCTGCTGGAAAGCCCCACTATCGCCATTGCTTCGCTGGGCATGCACGCTACTTCCGTGATCCGCTGCGCCAACTGTAGCGCCATGCGGTGCGCTACTCTTGGCCTTCTTCCTCGTTGGTGTCTTGGCTTTCAATCGGGCGAAATCGGCATCATCGCCAAGGTATTTCAGGGCCAACGCGGTGGGGCGGATGAACGAATGCACTTTGATGCCGGTGTATCGGTGGCGCTCCCGCTCGATTAGCCCGAACTCCGCCAGCGTCTTCAACCATCGGTCAAATGTCCGGCGTGGCGGGTTGCCGTTCCACTCCTGCCATTGCGCCAGCTGCCACGCGGCCCAAAACCCGTCAACTCCGGGCACGAATGCCGACCAACGCCGCCACCGCCATACGATGTCCTTTAGGATGCTGATTTCCTTCGGGTGCGATTTGGCGAGGGCGCGTAAGGCCCTGGGGTCTTTAAGGGAATGCGTCATGTCGCGCCCCCAAAAGGGTTTGACAGGCGGGGAAATCCCCTTTTTATTTCAATGGCGGGGGTATGCACGGTTTGACAACGCAAGCCGTTGAAAATCCACAAAGCTGGTACAGCCCTTGGGCGTACCAATTTCCCTACAAGCTAACGTCTCACCGAATCGTTGCCGGCCGGCAATTCCCGGCATTTCGCTTAGTCTGGCGATCAAGCCGGTGACGATAATGTATGCCTCGCGCAAACATCGCCGATCCGCGCGGATGGTCGCGCGGATCGGCAATCCGGGGCGCGCTATTCGAGCTTGATGCCTTCGGAGCGGATGATGTCGCCCCAGGTGCCGAGATCGCGCTCGATGGTGGCGTTGACCGCCGACGGCTCGCCGGACATGGCGACGAGGCATTCGCTTTCCATGCGCTCACGGATGGTCTCTTCCTGCGTGGCGGCGTTCAGCGCCTGGTTGAGGCGCGAAACGATGTCGCCCGGCGTGCCCTTGGGCACCATCAGCGAATTCCAGAACGAACAGATCAGCGCCGGATAACCGGCCTCGATGACGGTCGGCGTGTCGGGGATCTTGGCCATGCGTTCCTCTGTCGTCACGGCCAGCATCTTCACGGTGCCTGCACGCTCGTGCTCGATCAGCGAGGCGGGCGTCGAGAAGTTCAATTCGTTCTGTTCGCCGAGCAGATCGAGGATCTGCGCATTGTTGTTGCGATAGGCGACGGGAATGGTTTCGACGCCGGTCGCCTTGCCGAACAGGATGCCGAAAAGATGGGTCACGCTGCCCGGCCCGAGCATGCCGTAGCGAAGCGGCTTGTTCTGCGATTTTGCGAGTTCGACCAGCGACTTGACGTCGGTTGCCGGCGTTTTCGAGTTGATCGAGACGGTCAGCGGGCCGTCGAGCATCATGCCGACAGGCTCGAAGTCGTCGAGCTTGTAGGGCAGGTTGGGCCGCAACAGCGAGTTGAGCGAGAGCGTGCCGCTCGCCCCGACCAGCACCATGGTGCCGTCTGGCGCGGCGCTCGCCACCGCCTGCGTCGCGACAATGCCGTTGCCGCCCGGCCGGTCTTCCACGACGACCGGCTGGCCGAGCGTGTTGGACATGTGGTCGGCGATCATGCGGATGATGTTGTTGACGGCGCTGCCGCCGGCATAGGGGTAGACGATGCGGATCACCTGACCCGACTGGGCGCGCACAATGCCGGGCATGGCCAGCGGCGCGACGGCGCCAGCCGCCAGAAGACCCAATGCGTTTCGTCTCGTAATCATGTCTGACCCTCCCTGGTCATCACTGGGGAACTTCCCGTGGTGTTGCGTGACATTATGGTGTGACTGACCGGACAGTCAATCCAGTTGTGTTGCTGCCGGTCGATATGACCCTGGCGGCCTCACCGACCTGAACCTGTTGATCTGATGACGGAGGGGGCAATTGTCGAGAGAGACTTGCGCTACGAAAATCATGCCGCTATGAAACTGACTGACCGGTCAGGCAGTATTCTTTGCCTGGGTTGACCGGGAAGGAATTCGGGAGGAACGGTCATGGGTGGTGAAGCTGTAAGGTTGGAAGTCAGCGACCGGATCGCACTGGTGACGCTGGATCGTCCGCCGGTCAATGCGCTCGACCGCGCTGCCCGCCGCCGCGTCGTCGAAGTGTTCGATGAGATTTCCGACCGCGACGACATCAGTGTCGCGGTGCTGACCGCAGCCGGCAAGGTGTTCTGTTCGGGCTCGGACCTGAAGGATCGCCCTGACGCGTCCCGCAAAGGTGATTTCCTCGACCACAACCGGATCACGCGCGAGACCGGCAATGCGATCCGCGAATGTTCAAAGCCCGTCATCGCCGCCGTCAATGGCGCGGCTCTTGGCGCTGGCCTTGGCCTGATGGCCGCTTGCGACATTTACTACGCATCGGAGAACGCAGTGTTCGGAATGCCGGAGATCGATGTCGGTCTGGCGGGCGGTGCATCTATGCTGAAGACGCTGTTCGGCCGCTCGACCATGCGGCGTATGTTCCTGACGGGCGTCAGGCTGAGCGCTGCCGAACTCTATCGGCGCAATATTATCGAGGAAGTCACCTCGCAGGCCGATCTTCTCCCCACTGCTATGGCAACCGCCGAACAGATTGCTTCCAAGAGCCCGCTGGCGATCATCCAGGCCAAGAATGCCTGCAACATGGTCGACCTGATGCCGCAGCGCGACGCCTACCGTTTCGAGCAGAACATCACGCTCGCACTCTCCAAGACCGAAGATGCCAAGGAAGCGCGCATGGCCTTCCTTGAAAAGCGCAAGCCGGTCTTCAAGGGTCGCTGACATGGAGATCGGTCACGGGCTGGACGCGGTCTTCAGGCCGCGCAGCATCGCCGTCGTCGGTGCATCGCAGGATGTGACGAAGATCGGCGGGCGGCCGCTTCAGCTTTTGCAGAAATACGGCTTTGAAGGCCCGATCTATCCGGTCAACAAGAGCGGTGGCACGGTGCAGTCGCTTGCTGCATTCACGTCCGTGCGCGATGTGCCCGGACCGGTCGATCTTGCAATCATCGCGGTTCCGGCAGGGGCGGCGGTGGAAGCCGCGCAGGAATGCGCGGCAACAGGCGTCAAGGCAGTCGTCATCCTGTCGGCCGGGTTTGCCGAGGTCGGAGCGGAAGGCGCGCAGATGCAGCGCCGCCTGATTGACATCGCAGCGCAGAGCGGCATGCGAATTCTCGGGCCCAACTGCCTTGGCTCCATCGGCATTGCGACACGCTCGATTGCGACCTTCTCGATCATGATCGAAGAGGCCCTGCCGGCATCGGGGCCGGTCGGCATCGTCTCGCAGAGCGGCAATCTCGGCAGCTTCACCATGCGCATGGCGTCGCAGCGCGGGGTGGGCATCAGCAATTTCATGGCGACCGGCAATGAATGCGATGTCGATATTTCCGACGGCATTGCATGGATGGCGCGAGATCCCGCGACCAAGGTCATCTTGTGCTGCCTCGAAACCTGCCGGTCAGGACCGAAATTCCAGGCGGCACTCCAGATTGCGCGCCAGGCAGGAAAGCCCTTCGTCGTCCTGAAGATCGGTTCCTCGGAAGCTGGAAGTGCTGCCGCTGCATCGCATACGGGCGCGCTGGCCGGGTCTGACGCGGTCTTCGATGTCGTGTTCCGCAATGCGGGTGCTGTTCGCGTTTCGAGCATCGAGCAGTTGATCGACATGGCGCATGCCCTGTCTGTCATCGGGAAAGACCGCCTGCCGAAGGGCGACCGGGTTGCGCTCGTTGCGGCGTCGGGCGGCTTCGGTGTGATGATGGCGGATTCTGCCAGCCGCAACGGCCTGTCGCTGCCGCGTCTGGGCAAGGAGACGCAGGAGCGCATTCTCCAGATCGTGCCTTATGCGGCGCCCTATAACCCTGTCGATACGACGGCGCAGGTGTCGTCGCGGCCGGAGCTGTTTCGCGATGTGTTGTCGGCGGTCGCCGTCGATCCGGCGTGCGACACGGTCGTCGTGCTGATGTCGAGTTCGCTGTTCGTGCCGCGACTGCGGGCGATCTATCTCGAAGCGCTAGCAGGTCTGCGGCGGGCGCATCCCGACAAGCTTGTGGTGCTATGTTGTAGCGGTCCTGCCGACACTATCGCGCAGATCAATGACATGGGCTTTGCGACGATCCAGGGCATCGATGCCGTTTGCGCGGCCGTCGGCGCGTTGGTGCGCCTGGGTGCGAGCCGCGATGCAGCGAACGGGCAGCCTGCGGTCGAGAAGGTTCGCAACGATCTGCCCGCAAGCGCGTTTTCCGGCGAGAACGAGGCCAAGAAGGTTCTGGCGCAGGCCGGAATAGCCATTCTGGAAGAGCGCGTCGTCTCCGACAAAGCCGAACTGCTGACCGCCGCCGCCGAAATCGGCTATCCCGTTGTCATCAAGATCGTCTCCGCCGACATCGCCCACAAAACGGAAGTCGGCGGCGTGGTCGTCGGCTTGCAGAACGCTGACGAACTTGCGCAGGCCTACGATACGATGCTGGCAAATGTCGCGAAGGCGGCGCCTGACGCGCGCATCGCCGGCGTGCTGGTCGTCAAGATGGCCGGGACAGGCACGGAACTCATTCTGGGCACCAAGAATGACACCATCTTCGGGCCGGTGGTCATGGTCGGGCTTGGCGGCATATTTGCCGAGGTAATGCAGGACGTCGCCCTTCAGATCGCTCCGGTCACCGAAGCGATAGCGCTGTCGATGATCCGCTCGCTCAAGGCATTTCCGATCCTCGACGGGGCGCGCGGTCGTGCCCGCGCAGACATCAATGCGGCGGCATCCGCCATCGCCGCTTTGTCGCGCCTTGCCGTGGCGCAGGCCGGCGTCATCGGCGAAATCGATATCAACCCTCTGCTGGTTTCCAGGGAAGGCGAAGGCGCGGTCGCGCTCGACGCACTGTTTGTCCCGGTTGAGCCGGCGGAGCACTAGAGAGCCAGAATGAACCAGATCAGCGCGGTCACACCGGGAGACATTCCCAACCTTGTCGGGGAAGAACTGCGGCTTGCCGTGCGCGGCTGGCTAGAGGCGAACCTGCCGGCCAATTTCCGCTCCGACAGGCCGTCCGAAGAAGCGCCGTCCCCCGAAGATCTCAGGCAGTGGGAGGCGGCCATGTATCGCGCCGGCCTCGTCGGCATGACATGGCCGACCGCTTACGGCGGCTATGGCCGCACACTGCGCGAACACCTGATCGTCAATCAGGAAATCGGCGGCTTCGCCATGCCCGAGAGCGTGAACTCGATCGGTAAGGAACTGGCCGGCCCGATCATTCAGGCCGTCGGCACCGAAGAGCAGAAGAAGCGCTACCTGCCTGCGATCCTCGATATGAGCGAGGTCTGGTGTCAGGGCTTCTCCGAGCCTGGCGCGGGGTCCGACCTTGCCGGCCTGCGCACGCGCGCCGAGAAGATTGGCAACAAATGGCGCATCAACGGCCAGAAGATCTGGACCAGCGCCGCATACCGGTCGCAGCGCTGCCTGCTGCTGGCGCGCACCGGCACGGTGCAGGACCGGCACCAGGGACTTTGCCTGTTCGCCGTGCCTTTGAACCTGCCCGGCATCCGCATCAACCGGATCAAGTCGATCGACGAGAAGGAAAGCTTCTGCGAGGTCTTCTTCGACGATGTCGAGGTCGATGCCGACGACGCGCTCGGCCTGCCCGACGAAGGCTGGAGCGCAGCCATCCGCGTATTGTCTATCGAGCGGGCGACGAACCGCATGTATCGCGCCTGGCGCTTCGAGAATGAAGTCCGGCATCTGGTTGCGGCCTGCAAGAGCGATGCCAAGCTCAGCCAGCTGCTGGCGGATGGCTATTATCGGCGCAAGATCGCCGCTTCACTCGTCGATATCGAGGTTCTCAAGGGGCACATCGAATGTGTGGTCGATGCGCTTTGTTCAGGTGAGCCTATCGGTGCGCGCGGTTCAATCGCCAAGCTGCACTGGAGCGAGGCGCATCAGCGTTTCGCGGCGTTGGCAATCGAGATGCTGTCCAAGACATCCCTGCCGCTGGGGCCTGATGTCAAAGTGGCGCAGAAACGCTTCAACACGGTCTATATGCACAGCCGCGCCGAGACGATCTATGCCGGCACGACCGAAATCCAGCTCGGCATCATTGCCGACCGCATCATGGAATTGCCCCGGCCAAGGAGGGCCGCATGATGGATCGCGATCTTCCCGCTCCGCAGGAATTTGCCGATGCAGCCCGCGCCGCAATCGCCGCGTGCGAAGGGCTTGGCATCAGGGAGACGGCGCAGCGGCTGGCTGGTGACGGTCTGGCCGGCGCGATAGCCGACGAGGCTGTCGGGGGACTTGGCCTGCCGTTCGACTATGCAGTGCCGCTTCTTGCCGCTGCCGGTTCGTCGCTGCTGACCTTCCCGCTTCTCGAAACGCTGGTCGCCTCGCGACTACTGCCGGATGTTGCCGCCGATATCGCTGCGGGCAAGACGGTCGTGACGATCGCCTGGAATGGCGAGCTTGCCGTGACCGGTCAGGGCGAGGCGTTGCGCGTTTCCGGCATTATCGGCAATGCATCGCGCGCCGATGAGTGCGATTTCGTCATCGCAAGGCTGTCGGATGGCGGAGCCGCACTGCTGCCCCTCAAGGACACTGAGCTGCATTTGCTGCCCGGTCTCGATCAGGAGCGGCCACTCTATCAGGTAACGGTGGCGGATCGCCTCGTGCCTGCCGTCAATCTCGTCAGCGCCGAGGAATGGGCGACGGCCGAGGCTGACGTCTGGCTCGGCTTTGCAGCCATTTGCCTCGGCGCTGCACAGACCTGTCTCGACATGGCGCAGGAACACGCAAATACCCGCGCGCAGTTCGGCAAGGCGCTGTCGGCCAATCAGGCGATGCGCCACCTTCTGGCGCGCCAGAAGCTCCTGCTCGAAGGCATGCGCAATGTGCTCGACAGCTGCTTCCTGGAGCAAGGCACCGCAGACCTTGCGCGCCGCAAGGCGGCGTTTGCAGCGGCTGCCGAAAACGCGATCGCGATCATCGAAAAATCCATTCAGGTCCATGGCGGCATGGGCTTCACCTGGGAGGTTCCGCTGCATCGCTATCTGCGCTGGGTGCGATCCATCCAGGCGCAAGGCGATGTCGATGCGGTGCTGCTTTCGCTGGCCGATGCGGTGATCGGCGAACAGAACAGCCAGGCGGCGTAGAGAGAGGACGGAAGACATGTTTTCGATGCAGGGAAAAGTCGCCTTCATCACCGGCTCCGGGCACGGCATCGGCCGCGCCGCGGCGAAGAAGATGGCAGCGCTTGGCGCAACCGTCGGCGTCAACGATCTGAAGCAGGAATTTGTCGACGAGGCGGTCGCCGAAATCCGCGAGGCTGGCGGTCAGGCGTTTGGCATCGTCCAGAACATGAGCACCCGCGAAGGGGTGCGCTCGGCGATTGCCGAGCTTCATGAAAAAACCGGGCGTCTCGACATTCTGGTGAACAATGCCGCCTGGGTTCGCTACCAGTCGATCCCCGACGTGACGCCGGAAGTTGTCGACCGCATGACCGAGATCGGCTTCAAATCGGTCATCTGGGGCATCCAGTCGGCTGCTGAACTGATGGATGCGGAACGCGGCGGCGTCATCATCAACGTGGCGTCCACTGCCGGCTTCCGCTCGACGCTGAATTCGATCGTCTATAGCGGCATCAAGGCAGGCGTGATGGGGATTACGCGTGCAGCCGCAGCCGAGCTTGGCGCGCGCAATATCAGGGTCAATGCGATTGCGCCGTCAGCGGTGCCGACCGAGGGGACGCAGAAACATCGTTCGGCGGAACGTGACGCGGCACGTATCGCCCGGACGCCGATGGGGCGGCTCGGAACCGTCGACGACATGGCCAATGCCATCTGTATGCTTGCTTTCGACGAGGCGTCGTTCATCTCTGCCGAAGTGCTGTATGTCGACGGCGGCAGCTCGCGCGCCAATATCTGACGGCTGAGGGAGGACGGCAGATGGCAGGCGAGAGAGGCAGCCGCGTAGCGCTTGTAACCGGCGGTGCATCCGGCATCGGCTGGGCCACCGCGCGACGTTTTGCCGAGGCAGGCTATGCCGTTCTCATCGCCGATCTTGACGGGGCTCGCGCCATCGAACGGGCAGCAACGCTCGGGCCTTCGCACAGAGGCTGCCGCGTCGACATTTCTGGTCCAGCTTCGGTTCGGCAAATGGTCGATGATTGCATGACGCAGTTCGGGCGGCTCGATGTGCTCGTCAACAATGCCGGTCGCACGACCAATGGCGGGCTTGGCCTCGTCGACCAGCCGGCCGATGTCTTCGACAACATCTTCGACGTGAATTTCGAAGGCGCGATGGTCGCCTGCGATGCGGCTGCAAGCGTGCTGGCGGCAACGGGCGGCAGTATCGTCAATGTTGCATCAGGTGCTGCCTTTCGCGCGTTGCCGTTGCGCAGTTCCTACAGCGCCTCGAAGGCGGCGGTCGTTGCTGCATCGCAGAAGTTGGCCGAAGATCTCGCGCCCAAGGGCATTCGGGTCAATGTCGTTGCGCCCGGCTTCGTGCGGACGGAACTGCTCGACGATCTTATCAATCAGGGGCGGCTCGATCCCGCGCAGGCGGTCTCGAAAATCCCGCTTGGCCGGATGGGAACGCCGGACGACCTCGCCGAGGCGATCCACTTCGTTGCCACGCAAGGCGCGTTCACCGGCGCGGTGCTCAATGTGGATGGCGGCTCGCAGGCGTTTGGCGGCAGCGGTGCAGCGTCGATGCCGGAACAACACGCGGCGCGTTCCGCTGGCGGAACAGAAGTTCACCTATTCATCGGCGCGCGCGAGGATCTGGCGCGGCGCTTTCAGGCGCACAAGGTTTTCGGCGTCGAGGCACGGCAGTCGGCCATTGGCGCGGCAAGAGTCAGCATGGGGCAAGGCGTTGCCGTCGCGGGTGTGAAAACCGCCGCCGACCTATCGGAAGAGACGCTTCACGGCCTGCGCCAGATCGGGCCTCTGTTGAGCGTCGTCGATTACACGCAGCTTGATGAAGGCAGCGAGGCTCTCGGAGCCTTGCACGCCATAGTGCGCAAGGTCGGCCCCTCGCTTCTTGAAACGCGGGGCAGCAGCCTGATCAGCCTCGTCGCAGGGGCCGACGACGCGCTCGCAGCGGGGCGAGCTGCCGGGCTGGACATGCTGGTCAAGACGCTTGCCTGCGAGTGGGGTTCGGCCGGCGTTCGTGCCAATTCGCTGCGGGTCGCGGCAGGGCAAGTCGACGAACTTTCGGTGACCGATGCGGTTAAGGCAATCGGCTATCTGACGAGCGAGGCGGCCGGTTTCGTCACGGGCGCGCAGCTCGACCTTCGCCTCCGCTCTCGTGCGGCCGGCGCCTCGATCTCGGGAGGGCAGGGCCATTCGTGACGATCACGAGCTGAGCGAGGATGAGCTTGCGCTGAAGCGCAGGTTCGTGGCGGCGCGCGGATACTGGCGCGACTGGACGGATTTTCTGCTCAAGACCTCACCCGACTTCATCGACCTCTATGCGCGCTATGGCGGTCATGCGGCAGACAATGGACCGCTCGACGCCAGACTTTGCGAGCTTGTCTATGTCGCGCTCGATGCGTCGTCGACGCATATGTTCGAGCCGGGCCTGAAACTGCATCTGCGTCTGGCTCTGGAGAAGGGCGCGAGCGTCAGGGAGATTGTCGACGTGCTGCGTCTGGCGACCGCGCAGGGTCTGCACGGCACTTTGAGCGGCATTGAGATATTGGCTGACGAACTGGGCAAACGCGGTGCGCCGCCTGCTCAAGCTGCTGCGCTGGACAAGGCGTTCGCCGACCGCTGGACGGCGCGTGTCGGGGACTGGCCTGGGGCATACGGATTTCTGACCGAGCACGACCCCGAGTTCCTGTCGCTGGTCTGCGAAATGAACGAGCTGGATGGCGAAGGTCTCGACCGCCATGATGAGGCCTGCATCAGGATCGCACTTGCCGCCTGCTTCACAGGCTACAGCGAACAGGGGCTGCGCGGGGCGATCCGGCAGGCTCTGGATTGTGCAATTCCGGCCGATGCGATCCTGCAAATCCTGCAGATGACCGCGCATCTCGGCGTACATTCATTTTCTCTTGGCGCGCCCGCGCTCAACGACGTAATGACCAACAGGCAAATCACTTTGACCGACTGAACCCTGTCCCTGCAAAGTATTGACTGGCCGGTCAGTCGGTGAAATTCTGTCGCGCATGCCTCGGGCAGGCTTCCGCGAATGTGAGTATTTCTCGACAACCTGCGGCGGCTTGGGGAGCGGCAACGTTCGGAACTATTCTGGGAGGAAATCCGATGTTGAAATCCATACCGCGGACGGATCTGGTCGCGGGGCTTCTCGCGGTCGTCGTCGGCATCGTCGCGCTGGTCGAGGCGTGGAACTATCCGTTCGGTACGACGCGGAACATGGGCCCCGGCTACTTTCCGATCGTGCTCAGCGTGCTTCTGATCATCTTCGGCCTTGGCATCGCCTTTCTTGAAGGCGGCTCGTCGAAAACGGCCGATGCGGAAGACGACCCGGACGGTCGTTTCGACAAGGCGCATATCAGGCCGCTTCTGGCGAACATGGCTGCCTTTCTTGCGCTCGGCTCGATGATCGAAAGCTTCGGCCTCTTCATTTCGGCGATCGTCGCCGTGATGCTGGCGGGGCTCGCCGACAAGCGCGTGCCTGTCTGGAAGACGGCGATCCTCGCCGTTGTCGTCGCAGTCGCGAGCTGCCTGATCTTCGTCTATGGCCTTCGTCTCCAGATCAAGGTGCTGCCCTGATGGATATGTCCCAGATATTCCCGGGGCTGGCGCTCGGGCTCAGCGTCGTCTTCACCGCCGAAGGCATGTTCTATTGCTTCCTCGGCGTGTTCCTCGGCACTTTCATCGGCGTCCTGCCGGGTATCGGACCGATGGCGACCATCGCCATGCTGATGCCGATCACGTTCCACCTCGAACCGACCTATGCGCTGATCACGCTGGCGGGTATCTATTATGGCGCGGCCTATGGCGGCTCCACGGCGTCGATCCTCCTGAACCTACCGGGGACCGCATCGAGCGCGGTGACGGTGCTCGACGGATATCCGATGGCCAGGCAAGGCCGGTCGGGCGTGGCGCTCTTCATCACCGCGATCGCATCTTTCATCGGAAGCATGGCGGGCCTTGTCGTTCTCGTCATTCTGGCGCAGCCGCTGGCGCAGTTTGCCATCGGTTTCAGCGCGCCCGAATATTTCTCGCTGATGCTGCTCGGCCTGCTGGCGGCGGCTCTGCTGGGTGGCGGCAAGCCGTTCAGGACGCTTGCAATGGTCGTCTTTGGCCTGTTGCTCGGTCTGGTGGGCATCGACCTCAACAGCGGGCAATCGCGCTTCACCTATGGAGTGCCGCAGTTCTTCGAGGGCCTGTCGCTCGTCGCGCTTGCGATGGGACTTTTCGGCCTTCCGGAAATCTTCAGGAACTCCGCCAACTCCGCACCGCCGGAATTGCGCGACAAGAAGATCACCTTGCGATCCATGCTGCCGACTCGCGAAGACTGGCGCATGTCCTGGTGGCCGATGTGGCGCGGCACCGCTATCGGCGGCCTGTTCGGCGCGCTGCCGGGGACCGGCGGCGTCATCGCTTCCTTCATGTCCTATACGGTCGAGAAGCGCATCGCCAAGGATCCATCCCGCTTCGGCAAGGGCGCGATCGAAGGCATCGCATCGCCGGAAGCCGCAAACAATTCAGCCGTCCAGACAGGCTTCATCCCGACGCTCAGCCTGGGTATTCCAGGCGATGCGGTCATGGCGCTGATGTTAGGCGTGATGATGATCCACGGCGTAGCGCCTGGGCCCGGCCTGATGTTCGATGCGCCGGACCTGTTCTGGGGCGTCGTCGTCTCGTTTGCCGTCGGCAACGTCATGCTGGTCATCCTCAACATTCCGCTGATCGGCCTCTGGGTTAAGGTTCTTTCGATCCCCTATCACATCCTTTTCCCGACGATCGTCGTGCTGGTCTCGATCGGCGTCTACAGCGTCAATTATTCGGTCACCGACGTTTATGTGGTCATGGCGTTCGGGCTGATCGGCTATGGCATGCGGCTGCTCAAGTTCGAGCCTGCGCCGGTCATTCTGGGTTGTGTGCTCGGGCCGTTGATGGAGGAGAATTTCCGCCGTGCGCTGGTCCTGTCCAACGGACAGTTCAGCTATTTCATCGAACGGCCGGTGAGCGCATTCCTGCTCGGCTGTTGCGCCCTGCTGGTGGTCAGCACGGTCTACGGCAGCCTGCGCCGCGCGGTCAAAAGCCGCGCAGCGGGGACCAACGCCTGACTGCGGTAAGACGTGCGCGGCCGGCAATTGTCCGGCTGCGCGAGCATCCGCGTCCCGCCGATCAGGGCCGGGCGCGAATGCCGTTGAAGATCATCTTGAAATATTGCTCGGCAATGTCCTGTGGTAGCAATTCCTTGTCGGGATTGTACCAGCGATGCATCCAGTTGAGCGATGACAGCACGAGGCGGCCAGCCATTGCGACATCGGTTGCGGGGTCGATCTCGCCGGCATCGACGCCAGCCTTGATGATGTCGCGCAACTGGTGCTCGTATTTGTCGCGCAGCATGACGCGCGAGCGGTGGCGCTTGCGTTCGGGGCCGCTCCAGAAGGCGTTCGTGGATGCGATCCAGGCCCAGCGGTTGCGGTGGAAATGTTCGGCCGTGCCGATCATGAACAGGCGCAGCCTCTGCGAGGGCAGCATGTCGCCGGCTATCCGCTGGTCGACATAGGAATAGAGCTTCTTGCCCGCCTCAGTCGCTACGAGGACGTATATCTGGTCCTTGCTTTCAAAGTGGTGGTAGAGCAGCGCCTTGGAAATATCGCAGGCATCCGCGATATCCTGCATCGACGTGCCGGCGAAACCTTTGCTTGCAAAAATCTGCTCTGCTGCTGACTTGATCTGTTCGATGCGGTCGGAGCTTTTCTGGTCGGCGGTGGTCTTTTTCCTGGCTGGGGTCTTGCCCACTCGGCTGCTCCGGCAAATACATCAAGTCCCGACATTACCGACCCGCCATGACCAAGTCTACGCTGGCTGGCGCTCTCGCCCAAAAACACTTGGACGAGATTGCCTCCAATCACGGATGTCGGCCGCCTTCGACGCCGTTGTCATGTTGGCAGAAGGGAGACAGGGTCGGGTGCGGTCCCGTCGGGCGCACCGCTGTTCGAAACATGTCGAATGAGAAAGTCGAGGAACAGACGGATCTTGCGCGGCAAATAGGGTGTCTGCTTGTAGGCCGCATATACGCCGCCCTCAAAATTCGTGTTGGTGACATGATAGGACGGCAACAGCTGCTGCAAGCGGCCAGCCGCAAGCTCATCGCGCACTGTAAAATCGTAGAGCAGCGCAATGCCATGTCCCGAAAGGGCAAGCTGGCGAAGCAGTTCGCCATTGTTGACGCTGACCCGTGCCGGCATCGTCAGCTCTTCCAGCTGCCCATCGCGGGAAAACCGCCAGATGACCGGCTGGGGAGGCATCAGATAGCCGAGGCATGATTGCGTGAGCAGGTCGGCCGGCTTCTTCACCGAAGGGTTGGCCGCAACATATTCGGGGGATGCAACGAGCACGCGTCTGGCATGTAGCACGCGGCGCTGGACGATGCTCGGATCGGGCGCGGGGCTCAGCCTCAGATCAAGGTCGAACTCTTCCTCATAGAGCCTGACCTCGGTCTCGGAGAGCGTGAGTTCGATCGTGATCTCGGGATGAAGAGCCTGAAATTCAGGCAGGAGCGGGCCGACGACGAGCAGGCCGAAATGGGTGCGCGAGTGGATGCGCAGCACGCCGCGCGGCGATTGGCGCAGGTCCGAGACCACTTCGTCGGCATCCGCGATTTCCTCAAGGATGCGCTGCGTGCGCGCAAAGTAGAGCGCGCCGGCTTCGGTCAGCGAGACATTGCGCGTCGTACGGGAGATCAACTGGACGCCAAGCTCACTCTCAAGGGCTGCAACGCGCCTCGAAATCGAGGCAGGCGAGGTGCCCGTGGCCTTGGCGGCGCGGGTGAAGCTGCGCTCGCGGGCAACGCTTGCAAACAGCTCCATATCCTTGAGCTTGCCCATTCCCAAACCTCGAAATTATTACGCCAGATGGAATAATGAACTTCAGTTTACGCTAATTGTTTAGCGTGAGCGAGCTAATTACGCTCTGGCCAACGATCCAGACCAGGGGGAGAGACCATGGATTTCGGCGTCTTCATTCTCGCGCAGCAGCGCGGTTACCATCAGGCCCCGCAGGACGTGATCCGCAATGCCGTTGAGCAGACGGTTGCGGCTGAAGCCGCCGGCTTCACCAATGCCTGGTATGCCGAGCACCACTTCAACAATTACAGCCTGTCGCCGTCGCCACTGATGATGGTGGCGCACTGCGCCGGGTTGACCAAGACCATTCGATTGGGGACGGCCGTCTGCATCCTCCCGCTGTACCACCCCAATCGCCTGCTGGCCGAGATCGGGTTTGCCGACGTCGTTTCTAACGGCAGGCTCGATCTCGGTGTCGGGTCCGGCTACCAGCAGTTCGAGTTCGATCGGTTCAACGTCAAGATCGAGGAGTCCGGCGAGATCTACAACGAGATCCTCGATGTCATCGAGTTGGGCCTCGCAGAACGCAGCTTCTCCTATGACGGCAAGCACATCCAGATTCCGCCGACGTCGATTGCCGTTCGCACGTTGCAGAAGCGCCTGCCGATCTGGATCACCTCGGGCAATCCGACGGCTTTGGCGCGCGGTGCGCGCGACGGCCACAACATGTTCGTCACGGCGCTCTTGAACGGCACCGACGCGATCAAGTCGCTGCGCGACAAGATTGAAGGCGTGGCTACATCGGTAAACAAGCCGGTCGAAGCTCTGCCTTTCGGCTTCCTGCGCTGCGCATTTGCCAGCGAGAATGACAGCGAGGTCCAGAGCTATCTCGACAATGCGCGCTTCCAGCGCCGCATCTCCGAAAGCCTGAAGTTGCGCAAGGCGCAGAGCGAAGACGGCTACATGGTCAAGGAAATGCCGGCGCAGAACGACCCGACGCCCGAGCAGCTCTACGCCAACCTGCCTGTCGGCAGCGTCAACCGCGTCATCGACCGGATGCTGGAAGAGATCAGCATCCTGAAACCCACCCATATTGCGATCCAGACGCAGCTCGGCGATTTCGACCAGAAGACCATGCTCAAGCAGATCGAATTGTGGGGCGAGAAAATCATCCCCGCCATCCGGCGTGAACTGGGCTCGCAGAAGCCGGCCGCTTCCGAGGCGGCGTGAGGCGACCATGCTGATCAGGGTCACCAGCCAGGGCCGGCTCTTCCTCGAAAAGAGCGACGACTTCCGCTCCTTTGCCATCGAGATCGACGCCGATGCCGGCCATTGCGCCGGCCCCGCGCTTGCCCGCATTGCCCGGCTCGAAGGCGACGCCTATGCCTGGGTCAGCCAGGACGGGCTGCGTGCGCTGTCCACGCGCGCCGGAGACGCCGAATGGGAGGCCGGGCTCGCCGGCATGGTGAAATACGCCGCCTCCAAGGGATGGCTCGACCCGCAAGGCGCGATCCGCGCGCACATCGTCAATGCAGATGCGCTTTCGGCGGCTAAGGCGGACGGGCTTGCCGGCGTAGACGTCCAATCGTTCAAGCAGGCAATGCGCAATCTGGCCGGCGGTGTCGCGATTGTCGCCACCGGTTGCGGTAGTGAAAAGTCCGGCCTCACCGTCACCGCTGTGACGTCTGTATCCATCGACCCGCCATGCCTGCTCATCTGCGTCAACAAATCATCTGCAAGCCATGATGCGATCCTGGCCAACGGAACGTTCGCGGTCAGCATTCTGGGCGACCAGCATGATGAACTTGCGCGCCGCTTTGCCGGAGTTGACGGCGTCACCGGGCTTGCGCGGTTCGAGCTTGGCGATTGGGAGAGCGGCGCGACCGGCTCGCCCATCCTTGCCGACGCCATCTGCTCGCTGGATTGCGAGCTGCTCATGCACCAGTCCGTCGGCAGCCATGGCGTGTTCATCGGCCGCGTGGTCGCGACGAATGACGTGGCAGGTGCGCCACTGGTCAATTTCCAGGGCCAGTTCGTCGGCCTGACGGGCCACTGAAGGCCAGCGCCGCGAGGAGGTGGCGCGGTGGCCTATAGGCCCGCAATTAACCTGGATGCTGGGGAGATATCCGTGTCAGACGCAGGCAATGCGCCCAAACAGGCGGAAGCGCCGAGCCAAAAGACCATCCTGACTGTCGCGATCACCGGCAACCAGACGACGCTCGCGCAGCATCCGGGCCTGCCCTGCACGCCGGCACAGATTGCGAGTTCGGCAATCGAAGCGGCCAAAGCGGGCGCGGCTATCGCGCACATCCATGTGCGCTACGATGACGGCCGTCCGAGCATGGAACTCGGTCATTATCGCGAGGTAGTAGACCGCATCCGCCAGTCGGGAACCGATATTCTGATCAACCTGACGACAGGCCCAGGCCAGAGGTTCATTCCCCGCGACGACGATCCGGCGATTGCCGCTCCCGGCACGACGCTGATGCACCCGCTGCGCCGCGTCGAGCACATCAGCGCCATCAGGCCGGACATATGCACGCTCGATCTCAACACGATGTGGTCGGGCAGTTCGGCGGTCATCAACCCGCCCCGCAATATCGAGATCATGGCGGCGGTGATGCGCGAAAGCGGCGTGCGTATCGAACTCGAAGTCTTCGACAGCGGCGATATCGCGCTGGCCAAGCACCTGATGGACAAGGGTGTGCTCGACGCCGGGTCGCTGTTCCAGATCGTGTGCGGCATTCGCTGGGGGTTCGAGGCAACTGCCGACACGCTCGCCTATGCTGTCTCCCTGTTGCCGCAAGGTGCCAGATGGGCAGCATTCGGGATCGGACGTCATGCCTTCCCGTTCGTTGCCCAGTCATTCCTGAGAGGCGGTCATGTGCGCGTCGGTCTCGAAGACGCGGTGATGATCGAGAAGGGCGTACTGGCCCCCTCCAATGCGGCGATGGCCGCCAAGGCCCGCCAGATCGTCGAGCTACTTGGCGGTGAACTGGCGACACCGGCAGAGGCCAGGCAACTGCTGGGAATTGCGTCGTGATGCACGGCAGCCGCGACCGAGGAACCATACAATGGTAAGCGCACAACGAGCTTCCTCCGCCGAAGCGATGTTGGCCAAGGGCGGCAGCCATATCGCCATTGTCGGAGCCGGCAGCATCGGGCTCGGTTTTGCTATCGCCTTTGCGCAAGCGGGCCTGACCGTGCGCCTTCAGGACCCGGACACAGCGCGTTTCGCGCAGGCTCTTGAGACCATCCGCGCCCGCCTTTTGGCGCTTGCCGAACACGGCCTGCTCGATGAGGCGCCTGATGCCGTGGCCGGGCGGATCAGCTTTCACGAGACGCTGAGCGATATCCTGCCGCTGGCCGGTTACGTGCAGGAATGCGCGCCGGAAAACCTTGCGCTGAAGCAGGAGCTTTACCGCCAGCTCGACGAGCTGACGCCGCGCCATGTCGTCATCGGCGGCTCGACCTCGGCCATTCCCGCCTCGCAATATGCAGGAGATATTGCCGGCCGCGACCGCTGCCTCGTCTGCCATCCGGCAAATCCACCATACCTGCTTCGTATCATCGAAATCGTGCCGGCATCATTCAGCAGTGAGCAGTCGGCGCAACAGGCGCGCGCGCTGTTTGCCGCGAGCGGTTTCGTGCCTGTCGTCGTGCGCAAGGAGATCGAAGGCTTCGCCTTGAACCGCCTGCAAGGCGCGGTGTTGCGCGAGGCCTATTGTCTGGTGCGCGATGGCGTCCTGTCGGTCGATGAGGTCGATAGTCTGGTGCGCGACGGTCTGGGCTTGCGCTGGTCCTTCATGGGACCGTTCGAGACCGTCGACCTGAACACGCGCGGCGGCATTGCCTCGCACGCGCAGAAGATGGGCCCGGCCTATGCCCGCATGGGTGCGGAGCGCGGCCAGAACGACCCCTGGACCGATGATCTCGTCGAGACCGTCAGCGGCCAGCGTCGTGCCATTGCCCCGCTCGACGAGTGGGAGGCGATGAATGCCTGGCGCGACGCGCGGCTCATGGCGCTGCTGCGCCACCGACGCGACGTGGCGGGTATCGATGCTGCGCTACGCGGCAAGATGCCGACCGAAAAAGGGAAAGCGGCCGTATGAAGGCGGTGACGTTTAATGTGCCGGGCGGGTCGGAGGTTCTGTCTGTTTCGCAGGTGGCGCGTCCCCAGATCGGACCGGGCGAGGTGCTGATCGCGGTCAGGGCCGCCGGCGTAAACCGGCCCGATATTGCGCAGCGCACCGGCCGCTATCCCGTGCCGGCAGATGCCAGTCCCATCCTCGGGCTGGAGGTCGCCGGCGAGATTGCGGAGATCGGCGAGGGCGTCACCGGCTTTGCGCGCGGCGACCGCGTGATGTCGCTGGTGCATGGCGGCGGCTATGCGGAGTTCTGCAAGGCCGACCACCGTCATGTCATTCCTGTTCCCGATGCGCTTGGCGATGTTGAGGCCGCAGGCTTTCCCGAAGTCGCGATGACCGTCGAGTTCAACATGGTCATGCGCGCCGCACTTTCATCGGGCGAGGCCGCTCTGATCCATGGCGGTTCGTCGGGCATCGGAGCCTATGCCGTGGCGCGGGCGCTGTCGCTTAGGGCGCGCCCGATGACGACCTCGCGGGGCGCGGCGAAATCGGAATTCTGCCGCAGCATCGGGGCAGACCCCGCGATAGACAGTGCCGGCACCGACTGGTCCCGGATCGTGCGGGAGGCAACGGACGGGCGGGGGGTCGATGTCGTTCTGGACATGGTCGGAGGCGACTACACCAACCGCAACCTTGCCTCGATGGCAGCAGACGGGCGCTATGCGCTGATATCGCTGCAAGGCGGTCGTGAGGTCACGGTCGATCTCGAACCCGTCCTGCGCAAGCGGCTGACGCTCGTCGGTTCGACGCTGCGGCCGCTATCGCCGGAGGTGAAGGCAAAGATCGTCCAGCATGTGCGCCGCGAGGTGATCCCGCTGCTGGCGCGCGGAAAGTTGAAGCCGCACGTGCACAAGGTCTTTTCGCTCGAGGATGTTTGCGAGGCGCATCGCATGATGGAGCGCGGCGAGCATTTCGGGAAGATCGTGCTCAGCCTTGATTGAGCCGGCCGGACATTTCGAGGAGGACAGGATGAGCGAAATCGCCATACGACGAAGCAGCATGTCCTTCGATCTCAAGGGCAAGCGCGCTCTGGTTACCGGCGCTTCGTCCGGCATCGGGCTGGCTGTGTGCGAGCTTCTCGGGGCTTTTGGCGCCAACGTCGCCCTCAACCACCTGCCGGATGATCCGCGCGGTCCCGAGGCTGTCGAAATGCTGCGCAGCCAAGGTTTCGCCGTGATCGAGGCGCCAGGAAACGTCGCTGAAGCCGCGTCGGCGAAGGACATGGTCGCGACGGCGATCGCCGGGCTTGGCGGCATCGACTATCTCGTCAACAATGCCGGCACGTCCGGCACTGTTGCACCCATACCGTTCAACGATCTGGACGCGATGGACGAGGAGTTCTGGGCGACGATCCTGTCGACCAATCTGCTTGGCCCCTTCCGCTGTTCGCAAGCCGCCGCAGGCGAGCTTCGTCGCTCGCGCGGGGCAATCGTCAATACGGCCTCGGTTGCGGGACTCGGCCTTCGGGGCAGTAGCGTCGCCTATTCGGCCAGCAAGGCCGCCCTGATCAATCTGACTGGCGGACTGGCGCGCGCGCTTGCGCCCGATGTGCGGGTTAATGCAGTGGCCCCCGGCCTTGTGCGGACACCGTGGACCCAGAACTGGCCGGACGACCGCAAACGCGCGACGGAAGCACAAACTTTGCTCGGGCGCATGGCGGCACCGGAGGAGGTTGCCGAGGCGATCGTCTTTCTCTGCGCCGGTCCGGCCTACATCAACGCACAGACATTGGTCATAAATGGCGGGAGCGCCTGACATCATGACGAGCGCATTGGACGGAATTCGCATCATCGACGCCAGCCGGGTGCTGGGCGGGCCGTATTGCGCGCAGATCCTGGCGGATCATGGTGCCGACGTGATCAAGATCGAACCGCCTGAAGGCGACGAGACACGCGGCTGGGGACCGCCGTTCCTTGGCGATGCGGCAAGCTACTTCCTCGGACTCAATCGCAACAAGCGGTCGATTGCGATCGATTTCGGCCATGAACTGGGCCGCGAGCTTCTGCTGAAGCTTCTGGCCGGTGCCGATGTCTTCATCGAGAATTTCAAGATCGGTACGCTTGAGCGGTGGGGCCTTGGCGACGATTTCCTTGCCGAAAAATTCCCGCGCCTTATCCGTTGCCGCGTCACAGGCTTCGGTGCGGACGGTCCCTATGGCGGGCGACCGGGATATGACGCGGCGCTTCAGGCACTATGCGGGCTGATGAGCGTCAATGGCGAGAAGGATGGCCGGCCGTTACGTGTCGGCCTTCCCGTCGTCGACATGGTGACGGGGCTGAACGCTGCGCTCGGTGTCGTGCTGGCCTTGCAGGCGCGGCAGTCGACAGGGCGAGGCCAGCTTGTGGAATCCGCACTCTACGACAACGGCATATCGCTCCTGCATCCGCATATTCCAAATTTCCTTCTGAGCGGCATCGTGCCGGGCCGGAGCGGCAATGCGCATCCGAACATCACGCCTTATGACAGCTATGCCACGGCGTCCGGCGACATCTTCCTCGCGGTCGGCAATAACCGTCAGTTCGCGACGTTTGCAGGTATCCTTGGGCTTGGCGATCTTCCCGCCGATCCGCGCTTTGCATCGACCGCCGCCCGCAACGTCCACCGTGATGAACTGCGCGAGATCATCGAGCAGGCGCTCGCCACCCATCAAGCAGCCGAGATTTCCGAAAGGCTGATCACGTCGGGCGTGCCGTGCGCGCCGGTGCGGCAGGTCGACGACGTGGTGGCCGATCCGCACACTGCGGCCAGGAAAATGATCGTGGAGGTTGACGGCGTTGCCGGCACGGCAAGCCCGGTCAAACTCGACGACACGCCTGCCAGCTATCGCCTGCGGCCTCCGGCTTTTGCCGAACATACCGACGAGATACTGGCGGAGATCGGTTGCAGCGACGGCGGCTTCGAGCCTGCGATTGTCAGACGTGTCCGCGGCTCATAGTGCGCTGTTCCTGGCCACATCCGGCTGACGGAAAGGTGATTGCCAGAGGTTCTGGCATCATCGATTCCTGAGGACATCGGTGGGCATCTCACATACATGAATGTGCCGACCAACCGTTCAGTCAGACTTGATTTAGCAGAAGGCCGGCGATACCGCTCCGTGGTTTATCGCTCGATGGAGGAGACAGCGTGAACAATCCGGACGAATTCATCTCGACGTCGGTTGACGATCTCCAGCCTCGCATCTGGGGCGCGGCCAGCGACATCTGGAAATTCGCCGAACTGGGCTTCAAGGAAGGCCGCAGCGCCGACCGGCTCATTGCCGAACTCGAAGCCGATGGCTTCCGGATCGAGCGCGGCCTGGCGGACATGCCGACCTCGTTCATTGCGACGGCCGGGTCGCAGGACGGTCCTGTGATCGCGATCCTCGCCGAATATGACGCGCTGCCTGAAATGTCCCAGGAGGCGGTTGCCTATCAGAAGCGCCGCGAAGGCCAGGTCCATGGTCATGCCTGCGGTCATCATATTTTCGGTGCGGCCGCAATGGGTGCCGGACTGGCGCTGAAGCGCTGGATAGATGCGACGGGCGCCAAGGCGCAGATCCGCGTTTATGGCACGCCGGCTGAAGAGGGCGGCGCTGGCAAGACGTTCATGGTGCGTGCGGGCTTGTTTGACGACGTCGACATCTGCCTCCACTGGCATCCGGCCGCCTACAATATGACGTGGTCTAGCCCCTGCCTGGCGATGGTTGCCGGCAAGTTCGATTTTTCGGGGCGTGCCGCCCATGCCGCCGGCTATCCCGAACTCGGCCGCTCGGCCTTGAAGGCGGTCGAGGCGATGAACGTCATGGTCAACATGATGCGCGAGCACATTCCGTCCGACGCCCGTATTCACTACACGATCGATCATGGCGGGGCCGCGCCAAACATCGTCCCGGATTTCGCGCAGGCCTACTACATGGTCCGCCATCCCAACGCCAAGGTGACGCTCGAACTTCTGGAGCGTGTCAAGAAGGCGGCTGAGGGCGCTGCCATCGGCACCGAAACCAGCTTCGAATTCCGCCAGCGCATCGGCCATTACGACATGCTGCCGAACGTCGTGCTGGGAGAACTGGTGCATCGCGTGCAGCACGAAGTCGGCGGCGTCACTCTCGACGCCGAAGAGACCGAGTTTGCTCAGGAGATCCAGAAGACGCTGGTCGGCAATATTCCGCCGCTCGCATCGCTCGAAGATATCCTGCCTTTCGACGCCAATCACATGGTGTCCGGTTCGACCGATGTCGGCGACATCAGCTGGGTCGTGCCGACAGTCGGCTTCTTCGCTTCGACATGGGTGCCCGGCACGCTCGCCCATAGCTGGCAGGCGACCGCGGCCGGCGGCACCGGCATTGCGTCGAAGGGCGGCATCGTCGCTGCAAAAGTTCTGGCGCTCACCGCGCTCAACCTCATCCGCAATCCTGACCTGATCGTTGCTGCGCGCGACGAGTTCGAAAAGCGTCGAGGCGAGGGCTTCGTCTACAAGTCCCTGATGGAAGACATCGGCACGCCCGACCTGAATTACTGGAACAACGCCTGAACCCGATCGTCGCCTCAATCTGAGCGGGACGTCGAGCACATATCTGGGAGGTCTTCTATATGCGTAAACTCACCGCATCGCTTGCCGCACTTGTTGCGCTTGCGGCATCAGGGGCAGCGGCCCAGGAGATCCGCGTCGGGCTTGCGGCGGAGCCGACATCGTCCGATCCGCACTACCATGCGCACGCGACGAACGTGACCTTGCGCTGGCATGTGTTCGACGGGTTGACGACATCTGCCGTCGACCTCACGCCTGAGCCGTCGCTGGCTGAATCCTGGACGACGGTCAACGATACGACCTGGCAGTTCAAGCTGCGTCCCGATGTGAAGTTCTCCAATGGCACGCCGTTCACGTCACGTGACGTGCTCTATTCATTCTGCCGCGTGCCGGCGGTCGAAGGCTCGCCGGGCGGCTTCAACTGGGGTCTCAACACCGTCGTCGGCGTCGACACGCCGGACGACCAAACGGTCGTCATCAAGACGTCCGTGCCTGACCCGACCCTGCCGACCAAGCTCGCAAACGTCGCCATCGTCAGCGCGTCGGTTTCCGGCGCTGCCGAGAAGTTGACCTATGCAAAGCCGAACTGCGGCGACATCGGCGGCAACCCGAAGCACACCGAATTCGCAAATCCCGAGATCGCCATCGGCACCGGCCCGTTCAAATATGCCGAATACAAGGGTGGCGAGCGCATCGTCATGGAGCGCAACGAAAACTATTGGGGCCCTGAGCAGTACTGGAAGAAGATCACCTTCCGCTCGATCACCAATCCTGGCTCGCGCGTGGCGGCATTGCTGTCAGGCGATGTGGACGTGATCGAATCGCCGCAGCCACAGGATTTTGAACGCATCCGCTCAAGCGGCTTCACCATTGACGAGGCCCTGTCTACGCGCTCGATCTATATTGGTCTCGACATGCATGAAGCGCCTGACTGGAAGTCGCCCGGCATCACGCTCGACAAGAACCCGCTGCTCGACAAGCGCGTTCGTCAGGCGCTGTCCAAGGCGATCAACCGCCAGGCCATCGTCGAGCGCATCATGGGCGGCTCCTCGCTTGCAACCGGTGAACTGGCCGCATGGCCGATCCTCGGCACCACGCAAGATCTGCCTGTCCCGCAACAGGATCTCGATGGCGCAAAGCAGCTTCTCGCTGAGGCCGGCTATCCTGACGGTTTCGACCTCGTTCTCGGCACAAGCAATGACCGCTACCTGAACGACGAGAAGGTGTTCCAGGCGATTGCTCAGATGTGGACGCGCGTGGGCGTTCGCACAAAGCTCGACACGCAGTCGGCCACCACCTATTTCACGCGTCGCGACCGCGAGTTCTCCTTCTCGGCGGCGCTGGGAAGCTGGGCCGCTTCGACGGGTGAAATTGGCAACTTCCTCTATGCGACCTCGCTGACGCGCGATCCGTCCGTCGGTGCCGGCATCACCAATTTCGGCCGCTATTCCAACGCCGAATTCGATGCGCTCGTTCAGAAGGGCCTCACCACGATGGATCGCGAGGAGCGCGGCAAGATCTATCAGCAGGCGGTAAAGAAGGTCATCGAGGAAGACGCGGCGGTCATCCCGTTGATGGTCGAGAAGTCGCCATGGGCATTCCGCTCGAACATCGCGTTCGTGCCGCGCAGCGACCAGTATACCGTCATCACCGGAACGTCCGAGAAGTAGGACTGCGACGGGGCTGCGCCAACATAAGCGCGTCCCCGTCCCTATCGCGACGTTCCAAACAGGATCCTGACAGCCGATGCTGGTCTATATCATCCGCAGGCTTGGCCAGTCGGCGCTCGTCATCGCCACGATGGCGGTGCTGGTCTTCGGCTCGATGTATGCCGTCGGCGATCCCCTCGATATTCTGGTGCCGCAGGATGCGACGCCGGCCGAGCGGGACATGATCGCCAGCCATCTCGGCCTCGACAAGGGGCTGGCCGAACAGTTCGGCATTTTCGTCACCAATGCCGCGCGTGGCGATCTCGGCAGTTCCTTCGTCTTCGGGCGCCCTGCCGTCGATGTCATTCTGGAGCGGCTCCCGGCGACGCTCGAACTGGCATTCTCGGCGCTTCTGCTGTGCTTTGTCGTCGGCGTTCCGATGGGGATTTATGCGGGGCTCTATCCCAAGTCTCCATTGTCCCGAATGATGATGGGCAGCACGGTTCTGGGCTTTTCCCTGCCGAACTTCTGGATCGGCCTGATGCTGATCCTGCTCTTTTCCGTCGAGCTCAGATGGCTTCCGGCAGGCGGACGCGGGCCTGTCTCAAGCATCTTCGGTTTCGAGACCGCGCTGACGAGCTGGGATGGCGTGAAATATCTCATCCTGCCGGCGGTGGTCATGTCGCTCTACAATATTGCGCTGACTGCGCGCCTCGTCAGGGCCGGCACTCAGGAGACGATGCGCAACGAATATATCCGCTTCGCGCGGGCCAAGGGCCTGTCGCGTCGCCGGGTGATCGGGGTGCATCTCCTGAAGAACATCATGATCCCGGTCGTGACCGTGCTCGGCCTCGAACTCGGCACGATGATCGCCTTTGCCGTCGTGACCGAAAGCGTCTTTGCCTATCCTGGGATCGGCAAGTTGCTGATCGATTCGATCATGAGGCTCGATCGGCCGGTCATCGTCGCCTATCTGATGATGACGGTGCTGTTGTTCGTCATGATCAACCTGGTGGTCGATCTCGCCTATGCCGCGCTCGATCCGCGGGTGAGGATCGGAGCTTCGAAATGACGGGAACTCCACCAGCCAATCGGCCGGAGACGCATGTCTCGCTCTGGCGCGAACACGCCCGTGCCTTCGTGCAGTCGCCCACTGCCGTCGTAGGCCTCATCGTGTTGATCTTCGTTGTATTGCTCGCGATCTTCGGCCCGTTCATCGTGCCGCAGAACCCATACGATCTCGCCCAGCTCGACATGATGGACGGCATGTTGCCTCCGGGGTCGGAAATGGGTGCCGGCTTCACCGCCTGGCTCGGCACAGACGAGCAGGGCCGCGATCTGTTGTCGGGGATCGTCTATGGAATGCGCATCTCGCTGTTCATCGGCGTGACATCGGTTGTGATTGCCTTCCTGATCGGCTCGTCGGTCGGCGTGCTCGCCGCCTATCGCGGCGGGTGGGTCGATACGCTTCTGATGCGCATCGTCGACCTGCAACTGTCTTTCCCTGCAATTCTCGTCGCACTCGTCATGCTGTCGATCTTCGGCGCAGGCGTCGACAAGGTGCTGATCGCGCTGGTCATGGTGCAATGGGCCTATTATGCGCGCACGGTTCGCGGCTCTGCGCTTGTCGAGATGGAGCGCGAATATGTGCAGGCCGCCGGCAGTCTGGCTCTGCCCGCATGGCGCGTCGTCTTCCTCCATGTCCTGCCCAACTGCATGACGCCGCTGATCGTCGTCTCGACGGTGCAGATCGCCAACGCCATCGCACTCGAAGCGACGCTGTCATTTCTCGGGGTCGGCGTGCCGGTCACCGAGCCATCGCTTGGCATGCTTATCTCGAAGGGCTTTCAGTACATCATGTCGGGAAGCTACTGGATCTCGACGCTGCCCGGCGTCGCCATCGTCATCATCATCATGGCCATCAATCTCGTCGGAGACCGGTTGCGCGAAATCCTCGATCCGAGGTCCGCGCGATGACCGGTTCAAGCGATATCATTCTTGATGTCCGCGACCTGTGCGTCGATTTCGGCACGGGCTTTCGCGTTCTCGACGGCGTCAGCCTGCAGGTCCGCAAGGGCGAGATTCTGGGTATTGTGGGCGAATCCGGGTCCGGAAAATCCGTTACCAGCATGACCATCATGGGCTTGCTCGATCCGCCCGGTCGCATCACCGGCGGCTCGGTCCTGTTTGAAGGCGCCGACCTGTCGAAGATGAACGACAGGCAGTTGCGCGAGATGCGCGGCAACCGGCTCGCCATGATCTTTCAGGACCCGATGGCGACGCTGAACCCGGTGCTGCGCGTCGATACGCAGATGGTCGAGACCGTGCTTGCGCATCAGAACGTCTCGCGAAAGGAAGCGCGCCAGCGCTCGATTGCAGCGCTCGCGCGTGTCGGCATTCCATCTCCCGAAGAGCGGATGCTGTCTTATCCGCACGAGTTCTCCGGTGGTATGCGCCAGCGCGTCGCGATTGCCATTGCCCTGTTGCACGAGCCGTCCCTGATCATCGCGGACGAGGCGACGACTGCGCTCGATGTGACGATACAGGCGCAGATCCTGTCTGAGGCCCAGGCACTGGTACGCGAGACGGGCACGTCCTTCATCTGGGTCACGCATGACCTGTCGGTGGTGTCGTCGCTCGCCGACAGGATCGCCGTCATGTATGCCGGCCGTATCGTCGAGCAGGGACCAGTCGACAAGGTTCTGGCCGCGCCACGTCATCCCTATACCGCGGGGTTGCTCGGCTCGATCCCCAGCGCAAACAAGCGCGGGGAAGCGCTGCGCTTCGTTCCCGGCAGCAGCCCCACGCCGGACAAGCTTCCATCAGGCTGCGTCTTCAGCTCGCGCTGCGACCGGGTCGTCGCGCAATGCGACCAGCGGCCGGACATGTCCGAGGTCGATACCGGCCATCTGGCGAGATGCTACAATCCATTGACTGCGGGCCTTGCAAGATGACGGCGCCGATCATCTCGATTTCTGCTCTGTCGAAGCGCTTTTCGCGACCGCTCGATCTTGCCGAGCGCTTCGCCAACCTGTTCGGCGCGGGCGGGCAGGAGCGTGTCGTCCACGCACTCGACAATATCGACCTCGACATCAGGCCGGGCGAGATCGTCGGTCTTGTCGGCGAATCCGGCTGCGGAAAATCGACGCTTGGCCGCATCGTCGCCGGCATCAATCCGCCGACTGCGGGCAGCGTTTCATTTGCCGGCAAGGATCTCGCGACAATGCCGGCGTCCGAACGGCTATCGGCAAATCTTGCGGTGCAGATGGTTTTCCAGGACCCGATGGCCTCGCTCAATCCGCGGCTGCGCGTGCTCGACATATTGACCGAAGCACCGGTCCACCATGGCATCGTTGCGCGGCGCGACGCGCAGGCGCTAGCTGCGCAGATGCTGCAAAGGGTCGGCCTTGACCTCAGCATGATGTGGCGCTACCCGCACCAGTTCTCAGGCGGGCAGCGCGCCCGTATCGGCATTGCGCGCGCGCTCTGCGTCAATCCGAAGGTGCTGGTCTGCGACGAATCCACCGCCGCGCTCGACGTCTCGATCCAGGCACAGGTCATCAACCTGTTCATGAAGCTGCGCGACGAACTGGACCTCACCTATCTCTTCGTCTCGCACGACCTGTCGGTCGTCCACCATATCTCGGACCGTATCGCTGTCATGTATCTCGGTCGGATCGTCGAACTGGGCGAGGCGAGCACGCTGTTTGAAAACCCGTCGCATCCCTATACGCGGGCGCTGATCGCGGAATCGCCGCGCGTGACGCAAGGGCGGCGCGCCTTCACCACGATCAAGGGGGAAATTCCCTCGCCGCTCAATCCGCCGTCGGGTTGCCATTTCCACCCGCGCTGCCCGCTTGCCATGCCGCGCTGCAAGGTCGAGGTTCCGGCGCTGAAAAGGCTCGACACCGGCACGGTCTCGGCCTGCCACCTCAACTGACGAAAATTCGCACCTGCCGGCCGTCGCCTGTGCAGAGAGTTTGCCGTTCAGCCTCGCTTCAGCAGGCTGCTCGGCGGCTGGCGGAACTTGCGGCTGAACGCCCGGCTGAAATGCGACGTATCCTTGAAACCGAATGCGAAGGCCGCATCGGTCACGTTTCTGGCCTGCCCGCACGACAGCGCATCATAGGCGAAGGCGAGCCGCTCCTCCCAGAGCCATCGCATCGGGGTCGTCTGCTGCGACGCAAAGAGGCGGTTCAGGGTGCGTTCCGACACGCCGACGCCAAGCGCGATGGACGCTACAGTGAGGTCCGGGTTCTCAAGCTCGGAGCGGGCGTGACGCTTGACCTTTTCGAGCAGTTCCTGGCTGCGGGACGTGTCCGGCCGCGTCTCTCCGCGGGCATTGGTGATGACGGACGCAAAGATGTCGAGCGCGGCGCTCGAAATGCGGTTCTGGTCTGCAAGGCTCTCCAGATCGTCGACGTCGGCGAAGTTTGCCAGAATGCTCGTCACGAAGCGTGTGGCAGGTGCTCCGGCATGCATCAGCCGGCCGCCGACGCGGAACGCCTCGACTGTGCGCGAGATGATCATGGGCGCGGGGACCGACAGAAGGATCGCGTCGCATTCCTGCGTCACCGACAGCTCGAACGGCGCACCCTGATGATACATTGCAAGGTCGCCTGCGCCGACCTCGACGCGGCCTTCGCCCTGGGCAATGCGCAATCGCCCCTGCCGCATCAGCACGATGACGAAGTCGTCGATGTTGTCATGCCTGATATCGGAATTCCGACGGAAATAGCTGATCGGCGACGACCCCGCGCGACCGCTGACGAGGCCGCCGAACCGGCGCCTGGACAGCCAGGCGCGGAAATCGGGACAGTCGCTCTCGACGCAGTCGGTCTTCGAATACAGTTCGAACGTCGCTTCCTGCCAGCTCTCGAACTTGTTGAAATCGAGCCTGTCGGAAAGCGCGGGCTCCAGTGAAGCGCCCATATAAGATGATCCTCCACACGGCGGATGATCGTTCTCCTCGCCGTCTCCGTGATGGATTGCATGATGGCGCGGATAAAGACGCCAAACAAGTGTTCGCTCATGTTCCGGCAAAGATTGGCGGGCTGAGACATGCCGGCTGGCAGAGACAGGCAGGCGCGTGCGCGGCTGGCCCGGTAAATCCATCGTGACGGATCATGCATCAGGCTCAAGGCAGGTATTGCGGTGTCACTACAAACTCCAAATCTGGCGGATATGCGCGAGTCGGCCAAGGCTTGCGGGCTGTCCTTGAGCGATGGCGAGTTGCGGCAGTATCTGGAACTGATGGGCCCGCGGCTGGCGGCTTACGACTTCGTGGCATCCATTGCCGATACGGTGCCGCCAGGCCCGGCCGAGGAGCGCGGATCGCGCCAGCCTTCGCCCGATGAAAATCGCAACAACGCATGGTATCAGCGCACCTCCATCCGCACGGCGGGGGACGGTCCGCTTGCGGGTCGCACAGTCGCGCTCAAGGACAATATCTTCCTTGCCGGCGTGCCGATGATGAACGGCTCGTCGCTTCTCGCCGGGCATGTGCCGGAGTTTGATGCGACGGCGGTGACGCGCCTTCTCGATGCGGGTGCCGAGATCGTCGGCAAGACCCATTGCGAATATCTGTGCCTGTCAGGCGGCAGTCACACCAATTCGACCGGCGCGGTGCACAATCCGCACAGGTTCGGCTATTCCGCCGGTGGCTCGTCGTCGGGCGCGGCCGTGGTCGTGGCGTCAGGCGAAGCCGACATGGCGATCGGCGGCGATCAGGGCGGGTCGATCCGGATGCCCGCTGCCGTCTGCGGCATCGTCGGCATGAAGCCGACGCATGGGCTGGTGCCCTATACAGGCGTCATGTCGCTCGAACGCTCGCTCGACCATATCGGCCCGATGACCAGGACGGTCGCAGACAATGCGCTGCTGCTTGAGGTCATTGCCGGCGATGACGGGATCGACGACCGCAGCCGCCTCGTGCCACGTCAGAACTATCGCGATATGCTCGACCGCGATGTCAGGGGCATGCGCATCGGTGTCTTGAGGGAGGGCTTCGAGTGCGACCGGCATGATCCGGAAGTCAATGCGCGGGTACGCTCTGCCACCGACCACCTGCGCGCGCTCGGTGCAGACGTCGTCGATGTGTCGGTTCCCGACCACGCCATCGGCCTTGCCGCCTATATGCCGGTTCTGACCGAAGGCGCGGCGCTGAGCCTGTTCCACGGTGACGGCTATGGCATCGCCGGAAACGATGTCTACTCATTGCCCCTGATGGAGCGTCACAGGGCGTGGCGGGACAGGGCGGATGAACTGGCGCCTACGGCAAAATTCGTCATCCTGCTCGGACAGTTCATGCTGTCGCGACATGGCGTGCGCCATTACGCCAAGGCAATGAATCTCGTTCGGCGCATCAGGGCCGCTTATGACGGCGCGCTCGCATCCGTCGACATGCTGCTTATGCCGACGACGCCCATCGTCGCGCAGCCACTGCCGGCGCCGGATGCGCCTCTCGAAAATTATCTGAAGGCGAGTTATGAGTTGGGCGCCAATACCGCGCCGTTCAATCTCACGCACCATCCTGCGCTCTCCATTCCATGCGGCATGAAGGACGGCCTGCCTGTCGGTCTCATGCTCGTTGGTCGTCATTTCGGTGAAGGCGCGCTCTATCGCGCTGCGAGAGCATTCGAGCGCAGCTATGACTGGCGTGCAAACAATGGGAGCGGGCGCTGATGGCGGCCAATGCCCATGATGCAACGCGGCGGATGACATGATAGCGCCCATATTCGACATATTGAGCTTCGGCGCCATTGTCGTGCTGATCGTGCTTGGCCTTGCCGTCATCGCCAGCATGATGGGCATCTTCAACTTCGCCCAGGGCGAATTCGTCCTGATCGGTGCCTATACCACATATCTCGTCTACACGGCCGGCCTGCCGGTCTGGCTCGGCATCTTGATTGCGCCGTTCGTGGCTGCGCTGTTCGGCGCTCTCATCGAATTGTCGGTCATACGATGGCTCTACACGAAACCGCTCGGGGCCATGCTCGCCACCTATTCGATCGGCCTGATCCTGCGCGAGACAGTGCGGCTGTTGATCGGCGGGCTTTATCTCGCCGTGCCCGAGCCTCTGGGCGGTGCGATACAGGTCTTCGGCGAGAACATTTCGCTGTGGCGGCTGGTCATCCTGATCGTGACCGTCATTGCCGTCGTCGCGACCTATCTTCTGCTCGTCAAGACGTCCTTCGGCCTCCAGGCTCGGGCGGCGCTCGAAAACCCGGCGCTGGCGCGTGCCTCCGGAATTCGCGTCGGGCGCATCTACACGATCACATTCTCGTTCGGTGCTGGGCTGGCTGGTCTCGCCGGTGCACTCATCGTTCCCGTCTTCTCGCTGTTTGCCGATCTCGGCTTCCGGTTCCTCATCCAGGGGTTCGTCTCGATCATGGTCGGCGGCGTCGGGACATTGACCGGGCCGCTCATCGGCGGCGCGCTGATCGGGACGCTCAATTCGGCCCTGCCATGGGTCCTGTCGCCGGTGCTGGTCGACGTGCTCGTGCTCGTCATCGCCCTGGCATTCGTAAAACTGAGGCCGGGTGGCTTCACCGTTGGGAGAGGAGTGTAAATTCATGACGAAATCGCATTCGCCAAACAGACGACATTTTCTTCAAGGGTCCGCATTCGCCGCGGGTGCTGCGATGTTCGGGTCGATGCCCTTCATCAATCGCGGCCTGGCCGCGGGCGAGCCGGTGCGCATCGGCATCGCGCTTGACCAGACCGGTCGCGCGTCCGTCTTCGGCATTCCCGGAACGAACACGGCGCGCATGGTGACGGAGCAGATCAACGCTGCCGGCGGCATTCTCGGCCGGCCGATGGAACTGTTCATCGCAGATACGGCCACCGACGAATCGACCGGTGTCGCGAATGTGCGCACCATGCTGCAGCGCGACCGGGTGGACGTCGTCATCGGCGGCCTTTCAAGCTCGATGCGCAAGGCCATCAAGAGCGTCATCGTCGACCGCAACAAGACGCTCTACATGTATCCGACGCTCTATGAAGGCGGCGAATGCACGCCTTATCTCTACAGCACCGGCGCAACGCCCGCCCAGCAGTGCGAAATGCTCATCCCATGGATGATGGAGCAGGGCGCGAAGCGTTTCGCCGTGCCCGGCTCCGATTATCTGTGGCCGCAGGTCATGGCCAAGCGCGTTCGTGAGGCAGTCGAGTCACGCGGCGGCGAGGTCGTCTTCGAAGAGCTTTACCCGTTTGATCAGGTCGACTTTAGCGCCGCGGTCAACCGCATCATTTCCGCAAAGGCCGATGTGGTGATCAACAATGTCGTGCCGCCGGGTGCAGGACCGCTGGTCAAGCAGTTGCACCAGTCCGGCTTCCACGCCGGCGGTGGCCGGATCGGATCGTTCTACTATGACGAGAACGCCCTCAACCTGAACAGCACCGAAGAGATGGAAGGCGTGGTGAGCTGCCTCGACTGGTTCCAGGTTCTGGCCGACAAGGATCCGCTCTCGAAGAGCGTGCTTGACGATTACACGAAGATGTTCCCCGGCAAGTTCACCTTTACGGCCGGCAATTCCTCGGTCAGCGTCTATCGCTGCATGAAGCTCTATGCCGCCGCGGTCGAGAAGGCAGGCTCGGTGGATCGTGACGCGGTCGCGGCAGCCCTTGAAACGGTGCAGGTCGAGGCTCCCGGAGGCACATCCTCCTTCGTGCCCGGCAAGCGCCATCTGGCGATGAACATGTATCTGGCCGAATGCAAGAACGGGCGCTTTGAAATCGCCACCCAGAGCAACGGCCCGATCATTCCGCAGGAGTGCTGAAAATGATGCAGTCCGGCGGTAAACCGATGTCCCAGCGAGAGCGTATTCCTTACCTGGAGTTCCTGGTTGTCGCCGGACTGCTCGTGTTCCCGATGTTTGCAAGCGACTTTGCCGTCACCTTTGCAACGCGCGCGCTCATCCTCTGCCTTCTCGCGCTCTCCTTCGATCTCGTTTGGGGGTATGCGGGAGTTATGAGCTTCGGCCAGGCGCTGTTTTTCGGCGCAGGCGGCTATGCGACCGCGCTGCTCGCCCGTGATCTCGGCGTGTCCTCGGCCTTCATCCTGCTGCCGGTCGGAGCGATGACCGGCGTCATCGTCGCGCTCGTCGTCGGTGCATTCCTGTTCACCGGAAAATCGGGAGCGACGATGATCTTCGTCGCGCTTGGCACCCTGATCGCCTCCTATGCGGCGGAACGGGGCCTGGCCGCGTGGGACTATGTCGGAGGTTTCAACGGCATTCCCTCCTTCCCGGCGCTGACAATTGGCAGCATCGAGCTTTACGAAGGAACGGGTTTCTACCTGCTCGCGTTGTCAGTCCTGATCGTCGCTTATCTCGCGGTGCGGTTCATGACGCGCTCCCAGCTTGGCCTGACGCTTTTCGCGTTGAGAGAGGACGAGGCACGCATAGCGTTCTTCGGTTACCGCACGTCGGCGCTCAGAATGATGGTCTTCATGATAGGCGCGGCAATTGCCGGCGTCGGCGGCCAGCTTGCCGCGTTTCATGACGGGTTCGTCGCGCCAACCATGGTCGGCGTGCTGATGTCGACGCAGGCCGTCATCTACGTTCTCCTCGGCGGCGCGGGGACGCGCATAGGCGCGGTCGTCGGGGTGCTGTGCATCGAGGCGCTGCGCTTTCACCTGCCGCAGAACCTGCTCGTCATATGGCCCGTGGCGCTTGGCGTCCTGCTGCTCATGATCGTGGTGTTCCGCCCTGCCGGTCTGGTCAGCCTGATCATCCCGGACTCCGAACTCGCCGGCCGATACGGCAAGCGCTTGTGGAAGGTGCGCACGTGAACGTCTTGACGGTCAGCAATGTATTTAAGTCGTTCGGGCCGCTGAAGGCGGTAGCGGGGGTCTCTTTCGACATCCGCGAAGGCGAGCGCCATGGTCTCATCGGGCCGAACGGTTCGGGCAAGAGTACGTTGATGAAGTGTCTGGCGGGCGCGCTGATGCCTGACATCGGGTCGGTGGTCCTGAACGGCAGGGACATCAGCCAGCTCAGCAGCGATGCCCGTGCCCGCGCCGGCCTGTCGATCAAATTCCAGATCACGGCGGTGCTGCCGGCGCTGACCGTCTTCGACAATGTGCTTCTGGCCGCGCAATCGGCAGAGCCATTCTTCACGCTTCTCACCTCCCGCTCCTCGGACAGAATTTTCGAGCGCGTCGTCAGTCTTCTGGAGCGGTTTCACCTGGAGCGTCGCTCGGACGATCGTGCGTCTGACCTCTCTCATGGCGAACAGCAATGGCTCGAAATCGCGATGGCTCTTGCAACGCGGCCCAAACTCCTGCTTCTCGACGAGCCGACCGCCGGTATGAGTGTTGAAGAGCGGCGCGCAACGGGGGAGCTTCTGCAGGAAATGAGAGCCGACTGTTCGATCCTGATCGTGGAACACGACCTGGATTTCGTGAGGCGTACCTGCGACCGGATCACGGTTCTCGATCAGGGTAGGCTGCTGGCGACCGGAACGCCCGAGCAGATCAAGGACAATACCGAGGTTCAGAATGTCTACCTTCGCCGCGTCTGACCAAATCGCGCTGCGGGGAAAGCAGCTCAGCACGTTCTACGGCAAGAGCCAGGTTCTGTTCGACGTCTCGATCGACGTTCCTCAGAAGGGGGTCGTATCGGTGCTCGGTCGCAACGGCGCGGGCAAGACGACGCTGCTCAAGACGCTGGCAGGTGAGCTGTCGCCCGCAAGCGGCGAAGTTCAGCTGAGTGGGCGGACCGTGACGCGCGAGCCGACAGAGCTTAGGGTGCGGGCAGGCCTCGGCTATGTTCCCCAGGAGCACGCCGTGTTTGCGCGCCTGACGGTTCGCGACAATCTCTCGGTCGGGTCGCTCGTCTCGCCGAAAGAGGGTTTCGACAGGGCGCTGGCGATCTTTCCAAAGCTCGCGGGCAGGCTCGATCAGGCGGCGGGCACGCTGTCTGGCGGAGAACGAAAGATGCTCGCAATCGGACGTGCCATGCTAGGCAAACCCAAGGTGCTCATGCTGGACGAGCCGACGGAAGGCGTATGGCTCGGAGTGATCGAGGAGATAGCCGACAGGCTGGCCGAGCTTGCGCAGGACATCGCAATCGTTCTCGTCGAGCAGAACCTCGATCTCGCCCTTCGGCTGGCCGACAGGGTGGTGGTGATGGATCGGGGCCAGATCGTGCTCAAGGGTACGTCGGGCGAGGTGCGCGACGATCCGGAGCTGACGCGGCTCCTGGCTCCATAGCGAGGCGGCCGAAACTGCCGTCAAAGATTAGTCGTGCGCGAGATATCTGACCGGAACGCCGCTTTCATTCAGAATGTGAAGCGCCTTTTCCTGCGAGGATCTCCAGGTCGTTTCGCCCTCGAAACCTCTGGCGACGACCAGTCGTTCGACGCCCGACCAGACCATGGCCCTGGCGCATTCGGCGCAAGGGAAGCGCGTCGAATACATGGTTGCCCCCTTGACCGGACGTTCTGCGGCGACAGCCGTGTAGATTGCCGCGCGCTCGGAATGCTCGATATAGGCGGGGATGGTTTCGGGCGTCAGGACAAGCTCGCCGCTAGTGAGGAGTTTTTTCAGTTGCGGCGGGACGACATTGGCAGACCGGGCAAGTTCCTTGCCGTCCATGACGAGGATCGCGCCGACACCGTCCGCAGGGTCCGTCTTGAAGTTCGGGTTGTCGGTCTCCCGCCCCACGGCGACAGCCTCGCGCATGAAGAGGAGGTCGGTTGCGGTCTGGCTGGACTGATCCTGCTCGTTCATGTCGTCTCCGGCGTTCTCATCAGATTCGATATTTGGTGCGCCTCGGCGTCCACTCGTTTCCGCCGACCCGGGCAAAGACGTCCGCCGGTCGTGGCTTGAGGATTTCGGCAGGCACAATCTCGCGGCGTCGCAGCGCACCCAGTGACTCGTCGCAGGCGCGCATGACGACGCGCATCAGCATACCCGGCACGATCGCCATCGCATAGCCCGACGCCTCTACCAGATCGAGATCGGAGACCGGGGTCTTGCCGCCGAGAACCATGTTGAACAGGGCAGGGGCCTGCACGAGGCCGGGCAGCGCCTTGACCTCGTCGACCGTTTCAAGCGCCTCGACGAACACCATGTCGGCACCGGCATCGACGGCTGTGTGCGCGCGCGCGAGCGCGTCGTCGAAGCCGGTGACGGCCCGGGCGTCGGTGCGCGCGATGATGAGGAAGTCGGGATCGCGGCGTGCGTCGACTGCCGCGCGAACCTTCGCGATGTAGTCAGACTGGGAGATCACTTCCTTGCCGTCGAGATGACCGCAGCGCTTGGGGTCGACCTGATCCTCGATATGAATGCCCGCGACGCCCGCGCGTTCATATTCGCGAACCGCCCGATAGACGTTCAGCTCGTTGCCGAAGCCGGCATCGGCGTCTGCGACCAGTGGGATGCTCAACACATTGGCCATACGCGCCGCGTTCTGCACCATCTCCGTCATGGTCACGAGACCATAGTCCGGAAAGCCCATCGACGCGGCCGAGCCGGCGCCGGTCATGTAG
Source organism: Mesorhizobium sp. (assembly GCA_049647505.1). Classification (GTDB taxonomy): domain Bacteria; phylum Pseudomonadota; class Alphaproteobacteria; order Rhizobiales; family Rhizobiaceae; genus Mesorhizobium_A. The sequence continues at coordinate 60,277 of JBARXU010000008.1, forward strand.
GCGCAGGTGAAACCCGCCTGCTCGACCATGCGCGCGGTGATGCCGTCAAACGCGCCCGGCGCGACCAGAAGCTCGGGCGCGGCAATCAGCTCGCGAAGTTTGCGGGCGGTGGTCATTGGGCGGTTTCCTCCTGATTGGTCGCAAGCGATGGAATGACGATCCACGGCTCGTCGGCGATGCGTTGCCGTTCGAAGGCCAGCACCTCATCCATGCGGGTCATGGTGAGTTCGAGCGTATCCTGGCCGTTCATCAGCAGCGTGTGCCAGAAGTCGTCCATGGCAAAGCTGTAACGATTGCCCCGGCTATCTTTCACGACGCGGTTTGGCAGGTCGACCGTGAGGGTCGCGACTGCTCCTGTGTAGAGCGCCAGCAACGCCTCCATGTCGGCGCGCGACAGTATGATGGGAAGCAGGCCATTCTTGAGGCAGTTGTTCTCGAAAATCTGGCCGAAGGATTCGGCGATGACGACTTTCACACCATAGTGTTGTAGCGCCTGAACCGCGCCTTCGCGCGAGGAGCCGCAGCCGAAGTTCTCGCCCGCCAGAAGGATTTCGGTGGAGGGGACACGGTTGAGGGCGAAGTCCGGCAGCTCCTTGCCGTCGCCGTCGAAGCGCAGGTCGTGAAACAGGAAGTCCTGATAGCCGTCGGTGACGCGGAACTTGAGAAACCGCGCCGGGATGATCTGGTCGGTGTCGATATTGGTCGCCGGCATTGCTGCCACGTTGCCGGTGATCGTCGAGATCGGGGTCATCTGTGCCGCCGCCATTCTATTGCAGGTCCCTGACATCGGCGAGGTGGCCGGCAATGGCGGTAGCAGCGGCACTTGCCGGGCTCATCAGGTGAGTCATCGCGCCCTTGCCCTGCCGGCCCTCGAAATTGCGGTTGGAGGTGGACGCGCAGCGCTCGCCGGCCGCGACCACGTCGCCATTCATCGCCACACACATGGAACAGCCGGAATGATGCCATTCCCAGCCGGCTTCGATGAACACGCGGTCGAGACCTTCGGCCTCGGCCTGCTCGCGGATCATTTCCGATCCCGGAACGACGCGCGCTTTGATCGAGACCTTGCGGCCACGTGTGACGGCTGCGGCAGCGCGCAGGTCCTCGATGCGCGAATTGGTGCATGAGCCGATGAACACGCGGTCGACGGCGATGTCCGTCAGCTTCTGGCCCGGCGTCAGCCGCATATATTCGAGCGCCTTCGTCATGGCGTCCCGCTCGTCCTGGCTCTTTGCGTCATCGGGCATCGGCACCCGGTCGGTGATCGGTAGAGCCTGTTCAGGGTTGGTGCCCCATGTCACCATCGGAGCAATGTCGCGGCCATCGATGTCGATGCGCGCGTCGAACCGCGCGTCCGGGTCACTTGGCAGTTGCCGCCAGTTCTGCAGCGCCATCTCCCAAAGTCTGCCCTTGGGCGCATACGGGCGGCCCTCAAGATAGGAGAAGGTCGCATCGTCGGGGGCCACCATGCCGGAGCGTGCGCCCGCCTCGATGGTCATGTTGCAAAGCGTCAGCCGGCCTTCCACCGACATCTGCCTCACGGCAGAGCCGGTATATTCGACGACATAGCCGGTGGCCCCGCCGATGCCGATGCGTGCGATGACGGCCATGATGACGTCCTTGGCCGAAACCATCGGATGCAGCGTGCCGTCGATCTCGATGCGCATGGTTCGCGATGGCTTCTGCCAGACGGTCTGGGTCGCGAGCACGTCGCGGTTCTCGGTCTGGCCGATGCCGAAGGCCAGGGCGCCGATCGCGCCGTGGGTGGATGTGTGGCTGTCACCGCAGACGATGATCATTCCGGGCAGGGACAGACCCTGCTCCGGGCCGACGACATGGACGATGCCCTGGTGACGGTCGCGCGGCTGAAACGCCTGAATGCGTTCCTTTGAGGTGTTGTCGACAAAGGTCTGGAGGATGCCGCGAATGTTGGGCTCGCTCGGCTCGCCGCGCGTGGCGACGTAATGGTCGGCGGTGCCGAAGGTCATGTCGGGGCGGCGGACGCTCAGCCCGCGACGGTGCAAGGCGGCAAAGGCGTGGATCGATCCGTCATGTATCAGGTGGCGGTCCACATGGAGCAGCGAGAAGCTTCCGTTTCTGGCGATCACGTGACGATCCCAGATATTCTGGTACATCGTCGCCGGGCGGGTGCGATCCGTCATTGTCCCCTCGTCAGATCTGGCGGGCGGCTGCGGTGCCGCCGAGCCTGCCGAGCGTCGTTGCGCTCCACAGGCCGTTGCCCGACAGGTAACCCCAATCGCCGGGGCCCGAAAGGCCCCGCGCCGCTCCACCGGCCGCGAACAGGTTGGGGAAGGCGCTGCCGTCGGGCCGCAGCACGCGCGCGTCCTCGTCCACGGCAAGGCCGCCCTGCGTATGGAAATAGGCGCCCGTCACCCTTGCAAGGTAGAAGGGAGCTTCAAGGGCGGGTGTGTTGGCAAACTTGCGGCCGAAGCGGCATGTGCCGCCACCTTTTGCCAAGCCGACCACGTCAGCGATGGTGGCGGTCAATGCTTCGACGGGGAGGCCGGTCATGGCGGCCATCTCCTCGACGGTCTCGGCCCTCTTGACCGCGCCGATCTTGACGCCCTGCCTGTATTCCAGCGTGTCGAGGCCGAGGTCGTGGCCTCGCTGATCGAAGATGCCAAACGCAACCCCTTCGGGCTGGCCGAGCACACGCAGTGCCTGTTCGGAATAGCCCTGCGCCTCGTTGGAGAAGCGCTCGCCGGACAGGTTCACCTGTATGCCGTTGATCGTCATGCAGTTCCACATAGGCTGGCCGCTGACGAGATTGATCGAGCCATGCCCCTGAAACGCGCCCATGTCTTCAAGCTTTGCACCAAGGGCCTCGCCGAAGAGAGCGGCCTCGCCCTGATTGGATGGGTGGCCAAGATACTGCACCCCGTCGAGCGAGGGGATATATTGCCGGATCAGGTCGCGGTTGCCGCCGAAGCCGTTGCAGGCCAGCAGCACCGCATCGCAGCCGAGCTGTTCCAGCGTGCCGTCCGGCCGCGTGATCTCGACGCCCCTGATCGTGCCGTCTTCGGCGGCATATAGACGGGTGACGCGGGCTTCGGTGACGATCTCGACGCCAGCACGTGAGACAGCGGCCATGAGTTCGTCGTGGAGTTCCGCGCCGTTGCGGTTGACCGTGCCATGCATGCGGGGCCGTGAATGGCCGGGGTAGTGGAGATCGGGCAACAGGGTAAGGCCGATGCCGTGCCTGTCGACCAGCCACTCGATCGTCGCGGCAGATTCATCCGTCAGACGCCGTGCGACTGCCATGTCGACGCCGTCATGCGTCTTCTTGACGACATCGGCCAGGAAGATGTCCGGCGCGTCGTCAATGCCCGCCGCCTTCTGCATCCCGGTTCCCGCGCCGGGTATCAGCCCGGTTGAAAGAGCAGTGTTTCCGCCGGGCCGCTTGTCGCGTTCGAGGATCATGCATTCAACGCCGAGATCAGCTGCAGCAAGTGCTGCGCAAAGCCCCGCGCCCCCGGCTCCGACGATCAGGAGCGGCACGCTGACATCGAAACCCTCGGCGGGTGGGGCGAGAACGGTCATGAGGGTGGTTCCTAGGCGACGTTGCTGGTCTTGATATCTGCCGACAGCGCGCCGATGACCTCGTCATTGTGCTCGCCGAGCGCAGGCGGGTTTCGCAGGATGCCGAGGCCCTTGCCGTTGAAACGAACAGGCGAGGCAAATGTCCTGGTACGAGTGCCATCGGGCAGCGAGATTTCCCTGATCCACTCCATGAACTCAACCTGCTTGTCGTCGAGCGCACTGGCGAATGTGTTGATCGGACTGCATGGAACGCCTGCCTGCTGGAACGCGTCGATCCAGTCGGTCGCGGGTTTGGCGGCAAACACGGCTTCCAGAATGTCCTTCAGCTCGATCTGGTTGCGGGCGCGGTCGTCATTGGTCACGAAGCGCGGATCGTCGACCAGTTCGGGCAGGCCGACGATACGGCAGACATCGGTCCAGAGCTTGTTGTTTCCGGCCGCCATGACGAACCAGTCGTCGCTCGCCTGAAAGGCCTGATAAGGAGCGTTGCGAGGATGAGCCGAGCCGAGGCGCTTTGGCGCTTTTCCGGTGCCGAAATATTCAGACGTCTGCAGCGCCGAGACGCCAAGCGTTGCGCCAAGCAACGACACGTCGATGTGGGTGCCGACCCCGTTCGTCCTTGCCTGCGGAATGGCCGAGGCGATGGAAAAGGCCGCATAGAGGCCGGTCGAAAAATCGGAGATCGGCACGCCGCACTTGACCGGGCCTCCATCGGGTTCGCCCGTCACGCTCATGACGCCGGCGATCGCCTGGATGGTCACGTCGAACCCGCCGTCCGCGGCGCGGGGGCCGGTCTGGCCGAAGCCCGAGATGGAGCAGTATACGATAGCGGGATTCACCGCCTTGATGTCATCGTAGCCGAGGCCGAGGCGCTTCATCACGCCGGGGCGGTTATTCTCGACAACGACATCTGCCTGGGCGCAGAGCTGGAGCGCAATTGCGCGCTGCCCAACGTCTTTCAGATCGAGCGCGACGGAGCGCTTGTTGCGGTTCAGCGATGCGAAGTTCTCGCTGAAGCCATTGGTGATCGGCGGCCAGCTGCGCAGGGAGTCGCCCGATTGCGGGTTTTCGATCTTGATGACGTCGGCGCCGAAATCGGCCAGCAGCATTCCGCAGAACGGCCCGGCGGCAACTTGGCAGAATTCCACCACCTTAACCTTGTCGAGGGGCAGGAATTCATTCTCGGATGCCAAGGCATTCACTCCAGTATGTTCTAAATTGCAGAACGCAATTTCATATTGTGTGAAACTAACCTTCGCGCGGGCTGTCGTCAACCAGCTTGACGAACCGATATCGCTTTGCGTTCATCCTGTTACTGACAGTCACAGGATAAGATTATCTCTTGTTGGGTCAGGTCGCCGTCATATCCTCCAATCCATTGAAGAAATTGGCCGGAGGCCCTGACAGATGATTACGTCGATCTCGCCGAAGCAGGCTCAAGCGCGCCCTCTGATCGTTGGCCTCGGCGGCACGATGCGGGCCAATTCGAGCTCCGAGCTTGCCCTGCGGATGACGCTCACCGCAGCCGAGAAGGCAGGTGCGCGCACGATGATCTTCAGCGGCACGGATCTCGACCTGCCGACCTACAATCCGGAGACGCCGGAGCGCTCGCCCAAGGCGATGGCGCTGATCAGCGCGCTGCGTTCGGCGGACGGCGTCATCATCTCGTCGCCCGCCTATCACGGTTCGCTGCCCGGCTATCTCAAGAATGCGCTCGACTATGTCGAAGACATGCGCGCCGACGAGCGCATCTATTTCGAGGGCCGCGCGGTTGGTTGCATCGTGTGTGCCGCCGGCTGGCAGGCGGTCGGTCCGACGCTGACGACGTTGCGCTCGATCGTCCATGCGCTGCGCGGCTGGCCGACGCCTCTGGCTGTCGGCGTCAACAGCCTTGAGACACGCTTCTCGCCCGACGGCACCTGCACCAGCGACAAGGATGCCGGCGCCATCTCCGTCATGGCGGGCCAGGTGGTGCGGTTCGCCCACATGAGCGATGTGGGGCTTTCGGCCATCGGCTGCGCCGCCTGAACCGGCCGCGCGGGAGGACCAATGGCAAATCTGATGAAGCTCCGGCACTTTGTCGGCGACATGACAAGGATCGCCGACGCCAGCCTTGCGGAGGCCGACATGCTGGCGTCCGCAACGCCGCTGCTCGGCGATCTCCTGAAGTCGGACGACTGGCTGCCCGATCAGTTTGCCCAAGCCAATCCGGATCGCTACCAGCAATATCTGCTCTATTGCGATCCGCTGGAGCGATTCTCGCTCGTCAGCTTCGTCTGGGATGTCGGCCAGTGCACGCCGATTCACGACCACACGGTCTGGGGGCTGATCGGCGTCCTGCGCGGGTCGGAGGTGTCGAACCGCTACGAGATCGACAATGGCAACCTGCAATGCACATCAGAGCAGGAAATCCTCGAAGCCGGCCAGATCGACGCCGTGTCGCCCAATATCGGTGACATCCACAAGGTGTGGAACGGTCGGAGGACGGGTCCGTCGGTCAGCATCCATCTCTATGGCGGCAACATCGGCCAGATCACGCGCCACGCGTTCGGCGGGCAGGCGTCGGAGGCCAAGTCCTTCACCAGCGGTTATTCGCTGCCGGTCATTCCAAACATCTTCTGATCGTGCCTGCCGCGTCTGACGGCAGGATCGCAGCGAAGGTTTCGACGATGATCGTCATGGTCGATCCCTTCGCGCCTCCCAGCCGGGCCGGAGACTTTCCGCAGGCAAACTAGGCCGAGGCTTTCGGTCTGGCTGCCATCGCAGCCGCCGCCTTGTAGGCAATCACCCGGTCGCGCAAGCCGGGCCGTGAGGCACTTTCCACCAGCGTCGCCATGTCGGCGGCGCGGCTGTCCCGAGGCTGCACCGTGCGTCCGAGCCGGGCATTTGCTTCCGCCGAGAGGGTTTGCGTGCGCTGCCGCTCGCGCTCGATCACCGTGTTCCAGTCCGCCTGTTCGACGATTTCGGTGATCAGGCCGCTGGCCAGCGCATGCGTGTCCATGCGCCACGAACTGTCGAGCAACATCGAAAGAGCTTCTGTCTCGCCGACACGCGCTACAAGCCGCCTCGTCCCGAGCGCAAGGCCAAACTGCCAGCCAGGCATTCGCATGCGCAGGCCGGGCGCTGCGATGCGCATCTTGCATGCGGCGAAAATGTCGGCGCCTGCGCCGATGGCGACGCCATGCGCGAGGCCCACCGTCAGGAACGGCGCGTGGTAGATGCGCTGGAGGACCGTCTCGATGCGCACGAAACGCAGCAGCAGGTCGCCATCGGAAACCTGATCGATGTCGCTGAAGTCGAACCCGGCGCAGAAGTGCCTGCCGATGCCGCTGATCGTCATCATGCGCACGCGTTCGGCATCGGCCAGATCGAGCGCGGCGAGAAGTGAGCCGACAAGCTCGTCGCTTAGCGCGTTCGCCTGATCGGGTCGCGCAAGCCTCGCGTCGAGCCAGCCGTCGCTCAGCGCGACCTCAAGGTGCGGAGTGGATGTCATTGTTGGCCTCTTGGAATTTTTCGAGCGAGCCGTGCCTAGCGTTGCGACGCCAGTTTTGCCTGACCGGCGCGCGCGGCCTCCATGTAGATGTCGTTCCATCTGGCTTCGTTCTTGCGGAACATTGCCAGCAATTCATCGAGTTTCTGCCGGGAAGCGCCGTCGTCGGCGGGTGAGAAGATGCAAAGCGTCGCGTCGCGATTCGGCACCGCCTCGAAATAGAGCCGTTCGATGGCCATGTAGCCGACGAGCGGGTGGGTGAAGCCGGTGCGCTTGCCTCGCTGGATGGTGACGTGGCGGTCGGGCCACCAGAGCCGGAATTCCGGACTGTCGGCCAGCAGCCGGTCGATCAGTTCCTTGACTTCCGGCTCTTCCATCGACTGGCGCGTGCCGGTGAAGAATTCGGCGATGAGCACACGTGCTGCTGCTTCCCAATTGTCCGTGTAGATGCGCGGGAAGGGGTGCATGAACATGCGCCAGATCGTGTTGAGCGAGATGCCTTCCTCGTCGCGGAAGTCGCCCATCAGTGCCAGCAGAGCCTCGTTCCAGCCGATGCGATCCCATTTGCGGTTGAGGAAGAATGCAGGCGTGGGGTTGAGCACGTCGAGCATGTTCTGCATCGGGGCCGTGATGCCGGTCAGATAGGGCCTGGACGTCGGCTCGGAATACTGACCCGCCAGATTGAGCAGATGCCGCCGCTCGTCCTCGCTCATTTCGAGCGCGGCGATGATGCGTTCCAGAGTGGTGAAGGTCGGATTGATATCGCGACCCTGCTCCAGCCAAGTGTACCAGCTGATGCCGACGCCGGCGCGGGCCGCCACTTCCTCGCGGCGAAGCCCTGGCGTGCGGCGGCGGGTTGCCTGTGCCTCAGCCTCCGTTGGCCGGCGCTTTTCGCGGCAGCTTCTCAGGAACTCGCCGAGCTCCTTGCGACGCTCAGGCGAGCTCATCATGTCGGGACATCCATGTTGCGAGGCGCAGATTGAGACATGGTTGGACCTTCACCCGTGAAACGCCGGTGTCAATGACGAAAGCGCGGCGCAGAGTGCTGCACCGCGCCGGGCAATTCCAGATGAACCCGGGGCCGTGGCCGCGAGGTCAGGACTTCGACATCTCGTCGAAGCAGTCCATGGCGCGGGCCGAATAGACGAGGGCAGCGCCTGCGTTCATCGCGATTGCGACGCCGAGCGCTTCGCCCAGTTCTTCCTTGGACGCGCCATGCGCGATAGCCGCCTCGACATGGCTGGCGATACAGCCGTCGCAATGCGTCGTCACGGCGACGGCAAGCGAGATCAACTCACGCGTCTTGCCATCGAGGTGCACGGCCTTCTCGCCAGACGTGCTGAGCGCGACATAACCCTTGATCGCTTCAGGAGCGGCGGCACGCAGATCGCCGACGCGCGACTTCACGGCCGCCCGGTATTCTCTCCAGTTCAACATTCTCTCACCTCATGAAGCCAAGTCTGGCGTAGCAAATTCTGGAACATTGTTCGACTATGTAGAACATATGGGTTATAGATCACGCAGGTCTCGTTGCCAAGCGGGCGCTGGCGCATTTTTCCGAAGTGTGGGACGCTGTTCCAATGAGTGTCTCCGCAAGGGGGTGCCGAGTTGCCGCCTTCGGGGAAAGTCGCTAGGGCCACGAAATCCCGGTTTTCGTGACGATTGGAGAGTTGGATGGACAAGGCATTCGTCAAGGCGCTGAGCCTGATAGAGGCGCTGGCTTACAGCGACGAATCGCGAGGTGTCACAAGCCTTGCGAGCGAGCTGTCCCTGACCAAGAGCAATGTCCACCGGCTGCTCAGCACGCTAGAGCGGCATGGCTATGTGCAGCGCGTCGCCATCAATTCGACCTATGAACTCTCGCCGAAAATCTGGGAGCTTGGCGCGCGGGTCATGGAGAAATATGATCTGCCCCGCATTGCGCGTCCGGCGATGGAGCAGCTCGCTGCGGCGACAGGCGAGACGGTCCACCTGTCGATCCTTGACCGCTATGACGTGCTGTATATCGACAAGATAGACAGCGAGCACCCGGTTCGCGCCTATACGAGGGTGGGCGGGCGCGCTCCTGCATGGTGCGTCGCCACCGGCAAGGCAATGCTCGCCTTCCAGCCGGAAGATATGATCGCCGGGCTCGAGCCCTTGCTGACGCCGTCGTCAAAGCACACGATCATTGATCTCTCGGCACTTCGGGAGAATTTCGACCAGATCCGCAAGACGGGCGTTGCATTCAACAATGGCGAATGGCGCGAGGATGTGAACGGCATCGCGGCTCCCATCTATGACCAGCGAGGACAGGTGAAGGCGGCGATCGGCGTCTCCGGCCCGTCGAGCAGGCTGGTAAAGAAAGTCATGCAGAAATTCGCGGCAGACGTCGATCTGGCTGCAAAGCGAATCTCCTCGGACCCGTCCATGTCGCGCCCGTAGGCGGCGCGCTCCCGACACGCCCCAAAGCCACCGCAGACATTTGCGTCGATCTCGCCAATCGACATTGACAACATTGCCGTCAAGTCTATTATATAGAAAGTCGTTTCATATTATAGAACATCGGAGTTGATAAATGGCGGTCCGTTTGCTTGGAATGATCGGCGTGACCCCGCCGGCAGGAAGCTCGCTCCACATCATTCGCGGCTCGATGTCGAAGGAATATCTGACCGAGTTCGTGCGTGCGCATGAAGACTCCGGTTTCGATTCGGTGCTGGTCGGCTACTACGCAGCTTCGGCCGAAGGCTTTAACGTCGCGCTCTATTCCGCGATGCAGACCAAGCGCATTTCGTTCCTGATCGCGCACCGGCCGGGGTTCGTCGCGCCGTCGCTTGCGGCCCGCAAGATCGCGACCTTCGACCAGCTGACCGAAGGGCGCATGCAGGTTCACATCATCGCGGGTACCAGCGACAAGGAGCAGCAGGCGGAAGGCGATTTTCTTGCCAAGGACGATCGCTATCGCCGTGCAAGCGAATATCTCGACGTCTTGCGCCGCATGTGGACGAACAACGAGCCGTTCGACTTCGACGGCGAGTTCTACAAGCTGCGGGGTGCCTATTCGGACGTTCGTCCATTCCAGCAGCCTTATCCGCCGCTCTACTTCGGCGGCTCGTCGGCGCCGGCGCTCGAAATGGGTGCGCGCCACTGCGACGTGTTTGCCATCTATGGTGAGCCGCTTGCGGATATGCAGGGACGCATGGACGGATACAGGGCCATGACGGCTGTCCACGGCCGCCAGGCGAAGTTCAATGCTTCCTTCCGTCCGATCATCGCCAAGACCGAAGGCGAGGCCTGGGATCGGGCCAAGTCGATCCTTGCCGACATCGAGCAGAACACCAAGCTGCTGGTGCCGCAGAACGAGTCTGCGCAGCGCCTTTACGACATGTCGCATCGCGGCGATGTCTTCGACGACCGTCTGTGGATGGGAATCGCGCGCGCTACCGGAGCCGCCGGCAACACGACCTGCCTCGTGGGGACGCCCGACCAGGTCGCGCAATCGATCGCGAAATATTACCGGATGGGTGTCGAATCCTTCCTGCTGCGCGGCTTCGATCCCTTGAACGATGCGCGCGAATTCGGACGTGAACTTGTCCCGCTCGTCAAGGAGCACTGTGCCGCAATCGACCGTGAAAAAACTGCCGCCTAGCAACGGCCGGCATTGTGAATAATGAATGCGGTCGATGAATCGGGAGGACTGCCTTTGAAGACGATCGGGAACCTGGCGCTGGCCGCAAGTGAGGGGAATTTGGTGACGCAACCGCGAGATACGCTGATTTCGGTGGAGCATCTCACCAAGCAATATGGTGGGCCTCGCGGCGTCACCGCGCTTGACGATATTTCACTGACGGTCGCCGACGGCGAGTTCGTTTCGATTGTCGGCCCGAGCGGCTGCGGCAAGTCCACCCTTCTCAAGATCATGGCCGGTCTCCTGCGCCACACAAAGGGACGCATCAGCCTTGCCGGCGTTCCGATCCGCGATCCGAGCACCGATGTCGGTGTCGTTTTCCAGGCGCCCGTCCTGCTGCCCTGGAAGACCATTCTGGAGAATGTCCTGTTCCCGATGGAGATCAGGACCGGCAAGCCGAAACAGTATCGCGACCGCGCGATGGAATTGCTCGACATGGCCGGCCTCAAGGGGTTCGACGGCCGCTACCCGCACGAATTGTCGGGAGGCATGCAGCAGCGTGCGGCGATCGTTCGCGCGCTCGTGCAGGATCCGAAACTGCTGCTCATGGACGAGCCGTTCGGCGCGCTCGACGCCATGACGCGCGAACAGATGAACATGGAATTGCTGCGCATCTGGAGCAAATACAAGAAGACGGTCGTCTTCGTGACCCATTCCATTCCGGAATCGGTCCTGCTGTCGGACAAGGTCGTCGCCATGACGCCGCGCCCCGGCCGCATCGCAGAGATTATCCCGATCGACCTGCCGCGTCCGCGCGACCTTTCCGTCATCAATACCGAAGCATTCGGCGCCTATGCCACGCGCATCCGCAAGCTGCTTAACGCCAAAGAGGACATCACGGGATGAGCACGCTTGAACAGTCCGATCTCGACATCGATGCGGTGCCGCGCGGCAATATCGTCACGCGCATTTTCGAGCGCGTTCCAGAAAAGCTCGCCTCGATCATCCTTCTGGTCATCATTCTAGCCGTCTGGCAGTTCAGCGTTCAGATATTCCAGATTTCGCCGTTCGTCCTGCCATCGCCGATGGAAGTCTGGACATGGCTGGTGCGCGGCTTCACCGAGCCGCTGTCGGGTACCGCGAGCTTCTGGTACCACCTTGGCGTGACGGCCTGGGAATCTCTTGTGGGCTTCATCACGGGTTGTCTGGCAGGCATGCTGGCAGGCTTTGCGCTGGCCCACTGGGCAAAGACCGGACGCATCCTCTATCCCTATATCCAGGCCTTCAACGCCCTGCCGAAGATCGCGATCGCGCCTCTCATGGTGGTGTGGCTCGGCTACGGTCTCGAACCCAAGATGGTCATGTCGGCCATTCTGGTGTTCTTTCCGATGCTGGTAAACTGCATGGCGGGCTATCACTCCGTCGATCCCGACCGCATCGATCTTGCCCGCGTCTGCGGTGCGTCCGGCCGCCAGATCTTCTTCAAGATCATCCTGCCGAGCTCTATGCCGTTCATCTTCGCCGGTCTGCACATGGCCGTGGTGCTCGCCATGCTGGGTGCCATCGTCGGCGAGTTCGTCGGCGCCACGTCGGGTCTCGGCATGTTGCTGATGCAATACAACAACAACCTCCAGGTCGGCGGCGTGTTCGCGATCCTGATCGTGCTTGGCGCAGTCGCCTTCGGCCTCACGGTGCTGATGCAGGCGGCAGAGAACTACTTCTGCTTCTGGTCGCGCCGGGAAAAGAACTTCGGCGGCTGAGCCGCGAAGCGTTTTGAAACTAAACAACATTCAAGGGGAATAACGATCATGAAAAAAATCTGCCTCGGCCTTGCTGCCGTTCTTCTCGCCGGCGCCGCCGCCGTGACGGGAGCGTCGGCCCAGAATCTGGAGAAGTTCCGGGTCGTCAAGGCAAACGCAAACCTGAACATCGGCGAAGACGTGTTCATGATGGCTGTGCCGAAGCACCTCGGCTATTTCCAGGAAGAAGGTCTCGACGTTGAGCTGCTGCCGGCGCAGGGCGGTGCGCAGGCAGGTCAGATCCTCATCACGAAGGGTGCCGAGGTTGCCAGCCTTCTGGGCGAAGCGCTGCTGAAGATTCGCGAGCAGGGCGGCGATGTCGTCGGCTTCTACACCTTGAAGCAGAGCAATGGTTACAGCGTCGGCGTTCTGCCCGATTCCCCGATCAAGACGTTGAACGACCTGCCGGGCAAGAAGATCGGCCTGGGTACGGTCGGCGCCGGTTCGGATGCGCTTCTCGCCTATCAGATGAAGACGCTTGGCATCGATGGAGCCTATGTTCCAGTCGGCCTCGGCTACGGTCCGCAGGTCCAGACCGCTGCCGCGTCCGGGCAGGTCGACGGCCTGATCTTCTGGGATTCGCTCTTTGCAATCTTCGCCAATCAGGGCCTGAAGATGCGCCATATCGAAATCCCGATCCAGACCGAACTGGCCGGCTTCCAGCTCGCCTTCCGTTCGGAATATGCCAAGGACAACGAGAAGCAGATCGTCGGCTACTGCCGCGCGATGGCCAAGGCCTATCAGTTCACGCGTACCAATCCGCAGGCCGCAGTGGAAATCTTCTACAAGGAATTCCCGAGCACGGTGCCTGCCGGCAAGCCGCACGATCAGGTCATTTCGGACGGCATGAACATCCTGAAGTCATGGGTCGACAGCTCGCTGGCCGGTGAGCCGGAAGACAAGCTGCCTGGCTCCGAATACAAGGAGCGTTGGGAGCGTTCACAGGTCGTCTACAAGGATCTCGGCGTCCTGACGAAGGATAACGATGTCTCCCAGGCCTTCACCTCTGCCTACTACGACAAATGCAACGACTTCGATCGCGACGCGGTGATCGCTCAGGCAAAAGCCTACAAGTAACCATCTGGTTCGACAGAACGGGCAGCGACAGCGATGAGCGTGTCGCTGCTCTATTTTTCATGCCTTGGGGGAGGATGACGCACAATGAATGCAGCGGGACCGGATCTGGCGGTAGCTGGAGCCAAAATGGACATTCTCTCCACGTTGCGCGCGCGGCGCGACGAGTTTACCGAGAAGCGGCATATTCCGGCCGATGCGGTCGACCTTCTCAAAAAACTCGGCTGCTACCGGGCCTTCGTGCCGCGTTCCTTCGGCGGACTGGAGATGACCCCGGCTGATTTCTGCCGTCTTGTCGAGGATATCGCGACCGCAGATGCCTCCGCCGGCTGGGTGTCGAGTTTCGGCGTCTCGACATTCTATCTTTCCCGCCTCCCAACTCAGACATTCGCAAAGATCTATGCGGACGGGCCGGATGTCGTCTTTGCCGGCGCTCTGTTTCCGCCACAGGTCGCGACAATCGACGGCGACAGGATCGGCATCAACGGCAGGTGGAAATATTGCAGCGGCGTCATGGGCGCATCGATGGTCGGCGTCGGGGTTCGCCACGACAGCTGGGACAAGGACGCGCAGCCCTTCACCGCAGTCCTCCCTGCCGGGGACATCACCATTCACGAAAACTGGCAGGCGATCGGCCTGCGCGCCACTGGCAGCCACGACATTTCGGTCACGGACAAGACCGTGACGCGGGACTGGATGTTTGCGCGCAATGCCAAGCCGAACATAGACATTCCGCTTTACCGCTATCCGCTCATGTGCCTCGTACCGCAGTCGATGGCCGCGGTTGGACTAGGCACTGCCCGCGAGGCGCTGGACACGCTTGCCGCCACGGCCAGAGGCGAGGCGTCGATCACTGGCGCAATCTCGCTCGACCAGCGTGGCTATGTGCTCGCCGATCTCGCCCGCGCGACCGCGATGCTGGAGGCTGCACGCAGCTATTTTTACGGCACGATCGAGGAAACCTGGGCGTCGGTTCTGGCGGGTGTCGAACCCGATGTGGCTCATCGCAACAAACTCCGCCTGGCAGCGACCCATGCGGCCCACATGGCGGCGGAGGTGACGCGGATGGCGTTTGTGGCGGGCGGCACGCGGGCAATCGCCGGCGGTCATGCACTCGGCCGCTGCATGAACGATGCGGCCTGTGTCGCGCAGCACGCGACGCTCGGTGAAGGCAACTGGACGGCGGGGGGCGGCGTCATGCTGACCGGAGAGCCAGGCGCAGGCTATCCGTGAACCACACACCGGAGACTGACGAGATGTCTGAACAGGACGCCGCGCCGCTGGGTGACGCCATTCCTTCGATCGACAGCGCCCAGTTCTGGCGCGCGCTTGGTGGACGTGCGACGGGGGCTGCGGTGGTCGCCACGGGTGACAGCGGCAACCGCGCGGGATTCTTTGCTCTGTCGGCGACACATCTGACCCAGAACCCGCCGACGATCATGGTCACGGTCGGCAATTCGACCAGCGCCCTTGCCGTATTGAAGCGGAAGGGCGCGTTTTCGGTCAACTATCTGGCTGACGGCCAGCAGGAATTGATCGACGTGTTTTCCGGCAAGGCAGGCAAGGATGGCGAAGCGCGTTTTGAGAGCGCCGACTGGTCGGTGATGACATCAGGCGCGCCGGTGCTGACATCCGCGGCAGGCATGCTCGACTGTCAGCTGGTCGAACTGATCGAGCGTTACGACGCGACGATCGCGATAGGCCGTATCGTCGGCTTTTCGGGCAGCCAGGAGGCAAGCCCGCTCGTCTTCCACATGGGCAAGGCCAAGGTGCTCGGTGCCTGACGGCGCCGGCTGCCTTCAGCCCTTCTTCTCGACCTTTTCGGTCTCGCCGCCGGCATTGCGCCATGCGGTGAAGCCGCCCTCGACATGGGCGACCTTGTCCAGCCCCATGTCCTGCGCCGCCTTTGCAGCGAGTGCCGACCGCCAGCCGCTGGCGCAGTAGAACACGAATTTGCGGTCTTCGGCGAAGACCGGCTTGTGATAGGGGCTTTCGGGGTCGATCCAGAATTCCAGCATGCCGCGCGGGCAGTGGAACGCGCCTGGAATGAGGCCTTCCCGCTCGATTTCGCGCGGGTCGCGCAGGTCGACGAATGTCACGTCCGCCTGACCCCGCGCCTCCTTGGCGACCTCGACGCCGAGCGTCTCGATCTGCGCGTTGGCCTCGGCCAGAAGTTGCTTGTAACCCTTGGTGATCCTGCTCATCGTCGGCCCTCAATCGGTTTTGCGCGCGCGCCAGCCGTCGAGCACGGACGCGCAGTCCATGAAGCTGGTTTCGCCATCTGCCTGCAGCTTTGCAAGCATTGTTTCAAAGCCCACCGTCCGGTGGGCCTGACCCATAATCCACGGCGTTACCGACAAAGTGAGGAGCCTGCCTGACTTCACCGCTTCTTGCCTGAGGAAGGCGTGCGCCGCCATGACCTCGGCCGCATATTCGGCGGTCGAATGGTGTTGCTGGACGATCAGGCGAACGTCCGACAGCTCGGTGCCGACCGGCAGCGCCGTCATCGGTCCATTCGCGGTCGAGAGGGGGAACGGCAGCTCGTCATTGACGAAATCTGTCACGTAGTCGACGCCTGCCTCCGCCAGCAGGTCTAGCGTGCGCGGCGATTGATGGCCGGCAGGCGATGCCCAACCGCGAACCGGCCGCGACGAGGCCTTTTGCAGCCGCTCGATGCTCGTCTTGATGAGGCTGCGCTCCTCGGATTCAGACAGGCCCGAATGATGTAGCTGGCCCATGCTGCGCCCCGATGCGGCGATCTCCCAGCCGCGACTGTCGATGTCCTCGATCAAAACGGGATAGCGGTCGGCAATGTCTGAATTGGCGAAGACGGTCGGCCTGATGCCCAGCGCATCGAACGTCGCCATGAGGCGATAGATGCCGACACGGTTGCCGTAGTCGCGCATCGTGTAGTTCCAGATGTCGGGATAGAACCGCTCAAGCCCGCCCGTCGGCACGAATGGCGTCTTGCCCATGTCGAGCGGGAAATGCTGGAGGTTGACGACAACCGAAACCGCGATCCGCGCACCGCCCGGCCACGTGAAAGATTCGACCTGTTCGAGGCGGCGGTCGACAAACATCGAGGTGTCGGTGCCCGGCTTGCGGCGCGGATAGGTCAGATAGCTGTCCGGCACGGTCATGGGCGGCCTTCCTCGGCGATGGCGGCGTCGTAGTAATTGTCGAGATAGAAGTCTGCGATTTCGCGACCCGTCGTGATCCAGGTCTTGTCCTTCGACTTGATATGCCCAAGGATTTTCTCGAACGCCGGCATGCGATGCGGCTGGCCGATCAGGTAGGGGTGGAGCGGGATGCACAGGACCGTGCCGCCTTCCGCGCCTTCGCGGTGAAGCTGGTCGAACTGATCGATGATGATCTGCGCATAGTCATCGGACGCGACCGACTTTGCCTGCAATAGCGGGAAGTCGTTCATTTCCAGCGAGTAGGGGACGCTGATGATCCTGCCGGCACGGGTGCGCATCGGCGTCGGCTGATCGTCGTGGTAGAAGTCGAGCGTGTATTTCACGCCTTCCTCGGCGAGAATATCCGTCGTCGTCTCGCCGCAACTGATCGCAGGCGACAGCCATCCATCCATCGATTGGCCCGTATGGGCGAGAATGGTGTCGCGGCAATCGCGGATGAGCGCGCGCTGCTGCTCCTCCGTCATGCCGTACATCATCCGCGTGTTGTAGACGCCGTGCGAGAAGATCTCCCAGCCGAGTTCCACGCACCGCTCGATGATGTCGGGGAAGTGCTCGCAAACGGCAACGCTCAGCGAAACGCTGCCGGTCACGCCGAACTTCTCCATGGCGTCGGCCATGCGTTTGAAGCCGATGCGGTTGCCGTAGTCCTTGTGGGTGTAGTTCATGATGTCGGGCGTTCCGCGCGCATAGGCGCTGCGACCCGGACTCGGCGGCGGCTCGTATTCATAGAATTCGACATTGGGCACGACCCACACCGCAATCTGCGCGCCACCGGGCCAGACGATCTTCTGGCGGCGGTTGTAGGGCCGGTAGCGATAATAGTCGATTTCGGATTTCATGGGACACCGACGGCAATTTCGATGGCCAGACTTTGCGTTGCATAGTATAGAACGTCAAGTCACAATATGGAATGCGATCGGGGTTTGCCCGCCGCGCCATGCATATGGAGCGCCAATTATCATGGAATCGTCGTCGCAAACCGCGCGGGAAATGTTCGAGGAAATCCGCGCCCGTCCCGTTCGCCCGAGATTCGGTTTCGGCAAGAGGCCGCTGCTGGTCAATGTCGACCTGCAAAAGGCCTATACGGACGTGCATTCGTTCAAGACGGCCTATGAAACCGATCCGCGCCAGATCGAGCATGTCAACGCGCTGGCGCGGCTGTGCCGGGAGCGCGCGGTGCCGGTCGTCTGGACCTATGTGGCCTATTCGGCCTCGGGCAATGATTGCGGCCCGTGGGGCACGCGCTCCGACACGCCGGACTCGATCCAGAACATCAAGGATGGCGAGCCGCGCGCGCAGCTCGATCCGCGCTGCGAGGTCGTGGCTAACTACGACACGGTGATGCTCAAGCGCATGCCGTCGGCCTTTTTCGAGACGAATCTGTCGTCGCTCTGCACCTTCCTCGGCATCGACACGATCATCGTGACCGGCGGCTCGACCTCCGGCTGCGTGCGAGCGACGGCTGTCGAATCGCTGTCGCGCGGCTTCCGCACCATCGTTCCGATCGAATGTGTCGCCGACAAGCATGAAGGTCCGCATTTCGCCAATCTCTACGACATGGCGACCAAATATGCCGACGTCCTGCCGGCTCAGGAAATCGCTGCCTGGATCGAAGGGCTAGAAAAGAAGCCTGCCGGCAATGCAGCGTCGGGGCGCGCCGCGTGACGGCGACCCGCAACATCCTCGTCATCGTGCCCTTTCCTCTCACTGAGGAAGGGGTGGAGCGACGGCGTGACCAGTTGAAGGCGGTCGAGCTTTCGCCGAACTGCAACTATCATTTCCGTCCCGTGCGCGTCGGCGCAAAGTCCTTCATGAGCCCGCATGACTGGCTTCTGGCAGATGTCGCGGTCTTCGAAGCCGGCTGCAAGGCCGACGAGGAAGGCTACGATGCCGTCTGCATCGACACGATGAGCGATTCAGGCCTGTCGGCGCTACGCTCGGTGCTCGATATTCCCGTCGTCGCGCCCGGCAAGGCGTCGATGCTCTATGCGATGACGCTCGGGTCGAAATTCTCGATCCTGTCGCAATGGAAGCCGGGCGCGCTGAAGCATCGCAAGGCGGTCGCCGAACATGGGCTGGCACCGTTCTGCGCCTCGATCCGCACATTCGACATTCCGCCCGATTTCGACGCCCTGCTCAACGGCAAGGAGGACGAGGTGTTCCCGCGTATGTTGAGCGTTTGCATGCAATGCGTGGAGGAAGACGGCGCGGAGGTGATCTGCCTCGGGTCGACGACGATGCATCAGGCCGCCGAATGGCTGGCTCAGCGCCTGCCGGTGCCGCTGGTCAATCCCGGCCCGCTTACTTACAAGCTGGCCGAAACCGCGCTGGCGCTGCGCCATTCCCATTCCAAGCTCAGTTTCCCGAAGCCTCTGGAGCCGATGCTGCCGGTGTTTGGCGACATGCTCGACGGGGTGCTGCGGGCAAACTCGAAGGAGCAGTGATTTGGGCCGGCCGCGTCTGGATGCAACTGCGATCGAGACGTTCATCACGATCGCGGAACTCGGCAGCTTCTCCAAGGCGGCCGACAAGCTCAATGTGACGCAGCCGTCCATTTCAAGCCGTCTTCACCGGCTCGAAGCCGATCTCGGCATCAGGCTGATCGACCGCTCGACCCATTCGATCAGCCTGACGGATGCCGGCCAGCGCTTCTTCCAGCGCACACGGCCGCTGCTGGCCGAACTCCAGTCGGCGCTCGACGAATTTTCAACGTCACGCGTTTCCGTGCGGCGGCTGGCACTTGCTGCCTCGCCGATGATCGCGGCAACTGTCCTGCCCACAGTGCTGCACCGTTTCCGTGACAGCCATCCCGATGTCGAGCTTGTGCTGCGCGATGCGAGCACGGCGCAGGCCCTTACCGACCTTGCCGATGGGCTGGTCGACTTCGCCATCATGGCGTGGGAAGGGGATGACCCGCGCTTCCAATTCCATCCCCTGTTTACCGACGCCTGCGGCGTCGTCGCGCCAAATGGCCATCCGCTGACGCAGCGCCCCGTCGTGACGCTGGCGGACCTTGCCGGCTATGACCTTGTCCTGCCGAGCTCCCAGGTGCAACTGAAGCTTCTGCTGATGCGCGAGTTCCAGAAACAGGGCCTGAAGATCCGCCAATATCTTTCGGCGTCGAGCGTTCATACCGTGCTGCGGATGGTTGAGGCGGGCATGGGCCTGTCGGTCGTGTCGCGCAAGGTCTTTTCCGGTGCGCGCATAGACGGGCTGGCGATGATCCCTATCGAGGGAAGCAACATCGTGCGCACCTTCGGCATTCTCATGCTGGAGGGCAGGCGTCTCAGCCGGGTCGAGCAGGAACTATGCCGGCATGTATCGGATGTGTTCTCCGAAATATCGGACTAGTCCCGCAATGCAGTGAGGCCGACGCAAGTCAGGTCCATAGACTGCATCAATAAGCACATCGGGCTTTTCGTTTTGTCTTGGACCACCTGACGGCCCTAGCTTTCTGCTCAACGCAGATCGCAGGAGCAGACGACATCATGACAACGAAGCGCAAGCGCAACGATCTCGCCATGATCGCCTTCATGCAGGCGCAGAACTGCTCCAACTATCCCGGTTCGTGGCGCCATCCGGCGGCGGCGTCCGATTTCATGACGGCCGAACACTATCAGCGCATCGCCCGCACGCTTGAAGATGCGAAGTTCCATATGGCCTTCTTCGACGACCGCCTCGCCATGCCGGACACTTATGGCGACAACTACGAAGCGGCGGTTCGTCACGGCATCCGCTCGGTCAAGATGGACCTCATCCCGATCATCACGGCGATGGGGCTGGCAACCAGCAAGCTGGGTCTGGGCGGCACCTATTCGACAACCTATTACGAGCCGTTCCATGTGGCGCGCGTCTTCGCCACGCTCGACCACATGATCGGCGGGCGCGCAGCGTGGAACGTCGTCACCTCGCTCAACGATTCGGAGGCCGCCAATTTCGGTGCCGACGAGCACCTCGCCCATGACCTGCGCTATGACCGGGCCGACGAGTTCATCGAAGTCGTTCTCGGACACTGGAATTCGTGGGCCGACGACGCGCTCAAGATCGACAAGGCGACCGGCGAATTCGCCGATCCGTCGAAGGTTCGCCGCCTTGGCCATGAGGGCAAGTGGTTCAAGTCGCGCGGGCCCTTCACCGTGCCGCGCACGCCGCAGGGCCAGCCGGTTATCATGCAGGCAGGCCAGAGCGGTCGCGGCAAGGAATTCGCCGCGCGCTGGGGCGAACTCATCTTCTCGACCTACAAGACGATCGAATCGGGTCAGGCTCAGTATCGCGACCTCAAGGACGCGGTGGCGAATGTCGGCCGCGATCCCGACAGCGTCAAGGTCGCTCCTCCAGTCTATGCGGTTGTCGGCGAAACGCGTTCGATTGCTGAGGAAAAGGCGGAGATGATCGACAGCCTCGCGATCCCGGAGGACGCGCTGTCGCTGATCGCCGAGATCACGAATTTCGACTTCTCCAAGCGTGGCATGGACGAGCCTCTGACCGATGCGGACATGAAGTCGATGTCGGGTCAGCAGGCGATCAAGGATCGCGTCATTCAGGCGGCCGGCACGCCCAATCCGACGCCGCGTCAGTTTGCCAAATTCTCCAAGCGCGGGACGATCCGTGAAAGCCCGCTGTTTGTCGGAACGGCGAGCGACATCGCCGACGAAATGGAAGCCTGGTATGTCGGCGAGGCATGTGACGGGTTTGTCCTCTGCTCGACGCACCGGCCCGGAAACCACGACGACTTCGCCCGCATGGTCGTGCCCGAGCTTCAGCGCCGCGGCATCTTCCAGAAGGAATATCGCGGCAACACGCTGCGCGAAAACCTTGGCCTGAAGCGGGCGCCGGTCCAGATGTCCGGTCCGATCCGTTCGCTGACCTGAGGACCTGACATGAAACAGGTTCGTATAGTCTCGACCGCCGGCATTCTCGGCTACGGCTTCCCCGAAGCCAGCCTCGCGGCGGCGATGGAACGCGGCGTCGACATGGTCGGCGTCGATGCAGGAAGCACCGATCCCGGCCCTTATTATCTCGGTTCGGGCAAGGCCTTCGTCTCCGAGCGGGCGATGAAACGCGATCTCAGGCTGATGCTGCGCGCGGCAATCGCCCACAAGGTTCCGATGATGGTCGGCTCCTGCGGCGGAGCCGGCGCCGCGCCGCATCTCGAACTCGTCGCCGGCATGGTGCGCGAGATCGCGGCCGAAGAGGGCCTATCGTTCAAGATGGCGCTGATTCCTTCGGAGCAGTCCAAGGCCGACATCAGGAAATATGTCGCGTCCGGCCGCACGCGCCGGCTCGGGCTTCTGCCCGAACTCGACGAGGCGACCGTCGACCGCGCCGAGCGGATCGTCGCGGTGATGGGGCCTGAGCCGTTCCGCAAGGCGCTGGAAGATGGCGCGCAGGTCATCCTGGCAGGACGCAGCAGCGATCCGGCGATCTTCTCCTCATTCGCCATGCATCACGGCCTTCCACCCGCCCCTGCATGGTATGCGGGCAAGATGCTCGAATGCGGCCCTGCGCCGACCACGCCCAAGGCGCCCGACTGCCTGCGTGTGGTCGTGACCGAGGACAGTGTGGATTGCGAGCCGATGGGTGAACGCGCCTGCACGCCGATGTCGGTGATCAACCATTCGCTGCACGAAAATCACAGCCCGCTTCATCACATCGAGCCGGGCGGCACGCTTCACACCGAACATTGCAGTTTCGTGCCGTCGTCAAACAGGGCGACGCGCGTTTCGGGCATGACCTGGGAGGCGCAGCCTTACAGTGTAAAACTGGAGGCGGCTGAATTCGTCGGCTATCGCGCGGTCTCGTTCTGCGCGACCCGCGATCCCGGTCTCATCGCCTATCTCAAACCCTATCTGGCGCGGGTTCGCGAGCTGGTCGGTCAGAAGGCAAGCGATCTCGGCCTTGCTCCCGATACCTACACGCTGACCATCAATACCTATGGCCAGAGCGGGGTGATGGGAGCGACCGAACCGCAGCCCGACACGCCCGCACAGGAACTTGCCTTCTTCCTCGACGTGGTCGCCCGCACGCAGGAGGAGGCGCTGGCGCTCATCGCGCTTCTGCGCACCAACATGCTGCACACCGATTTTCCGGGGCGGCTCTGCAAGGAGGGCAACATGGCATTCCCGCTGTCGCCGTCCGACCTGACGGTGGGGCCGGTCTACCGGTTCAGCATGCAGCATGTCGTGCTGCCGGACGACCCCTGCGAGATGTTTCCGATCAGCTATGAAATGGTGGGACAATGACCCGGATCGGCGAACTTGCGAAAATCTGCAAGAGCAAGAATGCGGGGCCGTTCGATCTCACGGTCGATGTCGTGTTCGAGGACAGGCCGACATTCGATCGGGTGGCGGCAAGCGGCGTCCTGAACGCCGAATTGTTTGCCCGGCTCTACAAGGTTCCAGCCGAACATGTGCTGCTGACGCCCTATCCGGCCGGTCTCGCCTTCAAGGCCACATTCCCGCGCGCGGTGCCCTCGGGCGATATCGGCGACACCGATGTCTACGGCTCGCAGCAGCACGCGCCACTTCTCGACGTTGAAATTCCCTGACACGAAACTGATGCAGAGGACTGCTCACATGGCACTTCGCAAGACGCCGATCACCTCCGCCGACTGCAGCGCGGAAGAATGGGATATCCGCTGCAATCTCGCAGCACTTTACCGCCTGCTCGCTCACTTCAAGATGACGGATCTGATCTACACCCATGTCAGCGCGCGGCTGCCGGGGCCTGAGAACCACTTTCTAATCAACAATTACGGCACGCTGTTCCACGAGATGAAGGCGTCCGATCTGGTCAAGATCGATATCGATGGCAATGTCATCGACGGCACGGAAGGCCAGATCGTCAACGAAGCGGGCTTCACGATCCATTCGGCGCTGCACATGGCGCGCCACGACCTGATGTGCGTCATTCATGTCCATACGCCGGCTGGCGTCGCCGTCTCCTGCCAGGAGCAGGGGCTTCTGCCGATCAGCCAGTTCTCGCTGCGCTTCTTCGGTCATCTCGCCTATCACGACTATGAGGGCATCGCGCTCGACCTCGACGAACGCTCGCGGCTGATCCGCGACATGGGCCAGCACAAGGCGATGATCCTGCGCAACCACGGCCTGCTGTGCGGCGGGTCGACGGTCGCCGAAGCGTTCTACATGATCTACATGCTGGACCGCGCCTGCGACGTGCAGGTGAAGGCGCAGGCCGGCGGCGTGCCGCTCATCAAGCTGAGCGAAGAGGTCTGCAAGCATACGGCCTCGCAGATCCATCAGCCTGCCGACAGTCCTGCCCACAAGTCGCGGCTGCTGGCCTACGAGAACATGTGGAACGCGGTCATCCGTTACATCAAGGATGGCGAGAGCGAGTATCGCTCTTGATCAGGGTTCTGTTTGCCCATGATCCGGCGGCGGCCACGCCCTGGCGTGAGGCCTTCGAGCGCCTTGCGCCGCAGGTGGAGTTTCGGGTCTGGCAGGCAGGCGCTCCTGTCGATGACGCAGACTACCTGATCACGTGGAAGCCGCCTTCTGGCCTGCTGGCGCAACTGCCAAGCCTCAAGGCGATCTTTCTGCTGAGCGCCGGGGCCGATCACCTGATGGACCAGCACCTGCCACAGGGTGTCGACATCGTGCGCATGTCGGAACCGGGGCTGGTCAAGGGCATGATCCAGTATGTGAGTTTCGCCGTGCAGGGCATTCATCGGGGCCTGTTCGAATGCGCGCGCAACGCGCGTGAGGGCGCGTGGGTGCGCCAGCGCCTCATGCCGCCCGACGGGCGCACGGTCGGCGTGATGGGGCTGGGTGCGCTCGGCTCGGCCGTGATGCTGGACCTGCAGTCACAGGGGTTTGCCATGCGCGGCTGGAGCAACAGCGCGAAGCAGTTTGCCGGTGTCGAAACCTTCGCCGGCACTGACGGTTTCGGCGAGTTCCTGGCAGGGACGGAAATACTGATCTGCCTCGTCGCGCTGACGCCGCAGACGCGCGGAATTCTCGGACACGATGCCATGTCGAAATTGCCGGAAGGTGCCGCGATCATCAATGTCGCGCGCGGCGGCATCGTCAACGAGCAAGAACTGATGGAACTCCTCGATGAGGGTCATCTGTCGCAGGCCGTGCTCGACGTCTTCGAGACCGAGCCGCTGCCGACGGACAATCCGCTATGGCGCCATCCGAGGGTCTTCGTGACGCCTCACATCGCATCGGTCTTCCAGCCCGAGACTGCGACGGAAGCCGTCGTGAAAGACCTGCTGCTGCATGCGTCCGGTGGCCGGCCGGCAACGACCGTCGATAGAAACAGAGGCTACTGACTTCGGCGTGGAGACGCTTGTGGGATCACGTTGCTATGCCTGATCTTGACGTCGACGACAGCACTGTGCTGGGCGGAAAGCTCCTCGATCATGACGTCGAGAACTTCTCGCGCGGCGGGCGAAAGGCTGCGTCCTTCGCGCATGATGATATAGATGCTGCGCTTCAGCCGGGGGCCCTCGATAGGCCGGTAGATGATGTCGCTGCTGAGGATCGCGCCTGCGACATGGGCGGGAACGGCCGCGATGCCGATGCCCTCCTCGATCATCTTGCCCAATGCGAAGATGCTGTTGGCTTCGCAGACGGGGTCGCCGAGGATGTGCGCGATTTCCGGGGCGCGATCGATGATCTCGCGGCTCTGTGTGCCTGGAAGCATGCTGACGAAGGTGAAGCCTTTGAGGGCCTGCCAGGTCAGCGTGCCGGTCTTGCGCGCCAGCGGGTGATCGGACGGACAGACGACGCCGAACTGGTCGTCCATCAGGTGATAGCTCTGCAGCCCGTGCTGGGCCTGAAGGATGTTGGTCACGCCGAAGTCGATCTCCTCCTCAAGCACACGACGGGCGAGCTTGTCGGGCGCGTTGAGAAGCTTGACCCTGATGCCGGGAAAACTCTTCTGGAGCTTGGCGGCGGCAGGCGTCACGACGCTGCAAAGGAAGGACGCGGCGGCAGCAACGACGACATTGCCCTTCTTGCGTTCCGCAAGCGCCACCAGATCGTCGAGCGAGCGCGACAGATCGTGCAGGACGCGCTCGGCTACGGGCAGGAACATCTCCGCCTGGCTGGTCAGGTGAACCGATCTGGTGGTGCGGTCGAAGAGCTTGAGGTCGACCTCCTCCTCCAGCTGCCTGATCGCGATCGTCAGCGCCGACTGGGAAACGTTGAGCTTGCCGGCGGCGCGCGTGAACGAACCTTCATGCGCCAGTTCGACGAAAGCCCGCAACTGCTTGATGGTTATGTTTTTCATAAGCAAAACCAATTAATCAATTGGAATAATATATTTGCATAATAATGGGCCGGTGCCTAGCCTCCATTGAAATTCACAACGACCAAAGCGTTAGGGAGAGACGCAAAGGAATGTTGACGCGTCCCGCAGCCAGAACGGCATTCGACAAGATCTGGGACGCGCATGTCGTGACCGAGCGGCCTGGCGGCCCATCGCTGCTCTATGTCGACCGCCATCTCGTCCATGACGGATCGTTCCATGCTTTCGAGATGCTGAAGCGCCGCGGTCTGACCGTGGCCCGCCCATTGCAGACGTTCGGTACGCCAGATCACTACGTGCCGACCGACAGTGACGGGCGCGGGGCAGGGCAGCCCGAAGAATTCCGGCGCATGCTTGCGACCTTCGCCTCCAACATGGACGGCAATTCGATCCGCAATTTTCCGCTTGGCAGCAGGCAGCAGGGCATCGTTCACGTCGTCGGCCCCGAGCAGGGCATCACCCTTCCCGGCACCGTGATGGTCTGTGGGGACAGCCATACCTCGACCCATGGGGGGATCGGTGCGCTAGCCTTTGGCATCGGCCAGTCCGAGATCGCCCATGTGCTGGCCACCCAGACGATCTGGCAATATCGGCCGAAGCGGCTGCGCGTGACGGTCGACGACGTACTCGACGCCAATGTTTCGGCCAAGGACGTGATCCTGACGCTGATCGGTCTTATCGGGGTGGCAGGTGCCACGGGATATGTCATCGAATATGCCGGGCCCGCGGTGCGCTCCATGTCGGTCGAGCAGCGGCTGACACTGTGCAACATGTCGATCGAGGCCGGTGCGAAAGCCGGCATGGTCGCGCCTGACGATCGCACCTTCGACTATCTCTACGGGCGGCCATTCGCGCCATGGGGCGCTGCCTGGGGTGCCGCCATTTCGACATGGCGCACGCTCGTCAGCGATGAAGATGCGCGCTTCGACAGGGAGATCACGCTCGACGCCGCGAAGATCGCGCCGATGGTGAGCTGGGGCACGACGCCCGAAGACGTGCTGCCGATCGATGGACGCGTGCCAGACCCGTCGGCGGAAGCCGACCCCAAGCGCCGCGACGGCATGAAGGCGAGCCTGGACTATATGGGCCTGACGCCCGGAACGCCTCTGGCCGATCTGCCCGTCGATATCGTCTTCATCGGATCGTGCACCAATGGCCGCATCGAGGATCTTCGCGCGGCCGCTGCCGTGCTCGCCGGGCGGACGGTTGCGGTTCGCACGCTCATCGTTCCAGGCTCCGGCGAGGTCAGAAGGCAGGCGGAGACTGAAGGGCTCGGCGATATCTTCCGCAACGCAGGCGCCGAATGGCGCGAGGCCGGTTGCTCGATGTGCGTGGCGATGAACGGCGACGTGGTGGCGTCGGGAAAACGCAGCGCATCGACCACAAACCGCAACTTCCCCGGCCGGCAGGGCGTGGGCGCCCGCACCCATCTCGTCAGCCCAGCAATGGCTGCGGCTGCCGCCGTCAACGGCCGTCTCAGCGACATCAGGAGGATGGCGCAATGAGCGAGAGGACGCCATTCACGACCATGAGCGCGACGGCTGCCGTCCTTCTTGAGGACAATGTCGATACCGACCAGATCATACCCGCGCGCTTCCTCAAATATTCGCGGGCGCAAGGCTATGGTGGCTTCCTGCTGCATGACCGCAGGTTCGATGCAGACGGCAAGCCGATTTCCGATTTCGTCCTCAATCGTGAAGCTGCGCGTAGCGCGCAGATACTGGTCGCGGGCGCGAATTTCGGCGGCGGCTCCTCACGCGAAGGCGCGGTCTATGCACTTGCCGACTACGGCATCCGCTGCGTGGTGGCGTCCGGCTTCGGGCCGATCTTCTACAAGAACTGCTTTCCCAACGGCATTCTTCCGGCAACGGTCGATGCCGCCGATATAGGCCGTCTGCTTGAGAATGCGCGCGACGGCGCGACGCGCCTGACAGTCGATATCGAAGCGTCGGAGATCCGCAACGAGGCGGGTTATGTCGCACGCTTCAGGATCGAGCCGTTCTTTCGAGAAATGCTGATGCTGGGCGTCGACGAAATCGGGCTGACGCTGGGCCTCAAGGATGAAATCGCAGAGTTCGAGAAGCGTTATCTCTGCAGGAACTGGCATATGAAGGAAGCGGTCTGACATGGACAAGCTGGTCGATCTCGATGCACTGAACCCGAGAGCCCGCCTACGCCGCCTGATGGCGGAGCCGGGCCTTATCATGGCGCCGGGTGTGGCAGACGCGATGTTTGCCCGCATCGTCGCGCAGCGCGGTTTCAAGACCGTCTACATGACCGGTGCCGGCACGTCGGCGGTTCGTCTCGGCATGCCCGATGTCGGCCTGCTGACCGCCACCGAAATGATCGACAATGCAGGGCGCATCGCGGATTCGAGCGGCCTCTCTGTCATTGCCGATGCAGACAATGGTTATGGCGGCGTGTTGAATGTGCGCCGCACGGTGCAGGGTTATGAACGGGCCGGCGTCGCCGCCATACATCTGGAAGATCAGGTGATGCCGAAACGTTGCGGCCATCTCGCCGGCAAGGAGCTGGTGGGGGCCGACGAAATGGTCTCCAAGATCAAGGCGGCCTGCGATGCCCGTGTCGATCAGGATTTCGTCATTATCGCACGCACCGACGCAATCGCGGTCGAGGGCTTCGATGCTGCCATCGAACGCGCGGAGCGTTATCGCGAGGCGGGCGCCGACATGCTGTTCGTCGAGGCTCCGGGGGCGGGTCAGGTCGGCGAGGTCGCGCCCCGGCTCAACTTCCCACTGCTCTACAACATGGCGGCCAGCGGCAAGACCCCGTTTCTGGGCAAGGAAGAGATCGAGCGACTTGGCTACAAGCTCGCCATCTATCCGAACTGGATCATCCTGGCGGCGATCAGGGCGGCAGGCGCGATGCTCGACATGCTGCGCGACAAGGGGTCGATCGCCGAAGCCGTGCCCAATGTCGCGAGCTTCCGCGAATTCTTCGACCTGATGGGCATGCCCGAGGTTCAGGCGCTTGAGGCGACCTATGCGGTCAATGAAGCCACGCGGATCGGTTACTGAGACGGCGGCCTGAAAAGGCCGTAGCAGAGAGAAAGGAAGATAGGCGTGGAACTGTCGGAAAAATCGGCGAGAACGCTTTTCAGGGAAATTCAGGCAAAGCCGACACGGCCGGCATTCGGCTTCGGCACCCGTCCGGCGCTGATCAATGTCGATCTCCAGAACGCCTATACGCGCGTCGGCGTCTATCCGACCGCATACGAGACCGATCCGCGCCAGATCGAGCATGTGAACGCCATTTCACGCGCGCTGCGCGACAAAGGTTTCCCGGTCGTGTGGACCTATGTCGCCTATATGGAATCGGGAGAGGATTGCGGCGTGTGGGGCACGCGCACCAACACGGCCGACTCGCTCCAGAACATCAAGGTCGGCTCGGAACGCTCGCAGTTCGATTCCAGGTGCGAGATCGACCATGTGCGCGATGTCGTCATCAACAAGCGCATGGCGTCGGCATTCCACGAGACCAACCTCAATTCGATCTTCACCTATCACAAGATCGATACGGTCATAGTCACCGGCGGCTCGACGTCCGGCTGCGTGCGCGCCACTGTCGTCGACAGCCTGTCGCGCAGCTTCCGCACCATCGTTCCCGAGGAGTGCGTGTCCGACAAGCACGAGAGCCCTCATTTCGCAAATCTCTACGACATGGCGCTGAAATATGCCGATGTCGTGCCGGTCGCCAAAGTCCTTGACTATGCGGCCGGGTTGCAGCTGGCAAGGTGATGGCGATGCGCGATCCGGGTCTTTACGACTATCTTCCCTATGACGGGAGCCGACCGAAGATCGAGTGGCCGGGCGATGCGCGCGTCGCATTCTGGGTTGCGCCCAATATCGAGTTCTACGAAATCGCGCCACCGGCAAATCCCAGCCGCAAGGCCTGGGGACAGCCCGAACCCGATGTCACCGCCTATTCCTATCGTGACTACGGAAACCGCGTCGGGTTCTGGCGCATGTTCGAGACGATGCAGAGGCTGGGCGTGCGCGGCTCGGTGTCGCTCAATGTGGCGATGTGCCAGCATCATCCGGAGATCATCAAGGAATGCGCGGATGCAGGCTGGGAGTTCTACAGCCACGGCACCTATAACACCCGCTACATGCTCGGAATGAGCGAGGCGCAGGAGCGCGCGCTCATCCAGGATTCGATCGATACGATCCGCGACCATACCGGCCAGAAGCTCGACGGCTGGCTGTCGCCGGCGCTGACCTACACCGAGCAGACCTTGCAGCTCGTGGCCGAGATGGGGCTGAGCTACGTCTGCGACCTGTTTCAGGACGACCAGCCGACACCGCTGAAGGTTCGGAGCGGCAGACTGACGGCGCTACCCTATTCGCTCGAGATGAACGACGTCATCGCCTACAACGTCAATCTCGTCGAACCCCGGCGATATGGCGAGATCATCAAGCGCCAGTTCGACCGACTCTACCGGGAGGGCGAACGCAATCCGACCGTGATGTGCATTCCGCTGCACCCCTATCTTGTCGGCTGGCCACATCGCAGCCTCGCCTTCGAGGAGGCGCTCGCCTATATCGCAGGCCACGACAAGGTCTGGTTTGCGACAGGCCGAGAGATCGCCGCGCATTTCAACGCCAATCATCATGCTGCCTTCGCCGCCGCATCGCATCCCGTGGGAGATGCCGCATGACGCTGCCGGACGATTATCTGCGCTATGAAAAGCGCCGCCATGGCATGGACCACGACCGCTACGACTGGTCGATGGCACCGCGCCGCAAGCCGATCGTGTGGCCGAATGGCGCGCGCGTCGCGCTGCTCGTCGTGCCGGTGCTCGAATGGTTCCCGCTCGACATGTCGAACAAGCCATTTGCGCCTCCCGGTGCGATGTCGACCGCCTATCCGGACCTGCGTCACTATACGCTGCGCGACTATGGAAACCGTGTCGGCGTCTACCGGCTGATGGATAGCCTCGCGGAGCGCGGCGTCAAGGCGACCGCCGCCGTCAATGCCTCGGTCGCCCAGCGCTATCCGGCCCTGATGAAAGCCATTGCCGCTGCCGGCTGGGAAGTGATGGGCCATGGCATCGACATGGACCATCTGCACCACGGCCAGCTCGATGCCGGGACCGAAGCCGCCTGGGTGGCACGGGCCGTCGAGGTGCTTCAGCAAGCGACCGGCAGCCGGCCGCGCGGATGGATGTCGCCGGCGCGGTCGCAGTCGTGGAACACGCTCGACCTGATCGCGCAGAATGGCATCGAATATTGCTGCGACTGGGACAACGACCAGCTGCCGTATCGCATGAGAGCGCAGGATGGGTCGCTCGTATCGATGCCGGTGGCGCCCGATGTCGATGACTATGCGATCCTGATCCACAACCACCATTCGGAGCGTTCCTTCACGGAGCAACTCGTCGATCATTTTGACACACTCTACGCGGAAGCTGCCAATGGCGGCCGCATCGTCTCGATCGGCCTGCGTCCGTGGGTGATCGGACAGCCATACCGGATCGGCGCGCTGGAGGAGGCGCTCGACCATATGCTGCGCCATGACGGTGTCTGGTGCGCGACCGCCTCGGAAATCATGGATGCTTGGACCGGTCAGTCGCAGGACACACGCTAGCTAACGAGCGGTTCAAGCGCTCTTTGGGAGGAGAGATGCCGATCATCAGGAACAGTGAAGCGCCGGAATACGAGGTTGACGTCGTCGTCATCGGTTCGGGCGCATGCGGCATCTGCGCAGGCCTTGCGGCTAGCGAGGCAGGCGCGAGCGTTCTCATACTGGAGCGCGACCCAAAGCCGACCGGCAGCACCGCATTGTCGACCGGGCTGATACCGGCGGCAGGCACCAGGCTCCAGCGCGATATGGGCATCGAGGACAGTGCCGAACGTTTCGCGCGCGACATCATGGGCAAGGCCAAAGGCCAGACCGACGAGCGCATGGCGATGCTGATCGCCGAACGTTCGGGGCCGACGGTCGACTGGCTTGCCGAGAGCCACGGCGTGCCGTTCCGCCTCGTCGAAGGCTTCCTCTATCCGGGCCACAGCCAGCTCCGCATGCATGGCGTGCCAAGGCGAACTGGAGAGGAGCTGCAATACGCCCTGCTCGACGCAGCCGAGCGGGCTTCGCTCCAGATCGTCACCAGTGCGCAGGCGCAGGATCTGCATGTCGACGACGGGCGCCGGGTCACTGCGGTCGGTTTCGTGCGTCCCGACGGGGTGCGCGAGATTGTCGGTGCAAAGGCGGTCGTGCTCGCCTGCAACGGTTTTGGCGGCAATCCGGACATGCTCCGGGAATATATCCCCGAAATGGTCGAGGCCGAATATTGGGGCCATTCCGGCAATACGGGCGACGCCGTCAACTGGGGCAAGGAGCTCGGCGCGCAGACGGCCGATCTCGGCTCGTATCAGGGTCACGGGGCTGTCGCCTATCCCTATGGCAAGCCGATGATGTGGGGTCTGATCGTCGAGGGCGGGTTCCAGGTCAACAAGGATGGAGTTCGGTTCTCCAACGAGGCGAGCGGCTATTCGGAACAGGCGTTCGAGGTCATCCGCCAGCAAGATCGCATCGCCTACAACATCTATGACGAGACCTGTGAGACGCCGGCGCTCGGCTTCACCGACTATCAGGAAGTCCAGAAGCTCGGCGGCATCAAGCGGGCAGGCTCATGGGCCGAACTTGCCGCCTTGATGGGGCTGCCTGCCGATGTTCTCGAACGCACCGCGGCAGAGGTCGACGAGATGAAGGCGGGCCAGAGGCGCGATCCGTTCGGCCGTGATTTCTCCAAGACGAAGCCCCTGAAGCCGCCCTTCCTCGCCGCGCGCATCACCGGCGCGCTGTTCCATACGCAGGGCGGGCTCGTCGTCGACGACAATGCGCAGGTCGTCCATTCGAGCGGAGAGGTCATGCCCAACCTGTTTGCCGGTGGCGGCGCGGCGCGCGGCGTCTCCGGACCGTCGCGCTGGGGCTATCTGTCCGGCAACGGACTTCTGTGCGCCACGGTTCTTGGACGGCTCGCCGGGATTTCTGCCGCCCGGCTTGCCGCCGCATCGCCCGAACTGGCTTGAAAGGATCTCGCCGCATGTCCCGTGTTCTCGTTGTCGTTCCCTTCCCGATGAGCGAGGAGCAGCTCGCCTTGCGGGCCCGCCAAGCGCGCGAAGCCCGCTTGCCGGACGGCATGGAACTCGTGTTCCGCCCTGTTCGCGTCGCGCCCGCCAATTATTCGAGCGAGCACGATTCGGTCTTCGCCGAGATCGCGATGATCGAAGCGGGCATGAGCGCGCAAGAGGACGGCTTCGACGCCGTGTGCATCGACACGATGAGCGATTCCGGCGTGGCGGCGCTTCGCTCGATGCTCGACATTCCTGTGGTCGGTCCCGGCCGCGTCTCGATGACAACTGCGGCCATGCTGGGCGAGCGCTTTTCGATCCTGATGATGTGGGATCGCTGGCGCTACCTCTACAAGAAGAACCTCGCCGAGCTTGGCTTCGGCTGGCGCTGCGCCTCGATGCGCTCGATCGGCATAACGCCGAACAATCGGTCGCTTCTGAGCGGCAAGGAAGAAGAGGTCTTTCCGCTGCTGCTGGAAGCTGCCCGCCGCTGCATCGACGAGGACGGCGCGGACGTCATCCTGCTCGGCTCAACCACCATGCATCAGGCGCATGAATATCTGTCCCGCCATCTTGAGGTTCCGGTCATCAATCCGGGGCCGCTGAGCTACCGGGCGGTCGAACAATTGCTGGCGCTCGGCCTGCGACAGAGCCGGTCCGCCTACCCGACATCGCTTCAACCGCAACAGGCAATGCTCACCGACATGGTCGATGCCGCCCTGCTCCAGAAAGGAGGCGCATGATGCCCCGGATACTTGTTGTCGTTCCCTTTGCGCTCGACGAGGATGGCGTCGCCAGACGCCGCCAGCAGCTCAAGGCCGTCAAGCTCGACGTCTCAAGCGATTTTCATTTCCGCCCGGTCAAGGCCGGGCCGTCCTCCTTCATGAGCCCACATGACTTTTCGCTGATGGACGCAGCAATCTTCGAAGCCGGGGCCGAAGCGCAGAAAGAAGGCTTCGACGCGGTCTGCATCGACACGATGAGCGATTCCGGCATGGCGGCGTTGCGCTCGGTGCTCGATATCCCGGTAGTGTCGCCCGGCAAGGCATCGATGCTGTTTGCGATGTCGCTCGGCGCGCGCTTCTCGGTGCTGGCTCAATGGCAGCCGGCGCTCTTCCGCTACAAGCGCGCGCTTGTCGAATACGGGCTTGTAAATCAATGCGCGTCGGTGCGCTCCTTCGACATCCCGCCGAATTTCGATGATCTGCTCGACGGAAAGCAGGAGACCGCGTTTCCGAAGATGCGCGATACCTGCATGAGGTGCATCGAGGAAGACGGCGCGGAGGTGATCTGCCTCGGCTCCACGACCATGTATCAGGCAGCTGAATGGCTGGCGGACAATCTGCCGGTCCCGGTCATCAATCCCGGCCCGCTGACCTACAAGCTGGTTGAGACGATGCTGGCGCTGAAGCTGACGCATTCGCGCGCCGCCTATCCGACGCCGCTCAGCCCGCAACTGCCGATGCTGCACGCCATGATGGACGGTGCGGCGGCTGGCAAGTCGCGCAACGCGCCATGAGTTCGGTCGTGAGCCTTCCCGCCCGACAGGCCGTTGCCAAGCCGGCAAAGGCGACAGCGCCCGCCAGACCGGCCGCGACGGGCGGCCGATGGCAGGATATTGCCGTCCGGCTGGTGCTGCCGATCGTGATCCTTCTCGCCTGGTCGATAGCCTCGGTCAGCGCTCCCTCAATCGCCTCGGTCCTGCCGTCGCCGCTGGAAGTGGCTTCGGCACTCTGGGCGCAGGCGATTTCGGGGCAACTGGCCGCCCATATAGGCGCAAGCCTCGGGCGCGCCGCCGTCGGTTTCTTGATTGCGGCGGTCCTCGGCACGGCGATCGGCCTTGCAATGTCGCAATCGCGTATCGTCCGCGAGCTTCTGTCGGGACCGGTCGAACTGTTGCGGCCGATCTCGTCCATCGCCTGGATACCGCTCGCGATCCTGTGGTTCGGCATAGGCTATCGCAGCGTCGTCTTCGTGATCGTCATCTCGTGCATCTTCATCATCGTGCTGAACACGCTTGCGGCGGCGATGAATGTCGAGCGCGACCTGGTCAAGTCGGCCCTGACGCTTGGCGCGAACCGCCGGCAGATATTCACCAAGGTGGTGGTGCCGAGCGCCATGCCCGGCATCATGCTCGGCCTGCGCGTTGCCATGACCGGCGCCTGGGGCGGGGTGCTGATCGCCGAGATGATCGCCACCCAGCAGGGCCTCGGCTACATGATCGTGCGGGCGCAGGCGTCTTTCCAGCCGGCGCTGGTGATCGGCGGCATGCTGGTCGTGGGCATCGTCGGCTATCTCCTGAACATGCTGTTCCTCGTTGCGCAAAGGAGGATCACCCATGCCTAATGCGTTCGACAATGTCCGGCCTTTCGCGCTCGCGCTTCTGGGCGTGGCGCTTCTGATCGTGGTGCCGTGGACGGTCGCGGTCAGCCTCGGGGTCAGGCCGATCATCCTGCCGTCGGGGACGATGCTCTGGCAGTCGCTTGTCTCGATGATCGAGAACAATTCACTGGCGCACGCCGCATGGGTCAGCCTCTGGCGCGTCAATATCGGCTTTGTGGCGGCGGTGGTCACGGCGGTTCCGCTCGGTATCGTGCTTGGGCGCAGCAGGCTGCTGTTCAAGGCGAGCGAACCGGTCATCGAATCCTTTCGCTTCGTCATTCCCTTCGCCTGGATTCCGCTGGCCGTCCTGTGGTTCGGCACGAGCGAGTTCGGCAAGATTTTCATCATCTGGTACGCGGGTTTCTTCGTGTTGCTGCTGCCGACCATCGAGGCCGTCCAGTCGATCAACAAGGACCTGATCAACGCCGCGCGCACGCTTGGCGCGGGGCGCTGGACGATCTTCTGGAAGGTGGCGCTGCCGGCGATCTTCCCCGCGTTGGTCGTGGCGATGCGCGTCGCCTTCGCCATCTGCTGGATCTCGATCCTGTCGGCCGAACTCGTCGCCTCGCGGTCGGGCCTTGGCTACATGATGATGGATGCCCGCGAACTGCTCCAGACCGAAGTCGTCATCATCGCGATGGCCACGATCGGCTGCATCGGCGCGCTCTACAACGCCATTTTCGCCTGGCTTCAACGCCGCGCCACTTATTGAGGGAGGTATTGACGATGACTGTCCAGATCGAGGCCCGCAATCTTTCCAAGGCCTATGTCAACGCCCGCACCGGTGCGAGCATGGTCGCGCTCGACCATGTCGACCTTCAGATCATGGAGGGCGAGTTCCTCTGCATCGTGGGGCCGAGCGGCTGCGGCAAGAGCACGTTCCTCCAGATGGTCGCTGGCCTTGAGGACGTGACCGAGGGCGAACTGCTGATCGGCGGCAAGCCGGTCGAGGGGCCGGGCGCAGACCGTGGCATGGTGTTTCAGAGCTATGCTCTGTTTCCGTGGCGCACGGTGCTGGAGAACATCCAGTTTGGCCTTGAGGTCAAAGGCTACGACCGCGCGCGCAGGAACGAGATCGCGCTTGAAGCTGCCCATCAGGTCGGCCTTCAGGGGTTCGAGCATTCGTATCCGCGTGAACTGTCGGGTGGCATGAAGCAGCGCGTCGGCATTGCGCGGGCGCTCGCCAACGATCCGCCGGTTCTGCTGATGGACGAACCCTTCGCGGCACTCGACGCCCAGACGCGCGAGATGCTGCAGGAGGAGATGCTGTCACTGTGGCGCGAGAAGAAGCGCACGGTGCTGTTCATCACCCATTCCGTGCAGGAGGCGGTGTATCTCAGCAGCCGCATCGCAATCATGAGCGCGCGTCCGGGGCGCATCAAGTCGATCATAGACGTCGATCTTGAGCATCCGCGCGACGTCACGTCGGCCAGTTTCGGGCAGTTGATGAAGCCGGTCTATGCCGCCCTTAAGGAAGAGGTCCTAAAGGCGGCTGCGGAGGCAAAGGCTGCCTATTCGAAGGATCTTATGGGCGCGTGAGCGACCGATAGGGTGAATGACAGAACATAAGGGAGGAACTTGAAATGAAGAACTTTACGCGAAGATTTGTTGTTGCGGCCGCCGCCGCCGTTGTCGGCACGATGTCCATGATCGGCGTAGGTCAGGCGCAGGACGACAAGACGATCCGCATCGGGCTGCAGCCCGCGCCGCTGATCGGCTATATCGTCAAGGAAAAGCAGTTGCTCGAAAAGCGCGGCTACAAGCCCGAATGGAGCGTGTTCCCGTTCTCGCCGCCGATCATCGAAGGCATGGCTGCGGGGTCGATCGACGTCGCGCTGCTGGGGCTCGGCCCGGTGCTCAGCGTCGCCCAGCGCGATGCCGGCATCTGGTACATCTATGACGAACTCGCCAATGCCGCGCAGTTCATCGTCCAGGCCGACAGCGGCATCAACGGCCCGCAGGACCTCAAGGGCAAGAAGGTCGCATTCCCCGGAAAGTCGTCCCAGCTCTATGCGCAGCTGATGATCTATCTTGCCGGCTCGGGTGTGACCGAGAACGACATGGAACTGGTTCGCGTCAACGCGTCGGACATGAACACGCTGTTTGACCGCAAGGAGGTCGATGCCGCTCTCGCCTGGCCGCCCTTTACGTCAGAGCCGCTGCGCACCGGCAAGGCGAAGATGCTGTTCACCGCCGATGACCTGTTCAAGGGCAAGGGCGACCACTGGCTGAATTCCGGCTGGGGCGCGCGCAAGGACTTTGCGGAAAAGAACCCGGCGGCGGTCATTGCTCTTGTCGAATCCCTGCATGAGGCGACGCGCTTCATGCGCGAGCAGCCGGAAGAAGCCTACAAGATATTGTCGGCTGCCAGCGGCTATTCGCTCGAGGCGACGAGCTACATGCTCGAACAGAAGCTGTCGACGCATTACGATCCCGAGATCACAGCGCCGTCGGCTGACGACATCATCAAGATCTTCGATATTCTGGTGAAGAACAATGTCGTCAAGGATGAGGGTGGAGCCGAGGCCAAGATTCGCTCGATCGTTCATCCGGAGTTTGTCGAGCAGGTGCTCGGCAAGAAGTAGAATAACGAGGGCCCGGTTCCGGCCGGGCCCTCGTCTTCATATCGAGACAGTGAGGGGGCGATCATGGTGATCGACTACAGGGCCTATGTGTTCAAGCCCGGCACGGTGCGCCAGTTCGTGGATCTGTTCCGCGAGCGCGGCCTGCCGATCCAGGATCGCATTCTGGGTCCGGAAGTCTTTGCCGGCCTGTTCACGACCGAGATCGGCAACGTCAATCAGGTCATCCACCTGTGGCGTTACCGCGATGCGGCAGAGCGTCAGGAACGTCGCGCGAAGCTCTATCTCGACGACGAATTCATGGACTATGTCGTCGAGGCGCGCACGATGATCGTGGATCAGGACGTGCGGCTGCTCAACGAGGTCGATCTGCGCGGTGGTTTGCTGCCGGGCCGGTAGAGATTCAGGCGATGAGGCTTGAGAGTTCGTCGGCCGCCTTGCGCAGGCGCGGGAGCCATGTCTGGCCGGTTGCCGCATCGAGGCGCTGGACGGGGCCGTGGAAGCCGACTGTCGAACAGAAGCGCCCCTGCGCATCGCGCACGGCGACCGCAAAACAGATCATGCCGTCGAGGAATTCCTCGTCGTCGAAGGAATAGCCTTGGGCCGCGATCGCCTTCACTTCGGCCGCGATCCGCTCGGGTGTCGTCAGCGTCCGCTCGGTCATCTTTGCAAAAGAGGTGCTGCGCAGCATGGCCTGAAGGTGATTGTCGGGAAGGCTGCTCAGATAAAGCTTGCCGGCAGCGGTGCAATGGAGCGGCACGCGCGTTCCGACCGGCAATTGGATGCGCAGCGGCCATTGGGTCTCGACGCGGTCGAGATAGACCATCTCATTGGTGCCGGGAACCGTGATGTTGCAAGTCTCGCCGATCTCGCTGGCAAGTGCGGACAGAACGGCATGGCGCGCCGCCGCCGCGCTCTGGCCGGCAAGGACGCCCATGGCAAGCGCCTTGAGGCGATGGCCGGGCACGCTGGAGCGCCCGTCCGCGTCCCTGATGAGAAAGCCTTCGTCCTCCAGCGTCGCCCAGAGTCGGTGGATGGTTGGCTTCGGCAAGCCGAGGATCTGGTTGACCTCGGTGGGCGTCGTCGGACGGCCTAGCCGCACAACCTCCTCCATCACGAGGAGTAGCCGCATATTCGTCGGTATGTTGTCCGGCTCCGACATGTCGTTCAGTGCTCGCATATCATTATTGAGACTTGCAGTCTCGATAATCGAATAATAATGTGGTTTGAGAATGTGGCAACCAGTTCGTTTGAGTAGCCACCAGAATTGAGGGGAGTAGTGCCGGCCATGCGCATGACCACGGAAGAAGCCTTTGTAAAGGTGCTGCAGCGCCACGGAATCCAGCACGCCTTCGGCATCATCGGTTCGGCCTTCATGCCGATCTCCGACCTGTTCCCCAAAGCCGGCATCTCCTTCTGGGACTGCGCGCATGAGGGTTCGGGCGGCATGATGGCCGATGGCTACACGCGCGCGTCCGGCAAGATGTCGATGATGATCGCCCAGAACGGCCCCGGCATCACCAATTTCGTGACTGCCGTGAAGACGGCTTACTGGAACCACACGCCGCTTCTTCTGGTGACGCCGCAGGCGGCCAACAAGACGATCGGGCAGGGCGGCTTCCAGGAAGTCGAGCAGATGGCCTTGTTCAAGGACATGGTCGCCTATCAGGAAGAAGTGCGCGATGCCTCGCGCATCGCCGAAGTGCTGAACCGCGTCATCCTGCGCGCGCATCGCGCGTCTGGCCCGGCGCAGATCAACGTGCCGCGCGATATGTGGACCCAAGTGATCGACATCGAACTGCCGCGCGTCGTCGAGTTCGAGCGCCCGGCGGGCGGCGATGATGCGATCGATCGCGCAGCCGAACTTCTGTCGAGCGCAAAGTTCCCGGTCATCCTCAATGGCGCGGGCGTCGTGCTGGCGGGTGCAATCGACGCGTCGATGGCGCTGGCCGAAAAGCTCGATGCGCCGGTCGCCTGCGGCTATCAGCACAATGACGCCTTCCCCGGCTCGCATCCACTGTTTGCCGGACCGCTCGGCTACAATGGCTCCAAGGCCGCGATGCAGCTTATCGCCAAGGCCGATGTCGTGCTGGCGCTCGGCACGCGCCTCAACCCGTTCTCGACGCTGCCAGGCTATGGCATCGACTATTGGCCGAAGCAGGCGTCGATCATTCAGGTCGATATCAATGCCGACCGCATCGGCCTGACGAAGCCGGTCGCCGTCGGGATCGTCGGCGACGCGAAGAAGGTCGCGACAGCGATCCTGTCGAAACTGGCGTCCAAGGCCGGGGACGCGGGCCGCGCAGAACGCAAGGCGCTGATCTCGCAGACCAAGTCCGCCTGGGCGCAGGAACTGTCCTCAATGGATCACGAGGATGACGATCCAGGCACGACATGGAACGAGCGCGCTCGTAAGGCAAAGCCTGACTGGATGAGCCCGCGCATGGCGTGGCGCGCAGTTCAGGCAGCTTTGCCGAGAGAGGCGATCATCTCGTCCGACATTGGCAACAATTGCGCAATCGGCAATGCCTATCCGTCCTTCGAGGCCGGTCGCAAATATCTGGCTCCGGGCCTGTTTGGCCCCTGCGGCTACGGCCTGCCGTCCATCGTCGGCGCAAAGATCGCCTGCCCTGATACACCGGTTGTCGGCTTTTCCGGCGACGGCGCATTCGGCATCGCCTGCACTGAGCTGACGGCGATCGGACGCAAGGAGTGGCCGGCCGTGACCATGGTCGTGTTCCGCAACTATCAATGGGGTGCGGAGAAGCGCAATTCGACGCTCTGGTATGACGACAACTTCGTTGGCACCGAGCTCGATGCGCAGGTGTCTTATGCCGGCATCGCGACCGCC
This sequence comes from Mesorhizobium sp., assembly GCA_049647505.1. GTDB lineage: Bacteria > Pseudomonadota > Alphaproteobacteria > Rhizobiales > Rhizobiaceae > Mesorhizobium_A. The sequence goes on from JBARXU010000008.1 coordinate 101,190, forward strand.
TGCGGGTTGCAGGGCGTGCAGGCCTATACGATGGAGGCGCTGACGGCGGCGCTCGACAAGGCCATCGACGACCAGATGAACCATGGCAAGACGACGCTGATCGAGGCGATGATCAATCAGGAGCTGGGCGAACCCTTCCGTCGCGACGCGATGAAGAAGCCGGTCGAGGTAGCGGGCATCGACCCGGCTGATATGCGCGCCTGATCGGGTGCGCAGACACGACCCTCTGAATAAACGAAAATGGACCGGGGTGTGATGCCCCGGTCCATTTGCTTTTCGGTGGAAGTGATGCGCCTTCGATGGCGCGTGCCGGTCAATGACCGCTGGACGTGTCCTCACCGAGGATCATCACGCAATCGACGACCACGGGACCGCTTTCGCTCACCAGCACCGGATTGAGATCGAGTTCGGAAAGGGCAGGGGTGCGAGCCGCCCAGCGTGACAGGTTTGCCAGCATCGAAGCGATTGCGGCGCGATCAACCGGCGGTTTGCCGCGCAGCCCGTCCATGATGACGCCCATGCGCAGTTCGCGCAGCATCGCCTCGCCTTCCGCCTGATCGAAAGGCGCCTTGCGGAACGTCACGTCCTTCAGTGCCTCGACATAGATGCCGCCGAGGCCGACCATGACGATCATGCCAAATACCGGGTCGCGGCGCACGCCGACGACCAGTTCCACATGGCCGCCCGACATTTCCTGAACGACGATGCCGCTGATGCGGGCGCCCGGCATTTGAGCGGTCGCCTTGGCGACAAGGCTCCTGAAGCCCGCGCGGATCGACGCTTCGTCATCGAGGTTCAGCATGACGCCGCCGACCTCTGTCTTGTGTAGGATATCCGGCGACTCGATCTTGAGCGCCACCGGCCGGCCGAGCCGTTTCCAGGCGGCGACCGCCTCGTCTTCGCTCGTTGCGAGTTCGACCCGCGCCATCGGCAGGCCGGCCTCTCGCAGCCAGTCGCTGGCCTCGACAGTCGGTTGCGGGCCAGGGGCAGCGACCGCCGGGGTGTTGCCCGCAATGGCCGCCGGGACGGGCAGGGCGAACGTCTTCTTGCCGGAACCGTAGCGAGCAAGGCCCGCGGCGGCTTCGACCGCGCGTTCGCCCGCCGAGAAGACCGGAATGCCCGCCTCGCGCAAACCGTCCAGCGCGCGTTGCGGCGCGGCCACCCAGCAGACGAAGAACGGCTTCGTGGTGCGGTCCCTGATCTCGATGAAGATCTTCAACAGCGCATCGACGTGACCTGCCATGAGCTGGAGCCAGACGATGGCAATGTCGATGTTCGGATCGTCGAGCATGGCGACGACAGATTCCGTCAGAAGCTCGGGACGGGCGACGAACTGGCCGGTGACGTCGACCGGATTACCGGCTGCGCCAAAGGCAGGCATGACCGCTTCGAGCTTGCGCTGGGTCTCAGGCTGGAGTTCTGGGACCGCCATACCAACTTCCTCGGCGCGGTCGGCCATCATGACGCCAGCGCCGCCGGATTGCGTTGCGATGCCAAGGCCGTTGCCGGCGGCACGGCGCGGCTGGCACAGCGCCTCAAGAAGGTCGAGCATCTGCTCCTCGTTGCGGGCGCGCAGCACGCCATACTGGCGCACGACCGCGTCGAACACGCTGTCCGGGACCGCCATCGCGCCCGTATGAGAGGCGGCGGCGCGAGCGCCAGACGCCATGCGGCCGACCTTGGTCAGGACGAGCGGCTTGCCGAGTTCGTGGCAGCGCTTGGCGAGCGCCACCAGCGCGTCGCCATCGGTGACGCCTTCGAGATAGCCGGCGGCGACCTTGATGCGTGGGTCTTCGATGACCGCCATCATCAATTCGCTGAATTGCAGGTCGGCCTGATTGCCGGTGTTGAGGAAGTAGCCGAGTCCAAGTCCGCGCTGGCGCACGAGTGCTGCAATCGCCGTGCCGAATGCGCCCGATTGGGTGACGAAGGCAACCGGGCCGCCGGGGCCGGTCGGGCCGTCGGCATATTGGCTGAACGTGGCGTAGACGTTCTCAAACGCATTGATGAGGCCAAGGCAGTTGGGGCCGAGCAGGACGACGCCTGCGGCCTTTGCCGTCTCCCTGAGCGTGTTTTCGAGTGCCTTACCGGCCTCGCCGATCTCGCCGAAGCCGGAACTGAAGATGACGGCGCTGCGAACGCCACGTCGTCCAAGCTCGACAACGCAGTCGCAGACCTGGGCGGCAGGCAGCGCGATGACAGCCATGTCGACCGCTTCGGGAAGCGAGGCAACGGTCGGATAGCAGGTCAGACCCGCGATCTCATTGTATTTCGGGTTCACGGGCAGGATGCGCCCGGCATAACCCTTCTCGATGAGGTGTTTCAGCGGCCTGCCGTTGACCTTGCCGAAATCGGCAGATGCACCGATCACGGCGATGGAGGCCGGGTTGATCAGCCGCTTGATGGCCTGGGTTCGGTCGGTCGCGGTCAGCGTCATCTTGGGCGCGCTTTCTTCAGAATGCCGAGAGGCCGGTCTGGGCGCGGCCGAGAACCAGCGCATGGATGTCATGGGTGCCTTCGAGCGTGTTCAGCGTCTCCAGGTTCATGACATGGCGGATCACGTGATATTCGTCGGAGATGCCGTTTCCGCCGTGAATGTCCCGCGCGACGCGGGCAATGTCGAGCGATTTGCCGGTGTTGTTGCGCTTGAGCAGGGACACCATTTCGGGGCTTGCCTTGCCCTCGTCACGCAGCCTGCTGAGATGGATTGTGGAGACGAGCGCCAGCGTGATTTCGGTCTGCATGTCGACCAGCTTCTTCTGGATCAACTGGTTGGCGGCGATGGGCTTGCCGAACTGCTTGCGGTTCAGCGCATAGTCGCGCGCGGCATGCCAGCAGAATTCGGCAGCTCCCAGCGATCCCCAGCAGATGCCGAAACGCGCATTGTTGAGGCAGCCGAAGGGCGCGCCGAGCCCATGCGCATTGGGCAGCCTGTTTCCTTCGGGCACGAACACGTCGTCCATGTGGATCTGCCCGGTTGGCGAGGCGCGGACAGAGAACTTGCCCTCGATCTTGCTGGTGGCCAGCCCCTGCATCCCGCGTTCGAGGATGAAACCGCGAATGACGCCCTCGTCGTCCTTTGCCCAGACGATCATCAGGTCGGCGATCGGCGCATGGGTGATCCAGGTCTTGGAACCTGTCAGGCGATAGCCGCCGTCGACCTTGCGTGCCCGCGTCGTCATGCCGGAGGGGTCCGATCCGTGGTCGGGTTCTGTGAGGCCGAAACAGCCAAGCAGTTCGGCGCGCGCCATGGCAGGCAGGAAACGCTCGCGCTGCTCCTGCGAGCCATAGAGGTAGATCGGCAGCATGGAGAGCGTCGACTGAACGCCGACGGCGGAACGGAACGCGGAGTCGACGCGCTCAAGCTCGCGGGCGATCAGGCCATAGGAGACGAAATTGATGCCCGCACATTCGAACCCCTGGATCGTCGCCCCGAGGAAGCCCATTTCGGCGAATTCCTTCATCAGGTCGATGTCGAAGGTTTCGTTGCGATTGGCGTTGAGGATACGCGGCATCAGGCGAGACTGGGCGAAGTCGCGCGCGGCGTCGCGTATCATCGTCTCCTCGGACGTGAGCAGATCGTCGATCCTGAAAGGGTCTTCCCAATCGAACTGCGCCCCCTTCATGCGCGCCCTGTCGAGCACGTCCGATGCCGGTACTGCGTAATTCATCTGCGACCTCAGAATGTGCTGTCGTTCGGCGTCTTGCCGAATTCGGGGGGACGCTTTTCGAGGAAGGCGCGGACCCCTTCCTGCTTGTCGGCACTGCCGAGGCATATCTGGAACCAGCGATGCTCATAGTCGATGGCGTGGTCGACGGTCATGTCGGCGCTGCGCGAGACGGTGTCGATGATGGCGCGCGCCGAAACGGGCGCAATGGCGGCCAGCCGGTCGGCGAGCTTCTCCACTTCGGCATCGAAATTCTGAGGCTCGACAAGCCAGTCGACAATGCCAAGACGTTCGGCCTCAGCGGCGCTGACATGCTCGGCCAGAAGGATCATGCGCAGCGCCCGGCCACGTCCGACAAGGCGCGTGAGGCGCGCAGTTCCGCCATTGGCGGGCATGATGCCGATGCGCGCTTCGGGGAGACCCACCTTCGCGGTCGTGCTGGCAATACGCAGATGGCAGGCGAGCGCCAGTTCGAGGCCGCCGCCGAGCGCAAATCCGTTGATCGCGGCAACCGTCGGGAAGGGTGATTTTTCCAGCCGCTGCGCGAGTTCGCGGCGCTTTCCGAAATCGATGTCGGTCCAGGGCGTGCGGCGCTGCATCTCTTCAAGATCGGCGCCGGCGGCAAAAGCGCGGTCGCCCGCGCCGCGCAGGACCAGCACGCGGGTCTGTGCCGGCAGGTTGGTGACGGCATGGAGCGCCTCTTCGATCAGCCTGTTGTTGAGTGCATTCAGCACGTCTGGCCGGTTGAAGATCAGAAAGGCCTTCGGCCCCTCCTGCCGGAGAGTTATGGTCTCATAGTCGGACATGCGCGCGCCTCCCTCAGCCAACCTTCCTACGAGCGAGTGGGCACCTCAGTCCAATTCAGTTTCATTAGCCTGGTTATTCAGTTCATGAATAGTAGCCAGCAGTCACAGGTTGCGGCACAGCGCGATGAGGTGGTTGCGCAGCCAGCGATGGCCGGGGTCCGCGTCTAGCGCATTGTGCCAGATCATGTAGATCGGAAATGTCGGGGTCCTGAGCGGGGTCGCGTATGCCTTGAGGCGGAAATGATCCGCGTAGATATAGGCCATGCGGCGCGGCAGGGTGCAGATGAGGTCGGACCCCTGAACCACCGCCGGCATGGAGAGGAAATGCGGCACGGTCAGCGCGATGTGGCGCTTCAGGCCGCGCTTCTCAAGCGCCAGTTCGATAATCGGCCGGTAGCTTTGCCGCGGCGTCAGAACGACATGCTTGAGCGACAGATAGGTATCGAGGCTGAGCTGCTCGCCAAGGGCGGGGTGATCGACGCGCGACAGCGTGACGAGCTCGTCGGTCAGCACACATTTGTTGGTGAAGCCGCGCTCGGTCAGCGAAAAATAGTCGAGCGCCAGATCGACAGTCCCCTCGCGCAATTCCTTGCCCAAGCTCGATGCTGGCTCGGGCCGGATGTCGATGTGGATGCCCGGCGCTGCCACCGCCAGCCAGTCGATGAAGCGCGGGATGAGGACGGTCTCGCCATAGTCTTCGAGCGCGATGACGAAAGTGCGCTCGGTGCTGGCATAATCGAATTCCTCATCGATGCGCAGGCTGCGTTCCAGCAGGTCGAGCGCCTGGCGCACCGGTTCGCGCAGCGCCTTGGCGCGAACGGTCGGCGCCATGCCGCTGCCTTCGCGCTTGAACAGCTGGTCTTCCAGAACGTCGCGCAGGCGGCCGAGCGCGTTGGAAACCGCCGGCTGGGAGAGATTCAGGCGCAATGCGGCCTTCGAGATGCTGCGTTCAGCATAGACCGCGTCGAACACCAGCAGCAGATTCAGATCGATCGACCTGAGGTTCATTGCACTCCCCGAAGCTCTGTTGGTTATTCGCTGTGTCAATAGAGTCTATTTCCCATACAAATTAGACAAATAATACACGCATGCGCATGTTCGCGTCGACAAACCGATCAGCGGTGAGGAAGACGAAATGCGCGGACAGGTCGCCATCGTCGGCTATGGGCGTACGCCCTACAGCCGCCGCAAATCAGGTGAACCGGACTTGACGGTCGACGAATATATTGCCTGGGCAGCCGAACTTGCGCTGGAAAAAGCCGGCATGTCGAAGGCCGATTTCGATGGGCAGGGCCTGGGCGTCTCGCATGCCGAGGCAGCCCATACGGTCAACTGGTCGGCTGCGACCGCCGAAAACCTCGGCATCAGCCCGAGCACCCTTATCCGCGGCGACCAGGGCGGGGCTTCGGCCACATCGATGCTGATCCGTGCGGCCGCGCTGATCGATGCCGGTGTCATCGACCGCGCGCTGATCGTCGGCGCCGACACGCCGCTCAGCTTGCCGTCGCTGGCGCCGGGACTGCCGCTGTCGCCGGAGCGCACGCGCGGCGTCTATTGGGATTTCCAGGGGCCGTTCGGCGTAATGGGCGCGACCGCACAGTTCGCCCTTTCGCTGCGCCGCTACATGCATGAGCACACGGTCACGCCGGAGCAGCTCGGCAAGATCGCGGTGACGAACCGCTATCACGCCTCGCTCAACCCGCAGGCGATCTATCGCGACCCCTTCAGCCTTCAGGACTATCTGGATTCGCGGATGCTGTCGGACCCGATCCGGCTCTATGACTGCGTGCCGATCGTCAATGGCGGTCTTGCCTATATCGTGACCTCGGCCGAGACGGCGCGCAAGCTCACCGACCGTCCGGTCTATGTGCGCGGCTTTGGCGAGATCAACAATTTCTACAAGGGCTCGCGCTCGTTCCCCGACATCACCGTCACCGGCTTTTCGGTGGCCGGGCCAAAGGCGATGGGCATGGCGGGCATCGGCCATGACGACGTCGATTTCCTGCAGCCCTATGACGACTATCCGTTCATCTCGATGATGACGATCGAAGACCTTGGCTTCTGCAAAAAGGGTCAGGGCGGGCGTTTCGTCGAGGAGCGCGACCTGCGCTTTGACGGCGATTTCCCGCTGTCGACCGATGGCGGGCAATTGTCCGGCGGCCAGCCGGGCGGGGCCAATGGAGGCTTCATGCCGCTGGTCGAGGGCGTGGCGCAATTGCGCGGCGAGGCAGGCGACCGGCAGGTCAAGGACGCGACTGTCGGCATGGTCTGCGGCTTCGGCGGCATCCCCTATGGCAGGCCAGGACGAAGCTGCATCTCGATCGTCCTGGGCGCGGAGGCATGACCATGAGCGCGACACAAGACAAGCCGCTGCCGACCGTCACCGACATGACCCGCCCGTTTTGGGAAGGGGCGCATGACGGCCGGCTGATGATGCAGAAATGCCGGCACTGCCAAACCGTCAATTTCCATCCCAAGCCGTGGTGCATCGAATGCGCCAGCCGCGACCTTGAATGGACGGAAATGACGCCGGCCGGCGTCGTCTATTCCTATACGATCTCCCACGCGGTCGCGATGAACCATATGGGGTGGAAAGACGACCTGCCCGTCATCCTCGCATTGGTCGATATCGATGACGGCGCGCGCATGTATGCGCAGGTCACACACGCTGCGCCCGCAGACATGAAGATCGGGATGCGCGTCACCGCCCATTTCGAGACGATTGCCGACGGCATCGGAATCCCGAAATTCAGGCCCGAGTAACAGCACACATCATGATCGCGAATTTCAGGGAAGCGGGCGACAGGCTCGCTGGCTACTGGCCGGGCGTGCTCGTCGCCGGTGCGGTGGCTCTGGCTGCACAGTTCCTGTCGGAACATTACGGCGCTCCAGCCATGCTGATGGCCCTGTTGCTGGGCATTGCGTTGAACTTCCTGACGGAAGAGGGCAGGTGCAAGACCGGCATCGAGTTTTGCGGTAGGACTGTTCTGCGCCTCGGCGTTGCGCTGCTCGGCGCGCGCATCAGCGTCGACCTGCTGATGGAGCTTGGCACCGGTACGGTGGTGCTGCTGGTGCTGGCTATTGCCGCCACGATCGGCTTCGGCCTGATCGGTGCGCGGGTGCTGGGACGCGGCTGGCGTCTTGCACTGCTGACGAGCGGCGCGGTAGCGATCTGCGGCGCGTCGGCGGCAATGGCGATTGCGGCCGTACTGCCGAAGAACGAATCCTCGGAACGCAATCTCATCTTCACGGTGCTCTCCGTCACCGTCCTCAGCACGATTGCGATGATCGTCTATCCGATCTTTGCCGCCTATCTCGGTCTCGACGACCATGCGACGGGCATCTTCTTCGGCGCAACGATCCATGACGTGGCGCAGGTGGTGGGTGCGGGGTTCTCGGTATCGCCTGAGGCTGGCGAAACGGCGACGCTCGTCAAGCTGATCCGGGTCGCGATGCTGGCCCCGGTCGTCCTGATCTTTTCCCTTTCGCTCCGCAGTGTCGAGCGTGGACCGGGCGGTGCCGAAGGGCCACGGCCGCCATTGCTGCCTGGCTTCGTCATCGGCTTCCTGATCCTCGCCGCATTGAACTCGGCCGGCCTCATCCCGGCGGCGGTATCGGCGGCGGCAAACGAAACCTCGCGCTGGGCGCTCATCGTCGGCATCGTTGCAGTCGGCATGAAAACGTCGCTGCGCCGGGTGCTTGATGTCGGTTTCGACGCGATCGCGCTGATCGTCGCCGAAACCCTGTTCATCGCCGCCTTCATACTGGGGGGCATGTATCTGCTGGGCTTCCTCGGCTGAGGTCACCCACTGGTGCGGTGAACGTCAGTCGGCGGTCCAGCCGCCATCGACCATCAGCGCCGTGCCGGTGACCAGAGCCGATGCATCGGAGGCGAGATAGACGACCGCGCCCATCAGATCCTGCGGCAGGCCGACGCGGCCGAGCTTGATCTTCTCCTCGATCCAGGCGACCCGCTCTGGCCGGGTGAAGGTCTGTTCGGTCAGCGGCGTGCGGATGAAGGTCGGGCAGATCGTGTTGACCCGGATCTGCTTCGGACCCCATTCGATCGCCATCGATTTGGTGAAACCCTCGACGGCGAATTTCGTCGCCGAATAGACGGCGCGGTCGATGCCGCCGACATGGCCCATCTGCGACGAGATGTTCATCAGCGAGCCCGGTTTGGCGGCGGCCATGAGGCGGCGAGCGACAAAGCTCGTCAGGAAATAGGCGCCGCGCAGATTGACGCCGACAACCGCGTCGAAGTCCTCGACGGTCGTCTCGATCGCAGGCGTATGTCGGGCAAGGCCCGCGCTGTTGACCAGAATATCGAAAGGATCAGCCCCGTTGATCGCAGCTTCTGTCGCGGCAATGTCGGCAACGTCGAGCGTGAGCGCCTCGGCAGACCAGCCCTTGGCGCGCATGGCGGCGACCACCTCGTCCAGTTGAGACTGGCGTCGCGCGGCGAGCGTCACATGCGCGCCTGCCTCTGCCAGCGCGCAGGCGCAGGCAAGGCCAATGCCCGACGATGCACCTGCAACGAGAGCTCGGCGCCCATCGAGACGGAAGGAGGGCGTGGCGGGGAGTTCGATCATCGGGCTTTCCTCAATTCATGATGCGCCGGACAGGGAAATAGGCCGCATCGGGCTCGCCCGGAGCGAACGGCGACCAAAGAGGTTGATCGCCGTTCGATTGCGCCGTCAGGTGTAGAGTGCCTATTCGGCCGCCTGAGGGAAGTAGCCGAAGGAGAACTGCGACGGTTCGCCCCGTTCCTTGCGCATTGCGGCGCGGAGCGCATCCGTTGCGGCGATGTCGAGCTTGCCATTGCCGTCCAGAACGACGCCATAGTCCGACTTGGCCTTGGCGGCAGAGACGAGATCATAGGCGACGTCGCGCGCGACAAGGCTTGCCTCGCGGTCGAGCGGGTCGCCCCAGCCGCCGGAACCGGCGGTGATGAAAACGATCTTGTCGCCGGGTTCGACTTCGAGATTGTCGATCTTGGACGGCACCTTTTCGGCAACGTTCGAACCTGCGCGGACCAGCGCCTTTGACGAGGTGCCGCCGAACAGACCACCATTGATGCCCCATGGCGGGACGATCTCGCGGTCGTCATGGATCGAGACCTTGCCGGGTTCGAGCAGGCGGTAGACCTTCTCAATGCCGGCGCCGCCGCGATGCAGGCCGGCACCGCCGGAATCCTTCACCGGGCGGTAGCTCTCGATCAGCACTGGATAGTAGTTCTCGATATATTCGATCGGCGTCGCCGAGAAGAGCGGCCACCATGCATGGCCATCGAGACCATCGCCGCGCGGACGGCCCGGCACGCCGCCGAACAGCAGTTCCATCAACTGGAAATACTTGTCGTTCTTGTCGGTGCCCGAGAAGATGAAGTGCGGGGAGGTGCCGTAGCCTGCCGCCATCGACAGATGCGGCGCGCGCTGGCCGAGAGCACCCGCCTGGCAGTCGAAGAAGCGCGTATGCGTGTTGAGGCGGTTCGACAGGGCGGCCGGGAACTTCGGATTGAGCAGCGAGCCTTCCGGCAGCACGATCTCGAACAGGTCGTAGAAGCCCTCGTTGAAGTTGATCGACGGGTCGAAGGCCATGATCATGTAGACGCCGAAGAACAGCTTGCACAGCCCTTCGTGGATGTGGAAGTTGATCGGCCCCGGCGCCTGGTCGTCGGTGCCGGTGAAGTCGAACACCGCCTTTTCGCCGCGCCGATAGATAGACAGCTTCATGCGGAACGGGCCGTTGCCTATGCCGTCATCGTCGACCCAGTCTTCAAAAGTGACTGGTTCTGCGGTGATGTATTTGTCGATGATGACCTTCATCGCATCGCGGGTGCGCAGCATGAGCAGGTCGCAGGCGGCGAGATAGGTCTCACGGCCGAAGCGGTCGCAAAGCTCGTTGACTCGTTTGGCAGCAATTCGGCAGCCGGCGATCAGGGCCATCAGGTCGGCCCGGTTCATGTCGGGTGTGCGGGTGTTGTTGAGCATGATGTCGAGGACGCCCTCGTTCAGCTCGCCCTTGCGATAGATGCGCACCGGCGGCACGCGCAGGCCTTCTTCCCAGATGGTGCGGGCATTGGCCGGCATCGAGCCGGGAACTGTGCCGCCGACGTCGGTCATGTGGCCGAAGATGGAGGAGAAGCCGACATGCTCGCCCTTGTGGAAGATCGGCATCATCACGCACCAGTCATTGTTGTGCGAGATGGAGCCCTTGCAGGCGTAAGGGTCGTTCCAGACGAAGATGTCGCCTTCGGCGAAGTCGTTGAACTTGTCGACGACAGCCGGAATGTAGGAGCCGAACTGGCCGACGATCATCTGTCCGGCCGGGTTGCAGATCATCGGGAATTCGTCGTGCTGCTCGCGCACGGCGGGCGAAAGCGCGATGCGGACGACGATGTTGTCCATTTCAAAGCGCGCATTCTTCAGCGCGTTCTCGATGATGTCGAGGGTGATGGGATCGACGTGCTGGGTCATGGTCTCAGTTCCCCTTTTTCGAGGGCCAGATCTGGAGATTGCCGAACTGATCGACCTCCGCGTAGTGGCGAGGCAGCAGCACGGTCGTCGAGTCATATTGGCGAATGATGGCAGGGCCTTCGACCCGCATCCCGACCGCAAGTTTTGCGCGGTCATAGTTGGGCGTGTCCAACCAGCTTCCGTCGAAATAGGCGGGGCGGGTTTCCATCAGGGCCGCCGACAGATCATTGCCATCGGCAAATACGGGCTGCTGATCGACCGGCGGGGTGGCTCCCGTGGCGACGACGCGCAGGGCGACAAGCTCGACCGGGACATGGAATTTCACGCCGTAGAGGCGCTCATGGATTGCATGGAACTGGTCGTAGATCGGCTCAAGCGCGCCGGCGGATTCGACAAGAGCGGGATCGATGTCGACCGACACCTCATAACCCTGCTGCTCGTAGCGCAGGTCGAGCGAGTAGACGAGCTTGCGGTCGGCTTCGGCGACTTCCTGCTCGTCGAGCCAGGCGCGGCCGCGCGCGCGCAGTTCCTGGAAACGGTCCCAGATCATGGCGGGTTCGACCATGCGCGAGGAGCGGATGAAGGTTTGGACGAACTCGTTCTTGAACTCGGCCTCAAGGAAGCCGAGCGCCGACAGAACGCCCGGATTGTTCGGCACGACCACCGGGTAGCATCCGAGAAGTTGGGCCAATGCGTTGGCGTGGAGCGGGCCTGCGCCGCCAAAGGCGAGGATGCCGAAATCGCGCGGGTCAAGGCCGCGCTGGATGGTGATGACGCGCAGCGCGCCAAGCATGACCTCATTGGCGATCTGGAGGATGCCGCTAGCGGCGTCCTCGACGCTGAGGCTGAGTTTTTCGCCGATGCCGGAGACGGCAATGCGAGCGGAGTTGATATCGAGCGCCATGTCGCCGCCAAGAAGGCGCGGCGGCAGGTAGCCGAGAACTGCGTTGGCGTCTGACACGGTCGGTTCGGTGCCGCCGCGGCTGTAGCAGACGGGGCCGGGGCGTGCGCCTGCCGAACGCGGGCCGACCCGCAGCGAGTTTGTGACGTCGGAGACTTCGGCGATCGAGCCGCCGCCTGCGCCCACCGAGCGCACGTCGAGCGTCGGAACCTTGGCCGGGAAGAAGCCGACCTCGGTCGAGCGCGAGATGATCGGCTGGCCGTCGATGATGACGGAGACGTCTGTTGAGGTACCGCCCATGTCGAAGGCAAGCAGGTTGAGGCCGGTCTGGCGCGAAACCATGACGGTCGAGGTGACGCCGCCAGCGGGACCGGAGAGCACCGTATGGACCGGACGTTCGGCCGCGGCCTTTGCCGACATAAGGCCGCCGTCGGAGCGGACGATGTGCAGATGTGCGTCGACGCCGTCATTGCCGAGCCGCTCTTCGATCCGGCTCAGATAACGGGTCATGATCGGGCGGACGTAATCGTTCATCACCGTGGTGATGGCGCGGTCATATTCGCGGAATTCGGGTAGAATGTCGGAGGAGAGCGAAACCGGAATGGACGGATAGCGCTTGGTGACGATCTCGCGCAGGCGGCGTTCGTGATCCGGGTTTGCATAGGAATGCATCAGCGAAATCGTCAGCGCCTCGATGCCCGACGAGCAGACGTCGTCGATCAGCTTCGTCGCCGCCTCAACGTCCAGTTCGCGAACGACTTCGCCGCGCGCGTTCATGCGCTCAGGGATACCGCGTGTGTCGGCAAGCGATGCGAGCGGGTCGGGCTTGTCCATGACGATCCAGCCGAACAGCGGACCCGGAGTCCAGGACTTGGCGAGGTGGAGCGTATACTCGAAACCTTCGGTGACGAGCAGGCCAACGCGTGCGCCCTTGCCTTCGAGAACCGCATTTGTCGCGACCGTGGAGCCGTGCAGCACGACCTCGATGTCGCTCGGCTTGATGCCTGCCTTCTCACAGATGAGCTTCACGCCGGCGGCGACGCCGATCGACTGGTCTTCCGGCGTCGACGGTGTCTTGGCCTGGTAGGTCTGTTTGGTCTTTTCATCGTGAAGCAGCAGATCGGTGAACGTACCGCCGACGTCGACGCCTAGTCTCATAAGACTCCCCCTCTTTCCGTTTTCGAGCGTGACGAACAGGGTTGCATCGCCGCCTCTTGAATGCGTATTCATTTCAGCATAATTTGGGGTTACAGGTCTTCGCAAGGAGTTTTTTGACGCCGGGGAATTCAGTGAATTCGGCGGCGCGACGTGCCGAGCCTGCCTAACTGAAAAGGAACTCCGGCAATGGGCGACCGGACGCTGTACGACAAGGTCTGGGATGCTCACGTCGTGCGCGATTATGACGACGGGACGAGCCTTCTCTACATCGATCGCCATCTCGTGCAGGAGGTCTCCAGTCCGCAGGCGTTCGAGGGGCTGAAGGATAATGGCCGGGCGCTGCGCCGACCGCGCGCGCACATATCCGTTGCCGATCATGCGGTGCCGACGCTTCATCGCGACCAGCCTCTGAAGCCTGGCCTTGCCGCCAGCCAGGTTGCGCGGCTGCGAGAGAATTCGCAGCGTTTCGGCATTCCCTACATTCCGATGCGCGACCGCCGGCATGGCATCGTCCATGTCATCGGACCGGAACTCGGTTTCACGCTTCCGGGAGCGACGCTGGTCTGTGGCGACAGCCACACCTGCACCCATGGCGCATTCGGCGCGCTGGCCTTCGGCATCGGGTCGAGCGAATGCGAGAGCGTGTTCGCCACGCAGTCGATCCGCCAGCGCAAGCAGAAGCGGATGCGCGTCCTGCTCGAAGGCGCGCTGCCTGAAGGCGTCACCGTCAAAGACATAATCCTGACGCTGATTTCGAGGATCGGGACCGGTGGCGGTAATGGCCATGCCATCGAATATGCGGGCTCGACCATCGGGCATCTGTCGCAGGAAGCGCGCATGACCTTGTGCAACATGTCGATCGAGGCGGGCAGCCGCGTCGGCATGATCGCGCCCGACGAGAAGACCTTCGCCTATCTCAAGGGCTTGCCGCTCGCGCCTGCCGGCGAGATGTGGGACCGGGCCGTGAAGGACTGGCAGGCGCTTGCAACCGATGCAGACGCCGTCTTCGACCGTGAGGTCGTGATCGATGTCACCAGCCTGTCACCGCATGTCTCCTGGGGCACCACGCCGGAAGAGACGCTGCCTGTCTCGGCCAACGTGCCCGACCCGGCAAAAGAGGCCGATGCTGGGAAGCGGGCCCGGATGGAGCGCAGCATCACCTATATGGGGCTGACGCCCGGCACGCCACTGACCGAAATCGCGATTGACCGCGTATTCATCGGGTCATGCACCAACGGTCGGATCGAGGATCTGCGGCTGGCGGCAGATGTGGTGAAGGGGAACAAGGTTTCAGACAGGGTCACGGCTATCGTCGTGCCAGGTTCGGCCAAGGTGCGCATAAAGGCGGAGCAGGAGGGGCTGGACCTGATCTTCCGTGACGCGGGTTTCGAGTGGCGCGATTCAGGCTGTTCGATGTGCGTTGCCATGAATGACGACCGACTCAACGCCGGGGAGCGCTGCGCCTCGACCTCAAACCGCAATTTCGAGGGGCGTCAGGGCATTGGCGGACGCACCCATCTCATGAGCCCGCAAATGGCCGCTGCTGCTGCCATCGCCGGGCGGCTGGTCGATATCAGGACGGTTCTCTGATCATGGATGCATTTACGTCCATTACCTCGGTTGCCGCGCCGCTGCCGGAATCCGACATAGATACGGACATCATCTTTCCGGCACGCTTCCTGCTGTTGCTCGACCGCAAGGGCCTCGGCAAGCACGTGTTCCACGAGCGCCGTCACGCCAGGGACGGCAAAGCCTTCGTGCTCGACACGGCGCCGTGGACCGAGGCCAGGATACTGGTGACAGGCGCCAATTTCGGCACCGGGTCGAGCCGCGAGCATGCGGTCTGGTCGCTTGCCGATTTCGGCATTCGCTGCGTCATCGCGCAAAGCTTCGGCGAAATCTTCTACGCCAACTGCTTCAAGAACGGCACCTTGCCGGTTGTGGCGAACGGCGAGGATCACGCGGCAATTTTGGCAGAGGCTGAGGCTGGCCGTGAGATCACCGTCGATCTCGAATCGCAGACGGTCATCCTGTCTGACGGGCGGCGCATCGGCTTCGACATCGAGCCGCATCGCAAGCGTTCGCTCCTGCTCGGACTTGACGAGATTGGAGCCATCCTCGCTGAGGACGAGCCGGCGATCTCCGCTTTCGAGGATCGTCACAGGGCCGCGCGCCCGTGGCTTTTTCTGACCGACGAACAACTCTCCCATTTCGACGACACCGCCGAAGAATTGTCGTGACCGGCGCGGCGATGCCGCCAATACGCGACGACAAGAGGCAGCCATCAGGCCTGCCCGAAATGCCCGAAGGACTTACAGGAATATGAGCAAGCCCAACCTCAAGGCCGCACTGCAGGCCGGCAAATTTGTGGTCGCGCCCGGCATCCACGACATGATCACGGCAGTGGTCGCCAACAAGGTCGGGTTCGATTTTGTCTATGCGAGTGGCTACTGGATGACCGCCTCGACACATGGAATTCCAGATGCCGGCATCGCCACCTATACCGAGATGCGCGACCGGGCGGCGACGCTGGTGCGCACGTCCAATGCCAGCATCATCGCCGACGCCGACACTGGTTATGGCGGTCTTCTGAACGTCCACCACACAGTGCGTGGCTATGAGGATGCCGGCGTCGCGGCGATCCAGATCGAGGATCAGGTCTTCCCGAAAAAGTGCGGCCACACGCCTTTCAAGCGCGTCACGCCGATGATCGACATGGTCGAGAAGATCAAGGTCGCCTGCGAGGCGCGCCGCAACCCGGACATGCTGGTCATCGCACGCACGGATTCGCGCCAGACCGGGGGTTACGAGGAAGCGGTGCGGCGCGGTCTCGCCTATGGCGAGGCAGGCGCAGACATCGTGTTCCTGGAGGCGCTCGAAAGCGAAGACGAAATGCGCGACGCCTGCAAGCGCATCGCCAAGCCGATGATGGCCAACATGGCGGACGGCGGCAAGACGCCGATCCTGTCGGCGCGCGAACTGGCCGATATCGGCTATGCGCTGGCGATCTATCCGGCAACGACCGGCCTTGCCGCCGCGCAGGCGGCCGAGAACGCGCTGTCTCTCTTAAAGAACCAGGGCACGTCGCTTTCGCCAGACGTCCCCTTGTTCAATTTCAGCGAATTCAACAACCTGATCGGCTTCGGCGAGGTCTGGGAATTCGAGAAGAAGTGGGCGCGCGACGACGCCACGGGGGGCTGAGGGGAAACTAAATGGCAAAGGTTGCATGTATCGGGTCGGGGCTGGTCGGGCGCGCATGGGCGGTGGTCTTTGCACGCGCCGGCTATGACGTCGCGCTCTACGACCGCGTCGCCGACGAGGTGACGAGCCGCGCGCTTCCGATGATCGCGCGTATGCTCGATGGCTTGAGCGCAGCGCAGATGCTGGACGAGGAGCCTTCCGTCATCGCGGCGCGCATCAGCGCGGCGGGTTCGATTGCTGAGGCGGTAGACGGCGCGGTCCATGTTCAGGAAAGCGTGAGGGAAGACGTCGCGATCAAGCGCGAGGTCTTTTCTGACATCGCGCGCCATGCGCCTTCGACCGCGCGGCTTTGCTCGTCCACCTCTGCGCTGAAAGGCTCTGAATTCCTGACGCATGTGGCACATCCCGAGCGGGCGATGGTTGCCCACCCGGTCAATCCGCCGTCACATATTCCGCTGGTCGAAGTCTGCGGCAGCGGATTGACCGGCGAGGCCGAAATCGCGGCGGCGCGGCAATTCTTCGAGAGCCTCGGCATGCGACCGATCGTGCTCAACAAGGAGATCGACGGTTTCATCCTCAACCGCCTGCAATATACGCTTGTCGCCGAGGCGCTTCATCTTGTCGGTGAGGGCTATTGCAGCGCGTCCGACATTGATCGGGTGATGACCGACGGGCTGGCGCTGCGCTGGGCGTCGCTCGGGCCATTTGCAGTGGCCCATCTCAATGCAGCGGGCGGCTTTCGCGGCTTCGTCGACCAGCTCGGCCCGATGATGCGGCGCATGGGCGAGGATGCGCGTACCGACTATCCGTGGACGAACGAGATGGTTGATGCCATCCATGCGGAAATGGCGGAGCGAATCCCGCTCGACACGATCCCGGAACGTCAGGTGTGGCGTGACGGGCGCATTCTCAAGACGCGCAAGCTTCAGGAAAGTTGAAGCCGCTCAGTCGGCCTTGCCAATCGGCTGGCGCACGCTGTCGCGCCAGATCAGGCGGCAGGGCAGCACGATGTCGACGGCCGGAGGTATCGGGGTTTCGTCGTCTTCGAGGTGGAGCATCTTCAGCGTCTCCTCCACCATTTCCTCGACAGGCTGGCGCACCGTCGTCAGCCGGTAAGGCCAGCGCCGAGCGTCGGGAATGTCGTCAAAGCCCGCGACCATGACGTCGTCCGGTATCGACAGCGAAAACCGCTGCCTGAGAACATCCATCGCAGCCATGGCCATGATGTCGTTGACGCCGAAAATCGCGTCGGGCAGGGGCGTGTCCTTGTAGGTCTTCATGACGGCCGAATAGGCGCCGTCATAGGCTGACCCGCCCTCCATCACGCGAATGTCGCTGCGCGAAATCCCGGCTTCGACCAGCGTGTCGGCAAAGCCGCGCGCGCGGTCGCCACTGGTCGTGCCGCGCGGGTCCCCCAGAAGCAGTGCAAAGCTCTTTGCGCCGGCGGCAAGAAATGTCTCTGCGATCTGGCGTCCGCCACCGACATTGTCGCAGCGCACGCCCGAGGCGTCGGAGCCTGGAATATAGCGGTTGAACAGGACGATGGGGATGCCGCGCTCGTGGCAAATGCCGGTCATGCGCGTCGAAAGCTGTGCGGCCGTCAGGATGATGCCGTCGACCTGATAGCGCAGCACGCGCATCAGCGCCTCGTCTGCATCTGCACCCCGCTCGACGGTAAACGTCAGCACTTGCCGGCCCTCGGCCTGCAGCCGGTTCACCAGCGCGCTTAGCACGGTGACATAGAACGGGTTGGCAAGGTGGCCGAGAACCACGGCGACGATGTTCGACCGTTTCGTCGTCAGGCTGGATGCAATGGAGTTCGGCACGTAGTTGAGCTTGCGCGCAGCCTCCAGGATCTTCTGGCGCTTCGCCTGAGCGATGCTTGACCCCGGAGAAAAGGCTCTGGACACGGCAGACTGCGAGACACCTGCCAGGGCAGCGACGTCGAAGGATGTAAACCGGGTCTGTGGCCGCTTCATACGCACCCCGTGAGTCGCGCTGCGACCGTCTGATCTTTCGACTATTCCAAAGAACCGGAAAAATCTACCCGTCAAAAAAAGTGGCTGGCGGGCGCGATTGAAACATGTTTGAATGCGTATTCATAGGCGTTGCCGTTACGTCCAGAAGGGCGGGCGGCGGTCAACAATGGGAGATTTTTGATGCGCTTGAATATTCAGGCGGCCGGGGCGATCGCTCTGGCTGCATTCGTAAGCATGCCTGTTTCGGGCTTTGCGCAGGATGCCGCAGCGGGTCTCGCCCGCGCCAAGGAATCGCTTGCCGTCTATCAGTCGAAGCCTGTTTTCACCGCGCCGGGCGATCCCTTCGACGCCAAGGCCTGCGCCGCCGGCAAGAAGATGCTGTCCATTCCCAACAACAGCGGCAACCCGTTCCTGAAGGGCATCATCGACCGCATGAAGACGGTCGGCGGCGAGCTTGGCCTGCAGGTGGTCGAGTGGGAGAATCAGGGGCAGCCGAGCCAGTGGGTGCAAGGCTTCGAATATGCGATCCGCGACAAGTTCGACATTATCGACCTGATCTCGGGCATCGATCCGGGCACGGTTGCGCCGCAGGTGAAGGCGGCCAAGGAAGCGGGGGTCAAGGTGATGACCTCGCACTTCTACGACCCGTCCTTCGAGCAGCATCCCGACGTTTCGTCGTCGCTGACCATCGGCTTCAACGAGGTCGGCAAGATCCTCGCCAACTGGGCGATCGCCAATACCGACGGCAAGGCCAATATCCTGACGATCGTTTCGCGCGAAGTTCCGCCGACGATCCCGCTGACCGCCGGCATCGACAGCGTGCTCAAGGAAAACTGCCCGGACTGCAAGATCGTGCAGGAGATCAATGTCGGCGTCACCGAATGGGCGACGAAGATCCAGCCGGCCGTTCAGGCAGCACTTCAGGCCAATCCTGAAATCAACGTCGTCATCCCGATCTACGATTCCATGTCGCAGTTCGTCGTCCCGGCCATGCGCCTGACGGGCAAGGCAGGCGAGGTGAAGGTTGCGACCTTCAACGGCACCCCCTTCGTGCTCGACTTCATCGCTCAGGGCGTCGTCGACATGAACATCGGCGAGAGCCTCGACTGGATCGCCTATTCGACCGTCGACGGCCACCTGCGCGACGCCTGCGGCCTCGCAACGCCGACTGCGCTCAACGTGCCGTTCTATATCTTCGACAAGAACAATGTCGCGGAAGCAGGTACGCCGGCGCAGTTCGACACAGGCTATGGCGATGCCTATGTCGGCGGCTTCCGCAAGCTCTGGGGTCTCGACAAATAATGACTTTGTCGCCGGACAACACGTCCAGCCCTGCACAGGCCGCGCCGCAAGCGCGGCCTGTCCTTCGATTGTCGAACATCGCCAAGACCTTCGGCGGGGCGCGCGCGCTCAAGGGCGTGTCCTTCGAGGTCGCGCCGGGTGAGGTTCACGGCCTGCTCGGCAAGAACGGTTCGGGCAAGTCGACGCTCGTCAAGATACTCGCCGGCTTCCACGCGCCCGACAAAGGCGGCGTGATGGAGTTCAACGGCGCGCCCGTCGGCCTGCCGCTGGCGCCGGGCGAATTCCGCAAGCTCGGCATGAGCTTCGTTCACCAGAATCTCGGGCTTCTGCCATCGCTGACGGTTCTGGAAAACCTTCGGCTGTCAAATCTCGTCGCGGCAAATGCCGGTCATATCAACTGGCGGGCCGAGCGGCGGACTGCGCAGGCCGCGCTTGAGCGGTTCGGCATCTCGCTCGATCCCGATGAGCGGGTGGACCGCATCGGCGCGGTCGATCAGGCGCTTCTGGCCATCGTGCGCGCATTCGAGGAAATCCGCACCGCCTGCGAAGTAACGGGCAAGCCCGGCCTCGTCCTGCTCGACGAGCCGACACCGTTCCTGCCGCGCGAAGGCGTGGCCAAGCTGTTTGAGCTGATGCGCTCGATTGCGGCGCTCGGCTCCAGCGTCATCTTCATCTCGCACGATATCGAGGAGGTGCTGTCGATTACCGACCGCGCCACCGTCCTGCGCGACGGCGAGGTTGCAGGTTCGATCGTCACCGCCGATGCAACCCACGACAAGATGGTCGAACTGATCATTGGCCGCACTCTGGCGCGTACGAAAAATGTGCGCGGCGAGCCGGTCAAGCGCGAACCGGCGATCAAGCTTTCCGGTCTGCAAAGCCCGACCCTGAAGCCGACAGACCTTGAGATCGGGCGCGGCGAAATCGTCGGCCTGACCGGACTGATCGGCTCCGGCTATGAGGAACTGCCCTATCTTGCCTTCGGCGCGCGTTCCGCTTCCGGCGGCATGATCGAGATCGCCGGCGAGACAGCGATGCCGGTCTCGGAACTGGACCCGAAGCGGGCCATTGATCTGGGCTTTGCCCTTCTTCCCGGTGACCGCAACGGCGCGAGCGGCGTCGGCTCGCTGCCGATCTATGAAAACATGCTGCTGCCAGATCTCGGCCGCTTCTTCCGGGGCGGGCGGCTCGACAATGGCGCGATGAAGCGCGAGGCGCTGCGCCTCGGGACCGAATTCGAGGTCAAGCCCAACGATCCGCAGATGAAGCTGTCGGCGCTGTCCGGCGGCAATGCGCAGAAGGTGCTGATCGCGCGGTGGATGAACCGCACACCCAAGGTGCTTCTGCTCGACGAGCCGACACAAGGCGTCGATGTCGGCACGCGTGCGCATATCTTTGCCGCGCTGAAAGCAGAGGCCGCCAAGGGCATGTCGATCATATGCGCCTCTTCCGATGCCGAACAGCTCGCCGAAATCTGCGACCGGGTGGTCGTGTTCACGCGTGGGCGCGTCCACAAGGTGCTGGCAGGCACCGACGTGACCAAGGACGGCATTGCCGAGGCCTGCTATGCCTCGGTGCAACTCGATCTTCACTCCGGCGGTGCAGCCGAAACTTCAGGCACGAACTAGAGCGATGACCAATATGTCGACTTCCTCAGGCGAGCGTCAGGCGACCCGACCGAACTACGGCCGCATGTTCGAACGTGTCGCGCTCATTCTCGTCTGGTTCGCGCTCATCGCGCTGTTCAGCGCCATGATGCCGCGCGCATTCATGAACTGGGGCAACTTCGCCATCATGTTCGCGTCCTATGCGCCGGCAGCGCTGCTGTCGCTCGCCATCATCGTGCCGCTGACGGCAGGCGACTATGACCTGTCGGTCGGCGCGACGCTAACGCTGTCGTCCTGCGTCATCGGCGTGCTCAATGTCTGGCACGGACTGCCGATCGGCTGGGTCATCCTGATCGCGCTTGCGGCCGGAGCGGCCGTCGGCCTCGTCAATGCGCTTTTCATAATCTATTTCCGCATTCCCTCGCTTGTCGTCACGCTCGGCACGACGTCGCTCATCACCGGCATCGTCCAGTGGATGACCAATTCGTCGACCATCGGCGGCATCGACAACGCGCTGATCATGGCGGTTGTCGGCGGTCGTCTGTTTGGAGTCCCTTACGCGTTCTACTACGCGCTCGTTGCGGTCGTGATCATGTGGTACATCTTCGACTATACGCCGCTTGGCCGGCGCCTGCTGTTTGTCGGTCGTGGCCGCGAAGTGGCGCGGCTGAACGGCATCGCCGTCGACAAGGTGCGCCTCGGCGCGCTGATCGCGTCGGGCGTCCTGGCGGCTGCGGCCGGCGTCGTCTATGCGGGTGTGCTCGGCTCGGCGGACCCCTATTCGGGTCTCAACTTCCTGCTGCCCGCATTTGCCGCCGCCTTCCTCGGCGCGACGACCATCCTTCCGGGCCGCTTCAACCCATGGGGCGCTATCGTCGCCGTCTACTTCCTCGCCACGGGCATCACCGGCCTGACCATGCTCGGCATCCCGCTCTGGGTGACGAACGTCTTCAATGGCGGTGCGCTCATCCTTGCCGTGACGATCTCGCAATTGACGCGCGGCCGGGAGGCGACCGACATCGGCTAGACAGCAGCCTCAAGTCGGCGCCATCCAGCCGGGCGCGGGCTTGCCTTCATCCGGACTTTGCGCGAATTGAGCGCCCGTATCAAAGCAACGGGCCAGCGCATCATGCTAATTTCCGGCGGCAAGTCATTTCCGGTTATCGGCCATGCGATCGTCTCGGCCGACGGTATGATCGCAGATGCACGTGGGCTCATGCCGGGACATCTGCGAAACGATGCGGACTGGACGCTGTTCCAGGCGGCGCTCGACATGTCCGCCCTCGTGGTGCTCGGTGCGAAGGGCCACCGCCGCCATCCCAATCCGGGGCGGCGCAGGCTGGTTTTCACATCGACGGTCGCCACGTTTGAACAGGACGGAGCGGACCAGCTCTCTTATCTCTATAATCCGGCAGGGCTGCCGCTCGCCGATGCCGTCGCCCGGACCAAAGTCGCGCCCGGCATTGTGGCAGTGACCGGCGGGCGGGCCGTGTTCGATCACTTCCTCGGGCTTTATGACGAATTCCTGCTGGCCGAAGTGAACGGCTATGTCCTGCCCAGCGGCGTCCAGTGTTTCAGCGCGGGCCATCCGCGGCAGATTTTGGCCGAAGCCGGCATGACTCCGGCGGAGCGCCGTGTCATCGATGCCGCAAATGATGTGACGCTGACGCGCTGGCTGGCCGGCTGAACACTTGCAGTGGCGTAGACGCGGCCTTTGGCTCAATTAATCCATTTGTCATGAAGCAGCGCGCCTCAGACACACCGAAAACCCGAATTTTCGTTCGTGGGGAAGGGGCCTGTCTGCCGGCCTGAGAGCCTGGGACGCCAAGGTCTCGCGGCGAGCGGGCTTGGCGGGTTCTCGATGCTTCTGTCACGCGTGACCTAACCGACACCGAACTGTCACAAGACTGTTACATGCCCGGTTTATTGCCACCCCGTCACAGGGGGCGGAATGAGCCTCCACCCGTTTTCCGAACAGGAGCAGGCTATGAACAGATTCCTCCTCACCGCCTCGGCGGCCGCTATCGCCCTCGCAACGTCCGCCGGCTTTGCAGCCGCTCGCGATCAGGTCCAGATCGCCGGTTCTTCGACCGTTCTCCCCTATGCGAAGATCGTCGCCGAGCGTTTCAGCGAGACTTTCTCCAACTTCAAGACGCCCGTCGTCGAATCCGGCGGCTCGGGCGCCGGCATCAAGGAATTCTGCAAGGGCGCTGGTGAGAACACCATCGACATCGCCAATTCCTCGCGCGCCATCAAGGATTCGGAAGTCGAGTCCTGCAAGACGGCCGGCGTGAACGACATTCAGGAAGTCAAGTTCGGCTATGACGGCATCGTCTTCGCAACCGACGCTGCCGGTCCGGATTGGGCGCTCACCGCCGAAGACATCTACAAGGCGCTCGCCGCCCAGATCGTCGTCGACGGCAAGCTGGTCGCCAACCCGAACACCAAGTGGAACCAGGTTAACGCGGCTCTGCCGGACTGGGATATCGCTGCCTACATCCCCGGCGAAAAGCACGGCACCCGTGAAGTCTTCGAAGAGAAGCTGCTGATCGCCGGCTGCCACTCGCTCGGCGGCGTCGATGCTGCCAAGGCCGGCGGCATGGACGAGAAGGCTGCCGAAGCCGCCTGCAAGGCAGTCCGCAAGGACGGCAAGGCTGTCGACATCGACGGCGACTACACCGAGACGCTCGCCCGCATCGATAGCAACAAGACCGGCGTCGGCGTGTTCGGCCTCTCCTTCTACGAAAACAACGCCGACAAGCTGAAGGTCGCCACCGTTGGCGGCGTCACCCCGTCGGTCGAGAGCATCTCGAAGGGCGAATATCCGGTATCGCGTCCGCTGTTCTTCTACGTCAAGAAGGCGCATCTGGGCGTCGTTCCCGGCCTGAAGGAATATGTCGAGTTCTTCCTCGACGAGCAGATGGTCGGCCCGGAAGGCCCGCTCGCTGAATATGGCCTGGTGCCGGCTCCCGACGCAGAGCGTCAGGAACAGCGCGACGCCTTCTCGGGTGGCAAGACCATGTAATTTCGACGGGGGGAGCGCAAGCTCCCCCGCTTCGGTCGTGATGCTCTTCTCCCTGTCGGGGAAGAGCATTCCGATGGTAGTGTCCTGCTGACCGTATCGGCAAACGCTGCCCTGCGCTCCCAACCTTCCCGACGAAGGCTGCCAGATGTCCGGACTGATTACACTTCTCCTGATTATCGCGATCGGCCTCGCGGCATTGATCATTGGCCGCATGCGCGCCAATGCGCTCGATCCCAAGGCTGAAAAGGTCCATTCGCGCCCGCAATATCACGGCGCCTGGGCGATGCTGCTGGCAACCCTGCCTGCACTTCTCGTCTTTGTCGTGTGGTCGATAGGCTCGGCCAATTACGTCGACAACAAGATCGCGTCGCAGGTCGAGGCCGCGTCCGGAGAGACTGCCCGTACGGCGACATCGCTTGTCAAGCGCCTCGCGCTCGGCATCAGCCAACTCGATCCGGTCGATCAGGCCAATCTGCCGACCAGGATGTCGGACCTGACGCCGCTTCTGACGGCAAAGAATTTCACGCTGGCGACCGATACCGCCGACTACATGATCCCGATCGCCACGGCGGCCAATGCGACCACCTCCGCGCTTGGCTGGACCGGCACCCTGATCGCGCTCGCGCTTGCCGTTGCCGGCGCGCTTCTTGGCCTGAGCCAGATCGCGGTCCGCACAAGGGCGCGCGACAAGGTCGAGAGGGTTATGCTCTGGACGCTGTTCGGCGCATCGACCATCGCCATCATCACGACGATCGGCATCGTCCTGTCGATGCTCTTCCAGACGCTCACCTTCTTCGGCGAGGTTCCTCCGCTCTCCTTCTTCTTCGGCACGGTCTGGGACCCGCGTTTTGCGGCCGCAGGCTCGGGCGGCTCGCAGGGCCAGTTCGGCCTGATCCCGCTGCTCGCCGGCACGCTCTACATCGCATCCGTCGCACTGCTCGTCGCGGTGCCCGTCGGCCTCATGTCGGCCGTCTACATGTCGGAATATGCGTCGAAGCCCGTACGCACCGTCGTCAAGCCGGCGCTTGAACTACTCGCCGGCATTCCGACCATCGTCTACGGCATCTTCGCCCTGATCACGCTCGGCCCCTGGCTGCGCGATCTTTCGGCGGCGCTCTACGGCGGCACGCCCTTCATCCAGGCGCAGTCGATCTTCACCGCCGGCCTCGTCATGGGCGTCATGCTGATCCCGGTCGTCTCTTCCCTCTCCGACGACATCATCAGCGCCGTGCCGCAGGCCATGCGCGACGGCTCGCTCGGCCTGGGTGCAACCCGGTCCGAGACGATCAAGCGCGTCATTCTCCCGGCCGCGCTGCCGGGCATCGTCGGCGCGATCCTTCTCACCGCTTCGCGCGCCATCGGCGAGACGATGATTGTCGTGCTTGCCGCGGGCGTTGCCGCAAACCTGACAGCCAACCCGTTCGAGGCGATGACGACCATCACCGTCAAGATCGTCAACCAGTTGACGGGCGACCTTGAATTCAATTCGCCGCAGACGCTCGTTGCCTTCGCGCTCGGCCTTACCTTGTTCTTCGTGACGTTGGCGATGAACGTCGTCGCGCTTGCGATCGTGCGCAAATACCGGGAGCAGTACGAATGACCGTCACCACCCCAGACGCGGCTCTCCCGACCGCCGCCCGCGCGCCGCGCCGCGATATCGGCATCAAGAAGCGCTACGCCGCCGAAGCCCGCTTCAAGGCTTATGGAATGGCGGCCATCACCTTTGGCCTGCTCTTCCTGGCCATCATGCTCGGCACGATCGTCACCAAGGGCTATACCGCCTTCTGGCAGACCAACATCACCCTGCCGATCACCTTCGATCCGGCCGTGATCGACCCGCAGAACAAGAGCGGAACCGATCCTGCGGTTCTCGTCAGGGCCAATTACGACCGCCTCATCCAGCAGGCGATGATCGGCAAGCTCGGCATCAATCCAGATGACAAGCCAACGGTTGCGCTGCTGCGCGGTTTCGTTTCCGACGCTGCCCGCATCCAGCTTCGTGACCGGCTCGTCGCCGATCCGGCGCTGATGGGCAAGACCGTCGACGTGACCATGCTTGCGTCTGCCAATATCGACTCCGCCCACAAGGGGCAGGTCGACCTCTCGGTGCCCGAAGCACGCCGTAAGGTGAAGGACCAGCAGATCGTCTGGATGGATCAGCTCACGTCTGACGGCACGATGGTCGAGAAGTTCAATACCGGCCTGTTCTCCTATGGCGCCTCCAGCCGTCCGGAAACGTCGGGCATTGGCGTCGCCATCATCGGCTCGCTCTACATGATGGGCATCGTGCTGGTGCTGGCTCTGGCCATCGGCGTTGCCGCCTCGATCTATCTTGAGGAGTTCGCGGCCAAGAACCGCATTACCGACCTGATCGAGGTCAACATCAACAATCTGGCGGCTGTCCCGTCGATCGTCTTCGGTCTGCTCGGGCTTGCGGTGTTCATCAATTTTCTCGGCATGCCGCGCTCTGCGGCGCTGGTCGGCGGCATCACGCTGTCGCTGATGACATTGCCGACGATCATCATCGCCACGCGTGCGGCGCTCGCCGCCGTGCCGCCGTCGATCCGCTCCGCAGCTCTGGGGCTGGGCGCATCGAAGATGCAGATGGTGTTCCACCACGTCCTTCCGCTTGCGATGCCCGGCATCCTGACTGGCACGATCATCGGCCTGGCGCGTGCGCTCGGCGAGACGGCACCGCTGCTGCTGATCGGCATGGTCGCATTCGTCGCCGACTACCCGTCGTCGCCGCTCGATCCTTCCACCGCCCTGCCGGTGCAGATCTACATGTGGTCGAACGAGGCCGAGCGCGCTTTCGTCGAGCGAATGTCGGGAGCCATCATGATCCTGCTGGCCTTCCTGATGACGATGAACATCACCGCGATCATTCTGCGTCGCAAATTCGAGCGCCGTTGGTAGTCTTGGGGTATCAAAATGAACATCATGACCGAAAAGAAACTCGAACAGGCAGTGTCCGGCGCCATGAATGCCAAGCCCAATGAAGTGATCAAGATGAAGGGTGACAAGGTCACCGTTCACTATGGCGACAAGCAGGCGCTGTTCGGTGTCGATCTCAACGTCCGCGAAAAGCAGGTGACGGCGCTGATCGGCCCTTCGGGCTGCGGAAAGTCGACATTCCTGCGCTGCCTCAACCGAATGAACGACACGGTCCCGTCGGCCCGCGTCGGCGGCCTGATTACGCTCGATGGCGAAGACATCTACGACAAGCAGATCGACGTCGTTGAGCTTCGTGCCCGCGTGGGTATGGTCTTCCAGAAGCCGAACCCGTTCCCGAAGTCGATCTACGAGAACGTGTCCTATGGGCCGCGCATCCACGGCCTGACCAAGACGAAGGCAGATCTCGACAATGTCGTCGAGCAGAGCCTGAAGCGCGCAGCCCTGTGGAACGAGGTCAAGGACCGCCTGCACGAGCCGGGAACCGGCCTGTCGGGCGGCCAGCAGCAGCGCCTGTGCATTGCGCGCGCCATCGCCGTCTCGCCTGAGGTCATCCTCATGGACGAGCCGTGCTCGGCGCTCGACCCGATCGCTACCGCCAAGATCGAGGAACTGATCGACGAATTGCGCCAGAACTTCACGATCGTCATCGTGACGCACTCGATGCAGCAGGCGGCTCGTGTTTCGCAGCGCACCGCCATGTTCCACCTCGGCTATCTGGTGGAAGAGGGCGCGACCGAAAAGATGTTCACCTCGCCCGACGACAAGCGGACGCAGGACTACATCACCGGCCGCTTCGGCTGATCCAGACCCGCCGCAAAAGGACCGAGCAGATGGGTGAGCATACAGTCACTTCCTTCGACGAGGAACTCGAGCATGTCGACCGCATCCTGCGCGACATGGGCGACCGTTCCGCGACCATGGTCGCCAATGCGACGCGCGCCCTTCTCGGGTCGGACGTGGCGATGGCGCAGCGCGTCATCTCGGAAGACACGGTCATGGACGCCAAGCAGCGCGAACTCGACGACAGCGCGATCACCCTGATCGCGCGCCGTCAGCCCATGGCGCAGGACCTGCGGGCCGTCGTCGGCTCGATCCGCATGGCTGCCGATCTCGAACGCGTCGGCGATCTTGCAAAGAACATCGCCAAGCGCGTGGGAGCCGTCGGCAATTCGCCGATCCCGCGTCGCCTGTCGCATTCGATCGAAACCATGTCCGAACTGGTGCTGGAGCAGATCAACGGCGTCATCGAGTTCTACGTGTCGCGCAATGCCGAGGCGCTGGTTGCGCTGCGTGCAGCAGATGAGCAGATCGATATCCAGTATACGTCGATCTTCCGCGAGCTGCTGACCTACATGATGGAAGATCCGCGCAACATAACGCCCTGCACGCATCTGCTGTTCTGCGCCAAGAACCTGGAGCGCATCGGCGACCACGTGACGAACATCGCCGAGAATGCCTATTATGTCATGACCGGCACGCAGCTTCCCGCCCATCGGCCGAAGATCGACGAGACGGGCGCGGTGGCTCCGGCCGCTTAGGAGACCTGAACGTGATCGCCCCCAAGATCATGGTGGTTGAAGACGAGGAGCCGCTCGGCGTCCTGTTGCGCTACAACCTCGAAGCCGAAGGCTATCAGGTCGAAGTCATCACGCGCGGGGACGAGGCGGAGCTTCGTCTCCAGGAAAACGTGCCCGATCTTCTGGTTCTCGACTGGATGGTGCCGGCCGTGTCCGGTATCGAACTTTGCCGCCGGCTGCGGATGCGGCCGGAGACCGAGCGCCTGCCGATCATCATGCTGACCGCGCGCGGCGAGGAAAGCGACCGAGTGAGGGGGCTTTCGACGGGTGCCGACGACTATCTCGTCAAGCCCTTCTCAACGCCGGAGTTCATGGCCCGCGTGCGTGCGCTGCTGCGCCGCGCCAAGCCCGAAGTGCTGTCGTCGGTGCTGAAGGTCGGCGACATCGTGCTCGACCGGGAATCGCATCGCGTCTATCGCCGCAAGAACGAGATCAGGCTGGGGCCGACCGAGTTCCGCTTGCTCGAATTCCTGATGCGCCATCCCGGCCGTGTCTATTCGCGCGGCCAGCTGCTCGACAATGTGTGGGGCGACACCAACTATATCGACGAGCGCACGGTCGATGTCCACGTCGGGCGTTTGCGCAAGGCGGTCAACAGCGGCCGGCAGGCCGATGTCATCCGCACGATCCGCGGCGCAGGCTACGCCATCCAGGAAGAGTAGGAACGTAGCGATCATCGCCGCGTCGCGGAGCGTCGGCATCTCGCCGGCGCTTTTCTTGTATTTACATGCCGACGTTGAAGCCTGTCTTGAAAGGAGCTCGTTTTGCCGTGCTTTTATTGGGCGTGCGCCGCAAAAATGGGCAATGATTTCTGGGCAACGCCATTCGCCTGAATATGAGCTTGAAACGCGGTTCCTTGCCCCGTCCAATAGCCATGGCCATCGAAAGATAACGTGACGCAGAACATGCATCTGTAGATTGACGGCCGCCTCCTTCTTGTTCTTCCGCCGCATAAATATGCAAGAATTCACGCCTGTTTTGAATAAATATCAGACGTTTTTCTGTCTGAATCTGTGAATTCTACGTTGGTCCATGCCGAGTCCTCTTTGGCTCTGACCGGCATTGAGCGCCATCTGTTCTGCCTGAGAATATCCGGCATATCTGCAGTTGAATATGTTTTTTCCTGCCGATTTCTATCTTTGTGTTATTTGATGGATGGCATTGATTTTATTAGATCAGATGTCGGTTTCTTTTTCTTCGGCACGTATCTGCGATTGCAATCAGTCGCTGTCAGCCTAACGGCATCGGGCCAGCATCAAGCGATGGGCTGAAGCTTGGAGATCGATCGTTTTCAAGTAATTCTACCCCTGTTATATCCGATACGAGCAACTTGAAGTTGCTTGTTTCCGGTAAATGTCGCTGGATGCGGTATTTTATGGTCAACATTTTGTTAAGGAGACGAGCATACCGTTTCAAGGGCGGACAGTTGGTTCGCTAGATTTTGGATATAAATATTATGTGCAAGATAATTTTAAAAGGATTGATCGCGGTTTCAATATTTCCTTCCGCGAGCGCTATTGCTGCAACTGGAGATGTCATATTCAACGGAAATGTGCTGTCGTCGTGTCTTCTTGTGGTTGTGCCCACTGGGGGAACCATGACCAGCAGCGCAGATCTTACATCTCTCAGTTCAAAGAACCTTCTTGGTCTTCCAGGGATCGTAAACGTCACTACAACTGGTGGCGTTACTTTGAGTGTCGATCCAGTAGTGGTCACCAACATCCGCCCCGTCGAAGATACGGGGACCATCAACTGGACCCCCAGTTTTTCTTCGCTGGGGGTCCATACTTTCCTCGATCGCACTGCGCCCATGCCGCTGACCCTCCCAGGTCTCAGCGCCGTGAGTGTGCATCTGGCTGGCGTCAAGAGTAGCGGCGGAACGTTTGCGGCCGGTCCATATAGGGCCACCGTCACCGTCACTTGCGAATGAATGCCGGGAGAAGGGATCGTATCGTGAAACTGCCCACCAAATTGCTGTTGGGTGTTGCCAGCGCGCTCATTCCGTCACTGGCAGAAGCGCAGTCGATGTCGCCCATGCGGGGCGAGATAAACAGCTTCACCGACAAGTTCGCCGTAAGGGTCTATCCAGCCAACCCCTACAAGCATCGGATCAAGGTGCAGATCAAAGTCTATGATCAGGATTTTCAACCGATCTCTTCGGCAAGGGTTTCGCCATCCGAATTCATGCTCGGCGCGAACGGCAAGCGATCTGTCCTGGTCGTTGTTCCGTTCGATGGAGAGGGAGAGCGCAAGGTGCGCGTGTGCACCGAGAGCGTTCCCTATGAAAACGAGAACTCCAACATCAAGGCACAGATATGCGGCAAGTTTCTTGGCCAGCGGCGGCTTTGACCGCTGTCTGCGCGGGAATGGTGTCCGGCATTCTTCCGGCTGCCTCCCAAGACTACATCGTGCAACAGCAACAGAACGGCTTTTCCCTGCCGGGCGTCTCCCTGCCACAGGGGCAGGACGAGGTCCGCGCCGCAGATGGCACAACATGCAGTTCGTCCATCGCGGGAAGCGGCGCCTACTTCGACGTTGGTGTCATCCGCGGCAACAATGCCAGATCCGCGACCGAAGGGCTCGCCACCTATGGCCGTTTCGTCATTCCGCTTGGTAGCAAGGCGAAGCGGCTGGATTGTTCCCACCTTTACAAGCTTGAAGTCGAGCGAATGAGAATGGAGCTCGACCTGCTGAGAATGGGTGTGGGACGGGACATCACGACAAGTTCGACAGGTTCGACAGGCGAGACAGAAAGGCCGGAAGCCGATGCGGTACCGGCGAATCCTGTGGTTCGCAAAGTCGCGGCGGGAAAAAAGAAGAAGTCGAAGAACTGGGCGAGTGAGGGCTGGACGACCGGGGACCTGCGTAGATGAAGGCTCCTTTGCACGTCGTGCCAGCCGCTTTCCTCACTCTGGTGGCGGGCTTTCACACGCCTGCCATTGCCGCGCTGATCGGCAGTTGCTCGATCACAGTCCATCAGCCAGGCAAGCTCGTCGCCAATGCAAACCTGACTCAGTTAAGCTCCAAGCAAGCAGGTGGGTCGCCGGTTACAGCGACGATCAGAACCATGTTGTCGCTGTGTCTCCAGCTTGACATTGTGGATCTTCTGGACCGCCTGGAATGCTTCCAGGTCACAGTTCCGCCACCGGTTTCCCTGTCTGCCTCACCTGCGGGATTGGCGGGCGGAGTGATGTTGGGGACCAGCTATTCGATCAATGGCGGTCCAGAGCGGCCCGGCCTGTGGGCCACCACGATCTCGAACGGCACGTTCAACGTGCGCATCGACATGACCGCAGACACGACGCACGGATTGTTCCCCGCAGGCGCTTATCGCGGTCAGACGGTCATTCGGTGCGAATAGAGGCGCTGCGGGGTCGCGTGGGGTGATGTCCGCACTCCCTCAGACACCGTGCGGTCGATGGCCGACAGCGCGTGCAGCGCGGCACCGTCTCGCATGATCGGCTCCTCGTCGAGGAACCGGTCGATCTTCACTTCATCCACATGCTGCCCGCCGGCGGTGAGGGCGATGGAATCGCGGATGGCGCCTTCCATAAGGTCGATCGCATGTGCGCCGGTGCCGACAAATGCGACCGGGGCTGCGTCGATCAGCGAGAACAGGTTGCCGAGGCCGTAGCCGATCGCCTCACCCGCAATGCGGAAGGCCTCCCTCGCCAGCGTATCTCCTGAACGCGCCCGATCGGCAAGCTTGCGTATATCCTCGTCGCTGACATCGAACGCGATCATCTGGTCCTGCGCGACGCCATGGGCGTTGCGCCAGATGGCGTAGTTGCCGGCATAGGCTTCGATGCAGCCGCGCCTGCCGCATCGGCAGAGCGCGCCTTCCGGCAGATGGACCATATGGCCGAACTCACCGGCTGACGATCTGGTGCCGGAAAACAGCTCACCGCGCAGCACCATTCCCATGCCGATGCCGTGGGACAGGAGAACGGCGATGAAATCGCGCCCGTAACGCTCCGGGCTTTGCCAGCGCAGGGCGACCGCGATCATGTTGCAGTCGTTCTCGACCGCGACCGGCACGCCGAAGCGCGCGGAAAGGATATCGCTGAAATCGATCCCTTCATGCGGGGTAATCGGCGACCAGAGAAGCCGCTTTTCGTCGGCATCGGTAATACCCTGGATGGACAGAACCATGCGCGACGGGGGCGGCGCGGGCGACGCGGCGGCCATGGCCTTCTCGACAATTGCGATCATCGTTTCGACGAGGCCTTCGCGCGACAGGCCGAGCGTCTCAACCCGCCTGCGTTCCTCGACTATGACGCGGCCGCTATAGTCGATTACGCTGGCCGACATGGCGTTCATCGACAGGGACGCCGTTACGACCGAGGTCGCCTGCGGGTTGAGGCGCACGGCGACCTGCGGCCGGCCCCGCTTGGGGGCAGGGGTGTCGCCAGGGCGGGCTTCGATCAGAATGCCTTCCGAAATCAGGTCCGCGGCAATTGCCGATATCGTCGAATGGCTGAGGCCCGTCTCCGCCGCGATACCCGTGCGGGACAGCTGGTCGGCATGGCGCACGGCAGTCAGGACCATTGCGCGGTTGCGACGGCGCAGATCGTCATGGCGTATGCCAATCGTCAAGGCTTGCCCTCCGGCGCGGGCAGTTCTACCCGCCTTCCCAGAAGAACATTGACAGATGCAGGGAGCTGAGTCACTATTTTTTCGAGGCTCGAAAAAAAGCTTCATGCGGGCGACAGCCCGTCTTTAAAAGCGCGTTTGCGCAGGGAGGAATCATGAAGAAGTTTGTAACCGCCATGCTGGCGGGTGTCTCCATGTCTATTTCACTGGCCGCCGTTGCAGAGGCCAAGGACAAGGTGATCGGCGTCTCCTGGTCGAACTTCCAGGAAGAGCGCTGGAAGACCGACGAGGCCGCGATGAAGGCAGCGATCGAGGCTGCGGGCGACAAATATGTGTCGGCCGACGCGCAGTCCAGCCCGGGCAAGCAGCTGACCGACGTCGAGAGCCTCATCGCGCAGGGCGCCAATGCGCTCATCATCCTTGCGCAGGACGCGTCGGCCATCGGCCCGGCGGTCGAGAAGGCGGTGGCGGAAGGCATTCCGGTCGTCGCTTACGATCGCCTGATCGAGAACCCGGCTGCCTTCTACCTGACCTTCGATAACAAGGAAGTGGGCCGCATGCAGGCGCGCGAAGTGTTCAAGGTGAAGCCGGAAGGCAACTATGTCTTCATCAAAGGCTCGGGCGCCGACCCGAACGCCGACTTCCTGTTCGCAGGATCTATGGAAGTGCTGAAGGACGCGATCGACAGCGGCAAGATCAAGAATGTCGGCGAAGCCTATACCGATGGCTGGCTGCCGGCCAATGCCCAGAAGAACATGGAGCAGTTCCTGACCGCCAATGACAACAAGGTCGACGCGGTCGTCGCCGCCAATGACGGCACGGCCGGCGGCGTCGTCGCCGCGCTGACCGCGCAGGGGCTGGCGGGCAGCGTTCCGGTGTCGGGTCAGGACGCCGACCATGCTGCGCTGAACCGCGTCGCTCTGGGCACACAGACCGTGTCCGTCTGGAAAGACTCCCGCGAACTTGGCAAGGCCGCTGCGGAAATCGCTTCGCAGATGGCCGACGGCAAGAAGATGACCGAGATCGCCAATGTGCAGACCTTCAAGTCGCCCGGCGGCAACGACATGAACTCGGTCTTCCTCACCCCGGTTCCGATCACCAAGGATAACCTCAACGTCGTGATCGAGGCAGGCTGGGTGTCCAAGGACGTGGTTTGCCAGGGTGTAGCTGCGGGCTCGGTTGCAGCCTGCAACTGATCTGCTGATGTCAGCCGGGTCTCAGGCCCGGTTGCGAAACAGTGCATAATCGACCGGCCGCTTCCCGTAGGCGGCCGGTTCGGTCAAGATATCACTGAGCTCGTAACGGCCGGGAGGGAACGATGAGCGATTCGACAACCGGTGCGCCGGCAGATCGTGCGCGAGCCTCCGATCTCGGACCGGTCGCGCGCTTTCTCAAGGCAACCGAGCTCGATACGCGCATGCTCGGCATGATCGGCGCGCTGCTGCTGATCTGGATCGGCCTTCAGGTCGTGTCGAGCCTCAGGCTCGGCGTCGATCCCTTCGCATTCGACAGCCGCACCTTCCTGACCCCGCGCAATCTGTGGAATCTGTCGGTTCAGGCGTCTGCAGTCGCCGTGATGGCGACCGGCATGGTGCTGGTCATCGTCATGCGCAACATCGACCTGTCCGTCGGCTCCGTCGAAGGCGTGGTGGGCATGGTCATGGGCTATGTCCAGGTCTTCTTTCTCGTAAGGATCATCGGCTTCGACCTGGGAAATCCGTGGATCTGGGTGCTGGCGCTTGCGGCCGGCCTTTTGCTCGGCGCGCTGATTGGCGGCCTGCAGGGTTTCGTCATTGCCTATCTGGAGGTGCCGGCCTTCATCGTGACACTCGGCGGCCTGCTGATCTGGCGCGGCGCGGCGTGGTGGATCACCAGCGGGCAGACAATTGCGCCGCTCGACGCGACCTTCCAGCTGATGGGCGGCGGGCCTGCCGGCTCGATCGGCGCGACATGGAGCTGGATCATCGGCCTGATCGCCTGCGTCGCCGTCGTCGTCGCCCTGATGAGCGGCCGGATGCAGCGCAAGCGGTTCAATTTCCCACTCCGCCCGGTCTGGGCCGAAGTGTTTCTCGGTAGCGTCGCCAGCGCTGCCATACTGGGCGCAATCTGGATCGCAAACTCCTACCCGTGGCCGATCGGCATCGTCAGGCGCTACGCCGAGGCGAACAGCATCGAAATTCCCGAGAGCGGGCTGTTCATTGCGCACGGCATCGCGATCCCCGTGCTGATCGCGGTCGCCGTCGGCCTGGTCATGACCTTCGTC
Organism: Mesorhizobium sp.; assembly: GCA_049647505.1. Lineage (GTDB taxonomy): Bacteria > Pseudomonadota > Alphaproteobacteria > Rhizobiales > Rhizobiaceae > Mesorhizobium_A. The sequence continues at coordinate 136,704 of JBARXU010000008.1, forward strand.
GCCAATCGCACGCGCTTCGGGCGCTATGTCTTTGCGATCGGCGGCAACCCGGAGGCGGCCAATCTGGCGGGCATCAATACGCGCTGGGTCACCATGAAGGTGTTCATCATCATGGGGATGCTGGCGGCGATCAGCGCTGCCATCTCGTCGGCGCGCCTGAACTCGGCAACCAATTCGCTGGGCACGCTCGACGAGCTTCTGGTCATTGCCGCCGCCGTCATCGGCGGAACCTCGCTTGCCGGCGGGTCCGGCACGATTGTCGGGGCGATGCTGGGCGCGGTGCTGATGCAGTCGCTCCAGTCGGGCATGGTGTTGCTCAATATCGACACGCCGCTGCAGAACATCGTGGTCGGCCTGGTACTTGTTCTCGCGGTCTGGCTCGACACGATCTACCGCAAGCGGGTCTGAGGAAGGAAAGGTTCATGGCCAAGACTGACACCAGAACCCCGCTTGTCGAACTGCGCGACATCTCGATCGCCTTTGGCGGCATTCGCGCCGTGGATGGGGCGTCGGTCGAACTCCACCCCGGCGAGGTCGTAGCGCTTCTAGGCCATAATGGCGCTGGAAAGTCGACGCTCATCAAGGTGCTCTCGGGCGCGTACAGGCGCGACAGCGGACAGATCTTCGTCAATGGCGAGGAAGCGCAGATCGGCAATCCGCGCGACGCCAAGAAATACGGCATCGAAACGATCTACCAGACGCTGGCGCTCGCCGACAATGTGGATGCGGCGGCGAACCTTTTTCTCGGTCGCGAACTGCGTACCAAATGGGGCACGCTCGACGATATCGCCATGGAGGCGGAAGCCCGCAAGGTAATGGGCCGGCTTGCGCCGCGCTTCGAGCGGTTCAAGGAACCGGTGATCAAGCTGTCTGGCGGCCAGAGGCAATCTGTCGCCATCGCGCGCGCCATCCTGTTCGATGCGCGCATCCTCATCATGGACGAGCCGACGGCGGCACTGGGGCCGCAGGAGACCGCGCAGGTCGGTGAACTGGTCAAACAGCTCAAGGCAGACGGCATCGGCATCTTCCTGATCAGCCATGACATTCATGACGTGTTCGACCTCGCCGACCGCGTCTGCGTCATGAAAAACGGGCAGGTCGTCGGCACCGCGCGAACCGCCGACGTCACCCAGGACGAGGTGCTCGGCATGATCATTCTCGGCAAATGCCCGCCCGGTGCGATACCGGGTCCGGGAGCGCTGAAGTCTGCTGCATAGAAGGTGGTGCTGGATTAACCGGCGCGGTCATGCTTACGTTGTCGTGATAGCCAATCCGGGCGTTGCTGGTTGGGGCGGACAATGAGACAGGCAGTTTGGCCAGCTTAGTCAGTATCCGGCGTTTCTTTCCGACCGCGATCTTCATGACCGTTGCGGCCGCCGCGCTTGTAATGGCCGGCTATGCCTATCTGGCGGCGGTCGAATCCGCACGCCTCAAGCTCGAAGGAATGGCGGACGACGCCATTGGCCGGATCGAGACGCGCCTCGAACTTCATACGTCGCTGCTGCGGGCCACCCTCGCCTTGTTCAAATCAGGCGACGGGTCGGTCGACCGAGAAACCATGAGGTCCTTCGTGATGGCCCTCAACATCGAGGACCGCTATGTCGGCATAAGGGGCATCGGCTTTGCCCGGATCATCCGCGCCGGTGGCGAGGCGGCGGCGGAAAGCGCTATTCTGCGCAATTATGGTGCCGAATTGCGCGTCTGGCCGGAAAAGGGTGGGCCCGTTCGCGCGGTGGTCACGTTGATCGAGCCTGTCGCCGAGATCAACCGTGGAACGCTCGGCTTCGACCTGATGACCGATGAGGCGCGCAAGGAAGCGATAGAACGGGCGATCAATTCCGGCCAATCTGCGGCCACGCGCCGGCTGAACCTCTGGCATGGCGATGGACCGGCGCGGGATGAACCGGGCTTCGTCGTCTATCTTCCACTCGTGCTCGGCCTTGGCGACAACCCGACACCCGCGGATCGGGCGGCAGCGACGGTTGGCGTGCTCTATCTCCCGTTCCGCGCGGCCGAGTTGTTCAGTTCGGCCCTGATCAAGGCGCCGCTGCTGCCTTTGGCAATCGAGGTGTTCGACGGCGAGACGTTCAGGGACGAACTGCTTTACGGGGCGCAGGCATCGGCCGACCAGCGATATGGCTCGAGGCTCCGGGCAGTCCGCACGATCGAATTTGCCGGGCGCAAGTGGACGCTGCGCTTCCAACCAGCCACGTCCTTCCAGTGGCCGACATCGCCGATCAATGCGCTGGTCTTCGCTCTGTTCGGCCTGGTGCTCGCCTTTGCGCTGGCCTGGCTCGCCCATACGGGCGAAAAGGCGTTCACGGCGATCAGCGCGCTCAATGCTGCCGGCGAGAAGAACCTTCAGGAGAAGGATCTGATGCTGCAGGAGATGAAGCACCGCATCAAGAACTCCATTGCGCGGGTTCTCGCCATTTCGCGCCAGACGGCTGCCGGCTCAGCCTCGGTTGAAGAATTCTCGGCGTCGTTCAACGCTCGCATGCAGGCCATGGCTGCGTCCCAGGATCTGCTGACGCGCTCCACATGGGAGCGGGCCGAATTGAGAGAGTTGCTCGACAGGGAGATCGAGCAGGTCATCGGCCAGGACATGAAGGAGGACAGGTTCAGCGGGCCAAGGGTCGAGATCAACGAGGCGACGACCCAGGCGCTCGGACTGACATTCCATGAACTGGCGACGAATGCGCTGAAATATGGCGGTCTCTCTGATGGTCGCAACAATCTGGCGGTCCGGTGGAACGTCACCGGGCGCGATCATGACCGGACACTGGTAATCTTCTGGCGAGAAACCAATTGCGGGCCGATCGAGCCGCCTCAGAAGCGCGGTTTCGGGTCGAGGCTGATCGAAGCCAATATCGTGCGCGAACTCGGCGGGCGCATCGAGCGGCACTATCCCGGCGATGGGCTGTCGATCGAAATCACCGTTCCCCTGCCGCCGTTGAAATAAAAGGCCGGGCCCGACTTTGTCGGACCCGGCCCTTGTCTGCACGGTTGCTGCTTGGAGCGCGTCGCGATCTTTCAGATTCGCTCCGTCCGCTCCAAGTCTTTGTCATGTCGCATTTCCGGACGCAAAAGTGCTTCACACTTTTGCTGGAATTGCTTTAGCGATAGCCGGCGGGGCAGCGTGCGTAGTAGATGCGGCCGCGACGGTCGCGGTAGCGGCACTCGCCCCTGCGGGTCGCCTGGCCGAGCAGAACGCCACCGGCACCGCCGATGACCGCGCCTGCCAGTGCGCCGCCGACGCGGCCCGTAGCGATGCCGCCGATGGCTGCACCGGCCGCTGCGCCGACCGCAGCATCATTCTCGGCTGTGGTGCAGCCTGCAAGGGCCATCGTGGCGGCCAGTGCGATGACAAGTTTCTTCATGAACCTCTCTCCTGATGTTGATATCCGACCCGAAATCTAGCTTCTGCAAACCTTAACCCGCAACTACCGGGGCGGCACGACAGCTTGCGTTAATCGAATCTGTGGCGCTTTTCGGTTCGTCGGCATTTATTTGGCCCGATTCGACCGGAACGGGAAGCGTGCAGGCAGATGCATATACACTGTCTGACCCCTCCGATCCCTGCATTTTGCCAGGTCAGGTGCATCGCCCGAAGCACAACGCGCCCGTCCATGCCAAACAGAACGCCCCTTGAGAGGGAAAGGTTCCGCGTTCGTGCAAAGCCGTCAGGCGACCAACCACGCAATGATCAGCAGACTATAGGAAATGCCGAGAACCGCAGCACCTGCAGGGCCTTGCCGGGGCGTTTGGGTGCTTGCCACCTGCCTCACGGCGTCATCGTCTTCGAAGTCGCCAAGGGCCATCCTGGCCGCATCTTCAACGGCCAGTCTGCGCGATCCGGCGTGAGAGATATCGTGATCGTAGGCGCAAGACTGGGGCACGGCCAACTCCCTTCTGACATCTGGCGTCACTGAACCATGAGCAAACATGGTAAATCGAAGGTTAAGCCCGTCCTGCGCATGCTTGCAGTCCGAGATCGACTGGCAAGCCCGGAGCGGCCGTCGACGCTCCATCAGTCGGTGTGAGGAGGCGGGCCGGCACGTTGTTCCGCGCCGGCCCTCCGCGGCTGTCAAATTCAGCCTGCGCGCCGGATCAGTCCGGCGATAACCGAAATCGCCAGGAAGGCGAGGAAGACGAAGAACAGGATCTGCGCAATGCCGGCCGACGCGCCGGCCAGGCCGCCGAAGCCAAGTGCGCCGGCGATAATTGCCACGACAAGAAATACGAGTGTCCAGTACAGCATTCGAATACTACTCCCGAGCTTTATGCGATTGCTCATACAACGTCGGCAGGCCCTTCAGGTTCCTTGCCGCGCAGCGCAATACAGCGATTGTCACCGGGTTTGAAGCGGTCATTTCAGGCATTTTCGACGTCGGGGCAGGGGCCGCCCCGACGATGCGGGCGGGACAGGCAATATCCCGCTCCGACGCGAGGTGCCGCGAAGGTCGCGGCGTGTCGCGTCAGGCGGCGGCGCGCGCCTGACGGTCGAAGAAAAGCGCCTGGCTGATCAGCGCCTTGACCATGTCGGGATTGAACGGCTTTGTGACGAGGAATGCCGGTTCTGGCCGTTCGCCGGTCAGCAGGCGTTCCGGGAATGCGGTGATGAAGATCACCGGTACCGCAGTCGATTTCAGGATGTCGTTGACGGCGTCGATGCCGGAGCTGCCGTCGGCAAGCTGGATGTCGGCAAGCACCATCTTGGGCTGTGTGCGGGCAAACAGGGCGACCGCTTCCTTGTGGGTGCGCGCGGTGCCGACGACACGGTGACCGAGGCTCTCGACCATCTCCTCGATGTCCATGGCGATTAGCGGCTCGTCCTCGATGATCATGATGTCGGTGGCAACCTGCCGCGAGATGTCGTTGGACGCTTCGCTGATCAGGTCGGCGAAATCGTCGGCGTCGACGTCGAGGATCTCGGCCGCTTCAGCATCGGTAAAGCCCTCAACCGAGACGAGGACGAAAGCCTGACGCGGCATGGGGGCGAGCGTTGCCAGATTGGCGGCTGCCTTGCGTTCCCAGTTGGACTGAGGCTGTTCGGCCGGGGCGGGGGCTGCGGTTGACGAGAACAGGCGGGCAAAGAGCTTGTAGAGCGCAACGCGGTCGTTCGACGCCTCGGGAAGTATGTTGACATCGGCTATGAGCGCTTCGAGCGCTGCCGCGACATGGGCGTCGCCGCTCGTTTGCGATCCGGACACCGCTCGCGAGAAACGCCGCAGATATGGCAGGTGAGGCGCGATGCTTGCGGAAAGGCTCATAAAGTATATCTCCTCGAATAACAGTGCGCGGCGGCTCTTGGCCGGCCGCTCGCCGGACAGAAAACGATTGGTAGAAAAGAAAGTTCCACCTTGGGGGAACTAAATCAAGGACCGTGAGTTCTCCCGCATTGATCGGCACCGCGGGTGCTCAAAAGGGGCTTAAATTGTAAGCGAACGGCCGTGGGGATTTTCGAGGGCGGCGTGTTAAAGGACTTTTTCCTGAATGGTTCATGATAGAGACGGCGGAGATGGCTCCAGATCGGGCAAGGGGCCAAGCGCCGATATCCTTGGTGTAAACAACGAGATTGGGCGCCGCTTGCGACAGTTTTATGATGAGGTCGTCTCGGAGGACGTGCCTGACCGTTTTGCCGACCTGCTCAACCAGCTCGACGAAGCCCAAAGATCGCGGGACGGCAAGTAATAGATGACAGATGCGGCTGACTTCAAGGCAGGTCTCCTCGCTGCCATTCCGAACCTGCGCGCCTTTGCTGTGTCTTTGACACATAGCAGCGACCGTGCCGACGACCTGGTGCAGGAGACGCTCGTAAAGGCGTGGGACAAGCAACGCAGTTTCGAGCCCGGCACCAATCTCAAGGCCTGGCTCTTCACCATCCTGCGCAATGAATTCTATTCCCAGATGCGCAAGCGTGGACGAGAGATCCAGGACAGCGACGGGATCATGACCGCCAAGCTGGCCGTTCACCCGAGCCAGCCGGGCAAGCTCGATCTGGAAGATTTCAGAGGCGCACTTGGCCAGCTCCCGGAAGACCAGCGCGAAGCCATCATCCTGATCGGGGCATCGGGTTTCTCCTATGAGGAGGCGGCGGAAATCTGCGGTTGCGCCATCGGCACGATCAAGAGCCGCGTCAGCCGCGCTCGCACGCGGCTGCAGGAGATTCTCGAAGTCTCTGGCGAAGCCGATTACGGGCCGGATTCGATCTCCACGCAGGTGCTCGGAAAAACGAGCTAGAGCATTTCCAGCAAAAGTATGAAGCGCTTTTGCGTCCGGAAATGCGACTAAGACAAACAGACAGGCCGTTCTGTGGATTCCGTGAAAACCGGAACCACTGTGGACGCGCGACCGGGGCCGCCATGCGGTCCTGCGGGTCGCCTTGCGCCAGGCCCGCTGGACTCACGGACGGAAAGATACTTTCATGGCGCGGCGTCCGGAACCTTCCCTGACGGCCCTGCGTTGCGATGTAATTGCAAAGGAGAGTTGTAATGGCTTCGACGTCCAAATCCGGCAAGATCGGCGACGGTGAGAAGATGAAGGCTGCCGGAGATCAAACGGTATTCGATACGAGCGAAATGGAAACTCAGATCGAGACGTTGAAGGCCGAGATCGCCAAGCTCAAGGCGCAGGCCGAATCGTCGGGCGAGCGGTCGTTCCACGCACTCAAGAACATCGCATCGGACGGCATCGATCAGGTGCGCTCGCAGGGCGAGGCTGCAATGCAGAATCTGCGCGACAATGCGGGCGACCTGGAAGCGCAGGTCATCGCGACCGTGCGTGAGAAGCCCGTCACGTCGCTGGCCATTGCCGCAGGCGTCGGCTTCCTCTTTGCCCTCATGACCCGTCGCTGAACGAGTGGCCATGCTCGCATCGCTGATCCAGTCCTTTGTCGCCGGCGAGGTGTCGGGTGCCGCCCGGCGCGTTCGCGGCGCAGTCGTTGCCTATGCGATCGCCGGCGTGCTCGTGGCGATCGGTATCGGCTTTCTCATTGCCGCCGCCTATATCGAGGCAGCCACCCGGTTCGGGGCGCTTCACGCTGCGCTGGGCCTCGGCGGCATCTTCATGCTCCTGGCAATCCTGACCCTCCTGATCCACGGCATTGTATCGCGTGTCCGCGAGCGCAAGCGTGCGCAAGAGGCTCGCACCGCGCAATTGAAGACCGCAGTCAGCGTGGCGGCGGTCGCATTGCTGCCGACGCTTCTGAAAAACGGCGGCGTTCTGGGCGCAATCGCGCCGATTGCTGCCTTGGCCGCCTATGCGATCTACAAGGAAAACGGCGGCTCGGGCGGCAGCGACGACACGCCGGGGCAGGGCTCGCCGGGAACGTAACCACCATTGAGGCGTTGGCTTTCCTGCAAGAGCAAGGAGCAAGCCAATGGCCAAGACGATCCAGGAAGCGAAGGCCAAGCAGGGTCGCTCCGGGCGGCGCGTGCTTGTCGTTCTGGTGGCTTCGCTGTTGCTGGCCGCTGCCGTCTGGTTCGCCGTCGGCGCTTATGGCGAATTCATCGAGACGCCGCAGACTCTGTCAAACTGACGGTGCCATCGACAGGCTGCGACGGCGTCAGCACGCGCAGCACCTGAGGGCGTATCTCAAGCGTCACATCGCGCTCGATCTTCGACAATTCGCCGTCTATCACGCAGCGGTGGCGGGTACGCAGGCGCATGTAGCGAACCCGCACTTTCCGTGCCTGCCGCACCTCGATGTGAGGATTGCGCTCCCAGCGACCCATCATAACGTTTGCGGCGAGCTTGAAGATTTCCCAGCGCGAGCCGGGGCTCGCGACATAGATGCCGAGCACCCCGCCGGCCGGATCGTCGGCATAGGGGAGATGGCCCTCGCCGAACATGTTGTTGGTGATGCCGATGCCAGCCGTCCGGACAAGGACGGCCTCTGCGTCGTCCAGCGAGAGTTCAACCTTCATCGAGGGCGGATTGAGCAGCGCCGACGACGCCGCACGGATCGAGGCCCATATCTTGCCGACCTTCGATCCGAAGCTCATGCCGTCGCGCGCCTTTACAAGCTTTGCATGCAGGCCGACCGAATATTGATGGACGAAGATTTGTCCATTGGCGGTCGCAACATCGACCTGGCGCGCCTCACCTGTGGCGAAGGCGCTGACAGCCTGGGCGAGGTCGAGCGGGACGCCCAACGAGCGGGCGAACAGGTTCATCGTGCCTGCCGGCAGAACGGCCAGGATCTTGTCGGTGTCGGACACCGCCGCGGCCGCCGATGAGATGGTGCCGTCGCCGCCGCCGATAAGGATCACGTCTACGGATCTCGATTTGACGGCGCGTTCCAGCTCGTCTCCGACCTCGCTGCCCTCGATGATCCTGGCGTCAAGCCTGTGGCCGGCAGCCGTCAGGGTCGCGTGCATGTTCTCGACAAAACGATCCAGATCGAGAGTTCGCAACGTGCCGCTGTCGCGGTTCAGGATCGCATGGAAACGCATTTAATCCCTACCTTGCTGGCACCGTCCTCGGGGAGTGCGGGCGTGCGTAAACGCCCCCGCAATCAGGTGCTCAAACGCACAAATTATGATTTCGTTCCCGATATTTAGTTGGTTCGGTGATGGGGAACCGGGGGCCGGTCGAGGCGTTAGCCGAGGGTCATGACGTGGCACAAAACGCCACAGACATATCAGATTAACTCAGGAGACAATCCATGACACGCAACCTCTTTGCGTCTACCGCTATCGCTGTTCTGCTCGCCACCGGGGCCTATGCCCAGACGACGCCGGCACCCGAGGCGACGCCATCCCAGGTTGAGGCTCCGGTCAGTTCGGCAGCGACAGTCGAGGGTCATCTTGCGAGCAAGCTTATCGGCGAGTCCGTCTACAACGGCACGACCGACGAGGCCCAGAACATCGGCAAGGTGAACGACCTCGTCATCGATAGCGATGGCAAGGTTCAGTCGATCGTTATCGGCGTCGGCGGCTTCCTCGGCATCGGTGAGAAGAACGTCGCTGTAGACTATTCGACCATCGACTGGGCCGAACGTGACGGCGACCGTTGGATCGTCATTGCGGCAACGACCGACGAGTTGAAGAACCTGCCGGCGTTCGACGCTGAAATGTATCAGCCGAAACCACTCGCCGCGAACGAGCCGATACCCACGGCACCGGTAGCTACGGCGCCGGTCGCCAATGGCGAGCCGGCTGCAACTATTGACAAGTCGACTCTCCAGCCGCTCGATACCGCGTCGATCAAGGCCGAAGATTTTGTCGGAACCACGGTCTACGGAATGGGTGACGAGCGGGTCGGCGAGATCAACGACATCGTGCTTCAGGGCGACAAGGTCGATGCCATCGTGCTCGGTGTCGGCGGGTTCCTCGGCATCGGTGAGAAGAACGTCGCAGTCGGCCTCGACAACCTCGCCTTCATGACCGACACGGATGGCAATCGCTATCTCTACACCGAGTTCACCAAGGAGCAGCTGAACGCCGCCCCTGCCTTCGACAAGGCCGGCTATGAAGGCAACCGCGATCAGATGCGCATCGTCGTCCCGAACTAACCGCATCTGGCGATCTCAATACCGAGGCCCGCGCTCAATGCGCGGGCCTTGCCGTTTGAGGCGTCGGAAATCGCGCTCACAAACCAAAAGGCACACAGAGATTTGTGAACGATTGCGCCATGTCGTCTTCATATTGTGAACGGTCCATGCTGTGTTGGCGGTCTTGGCTTTGCCCGCCTGCGAGGCGACATTTGCGGGGACAGCGGCGTGGGCCGCAGACAAGAGGGAGCCGAACCATGCTCGATCAGATCAAGGGACTGCATCACGTGACGTCGATGGCGTCCGACGCCCGCCAGAACAATGCATTCTTCACCGACACGCTCGGCCTGCGCCGGGTCAAGAAGACGGTCAATTTCGACGCGCCGGATGTCTACCATCTCTATTATGGCGACGAGCATGGTACGCCCGGTTCCGTCATGACCTACTTCCCGTTCCCGCATATCGGCGCTGGCCAACAAGGTATCGGCGAAGTCGGCACCACCGCCTTTGCCGTGCCGCAGGGGTCTATCGGCTGGTGGAGCGAGCGGCTGGGCGCGCAGGGCGTAACCGGGCTCGAAGCTCACGAGGCGTTCGGCGAGAAGCGGCTGTTCTTCCGTGGCCCCGACAATGACGGCTTTGCGCTGGTCGAAGCTGCGGCCGATGACCGTGCGCCGTGGACCGGCGGCGGCGTCGATGGCGACCATGCGATACGCGGTTTCCATTCGGCAGCCATGCGTCTGCGCGACGACGGCGCGACGTCCGAACTGCTGACCTTCATGGGTTACGAGAAGCAGGACCAGTGGAAGAACATCACTCGCTTCGCATTGCCCAACGGCAATGGCGCGGATGTGATCGATGTCGAGACGCTGCCCGGCTCGCCCATTGCGCGGCAGGGGGCAGGTTCGGTCCATCACATCGCCTTTGCCGTGGACGATCGCGCCCGCCAGCTCGAAGTGCGCAAGGCGCTGGTGGATACGGGCTTCAACGTGACGCCGGTGATCGACCGTGACTATTTCTGGGCGATCTATTTCCGCACGCCCGGCGGCGTCCTGTTCGAGGTCGCGACCAATGAGCCGGGCTTCGACCGAGACGAGCCGGTGGCGCATCTGGGTGAGGCTCTGAAGCTGCCGACGCAGCATGAGCACCTGCGCAAGATGCTTGAAGGGCATCTCCAGCCGATCGAATAGGCAATACGAACGGGCCCGGCGGCGGGACATCGCAGTCGCGCCGATCAATTCCATCCTGACAGGAGCAAACCGTCATGGACGATATCAACGCCTATATACATGAGCGCCGCACCGGACAGGGGAGCCGCATGCTCTTCACGATGCACGGCACGGGTGGCGACGAGCACCAGCTGCTCGACCTCGGCGCGAAACTGATGCCTGACGCCACCATCGTCTCGCCGCGCGGTGACGTGTCGGAGCGTGGCGCAGCGCGATTTTTCCGCCGGCAGGCAGAAGGCGTCTACGACATGGACGACCTTGCGCGGGCCACGGCAAAGATGGTCGGGTTTGTTGAAACCAACATCGAGGAAGACCAGCCATCTGCGGTCTTCGGTCTCGGCTATTCCAATGGTGCGAACATATTGGCGACGGCGCTGTTCGCGGCGCCCAAGCTTTTCGACGCGGTGGTGCTGATGCATCCGCTGATCCCGTTCGAGCCTGAGGTCGATGGCGATCTCAAGGGCCATCGCGTGCTGATCACCGCCGGACGGCGCGACCCGATCTGCCCGCCTGAAATGACGGCAAGGCTTGAGGCATGGTTGCGCTACAAGGGGGCCGATGTCATCGTCGAATGGCACGATGGCGGACACGAATTGCGCGACAACGAAATCGAGGCGGCGCAGAAATTCCTCAACCCCGCAGGAGCATGACCATGAGCGACCTTCCCGAAATCAAACGCGAGGACAACGGCTCCAAGGGACGCTACTTCATGCGCCTCGAAACAGGCGAGGAAGCGGAGATGACCTTCTCAAAAGTTGGCGACACGAAGGTCATCATTGACCATACCGGCGTGCCGGATGCCTTTCGCGGCAAGGGAGCGGGCCTGGCTCTCGTGGCGCGGGGCGTCGAGGACTTCCGCGCTGCGGGACTGAAGGTCATTCCGCTTTGCCCCTTTGCCGCCGCGCAGTTTCGCCGGCACCCGGAATGGGCCGACGTCCTGGACCAGAGGTAGGCTCGCATGACCGCGTTCGAACGCACCATCCGCTATGAGGACAATGACAAGGGCGGGCGCTATTTCGTGCCCATGCCCAATGGCGAGGATGCCCGACTGAACTTCGTCAGGGTGTCCGACGACCACATCATCGCGAACTCTACCTTCGTTCCGGTTCCTTACCGGGGCGACGGGCTGGCGGAAGAGATGGTCGAGCGCCTGATCGCGGACGCACGTGCCAATGGCTGGAAGATTACACCGACATGCTGGTTTGTCGCCGACGAGATCGCCCGCCATGCCCCCGATTGGGATGACGTGCTGAAAAGCTAGGCTTCGCCCTTGACCGAGACGCGGGCGGCCAGCGCCTCCATGCGTTCGGCCAGCGTCGCCAGCGCGCCGGTCAGGGCGGCGTCGTTCTTGTCGGCCTTGACCAGCGCGTCGTCGCGCGTCTTGCGCAGCGTGCCGATCTCGCTTTCGAGACCCTTCACGCGCTTCTTCAATTCGGCAAACTCGTCCATCACCATGATGCCGGCCATGACCGCGAGGCGGTGATCGCCGATTTCGCCGAACGACCCTTTGAGATGGCCGATATACTGGTCGAAGCCGCGCGCCAGTTCGAGCAGGTGCTCTTCCTGTCCTTCGTCGCACGCCATGCGATACTGCTTGCCGTCGATGGTGACCGTGACCTGGGCCATGTTACCTGTCCAGCACCGCGCGGATCGTCTCCATCGAGGTGACGAGGCGTCGCGACACTTCCTTGTTGGCGTTTTCCAGACGTTCGGCGCGCGCCTCTGACGCGTCCAGCTCCTGCGCCAGCCGGGAGCGGTCGGCATTCATGCGCTGCACTTCGGCTTCAGCCTCGGCATAGTCCTGATCGTGTTCGAAGCGGGTTGCGACCGCATTCTCCAGGGCGACCATGGCCTTGCCTAGCCGGTTGATGACTTCCTTCAGGGTGACGTCGCCGCTCATCTCATGATGATCCAGATGGCAAAATCCCCGAATCGTCCGCCGTTAGGGGAGTTTAGTGCGTTTAGTTTAGGCGGTGGACGAAGCGCGCGTCAACAAAGCGACCGCTCTATCCCCCGTTGCAGTGATTTTCGCGCGGGTGGAGGCGGGACCGAAGGTCGCTTTCGGGGCTTCAAACGTTGACAGTGAAGGGCCACCTGATATGTGTCCCTCGCATTTCCCAGGACCCACCCGCCGAGGGCTTTGTGCTCCCGAGACAAGGACTGACTATGACATCGCGCGAGAAGCATGACCGGATGGCGAATGCGATACGCTTCCTGTCGATGGACGCGGTCGAAAAGGCCAATTCCGGCCATCCGGGCCTGCCCATGGGCGCAGCCGATGTCGCGACGGTCCTGTTTACGAAGTTCCTGAAATTCGATCCGGCCAATCCGAACTGGCCTGACCGCGACCGCTTCATTCTCTCGGCCGGCCACGGCTCGATGCTGCTCTATTCGCTGCTCTATCTGACGGGCTACGAAGACATGACCATCGACGAGATCAAGAACTTCCGCCAGCTTGGTTCGCGCACCGCCGGCCATCCTGAATATGGCCATGCTTCCGGCATCGAGACGACCACGGGGCCGCTCGGCCAGGGCATCGCAAATGCTGTCGGCTTCGCCATTGCCGAGCGTCATCTCAACGCCCAGTTCGGCGACGATCTCGTCAACCATCACACCTATGTTCTGGCCGGTGACGGCTGCCTGATGGAGGGAATCAGCCAGGAGGCGATCGCGCTTGCAGGCCACCTGAAGCTCAATCGCCTGATCGTCTTCTGGGACCACAACGACATCACCATCGACGGACCGGTGTCGCTGTCGGATTCGACCGACCAGCTTGCGCGCTTCGCGGCGTCGGGCTGGACTACGCTTGCCTGCGACGGCCATGACCCGGACGCGATCGCGCAAGCCATCGAAAAGGCCAAGGCCTCCGACAAGCCGACGCTGATCGCCTGCAAGACCAAGATCGGCTTCGGCTCGCCCAACAAGGCAGGCACCAACAAGGTGCACGGCTCGCCGCTTGGCGCAGACGAGATCGCCGCAACCCGCAAGGCGCTCGACTGGCCTTATCCGGCCTTCGACGTTCCGTCCGACATTCTCGATGCGTGGCGGCTCGCCGGCCTTCGCTCGGGCAAGGACCGCAAGGCATGGGAAGGCCGCCTGGCTGAGACCGGGTCCGAAAAGCGCGCCGAATTCGAGCGCCGCCAGCGCGGCGACCTGCCGGCAGGGCTGGAGCCGGCGATGGCCGCCTACAAGCAGAAGCTCGTCGCCGACAAGCCGAAGGTGGCGACACGCAAGTCGTCCGAAATGGCGCTTGAAATCATCAATGGCGCGGTTCCCGAGACGGTCGGCGGCTCGGCCGACCTGACCGGCTCCAACAACACCAAGACGAGCCAGACCGCGCCCATGACGGCGGGCGACTATGCCTCGCGCTACATCTATTTCGGCATTCGCGAGCATGGCATGGCTGCGGCCCTCAACGGCATGGCCCTGCATGGCGGCGTGATCCCCTATTCGGGTACGTTCATGTGCTTCTCCGACTATGCGCGTCCGTCGATGCGCCTCGCCTCGCTGATGGGCATTCGCTCGATCTTCGTCATGACGCACGATTCGATTGGTCTGGGCGAGGACGGTCCGACCCACCAGCCGGTCGAGCACATGGCGGCGTTGCGCGCCATTCCGAACCATCTCGTCTTCCGCCCGGCGGACGCGATGGAAACGGCGGAATGCTGGCAGGCGGCGCTGGATTCCAAGACCGCGCCGTCGACGCTGGCGCTGACCCGCCAGAACCTGCCGGCACTGCGCACCGAATATTCGGAAGAGAACCTGAGCGCCCAGGGCGCATACGAACTGGTGCGCGCGTCCGACGAAGCCAAGGTGACGATCTTCGCCACCGGCTCCGAGGTCGAAATCGCCGTCAAGGCATGTGCGGCGCTCGAAGCCGCAGGCGTTCCGACCCGCGTGGTCTCGATGCCGTGCTTTGAGCTGTTCGAGGCGCAGAGCGCGTCGTACAAGGCGGCCATCCTCGGCAATTCGCCGGTCAAGGTCGCGATCGAAGCCGGCATCCGCCAGGGCTGGGACCGTTACATCGGCCTCGACGGCATCTTCATCGGCATGGACAGCTTCGGTGCCAGCGCGCCGATCGAAAAGCTCTACGAGCATTTCGGCATCACAGCCGAGGCGACCGTCAAGGCGGTGCAGGACAAGCTGCAGCAGTCAAATTGATCCGGCGCGTGGCGCCATATTTGGAGACCGAGAAATGACCGTGAAGGTTGCCATCAACGGGTTTGGCCGCATTGGCCGCAATATTTTGCGCGCCATCTTCGAATCCGGCCGCAAGGACATCGACATCGTCGCGATCAACGATCTCGGCCCGGTCGAGACCAACGCCCACCTGCTGCGCTATGACAGCGTCCATGGCCGCTTCCCCTCCGAGGTGAAGGTCGACGGCAACACGATCCATGTCGGCAGCGAGAGCTTCAAGGTGTTCGCAGAGCGCGACCCGTCCAAGCTGCCCTGGGGCGAGCTCGGCGTCGACATCGTGCTCGAATGCACCGGCATCTTCACCTCCAAGGAAAAGGCGTCCGCGCATCTGGCCGCCGGCGCAAAGCGCGTCGTCGTCTCGGCTCCGGCCGACAATGCCGACCTGACCGTCGTCTATGGCGTCAACCACGACCAGATCGCCAAGGAACACATGGTCATCTCCAATGCGTCCTGCACGACCAACTGCCTTGCGCCGGTCGCGATGGTGCTGAACAACGAGTTTGGCATCGTGAAGGGCTTCATGACGACCGTTCACGCCTATACGGGCGACCAGCCGACACTCGATACGATGCACAAGGACCTCTATCGGGCGCGCGCCGCCGCCATGTCGATGATCCCGACCTCGACGGGCGCGGCCAAGGCCGTCGGCCTCGTCCTGCCGGAGCTCAAGGGCAAGCTCGACGGCGTCTCGATCCGCGTGCCGACTCCTAACGTCTCGGTCATCGACCTCAAGGTCGTGGTCTCGCGCAAGGTGACCGTAGAGGAAGTCAATCAGGTGCTGGTCGCAGCATCCGACAGCGGCCCGCTCAAGGGCATCCTCGCCTACACCAGGGAGCCGCTGGTCTCCATCGACCTGAACCACAATCCGGCATCGTCGACCTTTGCGCTCGACCAGACGAAAGTCATCGAAGGCGACCTCGTCCGCGTCATGTCGTGGTACGACAATGAGTGGGGCTTCTCCAACCGCATGGCCGACACGGCCGTTGCGGTCGGCAAGGTTATCGCCTGATCCCATTTCGATAACTGAACCAAGCGAATGCCCGGCCTGTCCGGGCATTTTCTTTTGTCGGCGCTTGCGCGCCGCCCCTTCTTGGCCGCACTCTTTGAGCAGAGCACATTGGAGCGGCTCTGAAGGTCACGCATGTTCGAAAGCATTTATCTCGTCACGCTTATCGGCACCGGCATGGTGCTGGCCGCGGCGTTTTCGAGCCTGATCGCCTTTCGCTTCGGCGCGCCGCTGCTGCTCCTCTTCCTCGGTATCGGGCTTGCGGCCGGCGAGGACGGCCTCGGCATTTCATTCGGCAACGCCAATGCGGCCTATTTCATCTCGGCAATCGCGCTTGCGGTCATCCTGTTCGATTCCGGTTTCGGCACGCCGTTCAAGATCCTCAAGCAATCGGCCTATCCTGCGCTGACACTGGCGACCCTCGGCGTCGTGCTGACCACAGGCATATTCGGCGTCATCGTCCATTCGGTAACGAGTTTCAGCTGGTATGAAAGCCTGCTGCTCGGCGCAATTGTCGCCTCGACTGACGCGGCGGCGGTGTTCTTCCTGCTCAGGGCAGGCAATCTCAATATTCGCGAGCGCGTGCGCACGACGCTTGAAGTCGAGTCAGGCTCTAACGATCCGATCGCGATCTTCCTTTCGCTGACCTTCGTCTCGGTGCTGTCGGTCGGCAATGATCCGGGCGTCACCCATTTCACCGCCGAACTCGTGGTCGGCTTCATCATGGAGATGGGCATCGGCGCGTTTGCCGGCTATCTCGGCGGCAAGCTCATCGTGGCGATGGTCGAACGGCTGAAGCTCGATGCCGGCCTCCTGCCGATCTTCGTCATCACGCTGGCGCTGCTTCTCTTCGGCCTGACCGGACTGGTCCACGGCTCGGGCTTCGTCGCCGTCTATGTGGCTGGGCTTGTCGCGGGCAATTCGCGAATGCGTTCGACGGCGATGCTCAAGCGCTTCCAGGACGGCATTTCATGGCTGGCGCAGATCATCATGTTCCTTGTGCTGGGCCTTTTCGCGACGCCCTCCCAGATGATGGAGATTATCCCGGTGGCGGTGCTTCTCTCGGTCGTGCTGATCCTGATTGCGCGCCCGGTGGCGGTTGCGCTGTGCCTGCTTCCCTTTCGCTACGAAGCGCGGGAGATCGCCTTCATCTCGTTCATCGGCCTGCGCGGGGCGGTGTCGATCATGCTGGCGCTGACCCCGATCATTGGCGGGCTCCCCGTCGGCCACACGCTGTTCAATATCGCCTTCATCATCGTGCTCGTTTCGCTGGTGGTGCAGGGCTGGCCGCTCGGCTTCGTCGCGCGGCGCATGGGCATGGTGCTGCCCAATCATGAAGGGGCGCTCGACAAGGTCGAACTTGAATTGCCGGGCTCGGCCCATCACGAACTTCTCTCCTATCGCATCGCCGCCGGTAGCCCGGTGGGTCGCGGAACGCGTCTGCCGCGCTGGGCGAGGCCATCGCTCGTCATCCGTGGCGGCAAGTCGATGAACCTGTTTATCGCGGGGCGGCTTCAGGTGGACGATCTCGTCTACATATTCGTCTCCGACCGATACCCGCATCTGCTCGACCGGCTGTTTGCGACGCGCGGTCCGCTCAGCGACGATGACGAGGAATTCTTCGGTTCGTTCGAGGTCGACCCCTGGCATCTGGCGGGCGAGCTGCAGGACGCCTATGGCGCTGATCTGCGCGAAGGCGAGGCTGCGATGACGATTGCCGACATGATGTGGGCGCGGCTTGGCGGCAGTCCGGAATATGCCGATCGTGTGGCGCTTGGCCCGATCGAGCTCATCGTGCGCGACACCGATGACGAGGGGCGCATCGATTCCGTCGGCATCGCGCTCGAACCACAGGAGCAGGAGCGGGCGTCGCCGGTGCTTTTGTCACGTAGCGAATTGCGCCAGCGCATCGGCGGTATAGGCAATGCCCTGCGCGGGAAACGACGAGCGGCTGTTGACGATACGTCAGGTTCCTGAGCGGAATTGACGGGTCAATCCCGTTTGACTACATCGTCTCGACATGTAATTTCCGACTCTTGATATACGCCTGCCAACAGGCGGCGGACGGGCCTTAAGCGGCTGATTTCAGGAGAGATTTGGACATGGCGTCTTTCAGAACGCTGGATCAGGCAGACGTTGCCGGCAAGAGGGTGCTCGTTCGGGTGGATCTCAACGTGCCGATGCAGGACGGTAGGGTGAGCGACGACACCCGCATAGAGCGCGTCCTGCCGACCATCCGCGAGCTTTCCGACAAAGGCGCCAAGGTCATCCTGCTCGCTCATTTCGGCCGCCCGAAAGGCAAGCCCGATCCCGAACAGTCGCTCGCCCCTGTCGCTGCGGCCACGCAGAAGCTGCTGGGGCGCGACGTGCGCTTCGTCCCGGCGCTGATCGGCGAAGAGGCGGCAGCGGTGATCGCAGCCATGAAGAACGGCGACGTGGTGATGCTGGAGAACACCCGCTTCCACAAGGGCGAGGAAGCCAACGACCCTGACTTCACCAAAGAACTGGCGGCGCTTGGCGACATCTATGTCAACGACGCCTTCTCGGCCGCGCACCGCGCCCACGCCTCGACAGAAGGGCTGGCGCATCACATGCCGGCCTTTGCCGGCCGCACCATGCAGGCTGAACTCGACGCGCTCGAAAAGGGGTTGGGAAATCCCGCCCGGCCAGTCGTCGCCATTGTCGGCGGCGCCAAGGTATCCACCAAGATCGACCTGCTGATGAACCTCGTCACCAAGGTCCAGGCGCTGGTTATCGGTGGCGGCATGGCCAACACGTTCCTGGCGGCGCGCGGCACCAATGTCGGCAAGTCGCTGTGCGAGCACGATCTTGCCGAAACCGCCAAGCAGATCATGATCGAGGCGGCGACCGCCGGCTGCGCCATCATCCTGCCGGTCGATGGCGTGGCAGCGCGTGAGTTCAAGGAAGGGGCGGCCAACGAGATCGTGCTGATCGACCAGATCCCGTCCGACGCGATGATCCTCGACGTCGGGCCGAAGACGATCGAGACAGTCAATGCATGGATAGACCGGGCCGCGACGCTCGTCTGGAACGGTCCGCTCGGCGCGTTCGAGATCAAGCCGTTCGACAGGGCAACGGTTGCGGCCGCCCAGCATGCGGCCGCGCGCACCAAGGCTGGCCAGCTCGTTTCGGTAGCTGGCGGCGGCGACACCGTTGCAGCCCTCAACCATGCCGGTGTCGGCGATGACTTCACCTATGTCTCGACCGCGGGCGGCGCGTTCCTCGAATGGATGGAAGGCAAGCCGCTGCCGGGCGTCGATGCGCTGAAGGATTGATCGTCAGAGCTTCTTGTAAAAGAAGGTGGCGTCCTCGCGGGCGTCACCTGACGCGGTGAGCGCATAGCCCGGCACAGTGCCGAATTTCGTCCAGCCGCAACTCGCATAGAGCCGTTCGCCTGCGCTGTCGGTGACAGTGTCGAGCGTCAGCAGGTCGCGGCCCAGCTGCGACGCCTCACGCTCCGCCGCTTCGAGAAGCGCGCGGCCAAGGCCAATGCGCCGCGCGCGGCGGTGAACCAGCATCTTGGCAATATCTGCGCGAAACGTCTGGTTTTCCTGGGGTGCGGGGACAAGCTGCACCGTGCCATCGGAGCGGCCGTTGCGTTCGGCGATGAAGATCATGCGCTCGCCGCGCGCCATGCTGGCCAGTGCGTCGTCCCACCAGTGTTCGGCCTTTGTCTGCGTCATTGGCAGGACGAAGCTGACGCCAGCGCCCGACTCGACCGCATCGATCAGAATGTCGATCAGGTCGCCACGCCACTGTGCGGCGCTGCCAACATCCAGTCGCGTGATTGAGTAGCCGTTCATGGCCGCGTCTCCATCGACAGAATGACCGCATAGCGCGCCGCGCTCCCGCTGCGATTGGCAAAGCGGATGCCGGGTTCCGGGCGCATATGCAGGCAGTCGCCGTGCATGAGCCTATGCGTCTCTACGCCAAGCGTGATCTCCATTTCACCGGCAAGGCACCAGACATGCTGGTCCATGAAACGGTGGTGGCTCGGCTCAAGCGTGACGCTTGAGCCTGCCGGAAACTCGATTTCGGCAATCGTGACGGCCGACCCCCTGTCGGGTGGGGAGACTGTGCGGCGCAGGTAGCCTGACGCGGGATCCCGCCAGACCGGCTGCTCGGCAAACCGGGCGAGCGGCGAGGCCGCATCGGCGCGCGCAAACAGTTGCCACAGGGTCATTGCCAGTCCGTCGCAGAGGCGGTCCAGCACGACGGCGCTCGCATTGACCTCGCCGCGTTCGATGCGAGAGATCATGGCGCGGCTGACATTGGTGCGTGCCGCCAGATCGTCCAGCGATATGCCGGCCTCGCTGCGGCGCTGTGCGACACGCGTGCCGACCCTTCGGGTCAGGTCGTCATTCAAGCTGTCCATTATATGAGAGTATCATCTCGTATAATGGAGTCCAGCGCATTTCCGGCTCATGTATGAAGTCTGTCGGGCGCGTGAGATTAACCGTGAGCGGCATTGAAGCCAAAACAGCTGGAATTCAATCGGTTGAGGGCATAACGGCGCATTCCCCCCTGTCCGGATTGCTGCTAAGCGCACGCCCACACAGTCAGACGGTTTCAAATCGGAGAGCGAAATGAACAAGGACATGGCCGCGCAGGCCGCGAACAAGGATGGCTTTATCGCGGCGCTGGATCAGTCCGGCGGATCGACCCCCAAGGCTCTCAAGCTCTATGGCATCGAGGAAGGCGCCTGGTCCGACGAGGCCGGCATGTTCGACCTGATCCACCAGATGCGCGCGCGCATCATCAAGTCGCCCGCCTTCACCGGCGACAAGGTGATGGGTGCGATCCTGTTCGAGCAGACCATGGACCGCGACATCGACGGCACGCCGACCGCCGAATATCTCTGGGCGAAGCGCGGCGTGGTGCCGTTCCTCAAGATCGACAAGGGACTTGCGCCGGCCGTCGATGGCGTCCAGCCGATGAAGGACATGCCCGGCCTCGATGCGCTGCTCAAGCGCGCCGTCGAGAAGGGCATTTTCGGCACCAAGGAGCGTTCGGTCATCGACGCTGCCA
This sequence comes from Mesorhizobium sp., assembly GCA_049647505.1. Lineage (GTDB taxonomy): Bacteria > Pseudomonadota > Alphaproteobacteria > Rhizobiales > Rhizobiaceae > Mesorhizobium_A. The sequence goes on from JBARXU010000008.1 coordinate 157,681, forward strand.
ATCCGAAAGGCATCGCGGCGATCGTCGAGCAGCAGTTCGAGGTTGCCCGTCAGGTCCTGTCGCACGGCCTCGTGCCGATCATCGAGCCGGAAGTCACCATTTCCATCGCCGACAAGGCCGAGGCCGAAGACATTCTCCTCGCCGAGATCCTGAAGCATCTCGACAAGGTGCCTGCCGACCAGCAGGTCATGCTCAAGCTGACCCTGCCGACAAAGGCCAACCTCTACAAGCCGCTGGTCGACCATCCGCGCGTCATGCGCGTGGTTGCGCTCTCGGGCGGCTATACGCGCGACGACGCCAATGCCAAGCTGAAGCAGAATGACGGCATGATCGCCTCCTTCTCGCGCGCTCTGACCGAAGGCCTGTCGGCCAAGCAGAGCGATGACGCATTCAACGCGGCTCTCGGTGCCGCCATCGACAGCATTTTCGAGGCGTCGCGCGCCTAGTAAGGGCTGGACCGGTTCTCAGTCTCGGTCTGGTCGGCGATTTTCGTCGCTTTCGGCCATGAAAGAATGCAGAAAGGAGGCCTTACGGCCTCCTTTTTTGCTTTTGGCTTCAATCCTCGACATGGCAGGCAGCTCCGTTTCCGAAATCCCGCTGGCCGATATCGTCATCATCGGCGCCGGCATCATCGGCATCTGTGCCGCCGCCCATCTGGCAGAAGCAGGCCAGCGCGTTCTCGTCATTGACCGTTCCGGCTTTTGCGAAGAGACGAGCGCGGGCAATGCGGCGGCCTTTGCCTTTTCCGACGTGCTGCCGCTCGCCCATAAGGGCATGATGAAAAACCTGCCGCGCTGGCTTTCCGACCCGCTCGGCCCGCTCGCCATCCGCCCGTCCTATCTGCCACAGCTTCTGCCCTGGCTGTGGCGCTTCTGGCGGGCCGGACATGCCGACACGGCCAAGGCCGTCGCGGCGCAGGTATCGCTGGTGCAGCTAGCGCAGAGCGAATGGATGGGACTGATGGATCGATCCGGCACGCGGCACATGCTGCGCGAAGACGGGTCGCTTGAACTCTATGAGAGCGAAGCCGAGTTTCGCGGCGCGCTGCCGGGCTGGTCGGTGCGTCAGGCGCATGGCATCGAGTTCCGGCACGTCGAAGGCGAAGACCTCGCGGCTCTCCAGCCGGGACTGTCGCGTCAGTTCGTCAAAGGCACATTCGTTCCGGGGTGGAAGACGGTCGACGACCCCAAACTGCTCGGCCAGGCTGTGTGGGCCTATGCCAAGGTGAAAGGCGCCCAGTTCTTGCGGGCTACCGTCGCTTCAATCGAGGCAGGGCAGGGCGGGCCGGTCGAGATCGTGCTGGAGGGCGGGCGCAGGGTCACTGCGCCAAAACTTCTGGTCTCGGCCGGCGCGTGGTCGCATTTGTGGACGCGCCGGTTTGGCGATCGCGTTCCGCTCGAAACCGAGCGTGGTTACAATACGACGCTGCCCCAAGGCGCATTTGACCTGAAGCGCCAGCTGATCTTCTCTGCCCATGGTTTCGTCGTCACGCCACTGTCGACGGGCCTGCGCGTCGGCGGCGCGGTGGAACTCGGCGGGTTGAAGCTGCCGCCGAATTTTGCACGCTCCAAAGCCATGCTTGAAAAGGCGCGGCGCTTCCTGCCAGGGCTGAAAACCGAAGGCGGGCGCGAATGGATGGGGTATCGGCCCTCGACGCCAGACTCGCTGCCGGTGATCGGGCGCTCGCGATCCTCGCACAATGTCGTCTATGCATTCGGTCACGGCCATCTCGGGCTTACGCAGGCGGCCGCGACTGGCCGGCTGGCGCGCGAGCTTATGCTCGGGCAAGCTCCGGCAATCGACCTCTCACCCTTCTCACCTCAACGCTTCTGAGGGCCAGCCATGTCGCGCCATTCGTTTCACATCATCGACGGCCATACCTGCGGCAACCCGGTGCGTCTCGTCGCCGGTGGCGGGCCGCTGCTCAATGGGGCGTCCATGATGGAGCGGCGGGCGCATTTCCTCGCCGAATACGACTGGATCCGCACCGGCCTGATGTTCGAGCCGCGCGGCCACGACATGATGTCCGGCTCGATCCTCTATCCGTCGACGCGGCCCGACTGCGACGTCGGCATCCTCTTCATCGAAACGTCGGGCTGCCTGCCCATGTGCGGACATGGCACGATTGGCACGGTGACGATGGCGATCGAGCACGGGCTGGTGAAGCCGAAGACCGAAGGCATGCTGCGCCTCGATACGCCGGCTGGCCTTGTCGTCGCCGAATATCGGAAGGAAGGTGAATATGTCGAAGAGGTTCGCATCACCAATGTGCCGTCCTTCCTTCATGCCGAAGGTCTGACGGCCGACGTTCCGGGACTTGGCGAAATCGTCGTGGATGTCGCCTATGGCGGCAATTTCTATGCGATTGTCGAACCGCAGAAGAATTTCGACGACATGGCGGACTATTCGGCAGGGCAGCTTATCGGGTGGAGCCCGGTGCTGCGCCGGCTGCTGAACGAGAAATACCCCTTCGTCCATCCCGAGAACCCCGGCATCAACCGGCTGACGCATATTCTCTGGACCGGCCGTCCGACCGTCGAGGGGGCAGATGCGCGAAACGCGGTGTTCTACGGCGACAAGGCGATCGACCGGTCGCCATGCGGCACCGGCACCTCGGCGCGGATGGCGCAGCGCCATGCCAAGGGCCAGCTTGGCGTCGGCGACGATTTTATCCACCAGTCAATCATCGGCTCCCTGTTCAAGGGCCGGGTGGAAAAGGAGGCGCGCGTCGCAGATCGGATGGCGATCGTCCCCTCAATCGGGGGTTGGGCGCGCACCACGGGCTACAACACGATCTTCATCGATGACCGCGATCCCTACGCGCATGGCTTTGTCGTCGCCTGACGCAAGAATTATGTGATCGCTTGCCGGAAAACGACAGATTGCTACCCCGGCACGGCGAATTTTTGTCTTGCTTTGCAATGCCGATTGGCTACGACTCTGGACCTATAAGAAGGGAACGCGCCCAAAGAGGTGACGTCCCAGGGGAGCCGACTAGATGGAATACTTTATCCAGCAGCTCATCAATGGGCTGACGCTGGGATCGATCTACGGTTTGATCGCGATCGGTTACACGATGGTGTACGGCATCATCGGCATGATCAATTTCGCCCATGGCGACATCTTCATGCTCGGCGCGTTCATTGCGATGATCGTGTTCCTTATCCTGGTCTCGATCTTCACCACCGTCCATGTCGTCTTCTTCCTGCTCGTGATGATGATCGTCGCGATGCTGATGACGAGCCTCTGGAACTGGTCGATCGAGCGCATCGCCTATCGTCCGCTGCGCGGCTCGTTCCGCCTGGCGCCGCTGATCACCGCGATCGGCATGTCCATCTTCCTGTCCAACTTCGTGCAGGTCACGCAGGGTCCGCGCAACAAGCCGATCCCGCCGATGATCAGCCAGGTCTACCAGATCGGCGGCATCTCCATCTCGCTCAAGCAGATCGTCATCGCGGTCGTCACCATCACGCTGCTCGCGTTCTTCTGGTATATCGTCAACAAGACGCCGCTGGGCCGCGCGCAGCGCGCCTGCGAGCAGGACCGCAAGATGGCGGCGCTGCTCGGCATCGACGTCGACAAGACGATCTCGATCACCTTCATCATGGGCGCGTCGCTGGCCGCGGTCGCAGGCACGCTGTTCCTGATGTATTACGGCGTCGTGTCCTTCGCCGACGGGTTCGTGCCCGGCGTCAAGGCCTTTACGGCGGCGGTGCTTGGCGGCATCGGCTCTCTGCCCGGCGCGGTGCTCGGCGGCATCCTCATCGGCACAATCGAATCCCTGTGGTCGGCCTATTTTTCGATCGACTACAAGGACGTGGCCGCATTCTCGATTCTCGCAATCGTGCTGATCTTCCTACCGTCCGGCCTGCTTGGACGACCTGAAGTGGAAAAGGTCTAGCGTCATGGCGACAAACACCAAGTCCACCCCTGGCGAAAGCCAGGTGAACTATGCTGACGCCACACGCGACGCGATCTTCGCGGGCCTGATCGCGCTCGGCATGTTCGTCCTGATCATCGGTCTCAAGACCGACCAGAACATCCGCAACGAGCTGATCCTCGTGCCGCGCTGGGGCCTGCTGGCGGTCATCGTCGGTATCGTCATGCTCGGGCGCTTCGCCTTCTCGGCCTTCTTCTGGCCGGCTGTCGAGCGCCGCCGCGCTTCCGCCACGAAGACGACGGCGGTCGCCGAGCCCTCTTGGTTCAGGCGCAATTTTTCGATGATCGGCATCGTTGTGATGTTCCTGTTTCCGGTCGTCATGGTGTGGATGAACGGCCTGCAGGGCTCGCTGAAATGGGTCGACAATTTCGGCATCCAGATCCTCATCTATGTGATGCTGGCCTGGGGCCTGAACATCGTCATCGGCCTGGCCGGTCTGCTCGATCTCGGCTACGTCGCCTTCTACGCGGTCGGCGCATACAGCTACGCGCTGCTTGGCGTCTATCTCAATCAGGTGCTGCCGCCTGAATGGGCATGGATCTCGTTCTGGATCCTGCTGCCGGCAGCCGGCATCATGGCCGCCATCTGGGGCGTCATCCTCGGCTTCCCGGTGCTTCGCCTGCGCGGCGACTATCTGGCTATCGTCACGCTTGCCTTCGGCGAGATCATACGACTTGTGCTGATCAACTGGCGCGAGGTGACCAACGGCTCGGCCGGCATTTCGGGCATTCCGCGCGTTTCCTTCTTTGGCCTGTTCTCGTTCAACGTGTCGGACCCCAACTACATCTCCAAGGTGATCCCGGCGCTGCCGCAGTCGAGCGTCTACTACAAGATCTTCCTCTACTATCTGATCCTGTTGCTGGCGCTGCTTACCGCCTTCGTCACCATCCGCCTGCGCCGCCTGCCTGTCGGGCGCGCATGGGAAGCGCTTCGCGAGGACGAGATCGCCTGCCGTTCGCTCGGCATCAACACGACGACGACGAAGCTGACGGCCTTTGCCATTGGCGCAATGTTTGGCGGTTTCGCAGGCTCCTTCTTTGCCGCGCGTCAGGGTTTCGTCAGCCCCGAATCCTTCATCTTCCTTGAATCGGCAATCATTCTCGCGATTGTCGTTCTGGGCGGAATGGGGTCGCTCATCGGTATCGCAGTCGCGGCGGTGGTCATGATCGGCGGCACCGAAATCCTGCGCGAGCTGACCTTCCTGAAGGCGATCTTCGGGGCAGATTTCCACCCGGAACTCTACCGCATGCTGCTCTTCGGACTGGCCATGGTCCTTGTGATGCTGTGGAAGCCGCGGGGCTTCGTCGGCAGCCGCGAACCTTCGGCTTTCCTGCGGGAACGCAAGGCTGTAGCCGGCTCCTTTACCCGCGAGGGTCACGGCTGATGACGACGTCCGATGCAATCCTGAAAGTCGAGCGGCTTTCGATGAAGTTCGGCGGCCTCGTGGCCGTCGGCGACCTGTCCTTCGAGGCCAGGCGTGGCGAGATCACCGCGCTGATCGGCCCGAACGGTGCCGGCAAGACGACGGTGTTCAACTGCATCACCGGCTTCTACAAACCGACCGAGGGCATGATCGCCATGACCTCGCGCGACGGCGGCACGTTCCTTCTGGAGCGGTTGCCCGACTTCCAGATCACCGCCAAGGCGAAGGTGGCGCGCACCTTCCAGAATATCCGCCTGTTCTCGGGCATGACCGTCTACGAGAACCTGCTGGTAGCCCAGCACAACAAGCTGATGAAGGCGTCGGGCTACACCATCCTCGGCATGTTCGGCTTCAAGAGCTTCCACACGGCTCAGGACGAAGCGAAGAAGCTCGCGCTCCACTGGCTTGAAAAGGCCGACTTGATGGACAGGGCCGACGATCCGGCGGGCGATCTTCCCTATGGAGCGCAGCGCCGCCTCGAAATCGCGCGTGCCATGTGTACAGAGCCCGAGCTCCTGTGCCTCGACGAGCCGGCAGCCGGTCTCAACCCGAAGGAATCGCTCCAGCTCAATTCGCTGCTCAACGACATCAAGGCGACGGGCACGTCGATCCTGTTGATTGAGCACGATATGTCGGTCGTCATGCAGATCTCCGACCATGTCGTCGTGCTCGAATATGGCCGCAAGATTTCGGACGGCGATCCGAGCTTCGTCAAGAACGACCCGAAGGTCATCGCGGCCTATCTCGGCGTCGATGACGACGAGGTGACGGATGTTCTGGTCGAGGTCGGCGACGAGCATGTCATCGAGCAGATGGAAGGCGCGCCTGATCCGGATCAGGGACCGGCACCGATGTCTTCGCTGATGGCAGGCCCGGTCAGCGACACGATCGAACATGCCGCCGACGGCGAGGGGCTGGTCAAGGTTTCGCCCGGCGCGTCGCGTGCCGATCGCGCCAAACCGGCCGTCGTCAAGACGACCGCACCTGTTGCAAAGGCCAAGGCTCCCGCTGCTGTCAGGGCCAAAGCCGCGCCAAAGGCGTCTGCCGTGGCGTCAAAGCCGGCGAAGGCCGCGTCGGTCAAGAATCCCGCCGCTGAGCCGGCTGCCAGGCCCGCCGCAAAACCCGACGATCTCAAGCTGATCAAGGGCATCGGCCCGGTCAATGAGCGCAAGCTGCACCAGCACGGCATCACCAGGTTTGCGCAGGTCGCCGCATGGAAACGCGCCGATATCGTCGCGGTCGAGAAATATCTTGAGTTCGACGGGCGCATCGACCGTGAAGACTGGATCGGTCAGGCAAAACGTCTCGCTTCCGGCAAGTCGCCGGCGGCCAGGAAGGGAGGCCGCGGCTGATGGCTAAGCAGGCGCTGCTCTCGATCGAAGGCGTCGAGACATTCTACGGTAATATCCGCGCGCTCAACGGCGTCGCGATGGAGGTCCACGAGGGCGAGATCGTCACGCTGATCGGCGCGAATGGCGCCGGCAAGTCGACGCTGATGATGACCATCTTCGGCCAGCCGCGTGCGCGCAACGGCAAGATCGTGTTCAACGGTGCCGACATCACCCAAATGCCGACGCATGAGATCGCGCGGTTGAGAATCGCGCAGTCGCCGGAAGGGCGGCGCATCTTTCCGCGCATGACGGTGCTGGAAAATCTCCAGATGGGGGCCAGCCTCGACGACCAGAAGTATTTCGACCAGGACGTCGAGAAGGTTTTCCATCTGTTCCCGCGCCTGAAGGAACGTGTCGCCCAGCGTGGCGGCACGCTGTCGGGTGGCGAGCAGCAGATGCTGTCCATCGGCCGCGCACTGATGGCGCGCCCCAAGCTCCTGCTTCTCGACGAACCGTCGCTTGGTCTGGCGCCGCTCATCGTCAAGCAGATCTTCGACGCGATCCGTGCGCTCAACAAGGATGAAGGCCTCACCGTCTTCCTCGTCGAGCAGAACGCATTCGGCGCGCTGAAACTGGCGTCACGCGGCTATGTTCTGGTCAACGGCAACGTCACCATGAGCGGCACCGGCAAGGAACTGCTCGCCAATCCGGAGGTCCGTGCGGCCTATCTGGAAGGTGGCGCACACTGATCCGCTAAGGAGTTCGACCATGCTGCTGGCAATGATTGCCGAACATTTCTACCCCGGCGAGCTGGCCTTTTTCCTGCTGGCGCTATGGGCGACGTGGATGACAGGGCGCGCCGTGGCGCGCACCTGGCAGTCGGCGGGCACATTTGTCGTATACGCCTTCTTCCTGGCGGCGGCCGCGCGCTTTCTCCATTACGCGCTCTACCAGGGGCCGTTCATCAGCCCGATGCACTACCTGTCCGACCTCGTTGCTATCGTGATCGTCGGCCTGATCGCATTCCGCTACACGCGCACAAAGCAGATGGTCACCCAATATGGCTGGCTCTACGAGAAAGCGTCGCCGCTGAGCTGGCGCTCAAAGTAAGTAAGGCTAACGAGAGAAGCCATTTTCCCGACCGCGATTCATCGTGACAAGTGCTGGAAAATCGGCAAGGTTCAAATTCTGCGAGCAGGGCAGGCATCGCAAGAAGAAAAGACACACCACCGTCTGCCTTTGATTAACGGGAGTAACTCTATGAAGAAGTCACTGTTGTCCGCAGTCGCCATGACTGCGCTTCTCGCGTTCTCGGGCTCTGCCTGGGCTGAGTTCGTCATTGGTGTCGGCGGTCCGATCACCGGTCCAAACGCGGCTTTTGGTGCACAGCTGCAGAAGGGCGCCGAGCAGGCAGCCAAAGACATCAACGCCGCCGGCGGTATCAACGGTGAGCAGATCAGGATCGTCGTCGGCGACGACGCATCGGATCCCAAGCAGGGCGTTTCGGTCGCCAACAAGTTCCTGTCGGATGGCGTGAAGTTCGTCGTCGGCCACTTCAACTCGGGCGTCACCATTCCTGCCATCGAGCAGGTCTACGGCGAAAACGGCATGTTCATGATCAGCCCGGCGGCGACCAATCCGAAGGTTACGGAGATGGGCGTTGCGACCGTGTTCCGCGTCTGCGGCCGTGATGATCAGCAGGGCGTTGTCGCCGGCACTTTCCTTGCAGAAAACTTCAAGGACGCCAAGATTGCGGTCGTTCACGACAAGACGCCTTACGGCCAGGGCCTGGCCGACGAGACCAAGAAGGCGATGAACGCTGCCGGTCTTCAGGAAGCGCTCTATGAAGGCGTCAATATCGGCGACAAGGACTTCTCGGCCCTCATCGGCAAGATGAAGGAAGCCGGCGTCTCGATCATCTATTGGGGCGGCCTGCACACGGAAGCTGGTTTGATCATTCGCCAAGCGGCTGATCAGGGCCTCAAGGCGACGCTGGTTTCGGGCGACGGTATCGTCTCGAACGAACTGGCATCGATCGCAGGTGACGCTGTTGTCGGCACGCTGAACACGTTTGGCCCGGACCCGACATTGAACCCGGCCAACGCCCCCATCGTCGAGGAGTTCAAGAAGGCCGGCTTCAATCCTGAAGCCTATACGCTCTACTCCTACGCTTCCGTTCAGGTCATCGCGGCTGCTGCGACGGCGTCAAAATCGAATGACCCGATCGAAGTTGCAAAGGCCGCCCATGCAGGAACCTTCCCGACGGTGCTCGGCGAAATGGGTTTCGACGAGAAGGGTGATCCGAAGCTCCCGGGCTACATCATCTATGAATGGGTGAAGGGTGACGACGGCGGGTTCAGCTACAAGCCGCGCGGTTAAGACCGAACATCGTCGGATCAATATCCGGACAAGGAACGCCCGGCAGGAAACTGCCGGGCGTTTCGCTTTGCAGGCTCATGATATTGGAATCCGCTCTACGGGCATTGTGCAGCGCAGTTGCCAAAAACGTTTGCAGTGCACAAGAATTGCGCTAATCAATCGGACCAGTCAGCCCCGCCTCTTGGAGAACCCTGCGTGTCGATCAAGAAGATCCTCGTCGCCAACCGGTCCGAGATCGCCATCCGCGTGTTTCGCGCGGCCAACGAACTGGGTATCGAGACCGTCGCCATATGGGCGGAGGAGGACAAATACGCGCTGCACCGCTTCAAGGCCGACGAGAGCTACCAGATCGGGCGCGGGCCTCATCTGGAGCGCGACCTCGGGCCGATCGAAAGCTACCTGTCGATCGATGAGGTGATCCGGGTCGCGAAGCTCTCCGAAGCAGACGCCATCCATCCCGGTTATGGCCTCCTGTCGGAGAGCCCTGAATTCGCAGAAGCCTGTGCGCAGGCAGGCATTACCTTCATCGGCCCGACGCCGCAGACGATGCGCCGGCTCGGCAACAAGGTCGCCGCGCGCAATCTCGCGATCGAGATCGGAGTGCCGGTCATTCCTGCCACCGATCCGTTGCCCGACGATATGGAACAGGTCAAGAAGCTTGCTCAGGATGTTGGCTATCCCCTCATGCTCAAGGCGTCATGGGGCGGCGGCGGACGCGGCATGCGCGTCATTCGCTCAGAAGCCGATCTCGTCAAGGAAGTCACGGAAGGCAAGCGCGAGGCCAAGGCGGCGTTCGGCAAGGATGAGGTCTATCTCGAAAAGCTGATCGAGCGCGCCCGCCATGTCGAGGTTCAGGTGCTCGGCGACACGCATGGCAATACGGTACATCTTTTCGAGCGCGACTGCTCGATCCAGCGCCGCAATCAGAAGGTGGTCGAGCGCGCGCCGGCCCCATATCTGCCGCAGGCGCTGCGTGAGGAATTGTGCGGTTATGCGCTGCGGATCGCTGACGCAACCGACTATGTCGGGGCCGGCACCGTCGAATTTCTCCAGGATGCAGACACCGGCAAATTCTATTTCATAGAGGTCAATCCGCGCATCCAGGTCGAGCACACTGTCACCGAGCAGGTGACCGGCATCGACATCGTCAAGGCGCAGATCCACATCCTCGAAGGTGCGGCCATCGGCACGGCGGAATCGGGCGTTCCGGCGCAGGCGGACATACGGCTGAACGGCCACGCGCTTCAGTGCCGCATCACGACCGAAGACCCCGAGCATAATTTCATTCCCGACTATGGCCGCATCACCGCCTATCGCGGCGCGACCGGCTTCGGCATCCGGCTGGATGGCGGCACGGCCTATTCGGGCGCTGTCATCACCCGCTTCTATGATCCGCTTCTGGAAAAGGTGACCGCCTGGGCGCCGTCGCCGATTGAGGCGATCTCGCGCATGGACCGTGCGCTGCGGGAATTCCGCATTCGCGGCGTGGCGACGAACCTGACCTTCCTTGAGGCGATCATCACGCACCCGTCATTCAAGGACAATTCCTATACGACCAGGTTCATCGACTCGACGCCGGAACTGTTTGCACAGGTCAAGCGGCAGGACCGCGCGACGAAGCTTCTGAATTATCTGGCCGACGTATCGGTGAACGGTCACCCCGAAGCGCGCGGTCGCCCGAAGCCCAACGCCGATGCGGCGGCGCCTGTCGTGCCCTTTGTCGAAGGCGCCATTGTCGACGGTACGCGGCAGAAGCTTGACGCGTTGGGCGCTGAAGGTTTTTCCAAGTGGATGCGCGACCAGAAGCAGGTTCTGTTCACCGACACCACGATGCGCGACGGCCATCAGTCGCTGCTCGCCACGCGGATGCGCACCTTCGACATCGCCCGCGTCTCTGGCGCTTACGCGCGCGCGCTGCCGCAGTTGCTCTCGCTCGAATGCTGGGGCGGCGCGACCTTCGACGTTGCCATGCGCTTCCTCACCGAAGACCCGTGGGAGCGCCTGTCGCTGATCCGCAAGGGTGCGCCCAACATCCTGCTGCAGATGCTGCTGCGTGGCGCGAACGGCGTCGGCTACACCAATTACCCCGACAATGTGGTCAAGCATTTTGTGCGTCAGGCGGCGGCCGGCGGTGTTGATCTGTTCCGTGTCTTCGACTGCCTCAACTGGGTCGAGAACATGCGCGTCGCCATGGATGCAGTCGGCGCGGAGGGCAAGCTCGTCGAGGCCGCGATCTGCTACACCGGCGATATCCTCGACCCGTCGCGCGCAAAGTATGATCTGAAATACTATGTCGCGCTGGCCAGGGAACTCGAAAAGGCAGGCGCGCATATCATCGCGGTCAAGGACATGGCCGGCCTGTTGAAACCGGGCGCGGCGCGCGTGCTGTTCAAGGCACTGCGCGAAGCAACCGACCTGCCGATCCATTTCCATACCCATGATACGTCCGGCATTGCCGCAGCCACCGTTCTTGCGGCGGTTGACGCAGGCGTGGACGCCGTAGACGCCGCGATGGATGCGTTGTCTGGCAACACGTCCCAGCCGTGCCTCGGCTCGATCGTTGAAGCGCTCAAGGGTCATGAGCGCGATCCGGGGCTGGATACCGAATGGATACGCCGTCTGTCCTTCTACTGGGAGGCGGTGCGCAACCAGTATGTCGCCTTTGAAAGCGACCTCAAGGGGCCGGCATCGGAAGTCTATCTCCACGAAATGCCGGGCGGCCAGTTCACCAATCTCAAGGAGCAGGCGCGGTCGCTCGGTCTTGAGACGCGCTGGCATGAGGTGGCGCAGGCCTATCACGACGTCAATCTGATGTTCGGCGATATCGTCAAGGTCACTCCGTCCTCCAAGGTGGTGGGCGACATGGCGCTGATGATGGTTTCGCAGGACCTGACGGTGGCCGATGTCGAGAACCCGGCAAAGGATATCGCCTTCCCGGATTCGGTCGTCTCGATGCTCAAGGGCGATCTTGGACAGCCGCCTGCTGGCTGGCCCGCGGCGCTCCAGAAGAAGGCGCTCAAGGGCGAGAAGCCGATCACCGTTCGCCCCGGCTCTCTGTTGCCGGCTGCCGATCTCGACGCGACCCGCAAGGATGCGGAAGAGAAGGTCGGCCGCAAGCTCGACGAGTTCGAGTTCTCGTCCTACCTGATGTATCCGAAGGTGTTTTCGGATTTTGCCGCCGCACAGGACCAGTATGGGCCGGTCAGCGTGCTGCCGACGCCGACCTATTTCTACGGCATGAAGTCCGAGGACGAGATTCTTGTAGATATCGAGAAAGGCAAGACGCTCGTGGTGCGCTGTCTTGCCATCGGCGATGCTGACGACAAGGGCATGGTCACGGTGTTCTTCGAGCTGAACGGCCAGCCTCGCCGCGTCAAGGTGCCGGACAGGGCGCACGGCGCGGGCAATGGCAAGGCGCGCCGCAAGGCGGAAGCCAGCAATGAGGCACATCTCGGCGCGCCGATGCCGGGTGTCGTCTCTGGCGTCGCCGTCCATGCCGGCCAGTCCGTCAAGGCAGGCGACATCCTGCTGTCGATAGAAGCGATGAAGATGGAGACGGCACTCCATGCCGAGAAGGATGGGGTGGTGGCGGAAGTGCTGGTGCGTGCCGGCGAGCAGATCGACGCCAAGGACCTGCTCATTGTCTTTGCGTGAGGCGGGTCCGTCTTCGATCAGAACGGGATCTTCATGATCCCGTGGGTTGAGCTCGACAGCGTCACAACGCCCGATGGCCAGACCCTGCGCCTGAAGCGGCGCGGCGAAGAATATTCGATCATGCTCGGCACGAACGAGCTGATGAACAGCCGGCTGAGCGGTTCCGAGGAGGCGCTGGCCAGACTGTCGATCGAGCGCGTCGGGCCAAAGGCCGCGCCGCATATTCTCATTGGCGGGCTGGGCATGGGGTTCACGCTGCGCGCCGCACTGTCTGCGCTCGGCGCCGAGGCGCGCGTTACGGTCGCCGAACTCATTCCTGCCGTGCCCCGCTGGGCGCGTGAGCACATGATCTCGGTCTTTGCGGGTTGTCTGGATGACGCGCGCGTTTCCCTGAAGGTCGCCGATGTGCGCGACCTGATCGGCTCGGCCAAGGGCGTTTACGACGCCATCCTGCTTGATGTCGACAATGGCCCGGAGGGCCTGACCGTCGACACCAATGACGCGCTCTATTCCCATGCAGGCCTTGCCAGTGCACGCAATGCGCTGGTCCCCGGCGGCGTGCTGGCGGTCTGGTCGTCGGGACCGGATTCGGGCTTCACGCGACGTCTGGGGCAGGCGGGTTTTGACGTCGACGAGGTCAATACACGTGCGCGCGGCAAGCGTGGCGCGCGACATGTCATCTGGCTCGCCCGCAAGGGCTGAGGGCCACGATTGGTTCAAGCTGCCACGGCGTCTGTCTCAATACATCCACACCAACCCATTTAAACAGGCGTGGTCAGCCTATAGAGCACCCATGTTTCCCTCATCCCGCCTTTCGGTCTCGGCGATGTTTCTCGCCAACGGTTTCATTCTCGGTGCGTGGGCGCCGCAGATACCGCTGTTCAAGGAGCGGCTCGACATCTCCGAAACGACGCTCGGACTGATGATCCTCGGTTTCGGCCTTGGCGCGCTGTTTGCGATGCCGGTCGCCGGCTGGCTGATCTCGCGCCACGGCTCGCGCAGGGTGCTGTCGGTCAGCGGCATCGTGTGCTCGATTTCGCTGGTTCTGGTCGTCGCCGCACCCAGCGTTGCCGTCGCAACATGTGCGCTCGTCTTTTTCGGGGCGGTGTTCGGCGGCATGGACGTCACCATGAACGCCAATGGCGTCACCGCCGAGCGGGCAGGCGATCGCTCGATCATGTCGTCGCTGCACGGCTTCTGGTCGCTTGGCGGTTTTGCCGGCGGCCTGTCCGGTGGCTTTATCATCGAGCGCATCGGCACAACCGGCCATGCTCTTGTCGTCTGCGCCATTGCACTGATGCTTGTCCTTGTCGCAATGCCCTTCATCGTCGATGAGGAAAAGGTCGAACGCCCCGCCGGCACCAAGGCCCGCCTGCCGCGCGAGCCGGTGCTCTACCTGCTCGGCTTCATCGGTCTCTTCTCGATGATCCCGGAAGGTTCGGTGCTCGACTGGGCCGCGCTGTACCTGACACAAGACCATGGTGCTACGGTCGCGACCGCCGGCTGGGGCTACGCCGCCTTTGCAGGTGCCATGGCGACCATGCGTTTTGCAGGCGACCCGATACGCGATCGGTTCGGTGGCGTTGCCACATTGCGCGTGTCTGCCGTTATCTCTGGTCTGGCGATGATCGCGGCTGCGCTTGCGCCGGGCGAAGGCTTTGCAATTGGTGCCTTCGCGGTCGCGGGTCTCGGCATCGCCAACATGGTGCCGATCGTATTTTCCGCTGCCGGTAACCAGAAGGGTATCGCGTCGGGTGCAGCGATCAGCGTGGTCACTTCGATCGGTTACGCCGGCATTCTGCTTGGACCGTCAGGCATGGGTTATGTCGGCGATCATTTCGGCTTTGTTCCGGTGTTTTTCGCTGCCGGGCTGATGCTGGTCGCGGTCGCTTTCGTGGCCGGCTTGGCACGCGCTGCCGATGGCGATCAGCCGTTGACGGAAAGATAGACCGCATAGAGCGAGCGCCGGGCCGTGATAAACAGGCGGTTGCGCTTTGCACCGCCGAAGGTCAGGTTTGCGACCGTCTCGGGGATGAGGATCTTGCCGATCAGCGTTCCGTCGGGCGCGTAGCAGTGAACGCCGTCGCCGGCGCTGGTCCACACCCGCCCTTCACTGTCGATACGCAGCCCGTCGAAGAAGCCCGACGTCGATTGCGCAAAGACGCCGAGGTCGCGCAATGCGGCGGTCTCGACCGCGAATTTGCGAATGTGGCGCGGCCCGCCTTTGACATGACTCGCGCCTGTGTCGCTGACATAGACAAGGTCGCCACCGGGTGAGAAGGCGATACCGTTTGGCCGGATCATGTCAGTTGTCATACGGGTGGGCGCTCCCCCCACCGGGTCGATCCGGTAGACATGGCAGCCGTCGATCTCCGAGACGGCACGGTCGCCCTCATAGTCGCTATCGATGCCGTAGGTCGGGTCGGTGAGCCAGATCGATCCGTCGGGGTGAACCGCTACATCATTCGGCGAATTCAGCCGCAGCCCCTCGTAGCTGTCGGCGATGACCGTGAGAGAACCGTCATGCTCAGTCCGGGTGACGCGGCGGGTGCGATGCTCGCAGGTCACGAGCCGGCCTTCCCCGTCGATGGTATTGCCGTTCGAATTGTTCGACGGTTGGCGGAACACGGAGACCGAGCCGTCCGTGTCGTCCCAGCGCATCATCCGGTCATTGGGAATGTCGGAGAAGACGAGGTAGCGCCCGGCCGCAAACCATGCAGGGCCTTCCAGCCAGCGACCGCCGGTCCACAGGCGCTCGACGCCTGCATGGCCGGGAAAACAGGCGGCAAAACGCTCGTCCAGAATCTCGAAACCGGTGCCTTCTAGGTCTGCGAACATGGCTTGCCCTGCATTCTATCAAGGCACAGATTGGACGGCCCGCAGCTCGGCTGCAATGCAGATTCGTCTTATCGGGCGGGTGCCGGTGGCCAGGGATCAAAGGGCCTTCAGTTTGAAGCGCAGTCGTCAAAGGAGCGTGTCGAGTGACAATTGCAGAGGAGCGTATCGCCCTGAACGCCGTCCTGATCGGCAAGGCGCGTCCGCTGGGACCCCGCGGCGTCGCGAGCGGTATCGAAAAGAGCGAGATCGGCGCATCCATTGTGCTGGGGCCAACAGGGTTCGAGGGCGACGAGCAGGGCGATCCGGTCCATCATGGCGGGCCGGAGAAGGCTGTCCATCACTATCCATTTGAACACTATCGCAGATGGCAGGACGCTGTCGGAGTGCATCGTCTTCTCCACGCGCCCGGCGCCTTCGGCGAGAATCTTTCTACGACGGGCCTGACCGAGGACACCGTTGCCATCGGGGATGTGTTTGAACTTGGTTCCGCCACGGTCGAGGTCAGCCAGGGCCGGCAGCCGTGCTGGAAGCTGAACGAGCGCTTCGGCCTCAAGGGCATGTCGAAGCTGGTGCAGTCTTCTGGCATGACGGGATGGTATTATCGCGTCATTCGGCCCGGAACCGTCAGCCCGCATGATGCTTTGCGCCGTGTCGAACGCACCCATCCCGAGTGGACGATCGCCAAGGTGTGGCGGGTCTTCTATGTCGATGTCCTCAACGTCGAGGAACTTGCGCGGCTGGCCGAGCTTCCAGGCATCTCGCCGGGCTGGCGTGAGCGCGCGATAAAGCGACTCCAGTCGCGCAAGGTCGAAGACTGGTCGAAACGGCTGGATGGCTGAGCGTCGTGGGGCATGCCCTGAATCCGGCACCCTGTATGCGGGTCACGCGCTCGCGCCGTCCGACCATGAGGGCATTTCGTCAATTCACGGGAGACCGGCCGACGGCCAGCCGTCAGGTCATGCCAAGGGCGGCCTTGTAGAGGTCGAGCATGGATTCTTCTTCCTCGCGCTCGGCCTGATCCTTCTTGCGCAGGCGCACGATCGAGCGCAGCGCCTTGGTGTCGAAGCCGCTGCCCTTGGCCTCGGCATAGACGTCCTTGATGTCGTCGGCGATCGCCTGCTTGTCCTCTTCCAGGCGCTCGATGCGCTCGACAAGGGCGCGCAACTGGCCGGCGGCAACGGTCTCGGAAGTCGGGGTGTCGTTATCGGCCATCGGGTCGCTCCTGCAAGGCTGTGGTGGGAGGGGGCGCGACTCGCACGCCATGTATGAGGGGATTGCGATGCCTCAGCACCCGCTGGCGGTCAAGTCTCAGTGGTCCTGCGGGCGGTTACGCTCGAATTCGGCCTTCTTCGTGGTGCTCGCCTCGGTCTGGTGCTTCGTCTGCCACTCGGCATAGGGCATCCCGTAGATGATTTCGCGGGATTCTTCCTTGGACAGGTCCTGTCCGGAGGCTTGAGCCGCATCGCGATACCAGTTGGACAGGCAGTTGCGGCAGAAGCCGGCGAGGTTCATCAGATCGATGTTCTGCACGTCGCTGCGTTCGCGCAGATGGGCAACCAGCCGGCGAAATGCGGCGGCCTCGAATTCGCGCTGCTGGTCTGGCGTCAGATCGGTCATGTCGATCGCTCCTGTGCTGCCTGCGGGCCGCGCGTCAGACGCGCGATGTCACCGGCCCCGTGCGCGAGCCATACTGGCGCGCGACATGGATATCGGCCTGCCGGTTGATCGCGTCAAGCATGGGCGCAAGCCGTTCCGCCCATTGCCGCGCGCCGGCCTCCGTCGCGATCAGATCCTGCCTGATCTCGATCAATACATGGGCAAGGCCGTTGACGATGGCGTGGCGATACATCGTGTCGCCGCGCAGGGCCCCGTCATAGGGTTCGTTGTCGCCGATCACGAGTGCCGGGTCGGCCGATAGAAGGTCGATCATCGGCCTGACCGCGCGGTCGTCGCTGTCCCACAGGATACCGACATGCCAGGGGCGCGCGCGTCCCTTCATGACGGGGGTGAATGAGTGCATCGACACGATGAAAGGCGAGCGGCCCGATCGCTCCGCGACCGCCGACATCATCGAACCGACGGCGTCATGATAGGGTCGGTAGAACAGGTCGAGACGACTTTCGCGCTCCACCTCGCTCATGGGATAGTTCCCGGGGATGACAGTGCCGTCATAAAGCTGGCGGATCAGGGTCGGGTCTTCCTCGCCGCGATTGGGATCGATCAGGAGCCTTGAAAAGCCGGCCATGACTGCCGGCGCGCCGGTCAGTTCGGCCAGCCGCCGCGTGACCATCTCGACGCCGATGTCATAGGCGATATGGCGTTCGAATTCGCCGTTGGGCAGGCCGAGGTCGGCATAGTCGTCGGGCATCAGCCGCTTGGCGTGGTCCGCGATGATGAGCATGCCGCCGGCGGTCGCGCCGTCGATCACCTCAAAGGGGGCAAATTGCGAGAGCTTGGTCATGCAGTCCTTCGGGGGGAGGTTGTTGCGGCCGATCTTGCCGCCGATTGCGCCTTTCTTTTGCCGCGTCTCACGCTTGCCTGCAATTACAGGCGAAGGTTGAGCCGCATATTTGTCACTCAACAGTGTATGAACGCTGGCGGTGGTCGACTTGCGTTGACACAGAGGCCGAGTTTTCAGAAAAGGTGATGAATTCGCAATGCGCAAAGGGACGATGAATGCTGGTCGGACAGGCCGCTCGAATTAGCCGCGCCCTTATGATGTTCTCGCTCGTCGCGCTTGCAGGCATTCTTGCCCGCCCGAGCGAGGCGCGGGCCGATTTCCGTGTTTGCAACGCCACGCAGTCGCTGGTCGGGGTCGCTATCGGATACCGCGCTGCGGCGGGCTGGGTCACAGAAGGCTGGTGGCATGTCGATGCCTCGACCTGCAAGACGCTGATCGATGGGCCGCTGGCCTCGCGCTACTACTATCTCTACGCCGAAGACGCAGAGCGCGGCGGGCGCTGGGATGGTCCGACGACCATGTGCGTGGCAGAGAAGGAATTCAAGATTCCCGGCGTCTCCGACTGTCTGCGCCGCGGTTTCCAGCGCGCCGGCTTCCAGGAATATGACACGGGCGAACAGGCAAGCTGGATGGTCGAGCTGACCGACGGCGCGCCTGCTTCCGACACACCTCTCGCGCCACCCCCGATTACGCCGCCGCAGGAGCCGGAAGGTGCTGCGACCCCACCTGCCTCAAGCGACACAGGTTCCCAATGAGACGCAGCCGCAAGGTCAAGATCCTCGCCACGCTCGGGCCTGCCTCCTCGGACGAGGCGATGATCTGCAAGCTGTTCGAGGCGGGCGCGGATCTGTTCCGCATCAATATGAGCCACACCGACCACGATCTGATGCGCACGCTTGTCGGACGCATCCGCGCTGTCGAGGCCAAGGTCGGCCGTCCAATCGGCATCCTGGCAGACCTGCAGGGCCCGAAGCTGCGCGTGGGCATGTTCGAACGCGGCAAGGAGCAATTGGAGCCAGGCCAGACCTTCACGCTCGACGACGACCCGACGCCGGGCGACGCGACACGCGTCCACCTTCCCCATCCCGAGATCCTGTCGTCGGTGAAGCCGGGCGACCGTCTCCTGATCGACGACGGCAAGCTGGCTCTAAGGGCCGACATCTGCAGCGGCAAGTCTATCGCCGCGACCGTCATTTCCGGCACCAGCATCTCCAACAAGAAGGGTGTCAGCCTGCCTGATACGGAGTTGCCGGTCGGGGCGCTGACCGAAAAGGATCGCAAGGACCTCGACGCCGTCCTGGCGACGGGTGTCGATTGGGTCGCCCTGTCATTCATCCAGAGGCCGGAAGATCTGGCCGAAGTGCGCAAGGTGGCGCGTGGACGTGCGGCGCTCATGTCGAAGATCGAGAAGCCGCAGGCGGTTGCCCGCCTTTCGGAGATCATCGAACTGTCCGACGCGCTGATGGTGGCGCGAGGCGACCTCGGTGTCGAGATGCCGCTGGAGGCTGTGCCCGGTATCCAGAAGCAGATCACGCGCGCAGCGCGGCGCGCCGGCAAGCCGGTGGTCGTCGCTACCCAGATGCTCGAATCGATGATCACCGCGCCGGTGCCGACCCGCGCGGAAGTGTCGGACGTCTCGATTGCGGTCTTCGAGGGCGCGGATGCGGTTATGCTGTCGGCTGAATCTGCCGCCGGCCAGTATCCGGTCGAGGCGGTCGCCACGATGAGCCGCATCGCGGAGAAGGTCGAGACCGATCCGCTCTATCCGGGCATCATCAATGCCCAGCGCAGCGAGCCGGAGGCGACAGGCGCTGATGCGATCTCGGCTGCCGCGCGCCAGATCGGCGAAACGCTGAAACTGTCTGCGATCATCACCTATACGGCTTCGGGAACGACCGGCCTGCGCGCGGCGCGTGAACGTCCGCAACTGCCGATCATCGCCCTGTCGCCGGTGCTTGCCACTGCGCGCCGGCTGTCACTCGTCTGGGGCCAGCATTGCGTCGTCACCGAAGATGCCGTCGATCTCGACGACATGGTGGACCGCGCCTGCCGTATCGCCCGCGACGAGGGCTTCGCCAAGACTGGCGACCGGGTCATCATCACCGCAGGCGTTCCGCTGCGCACGCCCGGCGCCACGAATATGCTGCGGATCGCCTATGTCGGTGCCGACGGCGCTGGCGGGGGTTAATCGGGAAAGGGACGGGAGCCGGAGATGCAGCCCCGTCATCTGCTCCTTGCGATGGCAATCGTCGTCATCTGGGGCCTGAATTTTGCCGTCATAAAGCTCGGCCTGCAGCAGGTTTCGCCGATCGCGCTCGGTGTCATGCGTTTCGTTCTGGCGGTAGTGCCTTGGATATTCTTCGTGCGTCGCCCGACGGTGCCGCTCTGGGAGATCGCGCTGTATGGCCTGCTTATCTTTGCCATGCAGTTCGGCTTCCTGTTCACAGGAATGACGCTTGGCGTCAGTGCCGGGCTGTCCTCGCTGATCCTTCAGACGCAGGTCTTCTTCACCATCGGGATTTCGATGGTGGCGCTTGGCGAAAGGCCGACGGGCTGGCAGCTTGTCGGCGCGCTCGTCGCCTTCAGCGGCATCCTCGTCATCCTGTTTCAGGGCCGTAGCGGCGCAGACGTCACGGTGCCGGGGCTGGCACTGCTGATCGCTGCGGCGTTCTCATGGGGCGCGGGCAATGTCGTTGCAAAGCACATCCTGCAAAAGTCGGGCAGCAACGAACTGCTTGGCCTCGTCATCTGGGGCAGCTTGTTTGCAATCCCGCCGCTGATGCTGACCGAACTGCTTCTGGAACCGGGCGGGCTGATGCTCTCCATCTCGCATCTCGACTGGGTGTCGGTCGGCTCGATCGCCTATATCGTCTATCTGTCGACGCTGTTCGGGTTTGGGGTATGGGCTTACCTGATGTCAATCTATCCGGTGTCGACGGTTGCGCCCTTCACGCTTCTTGTGCCGATCTTCGGCTTCATCGGCTCTGCGATTGTTTTCGGCGAGGCGATCGAAGGCTGGAAGATTGCGGCGTCGGGACTTGTCATAGCCGGGCTTGCCATCAACCTCTTCGGCCCGCGCCTGTTCAGGCGCTCGGCCTGATCCGGCCATTCACGCTGTAGGGCTGGGTTCGAAACCTGGCGGCGCCGCAAGATCGGCGTGCCTGCCGGTCTTGAACGTGTCGCCCGCCAGACGCTGCTCGACCGCTCTCGCAATCGCTGCCAGATCGCTGGTCTGGCCTGCTACCGTTTCGATTGCCGCAATTGCGAGGTCGGTCGCGATCCAGTCCGGCTTGTGGCCGAGATTGTGGACCCAGACGAGCTGCGCGCCGCGGATGTCGCGCGCCAGCCCGATGGAGTGGATTTCCTCATAGACAACCGTGTCCCGGTCACCCGAAATGACAACCGTCGGCGCATCGATCTCGCGATAGCGCGGCTGGAGCGTCAGCACATGCCGGTAAAGCCCTTCGACGTCGATCGAGTTGGCGTGAAAGGCGGCGGGACGCAGCACCAGCGGGATCGAGGCGTCATGGACGTAGTTGTCAGGCATGCGGTTAGGCGCGAAAACGCTCTCGCTTGCGTCGTCGATGCGCAACATGCCCGCGGGCAATGCCAGCGTATGCTCGAACAGTCGACCGATGATCGGGGTGCGTGCCAACCCGTAATACCAGGACGTCCTGCCGCCGGGCCAAGGGTGGCTCGCTGCCGACATGAACACCAGCCCGGCAACCTTCTGCGGGAAATCGATGGCGAGGGTGGCGGCAATAGCGGCGCCGAAGGAGTGGCCGACGATGACGGCGCGCTCGATGCCGAGGCGCTCCATCAGCGCACCGATCGTCGCTGCCTGTCCGTGTGGCGTCTCGTTCATTGTGCCGCGCGTGGACCAGCCATGTCCCGGACGGTCGAGGAACAGCATTTCTGCACGGCCCTCAAGCGCGCTTGAAAACGGGAGCAACTGATCCTTCAGGTTGCCGCTCGCGCCGTGAATGAAGACGACCGGTGGCAATAAGGTCGCGCCTGAGGCAGGCAGGTGGACATGATGCATACTCGCATCGCCGATCTCGATGAATTGCCCGACCGGCGGATGCTGCCGTTCGATCCGCCGCGCACCGAAATGAGATGCGACGGCCAGTAATATCAATGCGATGACGAACAGTAAGACAAGGACGAGGGCGACGGTCATGGCGGCACTGGCAGGTGGAAGAGAAGGGTGCTGCGGTGGTGCGGTACTGGCAATGTGCTGGACTGGTTTGATTGCCCCGGTGCAGCGTCAGATCGCCTGGCCGGCAAGTTCCTCGCTCAGCGTGGCGACCTCGTTCTGGGCGCTGCGCATCATCGGATAGACTTCCAGGAGCCGTTCGTAGGCCTTGAGTGCAAGTGCCTTGGAACCGGTGTCCTTGAATATCTGGGCCATGCCCGACAGCGCGCCGAAATGGCGGGGTTCGAGCCGCAGGGCGCGTTCAATGTCCGCCATCGACAGGGCGTAGTTCTTCATCATGAAATGAACAGTGGCGCGCCGGTTCCAGCCTTCCGAAAAGTCGGGCTGCAGCACAGTCACGCGGTCCAGAAAGTCCAGCGCTACGCCGAACTTCTTTGCTTTCGTCGCATCGGCGGCCCAGAGCATGAGCAGGTCGACCGATTCGCTTCCGGAATGACGCCAGCGTTCGGCGATGCGGTCTGCGATGCGCTTGGCGGCGTGTTCCTTCGGTTCGCGCTTCAGATCGGCAAGGAGCTTGTCGAGGCTCGGCGGCGCGGCGATTGTGGCCGGCTCAGCAGGCGCGGACTGGGCCTGCGCGCCCGACGCGGGTGCGAGGATCAACAGGGCTGAAAGGCAAAGCAAGACGCTGCGCATTCTGGGAGAATAATCCCGATCTGCACAGCGTCCAACTGAAATCAACGTGAAAGGCTGCGCTCCCGCAGGGGCGCAGGCAGACTTAGCCCTGACGCGCCTTGTAGCGCGGAGCGGTCTTGTTGATGATGTAGATACGGCCCTTGCGACGAACCAGCTGGTTGTCGCGGTGACGAGCCTTGAGCGCCTTGAGCGAATTCTTGATCTTCATTGTCGTAACCCGATGGGAAAGGCCCTGCGGGCCGAAATGAAAGACGCGCCGGTAAGAGCGCGCCTGACGTTGGCGGGTGAATAGCCGAACGAGTTGGGCGATGTCAAGGCGTTGCAGAGCCGGAGAGGCGCTTCAACCGCGTAAAATGACCCATCTTTCGGCCGGGCCGCGCTTGCGCCTTGCCGTAGAGATGCACGACCACATCGGCTTCGGCGGTGAGTGCGGACACGCGGTCGATATCGTCGCCGATGAGGTTTTCCATCACGCAGTCCGAATGGCGGCCGCCGTCGCCCAATGGAAGGCCGACAACCGCGCGGATATGCTGGTCGAATTGGGAGACGGCGCAGGCGGCCTCGGTCCAGTGGCCGGAATTGTGGACGCGCGGCGCGATTTCGTTGACCAGAAGGTCGCCATTGTCGGCAATGAAGAACTCGACGCCGATTACGCCGACATAGTCGAGCTTTTCGAGGATCATGCCGGCGATGTCTCGCGCTGCCTTCGACTGTGCCGGGCTGACCTGCCCCGGAACGGTCGAGGTATGCAGTATGCCGCTGCGATGGACGTTCACCGCCGGGTCGTAGGTCGTGACGGTGCCGTCCTTGCCACGCGCCGCGATCACGGAAATCTCGCTGTGGAACGGCACGAACTGCTCCAGGATCAGCGCGACGTCGCCCATTGCCTGAAACGTGCCTGCCAGGGTTTCGGGGGCAGGCCGGTCGAGCACGCGCTGGCCCTTGCCGTCATAGCCCATGCGCCGTGTCTTCAGAACGCCTGCGCCCCCCAGTGACGCCAGCGCTCGCGTCAGGTCTTCGTCGCCGTCGACCTGCGCAAATTGCGCCGTGGCGACGCCGATGGAGTTGAGGAACGTCTTTTCGGTCACGCGGTCCTGCGAGACTTCCAGCGCCATCGGCGGGGGGAAGACGGGTTTCCGGGAGGCAAGCCGGGTCGCGGCGGCGACCGGCACGTTCTCGAATTCGTAGGTGATGACGTCGGATGCCGCCGCCAGTTCGTCGAGGGCGGCGGGGTCGTCATAGGCGGCGACGATCTGCCGGTTGGCGACTTGCGCGGCGGGGCAATCGGCCTGCGGCTCAAGGATAACCGTCCGGTAGCCGAGCTTTGCGGCCGACATGGCCAGCATCCGGCCGAGTTGTCCGCCGCCGATGATGCCGATGGTCGATCCGGCGGGCAGCGGCGTCATGTCGGCTCGTCCACGGGTGCGACCGCGACCTTGTCGGTCTGCGCCTTGCGCCATGCGTCCAACTTTGCAGCAAGCGCATCGTCGGTGAGGGCCAGAACGGCGGCGGCGAGCAATGCCGCATTGGCAGCACCCGCCTTGCCGATGGCCAGCGTGCCGACGGGAATGCCCGCAGGCATCTGGACGATGGAGAGCAGCGAATCCTGTCCGGAAAGGGCTTTCGATTCCACCGGCACGCCGAATACCGGAAGCGATGTCATGGCGGCGGTCATGCCGGGCAGGTGCGCCGCGCCGCCAGCGCCTGCGATGATAACCTTGAAGCCGGCGGCTTTTGCGCCCTTGGCGAAGTCGTAGAGGCGGTCCGGCGTGCGGTGGGCCGAGACGATAAGCCTGTCGTGGGCGATTCCGAGTTCGTCGAGAATGTCGGCACCATGGCGCATGGTCGCCCAGTCGGACTGGCTGCCCATGATGATCGCAACGTCTTTGCCGGCCATTTCGCGCCCTCGGGAGAGTGGCGGACCTAGCGGAATTGTCTCGATGGCGCAAGGCAAGCCAATTCTTCGGATCGACTCATATTGACATAAAGATGTCTTTATGTGACGACGCATTTGTCGCACAAGGAACAGGCCATGTCGCAAAATTTCAATGCAGACGCGCTGTTCGGCGCGCTTTCGGCTCCCCGCGACGGAGCGGAAATCCTGGCCGCGCTGCAAGCGGCGGCTCGCGAACGCATCCTCGTCCTCGACGGCGCCATGGGCACCCAGATCCAGGGGCTCGGGCTTCAGGAAGAGCATTTTCGGGGAGACCGGTTTGCCGGCTGCGCCTGTCACCAGCAGGGCAACAACGATCTGCTGATCCTGACCCAGCCAAAGGAAATCGAGGAGATCCACTACAAATATGCGATAGCCGGCGCGGATATCATCGAGACCAACACCTTCTCTTCCACGTCGATCGCGCAGGCCGACTACGGAATGGAGGATGCGGTCTACGACCTGAATCGCGACGGCGCGCGGCTGGTGCGCCGCGCGGCCATCCGGGCGGAGCAGCAGGACGGCAAGCGCCGCTTCGTCGCCGGCGCGCTCGGTCCCACCAACCGCACCGCCTCGATCTCGCCCGACGTCAACAATCCCGGCTACCGCGCCGTGACCTTCGACGATCTGCGCATCGCCTATGGCGAGCAGCTGCGCGGCCTGATCGATGGCGGCATCGACATCGTGCTGATCGAGACGATCTTCGATACGCTGAACGCCAAAGCCGCGATCTTCGCCGCCGAGGAAGTCTTCATCGAGAAGGGCATCCATCTGCCGGTGATGATTTCCGGGACGATCACCGATCTTTCCGGCCGCACGCTTTCCGGCCAGACGCCGACCGCCTTCTGGCATTCGATCCGCCACGCAAGGCCGTTCACGGTTGGCCTCAACTGCGCGCTTGGCGCTGCCGCCATGCGGCCGCATCTGGCGGAACTGTCGGGCGTCGCCGACACGTTCACCTGCGCCTATCCCAATGCCGGCCTGCCCAATGCGTTCGGCCAGTATGACGAGAACCCGGATTTCATGGCGGGGCAGGTCGAGGAATTCGCCCGCGAGGGCCTCGTCAACGTCGTCGGCGGCTGCTGCGGCTCGACGCCGGAGCATATCAAGGCGATTGCCGACGCGGTTGGGCGCCACGCGCCGCGCGAGCCTGCGGCGCGCTCGCCCTTGATGAAGCTGTCGGGGCTGGAGCCGTTCACGCTGACCAGCGACATTCCATTCGTTAATGTCGGCGAGCGGACCAATGTCACCGGCTCGGCGCGCTTCCGCAAACTGATCACCAATGGCGACTATGCTGCCGCGCTCGACGTGGCGCGCGACCAGGTCGAGAACGGTGCGCAGATCATCGACATCAACATGGACGAGGGGCTGATCGATTCGCAGAAGGCGATGGTCGAATATCTCAACCTCGTCGCCGCCGAACCCGACATCGCAAAGGTGCCGGTGATGATCGACTCGTCCAAATGGGACGTGATCGAGGCCGGGCTGAAATGCGTGCAGGGCAAGCCCATCGTCAACTCCATCTCGATGAAGGAAGGCGAGGAAATCTTCCTTCATCACGCCAGGCTCTGCCGCATGTATGGCGCGGCCGTGGTGGTCATGGCGTTTGACGAAACGGGGCAGGCCGACACGAAGGCCCGCAAGGTGGAGATTTGTACACGCGCCTACAAGCTCCTGACCGAGCAGGCGGGCTTTGCGCCGGAGGATATCATCTTCGATCCGAACGTCTTTGCGATTGCGACCGGCATCGAGGAGCATGACAATTACGGCGTAGACTTTATCGAGGCGACAGGCGAGATCGTCGAGACGCTGCCGCATGTCCACATTTCGGGGGGCGTGTCGAACCTGTCCTTCTCGTTCCGGGGCAACGAGCCGGTGCGCGAAGCGATGCACGCCGTCTTCCTCTACCACGCGATTCAGCGCGGCATGGACATGGGCATCGTCAATGCCGGTCAGCTCGCCGTCTATGACACGATCGGCCCGGACCTGCGCGAAGCCTGCGAGGATGTCGTGCTCAACCGCGTGCCGAAGGCCGGCGGCACGGCGACCGAGCGGATGCTGGAGATCGCCGAACGCTT
This sequence comes from Mesorhizobium sp., assembly GCA_049647505.1. Taxonomy (GTDB): domain Bacteria; phylum Pseudomonadota; class Alphaproteobacteria; order Rhizobiales; family Rhizobiaceae; genus Mesorhizobium_A. Next base: position 184,567 of record JBARXU010000008.1, read on the forward strand.
CAAGGGCCATGGCGGCAAGGAAGCGCGGGAAAAGGATCTCGCCTGGCGCGACCTGCCGGTGGAACAACGCATCAGCCACGCGCTCGTCAACGGCATCACAGAGTTCATCGACGCCGATACCGAGGAGGCGCGGCTGGCTGCCGAGCGCCCGCTGCATGTCATCGAAGGCCCGCTGATGGCCGGCATGAACGTGGTCGGCGACCTGTTCGGCGCAGGCAAGATGTTCCTGCCGCAGGTGGTCAAATCGGCCCGCGTCATGAAGCAGGCGGTCGCCGGCCTGCTGCCCTATATGGAGGCCGAGAAGGCCGCCGGTGGCGGAGCCGCGCGCCAGTCCGCGGGCAAGATCCTGATGGCGACCGTCAAGGGCGACGTGCACGATATCGGCAAGAACATCGTCGGTGTCGTGCTCGCCTGCAACAATTACGAGATCATCGACCTTGGCGTCATGGTGCCGGCAACGAAGATCTTGGAGACGGCAAAAGCCGAGAAGGTCGACATTATCGGCCTGTCGGGCCTTATCACGCCTTCGCTCGACGAAATGGTTCATGTCGCATCCGAAATGGAGCGCGAAGGCTTCGACATTCCGCTGCTGATCGGCGGGGCGACGACCAGCCGGGTGCATACGGCGGTGAAGATCCACCCACGCTTTGAAAAAGGGCAGGCGGTCTATGTGACCGATGCATCGCGCGCCGTCGGCGTGGTGGGGAGCCTCCTGTCGCCGGATATGAAGCCCGGTTACGTCGAGACACTGAAGGCCGAATACAAGAAGGTCGCCGACGCGCATTATCGCGCCGAGGCCGACAAGCAGCGCCTGTCTTTGGCGAGGGCGCGCGACAATGCACTGAAGATCGACTGGACGGATTATACGCCGCCAAGGCCGACATTCCTCGGCGCGAAGGTTTTCGAAAGCTGGGATCTGGCCGAGCTTGCGCGCTATATCGACTGGACGCCCTTCTTCCAGACCTGGGAACTGAAGGGGCGTTATCCGAATATCCTCGACGACGAGAAACAGGGCGAGGCGGCGCGCGCGCTGTTTGCCGACGCGCAGGCCATGCTTGCCAAGATCATCGACGAGAGATGGTTCCGGCCGCGCGCCGTCGTCGGCTTCTGGCCGGCCAATACGGTTGGCGACGACATCCATCTGTTCACCGATGAGACCCGAACCGAGAAGCTCGCCGCGCTTCATACGCTGCGCCAGCAACTGACCAAGCGCGACGGACGGCCCAATGTCGCCATGTCGGATTTTGTTGCGCCGGAGGGCATCGGGAAACCTGATTATGTCGGCGGTTTCGTCGTCACCGCCGGCATCGAGGAGGTGGCGATTGCCGAGCGGTTCGAGCGATCGAACGACGATTACAATTCGATCCTGGTCAAGGCGCTGGCCGACCGGTTTGCAGAAGCCTTCGCCGAGCGGATGCATGAAGTGGTGCGCAAGGAGCTGTGGGGGTATGCGCCCGGCGAAAGCTTCTCCAACGACCAGCTTGTCGAGGAAAGCTATGCCGGCATCCGTCCGGCGCCGGGCTATCCGGCGCAGCCCGACCATACCGAGAAGGTGACGTTGTTCAGGCTGCTCGACGCGACGGCGGCGACCGGAGTCGAACTGACGGAGAGCATGGCCATGTGGCCGGGGTCGTCCGTCTCGGGCCTCTATCTGTCGCATCCCGAAAGCTATTATTTCGGCGTGGCCAAGGTCGAACATGACCAGATTGTAGACTATGCGCGCCGCAAGGGGATGAGGCTGGAAGAGGCCGAACGCTGGCTCGGCCCCATCCTCAATTACATTCCGCAACGCATCGCTGAAGCTGCGGAATAGGAGCGCAGGCTAGAGCCGTTCTGGTTTTCACAGAATCGGCAGAGCCGCTCTATCTCTTTGTTTTGGCCGCATTGTCCGGACGCAAAAGTGCTGCACACTTTTGCTGGAAATGCTTTAGCGCATCACAGCCGCGATGTTGCCGCCGTCGACGGTGGTGACGTCGCCGGTGGTGCGGTCAGCCAGTGCATGGTGCAGGAAGGCTTGCGCGACATGCTCGGCCGTCACTTCCAGCCCGAGCAGATTGCCGCTCATATAGTCTTTTTCGGACAGGCCGCGCGCCTTCGACCGGCTGGCGATCATGTCACCGGTGAGCAAGCCCGAACGGATGCGGTCGGCATTGACGGCGTTGGAGCGGACGCCGATCGCGCCGTATTCAAGCGCATACTGGCGCGACAGGAACAGAGTCGCGGCCTTTGGCAGGCCGTAAGCGCCGAATTTCGGACCGGGGTTGACCGCCTGCTTCGACGTGTTGAACAGAAGCGCGCCGCCCGTCTTCTGCTCCTTGAAGATGCGCACGGCGTTCTGCGCGACGTTCTGGTGCGAGAAGAAGTTCAGCTCGAAGCTCTTGCGCAGCAGTGCGTCGTCGATCTCGCCGATGCCGCCCTCCCACGCCGCGCCCGCATTCGACACGACGATGTCGACGCCGCCATAGGTGGCGACAGCCTTGTCGAAGGCGGCGCGCACGTCCTCGGGCTTGGTGACGTCGGCACCGACGCCGATCGAATTGTTGCCTGCGGCCTTGGCGGCTTCGGCTGCCTTGGCTGCATCGAGGTCGACCACGACGACATGGGCGCCATTGGCTGCAAACAGCTTGGCGGTTGCAGCACCGATTGCGCCTGCGCCACCGGTGACCAGCGCCACCTGCCCGGTCAGGGGCTTCGGCTTGTTGCCGGCGAGCTTGGCCTGTTCCAGCGACCAGTATTCCAGCTCGAACAGGTCGGACTTTGCGAGCGGACGGAAGTCGCCGACCGCTTCCGCGCCTGATACGGCCTCGATCCACATCTCGCCGACGTCGGATGCGATCCTGGCGTCCTTCAGCGTGCGGCCATGGCCGAACATGCCGAGCCCCGGAACCAGCGACAGGCGCGGCATCGGGTCGAGCATGGTGCGCTTGATGTCGTCGCGCGCGTCATTGTCGTTGAAGTAGCGGGTGTATTCCTCGACATAGGAAGTGACAGCCTTTTCCACCGCTGCGCGATAGGCGGCAGGGTCGGCGGCGTCGGGGGCAGGGAGCACGACCGGGCCGGTCTTGATGCGGATCGAAAGATCGGGTGTCGAGACGCCGCTATCTGCGAGGCGCTGAAGATCGGCACGCGCGAGGAAATCGAGAATGGCCGGCGAGGTGCGGAAGTCCGAGACCATGCGCTCGATGCGGCCTTCGTCAAACCGGGCAGCAACGGCCCCGCGCAGCATAGGCGCAATGTCGCCGGGGGCGGAGAGTTTTGCGGGCAGTGAGGCACGAGGGGCGGCGGGCTTTGCGTTCTTCGCCACATAGTCTTCGGCGACCGTGACCCAGTGGATCATCAGGTCATAGGCTTCTTTCGCCGTCTCGGCGAAGGTGAAGATGCCGTGCTTGTCGAGGATCAGTCCCTCGACCGACTTGTCCTGGTCGTAGACATCGGCTGCGGCCTTGGCGAGGTCGAAGCCCGGCTTGATATAGGGCACATAACCCATCCTCTTGCCGAACACCTTGTCGATCAGCGCCTTTGAATCCTTGCCCTGATCGACGATTGCGAGCACGGCGGTCGAATGGGTGTGGTCGACGAACTTGTGCGGCAGGAAGGCGTGAAGCAGCGTCTCGACCGAAGGATTTGGCGAGCCGGGGTCGATCAGGTTTGCGCGCTGCAACGCCACCATGTCCTCGTCCGACAGAGCGGGCAGGGCGCGGGCCTTGAGGAGCGGTCCCATCTTCACGGCGGGCAGGCCGGCAGGCTCGATCACGGCCATGTCCCAGCCCGAACCCTTGACGCAGAGCACGTCCCAACTGTCGCCGACGAGGTCGGTCGCGGTCAGCTTGACGGATGTGTTGCCGCCGCCATGCAGGACCAGACGCGGGTCGCCGCCCAGCAGACGCGTCGTGTAGACGCGCAGCGCCAGATCGCGGTCAACGCCCTTGGCGGCGTAGGCGGCGACAATCTTCTCGGCTTCCGTATCGTTCCAGAGGTTCTTCATGTTCAATATCCGTAGGTTGGGTCAGCCAGCGTCGGGCTGGTCGATCAAAGCCTGCGCGAGGGTTCGCGGCAGGACGAGATGGGTGGCGAAGCGCCCGGCAAGGGCGGCGTTGAGCGATTGCAGCTTGGCCATTTCCTGCACGACCATGAGGCGGCGCGGAATGGTCCTGAAATCGTCGAGGTCGGCGGAAATGCAGCGGCGGTTATAGTCGCAGTCGAGGAGTTCGCCTGTCGCGTCGATCATCTGACCGGCGATGACGCCCGTCGCGCCCTGGCGGCGCAGAGCGCGCAGTTCGTCGACAGTGATCGCACCGCATTTGACGACATGGGCGTCCTCGTCGACGAGACCTGCGGTGAACAGCGCGATGTCGCATTTGGCAACGTCGGCAAGCTGTTCGCGGATAACGGGCTCAGCGCGCAGATCCTGCGCCAGACGTTCTGTGGAGAGGATCAGCGGGGCATAGAAATTCAGGCCCTTGGCGTTGAGGCGGCGCGCGATTTCCATCGTGCACTGGTCTGGCCGGTAGGAATAGGGCGCGCCGAGATTGCCGCACAGTTCGACGACGGTCACGTCCTGAAGGTCGGCAAAGGACATGGCGTCCGCGATCGAATAGACGGTGCGGCCCCATGCGACGCCGACGCGGTCGCCATTGCCGACCATCGACATGAAGACGCTCGCGCCAAGCGACGGAACCTCGGCTTCGGGTTCGGGCATGGCGCTGCCGTCGGCGATCCACACACCTTCGAGACCGAACCTGTCCTCAAGGGTGCGCGAGAGAACGTCGGAGGCGAAAAGCTGGGTGGAGGCGGCGATGGTGACGATGCCCGTCTCGCGGGCTTTGCGCAGATACATGGCCACCGACGCGCGCGAAATATCGAGGCGTCTGGCAACCTCGTCCTGACGCAGGCCGTGCGTATAGTAGAGCCATGCGGCCTTGTGTATGATCTGGTCGCCCGGTCGCAGCGCCATGGTCACCCTCCGATTTCTGACAATATTCAGGTTGGCTGAAAAAAGTCAAACTATGCGGCGCGCATGGCGGAATTGCAGTGGGGAATAGGGTGTAGGGAGTAGGCAATGGGCAGTAGGCAGTAGGCAGTAGGGGAAGATGGGCGGTCGTGAACTGCCGGTGCGATGCGCCAATGACCATCCTGGCTTCTGATCCTCATCGGCCATCCCTACTGCCTATTGCCTACTGCCTAATCCCTACTGCCCATGTGTTCTCGTTCCCGCGCCTTTCGGCCGGGTTCTGATCTGGGGAGCGGCGCATGGCGCGCGCCTGACGAATTGGATTGGTGACGCTCGCCATGCGCCGTTCGGCGGCTTGCCCCGGGGTCCCGAAGGAGATCGTCCTTGTGAGACGATCACCGCATGCGGGAGGATGATCTGCTCACTCCCGGCCTGCTCGCGCAGGCAGCGGCATCCACATAGGGCCCGGATGTGAGGGCTCATCGCCCAATCGACGCCAACCATAGCGCCGGCCACCCGGAACCGACCACTGACGGAATACCCGGTTACGTACCCGGCTCCCCTACAGCGACGGGAGAAGGATAGGCGGATTGAAAGGGAGGGGGATAAACTGGCGGGTGATTTTTTGGGGTGAGCGGAGTTTTGGAGCAGGTTGAGACAACCCCACCCGGCGAGTTTCACTCGCCACCCTCCCCCGTGGGGGAGGGAGCACGCCTCCGGCGAAAGGGTCGTCATTCCGGGTTCGCTCCGCGCCCCGGAATGACGGAGAGTGGGGTGGTGGTGAGGGTGCGCGCGCCATCATCGGCCTTGGTTCCAACGCCGATGATGGTCAGCTTTCACGTGGCCGGGAACAGTCCGCGCAGGCCCTGCTCGGAGGCTTCGGCGATGCCGCGTTCGGTGATGAGGCCGGTGACGAGGCGGGCGGGCGTCACGTCGAAGGCGGGGTTTGCGGCCTCGGTGGCTTCGGGCGAAATACGAACCTGAATGACCTCGCCACCAGCCGCCTTGCCCCAGACGAGCGAGACTTCATCGCCGGAACGTTCCTCGATGGGGATTTCCCTGACGCCGTCGCCGACGGTCCAGTCGATGGTCGGCGAGGGGAGCGCCACATAGAAGGGCACGCCGTTGTCGCGCGCGGCAAGCGCCTTCAGATAGGTGCCGATCTTGTTGCAGACGTCGCCGTTGCGGGTGGTGCGGTCGGTGCCGACGATGACCATGTCGACCAGCCCGTGCTGCATCAGATGGCCGCCGGCATTGTCGACGACCAGCGTGTGCGGCACGCCCTGGCCGACCATTTCCCATGCGGTCAATTGAGCGCCCTGATTGCGCGGCCGCGTCTCGTCCACATAGACATGGACCGGGATGCCTTCCTCCGTCGCCAGATAGATCGGCGCGGTGGCGGTGCCGTAGTCGACGGTGGCGAGCCAGCCGGCATTGCAATGGGTTAGGATGCGCACCGGTTCGCCCGGCGCCTTGGAGGCGGCGATCTGGCGGATGATCGCCAGCCCGTTCCTGCCGATGTTGCGGTTGAGTTCGACGTCCTCGTCGGCGATTTCGCCGGCGCGCTCGAAGGCGGTCGCCGCGCGCAGTTCCGGCGCGAGGGGGCCGAGCACGCGGCGCATGTCGTCAAGCGCCCAGCGCAGGTTGATCGCGGTCGGGCGCGTCTCATGCAGCCGTTCCCATGCCTCATTGAGGCCAACATCGGACGGGTCTTCGAGCATGGCCATGGCCACGCCATAGGCGGCGGTGACGCCGATCAAGGGTGCGCCGCGCACCCACATGTCGCGGATTGCGGTTGCGACCTCCGCCATGGTGGACAGCGTGACGACGCGGAATTCGTGCGGGAGCCATCGCTGGTCGATGATATCGACCGAGCGGCCGTCCTGTGACGGCCAGATGGTGCGGAAATGACGGTCTCCGACCTTCATGCGACTTCTCCCGATTGCAGGCGCGCGGCAAGGCCGCGCAATTCGCCGAGCGAATGGATCGACGCCCGGTTGACGGCGATGTGCCGGCCAAATTTCAGTGCTTTCGCCTCGCAGGCGGCGCGCATGTCGCGGTCTTCGATGGTCTCGAAATCGGCATTGTGTGCGAGGCCGAGGATGCGGCGGTGCATTTCGACGCCTGCGAAACCAAGGAGATCGACCCAGATTTCGTGAAGCACGGCATCAAGCGCCTGTTCGGAGCCGAGCGCGTCGCCGCGATCTTCAAAGAGGCTGCGCTGGTAGAGGATGCCGGTGCGCTCCGTGCGCCACAGGTGCGAGAATTCCGCCCGGAACACGGACCAGCACTCGTCGATCGTGTCGAGCAGGAAGGCGCGCATGGCATCGCGCGAGCGATCGGATTCGTGGCCGTCCTGCGAGAAATAGGCCATCCAGAAATTGGCGAGAAGCATGCCGACGTCGAAGGCCATCGGCCCATAGAAGGCAAATTCCGGATCGATGACGCGGGTGTCGTCATCCGTGACCATGACCGAGCCGGTGTGCAGGTCGCCATGCACCAGCGTTTCGGCCTTTGAGGCGAAGAGATGCTTCATGCGCTGGGCCGTGACCTTCATGTCGCGGTCGGCGCGCAGTTCGGCCACCAGCCCGTCGAGCTGCGGCGAGGTGTGGGCGTTGAGTTCCGCCTCGAAATAGGGATCGGAGAAGACGAGGTTCTCGGTGATGTCGCACAATTCGACATTTCCGGCGAAGAGGCCGAGATCGGCCTTGCGCCCGCCCGCCGTCATCGACAGGTCGGAGCCGCGGAACAAAGTGCGGGCCGCGAACAGGCCGAGGTCGCGGCCGATTTTCGAAGGCATCTGTCCCTCGATCAGCGCGCGGCGCAGGATGATATGGGGGGTGAGGAACTCCATGACGATGAGCGCCTGCGCCTCGTCGAAATGCAGCACCTGCGGCACGCGGCCGGGGTCGCGCGCGGCCTGTCGCGTCAGAGCGTGATATTCGAAGAAGCTGCGCTTGAGCGGCAGCGGCCAGCTTTCGCCGACAAGCCGCACATAGGGCAAAGCCTGCTTGACGATGAGGCCGCCCTTGGGCGCCTCGACGATGAAGACGAGATTGAGGTTGCCGTCGCCGACCTCGCGCACCCGCCATGCGTCAGCATTGCCAAGCGCATCGGTCAGTGCCGCGATGTTGCCCAGCCGCGCAGCGAGCGTGTCGGTTGTGAGTGCTTCATAGGATGTGGCCTGATCGGATGTTTCGGGCATCAGTCGTCTCTCCCCGCCGCGCGTAACCACGCTGGCCGCGCCTGCGCATCATCAAAACGCTATTGCAGCATTCTGGCAATTGTCAATCGTGTTGACAATTGCGAGCTGCGCGCCGTAGCATTTGGGTTCGGGAGGATTTTGCCTGACATGACCGCCATGTTCCGCATCGACGGGCTGGGCAAGTCGTTCGGCCCCAACAGGGTGCTGGACGGCGTGACGCTCGACCTGTTTCCGGGGCAGGTGACGGTGCTGATGGGCGCCAACGGGGCAGGTAAATCCACGCTGGTCAAGGTGATGAGCGGCGTCCATGCGCCGAGCGCCGGGAATATGACGCTGGCGGGCGCAAGCTATCTGCCGCACACGCCTGCCGAAGCCATCCGTGCGGGCGTCGTGACGGTTCACCAGAACATCAATGACGGCGTTGTCGGCGCGCTTGATGTGGCCACCAATCTGACGCTTGATCGTTTGTCGGGCAAGGGCGCGAAATTCCTGTTCAGCCCGCGCCGCGTGCGCCGCGAGTCGCAGGAGGTTGCGGCGCGGCTCGGCCTCGATGTCGATCTGAAGGCCGACATTTCCTCGCTATCGCTTGCGGACCGCCAGATGGTCGGCATCGCGCGGGCAATGGCGCGCGAGCCGCAGGTGATGATCCTCGACGAGCCGACGTCGTCGCTGTCGAGCGCGGAGGCAGAGCGGCTGTTTGCGCTGGTGTCGCGGCTGAGGGAACAGGGCGTGGCGATCCTCTATATTTCGCATCGCATGTCCGATATCCGCCGGCTGGCCGACCGCATCGTCTCGCTGCGCGACGGGCGCATATCGGGCGTGTTCGAGGACAAGCCCCTCGACTATGAGGGCGCGGTCAACGCCATGCTCGGGCGTTCGGTCCAGTCGGAGACGGTTGCGGTGAACGATGGCGGCGCGGCGCTTTTCGAGGCGCGCGACATTCGCCTGAAATCGCAGTCGGCGCCGTTTTCGCTGTCGCTGCGCGACGGCGAAGTCGTGGCGATCACCGGCCTTGTCGGCGTCGGCAAGACGCAGCTTGCCGAGACGCTGTTCGGCGCGCGCCGCCTGCAGGCCGGTTCGATGACGCTTGACGGCAAGGCTTATGCGCCGTCCAGCCCGGCAGACGCGATTGCGGCGGGCGTGTTTCTGGTTGCCAAGGATCGCGCCGAGAGCGGCATCGTCGCCGATTTCAATCTCTACCGGAACATCTCGCTGCCGTTTCTGCGCAGGTTTTCGCGCGGGTCGGTGATGCGCAACGGAGCGGAACGCGAAGCCGCGCGCGGCCAGATCGAGAACCTGTCCATCGTGTGCCGGAGCGAGCGCGACATGCTGTCGACCCTGTCGGGCGGCAACCAGCAGAAGGTGATGGTGGCGCGCTGGATGGCGCAGGCCTCGCGGCTGTTCATCCTCGACGAGCCGTTCCAGGGCGTCGACATTGCCGCGCGCCGCGATATCGCTGCCAAGCTGCGCGCGAGTGCGTCCGGCCGCGCCACGCTGATCTTCGTCACCGAACTCGACGAGGCTCTGGAAACCGCCGACCGCATCCTCGTCATGTCGGAACACACGATCGTCGGCGAGCATCGCAATGAACGCCTCGACATGGACCGGCTGCTGGCAGACGTGGCCGGCGGCGAAATGAAGGGCGTCGCCTGATGGCCGATATGCTGATCCGTTACGGCTTCCTGACCCTGCTGGTCGGGCTGGTCGTCTTCTTCTCGCTCGCCACCAGCGGCTTCACCTCGCCGCAGGCGGCGGTCTTCATTTTCCAGTCGGTGGCGATCACCGGTATTCTGGCGCTTGGCGTGACGGCGACGCTTGTCGTCGGCGGCTTCGACCTTTCGATCGGCTCGGTCGCCACCAGCGCCATGATGGCGGCGGCCTATGCGATGGTGGTACTGGAGCAGAATGCCTTTGTCGCGGTGCTGTTCTGCCTCGCCATCGGCGCGCTGGTCGGCCTCGTGAACGGGCTGATCATCGTCTATATGCGCGTGCCGGATCTTCTGGCGACGCTCGGCATGATGTTCCTGCTGCTCGGCCTCCAGCGCATCCCCACCGAGGGCCGTTCGATTGCAGCGGGCATGACCTTGCCTGACGGTTCGACGGCGGCGGGCACGTTCTCGCCCGCATTCCTCGCGCTTGGCCGGCACCGGTTCGACGTCGTCCTGCCAAATCTCGTTCCGGTCTCCGTCGTCGTGCTGATCGTGCTGGCGGTGCTGATCTGGTTCTTCCTCGAATATACGCGCTTCGGCCGCATGATGTATGCCGTCGGCTCCAATCCGAGGGCGGCTGAACTGGCCGGCGCGCCGGTCAAGGCATACAAGATCTGGGCCTATGTGATTTCGGGAATTTTCGCCTCCATCGGCGGGATTTTGCTCGCCGCGCGGCTTGGACGCGGCGACATCGCATCGGGTAACAATCTGCTGCTGGACGCGGTCGCGGCTGCGCTGATCGGCTTTGCCGTGCTTGGCGCGGCCAAGCCGAATGCGTTCGGCACGGCGGTTGGCGCACTGTTCGTCGGCGTGCTCCTGCAGGGGCTGACTATGATGAACGTGCCTTACTACACGCAGGATTTCGTCAAGGGCGCGGTGCTCGTCATTGCACTCGTCTTCACATTCTCGCTTTCGGGTCGGACCGCCCGCTAACGCACAATCAACCAGGTCTGAGTTGGAGGACTTAAGATGATTAATCGCAGAACGTTTGCAAAGCTGGGACTGGCGCTCGCCGCCAGCGCCAGCATGATTTCGATGCCCGCTTTTGCGCAGGACAAGCCCGCGCCCTTCGACAAGGCAGGCGACGTCAAGATCGCGCTCGTCCGGTACCTGTCAACCGGCGACTTCTTCCAGGCCTATCTGGCCGGCGTCGAATCCCAGGCAAAGGCGCTCGGCGTCCAGCTGCAGGTCTTCGACAGCCGTCAGGACGCGGCACTTCAGGCCGACATGGTCGATCAGGCGATCGCGCTCGGCGTGCAGGGCATCATCATCCAGCACGGCCTGACCGAGTCGATGAAGGAAGCCGCGCAGCGCGCGGTCGATGCGGGCATCAAGGTCGTCGCCTTCGACGTCAATGTCGAGAACGACAAGATCCCGCAGGTCGAACAGTCCGACCGCGACCTCGCCCGCCTCGCGCTCGAACAGGCGGTCAAGGACAATGGCGAAAGCTGGAAGGCGGGCTACGTCTATGTCGCCGGCATCGCGCCGCTCGACCGCCGCGACGAGACCTGGAAGGAATTCAAGGCGAAGTATCCGGGCATCAACGAGGCGGCCATGTTCGGCACGCTCGACAATCCGATTGCGAACTCGGTCGCCAATCAGGCGCGCTCGGTCGTCACCGCAAACCCGGACATCACCGTAATGTTTGCGCCCTATGATGAATTCGCCAAGGGCGTGAAGATCGCCGTCGACGAGGCCGGGCTGTCGTCTTCGGTGAAGATCTATTCGGCCGATATTTCGACCGCCGACATCGCAGCCATGCGCGAGCCGGGCAGCGCATGGGTTGCGACCGCTGCGACCAATCCGGCGGTTGTGGGCCAAGTCTCGGTGCGCGCGCTCGCCCAGCTTCTGGCAGGCGAAGATCCGGGCAAGTCCGTGATCGTTCCGCCAACGCTGATCACGCAGAAGGATCTGAACGACAACGACATCAAGAACATGGAAGAGCTGTCGGCCAAGCTGCCGCAGTTTGCCCATGCTGACGTCGCCATGCCCGCATGGATGCCGAACCCGAACAAGTAAGCGGGTCGACTGAAATACAAAACGGGGCGGCCATGGCCGCCCCGTTCATTTTGCGGATCACCGCAGATCAGTAAGGCGTGTCGCCGCCGTCTACATTGATCGACTGACCGCGAATGATGACCGCCTCGTCCGACAAGAGGAACGCGACCACGCGGCCCACCTCGACGGGGAGGATGTGGCGGCCGAGCTGCTGCGGCACCATCGTCTTGATGAGGTCATCGGCGTCCTGTCCGAGAATCGGCGACAGGAAGTCGGCGACGCTTTTCAGCATGTCGGTGGCGACGCCGCCGGGGCAAACGGCATTGATGTTGATGTTCTTCTCGGCCCATTCGAGCGAAAGCGAGCGGGTGAGGCTGATGACGGCGGCCTTCGAGGCGTTGTAGCCCGCCATGTTGCGATAGCCGACCTTGCCGGCGTTCGACGCGATGTTGACGATGGCGCCGGAGCCGGGGAAGAGTTTTGCGGCGGCCTGCGAGGCGAGATAGACGCCCTTCACATTGACCGCCATTTCGAGATCGACGGCCGCCGCGGTCGCTGCGTCGGCGGGGCCGAGGCGGATGACGCCCGCATTGTTGACGAGGCCGTCGAGCTTGCCGAATTTTGCGACGATTGACGCAAATGCGGCGTCGAGGCTGGCAAGGTCGGTCACGTCCGCGGCGAGCGCAAATGCGCGATCCGGCGCGGAGAGCGACTGGCGCGTGGCCTCGACTTTCGAGGCATCGAGGTCGATCAGCGCGACGTTGCCGCCTGCTTCGAGGATGGCTTCGGCAATGCCTTTGGCGATGCCGCCCGCGCCGCCGGTGAGGGCAACAATGCGGCCCTTGAGATCGGTCATGTCAAATTCTCCGAAAATTACCAGGTTGAACGGGCGCTGACGCCCCCGTCCGCAATGATGTCCGCGCCCGAAATCCAGCGCGCGGCGTCGGATGCGAGGAAGAGTGCCGCGTCGGCAATGTCTTCCGGCTGGCCAAGGCGGCCAAGCGGGGCGGCCGACTTCCAGCGGCCGACGCCTTCGGGCCAGCCTTCCTCGATGCCGTCGCGGTGAATGAGGCCGGGCGACACCGAATTGATGCGGATGCCGTATTGGCCGAGCTCAAGTGCTGCGGCGCGGGTGAACATCAGGAGCGCGGCCTTGGAGCTGGCGTAATGGGCATGGCCGGGCGCGGGGTTGTGGCCCTCGATGGAGGCGATGTTGACGACCGCGCCGGGCTTGCCTGCGGCGCGTAGTTTTTCCGCGAACTTCTGGATCAGCAGGAACGGGCCGGTGAGATTGGCTGCCATGATGCCGTTGAAGTCGTTCTCGGTCGTGTCGACCAGCATGTGAACCGGTTGCTGGCCGGCATTGTTGACGAGAATGTCGACGCCGCCGAATTGTGCCGCCGCCGCCTCGATGAGCGCGGTTGCGCCTGCTGTGGTGGAGATGTCGGCCTGTTGGACCAGAGCCTTGCCGCCCGACGAGACGATGGAGGCGGCAACGGCGTCTGCGCCTGCCTTGTTGCCGTTAAAGTGGACGACGACATTTGCGCCGGCTTCGGCAAAGCGGCGGGCGATGCCGCCGCCAATGCCACCGCTTGCGCCGGTGACGATGGCCGTGCGGCCCGTCAGGTCAAGCAATGCCGAAACGGCGGGGATGGACGTGCTCAAATTCATTCTCCTTATGACTTGCGGGCGGCGAGAAGCGGGAAGACGCCGCGCATGACCGCCTCGATCTTGACCGCCGAAATAGCCGCGCCCTCGACAACGCTTTCGATCGTGTCGGGCTGCTGGTCGGGGCCGCCGGTTGCCGCATTGGCGACGGCCGAAAGGCCGAGAACCTTCATGCCGGCATGGTTCGCGGCGATGACTTCCATGACGGTCGACATTCCGACCGCGTCGCCGCCCGCCATGCGGAAGAAACGGCGCTCGGCGGAGGTTTCGAGTTCCGGGCCTTTCAGGCCGCAATAAATGCCGCGCTGAAGCGTGACGCCGGCCTTTGCCGCAACGTCGAGTGCGAGTTGGCGCAGATCGGGGTCGTAGATCTGCGACTGGTCAGGAAAGCGCAGGCCGATGTCCTCGTCATTGTGGCCGACAAGCGGGCTTTCGCCGGTGAAGTTCAGATGATCCTCGATCAGCATGACATCGCCGACGCCGTAATCGCCATTGAGGCCGCCCGATGCATTGGTGGCGACGAGCGTGCCGGCACCGAGCTTGCGCAGCAGATAGACGGCGAGCGCGATGTCGCGCGGCTGCCAGCCTTCATAAAGGTGGAGGCGGCCCTGCATGACGACGGTGCGCAGGCCGAACAGATTGCCGATGACGAGCTGGCCCTTGTGGCCGGGCGCGGTCGAGACCGGGAAGCCGTCGATCTGCGAATAGGGGATCACGGTTGCGTCCGTCACCGCATCAGCCAGATGGCCGAGGCCGGAGCCGAGCATGACGGCGATGTCGCAGGGCGCGCCGACGCGGGCGGCAATGGAGGCATGGGCGCGCGCCAGCCGCGCGGAGGTGGATTCGGTCACGTCAAACTCGCTTTCTTACAAATTCAGGAAATGCTCGCGGCGATGCGGGGCGCGAGCGCGTTCACTTCGGCAATCGTGTCGGCAATATCGACAAGCGTGAGCTGGCCGTCGCGCACGACCTGCCTGCCGCCGACAAAGACATGGCGCACGTCCGATTTGGCGGTCGAGTAAACCAGATGGGTCATGGGGTCGAACAACGGGACCGCATGGGGCCGGTTGATATCGACGAGGATCATGTCGGCCTGCTTGCCCGTTTCGAGGCTGCCGATGCGGTCTGCCGCGCCGAGTGCACGCGCGCCTGCGATGGTGAGCATGTCGAGTGCCTGCCGCGTGGTGACGGCGTCGGCGCGCGCCGAATAGGCCTTGTGGATGGTGGCGGCGAGGCGCAGCGCCATCCACATGTCGAGATCGTTGCCGCTGATCGCGCCATCGGTTCCAAGCGTCACATTGATGCCCCGGTCGAGCATGTCGGGCACCCGGGCAAAGCCCGATGCCAGCTTCATGTTGGACATGGGATTGTGTGCGACCGAGGTGCCGGTGCGGGCGAGAATGTCGAGCTCCTCGTCATCGAGATGGACGCAGTGGGCCAGCACCGTACGCTCGTCGAGAAGGCCGAGATGGTCGAGGTGGCGGATGATCGAGTGGCCATAGCGGTTGAGAATATCCGCCTGCTCGGCGCGGGTTTCGGCTGCGTGGGTGCAGAACAGGCCGCCATGGGCGTCGGCAATTCTTTTGGCGCGCTTCAGGTGCTCGGGCGCGACCGTATAGGCGCCATGCGGCAGGACGGCGGGGAACACGTCGTCGGCACCGGCAAATTCGGCAAAGAAGCGTTCGGCCTCGGCCTCGCGCTCCTTGATGGAGAGGGCGGTGACGCCTGCGGGGTCGAAGAAGATGCCACCGGTCGAGACGCGAATGCCGACCTTGCGCGCGGCGGCGACCGTCTCGAACGGATACCAAAACATGTCCATGACCGAGGTCACGCCCGACTGGAGCAATTCGGCAAAGCCGAGCACGCTGCCCAGATGCGAGGTCTGCGGATTGAGGATCGCGCCTTCCGCCTTCCATACCGTCTGGAGCCAGGGTTCGAGCGGCAGGTTTTCGACAAGGCCGCGAAACAGGCTGTCGCCGGCATGGCAATGGGTGTTGACGATGCCGGGCATTAGGATGTGGCCGGAGCCGTCCACCACCTGCCTCGCGGAGGAGGCGCGGGCGTCGAGTTCGGCGGTCGTGCCAATATGGGCGATGCGGCCGTTCGAGACGGCGACGCAGCCGTCCATCAGCACGGTTCCCGCGCCATCGCAGGTGACCACCATCGCATTGCGGATGACCAGATCGTCCATGGCGAAGTCTCCCTATCTGGCCTTGCGGAGCGTCAACCAGGACATGACGGTCAGCGCCACCAGTGTAGCGAGATAAGGCATCATGTCCGTGAATTGCTGCGGCAGGCCAAAACCCTGAACGCGGAACGAGAAGCTGTCGACCGCGCCGAACAGGAGCGCGATGAAGAAGAGCGGGATCGGACGGCCGCGCGTAAGCAGCACGGCGACAACCGCGATCCAGCCGCGCCCGGCGCTCATGTTTTCGACGAACAGGTTCACATTGGCGATGGAGAGCTGCGCGCCGGCAAGGCCGCAAAGCGCGCCGCACATGAGCAGTGCCTGAAAGCGCACCCAGTTTGGCTGCACGCCGCCTGCGGTGAGGCCAGCCGGGTTCTCGCCCGCCGCACGGATGCGCAGGCCGAGTCGATGGCGCGCGAAGAAGAAGTGCAGCGCAGGCACGAGCAGCAGGGAGATGTAGAACAGCGCCGACTGGCCGTTAAGCAGGGGGCCGAGGATCGGAATGGCCGAAAGGCCGGGAATGTGGATTGGCTGGAAGCCGGCAATTGCGGGATCGCGGAATGCACCCGCGACGCCTAGCACGGCGCGCAGCAGATAGGCCGTCAGCCCCGCCGCCAGAAGATTGATGGCGATCGAGACGACGATGGAATCGCCGCCGCGCCGCAGGTTGAATTCTGCGAAGATCGCGCCCATGGCGACGCCTCCGGCCATTGCGGCGAGCGCGCCGAGCCATGGCGATCCGGCGAAATAGGCGCCGAGGACCGCGCAGAACGCGCCGGTCAGCATCATGCCTTCAAGGCCGATATTGAAGACGCCGGCGCGCTCGCAGATCGCGCCACCGAGAGCGGCGAGCAGGATCGGCGTCAGGAAACGCGGGATCGAGGCGAGGAAGGAAGCGTCGAACAGGAGGTCAAACATCGTCCTTGTCCTCCTTGCTTCTGGAGAGCAGCGCGCCCGAGACGCGGCTGGCGACGAACAGGATGATGACCGCCTGCATGACGAGCGCGATCTCCTTGGGGATGCCGGCTGCGCGCTCCATGCCCGCCGCGCCTGTCTGCACCGCCGCGAAGAAGAAGCCGGACAGCGGAACAAGTGCGGGGATCATGCCGACGAGCAGGACGGCGATGATGCCGGTCCACGCATAGAGCGGCTGGACGAGCATGCCGTCGATGTAGCGGTGGTGGATGCCGAGCACGGCAATTGCGCCGACGAGGCCTGCAATCGCGCCGCTCATGGCGAGCGTCTGGAGCGTCAGCCGCTTTACCGGCAGGCCGACGGCGCGGGCAAAATCGGCCGACAGGCCGTTCATGCGCGCATGATAGCCGTGAACGGTGGTGTGGCTGTAGATGATGGTGAGTATGGAGGCGGCGACGATGAACAGGATGCCGATGTCGAGCCGCATGCCGGGCAGGTTGGGCAGCCAGACCTCGTTCGGCACCAGATGCGACTGGACCATGCCCGACGGCACGTCGCGGAAGGGGTGGGCGACGAGATAGGACGCAATGAAACGGATCGGGAAATTGAGCAGCAGCGAGCCGACAAGAAGCGGCACGCCGACATAGAGATAGAGCAGGCCGGCAAAGACGGCCCAGAGCGCGCCCGCAGCCATGCCGCAGACGATGCTGGCGGAGATGACGAAGATTGGCGGGCCGGGCAGATAGATCGCAACCAGCGCCGAGACGAGGCCGCCGGCGACAAGCTGGCCCTCGCCGCCAATGTTGAACAGGCCTGCGCGGAAGGAGATCATGACCGACAGCGCCATGCCGGTAATGAGCGTGGCGCGCGAGAGGGTCGCCATGAGGAAGGCCATGCGGCGGCCACCGAACGCGCCTTGGAAGAAGCCATGGAAGGCGGTGCCGAGCGGCGCGCCGACGATCAGCATCAGCACGACCAGGATGGCGAGGATCCACGCCAGCGTGACGATCCAGGGCATGAAGTCGGAGCGGGCGTTCACGCCGGCACCGGCTGCGCGCTGTCGCGGCTTGTCATCAGGAGGCCTATGCGGTTTCGGTCGGCGTCTGCGGCGGGAATCTCACCGGAAAGCTTGCCGTCATAGATGACGAAGATGCGGTCGGACAGCGCCAGAACCTCGTCGAGTTCGGTCGAGACGAGCAGCACGGCATGGCCTGCGTCGCGCATCCGCACGAGTTCGCCATGGATCAGTTCGATTGCGCCGATGTCGACGCCCCATGTCGGGTTCTCGGCGATGACGAGCGGCGTCTCGCGCGACAGTTCGCGGCCCACGACGAGTTTCTGCTTGTTGCCGCCCGACATGGTCGAGGCCGCCGAGCGCGGGCCGCGCACCTTGATGCGATAGCGCTCGATCAGCTTGCGGGCAAAGTCCGCCATGGCGCGGCGCTTGAGGAAGGGGCCGGCGGAAAAGCTGCGCGGGTCGTCGCGGCCGGCGCTGGCGTTTTCGGAGACGCTTGCGCCAAGCGCCAGGCCGACGCGCTGACGGTCCTCGGGAATGTATGAGAGGCCCGCGCGGCGGCGCGCGCCGATGTCGAGCCTTTCGATGCGCTGCCCTGAGAGTCCTATCTCGCCCGTCGAGGGGCGCAGGCCGGTGATCGCCTGAATGAGTTCGGACTGGCCGTTGCCGCTGACGCCTGCAATGCCGACGATTTCGCCGGCGCGCACGTCGAGGTCGATGGGGCCGATTGCGAAACGAGCGCGGGGCTTGAGGCCGCGCAGCGAGAGCACGACATCGCCGGGCGGCTGCGAGGCGGGTTTGAGCGGGGCGGGCAGGTCGCCGCCGATGATCTCCTCGGCGATGCGTTCCTTCGTCGTTCCGGAAAGCGGTCCGGACGAGATGAGGCGGCCGCCGCGCATGACGCTGACGCGGTCCGATATCTGCATCACCTCGTCCAGCTTGTGGGTGATGATGATGATCGATTTGCCAGCAACGGCGAAGCTGCGCAGGATGTCGAACAGGCGGTCCTTTTCCTGCGGAGTGAGGACGGCGGTCGGCTCGTCGAGAATGAGGATGGATGCCTTGCGGTAGAGCATCTTGAGGATCTCGACCACCTGGCGCTGGCCGACCGCGAGGTCGCCTACCTTTGCGTCGAGATCGATGACGATGCCGTGCTCGGCAAAGCCTTCGGATATGGCGCGGCGGGCGGCCGCGAAATTGACGAAGCCGAAGCGGTTGACCGGTTCGCCGCAAAGCAGGATGTTTTCAAGGACGGTCATCTCGTCCTGAAGCATGAAGTGCTGGTGAACCATGCCCAGCCCGGCGGCAATTGCGTCCTGCGGGGATTTCCAGCGGCGCTCCTCGTTGTCGATGACGATGCGGCCGGCGTCTGGCCGAACCAGCCCGAACAGCGCGTTCATCAGCGTCGATTTGCCGGCGCCGTTTTCACCGACGACGGCATGGATCTCGCCGGCGGCGACGCCGAGCGAGACACCGTCGACCGCGACGACCGGGCCGAAGGTTACGCGGATATTTTCAAGGACAGCACGCATGGTGGTCGAGGCCTCCTCCTGGCGGTCTGCGAGGAGGAGGCCGTCAGCCGTTACTTTGCGAACATCGGGTCTTCGAGCTTCAGCGAGCCGTCGGAGATGGTCTTGGCGACCTCGCGCACCTTGGCTGCGACGTCGGCATGGTCGGCAATGCCGCACTTGCTGTCGCCCATGGTTGCCTCGTCGAGCGCAACCGCGCCGACGCCGCCTTCCTTGAGGCCGAGCGCCATGACCGACTGCTTGTCGCCGTTCAAGATGCCGCCGATCGCGTCGACGAGCGCCGTGTTCACGTGCTTGAGGCTCTGGTCGACGATGATGCCCGGCATTTCGGGGCAATGGTTGACGTCGACCGAAAACACCTTGAAGCCCTTTTCCTTGGCCGCTTCGAAGACGCCGAAATCGCCGCCGGAAGTGGCGGTGTAGATGTAGTCGGCGCCGGCCGCGTTCATGGCGACTGCCTGCTCCTTGGCGCGGACCGGATCGGCAAACGGGCTCTCGCCGCCCACCCAGCGCACGTCGACGGTGGCGTTCGGGTTAACCGACTTGACGCCCTGAGCATAGCCGTCCGTGTAGCGGTGGAGGAACGGGATATCGAGCGCGCCGACGACGCCGACCTTGTTGGACTTGGTGAGCAGGCCCGCCTCGACGCCCATCAGGTAGCTCGCCTCATATTCGCGGAACACGGCGCAGTGGACATTGTCCGGGCGGTCGTCGATGCACTGGTCGACGATGAGGAACTGGGTGTCCGGATTGGCGGGGCCGACTTCCTTCATGATGTCGTTGAATTCGAAGCCGAGCACGACGACGATGTCGGCGCCTTCATTGATCGCGGCATTGACGTTCTCGACGCGCTCGGTCGCGGTCTTCGATTCGAAGGTCTTGACCTCCGCGCCGTATTTCTTGCCCGCTTCCTCGATGCCGGTCTGACCGAGCTTGAGGAAGGCGTTGACGCCGATCGGATCCGGCGAGACATAGATGAACAGCTTGTCCTGCGCCTGGGCGCTCATTGCAGTCAAGGCGAGAGCGCTGGCGGCCAGCGTCGTTTTCAAGAATGATTTCATACTCAAATTCCCCATGAATGACCCGTGACGTCTGTCGCAGCCGCCGGCAAATTCCAATAATGCACTGTTGCATTCTTTGGCAGAGGCTAAAACGCCAAAAATTGCGACAATGGCGGTTCAGTCTGCCTTCCGTGCGGTTTTCCAGCGAATTGTTTTCAGGCGAACCGATGCGTGTCAGAACGGACGAAAGGAGACGCACGACCATGGCAGATTTCTTCGAGCCGGCGAACAGCCTGGGCGAGTTCTGGACCGACGAACGCTGCTATATCACAGAGTTGCACAACAGCGCGCTGTCGCCCGAAAGCTCGCTTGCGGTGGCGCGGGTCGAACCTGGCGTGACGACGCAATTGCACAGGCTCGATGCCATCACCGAACGCTATATCGTGCGCAAGGGGTCGGGCGTGGTCGAGGTCGACGGCGTCGAGCAAGTGCTGAACACCGGCGACCAGGCGGTCATCCCCGCCAATGCCGCCCAGCGCATCAGGAATATCGGTGAAAGCGATCTCGAATTTTATTGCCTGTGCACGCCGAGATTTGTTCCGGAAAGCTATGTGAATATGGAAGAATGAACTGAGGGCAAGTCATGTGGCGGTTGCGCGACGACGGCATTTTCCTGCGACAGATTGGACATAGTTTATTTCAGTTGCGCTAGCCGGTTGTGCCGGTCACTTTTTTGCCGGAAGAGTGCAGCAAGGCGTTGGCAGGCGAGAATCAAAGGGAAGCACACATTTAATGGGGGGAAGCGGTTCGCTCGCGGTTCTGGTGCTGATCCCGTTCATCGGGTCGCTCCTTGCAATTCTCCTGCCCTCGAACGCGCGCAATGCGGAAGCATGGCTGGCCGGCATCATCACCGCGATCGCGCTCTTCATCACCGTCAAATCCTATCCGGCCGTCGCTGACGGCGGCGTCCTGAAGCACACTATCGAATGGGTGCCGTCGCTCGGCCTTTCGATCACGCTCAGGATGGACGGATTCGCCTGGCTGATGTCGATGCTGATCACCGGCATCGGCCTGCTCGTCGTGCTCTATGCGCGCTATTACATGTCGCCCGCCGACCCGATCTCGCGCTTCTATGCGCTGCTGCTAGCCTTCATGGGGGCGATGCAGGGACTGGTGATTTCGGGCAATCTGATCCTGCTCGTCATCTTCTGGGAGCTGACCAGCATCTTCTCCTTCCTGCTGATCGGCTATTGGCACCACAATCAGGCGGCGCGAAACGGCGCGCGCATGGCGCTGACGATCACCGGCACAGGCGGCCTGTGCCTGCTGCTCGGCATGATCCTGCTCGGCCAGATGGCCAACAGCTACGATCTCGACGATGTGCTGGCCGCTGGAGACGTGATCCGCGGGCATGACCTCTATCTGCCGACCTTGCTGCTGATCCTTGCGGGCGCGCTGACCAAGAGCGCGCAGTTTCCGTTCCATTTCTGGCTGCCCAATGCGATGGCTGCGCCGACGCCCGTTTCGGCCTATCTGCACTCGGCGACGATGGTGAAGGCAGGCGTCTTCCTCCTGACGCGCTTCTGGCCGGTGCTGTCCGGCACGCCCGAATGGTTCACGCTTGTCGGCATTGCGGGGCTGACGACGCTTCTGCTGGGTGCCTATTTCGCGATCTTCCAGCATGACCTGAAAGGGCTTCTCGCCTATTCGACGATCAGTCATCTGGGGCTGATCACAGCGCTTCTGAGCTTCGGCAGCCCGCTGGCGCTGGTGGCGGCGATCTTCCACATCATGAACCACGCGACGTTCAAGGCGTCTCTGTTCATGGCGGCGGGCATCATCGACCACGAGGCCGGCACGCGCGACATGAGGCGATTGAGCGGGCTGTTCTACGCGATGCCCTATACGGCGACGCTGGCGATGGTGGCGAGCGCGGCGATGGCCGGCGTGCCGCTTCTGAACGGCTTCCTTTCCAAGGAGATGTTCTTCGCCGAAGCCGTCGAACAGCATCAGCGGTCGCTGCTCGATCTTGCCGCCCCCTATGTGGCGACGCTTGCCGGCGCATTCGCGGTCGTCTATTCGGTGCGCTTCATCCATACGGTGTTCCTGGGGCCGAAGTCGGGCGATCTGCCGAAGGAGCCGCACGAGCCGCCGGCCCTGATGCGACGGCCGATCGAGCTTCTGGTCCTGCTCTGCGTCGTCGTCGGCACAGTGCCGGCGCTGACCATCGGCGGCGTTTTGAACACGGCCGTCGTCTCGGTGCTCGGCGACCGGACGCCGGAATACAGCCTGTCCGTCTGGCACGGGTTCAACGTGCCGCTTTTGATGAGCGTCATCGCGCTCGTCGCCGGTTTTGCGCTCTACTGGCTGATGCGCAACTATCTGCGCTATTGCCAGGAGGGGCCGCCCTTCTTCCGCCGCTTCAACGGGCAGCAGATTTTTGAGCAGATCCTCGTCACTGTGAGCTGGCGCTGGGCGCGCACCGTCGAAAGCTGGCTGGCGACGCGCAAATTGCAGCCGCAGATGCGCCTGCTGGTCGGCGCGGCCCTGTTTGCCGGCGTGTGGGCGATGTGGGGCGTTGGCGAAGTCCTGCCGGACCTGACCGTCCACGGTCTCGACCCGGTGCTCGGCGTGTTGTGGCTCATCGGCGCGTTCTGCGCGATCGCCGCCGCCTACCAGGCGAAATATCACCGTCTGGCCGCCTTGATCCTGCTCGGCGGCACCGGACTTACCACCTGCATCTCCTTCGTCTGGCTTTCGGCGCCCGACCTTGCCGTGACGCAGCTTCTGGTCGAAGTCGTCACGACGGTCCTGATCCTGCTCGGCCTGCGCTGGCTGCCCAAGCGCAATGAGGATGCGGCGACCCCGATCGACCATTCCTCGCGGCTGCGCCGCAACCGCGATTTCTTCCTCGCCATCGGGTCGGGGCTGGGCATGGCGATGCTGGCCTATTTCATGATGCTGACGCCGCGCCAGCCGTCGGTCGGCGATTTCTATCTCGAAAAGGCCTATTCGGAAGGCGGCGGGACGAATGTCGTCAACGTCATCCTCGTCGATTTCCGCGGCTTCGACACGATGGGCGAAATCGTGGTTCTGGCGATTGTCGGCCTGACGGTGTTTGCGCTCCTGCGCCGCTTCCGCCCGGCTGAGGACAGTTCGCAGCTGACCTATCAGCAGCGCGAGCAGGATCAGTATGACGATGTGCAGCTCGACCGCGCCGTCGGCGAGACGCTCAAGGACTATCTGCTCGTTCCGTCCATCATCATGCGCTGGATGTTCCCGGTGATCGTGCTGCTGGCGGCCTATCTCTTCCTGCGCGGCCACGACCTGCCCGGTGGCGGTTTTGCGGCAGGGGTGACGATGGCGATCGGCTTCCTGCTGCAATATCTGGCCGGCGGAACGCGCTGGGTGGAGGAACGGCTGCGCATCCTGCCGGTCCGCTGGATCGCGTTCGGCATCCTGCTGGCGGCGGTGACGGGGCTGGGCTCGGTTTTCTTCGGTTATCCGTTCCTCACCTCCTATTTCCAGTACACCAACATTCCCCATGTGGCGAAGATGCCGACGGCCTCGGTGCTGCTGTTCGATCTCGGCGTCTTCAGCCTTGTCGTGGGGGCAACCGTCCTGATGCTGATCGCCATCGCCCACCAATCGCTGCGCATCCAGTCCAAGGCGCGCGCCAGCGAGAAGGGAGCCGGCTGATGGAACTGGTCATTGCAGCCGCCATCGGCACTTTGACGGCTTCGGGCGTCTGGCTCATCCTGAGGCCGCGAACCTATCAACTGATCATCGGGCTGGCGCTTCTGTCCTATGCGGTCAACCTGTTCATCTTCAGCATGGGACGGCTGCAGGTGAACGCCGCGCCCGTGCTCGACGGTCCGGGACCGGTCGACGTCTCCGCCTATGCCGACCCGGTGCCGCAGGCGCTGGTCCTGACGGCGATCGTCATCGGCTTTGCGACGACGGCGCTGTTTCTGGTGGTGCTGATCGTGTCGCGCGGCCTGACCGGCAGCGACCATGTCGACGGCAGGGAGGGCTGACAATGGAGCAGACCCCCTATCATCTGGCCATAGTCCCGATCGTCATTCCGCTGATCGTCGGCGCGTTCATGCTGTTCTTCGAGGATCGCGAACGCCAGCTGAAGCTGACGCTGGCGGTCCTGTCGATCCTCGCGCAATTCGTCGTCGCCGGCGTGCTGCTGGTCGAGGTGCATACCGACGTCGCGCATGCCTTCGTCTATCTCGTCGGCAACTGGCCGGCGACGATTGCCATCAATCTCGTCGTCGACCGGCTGGCGGCCGTGATGCTGGTGCTGACGGCGGCGCTGGCGCTGCCGGCGATCATCTTCGCGTCCGAGCGCTGGGAAAAATCCGGTCCGCATTTCCAGTCGCTGTTCCAGTTCCTGCTGGCCGGCATCAATGGCGCATTCCTGACGGGCGACCTGTTCAACCTGTTCGTCTTCTTCGAGGTTATGCTGGCCGCATCCTACGGGCTGGTGCTGCATGGCGGCGGGCCGATCCGGGTGCGCTCGGGGCTGCATTACATCGCGGTCAATCTCGGCACGTCGCTGATCTTCCTGATCGGCATCGCCATGGTGTTCGGGGCCACCGGCAGCCTGAACCTCGCCGAGATCGCGCGCCGCTCCAATGAACTCGAGGGCTTTCCGCAGGCGGCGTTCCAGGTCGGACTGGCGATGCTGAGCCTCGCCTTCCTCGTCAAGGCTGGCATGTGGCCGCTGTGCCACTGGCTGGTGCCGGCCTATTCGGCGGCGGCCGCGCCCGTGGCGGCCGTGTTTGCCATGCTGAGCAAGGTCGGCATCTATTCGCTGCTGCGCCTGTCCCTGATGCTGCCCGGCGAAGGCGTCGCCTTCGGCTCGGCCGTCATCTTCATCGGCGGCGTGGTGACGCTGATCTTTGCCTGCGTGGGTCTTCTGGCCTCGCAGTCGATGAGCCGCGTCAGCGCCTATTTCATCCTCATCTCGTCAGGCACGATGCTGGCGACGTTCGGCATATCGGTTCCCGGCGGCACGGCAGGCGCGCTCTATTATCTCGTTTCGTCGACGCTGGCGGTGAGCGCCTTCTTCATGCTGGTCGAACTGTTGCAGCGCGAGCAGGATATCACCGCAGGCGTCCTGGGCGTCACGCAGGAAGCGTTCGGCGACGTGGAGGAAACCGAAGAAGGGCAGGAGGAGGTCGGCCGGCTGCTGCCCGGCGCCGTTGCCGTGCTCGGTCTCGGCTTCTGCATTCTGGCGCTGGTGCTGATCGGCCTGCCGCCGCTGTCGGGCTTCCTCGCCAAGTTCGCCATCCTGACCTCGATCCTCGGGCCGGGCAGCGAGCAGGCCAATTCCACCGAATTCGTCAGGGGGCTTCTGGCGGGGCTGCTGCTGCTTTCGGGTCTCGTCGCGCTGATCGCTCTGTCGCGTCTGGGCATCCGCGTGTTCTGGGCGCCGATCGAGCCTTTCGCGCCGAAGGTGACGTTGCGCGAAACCCTGCCGATCATGATGCTGATCGCGCTGCTTCTGGGCATCGGCATCTTCGCCAGCCCGATCATGGACCTGCTGCGCGCCACCGCAAACGATCTGCACAGCCCCACGCTCTATCTCGACGCGGTGTTCAAGGCCGAAGGTGTGCCGCCCTACAAGGGGGTCGCGCCATGATGGCCCGCATCCTTCCATATCCGTTGCTGGCTATCGGGCTGGCGATCATGTGGCTGATGCTGTCCGGCGTCACGCGCGGGCAACTGGTGCTGGCAATCGGCGTCGGCGTCGGCGCGACGCATGCGCTCAAGACGCTCGGCGAGGCGCGCCCGCAGATCAACAGTCTGGGCGCCCTGTTCAGGCTGCTGGGCATCGTCATCGTCGATATCGTCCGGTCCAACGTCGCCGTGGCGAAGATTTTGCTGACCGGCGAAAAGCGCGAGCGCAGGTCGGGCTTCGTCAAGATCCATCTGCGGCTGACCAATCCGGTCGGGCTTGCGATCCTGTCCATCGTCATCACCAGCACGCCGGGCACGGCCTGGATCGATTTCAACTCGGCGAGCGGGGAACTGCTCATCCACGTCTTCGACCTGCATGACGGGGACGACTGGCCGGGGACGATCACCGGGCGTTACGAGAAACTGCTTCTGGAGGCATTCGAATGAGCGCGCAGATCCTGTTCGTCACGCTCTGGATCGTTCAGGGCGCATTGGCGCTGTCCATGTGCCTGTGCATCTATCGCATCATGCGCGGACCCCGCGCGCAGGACAGGATACTGGGGCTCGATGCGCTCTATCTGTGCGCCATGCTGCAATTGCTCGCCTTTGGCGTGCGGACGGGCAACTCGCTCTATTTCGAGGCGGCGCTGATCATCGCCATGCTCGGTTTCGTGGCGACCGTCTCGCTGGCCAAGTTCCTGATGCGCGGCGAGGTGATCGAATGACGTTCGATCATTCCGATGTTCCCCTGTGGGCCGCGATCATCGGTTCCGCCTTCCTTCTGATGGGAGCGGGGCTGACGCTGCTCGGCATGATCGGCCTGGTGCGGCTGCAAACCTTCTACGATCGCATCCATGCGCCCACTCTCGGTGCAAGCTGGGGTGCGGGCGGCATCATTGTCGGCTCGATCATCATCTTCACCGCGGCCTCGGGCAGGCTCGCCGTTCACGAAATCCTGATCGGGCTGTTCGTGACCGTGACGACGCCGGTGACGCTGATGATGCTCGGCCGCTCGGCGCTCTATCGCGACAGGTCGGAGAAAAATCCCGGCGCGCTTCCCAAGAAAAAGGATGCCGCATAGGCGCAATCCCGCTCTGGCCCGGCAGAAGCGAGATCTTCCGCGAGGGCAGGTGCGTCATTGTCGAGCAGGCTGGCCCATTGCAGAAGGGCTACGTCGGGGATATCGAGCGCCATGCAAATGAAGGGCCGACTGCCAATCCGCTTGGGAACCCGTGGCTCGCCGCTCGCAATGGCGCAAGCCATCGAGGCGCGCGAACTGCTGATGGCCGCCCATGGCCTGACGGAAGACGCCATCGTCATCGTCGCGATCAAGACGACTGCCGACCGCGTCCTGGACCGCGCGCTGAAGGACATCGGTGGCAAGGGGCTGTTCACGAAGGAGATCGAGAACAGCCTGCTGATGAACGAGATCGACATCGCCGTTCATTGCGTGAAAGACATGGCCTCGGTCCAGCCGGACGGGCTTGTCACGGACTGCTTCCTCGTGCGCGGCGACCCGCGCGACGTCCTGATCTCGTCGAGCTACAAGTCGATTGCCGACCTGCCCTATGGCGCGACGGTGGGCACGGCCAGTTTGCGCCGCAAGGCACAGGTGCTGCATCGCAGGCCCGACCTCAAGACCGTGATCTTCCGCGGCAACGTGCAGGCGCGGCTGAACAAGTTGCAGCAGGGGCAGGCCACCGCGACGTTCCTGGCGCTGGCGGGCCTGCAACGGCTCGGCATCCACAGCCACACATGGCCCGCGCTCGATCCGGCCGATATGCTGCCGGCCGTGGGGCAGGGCGCGCTCGGCATACAGCGGCGAGCGAACGACGACCTCGCCGCACAATTGCTGGCCCCGCTCAATGTCTACGAGACCGAGCGCACGGTTGCCTGCGAACGCGCATTCCTCGCCACGCTCGAAGGGTCGTGCGAGACGCCGATCGCGGGACTGGCGGAACTGCGCGACGGCGAAATCTTCATGCGCGGCGAAATCCTGCGCACCGATGGGTCGGAATGCCTCAAGATCGAAGGGCGTTGCGCACCGGCCGATGCGGAGGCGCTGGGGCAGGATCTCGCGCGGCAATTGCTGGCGCGCGCGCCCGACGATTTCTTCGACTGGAAGAAGCCGGCCCCATAAGTCGGGCCGGTTTGATGGAATGTGCGCCGACATCGCTGTCTGCGATGGTGAAACCCGGCATCCTTGGCTAAAACACCTGCGAACCACCGAGCAGGGGCAGGGCGCGATGGCCTTCAGTTCAGCCGGACGGCGGCCGACGACGCCTCGCGCAACGTTGCCGCGCATCTGGATCGATTGCGACGACCTGATGAGCCATTTCGACGGCTGGTCGACGCCGACCGGCATCTGCCGGGTGCAGCTCGAAATCATCCCGCATCTGATCGAGCTTGCGCCGGGCCGCATCAGGCTTTGCCGCATCGGGCGATCCGCGCGTGAGTTGCAGATACTCTCTCCTCGCGATCTCGACCGCGTCGCCGAACGCAGCGAAAGTCCGCAGCGGGCGGCAGGGTCCGATGCGCTGATGCGCTCGATGCGTTTTGCGGCGCTCAAATCGTTGGGGTTCGTGCGTCGCATGGCGATGCGGGCCGGGCTGGTCCAGCCTGAGACGCGGCCCGCGAAAGGCGACGTGATCCTTGCCATGGGCGGGACATGGAGCAATCCCGGTTTTGCCGGTGCGGTCAGGGGGCTGAAGGCGCAGCACGGACTGAGGCTCGCCCATCTCGTCCACGACCTCCTGCCGATGACGCATTCCGCACTGGTTGCCGACCGGCAGGTGGCGAGGTTCGGGCGATGGATCGGAGATGTGACCGATCTGTCGGACTGCCTTCTGACGCCCTCCAATTACACGGCGGACGTGCTGCGAGAACATCTGGCGCGCGCGGGACGCGGCGATGTGCCGGTGACGCCGGTTATCTTCGGATCGGGATTTACGCGGACCCGAACCGGTGCGACCGGCGGGCGGGTTCATGCCCGACCCTATGTGCTGTTCGTCTCGACCATCGAGGTGCGCAAGAATCACCTGTTTCTAGCGCGCGTCTGGCAAAGACTGGTCGAGAAGCATGGGGCGCAGGCGGTTCCCGACCTGCTGCTCGTCGGACGCTTCGGCTGGAAGACGCAAGGTTTTGCGCAGTTCCTGAAGGAAACGAACCATCTCGACGGCAAGATAGTCATCCGTTCGAACCTGTCCGACAGCGAACTGCATCAGGCCTATGATGGGTGTCTGTTCACGGTATTTCCGAGCCTTGCGGAAGGCTGGGGCCTGCCCGTCGACGAGAGCCTTGCCCATGGCAAGGCGTGTGTCGCGTCGCGCGCCACTTCCATCCCCGAGGTCGGAGGGGAGGCGGCGGACTATTTCGACCCGGCCGACGAAAACGCCGCCATCGTTGCGCTTGAGGCGATGCTGTTCGAGCCGGGTTACCGGCAGGCGCGCGAGGGCTGGATCAGGACGAACTATCGTCCGCGCGACTGGGCAGATGCCGCAGGGCGCATCATGGACGCGCTCGACAGCGCGTTCGAGCTGGATTTTCAGCCGGAGCCACGTGATGCGGATCGTTGAGGTCTGCCCCTATGATATGGCGCGGCCGGGCGGCGTGCAGAACCATGTGCGCGACCTCGCGGCATGGCTGTCGAACGAGCGTCATGAGGTGGTCATTCTGGCCCCACGCTCGGCGGTCGGTCAGGCGGAGGCGCGGTTGCGCACCGTCGGGCGGCAGCACCTGATCCGGCTGCACGGGACAGTGACCGAGATCAGCCTTGCGGGGCGGGCAGACATGGCGGCGCTGCGGCGGTCGATGGCGGAGTTCAGGCCCGATATCGTGCATCTCCATACGCCATGGACGCCGCTCATGCCGTGGCAGGCCTGGCGGGCGATCGGTCGCCCGACGGTCGCGACGTTCCATGCGACGCTGC
Source organism: Mesorhizobium sp. (assembly GCA_049647505.1). Classification (GTDB taxonomy): domain Bacteria; phylum Pseudomonadota; class Alphaproteobacteria; order Rhizobiales; family Rhizobiaceae; genus Mesorhizobium_A. The sequence goes on from JBARXU010000008.1 coordinate 214,365, forward strand.
CCGACCCGACCAGCATGTTCAGCCGCGCCTTGCTTGGGGCGGCGCGCTATTTCCTCAAGCGTATAGAGGCGGGCATCGTGCCGTCCGGCGTGCCGCTCAAGGCGCTGCCGAAGGGCGGCGACCTCGCGCCCGTGACGATCATCCCGCCAGCGGTCGATCTCGCTCCCTGGTTTGCCGCGAGCAGGCCACGCAATGGAATCGACGTGTCGGTGGTCTTTCTCGGGCGTCTGGAGCATCGCAAGGGCGTCGATGTGCTGATGCGTGCCTGGGAGCTGGCGGCACCGCGACTTGTGGGCGCACGTCTGACGATTGCAGGCAGCGGCCCGCTGCAGGGCGGCGTGCAGTCATGGAGCGAGGGGCGGGCGGATGCGACCTATCTGCCTGCGCCTGACGCGGCAAAGGCCCAGGCATTGTTCGGCAGCGCAGACATTGTCGTTGCCTCGTCGCGCAACGGGGAAAGCTTCGGTCTTGTATTAGGCGAAGCGATGGCGGCGGGCGCAGTGCCGGTGGCGGCAGCCAATGCGGGATATGCCTCGACGCTCGCCGGGCCTCATGCGGACAATCTTCTTTATCCGCCTGAAGATGCGGGCGAGCTGGCGAGTCGGCTTGTCGAACTGGCCGACAATCGCGACCTGCGGCTGGCCATCTGCGACTGGGGGCGCGAGCGGGCGCGCGCGATCGACATGCCGGCAGTCGGTCCTCGCTATGTCGAGCTGTTCGATGGTGTGCTGAGCGGACGGATACGGCGCTGATCAGCCGCGATTTGCGCGATTGCCGCCGACGCGCCAGCGATCGGCAAAGAAACGATAGCCGATCGTATTGTGCCGGCGTTCATTGCCGCCGGGGCCGCGATTGATGCGGCCAAGCGCGGTGCGCTTGAACGAGAAGAAGTCGCGCTTCGGGATATGGCTGAGCACGGGTGCGGGAATGACGAACCTGTCGGCATCGCACAATGCGCTGGTGCGCACGTCGTCGACATAGCGCAGTTCCGGCGGGCCGACCGTGAAATCCGTCAGTTCGTCGCGGGCAAAGAAGCGCGGGCGCACGAGATAGCCGAAGACGCCCAGCAGGATATCGACCGGCTCAGGCCGCGAGACGCGGTGGCAGCGGATCGGAACCGGCGGGGTGACGCGCAGATTGGCGATCAGCGTCGTCGGCCGGTCGGTCAGGTCTGGCGGAACGACGATGCCGGCATAGGTCAGCGCCCGGTCCGGCATTTCTCTGGCGGCGGCCTCCATGCGTTCGACGAAGAATGGCGGGTAGATGCGGTCGTCGTCGGAAATCAGGATGGGCAGGTCGGGCGCGCCTTCGAGAACGGCCGGGATGAGCTTGGTGGCCGGTCCCCAGTCCTGGCAGCGGCGCACATGCAGGAAGGAGAGGGCGCGGAGATGGGCCGGAACCTCGTAGGGCCGGTTTTCGCGGATACTGTGGTCCGGCACATTGAGCACGATGCGCGCAGGGAGGCGAGACTGGTCGAGCAGGCTTTTCAGCGTCACGTCGATCAGGCCGATGCGGCTCGGGATGGTGGTCAGGTTGATCTCGATGTCACTCCTGTCGGGCGCGTCGCGCCAGCGACGGTCAAGTTCGGCAAGCGTCAGGCGCGACAGGCGGCGTTCGCGCGCAATGTCGGAGGGGAGCCATTCGCCGCCCAGAATGTGATGCAGCCAGATGGCGGCGCAGACGGCCACGACGACAAGAACGAAGAGCGCGGCGGTGATCATCATCTGTCGAGCATCCCGGCATGGCGGGAGGAAGCGGGCGATGTTGCGACCGCCGGATCGGCGATCAGGCGGAACAGATTGTCGGCGCTCTGTGCCCAACCCAATATGTCTGGCCGCTTGTATCTTGGGACAGGCGCGTCGATCCATTCGGCGAGCGCCTGCGCCAGCGCGTCCGGCCCGGCGTCGGCAAAGAAGCGGCTGCCGGGCGGGGCCACCTCGCGGAAGACCTCGATGTCGCGGGCAAGGACAGGCAGGCCATGAAGGCCGGCCTCGACCAGCGGCAGGCCGAAGCCTTCCGCACGGCTTGGCGCGACGAGACAGTCTGCCTTTCTGTAGAGTTGATCCAGCAGGGCATCCGACGCATTTCGGAACCAGAACAGCCGCCGGCCGCGCTGCGGGTGGCGGCGCATTTGCGCGATGACGTCGAGGTCGCGGAACCCGGCGCGCCCGACCACGATCAGGTCGGCTTCGCAGCCTGTCGCCCAGAGTTTCTCGAATGCGGCGAGAAGGTCGTCATGTCCCTTGCGCGGCTCGACCGTGCCGACCACCAGAAAGGCGGGGCGGCGGCCCATCCGTCGCAGCCTGAACCGTTCCCAAAGGGTCGGGGACGTGTCGCCGACGCCTGTCTCAAGCTCTGCCCCATGGTGGGAGAAGCCGATTGCCGGGGTCTTCGCAAGCTCGCGACCGCGATACCAGTCGGCCAGGTCCGCGGCGACGTGACGGGTGACACCGATGTTGACGTCAGCCTCGCCGACGACGTCGAGCCAGCGCGCATGATCGGCCTGCGCGCGAGGCGGGAAATAGTCAGGCATGCGAACCGGCAGAAGATCGTGGATCATGAATGCGGTGCGCACGCCCTGACGGCGCAAGGCGCGGTAGAGATCGCGGTGGGCGACGACATCGCGATGGGCGAGGTCGACCATCAGGTAGATGTCGCCGGGACGCGGGGCGACCGCCTCGTCGGGGAAGGGAGAGCGGCGGATGCCGAGCAGTTTCGACGTGTAGGCGCGGGCCAGGATCAGCTGGTTGTCCTCAAGCCGAACCGGCTCGACGCGATAGCCGTCCGGCTGGTTCTCCAGAAATTCGACAAGCAGATTGCGCACCGCGCGCTCGATGCCGCTGCGAAGATCGTTGCGGGCAATTGCCGTGACGTCGAAGAACAGGCGCGCTTTTTGCCGAGGGCGCGGCAGGGAAAGCTGAACGCAGGCGGCGGTCGTCAACGCCATCGCAGTCAGGGGCGCGGGCGGCATGATGCCGGCGAGAAGCTGCGGGACGGAGGTGCGCGCGCGAAGCTGGCTGTGCGCGTGCTCGATCGCGTCCCTGTAGAGATCGCCAGCGGTCACGGGGTCGTGAACGGCGGCGACGTGTGCGATTGCCGCGGCGCTCAACCGGCTGCGTTCGGAGGTATCGTTTCGTAGCCGTTCCATTTCATCGACGAGAGCCCGATCCTCGAATGTATCCTCGATCATCAGGACCGCGTCATCGGGCAATTCCGCCATGCTGCCATGGCGGTTGACGATGAGGGGAAGGCCCGCCGCCATGCAGTCCAGCGCCGCACCCGATGTCTCGCCGCGCGAGAGGCAGCGCAATTGCACGGCGATGTCGGCGGCCTGAAGGTAGGTCCGGTATAGTTCGGCCGGGCAGCGGCCGGTGATGCTGGCATTGGTGCCGGCGGCGGACTGTCTGAGGCGGCGGGTATAGGCGTCGGTATTGCCGCCGACGAATACGAGCCGGCAGCGCGGGTCGTTTGCCATGGAGGTCTTTTTCCAGGCGGTGAGCAACCTGTCGTTCAGCTTCGTTTGGCTGGTCGAGCCGAAACTCGCGACGAGGAAATCGCCGTCGTTCAAACCAAGCGAATGCCTCGCCTCCACCCGGCCCGGCTGTCCGTTGACGGCGCGCAAATGCGGAACGCCGAAAAGCGTGGCGGCAAGCTTGTCGCCGTAATGGGTGGCGACGATGGAGCGCGCTTCCTGCGAGTGGACGATGACGCCCAATGCCGGGCCGATGGCTCCGAGCGAGCATGGATAGCGCATCACGGTGTTGAGCGCGCCCTTCGGCCGCCATCGCGAGGCAAGGGCGGCATAGCCGTGGTCGAGATAGAGCCGCTCGCTGAAATTGCCCGGCCGATAGCCTGTCATTTCCATATGCCGGGCAACGCCGGACATGAATGCATCATGCAGGACGACGAGGCCGGGATGGCGCTCGTTCAGGGCGAACATGTAATCGTGATGGTCGGAGTTGCCGAACTGGTAGACGATGCGGTCGAAGCGGCCGGCATTGCGGTCGAACCAGTCGATGCCGTGGATCGGAAAACCTGCCAGCGAGGTCGTTGCCGAAGTCGGGTTCTTCGTCACAAGCTCGACCCGGTAGTGCCTTGCAAGCTCGGGTATGAGTTCGAGCGCATAGTCGGCGATGCCCGACCTGTCGGGCGGGATCGGGCTGACCAGGGCGAGAAGGGGCTTGTCGCCAGACGGAGCCGCGAGACGCGCAGGTCTTGCGACCGTCTCCCGCCATTCGCCGGTCGCGGCGTCGCGAACAGCCGCGACGATTTCGATGCCTGCGGGCAAGGCGTGGCCGTCCCAGAGAGTGGCAGCGTCTGTGATGTCTGTGCAAAGGACGATGACACGACGGGCATCGAGTTCGACGGCGATTGCAGCGGCGATGCGGGCCGATGCGCGGTCACGCCATGCGGCAAAGCTCGACTGCGCGCGTCCGGCAGGCGGGGCGTGCAGGCGATGAACGCCAGCAGCCGGGACGCCGGCCAAGCCGAGGCGGTCGATCAGGCCGGGCTCTTCGGCAAGCGCATCAGCGCCGACGAGAAAATGACACGCGTCGCGGCCGGTCGAATGTTTCGAGTATAGAGTGGCGAGATCGCGCTCCGAATGCGCGCCGTCGATCAGCCTGCAATCGATCAGGACACTGCTCAACGGGCGCCGTCCATCATGTCCCGCGCCAAAGCGCGACCGCCGCTATCCGGTTCGTGATAAAGCGCGGGCGGGGCGGGAGGCGACAGGAGATCGTCGGTCGCACCGAAGAGTTCGCCATGCAGCCGGTTGAGGAAGGATGCCTTATCGAGTCCGGGTTCGATGGGCGGCAGGATATGCACGCGGATCGTGCCCGGCAGCCGCAGCCATGATTTGTGCGGCCAGCAGCGGACGGCGTTGTGGGCGATGGGCACGCAGGGCATGTCGAGCGTTGTGTAGAGGCGGGCGATGCCGTGCTGGAAAGGCGGACTGAGCTCTTCGCCCGTGCGCCAGCCGGTCGGGAAGATGAACAGGCTATGGCCGTCCGCCTTGCGCGCCCTGGCCTGTGCGAACGTATCGCGGATCGCGTCGAGGCCCTGTCCGCGATTGGCGAAGATGTAACCCCGCTCGCGTGCGATCTGCGACATGATCGGATAGCTTTGCAGCTCGTTCTTGATGAAGATGACCGGATTGCCGACCATGGGGGGAATGAAGAAGTTCTCCCAGTTGCACTGTTGGGCGCAGGCGAACAGAACCTGACCGGCGGGGATGTTCTCCATGCCGGTGACTTCGACGGCGATGCCGCAAATCCTGCGCAGCAGCCAGCCGAAACAGGCCAGATAGGCGCGTCCGACAAAGTCCCAGCTCGCGATCCGCAGGATCGCCATCAGAACGACGGGCGCGAAGGCAATGCTCATCAGGCCGACCGCGAGGTAGAAGGCCAGATTCCTTGCAAGGACTGTCAGGTTGCGGCCCATATTGCGGAACCACCGAGGGAACATGCAGCTTCCGTCAGGATTGAAAAGTGGTAGATTGCGGTCTTTGGACGTTCGCACCGGGTGTCGGAAACATCCAGCCAGTTCAGCGCCTTGTAGCCGATCGACCAGCGGCTGCCTAGCTCTGCGCCGGGGTGTATAGGGGGCGTGGAAGACGCCCGGCCGATATAGTTGAAGCCGCCTGACCAATTGCATATTACTTATTCGATCCTGCCTCCAAACGAGAATTCCATGAGCGACAGTGCAGCAGCCGTGCCTACCTTGAGCGAGGTCCAGCAAAAACTGGCTGAAATCGTGGCCCGCGAGGCGATGGTCGATATCGGCAAGGTGACGCCGGAGACAAAGCTGGAAGAACTCGAAATCCAGTCTGCCGATTATGTGATGATCCTGATGGATATCGAAGAAGTGTTCGGTGTCTATATTTCGGTCGACAGCGATATGACGTCGATGACGACGGTCAACGATTTCACCCGGCTGGTGATGCGGGCGCTTGAGCAGCGCGACACTGATCAGTCAGAAGATCAGCCTTCGTGAAGCGCGTCGTCGTTACCGGAATGGGCGCGGTCTCGGGCTGCGGCATAGGCGCGTCCGCGCTTTGGCAGGCCTGTCGCGACGGCAAGCCGGCGGTGCGCGACTTCCGGCTCGAAGCCCTGCCGCGCCAGCAGGTCACGACGGCATCATACTTTGCCCCCGAAGACGTGGAGACGATCTGGCAGGGCAAGAACGAGCGCTTTCAGGACGTCGTCACCGCAATGGCATTGCACGCCTCCCATGAGGCGGTCGCGCAGGCCGGCCTTGAAAAGGACGATTTCGGCAGCCGCTGTGCGGTCGTGGTCAGTTCCGGTTTCGGCGGCACCGACACGCTCCAGACCAATTTCCAGATATTCGCCGGAAATCCGCTGGGGCGGATGGATGCGTTTTCGATCCCCAAGATCATGACCAATGCGGCCGGTTCCTGGGTGGCGATCGAATTCGGCGCGACGGGACCGATGTATTGCATATCGACGGCCTGCGCGTCGTCGGCGCAATCGGTGGGGCTTGGGGCAAGCCTGATCCAGTCGGGCCAGGTCGACCGCTGCATCGTCGGCGGCACCGAATCCATTCTTACGCCTGCCGCGTTTCGCGCCTGGGAGGGCCTGCGCGTGATGACGCCGGGCCTTTGCCGCCCCTTCTCGAAGGGACGCAACGGCATGATCCTCGGAGATGGCGCGGGCATCATGATTCTGGAATCGGAAGACGCGGCACGGGCGCGCGGTGCAGAGATACTGTGCGAGGTCGCAGGCTATGCGACGAATTGCGATGCAGTCGACCTGCTGCGCCCGAGCACGCAGCGCATCACCGAATGCGTTTCGTCTGCACTGGCCAATGCGAACATCGACCCGTCACGGATCGGCTATGTGAACGCCCATGGCACGGGGACGGTCGCCAACGACCAGAGCGAGGGCGACGCGCTGCGCACCGTGTTCGGCGAGCAGATCAAGACGCTGAAATTTTCGTCGACCAAGCCGATCCACGGTCACGCACTGGGAGCAGCCGGAATTCTGGAACTGATCGTCACGGCAGAGGCATTGCGCGAGGGCACGGCCCCGCCGACGATCAATTTCCTCGAAGAAGACGCGTCGATCGGCCTCGATCCGGTGTCGGGCGGTGCTGCGGCATTCGACGGCGATGCCGCGATGTGCAACTCGTTTGCCTTTGGCGGCATCAATGCCTCGATCGTGCTCAGCAGGTGGGCCGGGCAGGCAAGTTGAGCGAGAAGGCGGCCAGGCGGATGCAGATCAGGATCGCATCCGCGGCGATCGACGGCATCGTCGGGCGTATTCTGGAAACGGGCATGGCTGGCCGGCCCGTGCCGTTTGCCGCGCTCGTCGCGCCGCTGGCGCGCCATTTCGCGGGCGAACTCGATGCTCATTATGCGCATAGCCGGGATCATCTGGTCATCGAGCGGATCGCGGCGGTGAGAAGCCGCGCCCTGGCGGACGGCCAGGTGCTTGCGGCCGAACCGAAAGCGACGGCCGAGGCGAAGGCTGTGTTGCGCCTGTTTGCCGGGAGCGATGAGGCGTTCCGCTGCGAGCTTCAGCAACTGGTCGTGCCGTCTGAGCGGCTGGGGGCGACAGCCAATGCGGGCGCGCGCCCTGCCGCCAGCGCGCATTGCCGGTTTTCCGTCGGCGTGGACGAGCATCTCACCTATGCCGAGGCATCGGGCGACTTCAATCCGCTGCACATGGATCGCGACCTTTGCGGCAGGCTCTCAATGCCGGAGAGGATCATCCACGGCACCTTGCTTGCGACACTGGCCGAGACGATCGCCGAGGCGGGCGCGACAGGCCAGATGACGGTGCGCTTCGCCTCGCCGTGCTTCGTCTCGGAGGCCCTCTCGGCCACGCGCCACGACCGGCCCGGCGGCGGGCGGCGCGTCATCGTTCATGGCGCGGACAGCAGGATCGTCTGCGCGCTCGACTGGAGGGCCTGACATGGCGGATGCCGGCCGGCCGCCGCCCGTCCCGACCTTCGCGCGGATGATCGCGCGGCCGAGCTGGCTGGTGTCGATGAGCCTTGGGCTCGGCCTGTGCCGCCCATGGCCGGGAACATGGGGCAGTGCCGGCGGATTTGCGCTGTTTGCCGCGCTGCAATTCCTGCCCGTCTGGGCGCGGATCGTGGCCTATGTCGCAATCATTCTTGTGGCGGTCGCGGCCTGCACCCGAACCGGCCGCGATCTGGGCGAGACCGATCACGGCGCGATGGTCATCGACGAGACCGTGGGAATGAGCCTGACGCTGGAAGCGGTGGCGCGCGAGCCGCTGCTGTGGCTTCCGGCCTTTCTGCTGTTCAGGTTCCTCGACATCGGAAAGCCGTGGCCGATCCGTCTTGCTGGCGATGCATTGCCCGGCGGCTGGGGCGTGATGGCCGACGATCTGGCGGCAGCTCTGGTGGCGGCGGCGATGCTCTCGGCGGTGGTGTCTGTCTTCTTCAGCTGAGCCGGATCGCGGGCTGCTTCGCGCACCATCTTGCGTTGGCAAGAGAAAGCGGTAAACCATCCTTGTGGGAGATATCCCGCCTTTCTGGCGGGTGGGTTGTTGGGGGAACGGGGCAGGTCGGCCATTCCGCGTCGATGCCTTGCGAACGCCAAACAACTTTCGACCAATCGGCGAGTCATTCAGGGGCGGCAAGCCTCCCTCAGGGTTTTTAGTGTCATGAGAGACCGGTCTCCATGGTTTTCGCGTGTGCGTGGTCAGGTCGCGGCGCTCGGCGGCTTCTACAATGCGCATCTGCATCTCGATCGGGCTGACACGCTCGACGACCGCTATTTCTCCGGCGCAAACCTTTCGGTGCTCGACAATTCGCACATATCGCTGAGCAAGAAGCACTGGCTCATCAACTCGATCCATTCCGGGCCGGCCTACGATCCCGATGATCTTGAGCGCCGGGTCGAAGGCACGCTTTCGATGATGGTTGAGGCCGGAACCTCGGCGGCCGACACGATGGTCGATGTTACAGCTGACCGCGTGGGCGTCGAGGCGCTGCGCCAGATGAGGCGGATTGCAGGCCGGTGGGCGGGGCGCATTGCGGTCAGGGCCGCCGCCTACAGCCCGCTTGGGTTTCGCGATGACGAACCGGAGCGCTGGGCCGTGTTCGAGGAAGGCGCGCAGGAGGCGGATTTCATCGGCTGCCTGCCGGAAGCCGACGACCGCGACCACTATCCGGAAAACATCGGCTTCGAGGAGCACTGTGTGCGCATGCTCGACCTGGCCAGCCGGCACGGCAAGATGCTGCATGTGCATACCGACCAGCGCAACGAGGCTGGCGAGCGCGGCACGGAGCGGCTGCTCGACGTTATGAGCCGCCATGGCGGGCCGAAATCGGCCGATGGTGCGCCGATGGTCTGGGCCGTTCACATGATCTCGCCCTCGACCTATGACGAGGCGCGGCACCGGTGCATGATCGACCGGATGCTGGAGTTCAATGTCGGCGTCATCACCTGCCCCAGCGCGGCAATCGGCATGCGGCAGCTGAGGCCGCTGATGTCGCCGACCTATAATTCGATCCCGCGCGTGCTCGAACTTGTCGAAGCGGGCGTGCATGTGCGTGTCGCCAGTGACAACATTGCCGACATCTGCTCGCCGAGCACGACTGCCGACCTGCTGGACGAGCTGTTCGTGCTCTCGGCCGCGCTCCGCTATTATGAGACGGGCCTGATGGCGACTTTGGGCGCAGGCCTGAAGGCAAGCGAGGAGCAACGCGCGGCGATCCGCGAACATCTGCGCCTGAACGACGAGGAAATCCGCAAGGTGGTCGATGAGGTTGCTGCGGCGGCTTTTTGAGCGCGCGGGCACCGCTGCGCCTGAACCCCCGGCCGCGGCGGGGGCGGAGCGGCGACCTGTCGATCTTACTTCGCCATCCTTCGTCCACGATCCCTATCCGGTCTGGGACTGGCTGAGGCGCAACGATCCTGCCCATGTGCTGCCGAACGGCGCGCTTCTCCTGACCTGTCACGCCGATATTGCCGCGGCCTTGGGCGACGGGCGGCTCGCCAATCGGCCGAGCCGGTTTTCGGCGATCGGCCCGCGTCATCGCGAGCGGAGGCTGAGCGCCGATGTTGCCGCAAACATCCTGCCGTTCATGGATGGCGACGAGCATCGCGACCGCCGCAAGGCGCTGGCCGGCGCGATCAGGGGGGCGGTGGCCTCGGCCGACAGTTTGGTCCAGATGTTGGCGCGCGACCATGCACAGCGGTTTGCTGGAGCGGGCGGCGGGGATGTGCTGGCAGAATTTGCAACGCCATTTTCCTGGTGCGTCATGACAGGCATGTTCGGTCTGCCGGAAAAGGACGGCCCCGATCTCGCCGGCTGGAGCGATGCCTTCTTTCGCCTGTTTGCGCCTGCGACCTCGCGCGAGGCGCTGGACGAAACAGATGCCGCGCTCGGCCGGTTTCGGGAGTATTTTCTCGCAGCGCTTGCGTCAGCAGATGGCGAGACACTTCTCGCAGCGCTGAAACGGCTGGCCGATGATGGCGTGATGACGTTTGTTGAAGCGGCGGATGCAGCCATGCTGATCTATGCCGACGGGATCGAGAATGTCGACGCGCTGGTGGCCAATGCGCTGATTGCGCTCAGAGACAATCCCGTCTGGCACGGCCGACTGATGGATGAGCCGTCGATGGCCTCGGCGGTGATCGAGGAAACGCTTCGATACGACACGCCGGGGCAGGTAATCGCGCGGATCGCAGGTGTCGATTGCGAGATTGCAGGACGCTCCGTTCGCGCGGAAATGCCTGTGCTTCTGGCGCTCGGCTCGGCAAATCGCGATGAAACCGTGTGGCCTGATGCGGGCATGTTCGATCCGGCGCGCAGGCAAAGTCCGCAACATCTCTCCTTCGGGGCGGGCAGGCATGGCTGCCTCGGCGCGCGGCTGGTGCGTATGAAGGCGACGGCAGCGCTTGCCGAGCTGGCCGCCGCGTGCAGCACGATTTCGGTGACAAACGAACGGCTCGAATGGCGGCCGCGTTTCGGCCACCGATGGGTGGATGCGCTGCCTGTAAGCGCCACGGCGCGGCGAGGTTAGAGCGCCGGCAGCGGAATGACGAAGCCGCGCGAGCGCGCCCGGCGATGCTCGTTGAACCAGGCGATGCCGTCCTCGACGAGATCGACCGTGAGGCGCAAGGGCAGTCCCCTGACCGGCATGCGAATGTCGAGTTCGATGTCGATGTGGCCACCCGGCGGGATGGCGCGATCGATCGACGTGCGGCCGCCGAGTTCGATATTCTCCACCGGATCGAAACCCCGCCATTCGGCCGCCAGCGAAACGCCGCTCTCTGCCGTCGGGGCAAGTGGCACATTGCTGTTGTTGCGCACGCGCACGGTCAGCCTCCTGCTCGATCCCGCGCGCATGAAACGCGGCAGGCGCGTTTCGGCGACGACGGCGCGAAGCGCAGGGTCGAACGGCGCGGGGGGCTCGAATTTCAGCAGGCCCGGCATCGGGCGGCCCTGCTCGACCGCGTCGAGAACGGATTCGAGCTGGGCGGCGAAGGTGGCGACATGCGGCTGCTTGTGCAGGTCGTTATGGTCTGCGTCGAGCCGGTGGAGGCTCAACGGCCCCTGCCAATACCGCCCCCAGCCGCGCGCCGGATCGCCGAACCTGTCATAGAAGGCGGTGAAGCCGCGCTTGCCGCTGAACAGTGCAACCGCGCCTTCATATTGCTCGGCCACGAAACGGTCCTGCACGCACAGGATTTCGGGGCGGCGGCCCATGGCTTCCAGCAGTTTCGACACGTGGAAGGCAACAAGCCCGCCCTGACAGAAGCCGCCGATGTGAATAGGCCCGGTGCCGGTCTTCGACGCGATCCAGGACGCGTAGTGGCGCGCGAGAACTGCGGTATTTGCCGCGTTCTTGAGGTTGGTCGTCGATAGCGAACTCAGAATGTAAATCGGCCTGTCAGGCGACATGTGCTCGCATAGCGGCTCGAACTGCCCGTTGCTCTGGCAGATCCAGAAGAATGGCGTCTTGTCGCCCATCGCGTTCCGCGACACGGCCACGGTGTCGGTGTGATGCGTGCCGCGCCAGGAAATCACCGCCTTGCGCAGCGCCTGTTCGATGTCCGGCCGGAGCGTGCTCGCCTGGCTTGCGACAAGGCCGGCATCGATGCGCTTTGCCATTTCTGCCAGCGTCGGCGCGACGAACAGATCGTTGCTGGTCGAGATGCCCTTGAAGCGGCTTTCGACAAGGGTTGCGAGATTGGTGGCGCTGAGCGAATCGCCGCCGAGTTCGAAGAAGTCGTCTTCAAGGAAGGGTTTTTCGCCTTCCAGCACGTCGGCCCAGAGCGTGGCGAGCAGCTTTTCGGTCGGGGTCGAGGGGGGCGTCTTCGCCGTCGGTTGAGGCGAGCCCGACATTGCGAGCGCGGGCAAAGCGCGGCGGTTGAGCTTGCCGTTCGGCACGCGCGGCAAGGCATCGACCAGAAGCAGGCTGCGGGGCAGCTTGTATTCGGCCAAGCTGCCCCGCAGCACCGTCTGGAGTTCGGTCAGGCTGATCGACTTGCCCTTGTGCGGCACGACCGCGACCGCGACCTCTTCGCCAAGCGAGGGGTGCGGCAGGGCAAAGGCCGCGATCTCCGCGATGGCCGGATGCATGGTTGCGGCGCGCTCGATTTCGAGCGGTGAAATCTTCTCGCCGCCCTTGTTGATGATCTCCTTGATGCGCCCGACAAGCGTCAGCACGCCGTCCGGTCCGAAATATCCCTGATCTCCCGTGCGCAGCCATTTGCCCCGGAAGAATTCGGCACGGTCGATGTCTTCGTAGCCGGCGGTGATGGCGGGACCGAAGATCATGATTTCCCCGATCTCGCCTGTTTTGGCCGGGTTGCCATACTGGTCGGCGATCGTCACTTCGGTTCCAAAGGGCCTGCCGACCGACCCCACCCGGATTTTTTCGCTGGGGCGGGGGCTGGTGATGACGCCTGTCGCCTCGGTCATGCCGTACATCGGCACAAGCGGCACGCCGAACTGTTTCTCGAAGGAGAGATGCAGGCCGTTGAGCAGCGGCTGCGCCACGGCGCGGATGAATTTGAGACCCTTCATCGCCTGCATTTCGTCGGGGTTCGCGCCTCGGCGCGCAATGTCGGCAAGTACGGTCGGCACGCCCTGGAACCATGTCGGGCGGAACGCCAGCAGGTTGGCGAAGAAGCTGTCGGCCGAAACCTGCCGTGCCAGCGCGACCGCGCCGCCGGAGGCAAAGACGGCGGTGAAGATATCGACGATGCCGCCGACATGGGACATGGGCATCATCGCCAGAACGATGTCGGACGAGACAAGCTCAAGCGAGCCGGAAATGTTCTGCGATCCGGCGACGACATTGGCGAGGCTGAGCGGAACGCGCTTCGGGCGGCTGGTCGAACCCGATGTAAGGAGGACAAGCGCAGTCTCGGACGGATCGCGGTCGAAGCTGGCGGAAGGATCGCCGATGATAGCGAATGCCTCGCCGTCGAGCGCCGCGCGGGCAGAGCCTGCGACGCCATCGGCATCGGTCGTCAGCATGATGAGCGGAATGCCGAGCGCAGCCGCGATCTGGCGGCCACGTGGTGCGGTTTCGCTGTCGGCCACGAAATGCGTCGCGCCGGCCTCGCGCGCCAGTTCGATGACTTCGGCGTCGGCAAGCGCGGGGTTGTTGGGTAGTGCCGTGCCCGCGCAGCAGCAGGCCAGCAGGAAGACGCCGGTGTCGGCGCCAGCGGTGAGCATGGTTGCAAATCGCATGCGCGTGCCCGCGCCGGCAAACGTCAGGAAGGCCATGTGCTGCCGGGTCTGGCGCACAAGATCGCCATAGGTGGCGTCGGGCCGGCCTATCTCCATCAGCGCAGGCGTATCGGGCGCGTTCGCCTCGACCATGTTCAGGAGGGCGTTAGGCATGGGCTTGGGTCTCCACGCTGAATCTGTTCGCCCACGGGCCGGGGAAGCGGACGGATTGAAGCGTCACGATGGATGGATTTGCGCCCGGCGCGGCATCCGTCACGCTCAAGCGGCGCGGCAGGCGATAGCCGTCGAAAAGCTCGAAGTCGGAAAGTGTGGCGCGCAGTTCGACGCGATCTGTGCCGCGCTGCGCCGAGACTGAGATTTCGGCGGGCTGTCCGTCCGGCATGAGCCTGATGGCGACAGCAGGCTGGCCGGGAACCTCGATGAGCTGCGTCGAAAGGGTCATGTCGCCTTCCAATGTCCAACGCGCCTTGCCGTCACGAATGAGGCTTGCCGGTGCCCAGCAGGCCGCAAGCAGCATGGCGGCGGCGGCACCGTCGACGGCCTCGGCGGCTGCGTCCGCCTGTCTGCCCCGCCGCGAGGAGACAAGCCCGAACAGCCATTCGTTTCGCACCCAGCGGCCCGCGTCAAGACAGGCGACGCCGGAGACAGGCATGCGGCCCGCGCTCGCGCGCCAGCGCAACATGGCTCCTTCCGGCATGGCCAGGACGGCGAGATAGCGGCCCGCCGGCAGCATGTCGCGCAGGAGAGGCGCCGAAACCTGGAACCTGACTTCGGCGACGGTTTCTGTCGTTGCCGCATCCGGTGCGACCCAGCCGACATATCGCTTTAATGGTTCGGGAGCGCCGTGAGGTGCTGAAATTCGTTCTGCCAGCCATGGGCTGCGCGTCCACAATCGCGCCCAGACGCTGTCGAGACGGTAGGTCGACCGGAGGCGGGCATAAGTGAGCGCTGCCAGCAGGAGGACGATGCCGATCCCCGCCAGTCCTGCCACGATAGGAAACATGTAAGACCCGACCCCCAAGCTTGCGCGGGCAAACATATAGCAGGTCCATGGCATCGGGAAAATGTCAGGCAGACGCCGCTATGGCCTGTTTCTCGGGCGATGTGTTATTGCGAACGGACCTGCCTGTGGCGAACTCCTTTCGTGTTGCGATGCCGAACCTGACGACGAACCGAACGCAGACGCCGAGCCATCCGGCAGGACCATGCCGGCAATGCTGATCCACGCACCCGCCAGACTGCATCTTTTCCTGCGGCTCGCTCAGCGCGACCTTGAAAGCCAGTTCAGAGGAAGCGTGCTCGGCATCACCTGGGTCTTCCTCATTCCGGCATCGCTGGTGGCGATCTACACCTTCGTCTTCGGCGTCATCATGAAGATGCGATGGGTGGCCCCGACCGGCAACGAATTCGACGTGCCGCTGATCTATTTCTTCGGCATATCGCTGTTCGCCTTCTTCATGGAGGTGATCGCGCGCGCGCCGCGCAGCCTGCACGACAACGCGACCTATGTGTCCAAGATCGTGTTCCCGCTCGAAATGCTGGTCTGGGTCATCATCGCGTCCGCGCTGACGAAGCTGTTGATCAATCTTTTCATCCTGACGCTCCTGACGGCGCTGATCGGCAGCGGGTTACGCGCCGAGATGCTGCTCCTGCCGCTGTGGATCGTTCCTCTCGTCGTGGCGACGGCGGGAATTGGCTATGCGCTTGCCGGCATCGGGGCCTATGTGCGCGACCTGACGCATATTCTGCAGGCGGTCGGGCCGGTACTGGTCTTCATGAGCCCTGTCTTCTACGCGCTGTCGCAGGTGCCGCCGGCTTATCGGTCGTTCTATCTGATGAATCCGATGACGCTGCCGCTCGAAAACGGCCGCAGCCTGTTCTTCCCCGACCAGCCCGCCAGTTGGGGCGCGCTGCCCGTCTATGCGCTGGCGGCGCTCGTCGTGCTGTGGGCGGGGCGACGCATCTTCATTCGGCTGCGGCCGGGCTTCGTCGATGTCGTCTGAGGCGTCGATCCGCCTCGCGGGCGTCGGCAAGACGTTCAGCATGTTCCGCCATCCGGCGGGCAGGCTCATCGCCGCCCTGACGCGCCGCCCTGCCGGCAAATCGCTGCAGGCCCTGTCGGGCGTCAATCTGGTTGCGGGCAAGGGCGAATGCGTCGGTATCATCGGCCGCAACGGAGCCGGCAAATCGACATTACTTCAGGTCGTCAGCGGGGTGATGACGCCGACGACCGGGACGGTCGAAACGCATGGCCGGATCGCGGCGATGCTGCAGCTTGGCGCGGGCTTCAACCGCGAATTCACCGGCCGCCAGAATGCGCTGCTGGCCGCGGCGATCTATGGGCTCGGACCCTCGCAGATCGAGGCGCGGATGCCGGCGATCGAGGCATTTGCCGGCATTGGCGACAAGATCGACCGGCCGGTGCGCGAATATTCGAGCGGCATGTTTGCCCGCCTTGCCTTTGCGGTGTGCGCCAATGTCGATCCGGACATCCTGATCGTCGACGAGATACTGGGTGTCGGGGATTCGGATTTCCAGCAGCGGTCGATGCGCTTCCTGCGCCAGTTCCGCCGCAAGGGGCTGGTGCTGTTCGTGTCGCATGACGAACATGCGGTCTCGGCGCTCTGCGACCGCGTCGTCTGGATCGAGGCGGGGCGCGTCATTGCCGATGGTTCGGCGCGGCCTGTGCTGCGGCGCTATCGAAGCCATATGGCGGCTCTCGTCGCAGGCGCGGAGGGGCTGGCGAACGCGACGAATGACAGCGACGACCTCGCGCGAATTGCCTTGCAGGAGCCGGCTCCGGCTGAGGGTTTCGATCCGGACAATCCGCCTGAACCGTCAGGCCGGGCTGAAATCAGGCGCGTGGCGGTGTCGTCGGCGGCTGGCGGCCAGGTTGCGTTTGCCGGTGGCGAGGTGGTCGCCCTACATGTTGAAGCAAAGGCCGGAAGCGATCTCGATGTGGCCTGTGTGATTGCGCTGATGCGCAATCCGATGGGGCAGGTCGTGATCGCCTTCGACAGCCGCAGGCTGGCAGGCGGCGCGGAACTGCAACTGCGCGCGGATCGCCGGCTCGATGTCGAGTTCCGGTTCCGGCTGCCGTTCCTGCCGACAGGCGTCTACGCCGTCGATGCGCTGGTTCTGTCGGGGCGCGATGGTCAGGACCGCGTCGAGGCGATGAGCGAAAGTGCTGCAACATTGCGCGTGGTCTCGACGCATGTGTCCGCCGGCCTTGCCAATATCCGCATGGACAAGGTGTCCGTCGAAAAGGTCGCGTCTGGAGAGCGGGCGTGAGCGAGGTTCTGTTGCGCGCGCAGGGCCTGTCGAAGGAATATCCGGCGCGCGGAAGCCGCGGGGCCGTGCTGGCGCGCATGCTGTTCGGGAGCGGCGGCAAGGCGGGCGGACACCGGGCGATCGACGATGTCAGCCTCGAATTGTCCAGAGGCGAATGCCTCGGCATTGTCGGCCGGAACGGGGCCGGAAAATCGACCCTCCTGCGCATGTTGTGCGGCATCACTGCGCCCGACAAAGGCCCCGACGGGGGCCATGTCGAGTGCGCTGCCCGCATTGCGCCGATGCTGGAACTGGGCGCAGGGTTTCGCCCGGATTTCACCGGCCGCGAAAACGTGCTCATCAATGCCGCGCTTTACGGCATGGACACTCGCACCGCGCGGGAACGTCTCGATCCGATCCGCGAATTTTCCGGCATTGGCGACTATTTCGACCGGCCGGTGCGCGAATATTCGAGCGGAATGCGCGCCCGGCTCGCCTTCTCGGTCGCGGCCCATGTCGATGCCGACATTCTGGTCGTGGATGAATTGCTGGGCGTGGGCGACGCGGCGTTCCAGCAGAAATGCCGCCGCTTCATTCGCACCTTTCTTGAGAGGGGGGCAGTGATCCTCGTGTCGCATGACGACAGCTTGCTGCTTTCAAGCGCCACCCGCGCCATGTGGCTGGACAAGGGGCGCGCGCTTGCAAGCGGCGATACGGGCGACGTGCTGCTGCGCTACCGGGCGTCCTTCATCGCCGCGCAAGCGGAGCCGGCATCTGCCGGAGTGGGGTCTGTTGCGGGGCCTCGGCTCGAACAGGATGTCTCTTATGGCGGCAATCCGATCTCGATTTCCGGCTTTCGGAAAAATGCGCCCGTCCACGGCATCGGCGATGTGCGGATCGACGACGTTCATTTCGAGAACATGGCCGGCGAGCGACTTTCGGCCGTGCAGGGGACCGACGAGGTCGAGATCGTCCTGTCGGGCGAAGTCGTCAAGGACAGCGAAAGCCTGATTGCGGGCTTCATCCTGCGCGACGAGGCGGGACAGAACCTTTTTGGCGACAACAGTTTCGAGACCTACCGGCTGTCGCCGAGAAATTTCCGCGCTGGAGAGCGGTTCGAGGCGCGCTTCCGCTTCCGCCTGCCCTATCTGCCGGCCGGAATCTACATTCTGGCACCTTCGATCATTGCGGGAACGCAGTCGGACCATGTCCACCAATGCTGGATCGAGGAAGCTGTGGTGCTGACCGCAACCTCGTCGCCGCTGTCGTTCGGCAAGATCGGCGTCGCCTATGGCGGCACGATTTCGAGCACGGAGCCGAGCAATCCTTGAGGACATACGGTCCTCTGGCGACTTTGTGAGGTTCCGTCCGAAACTGAAACCGTCTAATATCGGCGCTTGCCCGTTTCATTGGGCCAAAGTCGGTGGCGGGGGCCCCAGGTGAACTCCATAGAGGCGCGCAACATCTGGAAATCGCTGCGCGGCGACTATGTGCTGTCGGGCGTCAACCTGTCGGTCAGGACCGGCGAGGCGGTGGGACTTTTCGGGGCGTCCGGCTCCGGCAAATCGACCCTGTTCAACATTCTTCTCGGCATCATCGAGCCCGACAGGGCGCGCGTTCATGTCGACGGGCACCCGGTCAGTGGATTGCCGACCGACGCGCGCGCGCGGCTCGGCCTCGGCTATGTGCCGCAGCGCCCGTTCATCCCGCCGCATCTGACGGTCGCCGAAGCCTTTGCCATGGCGGCGGAAGGCGCGCGGATCGCAGACCGGGCAGGTGCGGTGCAGGACGTCATGGATGTGCTGTCGATCTCGCATCTGTCGCGACGGCCGCTGCGCAAGCTTTCGGGCGGCGAGCGGCGCAGGGCCGAGATCGGCTATGTGCTGGTGACAAGGCCGCGATATCTGCTGCTCGACGAGCCGTTTGTCGGGCTCGATCCGCTCGCCGTCGACGCGCTCATCGCGACCTTGCGCGGGCTGGTCGAGAGCGGCATCGGGCTGTTGATCGCCGAGCACAATCGTGTCGATGCGACGCGGCTGGTGGGCCGCTATTACATTCTCGACAATGGAACGCTGACCGCCCGGCCGGAGCAGGACGAGGCCGAGGATTTCGACGAGATGATGGATCTCCACTGGTGAGCGGAGATACCGCATTCGAGCCGGGCCGCCCGCGCGCGGCCGTGGCGCCGACGCGCTATCTGTGGTCGGTCGGGATCAATGTCGTCCTGGTCCTGCTGGCCGTGTGCGCGGTCAGTTGCGGCATCTACATGATCGAGCGGACGGTCGGCATTCTCGACATCGCGCTGCGCTATCATTTCTCCGCCGGGAACTTCTTCGGACTGGTGGTTCTGCAATTGCCGATGCTGGCGGAATTTGCGCTGCCGGTGGCCTGTTATGCGGCGGCGCATTTCGTGCTGCTGGCCCGCCGCGAAAGGCGCGAATTCGTCATTTTGGCGGCGGCGGGAGTGTCGCCGACCGCGCTCGTCCTGCCGATCCTTGTGGCGGCCGGAGCGTCCGGCCTGCTCTCGATCTTCTTCACGGATACGATTTCGCCGGCGGCGACCAGAGCCTACCGGCTGATCGAGACCGATGGGCGGGCGCATGTCCTGTCAAGCCAGCTGCCGGCCAACCGCTTCTTCATCGGGCCCGGCGCGGTGCTCTATGTCGGGCAGGGGCGCAATGCAGGCGATTCCACCGTCAGGCTGTTCCAGCGCAGCGGCACCGAAAACTCGACCATCCTGTCGTCGGACTGCGCCTCGCCTCAGACCTCGGAAGGCCAGATCCGTCTCAGGCTCTGCGACGGGGATGTCTATGTCTTCCAGCGTCCCATCGAGAGCGGCGAGCGCCCCGTCCATCTCAATGTCGGGGAGACGATCTACCCGTTCAATGCGTCGACGGTGCTCGAAGGCCGGACCAGCGCCGCCGCGCCCGCCATGTCCGTCCGTGAACTGATCGCAGGCAAGGGGGAGGGCGCGGACGATGCGGCCGAGGGGATTTCGCGGCTTTTGTCCGCGCTGGCCTGCCTGCTGGCGGCAAGCCTTGCGATCGTGACGGTCGCCTACACGACGGCAAACACGCGCATCCTGACATTTCTGGGCGGCAGCGTCGGCATGTTCGCGCTGATGGCCCTGCGCAACCCGCTGGCGCAGCTTCTGGCTGCGCTGCCGCAACCCGTCAGCGTCGCCATCGGTGTCGGCCTCGTTGCGGCGGCGCTCGTGCTGCCCAGCCTTGTTGCGCGACGGCTGGACGCGCGGCTCGTCGCGCCTGCCATGGTCAAGACATGACGATGGCCGCGAAGACGCTGCCTCGCCTCATGTCCTTTCAGGATCGCATCCTGTTTGCGTCCTATATGCGCCATGTGGTCATCGTTCTGGTCATGCTGACGACCATCGCGGTTGCGCTCGACACGGCCTCGTGGATCAACCGCGTGGGTGCGGGCGCGGCCGCATCGGGCAATTCGCCCGCGCTGGCGATCCTGAAATTCCTGGCGCTGCGCATCTTCGACAATGGAACGCAGACCTTGCCGATTGCCGCCATTCTCGGCTTCATCTGGACGGAGGTCGCCTACCACCAGTCGGGCCATCGCCTGATCGACCGCATCACCGGGCGGACCGAGTGGCGGGCGATGCGCGCGATCTTCCTCGCCGGTCTGGCGGTCGCAGTTGTGCAAACGGTCCTGGACAATGTCGTGCGGCCGCAGGCCGTTCGCACGATGATCACCGAGCGGATCGCCTACTGGTCGAGATATACCGAGTTCCGGCCCAACAGCACGGTATGGATATCGGCGGGCGGGTCGATCCTTGAGGGGCGCGCCGGCGATATCGGCACGTCAGAGCTGCGCGACGTGACTTATTACGACTTCGACGGCAACCGGATATCGCGCATCGTTCGCGCGCCCGTGCTGCGGCCCGCGCCGAAGCCGGGACCGGGCGGGGTGCGGGACTGGCGGTTCGAGACGCCATCCGTCTTCCTGCTGTCGACGGCGGCGACTGGCGCGCAGTCCGGCGCGATGGTGAGCAGCGAAGAACTGGCGGAACTGACGGTGCCGCTGAAACTCGATCCCGAATGGCTGCCGCTTGCTTCGATCCGGCCAATCTACCTTTCGCTGCCCGATCTCGCGCGCATGGCCCGGATCGACAACCTGCCCGACGGGTCCGCCAATTACGGGTCTGCGCTGCTCGGGCGGCTGACGAACGGTCTCATCGTCGGCCTGCTCTGCGTCTTCATCGCGCTGTTCTGCAGGCGCAGGCTCGATCACGGAAGTCTGGAGGCGGCGGTGATGTTCGCTCTCGCCATAGGGTATGGCGGGGTGCTGGCCATGCGCATGCTGCGCGTCATCGGCGAACATGCGAGCTTCGGGCCGCTGGCGGTCGGCGTGGTGATGCCGCTGTTCCTGAAGGTCGCGATCGTTCTCAATGTGCGGTGGAATACACGCCATGACGCAGTCCACAGGTTGCATGGCGGGCCATGAGAGGGGTCTGCGGGCGCCGGCACGAGCGCCGGCGCGTCATTGGCAGGCTTACACACGTCAAACGCACGGTGCCGACACGGTGGCATCTTGACGGAGAAACCAATCTGCCATTAGGCCCATGCTCACGCGCCTCCGCGGGGGACATGAGCGCGGGAGCGTGAAGCAGGCGGACAATGACAAGCCAAAGGGCGACGCTCGAATCGTTCGCGCAGCGAATGTGGCGCATGACGCGGATGCAGGAGCTGCCAGCAGACCATCCGTTTCTAAAGCCGCTCGAAACGCTGCAGGACAATGCGGCGCGCGCGGGGAAACAGTTCGTCAGCTTCGCACAATATGACTATCTCGATCTCTCCGGCCATCCTGCCGTCCGGCAGGCGGCAAAGGATGCCATCGACGAACAGGGAACCGGCGTCGGAGCCTCGCGTCTTGTCGGCGGCGAGCGCATCGGGCATCGCATGCTGGAGCGGGAACTGGCGGAGTTCCTGGGTTTCGACGACGCGCTTGCGCTGATCAGCGGCTATCTGACCAATGAATCGCTGATCCGGACGCTGATGCATGGCGCGGACGCGGTGTTCTATGACGAGCTGTCCCACAATTCGATCATTTCGGGCGTTAACGGCGGGCGCTACCACTCGGCGGCGTTTCCCCACAACGACCTCGACGCGCTGGCTGCGATGCTGACGGCCAGACGCGGCGAGTTCCGCAATGTGCTCGTCATCGTCGAGGGCCTCTATTCGATGGATGGCGACATTCCGGACCTGCCGCGACTGCTGGAGCTGAAGGAGCGCCATGGCTTCTGGCTGATGGTCGACGAGGCTCATTCGCACGGCGTGCTGGGCGCGACCGGACGCGGGCTGGCCGAGCATTTCGGCGTCGATCCGCGCGGCATCGACGTCGTGGTCGGGACGTTGTCGAAGACCTTCGTTTCGGCCGGCGGCATCATCGCCGGCAGCCAGGCGCTGATCGATCTCCTGCGCTATTCGCTTGGCGGCTTCATCTACAGCGTGGGTCTTCCTCCGGCGAGCGTCGCGGCGGCGCGCAAGGCGCTGGCGATCCTGAGGGCCGAGCCTGAGCGGATCGCCGCGATGGCGCGCAACGGGAAAATGTTCGCCGATATATGCAGGACTGCGGGACTGAGCGTCGGGACTGCGATAGGCCGGGGCGTGGTGCCGGTTATGCTGGGCGATGAAAATACGGTCTATTATGCGTCGGAGACCCTGCGGGCGGAGGGCATTCAGGCGCCGCCGATCCTGGTGATCGGCGTGCCGCGCGCCGGACCGCGCATCCGCTTCTTCGTCACGGCGGCACACTCGAAACAGGACATGGACCGGACGGTAGCCGTCATGGCCCGGTTCAAATGAAAGGCAAGCCTTGATGAACGCCCCACAAGGTAACGAACGGCGCAAGATACGCCTTGCCATTGTCGGCATGGGAAATTGCGCCAGTTCGCTGGTGCAGGCGATTGCCTATTGCGCAGAGGAGGGCGAGGCGGCGATCGGCGTCGCGTTTCCCGATCTCGGCGGATACCGGCCGCAGGATATCGAGGTCGTCGCTGCAT
This sequence comes from Mesorhizobium sp., assembly GCA_049647505.1. Classification (GTDB taxonomy): domain Bacteria; phylum Pseudomonadota; class Alphaproteobacteria; order Rhizobiales; family Rhizobiaceae; genus Mesorhizobium_A. Next base: position 237,366 of record JBARXU010000008.1, read on the forward strand.
TCGACGTCGATGCGCGCAAGGTTGGACGCACGGTCGGCGAGGCGGCGCTGGCGGAGCCTAACTGCACCGAGATTTTCCATCGCGATCTGGCCATCCATGGCGCCATCGTCAGCCGCGGTCCCGATCTCGACGGTGTGTCGGCCTGGATGCGCAACCAGCCGCCGGCCCGCAGTTTTGTGCCGTCGACCGGGCCTGCGCTCGACCGCGACGGCGTCGTCGATGAACTGAAGGCGGCCAAGGCCGAGGTTGTGATCATCTTCCTGCCGGTCGGCTCGCTCGAAGCGGTCGAGTTCTACGCGGACTGCGCCATCCGGGCAGGCTGCGCGCTGGTCAACGGCATTCCGGTGTTCATTGCGTCCGACGCACGCTGGGCCGCGCGCTTCAGGGAAGCGAACCTTCCGGTGCTGGGCGACGATTTCAAGGCGCAGTTCGGCGCGACCATCGTTCACCGCACGCTTGCCGATCTTGCGTCGAAGCGTGGCGTCCATATCGATCGCACCTATCAGCTGAATGTCGGTGGCAATACCGATTTCCTCAACATGATGGACATGAACCGGCTGGCCAACAAGCGCAAATCCAAGACCGAAGCCGTGCAGGCGGCACTGGCGGAGCCGCTGGACGAAGACCAGATCCGCATCGGCCCGTCCGACTACGTTCCGTGGCTGATGGACCGCAAGGTCGCCTATATCCGGCTGGAAGGGCGGCTTCTGGGCGGCGCGCGCGTCAATGCCGAACTGCGCCTCGACGTCGAGGATTCGCCCAATGCGGCGTCCGAGGCGATGACCGCCATACGCTGCGCCAGGATCGCGATGGAGCGTGGCCTGTCCGGTGCAATCGAGGATGCCTCGGCATTCCTGTTCAAGCACCCGCCGCAGCAGATGGCCGATCCGGACGCCTTCCGGCGACTGCAGGCGTTTGCCGGGCTGGACGATTGAAGGAACTGATGGCGGCAGGACCTGCATTCATCACCGGAGGGTCGAGCGGGATTGGCCTCGCGATTGCGCTGAAGCTTGCCGCGCGCGGACACCCGGTCGTGCTGTTTGCCCGTGATGGTGCAAAGCTTGAGCGCGCGCGAGAGACGATCATGGCCGCTGCGCCGGGCGCAGCCGTTGCGATCTACTGCGTCGACGTGGGCGATGCGAACGCCGCTGTGGCTGTCTTTCAGCAGGCAATCGACGAGTGTGGGACGCCCGGCTGGGCGATCGCGTCGGCAGGCATTGCCGAACCGGGCCTGTTTCTCGAACAGCCGCTGTCGCGGATGCAGGCGCAGATGGACATCAATTACGGCGGCAGCCTCCGTTTTGCCCATGCGGTTGCGCCCGTCATGGCGCGCGCAGGCGGCGGCAAGCTCGTCTTCATTTCGTCGGGTTCGGCTTTCATCGGCCTGTTCGGCTATGCGGGCTACGGGCCGACGAAGTTTGCCGTGCGCGGTCTCGCCGAAACGCTGAGGATCGAGCTTGCGCAAGCGGGCGTTCACGTGACGCTGGCCTATCCGCCCGACACCGACACGCCGCAACTGGCGGCGGAGGAAAAGCTGAAGCCCGCTGCCACCAAAGCCATCACCTCAAGCGGCGGCGTGCTGAGCGCGGAAGCCGTGGCCGCTTCAATTCTGCGCGCGGCCGACGCCAATCGTTTTCTGGCGACGCCCGGCTGGCAGATGACCGCTCTGGCCTGTCTGCACAGCCTGATCGCGCCTGCGTTTCGGGCGTGGCAGCGCGGTATGGTCCGCAAGCACGGAACCCGCCGGTGACCGTTGCCGAGATCGCCATGATCGGCGCCGCCCTGCTCGGCGTCGGCTATGTCTTTGTCGGCCTGCTGATCGTCTGGCCCGCGACGTCGAATGCGGCGCGGCCGATCCTGCCGATCCTCAACACCGAGACGATCATCGCAGTGGCTGTCGTGGTGCCGTTCCTGCTGCCGCCTGCCGTTCGCGTGCCGCTGCTGATCGTATTTGCCGCGCGCATCGTCTGGGAAGCGGCGAAAGTCGCGATCCTGCGGCGCGGCGACGGGCTGAGCATGCCGGTCGTGATAGCGGCGACGGCGGCGAGCGCACTATTTGCCGGCCTGCTGCAACAGGGGCTCGATGGAATGACGAGGCTGGCAGCGGTTGCGGCGGTCGTTGTCGTCCTGCTCGGCGCATTGATGGCGGCCCGGCGGCGCGGCAATGACAGTCTCGCAGGCCTCTGCATCGAGACCGCGCTGTTTCCGGGCCTGCCGCTGGGCCTTGCCGTGGCTGCGGCGGCGGGAGAGACGCTGGCCGCGCTGCTGCTTGGCGCGTTCATTCTGGTCGAGACGTTCGACAGCTATGCGCTGCTTGGCGGCAAGCTTTTCGGGCGAACGCGCATCTTTCCGCGGCTCAGCCCAAACAAGACCGCCGAGGGCCTGGGTTTCGGCGCGGCGATGATGTTTCTGACAGCGACTGGCCTTGCCTGGGCGACCGGTATTGCGACCATGCAGCAGGCGGTCCTTGCGGCACTCGTCGCAGGTCTGGCGACCGTCTCGGGCGATCTTCTGGCTTCACGGCTGAAACGCGCCAGCGGCGTCAAGGACTATCCGCCGATCATGCGCCATCAGGGCGGCGTACTCGACATCGCCGACGCCATGCTCATTGCAGGCGCGCTGGTGGCTCTCCTGCCGAACTGATCGCCTCGGCCTCGCCGCCGCATCTCACCCGATTGTCCATGTCCTGAAATGCGTTGCGGCGGCTCGGGCTGAAATCCTGCCTGACATGATCCCACCAGTAGGCGGCGTAGCCCTTGGTCGTTTCGTGTCGGAACATGGCCGGCGCACCCTTGCGGATCTTCGGCAGCCTCGCCCACGGCACATTTGGGAATGTGTGGTGCTCGTTGTGGTAGCCGGTATTGAACAGGATCAGGTTGATCGGGCCATAGTGGGAGCGCGTCGGATTGACCGTGTCGTCGCCCTCATGCTCGCTCAGCGACTGGCCGAGATTCCAGATGCCTAATTTGCCGACAAACAGCGACACGGACATGACCTGATAGAGCAGCGCCCAAGGCCCGAAGACGGCGAGCATGACCACGTTCGACACCAGCGAAACGCCGATGAAAAGCCAGACCTGCCATCGGGGCGGCTTCGTCGCGTCGATGTGGCGCTCGATATCCTTCTGCGGCTCGCCGGAGAGCCAGCGATTGATGCGCGGCAGGATCATGTCGCCGAAGACAGGCCCCATCGGCAATGCATGGATGAACAGGGTGAACAGCGTTGCCGCCCGTTGCAGGCGCGGGTTCCTCGCCCGAAGCACGCGGCGGGCCTGCACGGCGCAGACATCCTCATGCTCATAGTCGCGCTCGTAATTGCCGATGTACGGGTGGTGGCTAGTGATGTGCTCATGCTGGTAGGTGAGCTGCCTGCCATAGGTCGTCATGCCGAATTCGAGCACGAGGTCGAAGGCAAGCTTCAGCCGGTCGCGACGGAAGACGAGCCTGTGCGCGGTCTCGTGCAGCAGCGCGCCCATGGAGTGGATCAGAAGCTGGCCCGGCACGAAGGCGGCGATGAATATCACCCATATAGGTGACGCCGATACGAGCCAGGCAATCGTCCAGTGGAGCGCGATGATAACCGGCAGCGCCAGCGCCGACCAGGCATAGGGGCCGGCGAGGTCGCGAATGGCCGGATCGAGCTTCAGTGCTTCGCGCCGCATGTCGTTGTGACGGCGGGCCTGGGGCGAAATCCGGTCTGTCCGATCGCTGGCATCGGGGTGCGTGACGGCCATCTGCTCACCGGCTCAATGATCTGGCGTCGATTTGCCGACACCCTCAGGGGCGGGACGCCCGGACATGTTTCTTGCCTTGAATGTGGCCCCATGGCAAGCATCAGCCACATTGCAGGGGCCGAAGGGAAGCGGTCTTCAGGGAGCAGAAGCGTTTGGCCGCAGACCTGATCGTTGGCGCAGACTTCGGCACGTCCGGGGTGAAGGTCGCACTCGTCAGACAGGATATGGAGGTGCGTCACCATGCATTCGCGCCCTATCCGCTGTCGCTGCCCGGCCCCGACATGGCGGAGCAGAACCCGTCCGACTGGTGGGCGGCTTTTGCGCTGGCTCTGCAAACGCTCAAGCAAGAGGCGGGCGATCTGACCGGCCGCATAGCCGCCATATCGATCTGCGCCCAGTTTTGCGGCGTGGTGCCTGTCGACGGCGGCGGAGAGCCGCTGCGTCCGGCGCTGATCTGGCTCGACAAGCGCGCGGCGCCGCAGGCGCGCAAGCTGGCAGGCGGCTTTCCGACCGTGGTCGGCTACAATCTCGCCAAGGCGGCGCGGTGGTTCGTTATCGCCAATGGCGCGCCGTCGAAAAACGGCATGGACCCGCCCTGCAAGATGATCTGGCTGCGCGATTGCGAACCGGAGACATGGCGGCGCACGCACCATCTGCTCGATGTGAAGGACTGGCTCGTCGCGAGAGCAACAGGCGTCATCATGACGACAGGCGACAGCGCGAACATGACGTGGATGATGGATAGCCGTGCGGGACGCAGCGGCTGGTCGCCCGCGCTCCAGCGGCTGGTCGGCATCCCGCCGGAAATGCTCGCGCCGATCATCGACGGCGGCTCGGTTGCAGGCACTTTGTTGCCGTCGGCGGCGCGTGAACTGGGCCTTGACCCCGGCACGCCGGTGATGGCGGGAACGAACGACGTGACGGCAGCTGCGCTCGGCTCGGGCGCGGTCGGTGACGGGCAGCTTCATGTCAGCGTCGGGCAGAGCAGTTGGGTCGGGTGCTTTCATTCGCGCCGCATCATCAGCCCGACGGCCTCCTTCGCCACCATCGACAGCGGCCTGTCGCACCGCCCGCTGCTGATCGCGACACAGGAAAGCGCAGGCTCCGCGCTGGATTGGATCGACGGCATCACGGGCGCAGTTGGCGATGTAGCCGGCGAGCCGACGGCGCACGATCCGTTCTTCATCCCCTGGCTGGCAGGCGAGCGCGTGCCGATGGACGACGAGCGCATGCGCGCCTCGTTCACTGGCCTGTCGCTGATGCATGATGGCGAGGCGTTGCGCCGCGCGGTCATCGAGGGCGTCGCCTTCAATACGCGCTGGGCGTTCGACAAGGTGGCGCGCAAGCTCGGCCTGCCGTCGGACCGCCAGCCATTGCCGCTGGTCGGCGGCGGGGCATTGAACCCGCATCTGGTGCAGACGCTCGCAAACGTGCTCGACCGGCCGATCAGGCTCGGGCGCAACCGCCTTGCCGGAGTCAGCGGGGCGGCGGCAATCGGCGCTGCTCATGCCGGTTGGTACAAGGATGTGTGGACGGCGGCTGGTGCCATAGCGCCGGGCGAGGGGCATCTCGTCGAGCCGCAGCCTGTCGGGGTCGAGCTTGAGGCGGCGCGATATCGCAGGCTCGAAAGCCTGCGACCCCATCTGATCCGGCACTATCAGAAATTCGGTTCGGCAGGCGTTCCATGATCGACGGTCTGTTCAAACGTTACATCGATCCGCTCTGGGAAAAGGCCGCCGCGCCGCTGGTGCGTGCAAAGCTGACACCCAACCAGGTGACGGGCATCGGCGTCTTGCTGGTGGCCGCGTCCTGCGCCGCCTATGTTCTTCATCAGTCGCAACTCGTCTTCGGGCTCAGCCTGATCTTCTGCTTTGTCTTCGACGCGCTTGACGGTGCGGTGGCGCGACAACGCGACATGCGCTCGCGGGTCGGCGGCTATTTCGATGCCATGGCCGACCGCTATCAGGAACTGGCGGTGTTTTTCGTTATCGCCATGATCGATGGATATGGCGCGCTATGCCTGCTGGCGTTTTCGGGCGGCGTGATGACCAGCTACGCCAAGGCGCGCACGGCGCTCGAAATCAGGACCGACAATGACAGCTGGCCGGATTTCTTCGAACGGCTGGAGCGCATCATTTTCCTGATCGTGCTCTTGATCCTGTCGGGACTGTTCGGGGCGTATGAGCCGCGCATATTGCCGGCGGGGCTGGCGCTCTATGCGCTTCTCGCCCACGCAACGGCGGTGCAGCGCATCCGCCGCGCGGTGCGGCGGCTACAGGATGCGGACCGTGGCGGTCGGGAGTAGCAATGCGCTCGTGCCGCGTATCCTTGATCCGATGTGTCATCGGCCTGCATTCTGATCTAAGAGTTCGACTGAGGGAGGAGCTCAACTCATGCGGCTGCAAGGCAAACGGATTATCGTGACGGCGGCAGCCGCAGGCATTGGCCGCGCGAGCGCGCTGGCCTGTGCGCATGAGGGCGCGGAGGTCATGGCCGTCGACATCAATGCGGACGGATTGGCTTCGCTCGCGGCTGAAAACCCTTCGATCCGGGTGGAGCGGCTCGACGTGCGCGACCGCGCTGCCATCGACGCCTTTGCCGGGTCGGCCGGTCGGATCGACGGGCTTTTCAACTGCGCCGGCTTTGTCCATCACGGCACTGTGCTGGATGCGACGGAAGAGGACTGGGCCTTTTCGTTCGAGCTCAACGTGACCTCGATGTATCGCATGATACAGGCCTTGCTGCCTGCCATGCTGGAGCGCGCCGGAGAAACGGGCAGCGCCTCGATCCTCAACATGGCGTCCATGGCTTCGTCGGTGAAAGGATTTCCGAACCGGACGCTCTACGGCGCCAGCAAGGCGGCGGTTATCGGGCTGACCAAGGGGGTTGCCGCAGATTTCGTGAAGCGGGGCATCAGGTGCAACGCGCTATGCCCCGGAACGGTCGACACGCCGTCGCTGCGCGGCCGCATCGCGGCGTCGGCCGACCCGGTTCAGGCCGAGAAGGATTTCATCGCGCGCCAGCCGCTGGGCCGGCTTGCGACGGTCGAGGATATCACGCCGATGGTGGTCTTTCTTCTGTCCGACGAAAGCCGCTTCGTCACTGGACAAGCGATGCTCGTCGATGGCGGGGTGACGATCTGATGGCGACCGCCGCATCGTTCTCAAACGACGTTTCAACCGAACAGACTGGAAGATAGACCGATGAAGCTGATCCGATATGGCCGCCCCGGCGAAGAGCGTCCGGGCATTCTGGACGAAGCCGGGCAGGTGCGCGACCTGTCGGCACATGTGACCGACATTGCAGGTGCGGCACTGACGCCGGAGGGGATCGCAAAGCTGCGCCGGATCGACCCCGCCACGCTGCCGCTGGTCAAGGGCGAGCCGCAGAAGGATTTGCGGCTTGGCGCGTGCGTCGGATCTGTCGGCAAGTTCATCTGCATCGGGCTGAACTATGCAGACCATGCCGCCGAGACGGGCGCAGCCATCCCGGCCGAGCCGATCGTCTTCTCCAAATGGACGAGCGCTATCGTCGGCCCGGACGACGACGTCGAAATCCCCAAGGGATCGAAGAAGACCGACTGGGAGGTCGAGCTTGGCGTCGTCATCGGCAAGGGTGGCCGCTACATCGACGAGGCCGCTGCGATGGACCATGTCGCCGGCTATTGCGTCATCAACGACGTGTCGGAGCGCGAGTTCCAGCTGGAGCGCGGCGGCACCTGGGACAAGGGCAAGGGCAATGACACGTTCGGCCCGCTCGGCCCCTGGCTAGTGACGGCCGACGAGATCGCCGATCCGCAGAACCTGAAACTGTGGCTCGACGTCGACGGCAAGCGCCGTCAGGACGGCTCGACCCGGACGATGATCTTCAACGTGCGCCAGATCGTCAGCTATATCAGCCGCTTCATGAGCCTGCAGCCCGGCGACGTCATCTCGACCGGCACTCCGCCGGGCGTGGGCATGGGCCAGAAACCGCAGGTGTTCCTGAAGGCGGGGCAGGTGATGACGCTCGGTATCGAGGGGCTGGGAAGCCAGCGCCAGCGCGTCGTCGACGCGGCCTGAGTGACGTGCGCCGGCGAGTGACCGGTGAGCGCTATCGCGCTGGGGCCATTGCCGCCAAGGCAAAGATCGGCCCGAGCGCGAGCACTGTAAAGGCATATTGCCAGCCGACGATCCCCACGATCCAGGGCAGCGACTGGATTGCGAAAAACGTCACGAGAAATCCGGCCGAAACCTGGAGCGTCAGGACGGTTCCCAGATATTGCCTGTCGGCCCGTTCCGAGGTCAAAGCGGAAAAATTGCCGGAATCGGCAATGACCGCGATACCCCAGACATGTGCGACGATCAGGACGGCACCCCACCCCGCCATCGCCCACAGGCCGATCGTGGCGGCGCAAAAGCCGCTGACGATCAAAGACGCCACGATGACCCGCTGCTTGCCTATCCTGTCGGCGAGCCAGCCGCTGGCGACGCAACCGATTGCGCCGCTGGCAATCGTCGTGAAGGCGTAGAGGCTGACATGGTTGGAGGGCGTGGTCTCGGGCGCGGCCCAATGCAGGAATGCGCCGATCCACGCCCACATGGCGTACAGCTCCCACATATGGCCGAGATAGCCGCGCGTGACGCTGCCGACATCCGGCCGCCGCAACTGTCGCAGCGCTTCTCGGAGATGGAATGCCGCCGGTGCGGGATGGTCTGGCCCCAGAGAAACGAAGCCGATCAGCACAGCGCTGGCCAGCGCCAGGCAGGACGAGATCGCAAGCGGCGTCGTCCAGGAATGGCTGTTTCCGGCAAGAAACAGGTTGGGCATGGCGCTGCCGAGCGTCAGCGCGCCGACGAGCAGGCCCATCGGCAGGCCAAGCGCCGAGCGTGACCATCCCGCCACGAGTTTCATGCCGATCGGGTAGACGCCGGCGAGCGCGAAACCGCTGATCGCGCGCAGCATGATCGCCGGCCATCCGGCGAGGCCGGTCGCGAGCAATGCGCCCGTGCTCGCGGCGCAGACGACGGCGCTGAATGCGAAGACGCGGCGCGGATCGAAGCGGTCGGCCGCGCCTGTCAATGCAATCGTCAGCGTTCCGGCCACGAAGCCGAGTTGCACGGAGGCTGAAAGCCACCCCGACTGCTCAAGCGGAAAGGCACCGGAAGCAGCTGCGGCGGAGGTGGCGGCCGAACCGGCGAACCAGGCCGAAACGGCTGCAACCTGACACAGGACGAGAAGCGCGATCGACAGGAGGCGAGCCCCGTCGCGTCCGCGCATTGCGTCATTCATGCCGCGCCGAGTTCCGCACGCGCTTCAGCCTTGAGCCGGACCTTGTCGGCCTTGCCGACGGGCAACATCGGCAGTTGGTCGACGACGATGAATCGTTTCGGAATCTTGTAGTTGGCGAGGCGCTGCTGGCACCACGTCTTCAGTTCGTCGCTGTCGAGCCTGCCGCCGGGACGCGGCACGACATAGGCCCAGCCGACTTCGCCATATAGATTGTCCGGTACGCCGATCACGGCGCTCATTTCGATTGCGTCCAGTTCCTCCAGCGCCAGCTCGATCTCGCGCGGATAGACGTTGTAGCCGCCGGATTTGAACATCTCGCTGCGGCGTCCGACAAACTCGATGTTGCCGTCGGCGCGCAGGATCGCCGTATCGCCGGTACGCAGCCAGCCATCTTGCGTATAGGCGTCGCGCGTCGCCTCCGGGCGATTGAAATAGCCCGCCATCGCATGGCGCGCCTTGATCTGGATCTCGCCGTTTTCACCGACATCGCAGAGCGACCCGTCATCACGGCCGATCCGGACTTCGCCGTCGGGCCGGGCCCGGCCGATGGTGCGGGTCAGGACCTCGCGCGGGCTGTCGGACTTCTTCGCATAGGTGACCGAACCGCAGGTTTCCGTCATGCCATAGGTCAATCCCACCTGGCATTTTGCCTCATAGAGCATGTCGACCAGTTCGCGCGGCATCGCGGCGCCGGAGAAGACGAACCATTCAAGTTCGTCGAGCAGCGCGGGGTCGAAACCATCCGTGTTGATCATGATCTGGAGCATGGTCGGCAGCATGATCAGCACGTTGATCTCCCGCCCGACCAAGGCGGCGATGTATTGATCGGCGCGGAAGCGCTCCGCCAGCGTCAGGGTGCCGCCGCCGACGAAGGTGAACAGAGACAGGAAATGCATGCCGCCGATATGATTGATCGGCAGGGGATTGATGAGGCGAGGGTAGTCCGAGGTCGCGAACTCCCGGTTCTGGGTGCGGCTTCGGGCCAGAAGCGAACGCTGCGGCAGAAGCACGCCCTTCGGCTGGCCGCTGGAGCCGGACGTGTAGACCAGGAGCGCGTCGCTCGTGCTGGGAACGGCGATGACCGCTCTGTTGAACTCTGCATCGGAGACGAGGCCGGGGTCGAACCAGCCGGTGGCGAGATCGTCCAGCATGACGATCCGGTCGATGCCGAACTGCCTGGCAAGTTGACCGGCATCCCCGGCAAAATCGCGCCCTTCGAAGTGCCCCACGGTGAAAAGCAGTTTCGGCCGGGCGTCTCCGACGAGATACTCAAGCTCTCGCATCTGGTAGCGGGGATTGAGGCCGAGCCACAAAACGCCGAGCCGCGCGGCGGCCAGGAATGTGACGAAGGCGTCGGTCCGCTGCGGCGACAGCACGGCGATCCGGTCGCCCTGGCGAATGCCACTGGCGAGCAGGCCGCGCGCGCAATGTTCGACGGCCGCCGCGAGGTCGGCGTAGCTCAGCTCGGTGCGTTCATCCCGCAGTGCGATCCGCTCCGGGAAAGCACGCGCGTGGCGGTCGAGATAATCTCCGATCCGGAGCGACTCGTCCTGATCGGTCATGTCCGGCCGCCCTGCGACTTGGGACGCGTGAAGGCGGCGCGTGCTTGCGCGCCCTCGGCGTCGTTGAGACAGACCATCATCAGCTCCATATCAGCGAAACTCACATTCTGGCCGAGCGCAGTGGCGTAGCTGTTGACCTGGCGCTTGACGGTTTGGGCGGCCATACGGGGCAGGCCGGACACTTCAGCCGCGAGCGCCAGCGCGCCTTCGAGCGCGCCATCGGCGGGGGTTACGACATCAGCCAGACCCCAGGCCTGACATTCGGCCGCATCATGCCTGCGGCACAGGACTGCGATCGTCTTTGCGCGCGCCGGACCGACAAGCCGCGTCAGCCGCGGCAAGGTGTTCCAGCCATAGTTCAGACCGAGCTTGACCTCGGGAACATATGCAAACGAATTGGCTGCCATCACGCGCCAGTCACATGAGACGGCCATGCCCAGCCCGCCGCCGATGGCCCCGCCCTCGATTGCGGAAATGGTGATTTGCGGCATGTTTTCGATGACATGACAAAGTCGGCCGCCGGCCGCCAGCGAGCGGAGCGTCCGGTTGTGATCGGTCTCCTCGCCGATGCCGTCGAAGGTCGCGAGGTCGGCACCGGCGGAGAAAAATCCGCCGCTGCCGGTCAGGATCACGACCCGGCAAGTCGCATCTTCGCGCAGGTTCTCGAAAGCCCGCGTCAGTTCTTCGATCACCTGCCCATTCAGCGCATTGCGACGCTCAGGCCGTTCGATCGTGACGATGCCGATGGCGTCGCCAGCTCCCGTTCGCGTTACTGAAATCATGGTTCCGTCCTCGTGTCAGTCGCGGTGCTCAGGTTACCGATATGGATGACAAGCTTGCCGACATGGCTGCGCCGGGCGATCTGCTCCATCGCATCGCCCGTCCGCTCCAGCGGATAGGCCTGCGCAACGCGAGGTTTGAGCAGCCCCCTTCCAAACATGTCGGCCAGACTGTCGAACGCCTTTCTGGTCTCTGCCGGGCGCAAGGTCTGGTACGGGTTCCAGAAGAACCCGCGAATATCGATGTTCTTGACGAGCACGTGGTTGGCCGGGAACACCGGCACCTCGCCGCCGGCGAAGCCCACGATGACGAACCTGCCTTCGAAAGCGAGCGCGCGCATAAGCTCGCGCGCGATCGGACCGCCGACCATGTCGAACACGATGTCGGCTCCGCGTCCGCCGGATGCTTCAAGAACTGCGCTGCGGACATTGTCGGAGCCGATGGCGAGATCCGCGCCGGCCTCGACCACCGCCGCCCGCCGTTCACTGCCCTCGGCAATCCCGATGACGAATGCGCCAGCCGCCTTTGCCACCTCGACCGCGGCGCGGCCGACACCGCCGGCAGCACCCGTCACCACCACGACATCGCCGGAGGCCAGCCCCGCCCTGTCGATCAGCCCGGCATAGGCCGTGCCATAGGGGATGTAGAAGCCGGCGGCCTCGTCATCCGACATGGAAGCGGGGACTTTCGCGGCGCGGAGCGAATCGAGGCAGACAAATTCGGCATAGGCACCGGACGGCACCTGCCCCATGACCCGGTCGCCGACCGAGTAGCCCAGGACATCTTTGCCGACCGAAACAACGGTCCCGCACAGTTCCGCGCCGGGGATGAAGGGCGGTGCCAGCTTCTCCTGATAGCTGCCGCCGATGACCAGCATGTCGGCGAAGTTGACCCCGGCGGCCGAGACACGAACCAGCATCTGATCGGGTCCGGGCGCAGGCACCGGCGCATCGCCGACCGCCAGTGCCTGCGGCCAGCCGTGTGAGTGACAGACAATCGCGCGCATGGTCATCACATCGTCGACGGCAGCCACAGGATCACCTGCGGAAACGCGATCATGAAGAGAATGATCAGGATGTGGGCGATCACGTGCGGCCAGACGCCGGCGAAAACACGCTCCACCGGCTGATTGGTCTTCTTGGCGACGACGAACACGTTGAGGCCGACAGGTGGCGTGACCATGCCGACTTCCGCCAGCAGGATGACGATGATGCCGAACCAGATCGGATCGAAGCCGAGTGACACCACCACGGGCAGCACGATCGGGACCGTCAGGATCAGAATGGAGAGCTGGTCGAGAAAACAGCCGAGCACAAGATAGAGCACGACGATGAATGCGAGGATGACGTAGGGATTGACGTCCTGCGCGCCCACAAAGGCGACGAGGCTCTGGGTCACCTGCGTGATGGTGATGAAGTAGCCGAAGACCTGCGCGCCGATGACGATCAGCCCGACCATGGATGTCGTCAGGACCGTGCTCAGCAAGGCGTTGCGAACGGTCTCGCGCGAAAGCTTGCCGGCAAATGCCGTGAAGATGACCGAGCCGAGAGCACCAAGTGCCGACGCTTCAACGGGCGTCGCGATGCCCAGATAGATGAGGCCCGTGACCATGAAGAACAGGCCGATGAAGGGGCCGGAGACCTTGAGGGAATCAAACTTCTCGCTCCAGCTGTAGCTGCGCCGGTTGGGCGCCAGCCCGGGGTCGCGCCACAGCAGGAACCAGATGGTCGCGATGATGACCAGCGTGACCAGCACGCCGGGAATGATGCCGGCCACGAGCAGCTTTGCGACGCTCGCACCGCTGAGCAGCCCGTAGAAGATGATCGCCACGCTTGGCGGGATCAGCATTGCGAGCGTCCCCGAGATCGAGACGATGCCACTGGCGAAGCGGGGTTCGTAGCCTTCCCTGATCATCGCCGGAACGCTTGTCGTCGACAGCGTCGCCGCCGCCGCCGTGCTCGATCCGGAAATGGCGCCGAAAGCCGCGCCGGTGAGCGCCGTGGCGACGCCGAGGCCTCCGGGAAGACGTCCGGTCCAGCTGGCGATGGCCTGGAACAGGGTGCTGGAAATGCCGCTGGCGATCATGAATTCGGCCATCAGCAGGAACATGGGAATGGTGAGGAATTCATAGCTGCCGATGGCCGATGCCGGGGCCGTCGACAGAATTCCGGACAAAAGGTCGATGCCGCCGATGAGCACGAGGCCGACGCTGCCTGCAATTGCCAGACTGAACGCCACCGGTATGCCGGCTGCGAGCAGAAGGAGCAGAACGATCACACATAGAAGGAGCATCGGTCAGACCTCGACTTCGGAATGTTGTTCGAGCTGGAGGCCCAGTTTTGATTGCGCGACCCTGTCGGAACGCAGCACCGCATGCGCGATCGCCCTATGCAGGCAGCGCAGTGCCAGCGGAGCCATGCCGAGCGGGATCATCGCCTTGGATGCCCACATGGGCCAGATCAACGCGCCGAATGCGACCTCGTCGTTGGTCCATGCGTGAACGGCGTCACGCAGTCCGTACCAGGCAACGGCGCCAAAGATGAGGGCCGCCGCCAGGGAGCCAAGCGCCATCGACCATTGGTAACTCCTGGACGGCAGCATGCGCGCGAAGAAATCGACGCAGATATGATGGTTCATCCGCAGCGTATAGGAGAGGCCGAGGAAGAAGCTCGCCACCAGCAGGTAATGGATGACGAGATCGTAAGCCCATGGGATGGGGCTGTTGAAGGCGTAGCGCATGACAACGTCCGCGCCCGTCAACAGCATCATCGCGACGATGCAAAGCGCCGCCAAACCGGCCAGACCGAGGTCCAGCCAGTTCAGCCAGCGATCGGTCCTTAACAGCAGACCGGACATAGCACTCACTTTCCGACAGCTTCGATGAAGGCCTTGAGCGTCTCGGAGCCGGGCCGGCCGCGATCGTCCAGAGACTTGGCCCACTGCTGCTGCACGCCGGCGAGATGCTGCTCGACGACGGCAAGCTGGCCGTCGTCCATCTTGTTCGGAACGACGCCGTCGCCGGCGAGCGCCTCGATGACCTTCGGCTCTTCGGCATCGACATATTCGCAATGCGTCTTGGCGGCGAACTGGCCCGCTTCGGCAAGGATCTTGCGATTGGCCTCGCTCAAGGCATCCCACGCACGGTCGCTGATGACATAGGTGGTCACGAAGCTGCCGAGGCTCACATCCGTCGTCTGATGCTTCAGGACGGTTTGCAGGTCGAAAACCCTGACGCTCTGCAGCGGTGCCAGCGCGCCGTCGAGCGTGCCGCGGCTCATCGACGGCAGGATCTCAGGTCCGGGCATGCGCACCGAGATCGAGCCGAGCGCCGCTGCGGTCAGGTCCATGGCGCCGCCCGCGGTACGCAGCTTCAAACCCTTGAAATCCTCCGCCGTCTTCACCGGGCGCGTCACGGTCAAGACCTTGTAGGGCGCATATGCAATCGAAGAAAGCACGCGGACCTTGTTCGGCTTGAATTCCCGCTCGGCGATGATGCCGTCACCCTCGTAAAGCTTCGCGACCGCGGCCGTGCCCTGGCAGGCCGTATCGAACATTGCAGGCAGTTCGGCGACGCTCGACAGGGCGAATTTCTCGGGAACATAGGATGGCGAGACATTGGCGATGTCGGCCACGCCCGACTGGACCAGGCTCAGGGCATCCTTCGCCTTGCCGAGCTGCTCGGCCGGAAAATGCTGGATCTCGATATTTCCGCCGGACAGTTCCTTGACCTTCTCCATGAAGGGTATCGCGCCCTGGCTGACCGTATAGTGGCTGAGCGACATCCAGTCGGCGAATTTCAGCGTGACCTTGTCCTGCGCGAACGCGGAGCCGGCGAATGCCGCGGCCACGCAGCCTGACAGCGCCAATGTGTTTAGAAGTCGGTACATTGTTATTTCTCCTCCATTGAATTGCGCGTCCTGCGACGCGTTTTGTTTGATCTGGTCGTCACGTCAGCCATCACTGCAACTGACGCCTCGCGAGCTGCTTCGGAAATGGCAGCGACCATTTCGTCGAGACTGCGCTCCTTCATTCGAGCCGCCGGCCCAGTGACGCCGATGCTGTAGAGAACGCCGAACGGCTCCAGATAGACCGGGCACGCAATGCTGAAGATGCCCTCGTCAATCTCGCCGTCGCAGACCGAATATCCGTTGCTGCGCACCTGTACGAGCATGTCGTGCAGGCTGGCGCGATCCGCTGAATCGGCGCGCCCCTCCCTGCTGAGCCAATGGTCCACCTCCGCCTCTTCCCGGAAAGCCAGGATCGCACGGC
Organism: Mesorhizobium sp.; assembly: GCA_049647505.1. Lineage (GTDB taxonomy): Bacteria > Pseudomonadota > Alphaproteobacteria > Rhizobiales > Rhizobiaceae > Mesorhizobium_A. The sequence continues at coordinate 252,981 of JBARXU010000008.1, forward strand.
TGGACGAGCAACGGTCCAGCGGCCGCTCGCCGAGGCCAGGATAGATGTGAGCGCGATCTCGTTCCGTTGGGACGAGCGCATCGACGATCGCAACCGACCCGCAGTCCAGCTTGGCGCAGAAGGCGGTCTCGCCGAGCGCAAGCGTCAGCCGGCGCAGTGCCGGCGCAAAGGCGTGGGCCTGCTGCGATGCAAGCAGGCGCTGGGACAGGATTTCATCGAGGGCAGGGCCCAGTTCGTAATGACCCGGCACCGTCTGATGCAGGTATCCGAACTCATGGAGTGAGGTTGCCAGCCTGTGTGCCGTGCTCCGAGGGAACCCGGTTGCCCGGGCCAGTTCGGCCGACGGCAAGCCACCCGGCGTCTTGGCCACGGCGACGAGTACGGCATGATAGCGCGCTAACGGCCCGTCCAAATTATTCCTCCCATGTCCCGATATTCAGGACATTGTCTCGAAATAGGGGATATATCAGCACTCGTCAACTGGCGGCTGAGATGATGTGCCGGTCGAGGCAATTGCCTTAGGAGTGTCGCCATGCGCGCCCTGCCGGCGGCTCAGTCGCGCTGCCGATCTCAAAAGATGGCGTGGTTGCTCGTCGGTCTCTTCAAGTCCGGACGATGCGGACGATATCGCGCCGCCGCGTGCATGCGCGCCGCCAGTTTTGCCGTGCAGACACCGAGCGAACTCGTCCGGAACGCGTGTCGGCTAAAAATCGACAGGGAAATGAAAAAACCATGTTGACTCGTTTGGAGTGTGGGCCTAGATACGCCCCACCAACGACGGCGGCGACGCTGCCAGCGACGAAGAAGTTCGCTTCTACGAGACGCGAGTTGGGACAAATTCAAGAGAGCCGCGTG
>JBARXU010000009.1:0-73034 GCA_049647505.1 Mesorhizobium sp.
CCTCGTGATCAAACACCAACCGCACCGCGCGCTCGCGCACCTCAGGGGAAAACTTGTTCGTTGTTTTGCTCGTCATGGCTCCATCCTATTTGGAAGTTGGAGCCTCCGGCAAACCCGGTGCGGTTCACACTGTTATGAAGCGCACCATCAGACGGCACGAACTTCGAGAAATCGTGCCCCTCGCTGACACCACGATCTATGACATGGAGCAACGCGGCGAATTTCCCCAACGCTTCTACCTCACCTCCCGCTGCGTGGTTTGGGATCTAGGCGAAGTCGAGGCTTGGCTCGAAGAGCGGCGCCGGGCTTCACGCGCCAAGGCTGTGAAGCGCGCGCCCGTTCCCGACGTGCAGCTCCGCAAGACCCGGCCCGTCAGGCATCAGGCTCGGGCGTAAGCAAGTCCATCCTCGGCGGATAAAGGGTTGGGATGTATTTCTGACCGGCGACCCAGGCGTCCACCAGATTGGACCATTCCTGCATCATGTGCCGGCGCTGATGCTCGTATTCGGCCTTGTTGTAGATGCCACGTGAAGACCGTCCATCTTCGTGCGCTAGGCATTTCTCAATCCAGTCGCTGTTGAAGCCCACCTCGTTCAGCAAGGTCGAGCCGGTGCGCCGTAGATCGTGAACCGTAAAAGACTCCAGCGGCAATCCTTCCTTCTTGGCCCGTTCCACCACGGCCACGGTGATTCGGTTGAACGTCGCTCGCGACATAGGAGCGTCGGCGTCATAGCGCGAAGGAAGAACGTATTTCGAATTTCCAGCGCAAGTCTTGAGGGCGATGAAAATGTCGAGCATCTGCTGGGACAGATAGACGTTGTGAGCTTTCGAGCGCTTCATCCGCTCCTTCGGGATCGACCAGACGGCGTTCTCGAAATCGACCTCGTCCCACACGGCATCCTGCAGTTCGCTCTTTCTAACCATCGATAGAAGGAACAGTTTCATCCCGAGCCGGATCGTTGGCAGCGTTGCCACATGCTCGAGCTGGGTGAGCATAATGCGGATCTCGGAAGGGGATAGCGATCGATCCCTTGCTACGAAGGTTGCGATCGAGGACGGGCCAACTTCGTCGGCCGGGTTGGAAACTTTCTCGCCGTGCAAAATCGCGAAAGAAAAAATCAGCTTCACGATGTCCCGGACATGGAGCGCGGTTGCAGGCGCACCACGCGCTTTCACCTTCTCGCACATTGCACGCAGGTCTTCCGGCAGTATCTCGTTCAGGAGCCGCTTCCGAAAGGTTGGCAAGATATCGCGCTCAAAAACCGTGCGACGCATGGCGCGGGTGCTATCAGCCATCCGCGCATCTTGCAGCCAGCGCTCGCCAAATTCACCGAAACTCTTAGCTTCCTTGATGCGGCGCTTCTCGCGTCGCTTTTCGAAGGCCGGCGAGATGCCATCCTGAATCATCAGCTTGGCCTCAATCAGCTTCTCGCGGGCGCGGGCAAGCGAAACGCCGGTTTTACCGTACCTGCCAATAATCACCGTTTCCCGGCGCCCGTTCAAACGGTAGTCGAAGCGGAAGGTCAACGCGCCGGTCGGCGAGACCAACAGGTACATCCCGTCTCGGTCCGTCACCTTGTACATTTTATCACGTGGTCTCAATGCCTTAATGGCTGCGTCCGTGAGCATTCTTCCCTCCAAAACGAGATCGAAAGAGGAGAAAGCCACCTAAAAAGTACGTCAGCCGTTTTTGATCCATTTTTTGGAAATTTTCATCAGCATTTCCAATGTCTTAGGATCAAAAAAAGTACGTCAGGGGCTCTCATTCCCCTGACGGTACTTTCAAAAGATCAATTGAGCAAGCTTACGGGGACCGCCAAAAAGTCCGTCATCTGTGAAGCTTACCCCGCGATAGATGCCGAACCATGCAGAATGATTTTCTGTTTTATATCATTAACTTACCAGAAATCGTGGCGTATATTTGGATACCCTCGGATGTGCCTGAATCATTCCCACTCAATTGTTCCGGGCGGCTTCGAGGTCACGTCATAGACAACGCGGTTGATGCCGCGCACCTCGTTGATGATGCGCGTGGCGGCGCGGCCGAGGAAGGCCATGTCATAGGGATAGAAATCGGCCGTCATGCCGTCGACCGAGGTCACCGCCCTCAGCGCGCAGACGAACTCATAGGTTCGCCCGTCGCCCATCACGCCGACCGTCTGCACGGGCAAAAGCACGGCAAAGGCCTGCCAGATCGTGTCATAGAGACCAGCCTTGCGTATCTCGTCGAGATAGATCGCGTCGGCCTCGCGCAGGATGTCGAGCTTGTCGCGGGTCACGCCGCCGGGCAGGCGAATGGCAAGGCCGGGACCGGGGAACGGGTGACGGCCGACAAAGCTCTCCGGCAGACCGAGTTCGCGGCCAAGCGCCCTCACCTCGTCCTTGAACAGCTCACGCAGCGGCTCGACCAGCTGCATCTTCATGCGGTCAGGCAGGCCGCCGACATTGTGGTGCGACTTGATGGTGACCGAAGGTCCGCCCGAGAATGAAACGCTTTCGATGACGTCCGGATAGAGCGTGCCCTGGGCGAGAAAATCGGCGCCACCGAGCTTCTTTGCCTCCTCCTCGAAGACCTCGATGAACAGGCGGCCGATCGTCTTGCGCTTCTTTTCCGGATCGGGCTCGCCCTCAAGCGCCGAGATGAAGCGGTCGGATGCGTCGACGAGGATCAGCGGAAGATTGTAGTGGTCGCGGAACATCTGGACGACGTTCTGCGCCTCATCTTTGCGCATCAGCCCATGGTCGACCAGCACACAGGTCAGTTGTTCGCCGACCGCCTCATGGATCAGCAATGCGGCCACGGACGAATCGACGCCGCCTGACAGCGCGCAGATGACCTTGCCGGTGCCGACCTGCTTCCTGATCTTGTCGACCATCGATGAGCGATAGGCCGACATGGTCCAGTCGCTCTTCAGCCCGACGATTTTGTGAACGAAGTTCGAGAGGAGTTTCGCGCCGTCGGGGGTGTGGACCACTTCAGGATGGAACATGGTGGTGTAGTAGCGCCGCGCCTCATTCACCGCGATGGCGAAGGGCGCGTTCTCCGAAACGCCGATGATCTCGAAGCCTTCGGGAGCCTCGACCACCCGGTCGCCATGGCTCATCCAGACCGGATATTTGCGGCCGACCTCCCAGACACCCTCGAATAGCGGGCTGGCCTTGAGAATCTCGACATCCGCGCGGCCGAATTCCCGTGCATGCCCGCCTTCGACCTTGCCGCCGAGCTGTGTGGCAAGCGTCTGCTGGCCGTAGCAGATTCCCATGATGGGGACGCCCGCATCGAACACTTCCTGCGGCGCGCGGGGGCTGCCCGCGTCGAGCACTGAGGCGGGGCCTCCGGAGAAGATGACGCCTTTGGGCTTCAGCCGCCGGAAGGCTTCCGCCGCCGACTGGAACGGCACGAGTTCGCAATAGACCCCGGCCTCGCGCACACGTCTTGCGATGAGTTGGCTCACCTGGCTGCCGAAATCGATGATGAGAATGCTGTCGGGATGGGCTGTCATGGCGAGCGATTAGTGAAAGTTGTGGCTTGACGCAATGGGGCCAAAGGGCGCGGATGATGCCAAAGGGTGCATTTTCCCCTGCCGAGAACGATTGGGCCTACCAACTAATCTCCAAAGACCGCCTTGAACCGCTGATCGACAGGTTAGCGATTGATCGAGATATTGCCCGCGGAACGCCTCAACCCGCCCCGCCGGATCAGACGAGTTCGCCACGTTCCAGTGCGGCGGCGATGGCATCGACGGCTTCAGCCAATTTCTCGTCGATGACATGCAGATATTCGGTCCAGTCATCGACGTGTTTGACGTCGGACTTGCCGTCGGAAATGCCGCGCAGCGCGACCAGCGGGACCGACCAGAACTGGCAGGCGCGCAGCACAGCATAAGTCTCCATATCGACCATGTCGGCGTCAATCGCGTCATAGCCAGCACCCACGACAACCGCGGCACCTGTCGAGAGCGTCGCTTCGGCGATGCCGGGGATGCGAACCGGCAGCGGCACGACCGGAGGCAGATCGAGGAACGGTGTCTGGCCCTTTGGAAAACCAAAGCCCGAAGCATCCATGTCGCGATAGGACACGGCGGTCGCCTGATAGATGCCGGTCTGTTCGAGCTTGCGGCTGCCGGCCGAGCCAAGCGACACGACGAGATCGGGCAGCGCACCCTGCCCTTTGAGGCCGGCAAGCGTGGCAGTCATCACGACCGCCGCTTCGACAGGGCCGACACCGGTCATCAGCGGAGTGAAACGCTCGCGCAGACGCGGGCCGTATTCGGCGTCGGCAGCCATGACGAACAGGACGCTGCGGCCGCCCAGCATAGTCGGCGCGGTCATCCCGCGAGGTCTCCGCGACCTGTCACTGTCATAATGGTTGCCGTCATTGTGGCGATGAGCCTGGCCTCGCCATCGTCGGAAAAGGCATAGGCTTGCCCGTCGGCGACGATGATCGTGCGGCCGGGCTTCGTCACATTGCCACGAAACAGGAAGCGCGCGCCTTTGCCGGGGGCCAGCATGTTGATCTTGAATTCGATGGTCAGCACCGCCGCCTCGGGCGGCATCAACGAATAGGCCGCGTAGCCGCAGGCCGAATCGAGTGCGGTGGAGATAATCCCGGCATGAAGGAAACCGTGCTGCTGCGTCAGCTCGATCTTGTAGGGCATCTCGATCTCAATGGTGCCCGGCGTGACGACCGTCAGCTGCGCGCCGATCGTCTCCATCGCCTTCTGGCGCGCGAAGCTGCCGCGAACACGCTCTTCGTAATCAATATCAACTTCTATTTTCGGCATTTACCTTCTCCTGCCACCCTTATCACAGGCGCAAAAGCACTGATCAATCCGCAACGTTGCGGCGCGAGACAGGCCAGGACACCCGCCGGCCATCATCCCTGCCTTTGCAAGGCGGCAAAGAAGAACCCGTCCGTGCCGGTCGTTGCCGGGGTCAGGACGACACCGTCCGGCGCGATCCGGGCGCGATCTGCCCCGTGGCCGATGGCGCTCTCCCACAGCGCCGGATGGTCGGCGACCGTAAAATCTGGGTTGCGCGCGAGAAACGCCGCAACCTGCGTCTGGTTCTCATCCGGAAAAATCGAACAGGTGATGTAGGCCAGCCGCCCGCCGGGTTTCACGTAGCGCGCGGCCGCGTCGAGAATGGTCGACTGCTCACGCAGACGCACGTCGAGCTGGCGTTGGGCGAGCCGCCATTTGGCATCGGGCCGCCGCCGCCATGTTCCCGCACCAGTGCACGGCGCGTCGATCAGAACGAGATCCATCTGGCCATCCAGCGGTTCAAGCCCCCTGGCATTGCCGACAACCTGCACGTTGCGGCATTCAGCACGTTTCAGGCGATCGAAAATGGGCGCAAGACGCGCCTTCTCGGAATCGTAAGCGAATATCTGGCCCTTGTTGTCCATGGCGGCTGACAGAGCGAGCGTCTTGCCGCCACCGCCCGCACAGTAGTCCAGCACCTGCAATCCGGGCGTCGCGCCCGCGAGTGCAGCAACGATCTGCGAGCCTTCGTCCTGCACCTCGAACCAGCCCTTCTGGAAGGCGGGTTCGACGACGACATTCGGATGGCGGCCGTCATGGCGGATCGGCGCGATGCGCAGGCCGAAAGGCGCGATATCGGTCGGCTGCGGTCCACCGTCGATATCGGCTATCACCTTGGCGCGATCGGCAAGAAGGGTGTTCACCCGCAGGTCGAGCGGCGGGCGGGCGGAAAGTGCCTCCGCCTCCTGCGGCCATGCCTCACCAAATGCCGCTTCGAGCATAGGCACGCACCAGTCCGGCACGTCAGCGCGGATGGCGTCGGGCGCCTGGCTGAGATCGCGCGCGGCAGATGCGAGTTCCGCCCCGCTCATCGCCTCCGGCGCAAAGCGGTCGCCTTCGAGCGCGGCGTTGATCTGCTCTGCGGTCATGCCCCATTCGAGCAGGATTGCGCCGAATGCCTGTCCGCGCGGAGTGTCGCTGCCAAGCAGCCAGCCGGCGGAGCGCTTTCGGCGCAGCGCGTCATAAACGATGTTGCCGATGGCGCTTCTGTCGCCAGACCCGGCAAAGCGATGGGACAGGCCCCAGTCCTTGAGCGCATCGGCGGCGGGCCGCTTGCGCTTTTCCATGTCGTCCAGAACCTCGATCGCAGCCGCGATCCGTCCACCAAGTCTCATCGGAGCTTTCCCGTTTCCATGCGCCTCTTACGATGCCGGACGCCAATCGCCAAGCGTGGCGATTGGCGCGTTTTACCGCTCGAAGGCGTGGACATTGGCCGATGCGCTGGCATGGCAATGACAAACGTCGAAAAATGACCTCGACAAGTCGGTCGTCTGCAAAGACGATTATCCCGTCTTGCCATGGGGAGGAATCATGCTGAAGGGCGTCAGGATCATCCAGATAGAGGGTCTCGGACCGGGACCGTTTGCGGCCATGACACTTGCCGATCTTGGCGCAGAGGTGACGGTTGTCCATCGCAAGGACAATTCCGGTGCTTCACCCGGTGTCTCTCAGGACTCGATCCTCGACAGGGGCAAGAGATCGATCGAACTCGACCTGAAAGACGCCGACGACATCGCGCTGTTGAAACGCATGATCAGGAACGCCGACGGGCTGATCGAGGGATTTCGGCCGGGCGTCATGGAGCGGCTCGGCATCGGACCGGACGACTGTCTGGCGATCAACCCGAAGCTCATTTACGGGCGCATGACCGGCTGGGGACAGGACGGGCCGCTGGCGATGGCCGCCGGGCATGACCTCAACTATATCGGCGTGTCGGGCGCGCTCTGGTATGCCTCCCTGCCCGACCAGCCGCCTATCGCACCGCCGACGCTGGTAGGGGACATTGGTGGGGGGGCGCTCTATCTCGTCATCGGCATGCTGTCGGCGATCATCAATGCGCGCTCGACCGGCAAGGGGACTGTAGTCGACGCCGCGATCGTCGACGGTTCGGCGCACATGATGAACCTTCTGATGAGCGTCGGCTCGTCGAAGATACTGAGCCACAAGCGCGGCAACAGCCTGCTCGATGGGCCGCACTTCTCGCGCAGCTACAGGACGAGCGACGGCGGCTTTGTCAGTGTCCAGTGCCTTGAGCCGAAGTTCTACCAATTGTTCCTCGACAAGCTCGGGCTTGGCGACGACCCCGAATACACGCGCCAGTTCGACAAGGCGCTGTGGCCCACGCTTTGCCAGCGCACGGCCGATATTTTTGCAGCCAAACCGCTCTCCGAATGGGCGGCGCTGTTTGAAGGCAGCGACGCCTGCGTGGCATCGGTGCTCAGCCCCCTGGCATCATCGCAGCATCCGCACATGATGGCGCGCGGCGTCTGGCTCACGTCGGATGGCGTATTGCAGGCGGCGGCTGCGCCCCGTTTCGGTGCGGGCCAGCCGCCCTCGCCCGGCCCAGTTCCACGGCGCGGCCAGCACAGCGCCGAAATCCGGAGCGAGAATGAAGGCTAGGCGCGCCCCGCTCAGTCAGCGCCGTTGCGGCCGGCAGGCGTGCGTCTGATCTGCATCCGATAGGTCATCTGCGCTGCCGGATGCCAATTGACGGAAGTGATCATCACGCCTGCATCGGTGACGTAGCGGCGCAGGAGTTGCAGCGCCAGCGCGCCGTCTGCCAGCCCAAGCATGCGCGAATGGCCGACCGGCATGATGACTGATCTGATCTCCTGTTGTACTTCCCTGATCGTCTCCTGCGAGCGGCGCTCCAGAAGATCGAAGAACGGCCCCTGAAGATCGACGAACTCCGGAACGAAACGTCCGAGGCGTTCAGGCACATAGCTTTCGATGTAGCAGAGCGGCTTGCCACCGGGAGCCGACCAGCGCACGCCGTAGACCCTGATCCAGCGTTCGCCGGGGTTTCCGCCGATCTGCAAGGCCAGTTCTTCGTCAAGAACGAGGTCATCGCGACCGAGCAGGACCATGAATGTGTCGAGCGCGACCTGGAACAATTCCTGCAAGCTGCTGAAGGACTGCTGGTAGCCGGAATGCGCCCGTGCAGCGATGACCCTGGTGCCCATGCCCTGACGGCGCTCAACCAGACCGTCCTCGGTCAGGCAGCGCAATGCCTCGCGGATGGTCGAGCGGCTGGTCTCGAATTCGCCCGCCAGTTCCACCTCGGTCGGAATGAGGGTGTGGAGCGGATAGATACCCCGCGCTATGCGACCAGAGAGGACGCGATGAATCCGGGCGTATAGCGGACCCGCCTCCTCGACCTGAGGATCAGTCTCGATGTTCGTTTCAACCGAAGCTTTCATCTTCGACGCTCTTATCGCCGGCGCGCTATGCCGTTCTGAATTTTGTCCAACATGCTGCCGCCGAGCGCAGCCTCTGCAATGCAATTGATCCCTGTCGCGCCTTTGGAAACAACGCGGCAGCGGCTGCGCCTGACGCCGTCAGGGCAGCGGAGTCGCAGCGGAATCCGCGCTGATCACCGAACCGCTCAGCGGGGCCGCCGCGCCACTGGCCAAAAATGTCACGATCTCTGCAATTTCTTCGGCTGACGGCACCTTTCCCGATGGAATCGAAGACGCCATTCGCTGCCGCATGACCGCAAGGTCGACGGCCTCGTGGGCGGCGCGCGCGGCGACCAGTTGTTCGAAACGCTCGGTGGCGACCGGGCCGGGGTTCAGGCCATGCACCCTCACACCCTTGTGGCCCCAGGCATTGGCAAGGCCGGTGGTCAGTAGCATCAGTGCCGCATTGGCCGCCCCGCCGGGCAGATGGGTTGGCGACGCAAACTTGCCGCCCATGCCGATGACGTTGACGATGACCCCGCCGCCACCTGCGATCATCGAGGCGAGCGCGGGCATGATCGCGTGGACATAGGTGAAGTATTTCGCCTCCATCCCCGCTCGCAGCGCAGCGACATCGAGCGTCGTGGGCGGCGCCTGTCGCGCCGCGCCTGCCGTGCAGACAAGCACCTCGACCCGGCCCTTCTCCGCTTCTGCCGCACGGATTGCAGCCTCGGCAGCAGCGGGGTCGCTCAGGTCGACCCCACCGCTGCGCGACAGTATGGTGACCCTGTCACCGGCAGCAAGGAACATGGATGCGCAGGCCGCGCCGATGCCACGGCTGCCGCCGGCGATCACCACATGGCGGGCGCCCGTCATTGCGCGGCCACCGCTACCGGCGCAGGTGCCGCGCGACGGGCGGAGACGATGTGCTGCGCCATCAGGGCCAGTCCAACCGCCGACACCGCATATTCGAAGAAGGCCGGCATGACGGTATCGAGCGGGAAGATGACCGCGCAACCCAGCACCAGCCACAGCAGGCGTTCCGGCCAGCTCAGCGACTTGTGCGCATAGCCCATCACCGCACCCACGATCAGGCCGAGCGAGACGATGGTCGAGACGAAGACATATCCAGACTGGAGATAGGTGGTTTCGAGCAGCAGGCCGGGCTTGTAGATGAAGTAGAAGGGCAGGACGTAGGAGGCCCAGCCGAAGCGGAAGGCGGCCATGCCCGTGGCGTGCTGGTCGGCGCCGCCGATGCTGGCGGCCGCGTAGGCAGCAATCGCGATCGGCGGCGTGATGATCGACAGCATGCCGTAGTAGAGCAGGAACATGTGCGCGGCCATGGCCGGGATGCCGAGTTGCACAAGTGCCGGTGCGGCAAGCGTCGCCATCAGCAGGTAGACCGCGGTGGTGGGCAGGCCGAGGCCCAGCAGGATCGCGATACCGGCCGACAGGACCAGCAGCATGAACATGTTGCCCGCGCCAAACGACATCAGGAAGTAGCTGAGCGTGAAGCCGAGGCCAGTCAGCGTCATCAGGCCGATGATCATGCCGGCGGCGGCGCAGATCAGCAGTACGTCGCAGGTCGAGTTGCCCGCGTCGATCAGCGCGTCGAGGATCTTTCGCGGGTGCATGCCGCCGGCGCTGAGCTTGAGCGCCCATGCGCCAAGCGCCAGCACGACGATGGCCAGCGTCGCATAGACCACCGATGTCTCGGCGGACATGTTGAAGACGAAGATGCCGCCGATCAGCACGCCGATAGCCACGAGGCTGACCCAACCCTGCTTCATGATTTCCATGAACGGGCGGCGCATTTCATTGTCGCCCGCACCCATCTTGTCGCGCCGCGCAATGAAGTCGATCTGGATGTAGATGGAAATGAAGTAGAGGATTGCCGGAAGCGTCGCCGCGACGATGACGTCCTTGTAGGGAATGCGCAGGAACTCTGCCATCAGGAAGGCGGCCGCGCCCATGATCGGGGGCATCAACTGGCCGCCGGTCGACGCCACCGCCTCGATCGCCGAGGCGTTGACAGCGGTGAAGCCATATCTGCGCATGACAGGAATGGTGATGACGCCCGTGGTCATCACGTTCGACACCGCACTGCCCGAGATCATGCCCGTGAGTGCAGAGGCCGTCACCGCGACCTTGGCGGGCCCGCCCGGTCCCTTGCCGGAAATGCGGCCGGCAACGCCGGAGAAGAATTCGGAGCCACCCGTGCCGATCAGGAAGGAACCGAACAGAACGAATAGCACGACGACGAAGGCCGCGATCTGGAGCGACTGGCCCCAGGTGGCCGAAGAATCAGTGCCAATATAGCGGATCACGTCGTCCAACGGCTGCGCGCGGCCCTGAAGCGGACCCGGCACCCAGTCTCCGGCGATTGCATAGAGGATCAGGAGGAAGAAAATGACGATCAGCGTGTTGCCGATGATGCGCCGCAGACCCTCCATCACGATACCGCCGACGAGCAGACCCATGACGAGCGCCTCGGTCTGGTAGTTCCACGCGCCTTCAGACAGGGCCTGGAAGCGGATGAAGAAATGGACGCCGAGCGCGAGAGACAGGACACCGAGCGCGATGTCGACCTGCGGCCATCGTGCGTCGGGCTTCATGCTGGAACGAAGGAAACAGACGCCGAGCGAAATGAAGAGCATCAGCCCCGCCATCTGTTCCGGGAAAATCATCATGCCCATGCGCTGCGGGATCGCCAGCACCCAGAGCACGGCAAACAACGGCACCAGCAGCGCCAGCGCCGCCGAGATTTGCCCCACAAGTCGGTCCCTGATCGCGACCTGTTCCATATTCAGCCCTTCCTGTTACCCGAAAAGTCCCGACGGCTGACGTGCCGCCGGGATGGCAAACATCGTTCAGTTGGTCGGCCAGATGCCTTTTTCGCGATAGTAGGCCTCGGCGGCCGGGTGGAACGGAAGTTCCGTCACGCGGGCCAGCGCCTTCGGATCGAACTCGTCCCACAGCGCGCCACCGGTGCGAACCGCATCGGGATTGCTGTAGAGCGCGTCGATCACCGCAGTGATGACTTCATCTGGCGTGTCCTTGTGGGTGAACAGCGTGTAGTCGTAGTACAGGACCATCGTGTCCGGCGTCACGCCGGCTGCCGGCGCGCGGTCGCCCCAGGCCTTGATGCTGGTGCCGGGCAGATACTTCGACAGGATCGCGTCATCGCCTTCCTTGAAGCTCAGATAGCGGACTTCGCCGACGGACGCCTCGACATCCATGATCGACTGCGCGCCGACCGAGCCGATGGTCAGTTCGGTGAGACGTTCCTTCACATTGTTGAACTGCTGACCGAAGTTCGAGGTCGGCAGGCCCTTCACGTCGTCATAGGAGAGACCGACGGTCGCGAGCGATGCCGAGATGAAGAACTCGCCGAGCGAATTCGGCGGGAAGCGCGGCAAGGTGCGGCCCTTGAGTTCCGAAAGCGAGTTGACGCCGGTCGAAACCGGCACGACGAGACCGGCATTGAACGGGATCATGGTCGCGACCATGCGCAGGTCGGGATTGGCACTGCCTTCCGACATGCCGATGCCCTTCACGGCGTGCGAATACTGCGGATAGTTGGCAATGCCCAACTCGATGCGGCCCTGATTGATCTGCGGAATATATTGCGAGGTATTGGCCATCACCTGCGGGCGGATTGTGAGCTTGGTGCCCTCCGACAGGATCTTGGCGAGGTGCATGGCGATCTGTTCGGTCGCGCCGCCCGTGGTTGTGGCAAGACCGACCATCTGCGCCGATGCTGTGCCTGCGGTAGCCAGTCCCATGCACAGCCCAAGCAGGGCGCCTCTCACTGAAATGGTCATGTTCGTTCTCCTCATTGTCGTTGATTGATGGCGGCCCTCACCGCGGTTAATTCCCGTTCGTCGCCTCGCCGGAAAAAAGCCAGGGATTGCGATTGCGATGAGTGTTCTCGAAGGCGCTTATGTCGGGCAGATCCCGGTTCAGGATCAGGTCCATTTCGTCCCAGCCGTTCAGGAAGGCCTGCTGGCGGTCCGGCGGCAGATCGAGCGATGCAACCGGTTCACCGCCGACATGCAGCGTCTGCTCGGCAATATCGAGCGTGAAGGCGTCACCAGCTTCGGCGCGGCGGCCGAGATCGTCGCAAGTGTCCGAAGGCAAACGCAGGACGAGCAGGCCGTTCTTTCCGGCATTGCCAGCAAAGATGTCGCCAAAGTCCGGCGCGATCACCAGCCGTACCCCAAGCCCGGTCAGCGCCCAGACCGCGTGTTCGCGTGACGAGCCGCAGCCAAAACCCGAGCCGCCGACGATGACCTGCGCATCGCGCCAGCCGTCACGGTTGAGCGGAAAATCCGGGTTTTCGGAACCGTCAGCCAGATAGCGGCGGTCGCGAAAGGCGCATTCGCCTAAGCCCTCGCGGTCGGTGCGCAACAGGTAGCGCGCCGGGAAGATGATGTCGGTGTCGATGTTGGCTTCAGGCAGCCAGACCGCGCGTGACGTGATGCGGCGCAGGGGCGCATTCATGGCAGCAACTCCAGCTCGCGCACATCGGTCAGCCGGCCGGTGACGGCGGCTGCGGCGGCCATTGCGGGCGAGACCAGATGCGTGCGCCCGCCCTTGCCCTGCCTGCCTTCGAAATTGCGGTTCGAGGTCGAGGCGCAGCGCTCGCCTTCCCTGATCGAGTCGCCGTTCATCGCCACGCACATGGAGCAGCCGGCGGCGCGCCACTCAAAGCCCGCCTCGCGGAAGATCTCGGCCAGACCAAGCTCTTCGGCCTGATGACGCACGAGGCCCGAACCCGGCACGACGATTGCCCGCACGCCGTCGGCGACACGCCGGCCGCGCAGCACCTGCGCCGCGAGTTCGAGGTCAGCCAGCCGGCCATTGGTGCAGGAGCCGATGAAGACCACATCGACCGGCAGGCCGGCAAGCGGCTGGCCCGGCTGCAGGCCCATATAATCGAGCGCGCGGCGCTGGCGCTCCCCCAACAGCGGCGAGGTCGCCGCGGCAGGATCAGGCACGAGCGAGGTGATCGGCAACGCGTCTTCCGGCGACGTGCCCCACGTCACCTGAGGCGCCAGATCGGCAAGGTCAATCACCAGCTCACGGTCGAACTTCGCATCCGGATCGCTCTTGAGCTCACGCCATGACGCCATGGCCGCGTCCCATTGCTCGCCTTTCGGCGCCATCGGGCGATCCTTCAGCCAGTCGAAAGTCACCGCGTCAGGCGCGATGAGTGCAACGCGCGCGCCTGCCTCGATCGCCATGTTGCAGAGCGTCATCCGTGCTTCCATCGTCATCGATGAAAGAGCCGTGCCTGTGTATTCGATTGCGTGCCCCGCCGCGCCATTTGCGCCGACGCTGGCGATCATGCGAAGCGCGATGTCCTTGGCCGTCGTGCCCACAGGCAGAGCGCCTTCCAGCGCGATGCGCATATTCTTCGACTTGCGCTGCACCAACGCCTGCGCCGCCATCACGATCCCGCATTCCGACGCGCCGATGCCAAAGGCGAGAGCGCCGAATGCGCCATGCGTCGAGGTGTGGCTGTCGCCGCAGGCCAGCGTGATGCCCGGCAGCGTGAAGCCCTGCTCCGGGCCGATGACATGGACGATGCCCTGCCGCATGTCCTTCAGTTCGATATAGGGAATGCCGTGCGCCTGGACATTGCGCTCCAGAAGCGCGGTCTGCGCAGCGGCCTGCGGGTCGCGGATCGGCTTGTCGCGGTCGAGCGTCGGCACCGCATGGTCGGCGACCGCCAGATTGGCGTCGCGGCGATGGACGGTGATTCCGCGCTTGTCGAGGGCGACGAAGGATTGCGGCGTCGAGACCTCGTGCAGAAGGTGCCGGTCCACATAGATCAGCGAATTTCCGTCCGGGAAATCCTTGATGACGTGGCTGTCCCACAATTTGTCGTAGAGCGTGCGTGTCATGCCTGGTCTGGGTCTGAACATCGGGAGGATCAGATTTCGGCAGACAGGCGGAGCGTGTCCGCGTGGCCGGAATCGATCGGGGGCGCAAAAGATGCACGTCGGGCGCGCTCGATGTCGGTCGATCTATAGGGCACGGC
Source organism: Mesorhizobium sp. (assembly GCA_049647505.1). Taxonomy (GTDB): domain Bacteria; phylum Pseudomonadota; class Alphaproteobacteria; order Rhizobiales; family Rhizobiaceae; genus Mesorhizobium_A. The sequence goes on from JBARXU010000009.1 coordinate 14,268, forward strand.
CTCTCCCTCGGCGCTTCCTGCTTTGTGGCAATCTAATGACGGGCGTTTCCAATTGTCTATATCAATTTTCGATTTGTCCTCATTTTGTGCGGACAGGTTTGAAAGATAACTCCGCCTTGGCTGCGCCGTCGGTCAGCTACCCAGGGAGGTTTGCGGAGCGCGAAAGATTGCGAAGCGCGAGATCAGGCCTGAAATGGGCCAATCTCAGCCAGTTATTGACCTGAAAGAGTCGAACTGGACGCAAGGCGCCCATCGGCAAGCCGCCGGCGCACCAAATTGGCAAACGGACAAAGCCCGCCTTATCAGGCTCGAAATTCAAATTGCCGACAAATTAGTACGGACATTATACCGTAGCTTCGATTACTCATGTCAGATTTTTGTAGATGCATGGATGGCACGGCGCGTTCAGGCGGCGGCCGAGTTCTGAGCGGCAACCGCGCGCCATCGCCTGATCGGGCCAAAGGCTTCACCTTCGCCGCGCATCCGAAGACCTGCCGCAAGGGCAGACCGAGGGATCGGCATTGATCGGTTTCGCGTGTTCTTGCCTAGCGGAACAACGGTCTTGCGTCGACGTGAATGCGTGCGCCCGGAGCCTATCGGCATTGGAGCAGAAGTACGCCTTTCAAATGATATAAAAGACATAAGGATATAACCTATCTTGACGCTTGGAATAGGGCATGTGAATGCTCGATCTAACGACGCGAAAGGTAGGCAATGGCCGATCGAGAATTGAACCGCCAGTCGATTGCCGTCGTCGGCGGCGGATTGATCGGGATCAGCTGGTCGGCCCTGTTCAGCGCCTATGGCCACGATGTCATGCTCTACGAACCGGCAGATGCAGCGCGCGACGGCATAGAAGCAAGAATTGCCTCTGCACGTGCGCAGATATCGGAAATTGCCAATGACCTGCCGACGCCCGGCAGCGTGACCATGACGGACGATCTGGCAGACGCCGTTCGACACACATCATGGATTCAGGAGAACGCGCCCGAAAAAGTGGCGTTGAAGCGGGAGATTTACGCCGCAATCGAAGCGGCTTCTCCCGACGACGTCACGATCGCCTCAAGCACGTCTTCGCTGGTCTGGTCGGAGCTGAGCGCCGACATGACCGATCCGGCGCGGCTGATCACGGCCCACCCTTTCAACCCGCCACACCTGATGCCGCTGGTCGAGCTGTTCGGCAGCGATAAGGCGCGCGTCGACCGGGCTGCGGCCTTCTTCCGCACCATTGGCCGCCATCCGGTTCGGCTGAAACGCGAGGCGGTCGGCCACATCGCCAATCGTCTGTCGTCGGCGCTTTGGCGAGAGGCGGTGAACATGGTCTCGCAAGACATTGCCGACGTCGAGGACATAGACGCTGCGCTGGTGCATGGACCGGGGCTGCGCTGGTCGGTCGTGGGTTCGCACATGGCCTACCATCTGGGTGGCGGGCCGGGCGGAATAGCCCACTATCTGGACCATCTGGGCCAAAGCCAGCAGCGCCGCTGGGATGACCTCGGCAATCCGCAGCTCGATGCGCCGACGCGCGACAAGCTCGTCCAGGGCATTGTCGCCGAGTCGCGCGGACGCTCGGTCGGCGAACTTGAAATTGCGCGTGACGGCGGGCTGATCGCCGTGCAGCGGGCGCTCAGGGATCGACGTCCCTAGAGCGAGATGAGGCCCGATGGTCCTATGACCTCACCAGGAAAGTCACATGGTTGAAGCGCATTCACCGACGCCGCTCTACCACCGCATCTATGCGGTGCTGCGAGAGAGGATCGTCAAGGGATACTATCCGGTCGATCGCCCGATCCCCAGCGAGGCGGAGCTGGCCGAGAATTTTTCGGTCAGCCGCATCACGATCCGCAAGGCGATGGAGATGCTGACAGCCGAGCGTCTCGTCACCCGCACGCGCGGGCGCGGAACTTTCGTTACCGAACGGACGAAAGCAGATGAGCTGAACCGGCCCGTCGTGACGAATATCAACAGCCTGTTCAGCTATCTCAACAATATCGGCAAGAGCACGCGGCTGAAGGTCGTCAGCCTGGATCTGGGAGAGGCACCGCCGCGCATTTGCGCCCAGATGGGCGTGCCGCCGGCAACCGAACTGGTGCGCAGCGTTCGCGTGCGCCTTCTCGACAAGCGACCTTATTCGCTGTCGATAGCCTATCTCATGCCCGAAGTCGGCGGCAGACTGAAGCGTCAGGATCTGGCGAATACGAGCATGATCGACCTCGTGAAGGCGACAGGCGCGTCCGTCGAGCAGGTCGAACAGGTCATGACTGCGACGCTGGCCGACGACTATGCCGCCAAGCATCTGGAAATCCCGGTCGGTGCGCCGCTGATGATGGTGAACCGGGTCTTCTTCAATGCCGAGTTCAAGCCGTTCTATGTCGCGGAAATCTTCTATTGCGCCGACCGCTACGAATATCGCGTCTCGCTGAAACGCGAGGACGGCAAGGATTTTTCGCTCGGCAGCTGAGGCTGGCTTTCAGACCCTGAAAGGCTGGCGAAGGGCACGCCCAAGCGCCATCGGAAGGTTCGGCACAGGCTCGCCCTCAACGCCGTCGACCGGACGGAGGATGGATGCAGCACGATCGCCTGCCCAGGCCGAGGTCAACAAGCCGGTCGCCTTGGCGTCGACATCCACGCGCGTCAGCGCACGGGCACCATCTCCCTTCGATATCAATACCTCAGCGGCCTCACGCGTGCCGTCCGACAGAACGACGGTCACTCGCCCCGGTCGGCTCACAGGATAGAGCGTGTCGAATCCGGCGTCGGCCTCAAGCACCATCTTTGAAACAAGGCCGGAAACCTGCGGATGGTTCAGCCGTTCGCTCGAAAAGCCATCGGGCGGCAACGTACCGAAGCAGACGGCAAGAGCTGCGGCATGGCGGAAACTGAACCGGGCCGCAAGATCGCTGGCAGGATTGGGTGAATCGTATTGCAGCGCAGTCGAATAGACCTCGACGCGCAGTTCATCGATCCGCGCCGGATCGAACCCGCCGAGCCGTTCGCGCAGTTCATCGATGCAATCGAGCATCGGGCCGAGATGGGCGCAGACCGGGTGCCATTTCAGATAGGCGGAGGCGATCTCGTATCGCTCCCAGTTGCCGTCCGGTCCGATGCCGTCGGTCATAGCGGATGGATCGAAAGCCTCGCCTGCGCGCGGACCGAAGAACCGCTCCAGCGTGGCATGGGAGGGTGCCAACCCGGCCAATGCGGCGCGCGCCGCATTGATGCCGTTCTGGACGCCCAGACCGACAAAAAGATGATGCCCGGTCGCGCCCTCCATGCAGGTGTCACGGAAGGGAAACAGCGCCACCGCGGCGGAGTTTCCGACCGCCGCCTCGATGATGGCCGCGCGACTCTCTACATCGTTGCCGTGAGCGAGCAGATGGGCTGCGGCCACAGCAGCGCCAATGCAGCCAAATGTACCGGTGTCGTGCAGCAGCGGCTGCATGCCGCCAAGCGACGCACCGACCCGTGCCGATACTTCATAGCCGGCCATGACCGCATCCAGGAAGGCGGCGGAGGGAGCACCGACCTCTTCTGCGACGGCCAGAGCAGACGGCAGGACATGGCTCATCGGATGGCCTCTGGCGCGGCGATGCCCATCCTGCAACTGAAGCACGGTCATTGCCGCGCCATTGACGAGGCCGGCGACAGCGGCGGGCACGCCTTGGGGGAACCCTGCCGCCGATGCCTCACCCATGCCGCCGGCTGCAACAAAGGCCGCACGCGCAGGCGCAAGAGAAGGATGCGCCGCACCTGCCGCCATGACCGCGACCGTATCCAGAAGAAAGTCGCGATAGGCCGCCCTTATCTCCGGGGAAGCCTTCGCAAAACAGCTTCGGCCGGCTGCTATCGCAAGCGAACGGGCGGCACTTTCCATCGGTTTACCCCTTTGCGGCGCTCTCCGCCGCCGCTCCTGCCTTCATCATGGCGTGGACCATATCGAGCCGGGACTCAACCGGCGGCGGGTATACGTCGCTGCCGTGGGTCAGGCCCAGCGACAGGAAGGTTTCCACCAGCTTGTAGGTCAGCGGGCCGGGATTGACGACGGGGACAGGCAGGTTCGCAGCCAGATATTCGCCAGCCTGATGCATGGTCGTCGAGCCAAGGCAGATGACTTCTGCGCCATCCTCTTCGATGCAGCGCATGGCGACGTCGCGCATGCGCGGAAAGACCTTGTCTTCCTTGCCGTCGAGCAGGTTGGAGAAATCCGGCGGCTGGTCGAAGCTACGCACCGAAGCGCATTGTCTGTCGAAGCCATATTCACGAATTGCCTTGCGATAACGCGGCAGCGCCGGCTCCCATTGTGCGAGCACGGAGAAGCGGCCGCCCAATGTCAGCGCATAAAGCATCGACGCCTTGCCCGCCCCGATGACCGGGATCGACAGCACCGAGCGCAGCGGCATCATTCCGCTGTCCGACATCGTGTCGATGCAAACGGCGTCGAAGCCTTCGGCCTGAGCGTTGCAGCCTGCCTCGAAGATGGCGAGTTCCATCAGGCCCCAGTCGTGCGGTGACATGAAGGAGGTCGGGCCGCATGTCACCGGGCGATAGGTCATTTCCCAGTCTGCAGGCAGCGGCACATAGCGCGACTGGGCCTCGCGGTTCCTGATACCCTCGGCATCCAGAGCGAAGGGGACGATGACGAGAATGCGGGTCATTGGCTCTTCTCCAGATAGGCTGCACCCGCCGTGCCTATGGCGCGGATCATGTCGTGCTTGGGGGCAAGCGGGGCCGGCCAAGTGGCCTTGCTGTGGGTGAGTTTGAGATCGAGCGCGATCGAGGCGAGCTTGTAGGTCAGCGGCCCCGGATTGATGACCGGCACGCCGATCTCCCTGGAAAGCCAGCCATGCGCCTCGTGCATGGTGGTCGATCCGAGAATGATTGCCTGCGCGCCGTCTTCCTCCACGCAGGCTCGCGCTGCCTTCAGCAGCAATGGGAAGACCTGTTCCTCCTTGCCAGACAGAAGGCTCTTGTTGTCAGGCGTCACGCCGATCGAGCGCATTGAGGCGCATTTATGCTCCATGCCGAGTTCCCCCAGCGTCTTGGTGTAGAGCATCTTCCAGCGATCCCACATCATCAGGATGGAGAACTTGTCGCCCAGCATCTGCGCCACAAGCATTGCGTGGCGACCGGGCGCGATGACGGGAATGGTCAGGACGGAGCGCAGCATCGCCATGCCGCTGTCCGACATCGTATCGATGCAGATCGCGTCGAAACCTTCTTTCTCGGCGTCGAGGCCGGCATCAACGATGGAGATGTCGGCGAGCGCCATGTCGTGCTGGCTGGAATAGTTCTTCGGTCCGACCCGCACCGGGCGGTAGTGGAACTCGATGCCGGGGCCGAGGTCGACGGCCTTCATCTGCGCCTGCCTCCGCGAGAGGTCCTCCTCCCCCATCGGAAACGGCACGATCACCAGAACCTTCTTCATCAACTTCTCCTCCTAAATTGCCTTGTCGCTCAGTTCCCGGCGGCGACGCCTGCTGCATTCATGCCGGCGATGCGGCCAAAGGTGGTCGCAGTCAGCAGCCCGTTGCCGGACAGGTAGCCGTAATTGGCATCGCCCGAGACACCGCGCGCCGCCCCGCCACCGGCAAACAGGTTGGGCAGAGGCTCGCCGGCTTCGCGCAGCACGCGCGCCTCGCCGTCGATCACAAGGCCGCCCTGCGTGTGGAAGAGCGCGCCATTGACCTTCACCGCATAGAACGGCGCCTGCAGCACATCGTCTGACTTGAAGCGGCGGCCGAAGCGATCCGGCTCGCCTGTGCGAGCGGCTTGCGAGATTGCAGTGAACTCGGCCCGCAACTGGTCGAGCGGCAGGCCGGTGACGGCGGCAAGGCCTTCGACACTATCGGCGGTCTTTACGGCACCGAGCTTGTGGATCTCGCGATAGTCGTGAAACCCGTCCGCCGCCTGATGGCCGGAAGCTCCAAAAATATCCCACACTATGCGGCCGGGCTGGGCGGCAACTTCCGCGCCGTGCTCGGAATAGCCTCGCATCTCATTGGAGAAGCGCTGGCCGGCCGTATTGACCAGAATGCCGCCCTTGGTGATGACGGCCCAGGTCAGCGGCAGCGAATGGGGATGCGCGACGGAACCGTGGCCCTGATATGCACCCATATCGGCCACTGCCGCCCCCAGCGACAGACCCCATTTCACCGCATCGCCTGTGTTGGAGAGATGGCCGCAACATTCGGCATCGGCAATCTCGGGAATATATTGCCGCACCATTTGCGCGTCGCCGGCGAAGCCGCAGCAGGCAAGCACCAGCGCCTGACAGCCGAGGTTTTCCGTGGCACCGTCCGGGCGACGGAAACGCACGCCCGCGACACGCCCCGATCCGTCGGCATAGATATCCTCGACTGATGCACCAGTGACGAGGTCGATGCCTGCATTGGAGACGGCGGCAAGTAGCGCCTGCTCAAGGTCTGCCCCGGTGCGGCTTCTGGGGCCATGCATGCGCATCCGCGAATGACCGGGATAGAGGAACCCGGTCACAAGCTCGAATTCGACGCCGTGCTTGTCCATCAACCAGTCGATCATCGGACCGGCGGCACGCGCGGCGACCAAGGCCTGATCGTAAGGCGTATGGTCATGCGTCTTGGCAACCAGATCGGCGGCGAAGAGTTCAGGGCTGTCCTCGATGCCTGCCGCCTTCTGGAGCGCGGTGCAGGGCGCGGGAATGAGACCAGCGGACAGCGAGGTCGACCCTGTCGGGTTTTCGTCGCGTTCGAGCACCATGACCGACTGTCCGGCATCGTGGGCGGCAAGGGCCGCGACGAGCCCGCAGGCACCGGCGCCTACCACCACGACCGGCACTTCGATCTCGAACACAACCCCTTCTGAGCTGAGAACCGCCATGACCAACCTCCTCCTAGACCGAACGAAGCGCGGCTCGCGCCTCCGCTAATGCACCTCAGTAGCCGGTGCGGCTGTTCTCCGGTGTGCCGTAGCGCGCTTCAAGCTCCTGCACCTCGGCCATGCGCGCGGTGTCGAAGAACTGCTTGAAGCTCATAACGTTGGGCGCGATAGACGCGATCGTCTCTTCCTTCTTCAAGACCTGTAGCGTCTGACGCGCCGCCTCGCAGGCCGAAAGCAGCAGCCAGTTCGGATAGATGATCAGCTTGAAGCCGAGCGCCTCGATCTCCGAACGTGTCAGGAAGGGCGTCTTGCCCGAGGTCGCCATGTTGTAGAGCAGCGGAATGCCCGGAAATCGCGGTGCGATATGGGCGAGATCGTCGAGACCAGGACTTTCGATGAAGATCACGTCGGCACCCGCCTCGCGATAGGCCTCCGCGCGGTCGAAGGCGGCGTTGCGCCCGTCTACGGCAAGCGCATCGGTGCGCGCGATCACCACAAAATCCTGGTCGATGCGCGCGTCGACCGCGGCCTTGACCTTGGCCACCATATCGGCGGTCGAGATCAGCTGCTTGCCGGCGAGATGGCCGCAGCGCTTGGGCAGAACCTGATCTTCCATATGGATCGCAGCGACGCCGCCGCGCTCATAGAGCTGGATCGCGCGGCGCACATTGAGCGGCCCGCCAAAGCCATTGTCGGCGTCGGCGATCAGCGGCACGTCGGAGGCGTCCGCTATGCGCGTCGCGTTGTCGACCATTTCGGTCATGGTCAGCAGACCCACATCGGGATAGCCGAGGCGTGTCGCCGACGTGCCGGCACCGGTCATGTACATGGCCTCATAACCGGCCTCCGCCACCAGCCGGGCATACATTGCGTCGACGACGCCCGGTGCCATTACGGCGCGTTCGGCTGCCAGTGCCTGGCGCAGGCGCCTTGTTCGCGTGAGGGACATGATGTTTTCCAATCTTTCAAAGAGGCTCGTGTGGACCGGCCACTACATGCCGAGATAAGCCTGCCGCAGCTGCGGGTCGGCGAGCAGCGTCGCCGCCTCGCCCTGCATGACGAAGCGGCCCTGTTCGATGACGTAGGCGCGCCTTGCAACACCGAGCGACTGCATCACGTTCTGCTCGACAAGCAGCACGGAAACGCCATCGGCATTGATCTTGCTGATCAGCTCGAACATCTCTTCGACCATGATCGGGGAGAGGCCGAGCGAAGGCTCGTCGAGGATCAGCAGTTCGGGTTCAGACATCAATCCGCGCCCGATCGCCAGCATCTGCTGCTCGCCGCCCGACAGCGTGCCGCCAAGCTGGCCGATCCGTTCCTTCAGGCGCGGGAAGATGGTGCAGACGCGCTCGAAGTTCTGGCTGATGCTGGCGCGGCCGCGCCGAAACGCACCGAGCTTGAGGTTTTCGCTCACTGTCAGATTGGGGAATACCTTGCGGCCTTCCGGAACCTGAGCGACGCCCATGGCGACGATCTCGCTCGGCTTGCGGCCGACCAGTTCCACGCCCTTGAAGGTGACCGCCCCCGCGGTCGGGCGTATGAAGCCCGAAATCACATTGTTGAGCGTCGTCTTGCCGACGCCGTTGGAGCCCAGCAGCGCCACGATTTCTCCGTCGTCGACCTGCAGGTCGAGGCCCTGCAAAACTACCATCGAGCCATATCCTGCCCGGATGCCGGAAATCTCAAGCATGATTGTCATCCTGGAGGCGGGCGGCCGCACCGTGGCCGAGATAGGCTTCGACGACGGATGCGTCCTTGACGAGTTCGCGCGGCGTCCCGGTGGCGATCAGCTTGCCCTGGTTCAACACATAGGCGGTCTCGGCGAGGCTCATCACCGCCTGCATCACGTGCTCGATCATCAGGAAGGTATGCCCCTCCTCGCGGATCTGCCGGATGATGCCAACGATCTCGTTGATCTCGGACGGAATCAGCCCCGCCATGACTTCGTCGAGCAGAAGCAGCTTGGCGCCTGTAGCCAGCGCCCGGGCGAGTTCGAGGCGCTTGCGCCCGGCGATCGTCAGCGACGAGGCGGGACGGTCGAGCATACCGCCCATGCCGAGCCGCTTGCCGATGTCGCGTGCGATCGACATGGCCTCGCGCCGTTCATGGTGGTGGAGATAGGCGCCGACGGCGATGTTCTCCTGCACCGTCAGACCGGCAAAGGGCTGGACGATCTGGAAGGTGCGGATCATGCCCCGGCCGCAGATCTGGTGAGGCTCAAGGCCGGTCACGTCCTTGCCCTCGAACTTCACCGTGCCGGCATTCGCCTTTGTGAAGCCGGCGATCATGGTGAAGCAGGTGGTCTTGCCCGCGCCGTTGGGGCCGAGCAGTCCGACGATTGCCCCCTGCGGCACGTCGAGCGACACATCGCTGACCGCCTGCAGGCCGCCGAAGCTTTTGGAAAGGTTGCGGACCTCAAGCATGGTCGTCTTCCTTTCGAGCCTTGAGAGTGCCGATCATCGCTGCAAGGCCCATCAAGCCGCGGGGAAGGAACCGCACGGCGCAGATCAGCACGATGGCGTAAAGCACGAAGTTGAGGCCGGGAGCATTGGGCAGGAGGTGCTTGGCCCCCTCGCCCAGAAGATGCAGGCCAAGCGTTCCGACCAGCGGCCCCCAGACGGTGCCCGCGCCGCCGATGATCGGGCCGATCAGCGCCTCGATGGAAACGGCGCTGCCATAGACGACCGTGCTGTCGATGAAGAGCCAGAGTTGCAGGTAAAGCGCGCCGGCCAGGCCGCCGAAAGCGCCTGAGATCAGCATAGCCTGAACCTTGATCTTGTAGGTATTGATGCCGAGAGCGCGCGCTGCATCCTCGTTCTCGCGAATGGCGACGAGGTAGGCCCCGAAACGTGACTTCTTCATCACGTAGGTCAGCAGCATGACGATCGCCACCACGACGAGCAGGATCGTGTAGACCGTCGCCCGGTCAGGGAACTGAAGCGTCGCAACGCCGGGCTGGAGTTTCAGTTGAAGGCCGCTGCCGCCGCCGGTGATGTCGAAGGAAGAGGCGCAGATGCGCAGCACTTCGGCGAAGGCGAGCGTGACAAGGGCGAAATACGAGCCCTTGAGGCCGTAACGGAACGCCAGCGCGCCGATGAAGCCGCCCATCGCAGCGCCCGCAGCGATGCCGACGACAAAGGCGATCCATGGATTGACGCCATATTGCACCTGAAGGATCGCCGAGGCGTAGGCGCCAGTGCCGTAGAGCGCGGCATGGCCGAAGGAGGACAGGCCGCCGAAGCCGCCGGTGATGTTCCACGACAGGGCGACGACGGCGACGATGAGCGCATTGATCGTGAAGCCCATCCAGACGGGCGACGAGATCATGTAGACGCTGAGGAGATAGGCGCAAACGGCGGCGACAAGCGCGATCTGGCCGACAGATTGAAGTCTCATCAGCGTGCCACCTTGCCCAGAAGACCGGACGGCTTGAACAAAAGGATCAGGATAAAGGCCAGGAAGATGCCGATCTGGCCGAGGCTCTCGCCGAGGAACAGGCCGCTGAGCGATTCGATCACGCCAAGCAGAAGACCCGCAACCAGCGCGCCGAGCAGGCTGCCCATGCCGCCGAGGACAACCGTGGTGAAGGCAACCAGCACGAAGGTATAGCCGACCTGCGGGGTGACGTAGAACGTCGGCAGGAGCAGACAGGCGGCGAGCGCCACGCAGGCCGTGCCGATGCCGAAGCACACAGCATAGGTGTGGTTGACGTCGATGCCCACGAGTTCCGCCCCGCGCTTCTCGATCGCCACCGCCCGGATGGCCGAACCGGTGCGGGTCCTGGCCATGTAGAGCCAGAGGATCGGAGCTGCGGCGAGCGCGGCAACAAAGGCGATGACGCGGCCCAGCGGCAGATATGCGCCGAAAATTTCCACCGTCTCATAGGCATAGGCGATGTCGACGGTGCGCGTGTTGGACGTCCAGAAATAGAGCGCGAGATTGTCGATGATCATCGACAGGGCCAGCGTGATCAGGAGCACGTTCTGCTCCGAACCGCTGCTCATCGGCGAGATCAGGCCGCGCTGCATCACATAACCGAGACAGAAGAACACCGGCAGCACGATGGGGATCGCCAGATAGGGATCGATTCCAAGGTGGAAATGCAGGAAATAGACCGCGAAGAGTGCCAGCATCAGCAGGCTGCCATGCGCGAAATTGATGATATGCAGCACGCCGTAGATCAGGGTCAGGCCCAGCGCTATCAGCGCATAGACCGCCCCCATCATCAGGCCGCTCAGCACGGCAGGCAGGATCAGACCAGACATTGGAATCACTCGAAACGGGTGAAGGACAAGCTCCGGCGAAGGTCATTCGCCGGAGCTGCGATCCGGGATTTACTGCGCCGGAACGGGGAAGACGGCTTCGGCGCTGGCAAATTCCTTCGGGAAGACCAGTTCGATCTTGTCGCCGCGGATCTGCGTGTTCACCGGCTGCGAGTTGACGTTGTCGCCATTGACGAACTTGGTCGGGCCGTAAGGCATGATCGACTGGTCGAAGGTCGACGCGCCAAGTGCTTCGATCATCTTCTTGCGGTCATCGGAGCTGCTGCGCTCCAGGGCGTCGGCGATGACCTGGATCGTGGCGTAGGACACCATCACGTCATAGGTCAGGTCGAGACCGGCGGCCGCTGTCGTTGCAGCCAGCGCCTTGGAGTCTTCCTTGTTCGGGTCGTACCAGTGATTGCAGTCCATCACATACTGCGCCACGTCCTGGTTCTCGCGGACGAACTTGATGTTGGAGGCCGCGCCGCCGAGGATCGAATAGATCGCCTTCAGTTCGACGCGCTGCTGACGAAGCGCGCGGGCCATCAGCGTATATTCGTTGAGGTAGTTCGACGGGATCAGGATGTCGGCCTTGGACGCCTTCACGCGCAGCGCGATGTTGGAGAAATCGCGGTGCGGGGTCGGGTGCGAGATCGTCTCGACCACTTCGATGCCCTGCTTGGGCAATTCTGCGGCGAGAATCTTGGCCATGTTGGAGCCGAACGGGCCGTCTTCGTGGACAATCGCGGCGGTCTTGACGACATTGCCCGCGCCCTCGTTCAGAAGCTTCAGGTTGCCAAGCGCCACGCTGGTGCACTTGTTCACGCCCGGCGTGAAGCGGAACACGTTGGGCAGGCCACGCTCGACGACGGTTTCGGCCGTGCCGATCGAGAAGACCTGAGCGAGGTCGTATTTCGCGGCTGCCTGCGACGAGGCAAGGCCAAGCGCCGATGCGGTTGCGCCGGTGAAGGCGACGACGCCAGCCTGAGCCAGCGTATCGACGGAAGACGCGGCGACTTCCGGGCGGCTCTGCGCATCGACCACGACCAGTTCGATCTGGGCGCCGCCCATGCTCTTGATGCCGCCTGCGGCATTGATCTTCTCGGCGGCGAACTTGGCCCCGGCGGCGCACTGTGTGCCGTTGTAGGCGAGGTTGCCGGTCAGCGGCTCAAGCACGCCGACCTTTACGGTGGCGCCCTGCGCACGAAGGATGGTTGGCATCGAGAGGCCGAGCGCCAGTGCGCCAGAGGCTTTCAGGACTTTGCGGCGATCAATCTTGAAGTTCATTTTACTCTCCCATTGTTACGACGGCGATTTATCGGAGCTGGTTCGTCCGTCAGCGACCCAGCCAGGGAAGTGAAGCGATCCGCGATCTTTCGAAAGTCTGGATCTGCTCCGTGTAGGTGAGCGTCATCTCGATCTCATCCAGACCGCGCAGGATGCATTCGCGCGCAAAGGGATCGATGTGGATGGGATGCGTACCCATGTCGCCGGGCAGCACCACTTCGTTCCGCTCGAGGTCGACCGTAACTTCCGCATCCGGAGACGAGGCGATATGTGCGGCCAAGGCGTCGCACAGCGCGACCGGAAGGCGCGCAGGCACGAGGCCGTTCTTGAGCGCATTGTTGAAGAAGATGTCGCCGAAGCTCGGCGCGATCACGGCGCGGATGCCATGATCGGCAAGCGCATAGACCGCGCCTTCACGTGACGATCCGCAACCGAAATTGTCTTCAGCCAGCATGATGGTGGCGGCAGCCGCGCCTGGCCTGTTCAGGGGAAAATCGGGGAGAAATTCGCCCCACGCATCGCGGCGGATGTCGTGAAACAGGAACTGGCCATAGCCCTGTTGGCGGTCGGCCTTGATGAAGCGGGCCGGGATGATCTGGTCTGTGTCGCAATTGACGCCGGGAATGACGACGATTTTCGAGGTTTCGCGCGTGAAGGCTTTCATCTCACCATCCCTCACATACGCCTGACATCGGTCAGGCAACCGCGGATCGCCGCAGCCGCCGCCATGGCGGGGCTGACCAGATGGGTGCGCGCGCCCGGACCCTGCCGGCCAACGAAGTTGCGGTTGGAGGTAGAGGCGCAGCGTTCGCCCGGTCCCACCACGTCGCCGTTCATCGCCGCGCACATGGAGCAGCCGGACTCGCGCCACTCAAAGCCTGCCTCGGTGAAGGTGCGCGCCAGGCCCTCGGCCTCCGCCTGCTCCTTCACCTTGGTCGATCCCGGCACGACAATCGCCTGAATGACCGCCTTGCGCCCTTTCAACACGGCGGCGGCGGCGCGCAAATCCTCGATCCGGCTGTTGGTGCAGGAGCCGATGAAAACCTTGTCGAGCTTCAGCCCGTCCAGTTCCGTGCCGGGGGCAAGGTCCATATATTCCAGTGATCTGGCGGCCGACTTTCGCTTGTCGGCGCTGTCGAAGGCGGCAGGGTCCGGCACACGGCCATCGATCGCAACCGCGTCCTCGGGGCTGGTGCCCCAAGTCACCATCGGCGCGATGTCCGAACCGTCCAGCACCACTTCGCGGTCGAAGACTGCACCTTCGTCGGTAACGAGTTCGCGCCAGTGGGCGACGGCGGCGTCCCACTCCTGCTCGGAGGGGGCGTAGCGGCGGCCGCGGACATAGGCGAAGGTCGTCTCGTCCGGGGCAACCATGCCAAAGCGTGCGGCGGCCTCGATCGACATGTTGCAAAGCGTCAGGCGCGCCTCGATGGAGAAGTTGCGCACGACGGGGCCTGCAAATTCGATCGCATGGCCGGCAGCGCCCGCAGCGCCAATCTTGGCGATCAGCGCAAGCATCACGTCCTTGGCGGTGACGCCCTGTCCGAGCGCACCCTCCACGGTGACGCGCATGGTCTTCGGCCTGATCTGCCAAAGGGTTTGCGTCGCCAGGACATGAGCGTTCTCAGACTGACCGATACCAAACGCGATCGCGCCCAGCGCGCCCTGCGTCGAGGTGTGGCTGTCTGAGCAAACGATGGTGATGCCCGGCAGCGTTATCCCCTGTTCGGGCGCAACGACGTGGACGATGCCCTGCTCGCGGCTGTTCAGCGCGAAATGGCGCACGCCGCCCCATTCCATGTTTTCGTCGAACATGTCGATCATGCGCGCGATGTCAGGGCTCGCGGCATCCCGCGAACGGCGACCGATGGTCGGCACATAGTGGTCGGCAACGCCGAAGATCTGCTTTGGCCGGCGCGGCTTTAGGCCACGGCGCTTCAGATCGGCAAAGGCATGGAAACTGCCCTCGTGGATCATGTCGCGGTCGATATACAGCAGCGACGGGCCGGAGGGATGGCGCATGATTTCATGCTCATCCCAAATCTTGCCCAGCATCGTGCGGCGCTCGGTCGGCACTGGCATCATGGTCTCCACTCGAAGGCCCTGCTTCGAGACGTCATTCTTCACCCTGTGCGCGGAAGGCCGCGCAGATCTCGCCGGCGGGCGCCGTCCACACACCTTCATGCGAAAGAATGTAGTCGAGCGCCTCGCGCAAATATTCGACGCGGTAGGGCATGCCCGACACCCAGCTGTGCAGCGGCAGGCTCATCACGCGACCGCCATGCTCGGCGCTTTCGCGGTAGAGCACATCGAAGCGGTCCTTGACCTGCTGGACCCATTCCGGTTCGGACTGGAAATATTCATCCGCCACCACCCGGTCGTCGGTCTCGTAGGCAAGCGGCATCGCGACCAGCGGCCCCGCCTGCGTCCGCATGCCGTAAGGCAGGTCGTCATTGGCCCAGTCGAGACTGTAGACCACGCCGTTGCGGGCAAGCACTTCTGGCGTCTTGAAGCCCTGTGCACGGCCCGGCGACAGCCAGCCGGTGACCTGCTGCCCGCTCGCCTCGCGAAGCAGGCGCAGCGCCTCTGCAACGATGGCGTTTTCTTCGTCCTCGGTCAGGCCGGAATGATGCACCTTGCCCATGTCGAGGCCGTGGGCCACGACTTCGTGACCGCCGTCAACGACCGCGCGCAACAGCGCGGGATAGCGGCTGGCAATGATGCCATTGATCGCAAAGCTCGTCTTCAGGCCCTTTTCTGCCAGAAGACGCAGGACGCGAAAGACGCCGACGCGGTTTCCATAGTCGCGATTGGTGTAATAGCGGAAATCCGGATAGGGCATCGAAAGCGCGCCCGGTGCCTTGAACGGTTTGGCGGGCATGTCGAGCGGGAAATACTGGACATGCGTAACGATCGACAGCGCAACGCGCGCATTGTGCGGCCAGCGGATCGGCTTGCGCGCAAACATGTCTGACCAGTCATAACGGTCGTGATCCATGCCGTAGCGGCGATGCGGATAGGCGAGATAGTCATCGGGCATCGGCATCAGCGGGAGCCTCCCTGCGCATTGTGGGCTGCCATGGCCGCCCTGAAGGCGTCGTATGCTCCGCTGGCATGATAGGCCTCTGCAATCTCGCGGCCCGTCGTCTGCCAGACGCCATCATGTCCGGCGATATAGTCGATCGCCTCGGCAAAAGCGTCGATGCGGTGGGGCTGGCCAACGAGGTAGGGGTGCAGCGGAATGCACATCACCGTGCCGCTGTCGCCACCCTCCTTGTAGAGCTGGTCGAACTGGCGCTTGATGATCTCGCCATAGTGGCGCGGCGTCACCTTCTGCGTGTTGTAGACGATCACGTCGTTCATCTCGAGCGAATATGGCATCGAGATCAGTCTGCCGCTCCTGACCTTGACCGGCATGGGCTGATCGTCATGGAACATGTCGCAGGTGTATTGAATGCCCGCCTCCGACAGGATGTCCATCGTCCAGAAATTGTTCGACAGCGCCGGCGACAGCCAGCCGGCCAGTTCCTGCCCCGTGTGCTTGCGCACCGTGTCGAACGCGTCGCGGATGATCTCGCGCTCCTGTTCGATCGTCATGTTGTAGACGTAGCGGGTGTTGTAGATGCCGTGCGAGAAGAACTCCCAGCCGCGATCGGCGCAAGCCTTGATGATTTCAGGGTGGTGATCGCACAGCGCAACGTTCAGCGACACCGAGCCGCGAAAGCCGGCATTGTCCATCGCCGCCATCATCCGCTGCCAGCCGACACGGTTGCCGTAGTCGCGGTGCGAATACTGAAGCACGTCCGGGTTCGGCCGCGCCCAGGGCGTGCGGGTCGGGTTGTTGGGCGGGTCGTATTCGTAGAACTCGATGTTGGGCGCGATCCACACCGCGATCTTCTTGCCGTCCGGCCAGACGATCTTCGGCCGCTCCGTCCACGGCAGATAGTCGTAAAGATTGAGATCCGACTGCATCGGTGTCGCCGCGGCCGCCATTTTAGCACGCCTCGGGCTGATAGGCCTCGTACCAGGCAATCGCATCGGCAACGGGGATAACGTCGCCATATTTGACCGAGATATCATAGAGGTTGGCGAAGTGCGGGCTTTCGTGCTTGTCGGCAACGCATTCCTCCGGAACGATGACGCGGTAGCCGCGCGAGATCGCATCGACGACGCAGGCACGCACGCAGCCGGACGTCGACCCGCCGGTCAGCACCACCGTATCGCAGCGATGCCAGACCATGAGTGACTGCAGGTTGGTTTCGTGAAAGGGCGAGGCCATGCGCTTGTTGATAACGATGTCCTTCACATGGTCGATATCCAGCCGCGGATCGAGCTCCGAGCGGCGCGAACCGACCTTGATGTTCTGCAGGGAATCCGGCGTATCGGTGCGCGTTCCCCACACGCCGCAATCCTCGCCCGACTCCATGTAGGCGACATAGGTCCAGGTGATGGGCAGGCCCTTGGCGCGCGCCAGAGCCGCAAGTGTGTTGACGTATTCGACCTGCTTGGGGTCCGTTTCATAAGCCGTGGGGAACTCGCCGACGGCCGTATATGCGCATTGCAGGTCGATGTTGATGAGCATCGGCCTGGCCCCGAAGCCGAACCGCCTGCGCGTCGGGTTTGCCTTGGCGTGCTCGAAAAGCTGGCGCGCCGTAAGCGATGACATTTCCACGCTGACCTCCAAATTCTGCCGACGCCGGGTGCAGCCGGTCGAAACAGGATTTCGACAGATCGCCGGCTCAGGCATCAAGTTTTTATTGTTATCACTTTATACCATTTGTAAAGTTCAAAAATCAGCCTGTAGACAGCATGTGCCGCAGGCATATTGTGACGACCGAAAGCAAAATGCGGGGTTGCCCGACGGGAGAATTCAAATGACGAACACGTCATTGCCGCCAGTTTCCGACGACCAGTGGCCGCCGGCCGTCGCCGATTTGCGGGACGGTTTTGCCGGACAGCTCAATGTCTACCGGACCATGGTCCACCACCCCGCCCTGCTGCGCGCCTGGGCGCCGCTGCGCCAGCATCTGGTCAAGGATAGCGCGCTCGGCCCCGAGCGCTCCGAAGTCGTCATCCTGCGCACGGGACACCGACTGGGTTCAGCCTATGAATGGGCGCACCACGTCTCGCGCGCTCGGAGCCTTGGCTTCAGCGATGCGCGCATCCTCGCAATCACGGCCACGCCGGACGGCGAAGACGGCCTGATCGTCAAGGCTGTCGACGCCCTGTTCGACCTCCATCGCATTCCCGCCGACCTGGAAGTGGAGCTCGCCGGCACTATCGGACGCGAGGCGATCTTCGACCTGATCGCGACAGTCGGTTTCTACAGCGTGCTGGGCGGCATCCTGCAGACTTATGAGACGCCCATCGACGACGCAATTGCCGACGAACTGGCCCGCAATCCTCTGCGGGCAGCTCCATGAAGATGCAAGCTGTCCGTACGACATTGAATGGAGTCCGCCGGCAACTACCTCTGTAGGAAGCCTGTCGCATCATTGTAAACGTCGAGGATGTGTGGCGACTGATTTCCCAGGGCCGCCCTGGTTCATTGGAACTGTGGGCGCCGTTTCTCAAGGAAGGCCCGGACGCCTTCCGCGAACTGGGCCGTGCCGCAGAGCTGCAAGTTGAGGTCACGCTCCAGGTCGAGCTGGTCCGAAAGGCTATGGCGCGATGCTGCGTCGATGGTCTGCCTGAGCAGCGGATACATTTGGCGCGGACCAGCCGCGAGACGCCGCGCCGTAGCCTTCGCCGTATCGAGCAACTGATCGTCAGCCACCAGTTTCCACACGAGACCCCAGTCCAGCGCCTGCTGCGCCGAGATCGGATCCCCGGTAATCATCGCGGCAAGTGCGCGACCCCGTCCGGCGAGGCGCGAGAAGAACCAGCTTGCGCCGAGATCAGGGACGATCGACAGGTTCGGCACGAAGGTCAGCCGGAAGCTGGCGTTCGGGCTCGCATAGACGACGTCGCCGGCCAGCGCCAGCCCGACGCCGCCGCCGGCCGCAATTCCATTGACGGCGGTGATCACAGGCTTCGGCATTGCCGCGATCGTCCGCTGGATCGGATTGACGCCGGTGTCGAAGATCTCGCGCATCAGTGTTTCCGGCATCCCGGCATTGCCATCGGTGCCGAGTTTGTCGATCAGTTGGTTGAGGCCGGCGCCTGACGAATAGGCCTTGCCGCGTCCGGTCAGCACCACGGCCGTGACGGCTGCGTCATCCGAAAGTTTTCCGAGATGAGCTGCCAGATCGCGCAAACCCTGCGGTCCGAGCGGGTTCAGCCGCTCCGGCATGTTGAAGGTCACGACGGCGACGCCATCGGGATCGATCTCGGTGCTGAGTTCCTTCACCTGATCCTCGCTTTGATGCGCCGGCATGGCCGGCAGACAGCCGCCGCCAGACCATCGTCTGGCGGCGGGTGCGATTGCGTCACCCACCTTTGGCGGCATGGAACTCCACATTGTCCTGGACGAGTTCCCACTTGCCACCCTTGATCGTGTAGAGGAGGAGGCGATCACCACCGAAGTGTTTTTCGGGGCCGAAGCTGATCGTCGGACCGCCAAACGGGTCTTGGTAGCCTTGGATTTGCTCGACACCCTTGGCAAAGCTTTCGGCGGTCAGGTCCTTGCCGGCGTTCTCGAGCGCCTTGACCGTGAGGTCCGCCGCCAGCCAGCCATAGAGAGCATAAACCGACGGCTCCTCGTTCTTGCGCTTCATATATTCGTCATAGAAGGCCTTGCGCTCAGGCGGGCCGGATGACCAGTCGACCGTGCCCATCGGCGTGACGACGTTGAGTCCCTCCATTGCGCCGCCCGCAGCAGCCGGCACCATCGGCAGGAACGGCAGCATGTTAGAGGCGACGGTACCGGTGAAGCCAAGCTTCCTGAGCGTGGCGTAGAGCGCGATCGTGTCCTTGATCGTTGTGCCGAGATAGACGAATTCGCAGCCGGCATTCTTGATCGCCGTGGCCGCTCCGGCAAACTCGCTGTCGGTTGGCTTGTGCGTACCGACCAGCTTCACCTCGATGCCGAGCTCCTTGGCGATATCCTCCATGCCGGCACGATTTTCCTCGCCATATTCTGTCGAGTGCGTCTGCATGCAGAGCGACTTGAACTTCTCCTTGTCATGGAAGTAGCGGATCGCGCCCCGCGCCTGGTCGGCGTAAGTGACAAAGTAGCTGAAGTGCAGCGGGTGCAGCGGGTCGGCCATCGACTTCGCCGCCGTCAGCGGGAAAATGTAAGGGAGGCCTGCCTTGTCAGCGATCGGGATGGTCGCCAAACCCTGCTGGGTGCCGACCGCATGGAAGATCGCGAAGACCTTGTCGTTCTGCACCAGCTTGTTGGTGGCGCGCACGGCAAGCGGGACCTGATACTGGGCATCCTCCACAACCAGCTCGATCTGGCGACCATGCACACCGCCGGCGGCGTTGGTTTGCTCGAATCGGATCTGCGACGCGAGCGTCGCCGGCGCGCCGCCGATTGCGAGTGGGCCGGACAGGTCGGTGTGGCTGCCCAATTTGACCGACGTTTCGGTGACACCCTGCGTCTGCGCCAGCAGCGGCGTCGTGGAGAGTGACAGTGCGGCCGCGAGGCCGAAGAGCAGTCGCTTCATGTCAGGTTTCCTCCCTTTGATGACATGTCAGTTCATGCAGCCGAGCCGCGGTACATCGCCGTGATCAGCTCGGAATACTTCTTCTCGACGAAGCTGCGTTTCAGCTTCATCGTCGGCGTCAATTCCTCGTCCTCGGCCGACAGCAGCACATCGATCAGGCGAAACTCCTTGATCTGCTCGACCGTCGAAAACTGGTCGTTGGTATCCTTGATGACCTTGCCGATCAGAGCGACGATCTCTGGCCTCGCGCAAAGCGAGCGGAAGTCAGTGAACGGGATCGCGTGCTTCTGCGCGTAGGCCTCGACATTCTCGCGATCGATCATGATCAGGCAGGTCAAGTATTTGCGCCGGTCGCCGACGACGACGGCGTCGGAGACGTAGGGCGAGAACTTCAGCCGGTTTTCGATCAGCGACGGCGTGACATTCTTGCCGCCGGCAGTGATGATGATGTCCTTCAGCCGATCGGTGATCCTGAATTCCCCGCCTGACAGGATCGCGCCAACATCGCCGGTGTGCACCCAGTCATCGACCAGTGTCGACGCCGTCGCCTCGGGCAGGTTCAGGTAGCCGGAGAAGTTGCCGTGCGACCGAACGAGGATTTCATCCTGTTCGCCGAGCTTCATGTCGATTCCGGGAACTGGCGGACCGACCTGACCAGGCGCCGAACCCGTCCGGCAGAAGGTGGCGATCCCGGTTTCGGTCTGGCCGTAGACCTCCGTGACCGGGAGGCCCAGCGCGACATACCATTCCAGCAGGTCGACGCTGATCGGCGCCGCGCCCGAGAGACGAATGCGCGTACGGTCGAGGCCGAGCGCCTGCTTGATGTTGCGGAAGACGAGCCGATCGGCGATGCGGAAGCCCGTTTCGAGCAAGGCCGAGGGTTTCCTGCCCGTCATCAGCAGCTTCGCCCGTCGGCGACCAAGCCGTATCGCGACGTTGTAGCCCGCGCGGCCTATCCACGTCGCTTCGTCCATCAACGTCGCGATACGAGAATAGAATTTCTCCCAGATGCGCGGCACCGCGAACAGGATCGTCGGCGACAATTCGCGCAGGTTCAGGAATACGCTCTCCGAACTCTCGGCGAAGCTGAGCACCGTGCCGACCCTGAGCTGCACGCAAAGCGACACGATGCGTTCGGCCAGATGGCAGAGCGGCAGATAGGTCAGCAGTTCGTCGCCTTGCCGCGCTGCAAACGGGTCCGGCACGCAGGTCATCTGGAACAACAGTGCGCGGTGCGAGATGCGCGAGCCCTTCGGCTTGCCTGTCGTGCCCGAGGTGTAGACCAGCACTGCGATATCCTCGCCGCGCCCCTCGGCAATTCGCGCGTCGACGATCGCCGGCTGCTCGGCCAGCGTCGCCTCGCCCAATTCCACCAGCTTCGAGATCGGCCAGACACGCTCGCTGCGGAAATTGCGCAGGCCCTTCCAGTCGATTACGAAGACGCGCTCGATCAGCGGCAGCCGGTCGGCAACGGCAAGATATTTGTCGAGTTGCTCCTCGTCCTCGACGATCAGCCAACGCGTCCCGCTGTCTTCCAGCAGATGGTGGATTTGCTCGGCCTGATAGGTCGGATAGATGCCGTTCACAGTGCCATGCGCCAGATGCACCGCCATGTCGGCGAACACCCATTCGGTGTTGTCTTCTGACAGGATCGCCACGACGTCGCCCGACTTCATGCCGAGCGCGACCAGTCCGGCGGCATAGGCGCGCGCGTTGCGTCCGAAATCGCGCCAGGTGTAGCTCTGCCAGACGCCGAAATCCTTCTCGCGCAGGGCGACGCGGTCGCTCCACTCCTCGACACGCTTGAGGAAAAGCTTCGCCAGCGTATCGCAGCCGTCGATGGCGACCTGGGGAACCTCGATCCGGACATGCTGCATCGCGCTCATCTCCACGTCTTGCGCTTCTTCCAGCGCTTTTCGCCGCGGATGCCTTCGTCCGACTTGCCGAGATAGAATTCCCTGATGTCGTCGCTCTCGCGCAGTTCGGCGGTCGGCGCGTCCATGACGATGCGGCCGACCTCCATGACATAGCCGTGATCGGCAAGGTCAAGCGCGGCAACCGCGTTCTGCTCGACCAGAAGGATCGTAATGCCGCGCTCGCGGTTGATGCGCTTGACGATTCCGAAAATCTGCTGGGTGAGGAGTGGCGAGAGGCCGAGCGACGGCTCGTCGAGGATCATCAGCGACGCGTCGCCCATCAGCCCGCGCCCGATCGCCAGCATCTGCTGCTGACCACCCGACAGGAAGCCGGCCATCTGGTACCGCTTGGCCTCGAGGTCGGGGAAATAGCCGTAGACCGCCACCATGTCGCGGGCGACCGCGTCCTTGTCCGTGCGACCCCAGGCGCCGACGATCAGGTTTTCCTCGACGCTCATGAAGGAAAAGACCTCGCGGCCCTCGGGGATGTGGGCGATGCCGTGAGCGGCGACAGCGTCAGGATTTCGGTTCTGGATCTCTTTGCCGCGAAAGGTGATCTGGCCCTTGCGGCAGTCGATCGCGCCGGAGATCGTTTTCAGCAGCGTCGTCTTGCCTGCGCCATTAGCTCCGAGCACGCAGACGATCTTGCCTTCCGGCACATCTATCGACACGCCGCCGATCGCCATGATCGGGCCGTAGTAGGTCTCGACATTGCGGGTGGAGAGAAGCGCGCTCATGCTGCAACCCCGAGATAGGCTCGCTGCACGTCGACGTTGGCCTGCACCTCGGCGACGGTACCCTGAGCCATGACGCGGCCGGCTGCGAGCGCGATGCAGCGCGTTGCCAGCCGCGTGACCAGGCCCATATTGTGCTCGACCATCAGGATTGTGATGCCCAGCTCTTCGCGGATGTCCTGCAGCCAGAACGCCATATCCGCCACTTCCTCGGGGTTGAGGCCGGACGCGGGCTCGTCGAGCAGCAGCAGTTTCGGTTCGGCGCAGACGGCCCGCGCCAGCTCGACATTCTTACGCGCCCCATAGGGCAGATCGCGCACCAGTTCGTCGCGCAGGTGCTGCAGGTCGAGCAGGTCGAGAACCTCCTCGACCTTCCGGCGCGCATGCCGTTCGTTCTCGCGCGTCGAGCCCACGAAAAAGCACTCGCGCGCCCAGTTCGACGGGATGCGGGCATGGCGACCGACCAGCAAATTCTGAAGAACAGTCGCGTTTTCGAAAAGCTCGATGTTCTGGAACGTGCGGGCAATGCCGAGCTGCGCGATCTCATGCGCCTGCAGTGCCAGAAGGTCGTGCTTGCCATATCGGACGCTGCCGGCTGACGGCTTGTAGTAGCGGCTGACGACGTTGAAGACGGTCGACTTTCCGGCGCCATTCGGACCGATCAGCGCCAACGTCTCGCCCGGCTCAACCGTGAATGAGACATTGTCGAGCGCTTTGTTGCCGCCGAAGCTCAGAGTGATGCCGTCGATCGAGAGCATGCTCATCTGAACCGCTCCGATTTGAGATACCGCTTCTGCCGGACGAAGGTCGCGCGGCGGTAGTAGGGATAGGTCTCGATAAACAGGCGAAGCTTGCGCCAGCGGCCATAGATGCCCTGCGGCTCGAACAGGATGAACAGCGCGATCACAAGGCCGAACAGCAGGTATTCGAGCCCAGCCTGGTTCGCGATGGAGGGCGGCAGCACCACCCGCAATCCGTCGATGATGTTGGGCAGAAAACTGACAAAGATCGCCCCGAAGATCGCGCCAGAGATGGTGCCGAGCCCGCCGACCACCACCATCAGCATCAGCTTCAGGCTTTCCAACAGATTGAAGGTTTCAGGCGACAGGTAGAACAGAAGATGCGCCATCAGCCCGCCTGCGACGCCGGTGATGGCCGCAGAGACGAAAAAGGCGCGCACCTTGGTCCGGGCGACATTGATGCCGAGCGCGCGCGCCGAAGTCTCGCTGTCGCGCACCGCGATCATCGAGCGACCGGCCGCCGAGCGCATGAGATTCGCCACGCCCCAGACCACGAACAACAGCACCGCCAGGTAGAGGTAGTAGATTTCCCAGTTCTCGCTCAGCTCGAAACCGAACAGCGAAATCGTCGGCACCTGAAGCCCCATGTGCCCGCCAGTGATCGGCTCCGCCGCGCCGATGACGCTTTCCGCGACGATGGCGAAGGCGAGCGTCGCGACAGCGAGATAGAAGCCGTGCATCCTGGACACCGCCCGCCCGAGCGCCGCACCAATGGCGCCGGCGATGATCCCGGCCAATGGCAGGGAGGCGATGAAGGGCACGCCATGCGTCATCAGCGCGGCCTGCGCATAGGCTCCGATACCGAGGAAGGCGGCGTGGCCGAACGAGACCTGGCCAGTGAAGCCGATCAACACCATCAGGCCGATGCCAGCGATGGCGTAGCAGAGGAACATGGCAAGTTCGGTCAGAAAATAGGAGGACACGAACAGCGGCGCTGCAATCGCGATCAGGATGACCGCGCCGACGCGGAACCGCTCGCCCGGATCGACGAGGTGGTCGATGTCCTGGTCGTAGCTTGTCTTGAAGAGCGTCCGCATCGCCTCAGACCTTCTTCTGATAAGTCTGGGGAATGATCCCTTCCGGCCGCACGAACAGCACGACGAGAAGGATGATATAGGCATAGACGCCCTTCAGCGCCGGGTAGGCATAGTCGAGGAAGGGTTCGGAGACGCCGATAATCAGACAACCGATCAGCGCGCCGGGGATCGAGCCGAAACCGCCGACGACAGCGCCCGCGATCGCCTTGATGCCGAACACCGACATCTCCGTGTCGATCTGTGTGATCGGGGCCATCAGGATGCCGGCGAATGCGGCGACAAGCGCCGCGATGGCCCAGATGACGGATACCAGCCGGCGCACGGGCACGCGGCTATAGTAGGCGGCGAGCTGGTTCTGCGATGCAGCCTGCATTGCAAGCCCGATCTGCGTCCTGGAGAAGAACGCCCAGAGCAGCACACAGACAATCGCCGTGCCGCCCATGATGGCAAGCCTGTCGCCGCCGATGACGATGCCGCTGGCGGAGAGATTGCCCTGGAACGGCGAGTTCATGATCTGCGGCGAGAAACCCCAGATCATGCCGGCGGATGCCTTGATGATGAGGCCGATGGCGACGGTCAGGATGAAGACAGACGTCTGGTTCTCGCCAATCATCCGGCGCATCACCAGCATGTCGAGCAAGTAGCCCGCGACCGCCATGGTGAGCAGCCCCACCGCGGCCCCGAGCCAGAAGCCGAGGCCCCAGAACTCGGCGAAGGTGAGAACAACGAACGCGCCGAACATCATGATCTCGCCGTGCGCAAAATTCACGACTTCTGTGGCACGATAGATGAACACGAAGCCGATCGCGACCAGTGCGTAGCCGCAGCCCTGCGACAGGCCGATCAGCAGCAGCTGAAAAACGTCAGAAACCGACATGGCCGCAACCCCGCTTCGTGTCGAAGGTCATATCGAGATGCCGCCGCCGACGATGACGGTCTGGCCGGAGATGTAGTTGCTCTCCGGCGTGCAGAAGAGATAGACGCCGTTCGCCGCTTCCTCGGGCGTGCCAGAGCGACCCATGGGGATCATCGCCTTCAGCCCCGCGGCGACCTTCTCCGGAACGCCGACTTGAATCTTGTTGCCTTCGAATTCGAGTTCCATCTTGTCATCGCTGGCGATCGTAAGGCGCGTCTCGATGTAGCCGAAGGCGACGCAGTTGACGTTGACTTTCAGCCGGCCCCACTCCTTGGCAAGCGTCTTGGTCAGGCCGATGATGCCGGACTTGGCCGAGCTGTAGTTCACCTGGCCCGCGTTCCCGCCAGTACCGGCCACGGACGAGATGTTGACCACCTTGCGGATGACTTCCCGGCCCTCCGCCTGCTCGGCGCGCACGGCTTCCGCGATTGGCCGGTGGGCGGCACGAAGAATGCGGAACGGCGCCTTGAGATGCACGTCGATCATGGCGTCGAACTGCTCGTCCGACATCTTGCCAATCATCGAGTCCCAGGTGTAGCCGGCGTTGTTGACGATGATGTCGACGCCGCCGAACCGATCAACGCCTGCCTTGATGAAACGTTCGCCGAAATCGGGCTCGTTGACGCTGCCGGCGACAGCGATGGCGCGGCCGCCCATGGCCTCGATCTCCTTGACCACGGCACCGGCTGGTTCGGCGTCGAGGTCGTTGATCACCATCGCAGCGCCTTCCGAGGCGAGTTTGAGCGCGAGCGCGCGGCCGATGCCGCGACCCGAGCCGCTGATGTATGCGGTTTTTCCTTCAAGCTTTGCCATGTCAGTCCCTGTCGATGGAGCGCGCGACCAGTTCGCGCATGATCTCGTTGGTGCCGCCGTAGATGCGCTGCACCCGTGCGTCGCGATAAAGTTCCGCGATCCGGTATTCGTTCATGTAGCCGTAGCCGCCATGCAGCTGCAGGCAGTTGTCGACGATGCGGGACTGCATCTCAGTGCCCCACCACTTGCCCATCGCCGCCCGCTCGGGCGTAAGTGTTCCTGCCTCGAGTTCCTCGACCATGCGATCGACGAAGGCGGCGAAGATTTCGATCTCGCTCGCTGCCTCGGCGAGCTTGAAGCGGGTGTTCTGGAAATCCATGATGCGCTGGCCGAAGGCCTTGCGACTGCGCACATAGTCGAGCGTCGTGGCAAGTGCGCATCGCGATGCGGCGAGAGCGCAGACAGCGATCATCAGCCGTTCAAAGGGCAGTTGGCCCATCAACTGATAGAATCCGCGGCCCTCGGTGTCGCCGATCAGGTTCATGCGCGGCACGCGTACGTCCTGGAAGGCGAGTTCCATAGTGTCCTGTCGGTCCATGCCGATCTTGTTCAGATGCCGGCCGCGATGAAAGCCATCGGCCTGCGCCGTTTCCACCGCGACGAGCGATACGCCCTTGGCGCCGGCGGTCGGGTCGGTTTTTGCGACCACGATAATGAAGTCCGCATTGGCCGCATTCGAGATGAATGTCTTCTGGCCGTTGATGACATATTCATTGCCGCTGGCGATCGCGGTGGTGCGCACCGATTGCAGGTCACTGCCAGTGCCAGGCTCCGTCATCGCGATCGCACCGACCCATTCGCCGGACGCAAGTTTTGGCAGCCAGGCGCGCTTCTGCTCGTCAGTCGCAAAGGCCAGAACATAATGCTGGACGATGTTGTGAACCGAGAAGGCCCAGCCGGTATCGCCGATCCGCCCCTGTTCCATGAACGTGACGAGGTCGAAGGTGCGCGGCAGGCCAGACCCGCCATATTCGGCAGGGATGGAAACGCCGACGATGCCGAGTTCGCCCGCCTTCTCCCAGAAGGCATGCGGGACGCGGCGCGCCTCCGTCCAATCGTTGCGGTTCGGCTCGTATTCCTGCTCAAGGAATTTCCGGACTGTCGCGCCATAGGCACGATGGTCATCAGTGAGCCATGTGGCTTCCGACATGCTTCCTCCCAGTGCCCCGGTTACTCCTCCCGGAACGTGCTTGCTAATGCTTCACCGGCCCTCACCGGTGTGCACTTGTTTGTCTCAGTCGGCGCGAACGACCGCTTCTCCTCCGAGTGTCTGTATGTTGCCGTCGATATGGGCGGCGAGCGCCACACGCAGTTTCGGGACGCCTTCGTCCTCAAAACGCTCGACCACCTTGCCGGTGAAGCGGCCCGTCACGCCAACCGGCGTGATCGCCATAAAGCGTGTCTCCAGGCTTTCCAGCCGGTCGATGCCCGCCCAATCCGTGACCACCCGCGCATAGGGCGCCATAGAGAGCATGCCCTGGGCGAAGACATCGTCGATACCGGCCGCCTTGGCGAAGTCGGTGTCGATATGCACCGCATTGTGGTCGCCGGACGCACCAGCATAGAGCGCGAACAGCTTTCGCGTGTAGGGGCCGAAGACCACCTCCGGCAGCGTGTCGCCCACCTGCGCCTGGCTCAGATCCGTTGCCATGTCGATCTCCTCAGCCGAGCCGGTGCACGAAGGTACGGCGGATCGCGACAACTTCGCCGCGCTCCGGATGTGTCAGCGAGGAGCGGACGTGGCAGAATTCCAGGGCCCCGCCCTTCTTGTCCTCAAAACCCAGCACTTCATGCGTTATGGTGATCTCGTCGCCGGCCAGAAGCGGGCCGGAATATTCATAGCGCTCGCTGCCATGCAGGAGATAGCGCAGGTCGCAGCCGACCAGATCGAAAACCGGCGTGAAGCCGAGCCGCTTGGCGGCATTGGTGGTTTCGAGGTCGATGACCATCGGGAATGTGGGCGGCGCGACAATGGCCGCGAACCCGGCTTCCTTTGCCGCCGCTTCGTCGAAATGGATCGGATTAGTCTCGCCCACCACGTCGCAGAAGAAGGCGATGCGCCCTTTCTCGACGGCATAGGAGACTGGCTTGGTCTTCTTGCCGACGCTGTCACGCTTGAAGACGCCGCGCGGATTGACCGGCTGTGCCGCTGCCTCGCTCATCGGATGATCCTCACTGCGCCTGGTAAACGGTGACGACGCATGCGCCGCCAAGGCCGAGATTGTGCTGGAGGGCGGTGCGCGCGCCTTCGACCTGCGTCGGGCCGGCCGTTCCGCGAAGCTGATGCGTCAGCTCGTAGCACTGGGCGAGGCCGGTCGCGCCGAGCGGATGGCCCTTGGAGAGAAGCCCGCCCGACGGGTTCGTCACCACCTGCCCGCCATAGGTGTTGTCTCCGTCGTCGATGAATTTCTGCGCGCCGCCTTCGGGGCAGAGGCCAAGACCCTCGTAGGTGATCAGCTCGTTCTGGGCGAAGCAGTCGTGCAGTTCGAGGACGTCCACATCCTTCGGTCCGATCCCTGCCTTCTCATAGGCGGCCCTGGCGGTCGCAGCCGTCATGTCGTAGCCGACGACGCGCATCATGTCGTCGCCCTCGAAGGTCGACTCAAAGTCGGTCCGCATATCCTGCGAGACGATGCGCACGCCATCCTTCAGGCCGTGCTTCCTGGCGAAGCGTTCCGATACGAGGATCGCCGCTGCCGCGCCACAGGTCGGCGGGCAGGCCATCAGTCGGTGCATCGCGCCCGGCCAGACGACCGGGCTCTGCATGACGTCGTCAACCGTGACTTCCTGCCGGAACAGCGCCAGCGGGTTGCGCGCAGCATGGCGGCTGGCCTTGGCGCGGACCTTGGCGAAATCCTCCAGCGTGGTTCCGTATTTTTCCATATAGGCGAGGCCGGCGCCGCCGAAATAGCGCAGCGCAAGCGGCACTTCGCCATGGCCGACAATGCGGTCCGTCGCCTCGTCGAAACGCTGGAAGGGGCTCGTCCGGTCGTTGAAATGGGTGCCAAGCGCGCCGGGCCGCATTTCCTCGAAGCCGACGGCGAGCGCGCAGTCCACCGCGCCGCTCTCCACAGCCTGGCGGGCAAGCCAGAGGGCTGTCGAACCTGACGAACAGTTGTTGTTGACGTTAACGACCGGCACGCCGGTCATGCCGACATCGTAGACCGAGCGCTGGCCGCAGGTGCTGTCGCCATAGACATAGCCGGCATAGACCTGCTGCACCGCCTCGTAGCCGAGACCGGCGTCAGAAAGCGCGTTGCGCACGGCCTCCGCCGCCATTTCATGATAGCTTCCGGACGCGCCGGGCTTGGCAAACTTGATCATGCCAACACCGGCAACAACTGGCTTCGACATCCGTTTCTCCTCCCAGAGGCCGCCTCTATCGGTGCCCAGATTGACAGCCTTGTGCGATAACACAAATTCCGAATACTCTTGAGATATTCCAATGAGGAATGCCTGATGAATCTCAACCACCTGCGCCACGTCGTCATGGTCTACCGCATGGGATCGCTGACAGCGGCGGCGGCGGAACTCAACGTCAGCCAATCCAGCATCACCAAGTCGCTCGCTTGGGTGGAGCAGGATGTGGGCTATTCGCTGTTCGACCGTCGCGCGCGAGGCGTGTCGGTGACGGAGGCCGGGCGCGACTTCATCGATCGCGCCGCGCGTATCGTTTCTGATATGGATCGCCTCGCCGCCGATACGGCGACCCAGCGCGGCGAACGCAACTCGATCCTGCGCATCGGTGTCGCCCCGCCTTCGCTGGAAGGGCTGATGAATCGCGCTGTCCGCACGGTGCTGCGTGAGGCCGACCAGTTCCGGGTTCACATGCAGGCTGGGTCCACGCAGCGCGGCATGGCGCTGCTCAGTCAGGGCGACATCGATCTGCTGCTCGGGCCTTCCGACGAACTCGTGCGCGATCCGAGCTTCGACTTTGAGCCGCTACCGGATTTCGTCGGTTTGATCTTCTGTCGGCAGGGCCACCCGCTGTTGTCGGAAGCCTCAGTCTCGGAGGCGGCGATCCAGCGCTATCCGATGATCACGCCGGACCTTTCACCGCCGCAGGTGGAGGCGCTGGTGCGTATGGTCTATGGCGTCGACAGCCAGTCGGTTCACCTGCACATCATCGACAATTTTCCAACCGTCGCCAGCATCATCGAGAACACGAATGCCATTGGCATCGCGTCGTCAACCTTTGCTCGCACGCGAACGTTTCTGAAGAAATTCCAGCTCGTGCCGAATACACCGGCGCACCCGCTGAAGCTCTCGGTGGCCTGGCGCTCGAGATGGCTACCCTCGCCGCCGATGAAGCGGTTTCTGAGCGCCGTGAGACAGCACCCGCCGACGTGAGGCATTGCGCTCAAACGAGACATTTGCCGGCATGTCGAAGGCAGCAGGATAAGGATATATGATGGATCAACGCTCGAATGACCGCTCATTCGCCGTCGAGGCTGGCTAGATCAGCGTCATCGCGCCTGGCAAAGGACCTGAGACCCCGGAAATGCTCAATCGCCTGCGGCCTGCAGCATCTGCCTCAGTTCGGTCTTCAGGATCTTGCCGTAGCTGCTGGTCGGCAACTCGGAGACGAAGCGGTAGATTTTCGGCCGCTTGAACCGGGCGATGTTGTCGAGGCAGAAGCGGTCCAGTGCATCGGCTGTCAGTTCCGGCTCGCCGACGATGAAAGCGACGACCTCTTCGCCCCACTTTTCGCTGGGAAGCCCGACCACATTGGCGCTTTTCACGCCGGGATAGCGAAGGAGTAACTCCTCCACCTCGCGGGGATAGATGTTCGATCCGCCTGAGATGATGACGTCCTTGGACCGGTCCTTCAGCGTCAGGAAGCCCCGTGCGTCGAGCACGCCGATGTCGCCGGTCCACAGCCAGCCATCGCGCAAAGCCGCCGCCGATGCCTCCGGATTTCCCAGATAGCCCGACATGACCACGTCGCCGGTGACGATGACTTCGCCGGGCGTTCCCGCAGGGCAGTCGATACCGTCGCCGTCGACGACCCGGACATCCACGCCGGTCCTCGCGATCCCTACCGAGCCCGCCAACTCCTCTGGGATGGCATCGGGGTCGCCGGCCAGAAAATGCGGCGGCATATAGGTGATGGTGCAGGGAGCTTCGCCCTGTCCGTAGCCGATCCACAAGTGCGCGGCGACCACCTTCAGGGCGGCCCGCAAGTCCTCCACATAGATCGGCGCCCCTCCGACGAAGACGAGATCGAGCGAGGATAGTGCATGTTCGTCCAGATGTCCGGACGCGATCAGGCGATTGAGCATTGTCGGCGCAGCGAAGAAGGAGACGTGACCGAAGGCGCGAAGAAGCGAGACGACTTCCTCTGGATCGAAGCCGCCGCTCTTCGGGATGACGTTTGCGGCACCCCTCAGCACGAACGGCAGGGCGAAGAGACCGGCGGCGTGCGACAGCGGCGCGACTGCAAGCGCGGTCGACCGCTCCGTGACCGGGCACATGTCCGCCAGGAAACTGGTCGTCATCGCCCAGAGATTCCGATGGCTCAGCACGGCCCCTTTGGGGCGGCCGGTCGTGCCGGACGTATAGAATATCCAGGCGGCATCCTCCGGTCGAACAGATGCGGGTTCGAAAGCTTCACCTGCGAGGGACGACATCTCCTCGATGAAGGCGGCTCCGGCGATGTCGGTGACGCCTGAAAGCCCCGCGAGCTCGTCGGGCCGATCGGTAAAGATGATCGGCGACGCACAGTTCCCCACGATGTAGCCCACTTCGCGCGGATGCAGCTTGCAATTTACCGGGACGGCCGTGCATCCGGCCGCCCAGATGCCGTAAAGCGCAGGGAGATAATCAGGCACATTGCTCATCCAGACGACGACCGGCGTGCCTGCGGCGATGTCCCTTGCCCGCAGCCAGGCGGCGATGGCGGCGCTCCTGGCGGCCAGTCCGGCATAGTCATGCACGGTCTGCGCGCCCTTGCAGATCGCCGGCCGCGTGGCGAATGCCCGGGCGGCCTGCTGCAATGTCTTGGCGATGTTCATGTCCGATGCCTCAGATCTTGCGCTGCTGGCTTTCCCAGAAGGTGTTCCTGATCTCTTTCTTGCTGACCTTTCCGACCGGCGTCCGGGGCAGGCTCGGCCAGAACTCGACCGATTTTGGCGCTTTCACGCTGCCCAGTTGCTGCTTGCAGAGTTGGATCAGCTCGTCACCGTCGACATTTGATCCCGGCTTGAGCTCTATCACCGCCTTGACGGCCTCGCCCCACTTCTCGTCGGGAACGCCGACGACCGCGCAGTCCTGAACCGCGGGATGCGCCCACAGCACCTGTTCCACCTCGCTTGGATAGACGTTGAATCCGCCGGAGATGATCATGTCCTTCTTGCGATCGACGATATAGACGAACCCGTCCTCGTCGATCTGGCCTATGTCGCCGGTATGGTGCCAGCCATGCTCCGACACTTCCACCGTGGCTTCCTCGTTCTTGTAGTAGCCCTTCATCACGAGGTTTCCGCGAACGACGATCTCGCCCTTCTCGCCATTGGGCAGCAGCCTGCCATCGTCGTCCATGATGGCGACAGGGGTCAGGAGGGTCGCCCGGCCGCAGCTTGCCAGCCGGTGTTCCAGTCGGGGATCGCCAAGGACCCGATGGTCGTCTGCGGTCAGGATAGTGCAGACCATGGGAGCTTCGGCCTGCCCGAAGGTCTGAATCATCACCGGGCCGAATATGTCGAGACACTCGCGCAGCTTCTCGACCGCCATAGGGGCGGCTGCGTAGAAGAAGCCTCTGATGCTTGAGAGACGTCGCTCCTTCAGGTCAGGCTGGCTCAGCAGCATGTAGATGGCGGTCGGCGGCAGGAAGAGATGCGTGACCTCCTCTCGCTCTATCGTATCCAGAACCGTCGCGGCGTCGAAGCCCGGAAGGATCACGTTGCGCGCTCCCGCTGCGAGAAGCGCAATCGCCATGACCCCTGCCGCGTGCGTGATCGGCGCGATCACGAGGTGTACGGGCTCGGGACCGACGTCGACATGCGCAAACAGGTTCGCGATCATGGTCTCCCAGACCAGCTGCGTATGGACGATGCCCTTCGGCCTGCCCGTCGTTCCGCCCGACGACATGATGCCAACGATGCTGTCCCGGTCGAGGTTCACATTCGGGTTCGTGTCGCTTGCGGCGGACAGCCAGTCCTCGAACGCCGGATTGTTGCCGTCCGAACGGTCGAGGCATATGAAGCTGACGATCTGCGGGCACTGCTTGGCGATCGTTGCCAGACTGTCCGAGAATTCGCTGTGGTAGAAGAGGATTTCGACGTCGCTCTGGTCGAGGATCAGGGCGTTTTCGAGCACTGCATTCTTTGCATTGACAGGAACCCAAACGACCCCGCTGCGGAACAGACCGATCATCACCTCCAGGCCGGCGGCGCAGTTCGGCGTGTAGAGACCTGCTTTCTGCCCCGGCCGGAAACCGGCGGCGGACATGGCGTTGGCAAATCGGAAACTGCGGTTCTGGACCTCGGCATAGGTTCTCTTCACCTCCGAATCCTGAAGGCAGATCCGGCCTGGCGAAAGAGCCACGCCCTTGTCGAAGAAATCAATCAGGCGCATGTTTCCCCCTTTTGACGATTGAGTATTGAGCGATCCGCCGGCGCGACCTCACAAGCTGACAAGGGTTTCGATCCGATCGCGATTTTCCGCCATCTCGGCCGTCGTGCCGCTCCATTGGATCACGCCGTGGTCGATCACGTATTGCCGGTCGGCAAGCATCATCGGAATGCGAAGATTCTGCTCGACCAGGAGGACTGCGGTGCCCTCATTGTTGATGGTGCGGATCGCATCGACGAGCTGGTTGACGATCAGCGGCGCAAGGCCTTCGGTCGGCTCGTCGAGCAGCAGGACTTCGGGGTTGGTCAGCAACCCTCGGGCGATCGCGAGCATCTGCTGTTCGCCGCCGGAAAGCGTGTTTCCGGGCTGCGCCGCGCGCTCGCGCAGGACGGGAAAAAGGTCATAGACCCGCTGATCCGACCACCGGCCCTTGCGGCGCACAACGCTTGCCAGTTCGAGGTTCTCGCGAACGGAAAGATTGATGAAGATGCGCCTGTCCTCGGGAACGAAGGCTATGCCGCGGCGCGCCATCTTGTGGGCCGGCAGCGCCGTCAGGTCTTCGCCATTCATGACGCGTCTTCCGCGGGCAACGGGAACGAGGCCAGCCAGCGTCTTCAAGATGGTCGACTTGCCGGCTCCATTTCGGCCGATCAGCGAGACGATCTTGCCCTCGCCCACTTCGATGGACACATTGTGCAGGACCTGGGCCTTGCCGAAATAGACGTCGCAATCTTCCAGCGCGATCATCTCAGCCTTCCTCGCCGAGATAGGCCGCCCGGACGGTGGGGTCGTTCTTGATCTGCTCGGGTGGGCCCGATGCGAGTATGCGCCCTTGAACCATGACCAGGATCTCATCCGATATCTTCATGACGGCATCCATGTTGTGCTCGATCAGCAGCACCGTGCGGCCCCGCACGATCTTCGTTATAAACTCGACCGCTCTCTCGATCTGATCGTGTCCGACGCCCGCCAGCGGTTCGTCGAGAAGCAGGACCGACGGGTTTGACAGCAGGGCTAGGCCGACTTCGAGCGCCCGCTGGTCTCCGTGTGACAGGGTCTCGGCCGGGCGGTTGCCCAGATGCGACAGACCAATCTCCTCAAGCACGCGCTCGGCGCTCTCGCGAACGGCTCTAAAACGGCTAGCAGGCGCCCAGAACGGCTGAACCTTGTAGCGATGGGCGAATGAGGCGACCGTCAGGTTCTCGACGACGGACATGCCGCCGAAGATTTTCGTGATCTGGAAGCTCCGCCCCAGCCCGGCGCGGTTGCGCTGGTTGACGGGCATGTTCGTCACATCGCTGCCATCGAGTGAAACCCGGCCGCCGCTGAGCCTGACATGGCCGGAGAGCGCGTTCATCAACGTTGTCTTGCCGGCTCCGTTCGGGCCGATCACCGCCGTGAGCTTACCGGCCTGGAACGTGTGGCTCACGCCCTTGACGGCCTTGAATGCGGCAAAGGAGACTTCGACGTCTTCGCAAGTCAGGGTACCTAGCTTCACTTCACCCCTCCTGCATCCCCGTCGTCCTTGCCGGTGAAAAGACCTGCGATACCGGACTTCAGGAAAATCGTCGCAAAGATGAAAACAAGACCCAGGATGCCGTACCAATACTGGGTGTACTGGCTCAGTTCCTCCTTGAGCAGTTCGAAAACGGCAACCCCGATCACCGGTCCGAGCAGGGTTCCCTTGCCGCCCAGAACGGTCATGATCAGGACGTCTCCCGACGTCGTCCAGTGAAGCATCTGCGGGCTGATGTAGAATATCGAAGACGAGAGCAGCGCGCCGGCGACGCCCGCATATGCGCCAGAGACGACGAAGGCCGTCTGACGGAGACGCTGGACGTTGTAGCCGAGTTGCGAGGCGCGCACGTCATTGGCCTGGACGGCCCTTAGGGCGTGCCCGTAGGGAGAGGCGCGAAGTACAGCCATGATCGCGAGGCCGAGAAGAAAGACGGCCAGGAGAAACAGGAAGAAGTTCCTGTTGTCATAGAAATCGATACCGAACAGGTCGGGACGCGGCACGCTTGCGATGCCGTCCAATCCGCCGGTCCAGCTGCGAAGTCTGTTCGACGCCAGAATGTAGATCAGCTGGGCCAGAGAGAGGGTCAGAAGCGAGAAGAAGATGCCTGACACCCGCAGCGCGAATATGCTGAGGGCGAAGGCCAGCAAGGCGCCGCAGACCGCCGCCGCGGCAAGCGCGCTCATGAAGTCCCAGCCGTAGAACAGGGCGAGATTGGTGAGCGCATAGCCGCCGACGCCGAACATCGCGGCATGCCCGAACGAAAGCATTCCCGCAACGCCGAACACCAGGTCGAAGCCGACAGCGAACAGCGCCCAGATCAGGATCAGGGAAACGAGATTGATCCCCTCTTCGCCGGGCATGAACCAGGCCGTGGCCACCATTGCGGCGACGATTCCGGCCAGGAGAGTATTTCCAATCGTTCGGCGGGTCATGCCGCGCGTCCCTTCACGCTGAACAGGCCCGCGGGACGGAACAGCAAGGTGATAATCAGCAGAAGGAATGTCAGCAGTTCGACCCACTCACTTGCGAAAGTGTAGCCGGCCGCGCGCGTCATCCCGAGAAGAAGGGAAGCAAAGATTGCGCCACGGATGTTGCCGAGCCCGCCGATGATCACCACCACGAAGCAATCTATGATGACGGTGAAACCCATTCCCAGTTCGATTGGCACCAAAGGTGCGGTGATCGCGCCCCCGAGAGCCGCAAGATAGGCGCCAAGCGCGAAAACGCCTGTGCGAACCTTCGCCACGTCGACGCCGAGCGCCGACGACATGTCGGGGTCCGAACTTGCCGCGCGGATGATGACGCCCCACCGGCTGCGATCCAGAATGATGAACAGCAGGATCGAAACGGCCACCCCGAAGCCGATGATGAAGAGGCGGTAGGCCGGCACCACGCTGCCGAACAATTCGACTGCCCCAGCGAAGATTTCAGGTGTGGGAACCTGCTTGTAGTCCAGCCCCCAGATCATCTTCGTCGCGTCGTCGATCACGAGGATGAAGCCGAAGGTCAGGAGCAGCTGGAATATATGGTCGCGCCCATAGACCTGCTTGAGCGTCGTCATCTCCAGCAAGGCTCCGATCGCAGCGACGATCAGGGGCGCGAACAGGAGGCCGAGCCAGAAAGAACCCGTGGCGATGACGATCTGGTAGCTGAGATAGGCGCCGAGCATGTACAGCGCGCCATGCGCGAAGTTGATGACTCCGAGCATTCCGAAGATCAGGGTCAGCCCTGCGGCCAGCAGGAACAGCAGGAAGCTGAGGCTCAGGCCGATAATGATCGTGGACATACGCTATTTCCGAAGTTGGAAAATTATGACGCGGCCCGCGCGGCCGCAAGGCCGCGCGCTGTGGTCAGTGTTTCAGCAGGCCGTGAAGAGCTTGTCTGCCGGGAAGGTCTGCGTGATCTTCATCGTGAGATCAGGCAGGGGCGCTTCGCCACGCACGACTTCCCCCCACAGGCCAACCTGAGCGGCCTGATGGTCGCATTCGCGCATTTCCTTGCGGCCTTCCACCGAGTCCTCGTAAACCGACTTCTTGAAATTCGCCGTCCACTCTTCAACGTCCCAGGACTGGGTTTCGTCGACGGCCCGCAGCCACCAGCGAACTCCGTCATAGGCCTCGCCGGCGAAGCTTGACGGATAGGCGCCATGTGCGGCGCGATAGGCTTCCACGAAGGCCTTGTTCGCGTCGTTCTCCACCGAGAAGTGATAGCGAACGCCTGAATTGACGCCGAGCGCGCCCTCGCCGGTGGCAGCCGCGAGCACCTCGTCCTGGAGCACCGGCCCGAAGATGACCTTATCCTTGCCGAGGCCGACCTGCGCCGCCTGGCGGACGAAGGTGACGCCGTCATTGCCCGTGGCCATCACGCCGATACCATCCGCGTCGGAGCGTATCATCTTGTCGATGATGACCGAATAGTCGCGGTTGCCCAGAGGAGCGAAGTCGTTGCCGACGATCTCGTAACCCGCCTCCGCAGCCTGCTTGGCGAACTGCTCGTAGCCGGTTCTCGTCGCCTGGTAGTCGGCGGTCACGGTGTAGATCTTCTTAAGTCCCTTGGTCTTGGCAAACTCGGCGCACATCTGGATTTCCATGCCGAGCGTGTTCGACGTGCGGAACGAATAGGGAGCACCGTTCCGGACCGTGATCGCATCGTCGGCCGAGATCGTCACCAGATGGGGCACCTTGCGCTGCGTCGACAGGCTCTGCAGTGCCAGGGTCGATGCGGAGCCGACCGCGCCGAAGATCATGTGGGCGCCCTGCCCAAGCAGGCGGGTCGCCTTCTGCACCGCAGGCTGAGGCTTCGTCTCGTCATCCTCCCAACTGAAGACGATCGGCTTGCCGAGCACCTTCCCGCCTCTTTCGGCCACTGCGAGTTCGGCGCCCTTGCGCATGTCGGTCCCGATCAGGCCATAGGCCCCCGAGAACGCGAGAATGGCCGCGATCTTGAATTCGTCCGAATTCTGGGCCCGGACGACCGCCGGGGCCGGGAACGAACCCGCAAAAGCCGTTACGCCGGCGAACTTCAGAAATGTGCGTCGCTTCATCTTTCTTCCTCCTATTTGGGAACGTGGCAGTCGACACCGAGCAACAAGCCCAATATTGGCCGCGAGCTGCTCGTCGAGATGAGCCATGCCGCCAAAAAGTTCAGGGAAGTGACTGCTCCGTCGCGGCTCCTCTCCGCTGGCCGCGAATATCGCAGGAATTGACAGAAGCAGAATGTTCTGGCCTGCCAATAATTTGACTTTAACTGCCAAAGCGACGATATCGCCGACAATGTGGATTTAGGAGCCCAGATGGAGGTCGATCGACTCGATAGCATTCGCCTGCCGAGCCAGAGCCTCAGGATCATGGTGAGCGTCCTGAACGAGCTTGGCATTGACGGCCATCCCCTGATGGCCGCCGCCGGCATCGACCTGCACGCGCTGGACGATCCGTGGAGTACCTTGAACGGGCATCAGGAACTGCGCTTCGAAAAGGCGTTCTCCGAGGCGACCAAGCATCGGCCCAGCACCGCCTTCGAGGTAGGCCTCCAGTATAATCTGGTGACTTACGGTCCGCTCGGTCTTGCGGTCCTGGTGTCTCCGACAGTGACACATGGTTTGCGCCTGTTCACCGAAATGCAGGCGCTCGGCTATTCGATCCTTCACTACCGCCTGCTCGAGCGCGATGGCATAGGCACGGCATTGACCGCCAACGACCAGTACACCCCGCCGGCGATGCTGACTTTCGTCCATGAGCGGGCGCTGGGTTCGGTCCCGACCTTCCTGGGGGACATGTGCCAGAAGCCGTTCTCGTTGAAATATATCGAAAGTCCCCTCAAGCGCCCGAAGAACTGGCTTGGCCTGCAAGACCGGTGGCAGACAGAGATCATGTTCGGAGCCGCCCGAACCGCATTCCACTTCGCCGAGGGATGGGGAGCCATGCCTCTGCCGATGGCCAATCCGACGCTGTTGGGAAACTATCGCCGCCTTTGCGAGAAAATGCTCGAGACAAGCCCGAATCTCGACGGCTTCCTTCACTCCGTCTATCAGGTCCTGCTGCTCGCCAGAGAAGGGTTTCCGACGGCCAGCGAGGTCGCAGCCCGCCTGAAAATATCGGAGCGGACCCTGCACCGGCATCTGGCGCAACGTGCCTCCAGCTTCGGAAAAGTTCTAGACAATGTCAGGTTGAGGCGTGCGCGCGAATTGCTTGAGGATTCGGTGCTGACGCTCGAAACGATCAGCGAACGCATCGGCTATGCCGAAACTGCCAGTTTCTCCCGCTTCTTCAGGAGAATGACCGGAACCACGCCGTCAAGCTACCGCAAGACAAGCCGTACGATCTTTTCAGCATCCAACCGTTCGTCGAATGCACAGCTGCCTTCGGCTGGCCTGGAAGACGCATGACTTCGAGGCAGATCCGCCTGCAGCGCTCTTGCCTTCTGTTTTGCGTATCCCTCCATTGCCTGGAAAGTTATGCACTGTCAAATGACGGGACCGGACGTTGCTCTATCGCGGCATCATGCGCGCGCCGGCGTCGATCGAGATCGTCGTGGCGTTGATGTAGGGATTTTCGGCGATGTGACGAACCAGTCCGGCGAACTCGCGGGCCTCGCCCATGCGGGCCGGAAACAGGACCATCCGTTCGATGATCGAACGCGACACGGCGTCGGGCAGGCCGGCCACCATGGACGTGTCGAACAGGCCCGGCGCAATGGAGACGACGCGAATGCCGTGTTCCGCGAGATCGCGGGCAACCGGTAGCGTGAGACCCATGACGCCGGCTTTGGAGGCGCTGTAGGCGGCCTGCCCGACCTGTCCCTGCGTCGCCGCGCCGGACGCGGTGTTGACGATGATGCCGCGCTCGCCGTTCTCGTCGGGTTCATTGGCCGTCATCGCAAGCGCAGCGTAGCGGATCACGTTGAACGTGCCGGTCAGGTTGATGGCGATCACCTTGTCCCATGTCGCGAGCGGGAAAGCGCTACCGCGCGATACGGTCTTCGCCGAATCGGCGACCCCGGCGCAATTGACCGCGATGTGCAGGGCTCCGAAGCTTTCGACGGCGTGGTCGATCGCCGCCTTGACGCTCGCTTCGTCGGCGACGTCGACGGTCCTGACTGCCGTCGAGCCGCCGATCATCTCCGCCATCGCGGCCAATTTGGCTTCGTCCCGGTCGACTCCGACGATACGCACGCCGGCCTGTGCCAGAGACTTGCATGTGGCGAGGCCCAGGCCCGATGCCGCGCCGGTGACGAGCGCCACCTTGTCCTGAAGCTTCATCTGTTCCTCCCAGAACTTCTATCTTGCCAGAATGGTGACGCAGGCCACGGCTTCCTCGATCCCGTGCAGGCCGCCGCCATTCTCGGCAAGCGCTATGCGCGCGCCTTCCACCTGCCGCGGCCCGGCCTCGCCGCGCAGCTGCGCGACGAGTTCGTGTACCTGGGCGAGGCCGGTCGCCCCGATGGGATGGCCCCTCGACTCTAGGCCGCCTGACGGGTTGACCGGTATCCGTCCGCCGACGGTCGTCTCGCCGCGCTCCGAGATCGCGCCGCCATCGCCGAAGTCGCAGAAGCCGAGATTCTCGACCTGAATGATCTCGCCCATCGCAGTGGCGTCATGCACCTCCGCCACGGACACGTCGGCCGGGCCGACCCCGGCCTTGTCGTAGGCGCGCTTTGCCGCAAGCGCGGTGCAGTGTTTCTCGACCTCGCTCGGATCGCGGTCGCTGCCGGTCTGAATGACGCTGGCAAGCACCTTCACTGCCCGGTTGGGATCGAGGCCGTAGCGGCGCATGCCAGCCTCCGTCGCCAGAACCGCCGCGGCCGCGCCGTCGGAGATGGGCGAGCACATGGGCAGGGTGAGAGGATAGGTGATGGGGGGCGCCGCCAAAACCTGATCGATTGTGTATGAATCCTGGAACTGCGACAGCGGGTTGTGCACCGAATGGGCGTGGTTCTTTGCCGCCACCGCCGCAAGCTGGCGCTGCGTCGTGCCGAAGCGCTTCATGTGCAGGCGCGAGAAGGCCGCATAGACGTCCATGAAGGAACTGTAGGGCTTTGGCGATGTCGTTCCCTCGGGGACATCGACGCCGTCGCCGAGCCGCATCAGGCGCTCGCGGATTTCTGCCTCGTTTTCGACGTCCCACGCGCTGTCGAACGCGCCGAACATGAGCGCGCGGTCGCTGGAGAACATTTTCTCGGCGCCGATCGCAAGGGCGATGTCGCCGTCGCCTGCCTTGAGGAAGTTGACCGCCAGGTTCATTGCCGTGGAAGCGCTGGCGCATGCATTCTCGACGTTGACGACCGGAATTCCGCCAATCCCCATCGACCGCATGACGATCTCGCCGCGGATCATGTGCTGGCGCTCCATGTGGCCCTGCGTGCAGTTCGAGAAATAGGCGGCCTCGATCGCGTCCGATTCAACGCCGGCGTCCGATAGCGCTTGATCCACGGCGGACTTGGACATGGACTTGATGGTCTTGTCGGGCATGCGCCCGAACGGCGTCATCCCCACACCAACGACATAGACGGTTTCCATGGAGTTCTTCCCTTCTTGACACCCGCCGGTAACAGCGGCGGCAATCGTATTGAGAGCTTGCGCCCGCGTCCGCAAAGTCTACAATGTGACCGACTGAACAATCAACTGACTTATGAGTAAATTCTGAAAGGGACAGCATGGCCGTGGAAGTCGAACCGAGCACTATTGTCGACGTTCGCGACGGGGCGGTGTGGATCACGCTCAATCGACCGGAGGCCCTCAATGCGCTGACGCCCGACATCGTCGCCGGGATAGACGCCGCGCTCGACCGGGCGGCGGCCGACGACATTCGAGCCGTCGTCCTGACCGGAAGCGGCCGAGCCTTCTGTGCGGGGGCCGACCTGAAATTCGTGCGGGAGAAAACTGGCGGAGACGATGCATCGATCGCGGCGTTCCTCGACACGGTTCTCATGATGATGAGCCGGCTCGAAAAATGCCCGCGTCCGGTGATCGCCGCGATCAACGGCGTCACGGTTGCCGGCGGCCTGGAACTGGTCCTGTGCTGTGACCTCGTGATCGCCGCGCGCTCGGCGCGCATCGGCGACGGACACATCAATTTCGGCCTGCTTCCTGGCGGCGGAAGCTCCGTGCGCCTGCCGCGCAAGATCGGCGCGACGCGTGCAAAATACCTTCTGTACACAGGGGAATTCATGTCCGCCGACGATCTCGCGGCGGCCGGGTTGGTTAATGAGGTGGTCGATGACGTCGACCTGATGGCCGCGGTCGACCGGCTCGTAGCGAAGCTGTCGACGAAAAGCCCGCTTGTGCTTCGCCGCATGAAGACATTGATCGACGACGGCATCGAGCAGCCGACGCCCACGGCACTTCGGCTCGAACTGCTTGCATCCGAGGTGCACGCGCACAGCGCCGACATGAAGGAAGGGCTCGCCGCCTTCGAGGAAAAGCGCAGCCCGAATTTCGCAGGCCGTTGAGGAGGACCGCGTGACAATCGACCGCTTCGCACGCCTTCGCGACATTCAGGGCCGCGCCTATGAACGGGCGCCCGCCATTCGGGCAATTCTGGACGATGCGGGGGTCGCGCCGTCCGACTTGACCGGCAATGAGGCCCTCGCCCACATCCCGGTCTTCAAGAAGGAGCGCATGATCGACATCCAGCGCGCCAATCCGCCCTTTGGCGGATTCCTCGCGGCCGACGAAGCCGATATTGCGCGCATTTTCGTCTCGCCCGGACCGATCAACGAGCCCCAGCTGCGCGGTGAGAACGACCATTTCGGCTTCGGCGAGGCTTTCGCCGCCGCCGGGATCGGGCCTGGCGAGCGCGTCCTTAACACATGGTCCTATCATCTCGTGCCGGCCGGCCTGGCGCTCGATGACGGCCTGCGCAGCACCGGCGCAACCGTGATCCCGTCAGGCACCGGCAATGGCGAGATGCAGGCCAGGCTTGTGCTCGATCTGGGCGTGACCTGCATCTGCGCGTCCACCGCATTCTTCGTCACGCTGGCCGAGACGATCGAGGCGATGGGACACTCGCTGCCCGCGCAATGGTCGGTCAGATCGGCGCTTTTGGGCGGCGAATTCGGCGACTGGATGGGCAAGCGCAGGAAGCTGGAAGCGCGATACGGCATCAGGACCTTTTCGGTCTACGCAACGGCCGACTTTGGAATCATCGGCTTCGAAAGAGGCGGCGAAGAGGGCTACGAGATCCATTCCGACAGGATCGTCCAGATATGCGATCCGGTGAGCGGTGCGGTGCTGCCCTTCGGGGAACCGGGAGAGATCGTCGTGACTACCCTCAATGCCGGCTGGCCCCTGATCAGGTTCGGAACAGGCGACGTCGCCATAGCGCGCTGCCTTCACGAGGACGGCACGGTTGCCCGCATCTCGATGTTGCAGGGGCGCATCGGCCAGGCAGTGAAGGCGCGGGAAATCTTCATCTATCCGCGCCAGATCGAAGATCTGGCCATTGCGGTTCCGGGCTTGTTGCGCGTCCAGGCGGTGGTCAGCAGACCCGCCCATCGCGAGGAGATCACGCTTCTCCTCCTGCCTGACGATGGCGTCGACACCGAAGAGGTGCGCCGGAAAGCAGCGGAGCGCTTCAGGGAACTGTCGCGGCTCAAGGCAGACCATATTCTGATCGTGGATGACCTGCCCGGCGACATGCCGCTCGTCGTCGATCGAAAAGATGTAGCGTAGGCGGGATCGCGGCGGCTCTGCCCGCCGCCTCCACGCCGTGCCTCAGCCGAGCCAGCGCTTGCGCCGGCGGTAGTGCTTGATCTCCCGATAGCTCTTTCGTTCGCCGTGGATGTTGAGGCCGAGATAGAATTCGCGGACATCCTCGTTGCTGCGCAGGTCCGTGCCTGCGCCCTCGAGCACCACGTGACCATTTTCCATCACATAGCCGTAATCCGCCAGTTCGAGCGCGACGCGGGCATTCTGCTCGACCAGCAGGAGCGTCAGCCCGGATGCCTTGAGCGACCTCAGCAGTTCGAACACCTCGTCGACCATCAGCGGCGCCAGGCCGAGCGATGGCTCG
The DNA here is from genome assembly GCA_049647505.1 of Mesorhizobium sp. GTDB lineage: Bacteria > Pseudomonadota > Alphaproteobacteria > Rhizobiales > Rhizobiaceae > Mesorhizobium_A. Next base: position 58,600 of record JBARXU010000009.1, read on the forward strand.
TCGATCATCATAAGCCTGGGCCGCGCCATCATCGCACGGCCGATCACCAGCATCTGCTGCTCGCCGCCAGACAGATAGCCCGAAGTCCGGTCCTTCAGCGCCGCCAGCCGGCCGATCCTTGAATAGACCTCGTCCAACCGCTCCCGCACGGCCTTGAGGGAGGGGTCGCGATGGCCGCCGATGAGCAGGTTCTGCTCGACCGTCAGGTGCTTGAGCACCCGCCTGCCTTCCATGATGTGGATGATGCCTTCCGAGACGATGTCCTCCGGCTGGCTGTTGTCGATACGGTTGCCATTCAGAAGGATACTGCCGGATGTGACCTTCCCATCCTCGGTCTTGATGACGTTGGAAATCGCCTTCAGGGTCGTCGACTTGCCGGCGCCATTGCCGCCAAGCAGCGTCACGCACTGCCCTTCGGCGATCTTCATGGAGACGCCTTTCACCGCCAGGATGACGTCGCTGTAAAGTACCTCGATATTGTTGAGTTCGAGCATTCCCGCCTCCGGTGAAAGGATGCCGGGCCACCGTGGCCCGGCATCGTTCAACTCACCATTTCTCGACCGTCGGCACCGCCACACCTTCGGCGGCGATGACGTATTTTCCGTCTTTCACCGTGCCGATATTGACCGTGATCCCCGATGTCGGGAACGGCGCATCGTTGGTGTAGGTGATGTCGGGCAGAATGCCGAAGGTATCGGCGCTGCTGATCTTATGGCTGAGGAGCGCTTCGCGCACGGCGATGCCGGTCACCTTGTCGGGACCGACCGCCTTGGCCGCCGCCTCGATGGCCCGCAGCGCGACGAGCGTCTGGTTCAGCCCCATCACCGTCGGCACCGTCCACTCGCCCGGGAGCTCGAATTCGGCCTTGAGCTTATCAAAGAACTTTTTCGGCTCGGTCGCCTCGTCGGTCGGCATCGCCATGCCATAGACCTCGAAGTCGCCTTCGAGTTCGGCAATGCCGCCGAGCGCGCGGGCGGACGCGGTCAGGCCGTTATGCGAGCTCATGACGATCGGCACGTCCTTTCGGCCGAGTGCCTGAAGCGCACGCTTGGCGGCGACGACTGCGGCGGTATTCGTCTGGACGTCGATGACCTGCGCCCCGTTGCGCAGCACGCGGTTCAGCTGTGTCGTCAGGTCCGTCGGCTGAACCTCGGTGAAGATTGTCTCGACCAGTTCGACCTGATCCTTCGCGCCCTCGGCATATTTCTCGATGCCCTTGCCGATATCGACATAGGCCGGCGAGGCTTCCGAGGTAACCACGGCGATCTTCAGCGGTCCTTCGATCTTCCTGTCCTGCTTGTACCATTCAAAGAAGGCGGCCGCCTCGTGTCCATAAGTCGCGCGCGGGTTGAACACCCAGGGATCAGGCTTCCAGCCGAAGCCGTAGCCTGCTGTCGACATGATGAGCGGCACGCCGTCGTTTGGCAGGCGGCCCTGGAGCGCGGTAGCGTCAGGCGCGCCGACGCCGAGAGCGATGATCGGATTGAGCTCCGCCTTGATGCCGGGCCACAGGCTGGCGACCTGCGCGGCGTCGTAACGGTGATCGTAGTCCTTGATCGTGAGTGTGATGCCAAGGCCCTTGCCGACCTCGGCGTTCCACCAGCGCACGGCGGCGTGGCGCGAGCCGGCCATATCCTTCATCACGTCAGCATAGGGGCCGGTATAGTCGGCGAGCGACGCGATGTTGTAGGTCGTTTCCGCCTGGGCGGATGCCGACAGCATGGTCGCCGCCGCTCCGGCCAGAAGCCATTTTCCGATGATTGTCACGTGACTACCTCCCAGTTGTCCATGCGGGGTTCAGTTGCGCTTTCCTCCGGCTGCCTCAATAGGGGAAAGGCCAGAGCCGGTAGGACCGCTTCAGGATCGACCAGCGGTGCATGAGGCCGCGTGGTTCGAAGATCAGGAACGCGGCGATGACGCCGCCGAGGACGACATTGAGAGCGGCGAATACGACGTCGCCGCCGAGACCCGGCGCGATCTGTACGAAAGTCGGCCCGAGCGAGATGAAGCTTTCACGGATTGCGATGATGACGACCACGCCGATCAGTGCGCCCGTGATCGACCCCATTCCGCCAACGATGATCATCGCGACCAGCCAGATCGAATGGAAGAGTGTGAACTGGTCCACGGCGACGAAGCGCACATAGTAGGCCCAGAGCGCGCCGCCGATCCCGGCATAGAAGGCCCCGACCAGGAAAGCCATTGCCTTGGTGCGCACCACGTCGATGCCCATCATGCCCGACGCCACGTCGTCGTCCCTCACGGCAAGGAAGGCGCGGCCGTGGCGGCTGCGCACGATGCCGTAGGCGCCTGCCACCATGATCGTCGTCAGCACGAGGCAGAGATAATAGATCGAGCGGTCGGTGGAAAAGGAAAAGCCGAACAGGTTGGCCGGCTCCAGCGAAACGCCGTTCGAACCGCCGAGCCAGGATTGCGGCAGGTTGAGCACGAGAAAATGGAAGATCGACTGCGCCGCGATCGTGGTCAGCACCAGATAGAAGCCCTTGATGCGCACGGCTGAAAGACCGAAAACGAAGCCGAAGGCCGCCGCGGCGCATCCCCCGAGGGGGATCGCCAGCCAGAAAGGCAGGCCATAGGTGCCGCCCGCCACGGCGGTCGCATAGGCGCCGGCGCCCATGAAGGCTGCCTGTCCAAGATTGATCTGCCCGGCATAGCCCGTGCAAATCTGCAGGCCGACGGCGACGACCGCGGTGATGAGCATCGCGGTAGCGACGGCGACGAGACGCGGACCCACCAGTTCCGGCAGGACGAGCAGGAAGAGGAGGAACAGCGCTAGCGCGATGCCCTGCTTTCCGGTTCGGACAAGAGCCTGGTCGCGCGCGAAGCTGGTGGCGAAGACGCCTGCAGGATCCATGATTTCAGACCCTTTCCACGGTCTTCCAGCCGAACATGCCAGTCGGCCTGATAAACAGGATCGCCAGCATGACGATCATTGGAAACACGCTGCCGACCGAGCCGCCGATCACGGGATCGATATAGGCGGTAACGAGCGCCTGGATCGTGCCGACGATGATGCCGGCGAGCAGTACGCCTGCGATGGACTCGAAGCCGGCCAGAAGTGCAACCGGCAGCGCCGCCAGCCCGATGTCGGACGCCAGAAAGGACAGTGACTTTCCGCTCAGGAAGATGATCGCGCCGAGCGTCGACAGGACCGAGCCCAACACCCATGCGAAGGCGACCGATCGCTTGACCGAGATGCCCATCGAGATTGCAACCTGATGGTCCTCGGCTACCGCGGTCAGCTTCAGGCCTGGGCGCGTCTTGTTGAAGAACCAGGATAGGCCGAAGCCGATGATCGTCGTGATGACGCCACCGATGAGCAGCGCCCGGGGGATCAGGATGTCGCCGATGATGACCGGCTGGAGCGGGAAGATTATCGGGAAGGGACGAACCTGCGGCCCGAAGAGCAGCAGGATCAGGCCGCGCAGCAAGATCAGGAGGCCGATCGTCACCATGACCATTGCGAACGCGGATTCCCCGACGAGCCTGGAGAAGAAGATGCGTTCAATGGCAAGGCCGAAAAATGCCGCGATCACGAAGGCGAGCGGCAGGCCGATCCACATGGGAAAGCCTATCGAGACGATCATCCACCAGACGAGGAAACCGCCAAAGATGACCAGTTCGCCCTGAGCGAAATTAAAGACCTTGGAGGCCCGGTAGATGACGACGAAGCCCATCGCGATAAGGGCGTAGAGCAAGCCGACCAACGCCCCGTTGATCATATAATTCAGCACATCGATCATGCCAGCGCCTCTCTTGCTTTGGTGGTCTTCGTCGCCTCGGCGTCGTCGTAGACGTCGTGGATGCGCACGTTCGCGGAGAGCGTGCCGCGGCGGCCGTCCTGATAGGTGATCGGAATGCTCAGGGCGGCCGTGTCGCTGCCTCCATAGAGGTCGTCGACCAGCACCATGTAGCGCTCGGTGAGAAAGTCGCGACGGAGCTTTCGGGTCCGGGTCAGTTCGCCTTCATCCGGATCGAGTTCCTTGGGGAAGTTCGCGAAACGCCGGACCTGCGCGTGCCGGGGCAGGAAGGAATTGACCCGGCGGATGTCCTCGCGGATCAGAGCCGCCACTTCCGGCTTCTGCGACAGGTCGGTGAAGGTGGAATAGGCGATGTTGCGGTCTTCGGCCCAGCGCGAAACCACTTCCATGTCGATATTGATGAGCGCGCCGATGAAATCCTTCGTTTCGTCGCCGAGGGTAAGGATGTCCTTGATGAAGGGGCTGAACCGCAGGCGCGTCTCGATATATTGCGGCGGGAAGCTTTCGCCTGAACGGATATTCTTGAGGTCGCTGATCCGCTCGAGGAAGACGAGTTCGCCCGATTTCGACGTCGAGACGGCGTCACCAGTGAGATACCAGCCGTCCTCCAGCCGCTCGACCGACTTGTCGGGCTTGCCGTAGTAGCCCTGGAAGGAGGAACCGCCGCGGATCATCAATTCGCCGACTTCCGAAAGTTTCCATTCAATCGCGGGGCCGGCGTCCGGGTGCGGCGTCAGCCAGCGGCCGACCGTTTCAAGATCATATGTGTCGCCCTGGTGGAGGGACAGCAGGCCGATCTCGGTGGAACCATAGATGTTGCGCAGCGGCACGCCGATGGCATGGAAAAGCCGGAACACGTCGGGAGCCATGGTCGCGCCGCCGCAGACGGCAAGGTTCATCCGCGTCAGGCCCAGCTTGTCGCGCAGCGGCTTCAGCACCAGCGCATCGGCGAGAGGATAGGCGAGCCGCGCCGACAGCGGCACCGGCTTGCCTTCGAGACGGCCGACATTGACCTTTTGGCCGATGCGCACGCCCCATTCATAGATGCGCCGGCGGAATTTGCCCGCGTCGAGCATCCGGGCCTGGATCGTGGCGGCGAGACTCTCCCATTGGCGCGGCGCAAAGACCATCATCTCGACGGCGATCTCGCGCAGGTTGTCGAGCACGTTCTCGGGCGACTCCGGGAAATTGACCACCATCGGCACTGCCAGCCCCATGGTCATGCCGACGAACTGCTCGGTGACCCACGCCGGCGCGATATAGGTAAGATAGTCCGATCCCGGCCGGACCGACGTCGCCTGCATGATCCGGTAGGCATTATCGATCATCGCCTTGTGGGTGATGATGACACCCTTCGGCCGTCCGGTCGTACCGGAGGTGTAGGACAGGACGGCTATGTCGTCGGGCTCGCCCTTTGCGACAATCGCCTCGAAGGCCGTGGGTTCCGCCCGATGCCGCGCCCGTCCGTCGGCAGAAACGGCGTCGAGCGTCTTCAGCCGTTCCTGTGCGTAGGACCACATGCCGGTTTGATCCCAGAACACGATCTCGCGCAGGCCTGGAACCCGGTCGCGCACCGCCAGCGCCTTGTCCACCTGTTCCTGATCCTGCGCAATGATGCTGACAGCGTGGCTGTCGTCGAGCAGGTATTCGATCTCGTCGGCCGTCAGGTCGGGATAGAGCGAGACGACCCTGCATCCGAGGGAAAGAGCGGCAAGCTCGCTCCAGAAATTCTCCGGCTCGTTCTCGCCGATGATGGCCACCGTCTCGCCGCGCTTCAGGCCCATGCTTTCGAGACCGAGCGCGAGTGCGCGAACGCGGTCGAGCACGTCGCCGAAGGTATATTCGCGCCAGATGCCGCGCTTCTTGTGGCGTTCGGCCAATGTATCGGGCTGCTTCAGGCCCCGATCGAGAAGAAGCTGCGGCAGCGTCTGCATCGCCAGCATCAGCGGTTTTCTCCAAGATAGGCCTTCAGTACAGCCGGGTTCTTCTGCACCTCGGCTGGCGTGCCATCCGCTATCTTGCGGCCGAAATCGAGCACGACGATCCGGTCTGCCAGATCCATGACCACGCCCATGTCGTGCTCGACCAGCACCACCGGGATGCCCCGCGCCTCGCGCACGTCCAGGATGAAGCGGGCAAGGTCTTCCTTTTCTTCAGTGTTCATGCCGGCCATCGGCTCGTCCATGAGGAGGATCTTCGGCTCCTGGGCAAGCGCCCTTCCCAGATCGACGCGCTTGCGCAAGCCGTAGCCGAGCGTGCCGACGGGACGGTGGCGGATCGATTCCATTTCCAGCAGCTCGATGATCTCTTCGACCACCTCGCGGTGCTCGAACTCCTCGCGGCGGGCGCGTCCGAAATGCAGGAATGCATCCACTACATTGGCGCGCATGTGGATGTGACGACCGATCATGATGTTCTCGATCACCGTCATGCCGGAAAAGATGTGCGTGCCCTGGAACGTGCGGGCGAGGCCCGCGCGAGCGACGCTATGGACGCCGCGGCCGGCGATCGGCTCGCCGTCGAAGTATACGCCGCCCTTCTGTGGCCGGTAGAAACCGCTAAGGCAATTCATGAGCGAAGTCTTGCCCGCACCGTTCGGACCGATGACCGCGACGAGTTCGTCCGGCCCGATGGCGATGTTGACGGAATCCAGCGCCCGGACGCCGCCGAACTGCATCAGCACGTCCCGAGCTTCAAGTACCGGCTGGTTCGCACCCGCCCGGTCTGCAGCGCGCGTGATTGCGGTTGCGTCCACGTCTCCTCCCTGTGGTCGACCTTCAGGCTCTTCCGGCCTGTCTCTTCTGACCTTATGGACGTGTAATTTACTCGATAGTAAAAACATGTCAATCTGGCTGCCTCGAGTTTGTGGAGGACACCAAGATGACAACCCGCTTCGGCAACCCGGACCTCGCTGCCGCACTCAAGTCGCGCCTTTCAGTGCCGGTCATGGCCGGACCCATGTTCCTGATCTCCGGGCCGGACCTGGTGATTGCCTCTAGCCGGGCAGGCGTCGTCGGCTCCTTCCCCACGCTGAATGCGAGGACACCCGCCATCCTCGAGGAATGGCTGGCGCGCATCACGGCCGAGACGGCCGGCCATGCCCCGTTTGCCGCGAACCTGATCGTCCATCCGTCCAATACCCGCATCGACGAGGACACCGCGATCGTGGCCAATCACAGAGTGCCAGTCGTGATCTCAAGCGTCGGCAATCCCTCAGGCGTCGTTGCGCGCATTCACGCCTATGGGGGGACGGTGTTTGCCGACGTGGCCTCGCTGAAGCATGCGAGGCGTTCCGTGGAGGCAGGCGTTGACGGCCTTATCCTGCTTTGCGCGGGTTCGGGCGGAAATACTGGCTGGCTCAACCCGTTCGCGTTCGTCGGTGCCGTGCGGGAATTCTTCGACGGACCTGTGGTGCTCGCCGGCGCCATGACGCGCGGTCGATACATTCACGCCGCCGAGCAGTTCGGCGCGGATTTCGCCTATGTCGGGACGAGTTTCATCGCCACGCGAGAAAGCCTTGCCAACGACCGGTATCGTGAGATGCTCGTCGCCTCCACCGCCGACGATGTGATCCTCACCGACGCCGTCACCGGCATTCCGGCCAACATGCTTCGCCAGAGCCTGCAGGACGCCGGCTTCGACAAGCCGCACAAGCATGATGGCTTCAGCCTCCTGAGGGAGGTGGAGACGCTCAAGGCCTGGCGCGATATCTGGAGCGCGGGCCACGGCGTCGGCGATGTGACCGTCGTCGAAAGCGTCGCCGATCTCGTCGGCAGAATCAGGCTGGACTATGAGACGGCGCGTTCGGGCGGCCGGGATGCGGCAGCGTGAGGGCGTGGTCCATCAAATCGGCGAAGTGATGGGCGATCTCCTTGCCGCTCAGGCTTCCATCGGGGCGGAACCATTGCGTCATCCAGTTGATCGCGCCCATGAAGAAGAACGCCGTCATCCGCGGATCGACGTTGCGGATGCTGCCGTCAGCCTTTCCGCCAGCGACGATCTGGCTGAATTCATTCTGAAAATGGTCGCGCCGCTTGCCGATCGTCTCGCGGTTGGCCGGCTCGAGCGCGGAATATTCGCTAAGGACCGCAAAAGACCCCAGTTCGCCGGTGATGAGTTCGATGTATCGCCGGCAGACATTGACGATACGCTCCCGCCCCGTCTCGCCGTGTTCCAGCCCATAAGCCAGGGCCACCTCGCCCAGATCCTGTGAAAGCATGTGGCACTCGAACAGGATTTCCTGCTTGTTCTTGACGTAGTAGTAGAGCGCGGGCTTGGTTACGCCGAGCGCCTTAGCGACTTCGTCGAGAGAGGTGTCATGATAGCCGCGCGCACTGAACGCCTTGGCGGCTTCACGAAGCAGCGCGTTGCGTTTGAGTTTGAACAACTGGTCGCGACTTGGCGCCACGTTCTTCCAGGCAGATGAATGCCGCCCTCGTTGCGCCACGTTGTCGTCTCCCGTCCTCGACCATCTACAGGTCGTTTCGGAGGTTTATTCAATAAACTGACCAGTTCGTCAATTTGGTCTCGTCGCGTCGGTCAGGATCGCATCGCTTGAAGCCGGCTGTCTGCCCCTCGTCCTTGCGATGCGTCTGTCATCCTTCACGAATGCGGCGCGCTATGATGAGGCGCTGGATATCGTTGGTTCCTTCATAGATCTGGCAGACGCGGACGTCGCGGGCGATCTGCTCCACGCGATAGTCTTTCAGATAGCCATAGCCCCCATGGATCTGGATCGCATCCGAACAGACGCGCTCCGCCATCTCCGCGGCAAAGAGCTTGGCTACGGAAGCTTCGCGGCCGCATTCCCGGCCCTCGTCGAAGAGTCGCGCCGCATGGAGCGTGTAGGTCCTTGCGATCTCGATCTGGACGAACATGTCGGCCAACCGGAACGCAACCGCCTGGTGGTCGAAGATGGCGCGGCCGAAGGTCTGCCGCTCCTGTGCATAGCGCAATGCCAGTTCATAGGCCGCACGAGCCATCCCGACGGACTGAGCCGCGATGGAAATGCGCCCATCGGACAGCATGCCCAGCGTCTTCGACAAGGCCTCTCCCGTGCCGCCAAGTACGGCCGAGTCCGGCACGAAGCAGTTGTCGAGATGCACCTGCACGGTATCGGATGTCGCCTGCCCCATCTTGCGTTCGCGCGGCCCGACCGAAAGGCCGGCGGCTCCCTTCGGTATCAGGAAGAAGGTCTTGCCGCGCGCAGCTGCCTCCGGGTCGGTGACCGCCAGCACTATGAGCAGGCCGGCGCGCGCGCCATTGGAGATAAACTGCTTGGAGCCGTCGAGAACCCAGCCGCCTTGCGCGCGCCTGGCCCGCGTCCGGACCGCCGCCAGGTCGGATCCGGTCGAAGGTTCGGTCAGGCAGACCGCTCCGATCGCTTCCCCGGACGCCATGCGCGGGAGCCACTCCGACCGCTGCTCCTCGTTGCCCAGCCGGGACAGGAGAAGCGCTGAGCCGAGATTGTGCACGTGCACCAGCGTGGAGAGGCCGCCATCGCCCGCAGCGATCTCCTCGATGACCGAGATGAATGTCGAGAGGTTGCAGCCGACGCCACCATGCTCAGGCTCCATCAGCAGGCCGAACATGCCCATCTGCTTCATGTCGGCCAGAACCTCGTCCGGCACCTCGCCGGTCAGGTTCCATTCGGACGAATGGGGCGTGATGCGTTCTTCCACGAAGCGACGGGCCGCATCAATAACGTTCCTGTCAAACAGCATTTTCCATTGTCTCCGTGACTGTCACTTCACAGAGTTCGCCACGATTTTACCCGAAAGTAAATAGAATGACGGATGATTTGATTGCCGAAGGCGGCACAAGCGACCGCAATTGCGGAAGGTCGCTACATGCGACTGCCCATGGGCCTTGCGGAGCGACCGACGTAGGGAAGAGCGGCTGGGAAGAGAATATCGCAGAGGGCAGCGCGGCCTGCATAAAATTGGCATAAAACGCGACATGGGCAGAGAATCATTGACCGTCGCGCCGGCTCGCGGAAGTCAATTTTATCAGCGTTTTTAACGTGCTGGAGAGTGGCTGGGGAACCTGGATTCGAACCAGGACTAACGGAGTCAGAGTCCGTGGGTCTACCGTTAACCTATTCCCCAACAGGCCGGCCGATGGATGCCAATCGGCCGACAGACGCGCCTTTTATATAAGGCGGCCGACAAGTCAAGCAAGCATTGCACCGAGATTGCTCCCAAGTTCACAACACAAATGGATCAGCCGTCTCTGCACTCGTTGCGGGGAATGCCCGGATGTCCTGCATTACTGGGCAGCCGGTTGAGCTTGAAACAAACAAGCCTCTTGCTGCCGATCTCCCCTGCCCGTCGCAAATGGCTGGCGCCATGCAGTTCCCTTCGCCTGCGACATCTTCTATGGTGGCCCCAACGCAGAAATGATGCGCCTGCAGCGTCCGTAAGGTTCGCGCGGTGCCGAAGGAAAACAAAGTGGACACCCCCGACGCCGGCGATAAGCCGGGCGACAAGGGCGGGAGCAGCCGGGCCGTGACGCCCCCGGTTGCTGCGCGACCCCAAAAATCCCAGCCATTGCCTAACGGGGCCAAGGCTCACAAGCGCCGCAAGCGCAAGCGCGGCCGCAAGGTGTTTGCGCAGGACGCGCAAGGCTCCGGAGCGCCCAAGGCGGACAAAGGTCCGTCCGGTGCGACTGCCCAGCCCGATGGTCTATCGACGTCTCAACCAAGACCCGCGCCGACCGCCTCGTCGGCGCTGGACAAGCGGACGCAGTCGCGTCGACCTGTCACGACCGGCACCAACGCCCCACAACAGCCTCTGTATGCGGCGCTCGACCTCGGCACCAATAATTGCCGCCTGCTGGTCGCCGCACCGACACGGCCCGGGCAGTTTCGCGTCGTCGATGCGTTTTCACGCATTGTCAGGCTGGGCGAAGGCCTCTCGGCAAACCGCAGGCTCGGCGACGATGCCATGCGCCGCGCAATCGAGGCGCTGGCGATATGCGCAGGCAAGCTTCGGTCGAAGCGGGTGCGCCTGCACCGGCTGATCGCAACAGAGGCGTGCCGGTCAGCGGAGAATGGCGAGGAATTCCTCGACCGGGTAGAACGCGAGACCGGACTCAAGCTCGAAATCATCAATCGCGAGACCGAGGCACGCCTGGCCGTTTCGGGATGCGGCTCTCTGGTAGAGCAGGATGTCGAGGCGGTGGTGCTGTTCGACATCGGCGGCGGCTCGTCCGAGATCGCGCTCATCGACCTTGCAGGCGGGCGCACGCCAAGGCTCGCGAACCATATCGTGTCCTGGACCTCGCTGCCCGTGGGCGTCGTTTCGCTTGCCGAACGGTTTGGCGGGCGCGACGTGACCCCTGAAATCTTCGAGGCGATGATTCAGGATGTCTCGGGCATGCTGGCCTCGTTCGATGGCAAGGAAAAGCTCGGGAGCCGCGCCGCAGGCAGAGGGTTCCATCTGCTCGGCACGTCAGGCACGGTGACCACGCTTGCCGGCGTCTTTCTCGGGCTTGAGCGGTATGACCGCAGGCGCGTCGACGGGCTTTGGCTGAACAATGACGATGTGGACGCGATGACGGCTCGCCTGCTGAGCTGGGATTTTCCCACGCGTGTCGCCAATGCTTGCATCGGGGCGGACCGGGCCGACCTCGTTCTGGCGGGATGCGCGATCCTCGAAGCGATACGTCGGCAATGGCCTTCGGAACGGCTGCGCGTTGCCGACCGGGGCTTGCGCGAAGGCATTTTGACCGAATTGATGGCGTCAGACGGCGCCTGGCGGCGCGGACGGCGGCTCTACAGATGAAGAAACCCGGCGACGGCAAGGGCGCGACACGCGTTCTCAAGACCAAGATCAAGAAGAAGCGCGGGCTGAAGGAATCGTCCCGCCGCTGGCTCGAGCGCCACATGAATGACCCCTATGTGCAGAGGTCGAAGGCGGAAGGGTACAGGTCGCGCGCGGCCTACAAGCTGATCGAGATCGACGACCGCTACAAGCTCCTGAAGCCGGGCATGCGGGTGGTGGACCTCGGTGCTGCGCCGGGCGGATGGTGCCAGGTGGCGGCGAAGCGTGTCGGCTCGACAGACGAGAACATGCTGATCGCGGCGATCGACTATCTGGAGATGGACCCGGTGCCTGGTGTCGCTCTTCTGCAGAAGGATTTTCTCGACGACGACGCGCCAGCCATGCTGATCGAGGCGCTGGGGGGAGAGCCGGACATCGTCATATCCGACATGGCGGCCCCGACGACCGGGCATCGCCGCACCGACCATATCCGCACCATGCATCTTGGCGAAGTGGCCGCGGAGTTTGCGTTGCAGGTGCTGAAACCCGGCGGGCATTTTCTGGCCAAGACCTTCCAGGGCGGCGCGGAGAACGAACTGCTCGCCAACCTGAAGCGCCACTTCCGCTCGGTCCATCACGTCAAGCCGCCGGCCTCGCGCGGCGAATCGGTCGAGCTTTTCCTGCTGGCGAAAGACTTCAAGGGTCGCGGCGAACCGCAGGGCGAGTAGGTGCCTCCTGTTTGTCTTAGACGCATTTTCCGGACGCAAAAGTGCTGCACACTTTTGCTGGAAATGCTCTACGCGATCTGGTCCGGCTTCGGCGGGTTGATCGGTGTGGTCGAGCGCGCCACCGGCACATGCCCCGACATGTTCGAGCCGGCGTCGGTGGGCAGCCGCCAGAAGGCGAAGGCGGCAAGCGCCGAGACCGCGGCGATGATGTAGAAGGCGATGTGGAAATCGGTCAGCGTCAGGCCGCCGCCATGGATCGAGGACTGCACTTCGAGAATGAGACCGGCGAGAGCGACGCCGACCGCGATCGAAAGCTGCTGCGCGACCGACAGGATGGGTGTCGCCTTGCTGGTGTCCCTGGCTGAAATCTCCGCATAGGAAAACGCGTTGACGCCGGTGAAGAACATCGAGCGGACGAAGCCGCCGGCAAAGATGATGAACATCATGAGCCAGACCGGCGTCGATGGCGTGAACAGGCCCATGATGGCGATCGAGCCGGCTGTGACCAGTGAGCCGAAGATGAGCACCGGGCGGAAGCCGAAGCGGCGGAAAATCCACGTGGTGGAGAGCTTCATGCCCATCGCGCCAAGCGCCGCGACGAAGGTCATCATGCCCGATTGGAACGGCGTGAAGCCGAAGCCGAGTTGCAGCATCAGCGGCAGCAGGAACGGCACCGCGCCGATGCCTATACGGAAGATCGAGCCGCCGACGAGCGAGACGCGGAAAATCTGGTTGCGCATCAGGGACAGGGCCAGAACCGGATGCTCGGCGCGCCGGGCATGGACCAGATAGGCGACCGCGCAAATCACGCCTACGGTAATGGTAACGACGCCGACGACAGGCGGCAGCGCCGGAAGGCTGACGACCGACAGGCCAAAGACGATGCCGGATGCCGCGGCACCGCTCAGGACGAGGCCGACCACATCGAGCGGCGGCGTTTCGCCCGGCGGGGACTTCGGCAGGCGGGTCAGTGCCAGCCACATGCCGATGAGGCCGATCGGCACATTGATGAGGAAGATCCAGTGCCACGAGGCATAGGTGGTGATGAAGCCGCCTATCGGCGGGCCGACCAGCGGGCCGACAAGCGCGGGGATGGTCAGCCAGGCCATGGCGCCGACAAGGTCCGACTTGGCGGTGGAGCGGACGAGCACCAGCCGCGCGACCGGGGTCATCAGCGCGCCGCCCATCCCTTGCAGGAACCGCGCCCCGACAAAGGCCATCAGCGAGCTGGCGACGGCGCAGAGGATCGAGCCGACGACGAAGACGCCGATGGCGGTGGCAAAGACGCGGCGCGCACCGAACCTGTCGGCCATCCAGCCGCTGATCGGGATGAAGATGGCGAGCGCGACGAGATAGGAGGTGAGCGCCAGCTTGAGCGAAATCGGGCTGGTGCCGATATCGGCGGCGATTGCGGGAAGCGAGGTCGCGATCACTGTCGAATCCATCTGTTCCATGAACAGGGCGACGGCGAGAACGAGGGGAATGATACGCCCGGGCGATGCAGGAGACGACTGATCGCTGGCTGGCGGATTTGTCATGTGGCGCGATCTAACACAGGCTTCCAGACCTGTCCCGCGTGGAATGATGGTCCAAATGCGATAACTGCGGGAAAAGTCCTAATATAGATACATTCAATAACCACGCGCGGTAGGGGGTAGGAAGTAGGGAATAGGCAGTAGGCAGTAGGGGAAGATGGGCGGATGTGAACTGCCGGTGCGATGCGCCAATGACCATCCTGGCTTCGATCCTCCATCAATCGTCCCTTTTGCCTACTGCCTATTGCCTATTCCCTACTGCCTGTCGCCCATGCGTTCTCGTTCCCGCGCTTGTGCAGCCGGGTCATGATCTGGGGAGCGGCGCATGGCGCGCGCCTGTAAGCAAGTTTGAATGACGCCTCGCCATGCGCCGTTCGGCGGCTTGCCCCGGGGTCCCGAAGGAGACTGCCCTCGACCCATGCATCCCTGTTAAGGGTGGGCTTTGGACAGTCACCGCATGCGGGAGGATGATCTGCTCACTCCCGGCCTGCTCGCGCAGACAGCGGCATCCCATAAGGCCCGGATGTGAGGGCTCATCGCCCAATCGACGCCAACCATAGCGCCAACCACCCGGAACCGGCCGCTGACGGAATACCCGGTTACGTACCCGGCTCCCCTACAGCGACG
>JBARXU010000010.1:0-136265 GCA_049647505.1 Mesorhizobium sp.
CATACGCCTTGAACTCGCCGAAATACTTCGTGATCGCCGCCGTCAGCGACGTCTTGCCATGGTCAACGTGACCAATCGTTCCAATGTTAACGTGCGGCTTGTTCCGCTCAAATTTGCTCTTGGCCATCTCAACCTTCCTCGGGCGCTAGGTACGGGTGTTTCGCGATGCCGCGCGCTTAGCGAGTGCGTGCCGAAAAGACAAGCCCTATCCGATATCCATGCGGCATTGCAGTCGCCGCTGAATGTGGTGTTTCAGCCCGGCAACTTCAATGCGCGGTCCCCATCGCCCGTGACATGCATCAACTCGTGCCATCATCGGCGCCCTACATGAAATCTTAAGTCGAACCGGCCGATTGTGCGTGGCAATCACCAGGACCTGCACGTCGGATATTGCCTCAGATGAAGTTTCGGCTCGACGACTATATCCCTCGTCTCCTGTTCATACTGGCGATCAGCTACCCGCTTCTTGCCGTCAGCAGCTATGTCCATGGTTTCTGGCTCTACGACACCGACGGCAATGAGATCGCGACCGATTTCATCGCCTATTGGGCCGCCGGCAAGCTCGCGCTGCATGGTGAAGCGGCTCAAGCCTATGACTGGGCCGCCCATCGGCTCTCGCAGTTGCAGGGACTGACCAAGGACTATCAGGGCGACCTGCCATGGTATTATCCTCCGCCCTTCCTGCTCGTCGTCGCTCCCTTTGCGCTGCTTGCCTATCCGGCCGCAATGGTTACCTGGGTCGTTGCGACGCTTGCCATCTATGCCGCCGCCCTGCGCAATATCTCCCGGTCCTCGATTGCAATTCTGGGCGGCCTCGCCTGGCCCGCGACGCTTTCCAACATCATAATCGGCCAGAACGGCCTTTTGTCGGCGGCACTGCTCGGCTTCGGACTGGCGCAACTCGATCGCCGTCCGGTTCTGGCCGGCGTCATGTTCGGGCTTTTGACCTACAAGCCGCAGCTTGGCCTGCTTATTCCAATTGCTCTCATAGCCGCCGGCTATTGGCGCACTGTTTTCAGCGCAGCCGCAACCGCCCTCCTCCTTGCCGCGACCTCGATGCTCGTGTTCGGCTCGCAGACATGGGCCGCCTTCTTCACATCGATCAGCAGGACCAATGACATCATGCTCCAGAAGGGCGCGTCCAATTTCTGGGAGTTGCAGAGCGTCTTCGCATATCTGCGCGCGCTCGGCATCGACGCCCCCGTCGCATGGACGGCCCACATGCTTGTGGTCGCGGCCTTTGCGGTCGTCACGGCTCTGGGATGGCGTCACAGGATCGATTTCAACGTGCGCGCAGCGATGCTGGCCGTGATGACGATGATGTGCTCGCCCTACAGCTACGTCTACGACATGGCGATCGTCGGAGTGGCGCTGGTCTTCCTTCTTCGCGCGGGATCGACGCGCATGGAACAGGCGGTGATTCTGCTCGCCGGTGTCATGATGGCGGTCACGCCCGTGGAACAGGCTCCAACCGGCCTCATCGCGGCCTTCCTCATTCTCGGCATCTGCGCCCGCCGTGTCTTTGCCGCGCGCGCAAATTCCGTCGCAGACAACAGCCGCGTGGCGGCATAATCGATCGCATTCGAGACAAGTGCCGCGGAAATAGTGAACGCGGCAGTTACCATAAACGTTCTGGTAACGCTGAAACGCTAGCTTGCACCCTTGTGATGGAGCGGAGGCCTTTGCCGCTCCTGGCCAGCCGTAAAGCAAAGGGTGTTGCAGTGAGTACAGCGTCATCGGGCGTCTTCGCCTTCCTCCGCCGATCCGTTCGTTCACTGATCGCCCTGTCATTGACGGCAACAATGGTTGCGGCCGCCATGCCGACGGCGGCACAGGCAGCCAAGGAAGCGTCCATCGTCATCGACGCCAACACCGGCAAGACGCTGCACGCGTCGAATGCCGATGCGCTTCGCTATCCGGCGTCGCTCACCAAGATGATGACGCTCTACATGGTGTTCGAAGCCATGAATGCCGGCAAGATTTCCAAAAACACGCCGGTCACATTCTCTCGCTATGCCGCATCGCGCCCGCCGACAAAGCTCGGCGTAAAGGTCGGCGGCAGGGTGCCGCTGGAGACAGCGATCCTGTCGCTCGTCACCCGTTCGGCCAACGATTCCGCAGCCGCCCTGGGCGAATTGCTCGGCGGGTCCGAGGAAAACTTCGCCAAGATGATGACCTCCAAGGCGCGCCGCCTCGGAATGAAATCGACGACGTTCCGCAATGCATCGGGTCTGCCTGATCCGCGTCAGGTGACCACCGCACGCGACATGGCCGTGCTCGGCATGGCGCTGCGCGCGCATTATCCCAAATATTACGGCTATTTCGGCGTCCGCTCGATGGCCTATGGCAAGGGCCGCATCGCCAATCACAACCGCCTGCTCGGCCGCGTCGAAGGCGTGGACGGCATCAAGACCGGCTACACCCGCGCCTCGGGCTTCAATCTCGTTTCGTCGGTCCGCGACGGCGACCGCAAGCTCGTCGCAGTGGTCATGGGCGGTTCGTCCGGCCGTGCGCGCGACGCCTATATGGAACGTCTTATCAAGGCCAACATCTCCAAGACCAAGGGCCGTGGCAACAATCCGCTTATCGCATCGCGCGAGGCAGCGTCGTCAAACAAGGTGGTCGCAGCACTTGACGAAGAAGATATCGGCACGACGGAAGTCGCGGTCGCCTCGCTCCTGCCCAAGGCAAACAGCGCCTCGATGATTACGCCTGTCGCCCGCCCGGACCGGGCTGTCGGCCGCACCGCTCGGCCGCAGGCCGAAACGCCTGACCCGATCGCCGACGCTTCGGTGGAACCTGATCCTGTCAGCACCGCGTCCATTTCAAGGAGTGGCTGGGTCATTCAGGTCGGCTCCGTCGGCTCGGAAAGCGAAGCACGGACACTTCTCGACAAGACGAGCGACAAGGCCAACCGCATCCTCGCTTCCGCCTCCCCGTTCACCGAGCGCTTCGTCAAGGACGGCACCACCTATATCCGCGCCCGCTTCTCGGGCTTCGACTCGCAGGCAGAAGCTTCGCGCACCTGCGCAGCCCTCAAGAAGAGGTCGATCAACTGTTATGCCACGCAGCAGTAACCCCTGATTGTTCATCTGATTTTCAGTCCAACCTCCTGATTGTATCGCGTTGATGGAGCCTATTATGCATCTCGACCAGGACATTCTCGGCCTGACTGAACCACGCCTCGTCGACACGCGCACCAGCGGCCGCAGCCGCCACGCGCTGCACAAGGCCGCCGCAGGTCTCGCCGAACTGCGCCGCACCGGATCACGGCTCAAGACACGCGACCTCGTCGGCTTCATGCTGAGCCATGGCGCGCGCAGCTGGCGCGCAAGCCTTCCCGAGATGGATGTTCGCCTGCGCGTCAGCACGCCCCTTGGCGGCACCGCGATCAGGCTGCGCCTGCGCTGATCCCTAAAGCAATCCGAGACTTGCCAGCTCTGCCTTCAGGTCGGGCGGCAAGGCATTCGGGCCAGAACCTGCCCCACCCAGATCTGCCGGCGCATCCTTGGCAGCCAGATAGCGCCAGCCCTGAAACGGCCGGCGCGGCTGCCAGTCGGTGCGAATGACAGCCGGATCAAGCACCAGCTTGCAGCGCGAAATGCCCTCGCCGTCGACAAACGGCCTGATTTCAATCAACCGCTGGCGGCACTGAACATTTCCCTTGATGACCCAGTAGAGCGACCCGCCATCGACCAGTTCTTCGGCGCGCGTCGGCACCATGCGGGTGGTATGCGTCTGTTCGGCGGGAAGCTTCGAGGCCCTCGCCTCCGCCAGCCGCTCGCCAATCCACTGTTCGAGGTCTTCGACGCTGTCGGCGCCGACACAGAGTTTGATCAGGTTCAGGGACATGAGCGAGAGGTAGGCTCGCCGGAATTGCCGGTCAATGAGGACCGTATTTGTCCACAGGCGGCGTCAGCACTCCACCACATTGACCGCGAGGCCGCCAAGGCTCGTTTCCTTGTACTTCTCGTTCATGTCGAGACCCGTCTGGCGCATGGTTTCGATTGCAGCGTCGAGCGGCACGAAATGTGTCCCGTCCCCCTTGATTGCGAGCGACGCGGCGGTCACGGCCTTCACCGCACCAAGCGCGTTGCGTTCGATGCATGGAACCTGAACGAGCCCCGCAACCGGGTCGCACGTCATGCCAAGGTGGTGCTCCAGCGCGATCTCGGCGGCATTCTCCACCTGCATCGCAGTGGCGCCCATGACGGCTGCAAGGCCAGCCGCCGCCATCGCCGACGCCGAACCGACCTCACCCTGGCAACCGACTTCGGCGCCTGAAATCGAAGCATTATGCTTGATGATGCCGCCAACGGCTGCCGAGGTCAGAAGGAAGTCGCGAATACTGTCCTGATCGGCCTCGGGGTGGAAATGCAGCCAGTAGCGCAGTACGGCCGGCACGACGCCCGCCGCGCCATTGGTCGGAGCGGTGACGACGCGCCCGCCAGCTGCGTTCTCTTCATTGACGGCCATCGCGTAGACGGAGAGCCAGTCATTGGCGAGCAGCGGGTTCGGGCGGTTCTTCTGCCAGTCATCCTGCAACCGGTCATGAAGCATGCGCGCCCGGCGCTTGACCTTCAGTCCGCCCGGCATGATTCCGTCCTTCGACAGACCACGCTCGATGCAGCCGCGCATCGCGTCCCAAATCGCATCCAGCCCACGGTCGAGTTCCTCGCGGCTGGAACGCGTTTCCTCGTTCGCCCGCTTCATTTCGGCAATCGTCAGCCCCGATTGCGCCGCCATCGCCAGCATCGATTTTGCATCGGAGAATGGGTAGGGCACATCGTTGGCCGCCGCCTCAGGCCCGCGCGCCTTGAGGCGCTGCAATTCCTCGTCGGATACGACGAAACCGCCGCCGATGGAGAAATAGACCCGACGCAGCAACACGATTCCGTCGCCGTCGAGCGCCTGAAACACCATGCCATTTGCATGGCCCGGCAGCGGCGTCTTCTTGTCGAGCGTCAAATCGGAGGCGAGATCGAAATCGTAGTCGGGATGGCCCGCCGGAGAGACTTTTCTGGCGCTCGTGATCCGCGCAATCGTTTCATCCATCGCATCTGGATCGACCGTCTGCGGCGTTGCTCCGTCAAGGCCCAGGATAACCGCCCGGTCCGTTCCGTGGCCAATGCCGGTGTAGGCGAGCGACCCGTGCAGGCTTGCCTGCAGACGGGCAACCCGCGTACCATAAGGGCGCGGCCAGTCGCCATTGAGGATTTCGTCGAGAAAGCGTGCCGCAGCCGTCATCGGCCCCATCGTATGGGAACTCGAAGGGCCGATGCCGATCTTATAGAGGTCGAAAACGGACAGGAACATGCTTGTCTCAGCGCTTATGATCAGCCCATTACTCGGCTGTTTCATGCGACCGGGCTAGACGTAAGCCGACTTCGACAAGTCATCAAGCGACATCGACGTCGCCTTTGAGAGAGGGGGTCGGCTTAGCCGCCGACGGAAGCGGTTGCCACCGCTGCGGCTTCAGGCCCGCTGATAAGCCACGCAATCAGTATGATCGCTGCGAAACCGACAACCGCCTTGGCGGCGATGCCCCAGCAGGACTTTTGCGAAGTATCTTCCATGATCACCAATTGCGTCACGCATCCCGGCTCCCGGCGGCACGCCGCGTCCGGTGGGCGGGTCTCATAGTGCAGTGCGATCCAGTTCGCAAACGCAAAATGAGGCGAAATGGTGGCAGGTCTCTATCGGCAGAGCGCAATCATGCCGCGATTTGCAGCGCTTTCAGCTGCCTGTATCCACCTTCCGTTGCGTAGCCACAAAACACCATCGAGCGACGCCGCTTGTCCGGCAAATAATTGCGACGGGGGGATAGCGTCTCTGCGTCAATGTCTGGTTTGATCGGCCATGTCGTTCGAATCGTTGCATCTCATGCCAGTCGATCTGGGCGCTCTGGCATTCGCCTTGGCGACGTGGATCTTCTATTCGATAGCCGTCTCGGGCAGGCTTTTCGGCCGGACGACGCTGACAACGGCGATGGACCGCCAGCGCGAAAACTGGATGCGCAACATGGCGCGGCGCGACCTTCGCATGATCGATACCGGAATCATGGCCGGCCTCCAGCAAGGCACCGCGTTTTTCGCCTCGACCTGCATATTCGCGATCGGCGGCTGTCTGGCGCTTCTGGGCGCGGCCGATCAGGTCATGTCGGTGCTGACAGACCTGCCGATTGCGAATGTGACATCGCGTGGACAATTCGAGATCAAGGTCATCGGCCTTCTGATCCTCGTCTCCTACTCTTTCTTCAAGTTCGCGTGGTCCTACCGCCTGTTCAACTACTGCTCGATCCTGATCGGCGCGGTGCCGATCGCCCAGGATAACGATCCGGCGACCGACAAGGCGATCGAGCGGGCGGCGAGGATGAATGTGCTTGGCGGCCGTCATTTCAACGCGGGCCTCCGGGGAATATTTTTCGCGCTGGGCTATCTCGGCTGGTTCGTCGGCCCCGCCGTGTTCGTGCTGACGACGCTGCTCGTCTTCCTCGTCCTGTTGCGCCGCCAGTTCTTCTCGAACGCCCGCAATGCCGCGATGATGTGAGTTGTCAGGGCGCGGGAAATATCTCGTCGATGCGGCCGGTAGCGCGATAGGCCGCAAGCCCGATCCACTCTCTGATGCCGGTCGTGAGCTGACGCATGCACCGCATCGAATCGTCCCGGCATAATCCCGGTATCTCGTTGCCGGGCGTGCGGTAGTCTGCCGGCCATGGCACGACCTCCCAGCCCGCCTTGCGGAATAGGCCGACTGAGCGTGGCATGTGGAAGGCCGAGGTGACCAGAAGCCATGTCTGGTCGGGTTGCGGGCTCACCAGCGCCTTTGAGAAGTCGATGTTTTCTTCTGTATTGCGCGAATCCCGTTCGGCGATGATCCGAGACGGATCAATGCCAAGCGCGCCTAGAAATGCTGGTGCAAGATCGGCATCACCGGCAGTCTCCTGCATGATCGTGCCGCTGCCGCCAGACACCAGGATTCGCGCGTCGGGATAACGTAGCGCCAGCGCCGCCGCTTCTGTGAACCTGTCACCGCTTTCAGACAGTTCGGGCCAGCCGCGAACTTCGCTCACACGCCCCTCGAAAGCGCCGCCGAGAACGATGATACCGTCAACTTTTTCAGGGACTTGCGCCGGTCTGGTGAATCGATCCTCGAGCGGCTGCATGATGACCGCACCGACATTGCTCCAGATCCCAAGGCCAAGAATGATGAAGGCCAGCGCGGCAAAACCCGTCCCGACCTTGCGCCACGACAAGGCCATCGCAACGAGCGCCAGTCCGACAAGAATGGCGGCCGCACTCGCCGGCTGTGCCATCGCCCAGTATATCTTGGATAGATAGAAGAACATGTCGGCCCTTATGTCGGGTCAGGCATTTCGCTTGCCGTATGGGGCATTTCGCTGGCGATAGCCTTGAGAACTGCGTCGCGCTCGGCTCTGGAAAGGCCGACGCCAAACGATCTTGGCTTGCCGTCGACATGATAGACGATCTCGCCGCCACCCGCCCCCGGATTGGCGTATTTGCCGAGGTTTTCACGGACTTTTGTGACGGACGACAATGGCACAAGTTTGCGGCGGCGAAACCGCCCGAGATTTTGTTCGGTCACCAGCACGCCATTGATGATGAAAAGGCGCTCGACGCCGAAGAACTGCCACAGCACGACGACACAGACGCCGAGCCCTCCGGCAGACCAGATCGCCATCCAGAAGACCATGAATATCTTGGCCGGCCACGGCGCACCGCCGAAAATCTCACCTAGCGCAAAACGAGCGCCAAAATACCAACCGACCATCCAGAGCGACAGCACGACGGCCAGCGCGATGTTGCGCCGCGTCGGCACATGTATGCCGAGCCCATCCTCGGTGCGACGGATCGCAATGCGTTCTATATCGTTGCGGACCGGCCGTTCGGCGGCGCGCAGCAGTTCTTCAAATGCGGGAGATCGCTGGCCGTCTTCGATCACCACCACTTGTCCGGTGTAAAGCGACCGGCGGCCTGCTCGATGACATGGGCGGTGCGCAGCAGCGTTTCCTCGTCGAATGGACGGCCGATCAGTTGGAGACCGAGCGGCAGGCCCTTGCTGTCCAGTCCCGCCGGAACGGCGATGCCCGGCAGGCCGGCCATGTTCACTGTCACCGTGAAAATGTCGTTCAGATACATTTTCACCGGATCGGCATTCATCTCCTCGTCGGCAAGGCCGAACGCGGCAGACGGCGTCGCCGGCGTCAGGATCGCGTCGATGCCGTCGCGATAGGCGTTCTCGAAATCGCGCTTGATCAGCGTCCGCACCTGCTGGGCGCGCACGTAATATGCATCGTAATAGCCCGCCGACAGCACATAGGTGCCGATCATGATGCGGCGCTTGACCTCGCGGCCAAACCCTTCGGCACGGCTCTTCTCGTACATGTCGATAATGTCCTTGCCCGGCACCCGAAGGCCGTAGCGGACGCCGTCATAGCGGGCGAGATTCGACGAGGCCTCCGCCGGCGCGACGATGTAATAGGCCGGCAGGGCATACTTCGTGTGGGGCAGCGAGATATCGACGATCTCAGCCCCTGCATCGCGCAGATAGTCGATGCCCTTCTTCCACAGAGCCTCGATCTCGTCCGGCATGCCATCGACGCGGTATTCGCGCGGAATGCCGATCTTCATGCCCTTGAGCGAACCGCCAAGCGCTGCCTCGTAATCCGGCACGGGCCGGTCGACCGAGGTGGTGTCCTTGGGATCGACCGAGGCCATCGACTTCAGCATGATAGCAGCGTCGCGCACGTCGCGCGTGATCGGCCCCGCCTGATCGAGCGACGATGCAAAGGCAACCACGCCCCAACGTGAAACGCGGCCATATGTCGGCTTGATGCCAACAGTGCCGGTGAAGGCCGCCGGCTGTCGGATGGAGCCGCCCGTATCGGTTGCGGTCGCGCCCGCGCAAAGCCATGCAGCAACTGCAGCCGCCGAGCCACCGGACGAACCGCCCGGAACGAGGTCCTTGTTGGAGCCCTTGGCGCGCCACGGATTGATGACACTGCCGTAATAGGACGTCTCGTTGGACGACCCCATCGCAAACTCGTCCATGTTGAGCTTGCCGAGCATGACCGCGCCATCTGCCCAGAGATTGGCGGTAACAGTCGATTCGTAGCGCGGCTTGAAGCCGTCGAGAATGTGGCTCGCGGCTTGAGTGTGAATGCCTTCGGTGCCGAACAGGTCCTTGATGCCCAGCGGAATGCCTTCCAGCGCCCCGCCTTCGCCCTTGCCAAGCTTTGCATCGGACACGCGCGCCATGTCCCGCGCCTTGTCATGGGTGACGGCGACATAGGCGTTGAAGCGCTCGTTGGCGGCGTCGATGGCGCCCAGATAGGCGTCCGTCAGCTCAAGCGCGGAAAATTCGCGAGCCTTCAGCTTTGCGCGCGCCTCGGAAATGGTCAGTCTGGTCAGGTCGGTCATGTAACGATCTTGATCTGGTTGGACGCGGGCGGGTGCTTATTCGACGACTTTCGGCACGAGGAAGAAATTCTCCTCGGTGGCCGGAGCGTTGGCGACGATGTCGGCGGCCTTGTTGCCGTCGGTAACGGCGTCCTGCCGCTTCCTCATCTCCATGGGAATGACGGAGGTCATCGGCTCGATCCCGGTCACATCGACCTCTCCCAGTTGCTCGACAAAGCCGAGGATCGCGTTCAGTTCGCCCGTCATACGCTCAGCATCGTCCTCATTGACGGCGATGCGGGCAAGGCGAGCGACGCGCTTGACGGTGGCGAGATCGACGGACATCAGGAATTCTCCGGAAAAACGCGACAAGCGCGCCCTCGCGCTATAGCCGCCGTAAAGTGCCGGTGCAACACGAAGGCTGACGCGACATGCCTTCGAGCGCAGCTGGACCTATAGGGAAATCGTCTCTCCCACCGCCGGAACCACGACCTTGGTCTGCGACCCCTTCATGCCTTCGACAAACTTGTCGGCATTGGGATCGATCATCGGGAAGGTGCCGTAGTGGCACGGTATGACAGTCCGGAAATTGAAGAAGCGCTGGCAGGCGAGTGCGGCTACCGCCCCGCCCATCGTGAACCTGTCGCCAACCGGCACGATGCCGATATCCGGCTGATGCAGTTCGTTGATCAGCGCCATATCGCCGAAAATGTCGGTGTCACCCATATGATAGAGCGTCGGCGCATCGGGGAAATGGAGCACTAGGCCGGCCGGGTTCCCGAGATAGACGTTCGATCCGCCCTCGCCTGCAAATGACGACGAATGCCAGGCCTGGACAAATGTGGTGGTGAAGTCGCCGCAATCGACAGTACCGCCGAAATTGCCGGGATTGATCTTCGACTGGTCGACACCCTTGCCGACGAGGAACATGCAGATCTCGAAATTGGCGACCAGCATTGCGCCCGTCGATTTCAGGATATCGACCGAATCGCCGACATGGTCATTGTGGCCATGCGTCAGCAGCACATGGGTCACGCCCTTGGCGACATCGGCCGCGCTTTCCTTTGCAGACGGGTTGCCGGTGATGAACGGATCGATGAGAATCTTCGACTTGCCGGTCTCGATCGTGAAGGCCGCGTGGCCGTGCCAGATAATTTTCATGTTTGCGCCCTCAATGGCTTCATCTAAATCGGGGCCAAGGATAATGCCGCGGACAATCCGCGCAACGGGGAACAGCTCTTGTCGATCATCACAATCGAGGAATTGATCGAGCAGTTGCCCGCCGGCCGGCCAATTGCCGGGATCGATCTTGGCACCAAGACTATAGGCTTGGCCGTTTCGGATCTGAGCCTGTCCTTTGCCCATCCACGGCCCGTCATCATTCGCAAGAAGTTTTCGATCGACGTCGCCGAGCTGATGAAAACGCTTCAACGCGAGCAGGTCTATGCGCTCATCATCGGTCTTCCGGTCAACATGGACGGGTCGGAAGGGCCGCGTGCGCAGGCAAGCCGGGCATTTGCGCGCAATCTTCGGCCGCTGACGGATTTGCCGCTGGTCTTCTGGGACGAACGGCTCTCGACCGTGGCCGCCGAGCGCGTTCTCATCGAGATGGACGTGTCACGCCGCAACCGTCAGACGCGCATCGATTCGGCGGCTGCCGCCTTTATTCTGCAGGGTGTACTCGACCGGCTGCGCCAGTCGTCGAGACCATAGGCCGATCATCGGGCTGGCGCAGATTTCTGAGCCACGCGCCGATCTGCTTCCGCCGCCTGAACGCCCAGATCGCCAGAATGATTCCCGTGTCGAGAATGCAGGCCTTGGCAATCAGCCAGGGAATGGTCTGCGGCTCGACGCCCAGCATGTTTCCGTAGAGTTCGAACACGAGATCGTGCAGCGCCCGGCTCAGATAGATCGAGCCGAAGTTGATGTCGTTGAGCGACAGATAGAACCAGCCCCAGAACAGACCGAGCGGCAAGGCCCAGGCAGCGACGACATACTTCATGCCGCTCCTCCGTCTTTGGGAAAACGCCCCGCAACGCGTGGCAGAAGCGATGAATGCGCCGCCCCGAGCGCCCTCGTTCGGATCGCGATCTGCATCAGATCGTCGCTGCGGTTCTCCGCCTCTACCGCGGCAATTGCCCGTCTCTCGCCTGCAAGCGATGCAGAGGATGCCGCGAGTGCCGCCGTGAGCACGGCCCCGACAACCAGCATCTGTCCGGGCAGCCAGAAACCGACCAGAAGAAGCGACGACATGCTCAGGATCGACAGGCCGAACGCCATGCCGGCAACATCATCTATGTCCCCGCCCGAATGCGCATCGCGACGGGCAAATGCCATCGTCAGCAAAAGCCAGAGAAAGAGGGTTGCATTCAACGCGAACACGACGCCGAAGAGAGCTGTCATTTCAAACGAGATACCGCCGAAATTGGCCGTAATTCCGGTCAGAAACGTGACCAGCGTGGCGAAACCCTGTTCCGTGCACAGCGCAGCGAACAGGCCGAACACCAGCATCCAGTGCAAAGGCAGAAGTATGGAAAGCGGCTGGCGCATCGGATCCTCGGGTGCAGGAGGACACTGGCCCGGCGACCATTAACCTGCAATCGAAACCATTTGTTAAGGTTAACCGCCATTAACAATTCGCACGGTTGCGAGGTGCGGCGGCCGGCGTTGCTGTCAGCGGCCCCGGTCGAGCGCCCAATCTTCACAGGCGCGCGCCAGTTCGTAAGGCGAATCGGGTGCGATCCTTGGACTGCTGAAATTGGCGAAAGCCGTCAGCTTCTTTCGCCGGTCAAGCGGCGTCCGATCGTCAGATCGTCTGCGGGTAAAGCGTGTCGATGATGGCGCGCGCATCGTGGCGGGCATCCAGCATTCCGTAGGTGCCGCGCCACTGGCCGGCCAGCCGCGTCTCGATGAAGGCATCCGCCACCCTGCCCGCTCCAAGCCTGCGAAGCTCAGCGGCAGCGGCCGAAAGCGCAAGCTGCTCGGTCAGCATGCGCGCCGAGCCTTCATCTTCCAGCGCCACGTTCATCGCCGCGCGCAGGACATTCGTCATGCCCTTGGCAGCGCCGCCCATATCCGCCTCGATGCCGGCCAGCACTTCGTCGAAGAGCGCAGGCGCACGCCGCAGAACGCGAAGCACGTCGAGTGCCATCACATTGCCCGAACCTTCCCAGATCGCATTGACCGGAGCCTCGCGATAATGGCGCGCCAAGGGCGCTTCCTCGATATAGCCATTGCCGCCAAGGCATTCCATCGCCTCATAGATCAGCGGCGGCGCAACCTTGCAGACCCAATATTTGACGACGGGCGTCATCGCACGGGCAAAGCTCGCCTCGCGGCGATCGTCGGCCGCCTCGTCGAAGGCGCGCGCCAGCCTGATGGAAAGTGCGGACGCCGCCGCAACGTCGAGCGCCATATCCGCCAGCACGCGCTGCATCAGCGGCTGGTCGATGAGAGCTTCGCCGAAAACGCGGCGGTGGCGCGTGTGATGGACCGCCTCGGCCAACGAGGCGCGCATCATACCCGACGAGCCGAGCGCGCAGTCGAGCCGCGTCAGCGTCACCATGTCCATGATCGTCTTGACGCCCGTACCAGGCTCGCCGACCATTTCACCAAGCGCATTGTTGAACTCGACCTCGGACGAGGCGTTCGACCGGTTTCCGAGCTTGTCCTTCAGGCGCTGGAAAGAAAAACCGTTCGGCTTGCCGTCGCCAAGCATGCGCGGCAGCAGGAAGCAGGAAAGCCCCTCCGGCGCCTGCGCCAACACCAGGAACGCATCCGACATCGGAGCGGACATGAACCACTTGTGGCCGGTGATGCGGTAGAAATTATTGCCGACCCGCTCGGCCCGCGTCGTATTGGCGCGAACGTCGGTCCCGCCCTGCTTCTCTGTCATGCCCATGCCGAGTGTCAGCCCGGTCTTATCGACCGGCGGCTTGTTCGACTGGTCATATTTTCGCGTCGTCACGCGGGGGGCCCATTCGCGGAACAGTTTTGGGCCGGCCATCAGCGCGGCAAGCGAGGCGCTGGTCATGGTGAGCGGGCAAAGATGCCCGTCTTCAAGCTGGGCCGTCAGATAAAAGCGCGCGGCACGCGCCTGATGGCGCTTGCCCGTTTCGGTTTCGCCATTCTCCCAGATCGAAGAATGCAACCCGTTGGCGATCGAGCGGCGCATAAGCGCGTGATAGGCCGGGTGAAATTCGACTATGTCGGCGCGATTGCCCTGTCGGTCATGCGTCTTCAGGCGCGGAGTCTCGACGTTTGCCAGCCGCGCCAGATCCTGCGCTTCGGCGGACACGACAAAGCGACCGATCGAATCGAGATCCTTGCGGACCGGATCGGAGAAATCCTGCGCCAGCTGCATCAGCAGCGGATCGCCGCGCCATGCATTTGCGCCGGTCAGCGGCGGCGTCTGATTGGTAACTTCGTGATTCAAGCTCGTCTCCGGGATGTCCCAGCCATCTGCCGGATCATAGTAAATATCGTCGATATAGCCGAACAAGCCGTTACGCGCGATGAAAATGCCGTGGCAATCCACCGCCATGCCTTGCGAGCGACCGACCACCCTCTTATAGCGGGCGCTTGATATGACCCCAGCGCAAACGCCGCCGCTCTACCCGCACCGCCACTTGCTTGGCATCAACGGGCTGTCCCCACTCGACATCGAGATATTGCTCGACCGTGCCGACGAAGCCGTCGGCCTGTCGCGACAATCCGAGAAGAAGGCGAGCCGCCTGCGAGGCCGAACCCAGATCAACCTGTTCTTCGAAGCGTCCACCCGCACACAGTCGTCATTCGAACTGGCGGGCAAGCGCCTCGGCGCAGACGTCATGAACATGTCGGTGGCAAGCTCTTCGGTGAAAAAGGGCGAGACCCTGATCGACACGGCGATGACGCTCAACGCCATGCGGCCAGATATCCTGATCATCCGCCATGCATCGGCGGGTGCGGCAGCCCTCCTCGCCCAGAAAGTCAGTTGTTCGGTGGTCAATGCCGGTGACGGTGCCCATGAGCATCCGACGCAGGCCCTGCTCGACGCGCTCACCATCCGCCGCGCGAAGGGCAATCTCACCAATCTGGTCGTCGCAATCTGTGGCGACATTCTCCATTCGCGCGTTGCCCGCTCCAACATTCTGCTGCTCAACGCCATGGGCGCGCAGGTGCGCGCCGTCGCCCCATCGACCCTTCTGCCCGCTGGCATCGCCAATATGGGCGTCAAAGTCTTCAACTCCATGGAAGAAGGGCTGAAGGACGCCGACGTGGTGATGATGCTGCGCCTCCAGCGCGAGCGCATGGAAGGCGGCCTGATCCCGTCGGTGCGCGAATATTTCCGGTTCTTCGGCCTCGACGCCCAGAAGCTTGCTTTTGCAAAGCCGGACGCTCTCGTCATGCATCCCGGCCCGATGAACCGCGGCGTCGAGATCGCTTCCGAAATCGCCGACGGCCCGCAAAGCGTCATTCAGGAGCAGGTGGAGATGGGCGTTGCCGTGCGCATGGCCGTCATGGAGGCATTGCTCGACCCGCGCCGCAATGCGGAGGTGCGCTCATGAGCGTGACCGTCTTCACCAATGCGCGGATTGTCGATCCAGCGCGCGGCCTCGACGAGAC
Source organism: Mesorhizobium sp. (assembly GCA_049647505.1). GTDB lineage: Bacteria > Pseudomonadota > Alphaproteobacteria > Rhizobiales > Rhizobiaceae > Mesorhizobium_A. Next base: position 15,027 of record JBARXU010000010.1, read on the forward strand.
CGGCGCTGTCGTCGTCGATGGCGCAATGATCGCAGCGGCTGGTGCATCCGCCCACAATCAGGGCATCCCAAGCGGCGCGACCGTCATCGATTGCGGCGGTAAGGCGATCCTGCCCGGTATCATCGATACGCGCGTCTTCATCGGCGAACCGGGCGGCGAACATCGCGAGACCATTGCCTCGGCCTCTGCTGCGGCTGCCGCCGGCGGCGTCACCTCGCTCGTTATGATGCCCGACACCGATCCGGTGGTCGACACGGTGGCGCTGGTCGAATTCGTGCAGCGGGCGGCGCGCGCAAATCAGTCGGTCAACATTCATCCGGCAGCTGCCATCACCCGCAATTTCGCAGGCTCCGAACTGACAGAGTTCGGCCTTCTGCGCGAGGCGGGCGCCGTCGCCTTCACCGAAGGCCGTCATACGCTGACCAATTCGCTTGTGATGCGCCGTGCGCTGACCTATGCGCGCGATTTCGACATGGTCATTGCGCATGAGACGAACGACAGGCATCTGGGCGCGACAGGCGTCATGAACGAAGGACTTTACGCAAGCTGGCTCGGCCTGCCGGGCATCCCACGCGAGGCGGAAGCCATTCCGCTGGAGCGCGACCTGCTTCTGGCGCGTCTGACAGCCGGCAAATATCACGCCGCCAAGATTTCGACCGACATGTCGGCAAAGGCGGTTGCCCGCGCAAAGAACGACGACGCCAAGGTCACGGCGGGCGTTGCGATCCACAACATTGCGCTCAACGACAATGATGTCGGCGAATACCGCACCTTCTTCCGCCTCTCCCCGCCCTTGCGTGCCGAAGAGGAACGTCAGGCGATGATCGAGGCGCTGCGTGACGGCACCATTGATCTCGTGTCCTCGTCACACGACCCGCAGGATGTCGACACCAAGCGTCTGCCCTTTGCCGATGCGGCGCCGGGCGCAATCGGGCTTGAGACACTGCTGGCCGTTACGCTGCGCCTTTATCACGGCGGCGATCTTTCCCTCCTGCGCGTGGCCGAAATCCTCTCGGCCAATCCCGCCCGCATCTTCGGCCTGCCGGGCGGCGGGCTGGCACCGGGAATGCCGGCCGATTTGATCCTCGTCGATCTCGATTCACCCTGGGTGGTCAACGAGGCCGCTATCCGCTCGCGCTCCAAGAACACCTGCTTTGAAGGCGCGCGTCTTCAGGGCGAGGTCTTGCAAACCCTCGTCTCGGGCCGCACAGTATTCTCAAAAGCGTGACCCGGGGGGACTGAAGGGTGTCGGACCAGATCGATTGGGCGGGAAACCTGCCCTATTACGTCGCGATCATCTTCGTAGGCTATCTGCTGGGTTCGATCCCGTTCGGACTGATCATCACCCGGCTTGCCGGCATGGGCGACGTGCGGCGCATCGGTTCCGGCAATATCGGCGCGACCAATGTCCTGCGCACCGGCTCCAGGAAGCTTGCTGCGGCAACCCTGCTGGGAGATGCCCTAAAGGGCACTGTCGCCGTCTTCATAGGCGCAATGTGGGGGCCTGGCTTCGCCATTGCGGCAGGATTTGCGGCGTTCATCGGCCATCTGTTCCCGATCTGGCTCGGCTTCAAGGGCGGCAAGGGCGTGGCCACCTATCTCGGCGTGCTGCTCGGCCTGTCGTGGAAAGTCGCGCTTGTCTTCGCCGTCGTCTGGCTCGCCGTCGCTGCCCTGACGCGCTATTCGTCGCTCGCCGCTCTGCTTGCCGCCGTCGCGACACCGCTTGCGCTGTTCTGGTGGGGGCCGACGCCCGTCGCCTGGCTGTTCACGGCCATGTCGCTGATCGTCTTTCTCAAACATCACGCCAATATCCGCCGCCTGCTCGACGGCGATGAATCGAAGATCGGGGCTAAAGGGTGAGCGCTGCAGCCGGCGCGCGGCTGAGCGACCGGCAACGGCTTCAATGGCTGCGTCTCATCCGCACCGACAATGTCGGGCCCGTCACCTTCCGCCAGCTCATCGCGCGATACGGCTCGGCCGATGCGGCAATCGAGATGTTGCCGGAGCTGGCGCGGCAAGGCGGCGTCACGCGCGTCGTCAAGGTGCGGTCCATCGACGAGGCTCAGCGCGAGATCGAGACTGCCGACAGGCTCGGCTGTCGGTTCGTTGCCCTTGGCGAGCCGGATTACCCGAAAATCCTGCACAACAGCGAAGCCCCGCCGCCTCTTCTGGCGATCAAGGGCGATGCGTCCGTCTTTTCATCGCCCGCGGTCGCCATCGTCGGCGCGCGCAATGCGTCGCTTGCGGGCTTACGTTTCGCCCGCAGCCTTGCCTCGGACATCGGCGCGCAAGGCTACAGCGTCGTGTCCGGCCTGGCGCGAGGCATCGACGCCGCAGCCCATGAAGGCTCACTTTCGACCGGCTCCATTGCCGTGCTCGCAGGCGGCCTCGACCGCCCCTACCCGCCGGAAAATTTCGACCTGCTCGACCGCATCGTCGACAATCGTGGAGCGATCGTCTCGGAAATGCCGTTCGGCTGGGAGCCGCGCGCCCGCGATTTTCCGAGGCGCAACCGTGTCGTCGCCGGCCTGTCGCTCGGCCTCGTCGTGGTCGAGGCGGCACTCAGATCGGGATCGCTGATCAGCGCCCGCATGGCGGGAGAACTCGGGCGTCAGGTCTTTGCGGTGCCCGGCTCCCCCCTCGACCCGCGCGCGGCAGGCGCAAACGGCCTGCTCAAGGACGGCGCGACATTGGTGACGGAAGCGGCCGACGTCATCGACGCGTTGCGCACGAATACCGGCCTGCTCGGGCCGCTCGCCGGCGGGTTCTCGGAGCAGCCCGACCTGCGGCCGACCCCGCCCCCGGCCGAAAGCGACCGCGACCGCGTCATCGAGGCGCTTGGGCCGACGCCCGTCCAGATCGACGATCTCATCCGCCACACCGGACTTAACCCGACGCAGGTCCACATGCTGCTGCTCGAACTTGATCTCGCCGGACGACTGGAACGCCATGCCGGCGGACATGTCTCGCTGCTTTGAATGTTCGATTTCCGCCCGCGAGGCAGCATCGATTGTTGCAACTATCGCGATCCTCCGAGTAAAAAACGCTCCCTCAATCCGTCAAAGCCGATGGCCTGTCACGATCAAAAGCAGGGCCGCCACTTGACCGGACGACAATCCACGGCCATTTGACGAACTCTGCTTCTTTGCGCTGAACTGGCCGTCAAGCCTGCGGTCAGGCGCTCGATTACCGGAAATCCGAATGGACGTCGTCGTCGTCGAATCGCCCGCCAAGGCGAAGACAATCAACAAATATCTGGGCAAGAACTACAAGGTTCTGGCCTCTTTCGGCCATGTTCGAGACCTGCCGCCCAAAGACGGTTCGGTGCGTCCGGACGAAGATTTCGCCATGTCATGGAGCGTCGATTCGGCTTCGTCGAAGCGCCTCGCCGACATCGCCAACGCGCTCAAGGGCGCCGACGGCCTCATCCTCGCCACCGACCCCGATCGCGAAGGAGAGGCAATTTCCTGGCACGTTCTTGAAGTGCTGCGCGCCAAGCGTGTGCTGAAGGACAAGCCTGTCAGCCGCGTCGTCTTCAACGCCATCACCCGCCAGTCGGTGCTCGACGCAATGGCCAAGCCGCGCTCGCTCGACGTGCCGCTGGTCGATGCCTATCTTGCGCGGCGCGCGCTCGACTATCTCGTAGGCTTCACCCTGTCGCCGGTGCTGTGGCGCAAACTTCCGGGCGCGCGTTCGGCGGGTCGCGTGCAATCGGTTGCGCTTCGCCTTGTCTGCGACCGCGAAAACGAGATCGAGCGTTTCGTCCGCGAGGAATACTGGACCATCGCAGCTCTCCTCGGCACGCCGCGCAACGACAATTTCGAAGCGCGCCTGACCGGATTTGACGGCAAGAAGCTGCAAAAGCTCGACATCGGCAATGCTGCGCAGGCCAACGACATCAAGGCGATGCTCGAAGGCGCGACCTTCCGCGCAGCTTCGGTTGAGGCAAAGCCCGCCAAGCGCAATCCGGGTCCGCCATTTACCACGTCGACGCTCCAGCAGGCAGCCTCCTCGCGCTACGGCTTCTCCGCCTCGCGCACGATGCAGATCGCCCAGCGCCTTTATGAAGGCATCGACATCGGCGGCGAGACCACCGGTCTCATCACCTATATGAGAACCGACGGCGTGCAGATGGCCCCCGAGGCGGTCGACGCCGCACGTAGCGCCATTACCAAGGAATTCGGCCAGAAGTATCTGCCCGAAAAGCCGCGCTTCTATTCGACCAAGGCCAAGAACGCGCAGGAAGCGCACGAGGCGATCCGCCCGACGGACTTCATGCGCACGCCGGATTCGGTGCGTGCCTCGCTCGATTCCGACCAGTTCCGTCTCTACGACATGATCTGGAAGCGGGCGATTGCCAGCCAGATGGAGCCGGCAGAAATCGAGCGCACCACGGTCGAGATCGATGCCATGAACGGCCCGCGTACGGCCCAACTTCGCGCGGTCGGTTCGGTCACCCGGTTCGACGGTTTCCTGGCCGCTTATATCGACCCCAAGGACGATGAATCCGAAGACGAAGACAGCCGCAAGCTGCCCGAGATCCGCGCAGGTGAGAATCTGAAGCGCGAGAAGGTTACGGCCGAGCAGCACTCGACCGAACCGCCGCCGCGCTATTCGGAAGCCTCGCTCATCAAGAAGCTGGAAGAACTCGGCATTGGCCGTCCGTCGACCTATGCGGCGACGCTGAAGACGCTGGAGGACCGCGAATATGTGGTCAACGAGAAGCGCAAGCTCATCCCCCATTCCAAGGGGCGCATCGTCACCGCCTTCCTCGAAAACTTCTTCAAGAAGTATGTCGAGTATGATTTCACGGCCTCGCTCGAAGAGAAGCTCGACCAGATTTCAGACGGCAAGCTCGCCTGGAAGGACGTTCTGCGCGATTTCTGGAGCGATTTCTCGACCGCCATTTCCGACATCAAGGAACTGCGCGTCACCGACGTCCTCGACGCGCTGAACGAGGAACTGGCGCCGCTCATCTTCCCGCCCCGCGAGGACGGCTCGAACCCGCGCATCTGCCCGCGTTGCGGCTCAGGCAACCTGTCGCTCAAGCTCGGCAAATATGGCGCGTTTGTCGGCTGCTCGAACTATCCGGAATGTGGATTCACCCGGCAGCTCGGCGATGCTGTCGGCGGCAATGGCGAACCGCTCGGCGGTGACACCGGAGACAAGGTGCTCGGCAAAGACCCCTACACCTCGCAGGACATCGTTCTGAAGAACGGCCGCTTCGGCCCCTATGTCCAGATGGGCGACGGCAAGGAAGCCAAACGCTCGAGCCTTCCCAAAGGCTGGACCATGGAAAGCCTTGACCACGAGAAGGCGCTGGCGCTTCTGTCCCTGCCTCGCAATGTCGGGCAGCACCCTGAAAGCGGCAAGATGATCTCCGCGGGTCTCGGTCGCTATGGGCCTTTCCTGCTGCATGACGGCACCTATGCAAATCTCGAAACCATCGAGGATGTCTTCTCCATCGGCATCAACAGGGCCGTGACGGTTCTCGCCGAGAAACTCGCAAAAGGCCCCGGACGTCGAGGCGGCACGCCTGCCGCGCTCAAGGAACTTGGCGAACATCCTAACGGCGGCGGCGTAGTCACCGTGCGCGATGGTCGCTTTGGGCCTTACGTCAATTGGGGCAAGGTCAATGCGACCCTGCCCAAGGGCAAGGACCCGGCCAGCGTTACCATGGACGAAGCGGTGGCATTGATCACCGCGCGTGAGGAGGCGACCGGCGGCAAGAGCCGTGGCGGCGCGCGCAAGGCAGCGGCAAAATCGGCTGACGGCGAGGACAAGCCCAAGCGCAAGGCCCCGGCCAAGAAGAAACCTGCTGCGAAATCGACTGCAAAGAAGGCGAAATAGCTTTGGCACGACGCATCTCGCCTCCGCGCAGCAAGGGCAAGCCGCCCGTCGAAAGCGGGGCGGATGCTGACGGACGTCCGAGCCGCGAGGCGCTTCTCGCCTGGATCGAGCAGAACCCGGACCTGTCGTCGAAGCGCGATCTCGCCAAGGCGTTCAACCTCAAGGGCGAGGCACGGGTCTGGCTGAAGCAGACCTTGGCCGAACTCGCCGAAGAAGGGCTGCTCAAGACAGACAAGCGCTCCTTCCGCTCGCCTGACGCCCTGCCCCCGGTCGCACCCGTCGAAATCTTTGCCCGTGACGGAGGCGGCGGACTGCTCGCCCGCCCCATAGACATGCCCGATGACGCACCGCGCGTGACCATCGCAATCCGCGCCCAGCGCGGCGGCAAGGTGCCGGTGGCCGGCGTCGGCGACCGCGTTCTGGCAAAGCTCTTCCGTTCGAAGGACAAGACAGGTCCGGCCTATACGGGCAGCGTCATTCGCATCATCGATCGCCGCAAGGAAGCCGCGCTCGGCGTATTGCGGAAACTCTCCGACGGCTCGTTCCGCATCGAACCGGTCGAGCGCCGCCAGCCCGAACTCGTCATCGAGACAGATGGTCTCAATGGCGCGAAGCCCGGCGATCTCGTCGAGGTCGAGCAGACGGCATCAGGCCGCTACGGCCTGCCGCGCGGCAGGGTGATGACCGTTCTCGGCTCGCTTTCAAGCGAGAAGGCCGTCTCGATGATCGCCATCCACGCGCACGAGATACCCCACATCTTCCCGCCGCAGGTGCTGGCCGAGGCACAGGCTGTCACTCCCGCAACCCTTGGCAGCAGGGAGGATTGGCGCGAATTGCCGCTCCTTACCATCGACCCCGCAGACGCCAAGGATCATGACGACGCGGTATTCGCGACGCCGGACGACGATCCGGCCAATCCCGGCGGCGTCATCGCCTATGTGGCGATTGCCGACGTCGCAACCTATGTGACACCTGGTTCCGAGATGGACCGCGAGGCGCTCAAACGCGGCAATTCCGTCTATTTTCCAGACCGGGTCGTGCCTATGCTGCCCGAGCGCATCTCCAACGATCTATGCTCGCTGCGCGAGGGCGAGGACAGGCCGGCGCTCGCCGTGCGCATGGTGTTTTCCGCGCAAGGGCGCAAGCTTCGGCACACGTTCCACCGCGTCATGATGCGGTCTCCGGCAAAGCTCTCCTACCAGCAGGCGCAGGCAGCAATCGACGGCCGAACCGACGAAAAGACTGTTCCTATCATCGACACGATTCTGAAGCCGCTTTGGGCCGGTTATGCGGTGCTCAAGCGTGGTCGCGAGGCCCGCAATCCGCTGGAACTCGACCTGCCCGAGCGAAAGATCGTCTTGAAAGCCGATGGCACCGTCGACCGAGTCATTGTGCCAGACCGTCTCGACGCGCATAAACTCATCGAAGAATTCATGATCCAGGCCAATGTCGCGGCAGCCGAAACGCTGGAGGCGAAGAAGCAGCCGCTGATCTACCGCGTCCATGACACGCCCTCGCTCGCCAAGCAGGAGGCTTTGCGCGAATTCCTCGGCACGATAGGCATGAGCCTGGCGCGCGGCGCGCAGTTGAAGCCCGACCAGTTCAACCAGATACTGGACCGGGTACGCGGCGAGGACACCGAGAGTCTCGTCAACGAAGTCGTTCTGCGTTCACAGAGCCAGGCCGTCTATTCGCCTGAGAATCTTGGACATTTCGGCCTCAATCTTAAGCGCTACGCCCATTTTACCTCGCCGATCAGGCGTTATGCCGATCTCATCGTCCACCGCGCGCTGATCGCGGCGCTCGGGCTGGGGTCCGGCGGGCTGACGCGCGATGAGGAGGCGCAGCTTGCTGAAATCGCCGCAATGATCTCGACCGCCGAACGCCGCGCCATGGCCGCCGAGCGCGACACCGTCGATCGTCTCATTGCCGGTCATCTGGCAACACGCATTGGCGAAGATTTCGAAGGACGTATTACTGGCGTCACCAAGGCAGGACTATTTGTCCAATTGCCTACATTCGGCGCAGATGGCTTCATCCCGGTGTCATCTTTGGGTGGCGAATACTATATCTTCGATGAAGCGGCCCACGCTCTGTTCGGCGACCGCAGCGGAAAAGGATATAGACTGGGCGACAAGGTAGAGGTTCGTCTGGTTGAGGCAGCGCCGATGGCCGGTTCGATGCGCTTCGAAATGTTGACAGATCCGGCAGATCTGCCGGGCATGCGACAGTCCTTCCACAAGTCGCGGGCCCGCAACGCGTCCCGGACGCGCCGCGGAACCAGCGGCCGGCAGCGGGCAAGGAGACACTGATGAGTGCACTGGAATTTGGTGGCGAGCGCCATACAGGCCGCCCCGCGCGCAATCTCGGTCAGGCCATGTGGCGCGGTTTCCGCGGCCGCTGCCCCCACTGTGGGGAAGGCAAACTGTTCCGCTCATTTGCCCGGACCGTAGATGACTGCGCGGTCTGCGGCGAACATATCGGCCATCACCGCGCGGATGACCTCCCCGCCTATCTCGTCATCGTCGTCATCGGCCACGTCGTCGTTGGCGGCTTCATGGCGGTGGAGGCGTCCTATACGCTTAGCCTCGTGCAGCATCTTGCCATCTGGATGCCGCTCACCATCATTGGCTCGCTGCTGCTTCTCCAGCCGCTCAAGGGTGCGGTCATCGGTCTGCAATGGGCAAACTACATGCACGGGTTCGGCGGTGAAAAAGACGTCATCGAAACGCATCCGGAAGGCTGACAATGTCTGAAGGCGAGAGCATGGCCGGGCTGACCCGGGCGCAGATCGACAAGGTAGAGTTCAAGGATTTTGCAATGGGCCCCGGCCCGTTGCGTCCACGCGACGCTGCCACGCTTATTCTGCTCGACCGCTCTCAGGCTGAGCCGCACGTGCTCATGGGCCGCCGCTCCAGCAAACATGCGTTCATGCCCGGACGCCTGGTGTTTCCAGGCGGCCGCACCGATCCTGACGACGGCAGGGTCAAGGTCGCATCCGATCTGCACCCGGACATTGCCGCGCGCCTCAACGCCGGTCGCGGCCGCCCACTATCGGCGACCCGCGCCCGCGCCATCGTGCTTTCGGCGGTGCGCGAAACCTATGAGGAAGCCGGTCTGCTGATCGGAAACAAAGGCGACTATTCGACCGCGAAAGCAAGTTGGGAGGCCTTTGCCGAGCATGGCGTCGTGCCTGACCTCGCCAGTCTTCGAATAATTGCTCGCGCCATCACACCGCCCGGCCGCGTGCGCCGTTTCGACACCTATTTCGTCGCCGCATGGCGCGATCAGGTCGCCGTCAGCCTGCCCGAAGGCGGCCCTACACAGGAACTGGAAGAATTGGTCTGGCTGCCGATTGCACGAGCCATGGAGCAGGAAGTGCCTGCGATCACCAGATCCGTGCTTGGTGACCTCGCGCGCCGTCTGGCGGACGACCCTGACCTGACCCCTGCCCATCCGATCCCTTTTTACCGGATGCGCTATGGCAAATTCCATCGCGACCTGATCTGATTCATGCAAATCTCTGGGCCGAACGACGTTTCGACTGAAGCGCCGCTACGTCTGCTGGCTCTGATCGCCGCCATCGGCTCGATCAGCGTCGTCGGCATCGCAATCGGCCTTGGCGTTCCGCTGCTCTCCGTCATCCTGGAGCAGCGCGGCCACTCCGCCACCATGATCGGCCTGAACGGCATGGTCGCCGGCCTTGCTTCGATTGCCGCCGCACCCATCGCGACGCCGCTGGGCGCACGCTTCGGCGTGGTTCCGATGCTGCTGATCTCGATGGCCGTCGGCGCTCTGTCCTTCGTGGGCTTCTACATATTTGACGATTTCTGGGTCTGGTTTCCGCTCCGCGCAATGCTGCACGTGGCGCTGACGATCGTCTTCATCCTGTCCGAATACTGGATCAACGTCTCGGCGCCGCCACGTCGGCGCGGCCTCGTGCTCGGCATCTACGCCACATGCCTGTCGCTCGGCTTTGCAGCCGGACCCTGGATATTCGCCCAGGTCGGCAGCGCAGGATTTGCGCCGTTCGGCGTCGCCTGCGCCCTCGTCGCCCTCGGCATGGTGCCCGTCGGACTCGCATGGCGTGAGGGACCGACAATCCCCGCGCAGTCTGACAAGCCCGGCAAGTTCATGAGCTATGTCTGGCTGGTGCCGACGGCCACTGCCGCCGTCTTCATTTTCGGTGCTGTCGAAACTGGCGGATTTGCCATTTTCCCGGTCTATGGCGCGCGCGTCGGATATTCGGAGGCGGATGCAGCACTGCTGCTGAGCATGATCGGGCTTGGCAATGTCATCTTCCAGGTACCGCTCGGCCTGCTCAGCGACCGAATGAAGGACCGCCGGCTCCTGCTCACCTTCTGCGCCCTTGTCGGACTTGCCGGCATGTGTCTCATGCCCGCGCTCGCCGGCAACTGGCACGGCACGGCATTGCTGCTGCTCATCTGGGGCGGCGCGGTCGCCGCCCTCTACACGGTCGGCCTCGCGCATCTGGGCGCAAGCCTCACAGGCCGAGATCTCGCATCCGCCAATGCCGCCTTCGTCTTCTGCTACGGTCTGGGCATGCTCGTCGGCCCGCAGGCCATCGGCATCGGGCTGGACGCGATGGGGCCGCCCGGCTTTGCGCTGACCATCGGCTTGATGTTTGCCGCCTACCTGGCTCTGGTCGTCTGGCGCATCGTCGCCAGCCCCTCCCGCTCTTGACTTTCACGGGACGATCCACGATACGAGCGCCACAGATTTCCGCAGCCAGGCTACGCTTGGCGTTCCTGCGCGAAGCGACCTAGCAAATTAAGACGGACAAAAACGATGGCAAAAGCCGCTAACATCAAGATCAAGCTGCTCTCGACGGCAGACACCGGCTTCTTCTACGTGACGAGCAAGAACAGCCGTACCAAGACCGACAAGATGTCGTTCCGCAAGTACGACCCCGTTGCCAAGAAGCATGTCGAGTTCAAGGAAACGAAGATCAAGTAATCCTGATCTGACGAAACAAAAACGCCGCCCAATCGGGCGGCGTTTTTGTTTGTAGCGTCAATAGGCTGCGGCCGATTGCTTAAGCGACACCCGAAGTGGGGGCCGGCCAGCGTTGACAGCGGTACGAGGAGGCCACTGTGTGCCAGCGCTGGCCGGCCGACCCCACGGACCCAGGAGATGCGGCGGACCTGAGCATCATGGGGTATCTGAGACCGGAAGCGCGCTAAGTTGTATCGCCCACCGGTCGTCTGGACCGGAGATTTGCGCAAGGACGCTGAAAAATCAACCAACTGTTAAGGATGACGGCCGAAATGCTGCGAACGCGGTTAATTCCTGTTGCACTGCATGATCGCGTTTGGGTTGCTTTTGAGACGAATTCGAATCACCGCCGCGCCCGTCAGAACGCGCAATCTTGCTCAGGCAGCGTTTGAAACGACCTTATTGCGCCCGCTCGATTTGGCCTCGTAGAGCGCACCGTCTGCGCGTTTCAGCAGGTCCCCGGCTTGCGAATCGCCCGGCGAAAGGGTCGCCACACCGATCGAAACCGTCACAGTCAGCCTGTCGTCAGCCGAACCCGGGCGAAATGCCTCCGTCTCGATCTCGGCGCGTATGCGCTCCGCGATCATTCGCGCCACTTCGTGCTCGGTGTCGGGCATGATGACGACAAACTCTTCGCCGCCAAACCGGCAGGCAAGGTCGATGCCGCGCACATTCTTGCGCAGGCGGCGCGAGAATTCGCGCAGCACCACGTCGCCACCAGCGTGCCCGAACGTGTCGTTGATCGATTTGAAACGGTCGATATCTGTCATCATCACAGACAGAGGCCGCCGGCGCGCAACGGCGCGCTTGAAAAGCGTTTCCAGATGCGTGTCGAGATAGCGCCGGTTATGCAGGCCGGTCAGCGGGTCCATGACCGCCATTTCCAGCGTTTGTGCAACGCCGGCGCGCAACTCCTCATTGTAGCGCTTGCGCCGGATCTGCGTGCGAAGGCGCGCAATGACTTCCTGTTCGTCAGCGGGGCGCACGACATAGTCGTTGACGCCAAGCTCCAACGCTCGCGTCACCAGTTCGTCCTGCCCCTGCTCCACCACCAGCATGATCGGCAGGAAGCGCGTCCGGTCGAGAGAGCGCAATTGCGAGCACAGGCGCAGCGGATCGAAATCGATCAGCCCCGACGAGATGACGACGCAATCGAAGCGGCCTTCCGCCGCCTGGAAAATCGTGCCCTGCGGATCGGTCGCAACCGTCACGTCCGCCACGGGATTAAGCATCTCGATCAACCGGTCGCGGGAATGCGCCTTCTGGTCGACGAGCAGCACATTGGCGCGCGCATCGCCCAGCACATCCTTGCGGCCCAGCAGATCGTCGATGCCCAGGTCGCGATTCGTCGACGCGCGCAGGCGCAATTCGTCGCCCAGCATCTTCAGCCGGACGAGGCTGCGAACCCGCGTCAGCAACTGCATGTCGTTGACCGGCTTGGTCAGGAAATCGTCGGCACCGGCCTCAAGCCCCTGTATCCGGTCGCTTATGCCGTCGAGCGCGGTGACCATGACCACCGGAATATGTGCTGTCGCCCTGTCGGCCTTCAACTGACGGCAGACCTCAAACCCGTCGATCCCCGGCATCATGATGTCGAGCAACACGACGTCCGCCCTGCCCGCGCGGCAGATCGCCAGTGCCTCCTCGCCATTCACGGCCGTTTCGACCGCAAAATACTCTGCCAGCAGGCGGCCTTCGAGAAGTTTCAGATTTGCCGGAATATCGTCGACGACGAGAATGCGCGCACTCATTCAGACCGCTCCGTCACGCGTCGCCAAGATAGGACTTGATGGTCTCGATGAACTTGGGCACCGAAATCGGCTTGGAGATGTAAGCTTCGCAACCGCCTTGCCTGATGCGCTCCTCGTCCCCCTTCATGGCAAAGGCGGTGACGGCAATGACCGGAATGACATGCAGGTCGTCATCTTCCTTCAGCCACTTGGTGACTTCGAGGCCGGATACTTCCGGCAACTGTATGTCCATGAGGATGAGGTCGGGCCGGTGCGCGCGCGCGAGGTCGAGTGCTTCGAGGCCATTGCGGGTCCGAATCGTCTCGTATCCCGTGGCTTCGATCAGGTCGCGGAAGAGCTTCATGTTGAGCTCATTGTCCTCGACGATCATCACCTTCTTGGCCATTTGCAGCTATTCCCTGCCCCGCCTGTTGCGACGTGCCCCGATTCGGCCTGCGAATCTCCAGTTGTGATTGTAACCTGATTTCATTGACGAAAAGAAAAGGCGCTTTTGACGCCGCCTGGCAGGTCGGCCTTGCGGCCCGGCGCGGTCCTGTCTATGCGTCTCGAATGCCTATCCCACCCGACAATCAGCCCAGGATCGACCGGTCACGGATGGACAGGTCTCAGGCCGAGGCCCTGGCTGTTCAGGCTCTTGCCTTCATTGCCTCCGACCCCGCACTTCTGCCTCGCTTTCTGGCGATCACCGGCATCGAGGCAAACGCTATCCGGGCGGCCGCCATGCAGCCTGGGTTCCTGGCCGGCGTGCTTCAGTTCATTCTGGCGCATGAGCCAACATTGATGCAGTTCGCCGAACAGGCCGAGATCGCGCCGGAAGCAGTTGGCCGCGCCTGCCGCGCCCTGCCCGATGGCGGCGAAGAATATGAAAGATCGACATGAGTGATGATCCCGAGACACTGCGTCAGATCGAGGAACTGTCGCATGACGACCGCCCGTTGCTCGTGCTCGATGTCGATGACGTACTGCTCGATTTCATCAAGCCTTTCCCGACATTCCTTGAGCGGCAGGGCTACAAGCTCACGCTGAACGAGTTCCGACTGCTCGGCAACATTGCCAGATCGCCGTCAGGCGAACTGGCGAATGCCAGTGAAGTTCAGAGCCTCATTGACGGCTTCTTCGTTGCCCAGGCCGAGTGGCAGAGCATCACGGACGGTGCGGCCGACGCGCTCGCCCATTTCGGCGACCGCGTGGAGATCGTTCTCCTTACCCATATGCCCCACCGCCATCGCGAAGCGCGGCGAAAGCATCTGCTCGATCTTGGCCTCACCTATCCGGTCCTGACGACCGAAATGCCAAAAGGCCCTGCGATACGCCGGCTGCGCGGTGACAACGGCCGCCAAGTCGCTTTCGTTGACGACCAGCCGCGCAATCTGGCATCCGCCATCGAGAGCGTGCCGGATGTCCATGCCATTCATCTGATGGCCGACATTTCGATCAGGCACCTGCAACAGCCCGCCCCGGCGCAGGCCCACGTGGTTGACGATTGGGCCGAGGCTACGCCCAAGATCGCGCGGCTTCTCGGCATCTGATCCGTCAGGAACGTTTTCCACCCCGCTTGCTGGCGGCCCGCCACCGCAATAGCATGACGGGCTGACAATTCCGGCCGCCACAGCGATGCCTACACCCAACGACCCGGCTCACGGTTTCTGCCGCGACTGCCTGAAGCTTCAGGGGCGCGACGAGCGCCGCTGCACGTCCTGCGGCAGCCCACGCATTGCCCGTCACGCCGAGCTTTACCGCCTCTCCCTCGCCCATATCGATTGCGACGCCTTCTATGCATCGGTGGAAAAGCGCGACCGGCCCGAACTGCGGGACAAGCCGGTCATCATCGGCGGCGGCAGGCGCGGCGTCGTGTCGACCGCCTGCTACATTGCCCGTATCCGCGGCGTTCGTTCCGCAATGCCTATGTTCAAGGCGCTCGATCTTTGCCCGGAGGCCGTCGTCATCAGGCCAGACATGGAGAAATATGTCCGCGTCGGGCGCGAAGTGCGCGAGATGATGAACGCGCTCACCCCAATGGTGGAACCCGTCTCCATCGACGAGGCATTTCTCGATCTTGCCGGCACCGAGCGCCTGCATTCCATGCCGGCAGCGCTCGTGCTCGGGCGCTTTGCCCGCGAGGTCGAGCGCGAAATCGGCATCAGCGTCTCTATCGGCCTCTCATATTGCAAGTTTCTGGCCAAGATCGCGTCTGACATGAACAAGCCGCGCGGCTTTTCGGTCATCGGCGAGGCCGAGGCGCTGTCATTCCTGGCGGATCAGCCGGTGACGATGATCTGGGGCGTCGGCAAGGCCTTCGCCGCCGCCCTCAACGGTGACGGCATCCGTACCATCGGACAGATCCAGAAAATGGATCAGGCCGACCTCATGCGCCGCTACGGCTCCATGGGCATCAGGCTTTACCATCTGTCGCGCGGCCAGGACACACGCTCGGTCCACCCATCTCGCGAGGCGAAAAGCGTATCGGCCGAGACCACATTCAACGAAGACATTTCGAGCGGTGCCGACCTGATCCCGATCCTGCGCGGCCTGTCCGAAAAAGTGTCGGCGCGACTGAAGAAATCCGGCATCGCCGGGCGCACGGTCGTGCTCAAGCTCAAGACGGCAGACTTCAGGATACGCACTCGCAACCGGGCGCTGCCCGACCCGACACGACTTGCCGACCGCATCTTTTCGATCGGACGCGACATGCTCGACAAGGAAACCGACGGCACGCGCTACCGATTGATCGGCATCGGCGTCTCCGACCTGACCGACGATGGCAAGGCAGACCCGCCCGACCTCGTCGATACGCAAGCCGCCAAACGCGCCAAAGCCGAGGTCGCCATCGACGCGTTGCGCGGCAAGTTCGGCCGCGAGGCCGTCGAGACCGGCTACACGTTCGGGCGCGGCCGAAGCGCACATCCGCCCGACACAATTGAGGATGAATAGGTCATTGATGCCATTTGATCTGGACGCGCGCACGCCGGACGCGGACAATGGCGATGACTCGGGTAATATGCGGCAAAACCAATGGCGAATGACAGGATAAGGGATCCCCTGAAGCGGGAGGTGGCGGCAATTCAGGCCCGCGGCCCCGCTCCTGCGCGCCCCTTTGTCCATCTGCGCGTGCATTCCGCCTATTCGCTGCTCGAAGGGGCGCTGCCTCTCAAGAAGATCGTCGCCCACGCTATCAATGACAGCGCGCCCGCAATCGCCGTCACTGACACGAACAACCTCTTCGGCGCGCTCGAATTTGCCCAATACGCCTCCAAGGATGGCGTCCAGCCGATCATCGGCTGTCAGGTCGATGTTGCCTTCGACGGAGCCGCGCAGCCCGCGCAAGGCAAACGGCGAACATCGGGCACACCCTTGGTGCTCATTGCGGCGACCGAAACCGGCTATGCAAATCTCGTCAGGATCGTCAGCCGGTCCTATCTCGACAATCCATCCGACATGGGCGTGCAGGCGCGCGTCGAGTGGCTTTCCGAACTATCCGAGGGGATGATCTGCCTGACCGGCGGCGAGCGCGGCCCCGTCGGCCAGGCGCTGAAGGATGGGCAACCTGACCTCGCCGGCGACAGGTTGACGATCCTCACATCCGCATTCGGCGACAGACTCTATGTCGAATTGCAGCGCCCGACCGGCTATGATCGCGCCGTCGAATCTGCAACCGTTGCCCTCGCCTATGAGCGGCGGTTACCGCTCGTCGCCACCAATGAAGCCTTCTTCATGAAGCGCGACGACTTCGATTCGCACGACGCACTGATGGCGATTGCGGAAGGTTCCGTCGTTGCCGCTGACGACCGCCGCCGCCTGACGCCCGACAATTATCTGCGCAGTCAGGCCGAGATGGCGACGCTGTTCGAGGACCTGCCCGAAGCGGTCGACAACACGATCGAGATCGCGAGGCGCTGCTCCTATTATCCGCGCAACCGCGCGCCGATCCTGCCGCGCTTCACCGGCGGGACCGCCGACGGTGCCGCCGCCGAAAAGGCGGAGGCCGACGAATTGCGCCGTCAGGCCCGCGAAGGCCTTGCCATGCGCCTCGCAACCGTCGGCCTGTCGGGAGGCTTCACCGAAGGCCAGTATTCCGAACGCCTCGAATACGAGGTCGGCATCATCGAACGGATGAAATATCCGGGATACTTCCTGATCGTTGCCGACTTCATCAAATGGGCGAAGCAGCACGACATCCCCGTAGGACCAGGCCGCGGCTCGGGTGCAGGCTCGCTGGTCGCTTGGGCGCTCACCATCACAGACGTCGATCCGATGCGGTTTTCGCTGCTGTTCGAGCGCTTCCTCAATCCGGACCGCGTCTCGATGCCCGACTTCGACATCGACTTCTGTCAGGACCGCCGCGACGAGGTGATCCGTTACGTCCAGCAGAAGTATGGCCGCGATCAGGTCGCGCAGATCATCACCTTCGGAACGCTGCAAGCCCGCGCCGTCCTGCGCGACGTCGGCCGCGTCCTGCAGATGCCCTACGGCCAGGTCGACCGCCTGTGCAAGATGGTGCCGCAAAACCCGGCCAATCCAGTCACTCTGGCGCAGGCGATCGAAGGCGAACCGCGCTTCGCCGAAGAGATCGAGCGCGAACCCGTCGTGCAGACGCTGCTCGACATCGCGCAGAAGCTGGAGGGCCTGTTCCGACACGCCTCGACCCATGCCGCGGGCATTGTCATCGGTGACCGTCCGCTGTCCGAGTTGGTGCCGATGTATCGCGACCCGCGATCCGACATGCCGGTCACCCAGTTCAACATGAAGAAGGTCGAGGACGCCGGCCTCGTCAAGTTCGACTTCCTCGGCCTGAAGACGCTGACGGTCCTGAAGACCGCCGTGAACCTGATCCGCCGGCGCGGCATCGTCATCGATCTGGAGAAGCTGCCGCTCGACGATCCTAAGACCTACGAGATGCTGTCGCGCGGCGAGGTCGTCGGCGTGTTCCAGGTTGAATCGGCGGGCATGCGCAAGGCGCTGATCGGCATGAAGCCTGACCGCATCGAGGACATCATCGCGCTGGTGGCGCTCTATCGTCCCGGCCCGATGGAAAACATCCCGACCTACAATGCGCGCAAGAACGGCCAGGAAGAAATCGCCTCGATCCATCCCAAGATTGATCATCTCGTGTCCGAAACGCAGGGCGTCATCGTCTATCAGGAACAGGTGATGCAGATCGCGCAGGAGTTGTCCGGCTACTCGCTTGGCGAAGCCGACCTCCTGCGCCGCGCCATGGGCAAGAAGATCCGCGCCGAGATGGACAAGCAGCGCGTGCGCTTCGTCTCCGGCGCTGTGGAACGCGGCGTCGCCAAACCGCAGGCAGACTTCATCTTCGACCTTCTGGCGAAGTTTGCAGACTATGGTTTTAATAAATCCCACGCCGCCGCCTACGCCATCGTTTCCTACCAGACGGCCTATCTGAAGGCGCATTATCCGGTCGAATTCCTCGCCGCATCTATGACGCTCGACATGGGAAACACCGAGAAGCTTGCGGAATTCCGCCAGGATGCAATGCGGCTCGGCATCGAAGTCGTGCCGCCCTCGGTCATGACGTCGTTTCGCGACTTCGAAGTCGAGGGTAATCGCATTTTCTATTCGCTTGCCGCCATCAAGGGCGTCGGCGAGCAGGCCGTGCGCCACATCGTCGAAATGCGTGAACAGGCCCCGTTCAAGAGCCTTGAGGACTTTTGCTCGCGGGTCGATCCGAAGATCGCCGGCAAGCGCGTCTTTGAAAGCCTGATTGCAGCTGGCGCCTTCGACTGTTTCGGTCGCGACCGGGCCGAGCTCATGGGCGGCGTCGACAAGATGATGGCTGCGGGCAACTTCGCCCAGTCATCGGCATCGAGCGACCAGATCGACATTTTTGGCGCAGGCTCGGGCGCCCAGAAGCCGGAAGCCATCCGTCTCCCTGCAACTGCGCCATGGCTACCGGCCGAGCGTCTGCAGCGCGAGTTTGCCGCCGTCGGTTTCTACCTCTCTGCCCACCCGCTCGACGAATACAAGGCAACGCTGGCAAAGATGCGCGTACAGGGCTGGGCGGACTTCGAGCAGGCGGTCAAACGTGGCGCGACCGCTGCGCGGCTGGCAGGCACGGTCACATCGGCGCGCGAGCGCAAGACCAAGACCGGCAACAAGATGGCCGTCGTGCAGATGTCCGATATGACGGGCCAGTTCGAGGCGGTGCTTTTCTCCGATACGCTGGCCGCGTATCGGCATCTGCTGGTCGAGGGAAAATCGCTGATCATCACCGCTGGCGCGGATTACCGAGACGAAATCGTAAGCCTGCGCGTCAATGCACTCCATGCACTCGATGAGCAGGCATCGCGGCACCAGAAGGCCCTGCGCATCTTTGTGCGCGACACAAAACCCCTCGGCTCGCTGTCTGCACAGCTAGCCACGCGCGGCGAGAGCCAGGTGTCGATCGTCCTGCTCAAGGGCGAAGGTCAGGGGGAAATCGAGATCGAACTCCCGAGCCGCTACCGAGTCGAACCCGGCCTAGCCTCCGCCATGAAGGCCATTCCCGGCGTTGTCGACGTCGAGCTTGTCTGAGCGGCGCACGGCTGCTCACTGAGTGAGACAGTGAGGCTGGCGGGAGGTTTTCCGCCAGCCGTCCGAACTCAGGCAAATTCCATGATCACAGCATCGACCGCGAGGCTGTCGCCAGCCTTGGCGTTTATCTTGGAAATGGTCAGGTCGCGCTCGGCGCGCAGCACGTTTTCCATCTTCATCGCCTCGACAACTGCGAGCATCTCACCGGCCTTGACCTCCTGCCCCTCGGTCACGGCGAGCGAGACGAGCATGCCTGGCATCGGGCAAAGCAGCATCTTCGAGGTGTCTGGCGGCAGTTTCACCGGCATAAGCTTGTCGAGTTCAGCCGTGCGCGGCAGCATGGCGCGCGCGGCGACCGAAAGCCCGTTCCATGCGATGCGGCTGCCGTTTGCGATCGACCGAAGCTGCGCGGACACCGCGCGTCCACCGATGACACCGCTCCAGACCACATCACCCGGCCGCCAGTCGGACACGACCGTCACCGGCTTGCCGCCGGCAATCGCAAAATCCGCCTCGAAGGGAACGCCGAGCATGCCGTCAAGAACAGTCATGTCGATATAGTCGTCATCGACGCGCACGACCCATTCGGGCTTGAACGCCCCGGAATGAGGGGCAAGGCGGCCCGAAAGGCGGTCGAGACGCCCGCGGCGAACGAGTTCGGTCGCCAGCGCCACGGCGGCAAGCACGCTTTGCTCGTCAACTTCCGGTTTGCGCGGATGGAAACCGTCGGGGAATTCCTCGGCTATGAAGCCGGTCGACAGGCGACCCTCGCGCCAGCGCGGATGCTGCATCAGTGCCGAGAGGAACGGGATATTGTGCTCGATCCCATCGACAACGAAGCTGTCGAGCGCCTCGCTCATCGCGTCGATGGCCTGCAGGCGATCGGGCGCCCAGGTGCAGAGCTTCGCGATCATCGGGTCGTAATACATCGAGATTTCCGCACCCTCGACGACGCCGGTGTCGTTGCGCACGATCACATCGCCGAACTTGCCCTCTTCCGGCGGCCGGTAGCGCGTCAGGCGGCCGATCGACGGCAGGAAGTTGCGGTAAGGGTCTTCGGCATAGAGACGGCTTTCCACAGCCCAGCCGTTCAGCTGAACATCGTCCTGGCTGATAGCGAGCTTCTCGCCGACGGCGACGCGGATCATCTGCTCGACCAGATCGATGCCGGTGATCAGTTCCGTCACCGGATGCTCGACCTGCAGGCGGGTGTTCATTTCGAGGAAGTAGAAATTGCGGTCCTTGTCGACGATGAATTCGACGGTGCCGGCGCTTTGGTAGTCGACCGCTTTCGCCAGCGCCACCGATTGCTCGCCCATGGCTTTGCGCGTCTTGGCGTCGAGGAACGGCGACGGCGCCTCTTCGACGACCTTCTGGTTGCGGCGCTGGATGGAACACTCGCGCTCGCCGAGATAGATCACATTGCCATGGCCGTCGCCCAGCACCTGAATTTCGATATGGCGTGGGTCGACGATGAACTTCTCGACAAAGACGCGGTCGTCGCCGAAGGACGACTTCGCCTCGTTCTTCGAAGACTGGAAGCCTTCGCGGCACTCCGCATCGTTCCAGGCGATGCGCATACCCTTGCCGCCGCCGCCGGCCGACGCCTTGAGCATCACCGGATAGCCGATCTCGGAAGCGATACGAACCGCATGCTCTGCATCCTCTATGACGCCGAGAAAGCCCGGAACGGTCGAAACCTTGGCGGCATTGGCAAACTTCTTCGATTCGATCTTGTCGCCCATCGCCTCGATGGCTTTGGGCTTGGGGCCGATGAAGATGATGCCTTCCTTCTCCAGAGCGGCGCAGAAGGATGCGCGCTCGGACAGGAAGCCGTAACCGGGGTGAACAGCCTCCGCGCCCGTCTGCTTGCAGGCCTCGATGATCTTCTCGCCGATCAGATAGCTCTGTGCCGCTGGAGCCGGTCCGATGTGGACCGCTTCATCGGCCATTTCGACATGAACGGCGTTCTTGTCGGCGTCCGAATAGACCGCAACGGTCTGGATCCCCATACGCTTTGCGGTCTTGATGACGCGGCAGGCGATCTCGCCGCGGTTGGCGATGAGGATCTTCTTGAACATGTAGGCTTCCGTCCCTTGCTTTGCGTCATCTTTTTATGGACTGCAGCCTTCGGGTCAAGCAGCCTTGGAGTAAGTTGCCGATGTGCATGTATTGACCCTCGATGAGGCAACACGCAATCCTGCGTTGATGTGCCTGTCGGCATCGATTCCATATCGATATCATGGCATGGTCAGCGCGATTTTACCCGGTGGTCGACCGTCTATGGGTGAACTGCCGGAAAGAAGCAGGCGAACACGTTGAGAATTCCCTCCGCCATCGAGAAATTCCGGTTCAATGCGGTCTCCGCCACGGCAACCTTTGTGGTCGCATTCTTCCTCCTGTTCGTCGTCCTGCTCGCCTATTTCACTTTCCGTTCCTACGACGACACCGAGCGTCGTTCCCACGATCGGGCCTATGCCGCGTCTCAGGTCGTGGCGATACACGCCAAATCCATCCTCGATCTTTCATCGCAAACCCTGAAACGTATAGACGCGGTGCTCGGGCACAGCCTGACCCGGTCGGTCAACCGGACCGAACTGCTTGCGTTGGCCGAAACGCTGCATGATCTGCCGCTGCAGGTGAAAACCTACATCATCAATGCCGACGGCGAGACCCTGTATTCGACCGATCCCATTGTGAAGCCGATTGACATCAGGGACCGGGAATATTTTCGGGAGCCGGCCTCCGGCAAACCCCTGCACATCTCGGCCATGATGATTTCGCGCCTGAATGGCCAGCCGATTTTCACCGTCTCCAGCCGCATCGTCCGCGATGGCGAATTCGCTGGGGTCGCCGTGCTGTCCTTCGACGTCAGCCAGTTCTCGCAAATTGCCGAATCGCTTGAGCTGGACCCGGAATCCGCAATCAGTTTTGTGAGAAATGACGGAGCGGTCGTCGCACGTTATCCGATGCCGGACGAGCCGCTGAACATTAGCAGTTCAGTTCTCTTCACCACCTATCTGCCCCGAGAGGCAAACGGCACCTACCGCTCGATATCGGCGATCGACGAGATAGACCGCATCGTCGGATATCGCCGCGTAGCAGACTCCGACCTGATTGCCGTAGCCTCCATCAGCACGAAATCCGCCATGATGAATTTCTGGCGCAACACCTTGCTGACATTTGCCTTTGCCCTTCCCGCCGCTTGCGGATTGATGCTGGCCGGCATCTGGATTGGCCGCCTTTTGTTACGCGACTCAAATCGTCGCGCCGAACTCACGCGTGCGCTCGAACTCAATCGACTGCTCTTCCGCGACACGCATCATCGCGTGAAGAACAATCTTCAGTCCGTCCAGTCGCTGGTTCGAATGCAGGCCATCCCGCCAGAGGCAAAGCTCGATCTCCAGCGCCGCATCGCCGCGATGACGGCTGTCCACGAGCACATGTATCGCGCCGACCAGTTCGTCGAGGTCGACGCAGCCGAATTCATTCCGGCCATCGTCACCCCGCTGGTCCAGAGTTTCGACAGCAAGGTGGCCGTCGACTATGACATCGAACAGTTGACGGTCAGCCGGGACCACACCACGGCACTTGCCCTTCTCGTCAACGAGATCGTGACCAACTCGCTGAAATACGCGTTTGGAGACCGTCTGGACGGCCGCATCAAGATTTCGCTCAACAGCCTTCCGGACAACAGGGCGCAATTGAAGATCAAGGACGATGGACCAGGCTTCGACCCGGAAACGACTGCAAAGGGCATGGGCAGCCGTCTGATCGCAGGAATGATGCAACAGCTCGGAGGAAACTTCGATTATCGCGACGACGGCGGAACGATATTCCTGGCCGAGATCGCCCTGAAAGACCCCGTCTCCCACCCTCACCCAACGTCAGATCCCGGCATCGCAAAGGCCGCCGAATAAAGGCGATTGCAGCCCGAGGCGAACAATGTAGTTTGCCCCGCGACGCCACATTTCAGGAGAGATTTTTAATGAAGACCCGTGCAGCCGTCGCCGTCGCAGCAGGAAAGCCTCTTGAGATCATGGAGGTCGATCTGGAAGGCCCACGCGAAGGCGAGGTTCTGATCGAGGTCAAGGCGACCGGCATCTGCCACACCGATGAGTTCACTCTGTCGGGCGCTGATCCTGAAGGCATTTTCCCGGCCATCCTCGGCCATGAGGGTGCAGGCGTCGTGGTCGATGTCGGCAAGGGCGTCACTACGCTGAAGAAGGGCGATCATGTCATTCCGCTCTACACGCCCGAATGCCGCACCTGCCCGTCCTGCCTGTCGCGCAAGACGAACCTGTGCACCGCCATCCGCGCCACGCAGGGCCAGGGCCTGATGCCCGACGGAACGTCGCGCTTCTCCATCGGCAAGGACAAGATCTTCCATTACATGGGCTGCTCGACCTTCTCCAACTTCACCGTCATGCCCGAGATCGCGGTCGCCAAGGT
Organism: Mesorhizobium sp.; assembly: GCA_049647505.1. Classification (GTDB taxonomy): domain Bacteria; phylum Pseudomonadota; class Alphaproteobacteria; order Rhizobiales; family Rhizobiaceae; genus Mesorhizobium_A. The sequence continues at coordinate 38,624 of JBARXU010000010.1, forward strand.
CAATCCCGCCGCGCCCTTCGACACGATCTGCTACATCGGCTGCGGCGTGACGACAGGCGTCGGTGCTGTCATCAACACAGCCAAGGTCGAGATCGGTGCGACCGCCGCGGTGTTTGGCCTCGGCGGCATCGGCCTCAATGTCATTCAGGGGCTGAAGCTCGCCGGAGCCGACATGATCATCGGCGTCGACATAAACAATTCCCGCAAGGAATGGGGCGAACGCTTTGGAATGACTCACTTTGTCAATCCGAACGAGATCGACGGCGACGTCGTCGCCCACATCGTCAACATGACAAAGCGCGGCGCCGACCAGATCGGTGGTGCCGACTACACCTTCGACTGCACCGGCAACGTCAAGGTCATGCGCCAGGCGCTCGAAGCCTCGCATCGCGGCTGGGGAAAATCCGTCGTCATCGGCGTCGCAGGTGCGGGCCAGGAAATCTCGACGCGTCCCTTCCAGCTCGTCACCGGCCGCAACTGGATGGGCACGGCCTTTGGCGGAGCGCGTGGCCGCACCGACGTTCCCAAGATCGTCGACTGGTATATGGACGGCAAGATTCAGATCGACCCGATGATCACGCACCGCCTGACGCTGGACGAGATCAACAAAGGCTTCGACCTCATGCATGCCGGCGAATCGATCCGCTCGGTCGTGGTCTATTGATCGAAGCACGATGACCGTCTCGCTGCATCCGCTGATCGACAAGGGTTTTGCCAAGAAGAGCGCACGCTTCAAGGGCGGAACGCTGGTCTGCAATTGTGTATCGAACCCTATCCGGGTGCAGGTGACGGGACAGGTGCAGCACAACCACGCCTGCGGCTGCACCAGATGCTGGAAGCCCAAAGGCGCTGCCTTCTCGATCGTCGCCGTTGTTCCCAGCGGCGACGTCGCTGTCATTGAAGGGCGGTCAAAGCTCAAGGTGGTGGACAGGAAGGCGCTGATCCAGCGCCACGCCTGCCGCGCGTGTGGCACGCATATACATGGACCGGTCGAGCAGGAGCACCCGTTTCAGGGGCTGACCTTCATCCATCCCGAACTGTTTGAGGAAACCGGCTGGGCACCACCCACCTTCGTCGCCTTCGTGTCCTCGGTCATCGAATCCGGCGTCGATCCGGGCAAAATGAAATCCATTCGCACGAGACTGACAAAGGCTGGCCTGGAACCTTACGACTGCCTGTCTCCGGCCCTGATGGATTACATTGCCACATGGACGGCCAGGAAGTCAGGCGCGCTTTCCGCCTGACGATTTGCCGCGCGCCCGCCATGCGCTATTCATGAGCAATGCCGCTGTCGCGCCACACACCCTTCTACATCGCCGCGCTCGCAGTCATTGCGGGCCTTGCGACATCCGCATGGCTTGGCTGGCAGATGGCCATCCTGATCGCGACCAACGGCTTCTTCGCAACCTATCTCGTGCTCGCTTTGCCCGGCATGGCTCGCCTGGACAAGGTAAGCCTGTCTCGCCAAGCCGCCACCAGCGATGCCCCGGCGAGGCTGATATTCGCAATCACACTCCTGACGGTCTGCGCCGCGATGGCTTCGCTGTTTCTGGTCGTCAACGCTCAATCGGCCGCGCGCTTCACAGTTTTTGTGCTGGCGCTGGTGTCGGTGCCGCTCGGCTGGGCGACCATCCACGTCATGGCTGCGATCCATTATGCCCACTTGTTCTGGCGGCCCGGACCCGGAGACGACGGTCCGCGCAAGGGTCTCGACTTTCCGGGCACCAAAGAACCGGCGGGAACGGATTTCCTCTATTTCTCGTTCGTCATCGGCATGACCGCCCAGACGTCGGATGTCGCGATTACCGGCAGCCACCTTCGCGGCTTCAACCTGATGCACGCGATCACCTCCTTCTTCTTCAACACGGTGCTGGTCGCGGCCGCCGTCAACGTCGCCGTGTCGCTGGGCAACTGACACGTTTTCGCCTATTTGCCATGGCGACTGTTGCGCAACCCCTAGTTTCGCGTCGAACCCACAGGAGGCGCATGTGCCTGTTTGGAAACCGATCTTTGCAATCGCAGCCGTCTTCTGCGCGGCCCTGATTGCCGGCTGCGACAACCAGCCGACGGCGCAGGCTCCGGCCGAACCGACGCCCGCACCCGTAGCACCAGCCCCAACATCGGCGCCGGTCGCAAGCGACGGAAAGTCGGCCTCCGAGACAGCGAGAGAGGGCCTCGACAAGTTGCGCGAGGCGGCCTCCAAGGCAGTGGAAGAAATGCAGCCGACGCTCGACCGCGCGCGCCAACAGGCCGATCAACTGCTCAAGAACGCCCAGCCCCAGATCGATCAGGCCAAGGAGGCAGCCAGGCAGCTTGGCCAATCGATCGACGCACTTATCCAGCGCGGTCAGGCGGATCTGAACAATGCCGCGCAGAAACTTGAACAGCGCATGCGCGATGCCGGCAATGTCGCGCCGACCCCGCCCGGCGATCTCGACGCATCTCTGCCGGCCGCCGAAAAACTGCGCGCCGACACGCGTGCCGCCGCTCGTGCGGGAGGCACCGCTGTTGCTCCCGCCTATGTCGGCGTCTGGGCCGCATCAGCATCTGACTGCGCCTTGGTTGATCAGTCGCCGCTCGACACATTCGCAATCGTCACGCCGACATCGGTCAGGCAGGCAGACATCGTCTGCAACATGGCAGAACCCTCCATGACAGGCGGCGCCGCCAATGTTTCGGCCCAGTGCATCACCGAAACGGACAGTGAGACCCGTGACCTGACGTTCCGGATGAGTGCGCCGGACAGATTATCCATTTCGACGCCGGACGCCGTCGGCGCCGAACTTGTGCGCTGCCGCCTGCCGCAATGAGTCCCACGCCCGAAATCTTCGTCGACGCCGACGCCTGCCCGGTAAAGGAGGAAGTGCTGCGCGTGGCCGAACGCCACAGGCTGCAAGTTACCTTCGTCTCCAATGGCGGCCTGCGCCCTTCGCGCGACCCGATGGTGCGCCACGTCGTCGTGAGCAAGAGCGCCGATGCGGCGGACGACTGGATCGTCGACAACGCCCGCGCCAACGACATAGCCGTCACCGCCGATATCCCGCTTGCAGCACGTCTGGTCGAAGCCGATGTTCACACGCTTGGCCCCACCGGCAAGCCATTCACGACCGAGACAATCGGAATGGCGGTCGCGATGCGCGAACTCGGAAGACACCTGCGCGAAACAGGCGAATCCAAGGGCTACAATGCCTCTTTCTCGCCCAAAGACCGGTCCAGTTTCCTGAGCGCGCTCGACCAGACGATCCGCCGCGCCATGCGTCTTGCAGCAGGCTAATGCGGTCGAAGGACGCAACTGGGGCAGCAGCCGTCGCTTGACGACTGCCAATTGATCAAGTGTACACATAGCCTCAAGACTGATGTTTCGGGAGACAACTCCATGGCCGTCATCCGCATGCTGCGCAACAATCCGCCCGACGCCGATACGCTCGGCGGGCGTCTGTCACGGACACGCGAATCAAAAGGCATGACGGTTGCAACGATCGCGCGCCGCGTAGGCGTCAGCGCAAAAACAGTGCAGCAATGGGAAAGCGACCGCTCCGAACCTGCAGTCGAACATCTTGCGCTGATAGAGCGGGTGCTCGACGTCAATCTCGTCTGGCTGCTGCATGGCGTGGGCGACGCGCCGGTCGACGATATCGGCCCCGACCCGCTGCTCGCGATCGCCGCGCAGCTTGAAAAACTGACGAAAATGCACGCCGATACCGGCCAGATCATCGCCCGCCTGCAACGCGAGCTTGCCCGCCTTGCCGAAGAGCGCGACGAACAGCTCCGCTAAGCCTCACTCTTCCATCTGCATCGGGTCGCTGCAACGGACATGCACGCCGCGCCCACTCCAGCGTGTGCGCGCGCACATTCAACAGCCAAAACGTCAGACGATGTCGCGCGCAGGTGACAATGCGTCGGAACTGGGCTATGCGATGGGTGTCCGGGCGAAAGCCCAGCGGGTTGCGGGAGAGAGCAGGAAACTGCCGCCGAAGGGGAAATCGCCCGAAATCTCTCAGGCAAGCGAACCGTAGCCGCCAAGGACACTCTGGAAAGTCGGGGTATGCCCCCGCGCCGAAGGTGTAAGCGTCGCCGACAGGGTTGTGGCAACGCGAGTCTCTCAGGCTTCCGACAGAGGGGCGCGAACACCGCGAAAGCGGTCGTTGAGGCGCGACTCTGGGGGAACAATGACGGGCGACATCAGGCACCTGCCACTCGAAGACATACATATCGCCGCCGGCGCGAAGTTCGGCGCATTTGCCGGCTGGCACATGCCGCTGACCTATCCGGCCGGCGTGATGAAGGAGCATCTGCACACAAGAGAGCATGTCGGCCTGTTCGACATTTCGCATATGAAGCTCTTTGCCGTATCAGGACTTGGCGCAGCCGCCTTCCTGACAAAGGCCTGCCCGGTCATCGCGGCAGACATTCCGCTCAGGCAGTCGAAACTGTCCTTCTTGCTCAATGACGAAGCCGGCATCCTCGACGACCTGATCATCACCCGCCTTGCCGAAGACCGCTTCATGGTCGTCTGCAACGCGGGAAACGCTGCCGCCGACGAAGTGCATATGCAAGACCTCGCCCGGCGCTACAATGTCATCATCGAGCCGCTCGACCGCGTGCTCCTCGCCATTCAGGGACCGCAAGCGGCTGCCTTGCTAGCCGACAAGGGCATCGACACCGGCGACCTGGTCTTCATGACCGGATTTGAGCCACGCCAAGGCTGGTTCATGACGCGCTCGGGCTATACCGGCGAGGACGGGTTCGAGATCGCCCTGCCGCAAGCAGATGCGCGCGAGCTGGTCGCCAAACTCACATCCGACGAGCGCGCCCAATGGGTCGGCCTTGCCGCCCGCGATTCGCTGCGGCTCGAAGCCGGCCTTTGCCTGCACGGCAACGACATCGACTCGACAACCGACCCGGCCAGCGCCGCGCTTCTCTGGGCGATCCCGAAGGATCGGCGCGAAACCGGCACATTCATCGGGGCAGACGCCTTGCGCGACAAGATCACGTCAGGCCCGTCGGAGAAACGCGTTGGCCTCAAACCTGAAGGCCGCCAGCCTGTTCGTGGCGGCGCAGCACTCGTCGATGAGGCCGGAAGCACTGTCGGCCGCGTCACCTCCGGCGGCTTTGGCCCCTCGGTCGGCCACCCGGTCGCCATGGGTTATGTTGCCTCCCCACTCGCAAAGCCGGGCGCATCAAAACTCTTCGCCGAAGTTCGCGGCCAGCGCATCCCGGTTGAAGTCCACTCCCTGCCATTCACCCCACATCGCTACGTCAAAGGATAGACCCATGGCACAGACCTATTTCACGCAGGACCACGAATGGCTGACCGTTGAGGGTGACGTCGCAACGGTTGGCATCACCGATTATGCACAGGAACAGCTCGGCGACATCGTCTTTGTCGAAGCGGCCGAAGCCGGCAAACAGGTCGCCAAGGGCGACACGGCGGTCGTGGTCGAATCCGTCAAGGCAGCGTCTGACGTCTACGCGCCGGTTGACGGGGAAATCACTGAATTCAACGACGCCCTTTCGTCCGATCCTGCGCTGGTCAATTCGGCACCGACCGGCGACGGCTGGCTGTGGAAGATGAAGCTCTCCGACACGAGCCAACTGTCCGGCCTGCTCGATGAAGCCGGCTACAAGGCCCTCATCGGCTGATCACGCGCAACAATCGACGGATACGCGACATGACCTATTCCTTTTCCCGCCGTCACATCGGCGTTTCACGCGCCGATGCGCGCTCGATGCTGGCAACGGTCGGCGTGCCGTCACTCGAAACGCTGATCTCGCAAGCCGTGCCCAGCTCCATCAAGCTTGGACGCGAGCTCGACCTGCCGGCACCCGCCTCGGAGGATGAAGCGCTCGCCGAACTTGGCGCCAAGATGGCGCAGAACACAGTACTGAAGAGTTTTGTCGGCCTCGGCTATCACGGCACCCACACGCCGACTGTCATCCTGCGCAACCTGTTCGAGAACCCCGCCTGGTATACGGCCTACACACCCTATCAGGCCGAGATCAGCCAGGGACGGCTCGAAATGCTGTTCAATTTCCAGACGCTGGTGACGGAACTGACCGGCCTGCCGGTCGCCTCCGCCTCGCTGCTGGACGAAGGCACCGCACTGGCAGAGGCCGTCGGCATGGCGATGCGCCATCACAAGGACAAGCGCACCAAAATCGCCTTCGCCAATGCCCCGCATCCGCAGACCCGCGACGTGGTCGCGACTCGCGCCGAACCTCTTGGCTGGGTGCTGAATGGCGACGAGATCGATGAGGAGACCGCCGCCCTCGTCGTCGCATGGCCGGACACGTACGGCGTCTACGGCGATCATGCCGCGAAGATCGCGCAAGCAAAACAGCACGGGACGCTCGTGATATTCGTCGCCGATCCGCTGGCGCTCGCCATAACCCAGACCCCCGCCAGCCTCGGCGCGGATATTGCGGTCGGTTCGATGCAAAGGTTTGGCGTACCGATGGGCTTTGGCGGCCCGCACGCCGCCTATTGCGCGGTCTCGACCGCCCTCACCCGCCTGATGCCCGGCCGCCTCGTTGGCCAGTCGGTTGACACCAAAGGACGCCCCGGCTACCGCCTCGCGCTCCAGACTCGCGAGCAGCATATCCGCCGCGACAAGGCGACCTCTAACATCTGCACGGCGCAGGCGCTGCTCGCCAATGTCGCCACGGCCTACGCCATCTATCACGGTCCCAAGGGCCTGCAATCGATAGCCGACCGCGTCCACGGACTTGCCTCGCGGCTTGCCGCCAGCCTCAAATCTACCGGCCTGACCGTGCTCGGCGACCGGCGCTTCGATACGGTCACGATCGAGATCAAGGGCAAGGCCAAGGAGATCGCCAAGCAGGCTCAAGCCCATGGCCGCCTGCTTCGCATGGTCGATGCCGACCGTGTCGGTGTCAGCTTTGACGAAACCTCGACCGAGGAAGACCTTGTTGCAATCGCTGCGCTTCTTGGCGGCAAGCCGGTCGCGCCCACCGAGCGCGCGCTTCCCGGACAGCCGCGTGACGGGAAGACATTCCTCACCCAGCCCGTTTTCCACGAGAACCACTCCGAAACGGAGATGATGCGCTTCCTGCGCCGTCTCGCCGACAAGGACCTTGCGCTCGACCGCACGATGATCCCCCTCGGCTCCTGCACGATGAAGCTGAACGCCGCCGCCGAGATGATCCCGGTCTCATGGCCGGCGGTCGCCAATCTTCATCCCTTTGCGCCAAAGGCTCATTCAGCCGGCTACAAGTCGATGACCGACGATCTTGAGCGCTGGCTGTGCGAAATCACCGGCTTTGCCGCCGTCTCGCTGCAACCCAATGCCGGCAGTCAGGGCGAATATGCGGGGCTGCTCGCCATCCGCCGCTACCATGCCTCGCGCGGCGAGCAAAACCGCAACATCTGCCTTATTCCGTCCTCCGCCCACGGCACCAACCCTGCCAGCGCTGCGATGGCCGGCATGACTGTCGTCGTGGTCAGATGCACGGAGTCAGGCGACATCGACATGGACGACATGCGCGCCCGGGTCGAGCAGCACAAGGCTAACCTCGCCGCGCTGATGATCACCTATCCCTCGACCCATGGCGTGTTCGAGGAAGGCGTCAAGGACCTGACAAAACTCATCCATGACAATGGCGGCCAAGTCTATCTCGACGGCGCAAACCTCAACGCGCTGGTCGGCCTTGCCCGCCCCGGCGACATTGGCGGCGATGTCTGCCACATGAACCTGCACAAGACCTTCTGCATCCCGCACGGCGGCGGTGGACCGGGCGTCGGGCCGATCGGCGTTGCGGCGCACCTCGCGCCTTTCCTGCCGGGCCATATCGACCTCAGCTCGACCGGCGCGGTTTCGGCGGCGCCCTACGGCTCGGCGTCCATCCTGCCGATCACCTGGATGTATATCCGCATGATGGGCGCGTCGGGGCTGAAACAGGCGACGGAACTGGCGATCCTCTCGGCAAACTACATCGCCGCGCGCTTGAACGAGCACTATCCGGTGCTTTACAAGGGTTCGACTGGCAGGGTGGCACATGAGTGCATTCTCGACACACGCGTCTGGAAAGACCGTGCCGGAATCTCGGTCGAGGATATCGCCAAGCGGCTGATCGACTATGGCTTCCACGCCCCGACCATGTCCTGGCCGGTCGCCGGAACGCTGATGGTCGAGCCGACCGAATCCGAGCCGAAGCGCGAACTCGACCGCTTCTGCGACGCGATGATCTCGATTGCCAAGGAAGCAGCCAAGGTCGCCAACGGCTCATGGCCGAAGGACGACAATCCGCTGGTCAACGCGCCGCACACCGCAGCCGAGACTCTGGCAGCCGAGTGGACGCACCCCTATTCGCGGTTCGAGGCTGCTTACCCAGACGCCGATCCGAACATCGCGGCCAAATACTGGCCGCCGGTGTCGCGCATCGACAATGTGGCGGGCGACCGAAATCTGGTCTGCTCCTGCCCGCCGCTGTCGGACTATATAGAGGCGGCTGAATAGCCTACGTCACAATAGGCGGCGCGTCATGCACCGCCCATTGCTGTCAAAGCCGTGAACACACCGCGAACGCCTGTTGCGCGCGAGGCAAAACTGGCAGTATCAGCGGGTTGATTCGCGAAAGACGCTTTTACCGCATGGACGATAACACCGACCTCTTCTCGACGCTGGGAGCCCCCGCGCCGAAAACGCCCAGCGTCGCGCCTGCCCGCAAGTCCGACCCGATCGTCCAGGCGGCGAAGAAGGCTGCGCCAAAGGACGCGTCCGATGCCTATGACGCCTCGGCCATCGAGGTTCTGGAAGGTCTGGAGCCCGTGCGCCGCCGCCCCGGCATGTATATCGGCGGCACCGACGAAAAGGCGCTGCACCATCTCTTTGCCGAAGTCATCGACAATTCGATGGACGAAGCGGTCGCCGGCCACGCGACTTTCATCGAGGTTGAGCTTGGCGCAGACGGCTTCCTGACCGTCACCGACAATGGACGCGGCATCCCGGTCGATCCGCACCCGAAGTTCAAAGACAAGTCCGCACTCGAAGTCATCATGACGACGCTCCACGCTGGCGGCAAATTCGATTCCAAGGTTTACGAGACCTCGGGCGGCTTGCACGGCGTCGGCGTCTCCGTCGTCAACGCCCTGTCGGACGTGATGGAGGTCGAGGTCGCGCGCGGCCGCAGGCTCTACCGCCAGCGTTTTTCGCGCGGTATTCCGCAGGGTGGCCTGGAAGAACTGGGCGAAGTTCACAACAGGCGCGGCACCCGCACCCGCTTTCACCCGGACGCCGACATTTTCGGCAAGGACGCGAAGTTCGAGCCGGCGCGCATCTACAAGATGGCCCGCTCCAAGGCTTACCTTTTCGGCGGCGTCGAAATTCGCTGGTCCTGCGATCCGGAACTTCTTTCAGAGAAGGACAAGACGCCCGCCAAGGCCGTCTTCCACTTCCCCGGCGGCCTGAAGGATTATCTGCTCACCTCCATCGAGGGCGAGATGCAGGTGACACGCGAGGTCTTCGCCGGCAAGACCGAGAGACAGGGCGGCCACGGCGCGGTCGAATGGGCCGTCACCTGGTTCGGCGGCGACGGCTTCGTCAACTCATATTGCAACACGATTCCCACCGCCGAAGGCGGGACGCATGAAAGCGGCCTGCGCACTGTCCTGATGCGGGGCCTGCGCAACTATGCCGAACTGGTCGGCAACAAGCGCGCCTCGATCATCAATTCCGACGACGTGATGATTTCCGCTGCCGGCATGTTGTCGGTGTTCATCCGCGAACCTGAATTCGTCGGCCAGACCAAGGATCGTCTGGCGACCGCAGAGGCGTCTCGCATCGTCGAGAATGCGCTGCGCGATCCTTTCGACCACTGGCTCGCCGATCGTCCGCAGGAAGCTTCGAAACTGCTCGACTGGGTCATTGCGCGTGCCGACGAGCGGGTGCGTCGGCGTCAGGAAAAGGAAGTCCAGCGCAAGACGGCCGTGCGCAAGCTGCGCCTTCCCGGAAAGCTCGCCGACTGCTCGCAGAACGGCGCGGCAGGTGCTGAGATATTCATCGTCGAGGGCGATTCAGCAGGCGGCTCGGCCAAGCAGGCGCGCGACCGCGCCACGCAGGCAATCCTTCCCCTGCGCGGCAAGATCCTCAACGTCGCTTCGGCTGGCGCTGACAAGCTGACGGCAAACCAGCTCATCTCCGATCTGATCCAGGCGCTGGGCTGCGGCACGCGCTCCAAATATCGTGACGATGACCTGCGCTATGAGCGGGTCGTCATCATGACCGACGCCGACGTCGACGGCGCGCATATCGCATCGCTGCTCATCACCTTCTTCTATCAGGAGATGCCGGATCTGATCCGCAACGGTCACCTATTCCTCGCCGTGCCGCCGCTCTACGCCATCCGTCAGGGCGGCAAGGTCATGTATGCGCGCGACGATGTTCACAAGGACCAGTTGCTCAAGACCGAGTTCACCGGGCGCGGCAAGATCGAGATCGGCCGCTTCAAGGGCCTTGGCGAGATGAACGCCAGCCAGCTCAAGGAAACCACGATGGACAAGCGCAAGCGCACTCTGCTTCGCGTCGAGATCATCGAGGCCGCCGAAGATACGCGCTCCACCGTGGACGCGCTTATGGGCACGAAGCCGGAGTTGCGCTTCCGCTTCATTCAGGACCGCGCGGAATTCGCGACCGAGGACGCGCTGGATATCTAGAGCGTTTCCAGCAAAAGTGTGAAGCGGTTTTGCGTCCGGAAATGCGGCCAAAACAAAGAGATAGAGCGGTTCTGCCGATTCTGTGTAAACCAGAACCGCTCTAGCTGCCGGAAGGCGGAAACGTCTCTGACCGGAACTGAGCAGGCCTCAGGCGGCCTGAATTTCCATTGCGTGCATCCGCGCATTTTCGCGCAGAAGATCAAGATGAATGGTCGATAGCAGCGCCGCAAGCTTCGGATCGCGCTCGCCTTTGGCCTCGTTGATGCAGTGCAGCATCAGCCAGCTTACTTCCTGCGGCCCCGCTACGCGCTTGCCCATGGCGACCTCGCGCCAGATATGGATAGCGGCGACGAGAACGCGATGAGTTGCGCCTGCAAGTCCTGCGGCCTTGAACAGCGCCTCAAGCGCCACGTCGCGACCATTGGCCAAAAGCGGGCGCACGCGCCCCTCTTTCTGGCCGGACAGGGCGACGAGCGCGGCCCCGAAGAAATCGATCTTGCCGTGTGCCACGACGCGCACGAGGAAGCCGGACGTCAGTTGACCAGCCAGCCGCAGGTGTTCCACCAGTGCCGTGCATTCCGACGACGGAGTGTGGTCGATCAGAGCGACGGAAGCCTTGATGCAGGCGTCGCGCGTGATCTTCTCGGCGCGCGGCTTGCCGATCAGCGCCAGGATCAGCGGCGCGTCGCAGAGTTGTTCGCTAAGCCGCGTCATCAGCAAATGATGAGTGTCGGGCGCCAACTGCCTGTCGGCCAGCATGGCCTCGCGGATATCGGCCCGCGCTCCGTGCCGTTCCGCAATGCGCTTCAGGCTGATGGCTGCGATGTCCGCACCGCAATTACCGAGCAGTTCCACGCAGGCTTCCCCATCGCCAAGTTCGGCAATCGCAGCACAGACCTGTGCCGACACCAGCGGGCGCATGGCAATGAGCTTCTGGGCGGAATGGGCTCCGCCGACGATCCGGTCGATCAGGTCTGCGTCGTCGAGCTGCGACGAACGTACCAACATATGCGCAGCCACTTCCGGCTGATCGGACGCCAGCGCGTTGACGATCTGGCGCGGCGCGTGGTGACACAGCGACAGCGATTCAGCGAGCGCCAGCCTGACCTTTGGCGACGGGTCGTCCAGCAGCATCGTCAGAGCGGCCTCGGCTGCGCAACGCTCTTCAAAGCTCATATCCGAGAAGGCATATGCACGAGCAAGCGCGTCTGCCGCCGCTGCCCGTTCCGACACTTTTGCAGTATCGATCCACTTCAGGAAATGCTGGACTATCATCAGTGAAGAACCGCCCCGGACTACTTCACTGACCTTATCGGACAAAAGGTTTACGAACGGTTCACCATGTTTCTTAGGCCCTTGCGAACATCTGCGTGCGGCGATACCCCGATTGCTCAATAGGAGGAATGAATGGCCGGCATGTATCTTGAGGAGTTTGAGGTCGGCCAGCTTGTCAGGCACAGCCTGACCAAGACCGTGACCGAAAGCGACAACATGCTCTTTTCAGTCATGACGCTTAACCCTCAGCCGCTTCACATCGATTTCGATTTCGCCTCGAAGACCGAATGGGGCAAGCCATTGGTCAACTCTCTCTTCACGCTAGGCCTGATGATCGGTATTTCGGTGCATGAGCTGACGCTCGGCACGACCATCGCCAATCTCGGCATGACGGATACTGTGTTCCCCGCCCCCGTTTTTCATGGAGACACGATAAGGGTCGAGACCGAGGTGAAGTCCATCCGTCCGTCCAAGTCGAAGGACGACCGCGGCATCGTCGAATTCGAACACCGCGCCTACAACCAGCATGGCACGCTCGTGGCAAAGACGACGCGTCAGGCCATGATGAAACGGAGGCCCGTCTGATGCGATCGCTGCTGTTTGTTCCGGGAGACTCCGAGAAGAAGCTGGAAAAAGGCATGTCGTCCGGCGCAGATGTCCTCATCGTCGATCTTGAGGACTCGGTCGCGCCCGAGCGCAAGGCGATTGCCCGAAAGTTGGCGGCGGACTTCATCGCCGCGAGGCGCGGCGAGGCTGGACCGCTGCTTTACGTGCGCGTCAACGAACTTGACGGTGGCCTGACCGACGACGATCTCGCCGCCGTCATCGCCTCCGGCCCCGACGGCATTATGCTTCCAAAATGTGCGGGCGCGCCGGATGTCACCCGCCTGTCCGTCAAGCTGCGTGTGGCCGAGGCAGAGGCAGGTCTTGAGGACGGTTCGGTGCGTGTCCTGCCGATCATCACCGAGACGGCGCGCGCGCTGCTTGCCGCGTCCACGTTCACCGAGGCGACGCCGCGTCTTTCGGGCCTCACCTGGGGTGCCGAAGACCTGTCGGCTGACATCGGCGCGCGCGAAACGCGCGACCAGCGCGGCCTCTACACGGACGTCTTCCGCCTTGCCCGGGCGACGACGATCCTTGCAGCCAACGCCACCCAGACAGCTGCGATCGATACCGTTTTCGTCGATTTCCGCGATATGGACACACTTGCGGCCGAATGCGCGAATGCCGAGCGCGACGGGTTCACCGGCAAGATGGCAATCCATCCGGCGCAGGTGCCTGTCATCAACGACGCATTCACGCCGTCAGGCGATTCGATCGCGCAGGCGCGCGCGGTCGTCACCGCTTTTGCAGACGCGGGGAATCCAGGCGTTGTTGGCATCGGCGGCAAGATGTTCGACCGCCCTCACCTCAGGCGAGCCGAGCGGCTTCTGGCCCGCGCCGCCGCTGCCGGCCTCGCCTGACAAGCCTGAGAGCTAGCCGCCCCATTTGGGGCGGCGCATGGCAAACACCTTCTCGATGGTCGAATAGTCGAGATAGCCAAGGCGAGAGAGATTGCCGGCAAGCGTCACGTCGAATCGTCCGTCGACGAGGAACCTGTCGTCGATATGGACACCGACCACTTCGCCCGTCACGACCACATTGCGTGCCGGGCGGCCGTCCAGCCCTGACGGCGTGCGGATCTCCGTCACCTTGCATTCGAGCGCAGCACCGGCCTCAGTCACGCGCGGCGGCCTGACGATGTGGCTGGGCGCCGGCGTCAGCCCGCCATACGCGAATTCGTCCACTCCGTGAGGCGCATCGACCGAGGTCGCCACCACCTTTTCAGCCAGATCGCCGCTGGCGAGATTGACCACGAACTCGCCCGTTTCGCGCGCATTTCTGACGCTGTCCTTCACCCCGTCAGATGAAAACAGCACAAGAAACGGCTCGTCTGCGATCATGTTGAAGAAGGAATAGGGCGCGAGATTGGGCTTCCCGGCCGCATCTATGGTGGAAATCCAGCCGATTGGCCGCGGTGCGACAATCGCTTTTGCCGGATTGTGCGGCAGGCCGTGCCCGTTCTTCGGTTCGTAGAACATGAGCTATCGCACCGCCGGACCGGAATAATCGGAGTAGAGCGCCGCCCAGTCCGGGCGCGGTCTCTCCGGGTATTCCTTCGTGACCATGCCGATGTGAATGAAGCCAATGACGCGCTCATTGGCGTTGAGGCCAAGAATCGCCCGGCCTTCGTCTGATTCCGAATACCAGTTGGTGATCCAGTTCGTGCCAAACCCAAGCGCCTGCGCGGCGAGACACAGGTTCATCGCCGCCGCCCCGCCCGACAGCAGCATCTCCCACTGAGGGATCTTGGCGTTTTCACGCATGATAGACACGACGCCGATGACCAGCGGCGCTCGCGAAAACCGCGTCCGCTCCTTGTCCAGGCGCATCTCAGGCAACGGCCCCTCGATCTTCTGCGCAAGTTCAGCCAGTTTCTCGCCAACCTCGTGGCGGACATCGCCGCGATAAAGAATGAAACGCCATGGTGCCAGACGGCCGTGATCGGGCACACGTGAGGCAATCTGGATCATCGTTTCGATCTCGCTGTCCGTCGGCCCAGGGCCTTCCATCAGATCGATGGGAGCCGAGCTTCGCGCCTTAAGGAAATTGATGATCTCGTCGTTCATGACAAACCTTCCAGGTTCCAGCCTCATAAATTCGGCGGGTAAGCTCTGTTTGCCGTGCCGATTACGTCTTGAAAATGCCATCGCCATGCGATTCAACGCAAGTATGCTGATCGTCGTCAGACTGTTCACCGTCCTTATCATGTCTGCCCTGTTCACGATCGCGCCCGCGGTCGTCCGCGCACAGGACCTGGGCGGCCCTGTTCCGGGCCTGACGTCTCCCATTCCCGGATTGCCGACAGACGGCATCAACAACTACCTGCCGCCGCTGGACGTCAGCCCATCGGTTCCAGGTGTAAACATGGGCGCGGTCACCCTTGCCGCCAAACTTACCGATGCGAGCGGAGACATCGGACGCGGCCTGACCTGGCGTGTTTTTTCGCATGTCCCCGATCAGGACGGCAAACTGCCGCTGGTCGCGTCCTCGCAAGGCGGCACCGCTACGTTCGATCTGGAACCCGGCAGATATCTGGTTCACTGCGCATTCGGGCGCGCCGGCGCGACAAAGCACATAACGATTGCCAAAGGCTCCAAACGCGAGACGATCGTGCTCGACGCAGGCGGTCTCCAGCTCAACGCGGTGACCACTGGCGGCGCACGCATCCCTGAAGGCAAGCTCAAATTCTCGATCTACGAGGCCGACGAAGATACCAAGGGAGAGCGGGCGCTGATCATCCCGGATGTCGCACCCAACCGGGTCGTGCGGCTCAATGCCGGTGTCTACCACGTTGTTTCGACCTATGGCGCGGTCAACGCGGTCATCCGCTCCGATATTCGCGTCGAGGCCGGCAAGCTGACCAAGGCGACCGTCGAGCACAAGGCGGCCGAGGTTACGATGAAACTGGTGCGCGACGAAGGCGGCGAGGCCATCGCCGACACGTCATGGTCGGTCCTGACCGACACCGGCGACATCGTGAAGGAAAGTGTCGGCGCGTTCGCCTCGATGGTTCTGGCGGAAGGCAAGTATTCGGTCGTCGCAAAGAACCGCGACCGCATCTACCAACGCGAAGTCGAGGTCGTTTCAGGCATCAATGACGATGTCGAGGTTCTGACCGAAAACTCGACGCCCGCCGCGGCTCCCTCGGCAGGCGCATCGGCCGATTGAGGCTCAGGCGTAGGCCCTGCGGCGCGCCACCGAGAAAACCCCTTCATGCAGATGCTCGATCAGTGCCTTGCGGTCGCGGATCGGCTCAATATCCTGCCATTCGATCAGTTCCCCGACGTCGGCACGTATCGTGCGCCCCGAAAGGCGCGCAAACTCGCGGATCAGAAGCGACGTCCGCAGAGTCAGCGACAGTTTGTAAAGCGCCCGCCCTGCCCGCGTCCTGACGTCGGAATGAAGCATCGGCTGGCTGACAATGTGAAACAGCCGGCCATTCTGCCCGCTGAAATGCACCGGCAAGACGTTCGCCTTCGCTTCCTGGATCAGGCGTGCGGGAAACATCTTCCACGGCAGGTCCTGCGCGCGGCCCAGCGCCTTGGTGGCGGTCGCGACCCCCCCGCCTGGAAACACCACGATCGTCACGCCCGCCTTGAGCAGCCGCAACGCCTCGTGGCGCACCTCCATATTGTTGCGCAACGCCTCCTTGGTCTCGCTGAAATCGATGGCGAGCGAATAGCCCTCCATTTCCGGCACTTTCAGGAGTTCCGCATTGATCAGCACCTTGAAAGGCCGTCCGAGCCGTTCGGCAATGGACAGGATAGCGATGCCGTCGCCAATGCCGAATGGATGATTGGCGACAATGACGAGCGGCGCGTCCGGCAGCGCGCGCATTGGCCAGGCCCCGCGAATGTCGAGACCGACATCGATCAGGTCGAGCATGCGGGTGAAGATTTGGTCGCGGCTCGGCACGATCTCGCTGCGCCAATGATCGTAGAGCCGCGCAAAGCGGTCGCGCCCCGATATGTCCTCGATAGACCGGATGAACCAGCGCTTCAAACGCGGCTGCGACGCATTGGCATAGGATAGTTCGCGAAAGGCTTTCACGGGTCCGGCACCTCTGGCCTGCCCCCGTAAACCCGCACCATGACAGTTCGATGAAAACGGCCGGGACAAGCCCGGCCGCAATCGTTCCTAGACCAGTTCGGCCGCGGCCCGCTTCAAATCGGGTGGCGTAGCCTCTTCGACAAGCGCGGCAATCGCGTCGGCAAGCGCATAGGACTTCTGGTCCTGTGAGCCGAGCCGGCGCATGTTGACGGTGCCTTCCTCCGCCTCGCGGCGGCCGCACACGAGAATGACCGGAACCTTGGTCAGCGAGTGTTCTCGAACCTTGTAATTGATCTTCTCGTTGCGCAGATCGGCCTCAGCATCGAGACCTGCAGCCTTCAGCTTCTTCACAACCGCGCGCACATAGTCGTCGGCGTCCGACGTGATGGTAGCCACGACGACCTGCACCGGAGCCAGCCAGAGTGGGAAGTGACCGGCATAGTTTTCGACCAGAATGCCGAAGAAGCGTTCCATCGAGCCGCAGATGGCTCGATGCACCATCACCGGCTGCTTCTTCTCGGAGTCCGCACCGATGTAGAATGCACCGAACCGCTCGGGCAGATTGAAGTCGACCTGGGTGGTGCCCATCTGCCATTCGCGGCCGATTGCGTCACGCAGCGTATATTCGAACTTCGGCCCGTAGAACGTGCCCTCGCCTTCATTGATGCCGGTCTTGATGCGGTTATCCTCGCGCGCCATCGTCTGGAGCGAGCTGCGCAGAATGTCTTCCGCGTGATCCCACATCGCATCGGTGCCGACGCGCTTCTCGGGCCGGGTCGCAAGCTTAACTAGAACCTCCTCGAAGCCGAAGTCCTTGTAGACCGACATCATCAGATCGTTGATCTTCAGGATTTCCGATTCAAGCTGGTCTTCGGTGCAGAAGATATGCGCATCGTCCTGCGTGAAGCCGCGCACCCGCATAAGGCCATGCAGCGCACCAGACGGCTCATAGCGGTGAACAGCGCCGAACTCGGCCAGACGCACCGGCAAGTCGCGATAGGACTTCAGGCCATGCTTGAAGATCTGCACGTGGCCGGGGCAGTTCATCGGCTTCAGCGCGAATATGCGTTGGTCTGCGTCCTCATCTTGCGGGTTGTTGAACGCGTAAGCGGATTTAACCGCAAACATGTTCTCCTGATACCAGCCCCAATGGCCGGAGGTCTCCCAGAGCGACTTGTCGAGAATCTGCGGCGCATTCACTTCCTGATAGTCGTCAGCGAGCCGGCGGCGCATATAGGCGACGAGCTTCTGGAACACACGCCACCCCTTGGCGTGCCAGAACACGACGCCCGGCCCCTCCTCCTGGAAATGGAACAGGTCCATCTCGCGGCCGAGGCGGCGATGGTCGCGCTTCTCGGCCTCTTCCAGCATGTGCAGATAGCTGTCGAGCTGGGTCTTGTCGGCCCATGCCGTGCCGTAGATGCGCGTCAGCATCGGCTTGGTCGAGTCGCCGCGCCAATAGGCACCCGCAACCTTCATCAGTTTGAACGAGTCGCCGATCTGGCCCGTCGAGGCCATATGCGGGCCGCGGCACAGGTCGAACCAGTCGCCCTGATTATAGATCTTGAGATCCTGCCCCTCGGGAATGGCGTCGACCAGTTCGACCTTGAAGTTCTCGCCCTTGTCCTTGAAGACCTGCTTGGCCTTGTCGCGCGACCAGACCTGCTTGGTGAAGGCTTTGTTGCGGCCGATGATCTCGCGCATCTTCTTTTCGATAGCGGGGAAATCGTCCGGCGTGAACGGCTGGTTGCGCGCGAAATCGTAGTAGAATCCGTTCTCGATCACCGGACCAATGGTCACCTGGGTGCCCGGCCAAAGCTCCTGCACCGCCTCTGCCAGCACGTGTGCAGCGTCGTGACGGATGAGTTCAAGCGCGCGCGGATCGGTGCGGGTAACGATCTCGACCGCGCCAGACTTTGCGAGCGGGTCGGACAGGTCGCGCAATTCGCCGTCGATGGCGATGGCGACGGCCTTCTTGGCGAGCGACTTTGAAATGGATTCGGCCAGTTCAGCGCCGGTCATCGAAGCCGGATATTCGCGGACGGAGCCATCGGGGAATGAGAGGGAAACGGAGTTTGACATCAGATATTCCTTATCCAGTCCCGCCAACGAGCGCGGGTGGGTTTAACGCCGGCAATGAGCCGGAGGCGGTGTCATATGCTCTTGGGGGCAAGGCGTAAAGCGCGTCAGCGCGCCGCTTTGCTGACGCCCCAGTAGCGCCAGGGCAGATACCAAACGAACCTTGGGCGAAGCGTTTCGGGCACATTGTCGATGCCGTGCGTGCCCCACGGGCCGCAGCGCATGAAGCGGAACAGCCCCATCCAGCCGCCGGCCCAAAGCCCGTGTCGGGCAATCGCCTCATAGGCATATTCCGAACATGTCGGCATGTGACGGCAGGTATTGCCGACGAAGCCTGAGAGTGTGAGCTGATAGAGCCGCACGAAAGCAGTGCCGAACACACGCCCCGGCGTCCTGCGCCACGGCCCGCCCCAATTGCGCGACCGATTGGCGGCTCGCCCTTTCGGCGGATGGTCATGTTCGGAGTGATCGTGTTTCACCGGCCTCACGTCGGATGTCCACCAGTTCGGTTCAAGTGGCGATGCCGCCCCCCAGCTGTCAACCCCGGGTGAACGGTGCGTCACGGCCTGCCGCTTGGCGAACGAAGTGCGGGCGACTATCTGTTCGACAACGTCAATCAACGCGATCCGCACAAGCGGTCGTATTTCGCGACCGGCACCCAGCCGGGTTTCCCGCGGGCAGGCAGCCACCATGAGCAAGACCTATGAATTCGGCCTCGACACGTTTGGCGACGTCACCGTCGGACCGGACGGCAAGCCGCTGCATCAGGCGCAGGTGATCCGTAACCTGCTCGACGAGGCGATCCTGGCTGATGAAAGCGGCGTCGACTTCATCGGCGTCGGCGAACATCACCGCGACGACTTCGCCATATCCGCGCCGGAGGTCATGCTGGCTGGGATCGCCACGCGGACGAGCCGCATCAAGCTTGGGTCTGCCGTCACGGTCCTGAGTTCCGACGATCCGATCCGTGTGTTCCAGCGCTTCTCGACGGTTGACGCGCTGTCGAACGGCCGCGCCGAGGTCATTCTGGGTCGCGGGTCTTTCACCGAATCCTTCCCGCTGTTCGGCTTGAACCTCGGCGACTACGACAAGCTCTTCAATGAAAAGCTCGATCTGTTTGCAGCGCTTTTGAAGAACGGTCCGATCAACTGGCAAGGTGAACTGCGTCCTCCGCTCAACAATCAGGTGATCTATCCGCCGATCGAGAACGGTCACCTCAAGGCATGGATCGGCGTCGGCGGCAGCCCGGAATCGGTGGTGCGTTCGGTGCGCTACCAGATCCCGATGACGCTTGCGATCATTGGCGGAGACCCGACGCGCTTCCTGCCGTTCGTCGATCTCTACAAGCGCGCGCAGGCCCAGCTTGGCGTGGCACCTATGCCACTTGGCATTCACTCGCCGGGCCTCATCGCCGACACCGACCAGGAGGCGCAGGAGAAGTTGTGGCCCGGTTATGAGGCGTTGCATCGCCGTATCGGTGGCGAGCGTGGCTGGGGACCGCCGACAAAGGACTCGTTCCTTGGCGAAGTCCGTCATGGATCGACTTATGCAGGCTCGCCTGAAACGGTCGCGAAGAAGATCGCCGCCACCGTCAAGGCGCTCGGCGCGGACCGCTTCGACATGAAGTATTCCGGCGGACCGATCAGTCATGATGCCATGATGCGGTCCATCGAGCTCTACGGCACGAAGGTCATCCCGATGGTGCGCGACATTCTCGGACAATGATCCCGTCCGCGCCGGCAAGTGCTACGCGGCCTTGCCGGCCCGCTTGCGCTCGATCTGGTCGATGGCGTCCACCACCGCGTCGAATGTCAGCATGGTCGAGGCATGGCGGGCGCGATAGTCGCGCACCGGTTCCAGATATTTCAGATCCTCGAAGCGGCCCGTCGGTGGCGGGCCGTTCTCTTTCAGCATCTTCGTCATCGTGTCGCGCACCGCGCGCAGTTCCGACGCAGTCGCGCCGACGACGTGTTCGGCCATGATCGCAGACGACGCTTGCCCCAAGGCGCAGGCCTTCACGTCATGGGCGAAATCGGTGACGGTGTCGCCGTCCATCTTCAGATCGATGACGACAGTCGAGCCGCACAGCTTGGAATGCGCGCGCGCCGAAGCGTCAGGCGCGGCAAGCCGGCCGATGCGCCCGATATTGCCGGCAAAGCCGAGTATCCTTGCATTGTAGACGTCGTCGATCATCTTCCGGCCTTCCGCGCCCGAATATGGTGCCGATGGAGAATGCCCGCAAGCAGCACCTTGGTCGCGCCCTTCAACATGCGATGATGACAACCGCGCGCGTCCATGCGACATCGCAGGCATGAGCACACTGTCCTTTGACGCCCCCTCCTCCGACAAGGCCGCGCTTGAGGAAGGCGCTGTCTTCACGCCGCGCTTCGACGCCAGCGGTCTCGTCACCGCAGTCGTCACCGATGCGGGCGACGGCGCGCTGCTCATGGTCGCGCACATGAACGCACAGGCGCTGGCGCTGACAATCGAGACCGGCATCGCGCACTACTGGTCGCGCTCGCGCAATTCGCTCTGGAAGAAGGGCGAAACCTCCGGCAATCTGCAGACCGTCCGCGAAATCCGCACCGACTGCGATCAGGACGTCGTCTGGCTGAAGGTGTCGGTCGCCGGGCACGACGCGACCTGTCACACGGGCCGGCGCTCCTGCTTCTACCGGCTGGTGGAACTGGCCGACGGCAAGGCGACCTTGCGCAATGACGGGTCGGACCCGCTGTTCGATTCGGCCGCCGTCTACCACCGCTGACAGGCAATTGATTCACGGTTCGGCAATGTCCTCCCTATATAAGGAAGGACAAATGTGGAGCGTGTCATGTCGATGCTCGACTGGGCATCTTTCCGGCGAAAGGCAGACTTCGGTGGCGAAACGCCAGTGACGGCGGAACCCGATGCCCACGCGCCTGCCCGGACTCCGGTGTCTCTGGCGCTTGGCGGTGGCGCGGCGCGCGGCTGGTCCCATATCGGCGTGCTGCGGGCGCTCGACGAAGCCGGCATAGAAATCTCGATGATCGCCGGCACATCGATCGGCGCGCTGGTCGGCGGCTGCTATCTCGCCGGCAAGCTCGACCAGCTTGAGGACTTTGCCCGAAGCCTGACGAGGCGCCGACTGTTCGGCCTGCTTGACCTCAATCTTCGCGGCAGCGGCCTGTTTGGCGGCATGAAGCTCGACGCGCGGATGCAGGAACATCTCGCAGGCGTCACCTTCGAGGATCTGCCCAAGCCGTTTGTCTGTGTCGCGACCGAGATCAGGACCGGCCATGAGGTCTGGATATCGAGCGGCCAGCTTGTCACCGCAATGCGCGCCTCCTATGCGCTGCCCGGGGTGTTCGAACCGGTGCGTTCCAACCGGCGCGTGCTGGTCGACGGCGCGCTGGTGAACCCGGTTCCGGTGTCGGTCTGCCGCGCTTACGAGCAGCCGCTCGTGGTCGCCGTGAACCTGCATTACGATCTGTTCGGCCGCGCGGCCGTCGTGCGTCATTCGGCAATCGACGATGTGGAGACCGACCGCGTCCATCCGCCGACGGAGCGTGAATCGAGGATCGGCATTACCGGCGTGATGGTCGAGGCCTTCAACATCATACAGGACCGCATCTCGCGCGCTCGCCTCGCCGGAGACCCGCCAGACCTGTCGCTCCAGCCCCGGCTCAGCCATATCGGCCTGACCGAATTTCATCGCGCCGACGAATTGATCCGCATCGGCTACGAGACGACCAAGGCGCGCCTGCACGATCTCGATCGCTTGCAAAAGGTGATTTTCTAGATTCCTGCCGCATTGTCCGGACGCAAAAGTGCGACACACTTTTGCTGGAAATGCTCTAGATTTCTGGCTGAGCTGCATCGATCACCCGCAATTGCGGCGTCGTATTGCCGTTCCAGTGATTGGCCGACAGGTTTCCGGCGACATGCACGGACTGCCCTCGCTTCGACTGGAGAAAGCGGCCGAGATCGCTTTCGGCAGCGCGAAACGCCATGCCGGACAGTCGACCGCCCGCTTCAGATTGCAGCTCGACGCGCATATGCCCGCCGGTCCCAACCTGCCGCACATCGACGAGCTTGTGGCGGGGCAAGGCAAGAACAGGTGCGGGGTGGCCCGCGCCGAACGGCCCCGCCTTCTCGATCTCCTCGATCAGCGGCATCCGCGCGCCGTCGGCAGAAAGGGCCGCATCGATGCGCAGCGCCTCGGCGTCCTGAAGGTCGAACACCTTGCCGCCCGCATAATCCTCGAAGAAGGCGCGAAGATCGCCCAGCCTGGCGCGCTCGACCGTGATGCCGGCGGCCATGGCGTGGCCGCCACCCTTGACGAGATGCCCCGCTTCGACCGCCGCACGCACCATTCGACCCATGTCGAAGCCGACGATGGAGCGGCCCGAGCCGGTGCCGATGCCTGTCGAATTGAAGGCGATTGCAAAGGCCGGACGGCGCGCATGATCCTTCAGCCGCGACGCCAGCAGGCCGACGATGCCGGGATGCCAGCCATCGCTCGCCGTCACGAGAACGGCGGGACCGCGACCCGATGCCAGTTCGGCGTCCGCCTCGTTCTTGGCCTGCGCCAGCATCACCTGTTCCAACGCCTGCCTTTCGCTATTCAAGCGGTCGAGCGTCTCGGCAATCTTCGCTGCCTCGACAGGATCGTCCATCGACAACAGGCGGCTGCCAAGTGCCGCATCTCCGATGCGCCCGCCGGCATTGATGCGCGGGCCGATCATGAAGCCGAAATGATAGGGATTGAGCGGCTCGCCGATGCGAGCCGCGCGCGCCAGCGTCGCTATGCCCGGATTGGTCATGCGTCGCGCGGCGACCAGCCCCTTGACGACAAAGGCGCGGTTGAGGCCGACGAGCGGAACCACGTCGCAGACGGTCGCCAACGCGACCAGATCGACCATTGAAAGCAGGTCAGGCAGATCGCCACGCCGTTCCTCCCGCAGCAGGCGCAAGACCTGCACCAGCGTCATGAAGACGACGCCCGCCGCGCACAGATAGCCCAGCCCCGACAGGTCGTCCTCGCGATTTGGATTGACGATTGGAACGCCCACAGGCAGTTCGCCGCCGACCTGATGATGGTCGAGCACCACGACATCGGCGCCCGCCTCCCGCGCCGCCGCGATAGAAGCCGCGCTGTTGGTGCCGCAGTCCACCGTGACGATGAGGCGCGCGCCGCGCCCGACCAGTTCGCGCATGGCGTCCGGGTTGGGGCCGTAACCTTCGAAGATGCGGTCGGGAATGTAGATCTCGTTCGGCACGTCGAAATGGTCGAGCAGGCGCTTCATCAGCGCCGAGGAACAGGCCCCGTCGACGTCATAGTCGCCGAAGATCGCCACCCGCTCGCGCCGCTTGACGGCAATGGCGATACGCTCGGCCGCGGATCCCATATCGGTCATCGTCAGCGGGTCGGGCATCAGGTCGCGGATCGTGGGGTCGAGAAACCGGGCCGCCTGATCCTGACCGACATCGCGGCCTGCCAGAATGCGCGAAACGATATCGGACACGCCGTAATTCTGCGCCATGGCGAGCGCGATCGCCTCCTGCCGTTCGGACAGGCGGTGCTCCCATGAGAGGCCGGTGGCGGACTTGCGCACGCCGAGGAAGAGACGGTTCGAGCTGGACACGAGGGTCAATGTCGGTATTCGCCCCGGAATGTCAATTTGGGGAGGGGCGATGGGGAAGAGGGAGTAGGCAATAGGCAGTAGGGGAAGATGGGTGGCGGTGAACTGCCGGCAATGTTCTGACGGCTGTTGTCGAACCTTGTCCTCGTTTCGAACCTCATCGGCCATTCCTACTGCCTATTGCCTATTCCCTATTGCCTACTGCCCATACGTCCGCGTTCCCGCGCCGTTTCCGGCCGGGGCATGAATTGGGGAGCGGCGCATGGCGCGCGCCTTTAAGCAAGTTGGAATGACGCCTCGCCATGCGCCGTTCGGCGGCTTGCCCCGGGGTCCCGAAGGAGATCGTCCTTGTGAGACGATCACCGCATGCGGGAGAATGATCTGCTCACTCCCGGCCTGCTCGCACAGGCAGCGGCATCCACATAGGGCCCGGATGTGAGGGCTCATCGCCCAATCAACGCCAACATAGCGCCGACCACCCGGAACCGGCCGCTGACGGAATACCCGGTTACGTACCCGGCTCCCCTACAGCGACGGGAGAAGCATATGCGGGTTGAAAGGAAGGGGGATAAACTGGCGGGAGTTTTTTTGGGGTGAGCGGAGTTTTGGAGCAGGTTGAGACAACCCCACCCGGCGAGTTTCACTCGCCACCCTCCCCCCAAGGGGGAGGGAACCGCCGCCATCGGCCTCGGTCCAAGACCAGTTGCCGGGTTCGCTGCGCGCCCCGGAATGACGGAGGGATTCGTAGGGCCTTAGCTTGCAACCCTGTAGAGCGCACAGAGCTTGTTGCCGTCAGGGTCGCGCAGGTAGGCGAGGAAAAGCTTCCGTGCTCCAAAATCGCGGACGCCCGGCGGATCTTCATCAGTGGTGCCGCCATTGGCCACGCCGGCAGCATGCCATGCCTCAACCTGCTCGGGCCCCGTCATCAACAGGCCGATCGTACCGCCATTGGCAAACGACGCCGCCCGCCCGTTGATCGGATTCGTTATCATGAGCGAGCGGCCGTCCTTCGCGTAGACCAGCCTGCCTTTCGCGTCGAACTGGCCGGGTCCTGCCTCCATTGCAGCAAAGATCGCGTCATAGAACTTGCGCGATCGCTCGAGATCGTTCGAGCCGACCATGATGTGAGAAAACATTTATCCCCCCGATTGAATATGAACTCAGAACTTGTCGAGATCCTGGTGCTTGGCGATGATCTCGCGAACGGTGCGCGACGACGAACGCATGACGATCGTGTGCGTCTCGATGAAGTTCCTGGTGAAGCGCACGCCAGACAGCATGTTGCCGTCGGTCACGCCTGTCGCCGCAAACAGCACGTCGCCCGAGGCCATGTCGTTGACGCGGTAGATGGCGCGCGGGTCCGACACGCCCATCTTGCGGGCGCGCTCGATCTTTTCAGGCGTATCGAGGATGAGACGGCCCTGCATCTGGCCTCCGGTGCAGCGCAGCGCAGCGGCTGCGAGAACGCCTTCCGGCGCCCCGCCGGTGCCGAGATAGATGTCGATGCCGGTTTCCTGCGGGTCGGTCGTATGGATGACGGCCGCAACGTCGCCGTCGCCGATCAGGCGGATGGCGGCACCGGTGGCGCGCACTTCGTCGATCAGCTTCTGGTGGCGCGGACGGTCGAGAATGCAGGCCGTGACCTCGCCGACCGGCACACCCTTGGCCTTGGCGACGCGGGCAATGTTGTCGGAGGGAGAACGGTCGAGCGAGATGACGCCGTCGGGATAGCCCGGACCGACGGCGATCTTGTCCATATAGACGTCAGGCGCGTTCAGAAGCGTGCCCTTTTCGGCAATCGCGATGACCGCCAGCGAGTTCGGCAGGTTCTTGGCGCAGATCGTCGTGCCTTCCAACGGATCGAGCGCGATGTCGACGATGGGGCCGTCGCCGGTGCCGACTTCTTCGCCGATATAGAGCATCGGCGCTTCGTCGCGCTCGCCCTCGCCGATGACGACGGTTCCCTTGATGTCGAGACGGTTGAGTTCGGAGCGCATCGCGTCGACGGCGACCTGATCGGCGGCCTTTTCGTCGCCGCGCCCGCGCAGGCGCGCAGCCGCAACGGCGGCGCGTTCCGACACGCGCACCAGTTCAAGGGTCAGGATGCGATCGAGGCCACCTTGAGTTTCAGTCGACATCTATTTCTCCGCTCTGGCGAGTTCCTCGCCCATTTTCTGCATGATCTTCTCGATGGCCTTCAGCGGCCGGATCATCACCTTGAAGTCGACGATCCTGCCGTCATCGTTCCAGGTGATGAAGTCTGCGCCATCGATGGTCACGCCATCGATCTCGCAGTTGAATTCAAGAACCGCCGAGTTTGACGACGTCCATTCGCCGACATATCGGAACGTTCCATTGTTGAGGACGGCGTTGGCGGCTGCCAGATACCGGACCGTCAGCGCCTTGCCTTCCTGGGGCCTGTGGATGACGGGCGAATGAAACACGGCGCCGTCGGCCACCTGATCATCAAGGCGCGCAGCATCCTTGTTGTGGATCAGGCTGTACCAGGCCTCCAGTCCCTTCACCATGCCGTCCTCCAGATCGCTTCTACTCGGCGCGCTCGATCCTTATGACCTGCGGCTTGTCGGTCAAGTGGCCGTCCTTGGTGATGCCTTCGACCGCCTTGCGAACGGCCGCCTCCGTCGTTTCGTGGGTGACGAGGATGACGGTCTTTTCGTTGCGCTTCTCCTCGCCCGCCGAACGCTGGACGATGGATTCGAGTGAGATGGCATTGTCGGCCATGCGCTTGGCGACGCCGGCAAAGACGCCGGTGCGGTCATGCACCGTCAGGCGGATGAAATAGCCGCCGGCATGGCTGCGCATCTGCGCCTTCTTGTAGGGCTTCAGATCCTTCACCGGCCAGCCGAACACCGGCCCATGCTGGAAGCCGGGGCGGCTCTTGGCGATATCAGCAATGTCGCCGATGACGGCGGACGCGGTGGCATTGCCGCCGGCACCGGGGCCGGACAGCAGCAATTCGCCCAGAATGTCGGTCTCGATCGCCACCGCATTGGTGACGCCCTGAACCTGCGCGATGACGGAAGCCGTCGGGACCATCGTCGGGTGAACGCGCTGCTCGATGCCGCTGTCGGTCTTCTGCGCAACGCCTAGCAGCTTGATGCGATAACCGAGTTCGGCCGCCGCGCGGATGTCGGCCTGCGTGATGTTGGAAATGCCTTCGAGGTAGATGTCTCCGGCGGCGATCTTCGTGCCGAAGGCAAGGCTCGTCAGGATCGACAGCTTGTGCGCGGTGTCATTTCCCTCGATGTCGAAGGTCGGGTCGGCCTCGGCATAACCGAGACGCTGGGCGTCCTTCAGGCATTCCTCGAACGAGATGCCCTCGGCTTCCATCCGGGTCAGGATATAGTTGCAGGTGCCGTTGAGAATGCCGAACACTCTGGAGACATTATTGCCGGCAAGCGACTCGCGCAGCGTCTTGATGACGGGAATGCCGCCCGCAACCGCCGCCTCGTAATTGAGCAGCACGCCCTTCTTCTCGGCGATCTCGGCCAGCGACAGGCCATGCTTGGCCAGCAGCGCCTTGTTGGCGGTGACGACATGGCGGCCGGCTTCGAGCGCCGCCTTGACCGCCTCGCGCGCCGGACCCTCGTCGCCGCCGATCAGTTCAACGAAGACGTCGATGTCGGCCTTGCGGGCAAGCGCGGACGGGTCGTCGAACCATTCGATGCCGTCGAGCGAAATGCCGCGGTCGCGCTTTTTGTCACGCGCCGAAACAGCCGTCACAGTGACCGGGCGGCCGCATTGACGGGTCAGTTCCGCTGCCTTGGTCTGAAGAACGCGCACGACAGAGGCGCCGACGGTTCCGAGACCCGCAATACCAACACGCAATGCTTCGGCCATCCCTTGGCCTCCTAGTATTTTGAACTGAAATGACGATCAGCGACGGGCACTGAGCGGTATGACGTTGCCCGACGCGTCGCCGACACCGGCGCTCGACAGGAATTTCTTGATCGAGCGCGCCGCCTGACGGATGCGGTGCTCGTTTTCCACCAGCGCAAGACGGACGTAATCGTCGCCATGCTCGCCGAAGCCGATGCCGGGCGCGACGGCGACGTCGGCCTTTTCGACCAGCAGCTTGGAGAATTCGAGCGAGCCGAGCGCGCGGAACGGCTCGGGGATCGGCGCCCAGGCAAACATGGTGGCGGGTGGTGCTGGAATGTTCCAGCCTGCCTTGCCGAACGCATCGACCATCACGTCGCGGCGCTTGTGGTAGATGTCGCGCACTTCGGCGATCTCGGAGCCGTCGCTGTTGAGCGCGGCGGTCGCGGCGACCTGGATCGGCGTGAACGCTCCGTAGTCGAGATAGGATTTGACGCGCGTGAGCGCAGCGATCAGCTTCTCGTTGCCGACGGCAAAGCCCATGCGCCAGCCCGGCATGGAGAAGGTCTTGGACATCGAGGTGAACTCGACCGTGACGTCCATGGCGCCGGGAACCTCAAGCACCGATGGCGGCGGATTGCCGTCGAAGTAGATCTCCGAATAGGCAAGGTCCGACAGGACGATGATTTCATGCTTGCGGGCGAACGCCACGACTTCCTTGTAGAAGTCGAGCGTGGCGACCATCGCGGTCGGGTTCGACGGATAGTTCAGGATGATCGCCAGCGGCTTGGGAATCGAGTGCTTCACCGCCCGGTCGATGGCCGAGAGGAAGCTGTCATCGGGAGTGGCTGACACCGAGCGAACGACGCCGCCGGAGATGATGAAGCCGAACTGGTGGATCGGATAGGTCGGGTTCGGGCAGATGACCACGTCGCCGGGCGCAGTGATCGCCTGCGCCATGTTCACGAAGCCCTCCTTGGAGCCGATGGTCGCGACGATCTGCGTGTCGGGGTCCAGCTTCACGCCGAAACGGCGGGCATAATAGGCGGCCTGTGCGCGGCGCAGGCCGGGAATGCCGCGCGAGGAGGAATAACGGTGGGTGCGCGGATCGCGCACGACCTCGACGAGCTTGTCGACGATCGCCTTGGGCGTCGGCAGATCGGGATTGCCCATGCCCAGATCGATGATGTCGGCGCCGCGGGAACGGGCGCTGGCCTTCAGACGGTTGACCTGCTCGAAGACATAGGGGGGCAGACGGCGGGTCTTGTGAAAATCGTCCATGGCATTCCTCGGGGAAGGGTTCGGGCGCGCTATACACGCATTCGCCGCGACGCGGAATAGGCTGGAGCGAATGACTGGTCCGCTTTGACGGCAACCCTGCCCGCGCCGATGCGAGCCCGGCTGGAGGCCGGGCAGAGCGGGTCGCAGGCGTCAGTCGCCGGCTTCGATTGCTTTGAGAACCTGCTTCTGCCTGCCGGATGCCGAACGAAATTCCGACTGGCTGACAGGCGGCGTCCCGCCCGAGCTGGCAACCTGTGACGCTTTCGCGGCCTTGAGTCGGGCAACCTCCTGCTCAGCCTCGCCGGTCGTCAGCTGGGCGGTCTCGGCCTGCGGCTTCACGTTGAGGTCGGGATAGGTGCCGGTATTGCGCGTTCCTTCAAGCGGCATGAGGCCGTCGACGCCCCCGGTCTGGCAGCCCGCAATGCCTGCAAGCATCGCTGCAAAGATAATCGCCTGCGCCGGGCGCACTCGACTTGCTTGTGCCATGATCTGCCTCAAATAGGAGTTGTATGCGTTTGTGCGATTGAAATGCGCATGCCATGATAATGTGTCAAGACAAGGCCGTGGGAGGCGGTTGACGTGATAGCAGAAACTGAGTCGGAAAAGCGCGAAAATCTGGACATTGACCAGTATCTCGTCAAGGAGCCCGACCGCTTTGCCCTGAACGTCGCAAAGATGCTGCAGGAAGCCGGCAAGGCCGCGTCGGCCTGGTCCGGCCCGCGCGAGCGAGGCGAGATCGGCGATACGCTGTCCGATCCCATGGCCGACATGGTCAAGACGTTCTCGAAAGTCACGGAATACTGGCTGGCCGACCCGCAGCGCGCACTCGACGCGCAGACGCGGCTTTTTGCCGGCTTCATGAAGGTGTGGATGAACTCGGCCGCCCGCATGTCGAGCGAGACGCCCTCTGCCGATGCGATTGCGCCCGATGCGAATGACAAGCGGTTCCGCGACCCGGAATGGGCGAAGAACGCCTTCTTCGACTTCCTCAAGCAGACCTATCTCGTCACCTCGCGCTGGGCCGCCGATCTGGTGACCCAGGCGGAGGGACTGGACGAACACACCCGCCACAAGGCCGGCTTCTACATGAAGCAGATCTCGAACGCGATTTCGCCGTCGAACTTCGTGCTGACCAACCCCGAACTGTTCCGCGAGACGATTGCGTCGAATGGCGAGAATCTCGTGCGCGGCATGAAGATGCTGGCGGAGGACATCGAGGCGGGGCGCGGCGACCTCAAGCTGAGGCAGTCGGACGCCTCCATGTTCGAGGTCGGCCGCAACATCGCCAATTCTCCCGGCAAGGTTGTGGCGCGCAGCGCGGTCGCCGAAATCATCCAGTACGAGCCGGCGACGGAGACGGTGCTCAAGCGCCCTCTCCTGATCTGCCCGCCATGGATCAACAAGTTCTACATTCTCGACCTGAACCCCGAAAAGAGCTTCATCCGCTGGGCGGTCTCTCAAGGCCACACCGTCTTTGTCATCTCATGGGTCAACCCCGACGAGCGCCATGCGCGCATGGGCTGGGAAGACTATGTGCGAGACGGACTGGAATTCGCGCTCGATACGGTCGAGCGGCAGACCGGCGAGAATGAGGTCAACGCGATCGGCTATTGCGTCGGCGGGACGCTGCTCGCGGCGGCACTTGCGCTGATGGCCAAGAAGAGGGACGAGCGCATCCGCTCGGTGACGTTCTTCACCACCCAGGTCGATTTCACCTTCGCCGGAGACCTCAAGGTCTTCGTCGACGAGGATCAGATCAGCGCGCTCGAACGCGCCATGGAGGGAGCGGGATATCTGGAAGGCACCCGCATGGCGACCGCCTTCAACATGCTGCGCTCGGGCGACCTCATCTGGCCTTATGTCGTCAACAACTACATGCGCGGCAAAACCCCTGCCCCCTTCGATCTGCTCTACTGGAACTCGGACGCCACGCGCATGAGCGCGGCCAACCACTCCTATTATCTGCGCAATTGCTATCTCGACAACGCCCTGTCGAAGGGCGAGATGGACCTTGGCGGCCACCTTGTCGCCCTCTCCGATATCAAGATTCCGGTCTACAATCTGGCGGCAAAAGAAGACCATATCGCGCCCGCGCGCTCGGTCTTCGTCGGCAGTTCGGGGTTTGGCGGCGAGGTTGAGTATGTCATGGCCGGGTCCGGCCACATTGCCGGCGTCGTCAATCCGCCCGCATCGGGCAAATACCAGCACTGGACCGGCTCAAAACCCGTCGGCGACTTCGACGAATGGGTTTCCAAAGCGACCGAAAACCCCGGTTCGTGGTGGCCCCACTGGCACAAATGGATCGAAAAGCAGGATGAGGCCCGCGTTCCGGCGCGCGCAATCGCCAATGCCGACAAGGCGCTGGCGGACGCGCCGGGCGACTATGTGAAGGTTCGCGTCTGACGGTGATCGCGGCGGCGGTGCTGGCCTGAAGCTGGCGGCGCCCCGAAATCGCCACAATTAAACCATGCGGTTGACGCATTTCGCGCCTAGCGAGCGCTCGCGGCTTGATTTTCGCTGCGTCATCGCGTCTGTTGCATTCGCCTGTGTACGGCATCTCCGCGCTGCCTCGCGTTTTTCTGAGGCCGGAACCGGAATTAAGGGGACTTCCTATTGAAAGCAGATCGAGCGCGCCCGGCGAGCCGCCCCCTGTCTGTCACCGGCGCTGCCCTCTTCTCGATCCTGCTTGCCGGCTGTTCCGGTAGCGGCCTTGAAAGCATCGACGTTTCCAACCCCTCCTATGCCGCCCCGACCGTTACCGCAGGCGATGCCCCGCCCTCGCAATCAGGCAATGCAGCCATGTCAGTCGTTCCGCTGACGACCGAGCAGGAAGCGCAGATCGGCGAAACCGAGACGGCCTTCGTGCCGACCCCGCGCCCCGGCACATCGGTGGCGGCTGCAGAAGCCGAATTGCCCGAAGCACCACAGTCGGCCGCGGCCGTTCCTGGCGCAACCGTTGCCGATACGCCGGCCGCAAAACCCAAATCCGCGTCCGATGCTGAAGGCGCTGCGACCGCAAGCGACGTCGCACTTGCAACGCCTGAGCCACGCCCCGGCGACGAGGCGCAGGCAGCAAAGGCGGAAGCCGCGCCCGGCCAGATCTCGGCCTCGGGCTTCGCGGCTGAGCCGAAGCCTACCGATTCGGTCAAGAAGAAGGGCTTCCTCGCCGGCTTCTTCTCGCAGAAGCCTCAGGACGCGCCCGTCATGTCGGCGCCTGCGCCGAAAGAACCCAAGCCCGTCATCAAGTTGGCCTCGGCAAATCCTGCCGCCGCATCGCTTGCTTCGCTGCCAACGGCGGCTCCGTCCGGTCCATCTTCGCGGCCTTCCGGCAATCCGACAGGTGGCGTAGATCTGCCCGGCGTCAGAAAGACCTCGCTGTTCGAGATCACCCGCAAGGACAGCCTGAACGACGACAGCGACGTCGACCTGCACGAGGACGAGGAAATGCCGATGCAGATGGCGTCGGCCGCCGGTCTGGCGCGTCTTGCGCCCAACGGCCTTCTCAAGCAGCGCGACAATGTCGACGTCTCCTGCCTGAAACCCTCGCTGGTCAGGATGCTCAAGCAGATCGAGGGCCATTACGGCCGCAAGATGGTGGTGACGTCAGGCTATCGCAGCCCGGACTATAACCGCCGCGTGCGCGGCGCGCGCAAGTCGATGCACATGTATTGCGCGGCGGTCGACGTGCAGATCACCGGCGTCAGCAAGTGGGAACTGGCCCGCTACACGCGCTCGCTGCCGGGTCGCGGCGGTGTCGGCACCTACTGCCACACCGAATCCGTTCACATCGACATCGGCCCCGAGCGCGACTGGAACTGGCGCTGCCGCGGCCGCAAGAAGTAGTCGCAGCCAGACCAGACCTGTGTGACCTGACCTGACCGCCGCTAGGCCGCCGCGTCGAGGCCGAGCACGTGCAATGTGCGCTTGAGCAGTTCAACTTCCTGGATCGAGATGTCGTTGTCGGCCTTGGCGATTTCCGCCATGTGGCGGGCAAGCTCGCGCCGGCGCGCCTCCGGCAATGTCTTGAACAGCGCCAGCGCCTTCGACGTCGTGAACTCGTAGCCATAGTCCTGAAGATAATGCGTCACGGCCCTGAGGCTTTCGCCCTCGATCCCGAACGCTGTCGAGCAGATGCGCCGAAACGCGGCCATCTCGGCCGCATCGACCCCGCCGTCGGCCAGAACCATGCGAAACAGCAGCATCAGCTCGGCTGAAAGCACGGGATCGTCCGCCACCCGCTTGATGGCCGGATCGCCGTCGATCAGCCGCTTCACCTGTTCGAGAAATTCCGCAACCATGTGTGTCCTGTCCCTCAAGCGGCGATTCTGGCGCCGGCCATACAAAAGGAGTATGGCGGACGAAACGTTCCCGAGACTTGTCATGTTTTTTGAAGTTGCCGCAGAGACGGTGGTGTTGCTCGCAATCGTGGGCTTCGTGGCCGGGTTCATCGATTCGATTGCCGGCGGCGGCGGACTTTTGACCGTGCCGGCGCTGTTGCTGGCGGGTCTCTCGCCGGTCGAGGCGCTGGGCACCAACAAATTGCAGAGCCTGTTCGGCTCCGGCTCGGCCACGATCGCCTATGCGCAGAAAGGCCATGTCGATCTCAAGTCGCAATGGCGCTGGGCGGTGTGGGCGGCGATCGGCAGCGCGTTCGGCGCAGCGCTGGCCACGATCCTGCCCGGCGAATGGCTGCGCGCGGTCCTGCCGGTCATGCTGGTGGCGATCGCGGTCTACTTCCTGCTGAAGCCGAGCATGGACGATGTCGACCGGGCGCAGCGCATAACCCCTGCTCTGTTCGGCGCGACCATCGTGCCGCTGGTCGGCTTCTATGACGGCGTGTTCGGCCCCGGCACCGGCTCGTTCTACATGCTGGCCTTCGTGTCGCTGGCGGGTTTTGGCCTGCTCAAGGCGACCGCCCACACCAAGCTGCTCAACTTCGCCTCCAATGTCGGCGGATTTGCCGTCTTCGCCTTTGTCGGCGTGGTCTTCTGGAAGGTCGGCATCGCCATGGGGCTGGCGCAGATGCTCGGCGCGCGTCTCGGCGCATCGGTCGCCATGCGGGTCGGCGCAAAGCTCATCAAACCGCTTCTGGTGATCGTGTGCCTGTCACTCGCCGTGCGTTTGTTATGGGCCGCCGACCATCCATTGAGACTGCTGGTCGGGTTCTAAGCTGTCCTCTATGGTTCCCGACGGGAGCAAGCGCCGGCCAATGCAGCCGGCAGAAATGGGGACAGAGAATGGAAAAGCCAGAACGGGAACCCGTAGTCCTGGAGGTTGGCGCGGGGCGCACCTACCAGATGCCGGGCATGCGCGCGGTGTTCAAGGCGGACGGGGCCGAGACGCGCTCCCGCTACAGCATTTCGGAATGGTGGCTGGACGGCGAGACCGACGGACCGGGCGCTCATTCGCATGACGGCAATGACGAGATTTTCTACGGAATCGGCGGCACCATGTCGGTGCTGGTCGGCGAGACCTGGTGCGAACTGCCCGAGGGCGGCTGCATCGTCATCCCGGCAGGCACCATGCATGATTTCGCCAACCGGACGAACAGACCGGCGGGCCTGCTGAACGTCTTCACCGAAGACGGCTTCGAGGAGAAGATGCCGTCGATCGTCAGATGGTTCAAAGACAACCAGAAAGAATAGGCTCTAACGCGCCGTCGCAAGCAGCCCATCGACATCGACGTGGCGCTCAAGGTGGTTGGCAATCGCGTCGAGCGCGTCATCGACGCTGCGGCCGTGATCGGCCAGATCCGACTGGACGCCGAGACGGTGAAGCAGCTTTGCGCGAAGTTCGTCGGAGCCGAACAGGCCGTGCAGATAACTGCCCATGACCTGCCCGTCGCCGGAAATTGCCCCGTCCGGCCTCCCTCCGATCGTCAGCATCGGCCGTGCGCAATCCGGCCCCGATGTAACACCGAGATGGATCTCGTAGCCTGAGACGGGCGCGTCGAACGCTACAGAATGGCCGCTCGCCTCGCGAACCGTCTTGTCCTCTACGAGCACGGTCGACACATCGAGCAGGCCAAGCCCCGCCGCCTCGCCCGTGTCACCTTCAATGCCGTGCGGATCGGCGATCGAGCGGCCGAGCATCTGGAAGCCGCCGCACAGGCCGATGACCATGCCGCCGCCTGCCGCATGGAGTGCTATTCTGCGATCCCAGCCGAGTTCCCTCATGACCGCAAGATCGGCCATCGTCGCCTTCGATCCGGGCAGCACGATGAGATCGCAACGCTCGGGCCAAGGCCTGCCGGGCGGCAGGAACCGGACGCTGACGCCGGGTTCCGCGCGCAACGGGTCGAGATCGTCGAAATTGGAAATGTGCGGCAGCATCGGTACGACGATGACCGGTCCCGCGTCACCCGCCTCACCCGTGCGGTCGAGCGCCACCGCATCTTCGGACGGAAGAAGTGCTGCCTCGCGCAGCCACGGCACCACGCCGAAGGAGCGCCAGCCGGTAAAGCGGGTGATGGCAGACAGTCCGTCGTCGAACAGCGAAAGATCGCCGCGAAACTTGTTGATGAGAAAGCCCGCGATCATGGCGCGGTCGCGCTCGTCGAGGATCAGATGCGTGCCGGCAATCGAGGCGATGACCCCTCCCCGGTCGATATCGCCGACCAGCACGACCGGAACGCCGGCCTCGATTGCAAATCCCATATTGGCGATGTCGCGGTCGCGCAGGTTGATCTCGGCGGGCGAGCCAGCGCCTTCGACCACGATCAAATCGGCCTGCGATTTCAGGCGCGCCCATGACGCCATGACGGCAGCCATCAGATCGGCCTTGAGGCTCTGGTAGGAACGCGCGCTCGCCTTGCCGAACACCTCGCCATGAACGACGATCTGCGCGCCGGTCTCGCTTTCGGGCTTGATAAGCACCGGGTTCATGTCGACGCTCGGCTGCGACCGGCAGGCAAGCGCCTGAAGCCACTGCGCCCGGCCGATCTCGCCGGGTCTGCCTGAAAGCCCATGGGCAACGGCGGCATTGTTCGACATGTTCTGCGGCTTGAAGGGCAGCACCTTGAGGCCGCGATTTGCGGCCGCGCGGCACAGGCCCGCCACCAGAACCGATTTGCCGACGTCGGAGCCGGTCCCCTGAAGCATGAGCGCGCGCGCCAAGTCAGCCCCGCCTGTCCAGCTGCAGCTTCGATTGTGCGGAAATGTCCACTCGACTAATACCTTTCAGGAATTCATGCACAGCGGCTGCGCCACAGCCAAGGTTGCGTGCGGTCTTCATTGGTCTAGACTGCCGGCGCGCATAGCGAAACATCCAGGGAGCGAGATATGGATGCCACGGTTGACGCCGCCGGCCAGTTTGAGCTGAACGCAGATCAGCGTGCCATCCAGGAGATGGCGGAGGCGTTCGCCGCCGACAGGGTTGCGCCCGATGCGCTTCAGTGGGACCGGGACCGCTATTTCCCCGACGACGTGATCCGCGAGACGGGTGCGCTCGGCTTCGGCGGCATCTATGTCAATGAGGATGTCGGCGGCTCGAGCCTTGGCCGCCTCGACGCTGTGCTGATCTTCGAGGCGCTGTCGCGCGCCTGCCCGGCATTTTCGGCCTTCATCTCGATCCACAACATGGCCGCGTGGATGATCGACAAGTTCGGCTCGGAGGAACAGCGCCAGCGGTTCCTCCCGCAGATCACGTCCATGGAATGGCTGGCGAGCTACGCCCTGACCGAACCTTCGGCGGGCTCGGATGCCGCTGCGCTGAAGACGCGCGCGGTGCGCGGCCCCGGCAATGGCGCGGACTATGTGCTCAACGGCACCAAGCAGTTCATCTCGGGCGCCGGCAACAACGACGTCTATGTCGTGATGGCGCGGACCGGCGACGACGGCCCCAAGGGCGTGTCGACCTTCGTCATCCCGAAAGACGCGCCGGGCCTGACCTTCGGCGCGCTCGAACACAAGATGGGCTGGCACATGCAGCCGACCCGGCAGGTGATCTTCGAGGACTGCAAGGTGCCGGCCGAAAACCGCCTCTCGGACGAGGGCAAGGGTTTCGGCATCGCCATGTCCGGCCTCGACGGCGGGCGTCTGAACATCGCCGCCTGCTCGCTAGGCGGCGCGCAGTCCGCGCTCGACAAGGCAGTGCAATATGCGGGCGAACGCAAGGCGTTCGGCCAGACCATCGACCGCTTCCAGTCGCTCCAGTTCAAGCTTGCCGACATGGAGACGGAATTGCAGGCGTCTCGACTGTTCCTCTATGCGGCGGCGTCGAAGCTCGACGCCAAGGCGCATGACGCGTCGAAATGGTCTGCCATGGCAAAGCGTTTCGTCACAGACACCGGCTTCAACATCGCCAATGACGCGCTCCAGGTCTTCGGCGGCTACGGCTACCTGCACGATTACGGCGTCGAGAAACTGGTGCGCGACCTGCGCGTGCATCAGATTCTCGAAGGCACCAATGAAATCATGCGCGTCATCATCGCGCGCAATCTGATCGGGCGGTGAATTCAGGCAGTAGGCAGTAGGCAGAACGACTCCGGCGCTCCGACCGCTCCCCTCTCGCCAACGTCTGCCGCCCAGTTCTCACCCCTCTTCGCCACCATATTTTGAGGAGTTTTCAAATGACCAACATCGCATTCATCGGCCTCGGCAATATGGGCAATCCCATGGCCGCAAATCTGGTCAAGGCGGGGCATTCGGTCCACGGCTTCGATCTCGTCCCCGCCAATCTGACGGTCGCGGCCGCCAACGGCGTCACCGTGATGGCCAATGCGGGCGCGGCGGTGAAGGACGCCGACATCATCATCACCATGCTGCCCGCCGGCAAGCATGTCGTGTCGGTCTATGAGGACATTGCGGGGCAGGCAAAGAAGGGCGCGCTGCTGATCGATTCGTCCACCATCGACGTCGATTCGGCCCGCAAGGCTCATGCGATCGCCGGCAAGAACGGTCTGCTCTCCGTCGATGCTCCGGTTTCGGGCGGAACGGGCGGCGCGACGGCGGGAACGCTGACCTTCATGGCCGGCGGCTCGAAGGAAGCTTTCGACAAGGCAGAGCCGATCCTGAAAGCCATGGCGGGCCGCATCGTCCATTGCGGCGACGCCGGCGCAGGTCAGGCCGCCAAGATCTGCAACAACATGATCCTCGGCATTTCGATGATCGGCGTCTCGGAAGCATTCGTTCTCGCTGAAAAGCTCGGCCTGTCGCATCAGGCGCTGTTCGATGTGGCGTCCACCTCGTCGGGCCAGTGCTGGTCGATCAACACCTATTGCCCGGTCCCCGGCCCGGTGCCGACTTCGCCCGCCAACCGCGACTACAAGCCGGGCTTTGCCGCAGCCCTGATGCTGAAGGACCTGAAACTGTCGCAGGAGGCCGCCGCCGCATCGGGCGCGGTGACGCCCCTCGGCGCCGAAGCGGCCCAGCTTTATGCGCTCTATGCCGCGCAAGGCGGCGGCGACAACGACTTCTCCGGCATCATCCGGTTCCTGCGCGGCGACGGCGCCTGAGAGGAAAATCTCTACCCAGGATTGCATTATCTGGGACGCATGAGCGATTACGTTGCATGACGCATCGTAATCTTCCGGCACCGTCTAAAGTGCCGGTTTTGCTCCGAAAAACGTCGATGTTCAGAATTCGCTAATCTCTCGATAACCGGGCGGTAACGATATCGCCCTATAAATGGCTTCGAGGCGGGGGACACAAACTCAACCGCCGGCGCTCCGGATCAGGTCTCGCGTACCGGGGCAGTTAGTTTCGCAGTGTTTGAGTAGCGAAGCGCCAAGCGTATCAGACAAGGCCGCGTCATCCCGGAAGACCGGGGGCGCGGTTTTTGTTTGCCTGGATGGATCAAAGCGCTACGGGCGCGTTGGGAATCTGACGGTTTCCCGTGTTGACCAGAACGATCGGCACGTCGCTGCCATCGATCCTCACGACGACCAGCAACAGCTTCCAGTCGCCATTCTGCCTGACCGCCTCGACAAGTGCCGTTCCCGCCCCTTTCGAGCCGCTCAAGGGAATGCTCAGATTGGCGCTGCCCGTGCCACCGGCCTGTACAGATACCCCGCCCCAAACCCAGAAGCCAGGCTTCACATCATCGCCCAGCGCCTCGCGCACCTTGGCGTCGGGCTGGATCAAGCTCATGCTCATCTCATAGGCGGCGCTGTTCTTCATCATCGGAACGACACTGACGAACATGGCGGCAAAGCCGCCGATGACCAAAACCCAGACCACCAGACCGGCAATGGCCCATTTGCGCTGGGTCCGGGCAAAGTGTGCAGTATCCGGCCAGTATCGATTGCGCCATGCCCATCGGCTGCCACGCATTCCCAGAACGATCATCATGATCACGTTCAGCCCTGGAATGAGCGCGAGCAGAGCTATGGGCGTCGAGTTTCCAATTCCCCATATCCAGTTGAGGAAGAAGGCACCCCAGTTCCAGCGGTCCAGCTCTCTTGGCAATTCCGTCGGGTTGTTAAGCGCCTCTCGGCTCAAGATGCTCTCCTATCAACTGAAATTGCGCGATGCGTTCCGAGTTGGCGGGAGCCACTCATCGACCGGACAGCCGCCGCAGATTGCTTTTCACGCGCCGCGCCGAAGGGGCCAATGCGGCGCTTGCCACCGCTTCGGCCATATCGAGCCACGGGGCCATCGGCGAACGCGCTTTGGCAAATGCGAACGGCAACATCATGCTGGCCTGAAACCAGGCGAGCTGAGCGTCGACCAATCCTTCGGCAAAGGCCGCCGCCTTCTCGTTGACGGCCTTCTGCATTTCGCGGGCGGGACGCAATCCGCCCGCCTCCGCGCCGAGGATCGGCACGCGCAGCGCCATGACGGCTGGCGCCAGCATGAGGCCATCGGCGACAGCGGCGCTGTCGCGTTTCATTCTGTGTCTGCGCGAGGTCATGAACTGGCTTTCGGAAGGAATTGAGGATCAACCGGTGGACGCAACGCGTTGGCCAGCCGGTTGGTTTCATTGGCCTTGCCGACAACCGCCAGCAACTCCATCAGCATGGCGTCGCTCATGCCTTTGGCGCGCGCGCCGGCTGTATGGGAATAGGTGCAATATTCGCAGCCGTTCGTCACCGATACGGCGATGTAGACCAGTTCCTTGGTCAGCGGATCGAGCGCGCCAGGCCCCATGACCACCTTCAACGCCTCCCAGGTGCGTTTCAGGTTGGCCGGATCGTGCGCCAGCACCTTCCAGAAATTGTTGACCCAGTCGGAATTTCGGGTCGCCATGATGTCGTCATAGACCGCCCGCACCTCCGTGGAGGCGTCGGCATATTCGACGGGCGCAAGCACGGGCGGATATGACATCGGTCAGACCCCGAGATCGGTTGCGGCGAGATCGAGCGCCTTTTCGATGCGCTCCACCGCCATGTCGATGGTCTCGCGCGTCCAGATCAGCGGCGGCGAGAGGATCATCGTATCGCCGGTGGCGCGCATCATCATGCCATTGGCGATGGCGTGGTCGCGCACCGTGGCGGCGGCCGAGCCGTCGGGCTTGAACCGCTCGCGGGTTTCCTTGTCCTTGACGATCTCGATTGCGCCCAGCAGGCCGAAGGTGCGGACCTGGCCGACAAGGCGATGGCCGGCAAGCGCGCCCATCAGCGCCTTGCGGAAATAGGGGCCGGTCTCAGTCCGCACGCGCTCGATCAGGCCTTCCTGCTCGATGATTTCGAGATTCCTGAGCGCCACCGCGCAGGCCACCGGATGACCGGAGTAAGTGTAGCCGTGGTAGAACTCGCCGCCCTTGTCG
Source organism: Mesorhizobium sp. (assembly GCA_049647505.1). Lineage (GTDB taxonomy): Bacteria > Pseudomonadota > Alphaproteobacteria > Rhizobiales > Rhizobiaceae > Mesorhizobium_A. The sequence goes on from JBARXU010000010.1 coordinate 79,751, forward strand.
ACGAGCGCGGAGGCAATGCGGTCGCCGACGAACAGCGCCGACAGCGGCTGATAGCCGGAGGTCAGCGCCTTGGCGGTGGTGATGGTGTCGGCCTCGATGTTCATCGACTGGGCGGCAAACCATTCGCCGGTGCGGCCATAGCCGGTGATGACCTCGTCGAGCATGATGAGCACGTCGTATTTGCGGCAGATGCGCTGGACTTCCGGCCAGTAGCTTTCCGGCGGGATCTTCACGCCGCCCGCGCCCATGATCGGCTCGCCGATGAAGGCCGCGACGTTTTCAGGCCCGGCCTGAAGGATGGCGTCTTCGATGGCGCGCGCGGCGCGGATGCCGAAGTCGTGCTCGCTTTCGCCCGGCAGCGACAGCTCGAAGCCATAAGGCGCCATGACATGGACGATGTTGGGCACCGCGCCGCCAAGCTGCTGGTGCATGTGCTCCATGCCGCCGAGCGAAGCGCCCGAGACAGTCGAGCCGTGATAGGCGTTTTTGCGCGAAATGATGATGTTCTTTTTCGGCTGGCCCTCAAGCGCCCAGTAATGGCGGACGAGACGCAGCGCAGTGTCGTTGGATTCAGATCCCGACGAGCCGTAGAACACCTGGTTCATATTGGCGGGCGCGATCTCTGCCAGCTTCTGCGACAGCAGGATCGGCGTCGGCGTCGCGCATTTGAAGAAGGAATTGTAGTAGGGCAGCTCCTTCATCTGCTGATAGGCGGCTTCGGCCAGCTCGTTGCGGCCATAACCGAGATTGACGCACCAGAGGCCCGCCATGCCGTCGAGAATCTGGTTGTCCTCGGAATCGTAGATGTATGGCCCTTCCGCACGGGTGATGACGCGCGAGCCTGCGGCCCGCAATTCCTTGTGGTCCGTGAAGGGATGCAGATAGTGCGCAGCGTCGATCTGCTGGAGCTGCTTCAGCGAATAGTTCTGATAGGACATGGTGTTACGCCTCCAATGTGAATCTGAATCTCAGCTTCATCGGGGAGCGTGCGGCGAATAGCCGATGCGGGCGCAAAGACGCAGCAGTTCGGCATGGCGCGTCCGGCTGGACGGCGCGCTTCGGCTCTTTGTCATCTGCCCGCGATCAGGACGCATGAAGGCAGCTTAGATCGAATCCAGTACGGAATGAAGACAGCGATCGGTTTTCACCACCGGATCGGGAAACCGCTATCTCAACGGCAGCTACTTCGACCTGCCCCGCGTCAGCGTGCGATAGGTCATGAAGGCGACGAGCAAGAGGCTGAGCGACACGATCGAGACGATCAGCCCGTTTGCACCGATCGACTGTATCAACGCACCGGCTCCCGGCGGCCCGAGCATTCCGCCGACGCCCCACATCAGGCCGAAGGCGGAATTGCCCGCGACGAGTTGCTGGCCGGAGAAGCGGTTGCCAAGCTCGATCTGGGACATCGTGTAGACGCCATAGCCAAGCCCGCCAATGATGACGAGCAGCGGCAGCACGGCATAGGACGTGATCATGAAGGGCAGCGTCAGCACCAGCGACATGAAGATGACGGCGCAGACGAGGATCATCGTGCGCGCGCCGACTCGCTCCGCCATCAGGCCGAGCGGGAATTGCAGGATGATGTTGCCGACCGACATTGCGGTGAGCAGCGTGGCGAGGCGCGCTTCGGCCAGCCCATGGGCCGCGCCGAACACCGGCATGAGGGAATAGATGCTGGTCTGGTTGGCCGACGACACGATGACCGCGACGAGGAGCGCGGGGGCGAGGAACCAGAAGCCGAGCACGCCGGACGATTTCTGCCCCGACGGCTCGTCATCCAGCCCTCTTATGCCCCGTGTCGTGAACGCAAGGAGAAGCGCGCAGATGAGAAAGCCGCTGATGCCGATGATGAGAGGCGGCCATCCGCCCGAGCCAACCAGCGCCAGAGACAGCGGGCCGGTGGCGTAGCCTGCCCCCGTCACCGCATTGAAGAAGCCCATGACACGGCCGCGCTTTGAGGGCGGTGCCAGCGCCATCGCCCAGACCTCGCCCAGAATGTAGAGCGGGTTGACGAACAGGCCGATGAGGAAGCGCACCGGATACCAGGCGATCCAGTTCTGCATCAGGCCGATGGACAGGAACAGAAGCGCCACCACGAGCGCGCCCGCAACAGCCACGGTGCTTGCACCAAGCCGCCGCACAAGCTGCGGCAGGAACAGCGCCGACACGATCAGCCCGGCAGGCGTCATCGCGGCGGAAAGGCCGATCTCGGCGGCCGAAAGCCCGTGCGACTGCATCAGGAAGGTGAAATAGGGATAAGACAGGCCCTGCGCGATACCGAACACGGCAACGGATGCCGTGACGCCGCCAAGGGCGGCCCACGGCATCGGCGGCTCGGTCGTGTCGATGCGGACGGTCATGGTCCACGATCAAGCAGGATCGCCGGAACTTGGATAGCTCAAGGCGCGACGAACGCCTGAGCCAGCGCGACATCCTGAGCATTTCCAGCAAAAGTGTGAAGCACTTTTGCGTTCGGAGAATGCGTCCAGAACAAACAGCATTTCCAGCAAAAGTGTGAAGCACTTTTGCGTCCGGAAAATGCGTCTAGGCCGAAGACTCGCCCAGCACGTCGCGCAGGAAGGCAAAGCGCATCGCTGCCTGCGCCGCCTGCGGCTTGCGGTCACCGCGCCCGCCATGGCCGCCCTGCGTTTCCTCGTAGTAGAGCGTGCCCGCATTGCCCTTGGCCTGCATCAGCGCCGCCATCTTGCGCGCATGGCCGGGATGCACACGGTCGTCGGCGGTCGAAGTCATCAGCAGCACATTCGGATAGGTCACCCCGTCGCGCACATGCTGATAGGGCGAATAGGCTTCGAGGAAGGCGCGCTCCTCGGGGATCGACGGGTCGCCATATTCGGCGATCCACGACGCGCCGGGCGGCAGTTCAGTATAGCGCAGCATGTCGAGCAGCGGCACCTCGATGATCGCCGCGCCATAAAGCTCAGGACGCTGCGTGACGGCGGTGCCGGTGAGCAGGCCGCCATTCGACCCGCCATTGATCGCGAGCAGCGAGGGCGTGGTGATGCGGCGCTTCGCCAGATCCTCGGCAACGGCGGCAAAATCGTCGAACGCCGTCTGGCGATTGCCCTTGAGCGCCGCGATATGCCAGTTCGGCCCGAACTCGCCGCCGCCACGAATGCTCGCCTGAACGAAGACATTGCCGCGTTCGAGCCAGAGCTTGCCGCGCACGCCCGCATAACCCGGCAGCAATGGCACCTGGAACCCGCCATAGGCGTAGAGCAGCGTCGGTAGCGGGCGGCTCTGGTTCTTCGGGCGCACGACGAAATACGGGATCATCGTGCCGTCCTTCGACTTCGCCTCGAACTGCTCGGTGACGAGACCCGACGCATCAAAGCGCGCGGGCTGCGCCTTGATCGTCTCAAGCGTCGCGCCCTCATCGTCCGACCAGATCAGCGAAGGCGGGGTCAGGAAATCGGTGAAGGAGAAGCAGACGCTGGTGCCGTAGGAATTTGCGCCGACAATGCCGACATTGCCGTTGTCAGGCAGAGCGACCGGCGCGACCAACCAGCCCTTGCCGTCATGGCTGGCGGCGATGACCTTGCCGCGCACATTGTCCATCATCTGCACGAAAACTCTGGTTTCGGTCGTGGCGAGACCGGCGATCGACACGCGGTCCCGGGGCTTGAGGATGGTGGAAATCGCGCCGAGTTCGCCGGTGGCGATCCAGTGCTCGAAGTCGAACGCGTAAAGCCCGTCGGGTTCGCATTTGGTGCCGTTAGGCGCGGTCCACGGCGTTCGCTGACCGAAGATGAACTGCCCCTTGAACAGCACCGTGTTCAGGCTGTCGTCCGGCAGCGGAATGTGGCGGAACGAACCGTCCGCCATGCGCAGGAACCCCCTGCCATTGTAAAAATCCATGACCCGGCTGGCGAAGACATATTGCTTGCCGCGATCATGATCGACGCTGGCATATGCGGTCAGTTCGCTGGCGGGAATGTCAAAGATTTCGGCTGCTTCCATCAGAGGCTCGCCGCGCTTCCACAGCCGGACAACGCGCGGATATCCCGACGTCGTCCTGTCGTCGTCGGTCAGCGCGGAACTGACCAGCAGCGTGTCGATGTCGAGCCAGGTGTAGCCCGACTTCGATGCCGGGGCCTCGAAGCCGCCTACAACGAACGCCTTCGCCTCGATGTCGAATTCGCGCATGGCGCTGGCGTCGCCGCCGTCCGGCGACATCATGATGAGGGCACGGGTGAAATCCGGATAAAGCTTGATCGCGCCTGAAAAGACCCATTTGGTCCCCTCTTCCGCTGCCAGCCGGTCGAAATCGAGAATGGTTTCCCAGTCGGGCTTTTCGGTCTTGTAGGAGGCGAGCGACGTGCGCCGCCACAGGCCGAGCGGGTTCGTCTTGTCCTGCCAGAAATTATAGACCTTGCCGTGAAGCTCGGAGCCGACGGCGAGATTGTCTTCCGCCGTCATCAGGTCGAGCGCGGTCGCGAAATCCTGCTCATATCCGGAAACGGCATGCAGCCTGTCGGTCGTCACCTTGTTCTGGTCGCCGACCCATTTCAGCGCCTCCGGCGATTCCCGCTCCTCCAGCCAGAGATAGGGGTCGCGTCCGTTCTCAGTCGTCATGCGTGATCCTTCGCTTCTTCCGGCACGATGTCGTTTCCCTCGCAGTCGGGGTCGCGCTGCTTGCTACCGCAGGCCGCGCCGCCGTCGAATATGGGAGCGTTGAATTCTATTACGAGTATTTCGATGACAGAAGCCACAGCCGAGGCCAACGTTGGCGGCGCGCGCTCCAGAAGCGGCGGCCGCGCCGGCAAGCGCGCGGGCGCGTCGAGCGCCTTCGAGCAACCGCCCTTCCGCAGGCTGAAACGGCCGTTCGCGCCGACCAATATCGTCTCCGAAGACCAGCTCGAATCGATCCATGCGGCATCGCTCAGGGTGCTTTCGGAAATCGGCCTCGACGTGCTGCATGACGAGGCGCGCGCCATCATGAAGAAGGCAGGCGCGGATGTGCGCGCAGGGTCCGAGCGCGTGCGCTTCGACCCCGACATGATCCTCGAAACGATCAAGACGGCACCGTCGGAATTTCGCGTCCACGCCAGAAACGCCAATCATTCGATAGATTTCGGCGGCGACAATCTGGTGTTTGCGCAAGTGGCGTCCGCGCCCAACTCGTCCGACCTCGACAATGGCCGCCGCGCCGGCAACCAGACCGATTTCCGCAATCTGGTGAAGCTGGCGCAGATGCACAATGTCATCTCCGCCACCGGCGGCTATCCGGTCGAGCCGATCGACATCCACCCGTCGATCAGGCATCTGGAATGCATCCGCGATCTGGCGACGCTGACCGACAAGGTGTTCCACATCTATTCGCTGGGCAAGGAACGCAACCTTGACGGCATCGAAATAGGCCGCATCGCCAACGGCCTGACGCATGAGCAGCTTCTCGGCACGCCGGTCTGCTACACGATCATCAACACCAATTCGCCGCTGAAGCTCGATGTGCCGATGATGGAGGGCATCATCCAGATGTCGTCGCATGGGCAGGTCGTGATCGTCACGCCGTTCACGCTGGCAGGCGCAATGGCCCCGGTGACGGTGGCTGGCGCAGTGGTTCAGCAGAACGCCGAGGCGCTGGCCGGCATCGCGTTTACGCAGATGGTGAAGAAGGGCGCGCCGGTCGGCTATGGCGGTTTTACCTCGAACGTCGACATGAAGTCTGGCGCGCCCGCTTTCGGCACGCCGGAATATATGAAGGCGCAGATGCTGGGCGGGCAGCTGGCGCGCAGGTATGGCATCCCCTACCGCACCTCCAACACCTGCGCGGCCAATGCGGTCGATGCGCAGGCGGCCTATGAGAGCGTCTTTTCACTGTGGGGCGCGGTCCAGGGCGGCGGCAATTTCGTGCTACACTCGGCCGGCTGGCTGGAGGGCGGGCTGCGCGCCTCCTTCGAGAAATTCATCCTCGACATCGACCTTTTGCAGATGGTGTCGGAAATGCTCACCCCCCTCGACCTGTCCGAAGACGCGCTTGCGGTCGACGCCATCCGCGATGTTGGACCGGGCGGCCACTTCTTCGGCACGCCGCACACGCAGGCGCGCTACAAGACAGCGTTTTATTCTCCTGTCCTGTCGGACTGGCGCAATTTCGAGACATGGGCCGAGGCAGGCTCGCCGACCGCTGTCGAAAAGGCCAACCGCGTCTGGAAGGAGCGGCTTGCTGCCTACGAGGTCCCGGCGATGGACCCCGCCATCCGCGAGGAACTCGACTCCTTCGTCGACAAACGCATCGCCGAAGGCGGCGCGCCGACCGATTTTTGAGTTGCGCGGCCAAAGTCATCTGATGGCGACATCCCCCCCTCCGTCTCGGCTTCGCCTCGACACCTCCCCCCCGCTTCGCGAGGTGGAGGAAGGGAGTGAAGCTACGCTGACCGGCACCCGTCCTCACCCCCCATTGGAGAGAGAGGTGGAGGCAAGGCGCGAGGCGGCGCTGACTAGCTCCCTTCCTCACCCCCCTTCGGGGGGAGAGGTGGCGGCGCGCAGCGACGACGGAGTGGGGGTTGGCGACAAAAATCGCAGTCGACGCAAGGCCGGTGCGACCGCCAGAGCCCGTAGCCTGCGCAAAAGCGGCAATCAGGCAGAGGCAATGCTTTGGCTCGAGCTTAAAGGCCGCAAGCTAGGCGGCCACCAGTTCACACGCCAGTTTCCCATCGGCCCCTATTTTGCTGATTTCTGCTGCCGCAGGCAAAAGCTTGTCGTCGAACTGGACGGCTCCCAGCATGAAGGCAGCGATTACGATCGCCGAAGAGACGAATTCATGCGGCAGGCCGGATATTCGACGCTGCGCTTCTGGAGCCATGAGGCACTCAAATTTCGTCGTGCCGCGTGCGACACGATCCTGGCCGCGCTTGACGGCCGGCTGGCCGAAGACGTGACCGCGCCCGATCTCAGATTTTCATATGCCCGCAAGGCTGATTCTGTTTCTCATCACCGGAGCCCACCCCCATGAAATCCCACTACAAAGCGGTTGTGATCGGCGGCGGGGTCGTCGGCTGTTCGGTGCTCTATCACCTCGCCCGGGCGGGCTGGACCGACATCGTCCTGATCGAGCGTTCGGAGCTGACCTCCGGCTCGTCGTGGCACGCGGCTGGCGGTTTCCACACGCTCAACGGCGACCCGAACGTCGCCAAGCTGCAGGCCTATACAGTGCAGCTCTACAAGGAGCTTGAGGAGGTTTCGGGCCAGTCCTGCTCGCTGCACCTGACCGGCGGCGTCATGCTGGCCGACAGCCCGGAGCGCATGGATTTCCTGCGTCTTGCCCACGCCAAGGGCCGCTATCTCGGCATGGACACCGAGCTGATCACGCCGTCCGAGGCGAAGGCGATGTTCCCTCTGATGGACGAGAGCCACTTCGTCGGCGCCATGTGGGACCCGGTCGAAGGCCATCTCGACCCGTCAGGCACGACGATCGCCTATTCCAAGGCGGCAAAGAAGCTGGGCGCGGAGATCGTGCTGCGCAACCCGGTCAAGGAGCTGACTCAAGCTCCCGACGGAACCTGGAATATCATCACCGAACAGGGCACGGTCCATGCCGAACACGTCGTCAATTGCGGCGGGCTGTGGGCGCGCGAGATCGGCCGCATGGTCGGCGTCGAATTGCCGGTGCTCGCCATGGAGCACATGTATCTGCTGACGGAGCCGATGCCGGAGGTCGAAGCCTTCAACAAGGAAACCGGCCGCGAGATGATCGGCGTGCTCGATTTCAAGGGCGAGATCTACACCCGCCAGGAGCGCAACGGCATTCTGCTGGGCACCTATGAAAAGGCGTGCAAGCCATGGTCGCCGGTCAACACACCATGGGATTTCGGCCACGAACTGCTCGCGCCCGACCTCGACCGCATCGCGCCCTCGCTCGAAATCGGCTTCAGGCATTTTCCGGGCATTGCCAATGCCGGCATCAAGCAGGTCATCAACGGCCCCTTCACCTTCGCGCCGGACGGCAACCCGCTGGTCGGCCCGGTGCAGGGCCTGACCAATTTCTGGGTGGCCTGCGGCGTCATGGCGGGCTTCAGCCAGGGCGGCGGCGTCGGGCTGGCGCTGTCAAACTGGATGGTCAATGGCGATCCGGGCTTCGACGTCTGGGGCATGGATGTGGCGCGCTGGGGCGAATGGGCATCGCTGCGCTACACCAACGCCAAGGTTCGCGAGAACTACTCGCGCCGCTTCTCGATCCGTTTCCCCAACGAGGAACTGCCAGCCGCCCGCCCCGCCCAGACGACGCCGCTCTATGACACGATGGTGGCCGGCAACGCCGTTATGGGCGATTCATGGGGCCTTGAAACGCCGCTCTGGTTTGCGCCGAAGGGCAGCGAGGCCAAGGATATCGTCTCGTTCCATCGCTCGAACGACTTCGAGCATATCGGCAATGAGGTGCGCAAAACGCGCGAGAGCGTCGGCATTACCGAGATCGCCAATTTCGCAAAATATGAAGTCTCCGGAACCGGTTCTGAGGCTTTCCTGAATCATCTTATGACCAACAAGATGCCGAAGACCGGCCGCATCGTGCTGACCCCGATGCTGAACGAATTCGGCAAGCTGATCGGCGACTTTACGATAGCCAAGACAGGCGACGAGAGGTTCATGATCTGGGGGTCCAGCGCTGCGCAGAAATATCACATGCGCTGGTTCGAGCAGCATCTGCCGAACGACGGCAGCGTTCGAATCCACCGCTTCGACCAGACGTTGGTCGGCCTGTCGATCGCCGGTCCAAATTCGCAGAAGCTGTTGCAGAAGCTGGTCGATGTCGACGTTTCGTCGAAGGCATTCCGCTTCATGGACTTCCGCGAAATGGCGGTCGGCGGCGCGCCCTGCATGGTCAACCGCATCACCTATACCGGCGATCTAGGTTACGAAATCTGGATGGCGCCGGCCTATCAGCGACTCGTCTACAAGGCGATCAAGGATGCGGGCGAAGAGTTCGGCATCGTCGATTTCGGCATGCGCGCGCTGCTCTCCATGCGTCTTGAGAAGAATTTTCCGACCTGGTTCCGCGAGTTGCGCCCCATCTATGGCCCGTTCGAGGGCGGCATGGATCGCTTCATCAAGATGGACAAGAACGACTTCATCGGCCGCGATGCGGCTGCCAAGGAGCAGCAGGACGGGCCGGCGCTGCGCCGCGTGTCGATGATCGTCGAGGCGACCGACGCAGACGTGATGGGCGACGAGCCGATATGGGCGCGCGTCAAGGGCAAGGATTTCGGCACGGTCGGCAAGACGCATGATTTCGGCGCGCCGCGCTTCGACGCGTCCGGGAAAGAGGTGCGCGGCTCGGAGGCGGCATCCGGCGCGTCTGCCCTGCGCGGCCTGCATGACGGCGAATGGTCCGTCGTCGGCTGGGTGACGTCCGGCGGCTACGCGCATTATGTCGGCAAGTCGATGGCGCAGGGCTATGTGCCGGCCGAACTGGCCGACGACGAGAGCGAGGGCATGTTCGAGATCGAAATCCTCGGCCATCGCCGCAAGGCCCGCATCAACACCGAGCCGCCATTTGATCCGTCCGGCGAAAAGATGCGGGGTTAGGCAATCCCGAATGCCATGCTAAGACTTCCGGCATGGCTAATGAACGCTCACCTCGCCTTGCGGTTCTGATCGATGCTGACAATGCGTCATCCAAGATCGCGGACGGTCTGTTTGAAGAAATCGCCAAGATCGGCGAGGCGAGCGTTCGGCGCATCTATGGGGACTTTTCCAACGCACGCTCCAAAGGCTGGGCAGATCTGCTTTCGAAACATGCGATCATCCCGCAGCAGCAGTTTGCCTACACGACGGGAAAGAACGCATCGGACATCACCCTGGTCATCGACGCGATGGATCTGCTGCACAGCGGCCGGCTTGATGGATTTTGTCTTGTCTCGTCAGACAGCGATTTCACCCGGCTCGCAGCGCGCATCCGAGAACAGGGCGTTGACGTCTTCGGCTTTGGCGAGCGCAAGACGCCGCAAAGCTTCCAGCAAGCCTGCCTTCGCTTCATCTATACCGAAAACCTGCTGAACACCGGCGAGGTCAGCATCGCCACGCCGATCAAGAGCAGACCGCCCGGCCTCAAATCCATCACTCCTGTGGTGCAGAAGGCAATCGAGCAGGTGGAAGGCGAGGATGGCTGGGCGTCGCTCGGGGCCGTTGGCACGCAACTGGTCAAGCTGGAACCGAGCTTCGACACACGCACCTGGGGCTTTCGCAAACTGATCGATCTGGTTCGGCAGATCGATCAGATTGAAGTCGAACACTTCGACGGCAAAGCTCCGCGCCTTCGCCAGAGGAGCAAGGCGGCCCCGTCCATTAGACGAAAATAATCGATCTGAGAGCAGCCACCACATCAGGCGGCGTTGATTTCGCCGTGATGAATGGCAGGCCCTTGCGCGGTGACGTCCAGCCGACCACGCAAAGATCGCGCGCCGCGGGCTCGTATTGTTGCGCCAGATGCCAACTCATGCAGTCGATGGCCGCGACATCGGCGATGCCTTGCGCCACCGCCTGAATGGACAGCCGGTGGCCGCCCGTCTGGATGCGCTCGGAAAAGATGTCGAGGCTTTCGCCTGCCGCTGCGAGGTCGCGCGACAGGCCGATGAGACCAGACATGGAGTCCGGGCCGTTATAGGCGAAGCGCGCATTGCGCAGGAGGTCCAGCGGGAGAAGGTCGGCGCGCAGCTCCGGGGTGGGGTGTCCACCATGTCTGGCGGCTGCATCACCCCCACCCGCGCCGCTACGCGGCGCGACCTCCCTCTCGATGGGGGAGGTAAAGCCCAGCCCCTTGACGCCCCGCTGCATGACAAGGGCGCTGGAATAGAATTCGCCCTGCCCGCCTTCGATGCCGTCATAGCTCGGCTGGCCCACCACTTGCACCTGATCTGCAAGACCCTGCTCCATCGGCCCCCAGCAGGTCTGCGCAAACAGCAGGCTCGGACTGCGCCAAAGCTCGTGCAGGTCGTCAAAATCGCGGGTCAATGCGTCGGGCGCGTCGATGCCGGCTGCGCGCAAGCGGTCGCGTATCCCGGCCCATTGGGCATCGACCTCGGCGCGCCGCTCGGGCCAGTCATACATCGGCAGGGCCGCAATGTAAGACGTGTCACGCTGTGTCATTATATATCTTTTTCAATCATTTAGGCGTTCACAACGTTTCTGCGCTTGTCATGTTTTTTCAATTGATTACAACAATCCATACAACATTTCGGGAAAGTTGTAATTCCATGGCATCAATCATTGAGCGAAAACGGCAGGACGGCAAGTCAACCTTCACGGCGCAAATCGCGGTGAGAGTAGATGGCACGTCGCACCGTGAGAACAAGACCTTTTCGTCCCGTCGCGAAGCCGTGGCATGGGGCAAGCATCGAGAAGACGAAATCCGCCATGGTCCTGGAAGCAAGGGCGAGGATCCCACGCTGGCCGAGGCCATCGAGAGATACGAGAAGGAATCGAAGCGATTGGGGAGAACCAAGGCACAAGTGCTGAGATCCATCCGGCTAGAGTCAGACATCGCAAAGAAGCGATGCTCGACGATCAAGCCAAAAGATATAGTCGCCTACGCAACCGAACTCGCGAAGACGCGATCCCCAGCTACTGTTTCTGGCTACATGCTCTATCTGTCAGGTGTCTTTAAGATCGCGCGCCCGGCATGGGGATACCCGCTGGAGGCGGCAACAGCAGACGACGCGCTAACCGTCGCTCGCAAGCTGGAACTGACCGGCCGCAGTCGACAGCGTGATCGGCGCCCCACACTGGCGGAACTGAACAAGCTCCTAGCCTTCTTCTCGACGCGTTCCGGCGAATCCCTGCCGATGGTCGACGTCACGCTGTTCGCGATTTTCTCAACTCGGCGCGAGGGCGAGATCGTCCGCATTCTGTGGAGCGACCTTGAGGAGGAGCACGGCCGCATTCTCGTTCGAGACGCGAAGGATCCGCGAGGCTCGTCCGGGAATAACATCTGGACCGAACTCACGCCGGAAGCACTGCGCATTATTAAAGCGCAGCCCAAAACCGGTGACCGGATATTCCCATTCAAAGGCGACACCATCAACTTCGCGTGGCGCAACGCCTGCAACATGCTCGCCATCGAAGACCTGAAGTTCCACGATCTCAGACATGAAGCGGTGAGCCGCCTATTCGAGATGGGTAGGACTATCCCTCAGGTTGCCTCCGTGAGCGGTCACCGCTCGTGGCAGAACCTGCAACGCTATACGCATATCCGGGCGTCTGGCGACAAGTTCGCGGGATGGGAATGGCTGGAAAAGATAGCGCCACCAAAGCCGGAACAAGCCTGACTAAGGGTTGACAAAGTAAACGAAAAAGTGCATTATTCGCAATTGCGTCAAGGCAGACGCTCCGCGGTTTATAGCAACATAGTCAACACATAGCAGGATTCGGAGGGAATGCAAGTGCTTTTATCCACAAATGATGCGGCAGCCAAAATCGGCGTTTCGACGAGCTGGCTGAACAAGTCCCGAATGTCGGGAACCGGCCCGGTATATCTGAAGCTCGGCGGCGGCGTTCGATACGCCCTGCCCGACCTCGAACGGTGGCTGGCCGAGCAGCGCCGCACCGCGGTTTACGACCACGCAAACGATAATGAACGCGCGCAAGGAGTGGCGGCATGAAGATAAAATTCCTATCGGAAGACCATCCAGGCGGACTCGAAGTCGACTGGCCGACAGTGCCGGGCGAAGGCAGCCTCGTCGCATTCAACTACCGCGGCGGCACCAGCATCCTTAAGGTTCTCGGCGTGCGTTACGACGCCGACGCGGATGGCAACCTACAGGGCGTAGAGGTCCATCTCACTTATTAAAGCCCCCTGCCCCGTCGCCATTGCGCGGCGGGGCGCACCGCCCCTTGAGGGCAATCCACTCCAATGTTGGGAGTACCCCCAGTGGAAATCTCAAACTATCGCCCGGCACGTCCGGGCGGAAATACACGCGCCTATCTCGACGTCCGCCTCGACGATGGCATTTTCATCCGCAACCTCGCGCTCGTGCAGACCAAGAACGGAATTCGCGTCTACGGACCGGAATTCGCCGGGCAGCGTATTGTCACCCTTCCGCCCGCGGTCGCGGACGCCATTGCGGAGGCAGTCGCCGATGCAGCAGCGTAACACGGTCAGCATCACCGACGCGGCGCTTGAGTTCCAGAATGCCATCTATGACATGACGACCAGCGGGCCGGACGAGGCTGAAGCAAAGAGCGCAGCACTTGCAGAGGCATCGGAAACGCTCAATCGGCGCATTCGAGCTTCTTTTCACAAGGCCGGGCAAGCTGCGCTAGAGGCCGCTAACGACAACCATCGTCCCGAATTGATCTGCCCTGCCGACTGGCATGGAAAGCCGATTCCGCGCCGCGAGTGGTACGTGCCGGACCTTATTCCGCAGCGCCAAGTCACTATTCTCAACGGCGACGGCGGCGTCGGCAAGTCGCTTGTCGCCGCGCAGATTGCTGCTGCAGGGGCCATGCAATGCGAGACGCTGGGCTTCAATCCCCTGCCCGGCCGCGTGATGTACCTTGGCGCGGAGGACGAAGCCGACGAGTTTCACCGAAGGCTTGCCGATGTCGTCTATGCGCATCAGCGGCAACTTTCCGACCTCACAGACTTCCGGCTTCTACCTCTTGCCGATTGCGACGCACTCTTATCCACACCGCATCCGAAGACGGGAGTCATGGAGCCGACACCGCTATGGTTGTCCTTATCCTGCGAGGCTCGCGCCTTTGAGCCGAAGCTCATCGTGCTCGATACCAGCGCCGACCTGTTCGGTGGCGATGAAATTAAGCGCGGCCAGGTCCGCCAGTTCATCGGCATGCTGCGGAAACTGGCCATCGAGATCGACTGCGCAATCATGCTGCTGTCGCACCCTTCGCTCGACGGTATCCGCAGCGGCACGGGCACGTCGGGGTCGACAGCCTGGAACAACAGTGTTCGCAGCCGGCTCTATCTGACGCGCCCCGACGGGAGGGATGAGGATCCCGATGTTCGCATCCTTACAACTATGAAGATCAATTACGGCAAGACAGGTGGTCAGATACGCATGCGCTGGCAGGAGGGTGCGTTCGTGCTTGATGACGGAAAGCCGTCGCCTGTTGCCGGATTACTCAGCCAGAAGCATGAGGAGACATACCTGTCACTTCTTTCGAAACTAAACAGCCAGGGTCAGAAGCTTAGCCCCAACCCAAGCGTAACCTACGCGCCGAAGTTGATGGCTGCACACCCTGACGCGGCCGGCAGCACTAAGAAGCACTTGGCCGAAGCGCAGCAACGGCTACTTGACCGAGACCTGATCCGCATCGTTGAGGAAGGATCGCCCTCTCGTCGATATCGACGCCTTCTGGTCACCGCAGAAATTCACGGCGAGGCACCTTCGAACTAGCTTCGAACCCCCTTCGAACGACCTTCGAACTATGTGCTTCGCACACCCCCTTATACCCCCTGCGAGTGCGAAGGTTCGCACACGGGTTCGAACCCGTGCGAACCCCGCCCTCTCAACAAGAGGAGAGAAAAACATGAACGCAACGATGTTTCAGATTCAAGCCTACCCCGCGGAGCGCGAAGTGCGCATCGCCAATATGGGCGGCGACGTAAAACGAGAGTGGCAGCCATGCACGGTTATCGGGATCGATGGCCGTGAACGAAATGAGCTTCGATACCTGATCGAGATCGAGACCGACGACGGTGGAGTGTATCTCGATTCGGTCGACTACGTGCGGCGCGCTGCAGTGCGTGGTTGACGCTCGCGCCGACCCTGCCTTTTCTAGACAACAAGAACCGCTTCAGCGGCGCAAGCCGGCCCGATGGGCCACAATGAAATGGGGAATTCAATGAATGACGTTTCAAACTGACTCGACCTGGACGCCTTCAACCTATCGTAAGGCGCGTGACTTGTGGGCGGCCAACTGTAATGAAACCGATGCACAGCTTGCACCGGAAGACGCCAAGCCGACGGCGAGCCCGCGCCACGCCAGCATAGCGTCGAAACTGTTGCGCCCGTTGCGGACGTGGCGGTCGGCGACAAGCCCCGAGCAGCCCGTCTCAACCGCGTGGTTGAGGTATGATTTGAAGCCGGACAATGACAACTTCGAAGAAGACGACGAGCCGGTTCCGATGCTTCTCGACACCGTTTCCGAAATCTGGCCGTCGGAAAAAGAGATGCACCGGGAGTGGGCGAAGAAGGACAGGGAGACCGGCAAGCCTCTCGTGGAATATAGAGACGCTCCGGTTGCTCGCTTATCCAAGTTGGATGACAGCGAACCCAAGGCAGCCCCTATTCGTGTCGCAGTCGGTGGCGATGTCGAGTTTGGCGTCCAGCGCGCCTTGCCGGACTATGCCGCGCCGGAAGATGAAGAGCCCGCCCCGAAGCGCGACCGCCGTATCGTCACTCGGATCGGGCGCATGACTTTTAGTAACGGCGAGCAACAGGAGCCGGGACACGTTTTACGAATGGGCAAGGCCGTAAAGGCCAACATCACCATGCCGGCAGGAGCGTTGATCGGCTTCAGGGGAAGAAGGCCAACCGACAAATTCCGGGCGGCCAAAGGCTCGCTACCCGAAACCGTAGCCACCGTCGGCATCGGTGGGCGTAATCCCGGCGTTGGCTTGTGTCCCGATCCGCTTGCGGATGCAGAGTGGTCGCTGACCATCCGGGACGGCGTTGGAGAAGCAACGGCCGCCATCTTGGATTGCGCGATGACCGCGGCGAATTTCACCGAGATAGGCGAAATGCTCGGGAAGCACGGGAAGAACGCGGAGCGTGCCGGCAAGAAGGCGTTGATAGCCGCGTGCGACAGGCTGGAACGCTTTATCGCGGATAACGACAATTCGGAAAAAGCGATGGCCGCCTAGTCCCCTTTTTCCGTTTCAGCCCCTTAGTAATAGCAAGACAGTTCAGGCCACCTCCGGGTGGCCTTTTCATATCCCCGTTGCCTGTCGTGGCGTGCGGGTTGATCCGCGCTGCCTCGTCGCTTTCCTTTTCGGCGAGGCAGCGCCGGCATTTTTTAACCTCAAAACTTTCAATCGAAAGGACGCGCCATGCACTGGCACGAACGCAGTTACGCGCGCCCCGATGCGGCTCGCATGATCGGCATTTCGCTCAACCACCTCGACGTAATCATCCACCAAAACCGCGATTTGGTTGACCTGTTCAGCGGCAAGGTCGGCTCACGCCGACTGTTCAGCATACAAGATATCGCAACGCTGAAAGTGGCCCACTCACTTGAGCGCTTCGGCCTGCCGTGGCTGCAGGCCATTGCCGAAGCGTTCAATCGCCTTGAGCGCCCACCGCCAGAAGATTTGCTTCTTGTGCTGACCGTTGGCCGTAGCTTGCCGGTCGTCAGGCGCACCATCTCCGATCGAGATGTGCCGCGCCTACCAGTGGAGCAGTCGACGCTGCTGGTCCCAATCGGGCGGATTGCCGCATCAATATCAGGAGCAGCCAATGTGGCCATTCAAACCTAAGCTCGAAACCAAGCAGACCGACGCGGAACTGCTCGAAATGCTTGGCGGCGCATCTGGCGCAACCATTGCCGTGCCGGCATCCGTGGCGCTTTCGGTTCCCGCCGTCGCTGCTGCGGTCCGCACCATCAGCGAGGCGGCTGCGACACTCGACGTCCACATCTTCGAAGGCGACCAGCGTGTTGATCACCCGATCGGCAAGCTCTTGGCCGGAGACGTAAACGAATGGACCGGCGGCTATGAATTAATCCGCACGCTCGTGTCGGACGCCTTGTCTCATGACGACGGTGGCCTAGCGTGGGTCAACCGCATCAACGGCGAGGTTCGGGAAGTCATCCGATACGAACCTGGGCGGTTGATGCCGCAAGCCAGCCCCGACGGCACCGGCGAACAAACCTACCGCCTAAACGGGCGGCCGGTTGCTGCGTCTGACGTGATCCACGTTCGCGGCCCAATGGCGAAGTGCCCATTGTCTCTATGTCGCGAGGCCATCGGCCTTGCGGTGGCGCTTGAGCGATATGCCGCCGGCATCTTTCGATCTGCACGACCGGGCGGTGTCATCACCACATCCAAGCCAGTTGGTGAGGCCGGCGTCGCGAAAATGATGGCGGGCTGGTCGAGGGCATTCGAGGGATCAGCCAACGCTGGCCGGACAGCGATCCTATACGACAGCGCGACGTTTGCGCCGATGGTTCTGAACTCAACCGATCAGCAATTTATCGAAAACCGTCGATTCCAGATCGAGGAGGTAGCGCGCGCATTCAACATGTCGCCTGTCCTACTCGGCGACCTCACGAAGTCGTCCTACGCGAACGCTGAGCAAAAATCCAAAGAGTTCCTTGTCTCGACGTTGGAGCCGTGGCTTCGATCGCTGGAAGGCGCCCTCGCACGTGCTCTTTTCACGCCGGAAGAGCGTCAACGCTATCGGATCCAATTCGACCGCGACGACCTGACCCGCGCCGATCTCACGACCCGCGCAACCGCGATCAACTCATTCCGCGCGTCCGAAATGCTGTCAGCAGACGAAGGACGCGCCTGGATCGGATTGCCGCCGCGCGACCCGACGAAGCTCGATGAATATCGCAACCCGAACACCACGGTCACGCCGGCCAACGACAACAACTCACAGAATAAGGAGCCGTCCAAAGATGACGACGCCAAAAATTCCGCCTGACTTGACGACATTGTTCGAAGTGACACTGCCAGGTGGCAGCGCCTATGCGCTTCTCAAGAAATTCGGCGATGGAGAGTGGTCCGCGCACGAAGTTGCTCACGTGATCAGCTTTGCCGAACACGGGCCGACGAAGGAACTCAGGCTGCAATGGGGAATGGCGAAGCAGGCAGCGAAATACGGCATGTCGGCTGGTGCGCTATTCTACACGCCCCACCCAGACGTGATCGAACGTGTCACCCGCGACGGCGCCGGCAATCTTGCCGATCAGGCTGCTGCGATCTTGACCGATGTTGTTTTCAGGGAGGCCCCTGCCGATGACGACGCTTGATCGGCTTGTCATCGAGACCAAGTTCGCTGCCGAGGATGACGGCTCGATCGAGGGCATCGCCTGGGCATGGTCGCCCGACCGCATAGGCGACGAGATCGCGAAGGGCAGCTTCAAAGGTGCCAAACTGCCGATCCCAATGCTGTTCGGTCACGATCAGAACGACCCCGTTGGCGTGTGGTCGGAAGCCGTCGAAGACTCTGAAGGCCTGCGCCTTAAGGGCAGCCTCCTCGTCAATGAAGTCGCGCGTGCCCGAGAAGTTCGCGCACTGGTGAAGTCTGGCGCGGTGCGTGGCATCAGCATCGGATTCATCACGAGGCAAGCCGAACCCCGCAAGGGCGGCGGCCGGCTTATCAAATCCCTGGAGTGGCTGGAGGCGTCCCTTGTGGCGATCCCCATGCATCCAGGCGCCCGCGTCACAAGCGCGAAATCGGCCATCGACGCGATCCGGATCGCCGAGGCCATCAACAGGACGGCTACGGCCCTCCGTTCAAACTAAGGTACCTTACATGACTAAAACTTTTGGCGCTCTTGCCCTCAAGAGCGAAAACACCGACGCGTCCGAAATCGTGACGAAGGCGCTTGCTGACCTTCAGAAGTCCGTCGACGATCGCATCAAGGCGGTCGAGGACAAGACCGCGACCAACGACAACAAGGCCCTCGCCGATCGTCTCGCCGCTCTCGAAACCAAGGCCAACCGCCCCGGCGGCACGGTCGACGGACAGCAGCAGGCTTCGGTCGAAATGAAGGCGTTCGCGAACTTCCTGCGAACCGGATCCCTGGAAGAGGTGAAGGCCGCTGGCGGCCAGATCGAGACGAAGGCAGCGTCTTCGGACACGGATAGCGCTGGCGGTTACATGGTGCTGCCATCGATCGATTTTACCATCCGCACGCTGATGACGGACCTGTCGCCACTGCGCAGCATCGCTGATGTGGTATCCATCGGCACTGACCGATATGAGCGTTTCTATTCTATGGGCAAGCGCGGCGCACAATGGGTAGCCGAGCGTGACGACCGCCCGCAGGACACGGCACCCCCTGAGCTGATCAAGCACAGCTATGGCGTTGCTGAACTTTACGCTGCACCGGCTGCGACCCGTCATCTGCTGGACGATGCCGCCACCGACATTGCGTCCTGGCTGATCAACAATGCCACGCATGATTTCGCCGAGACAGAGGGCGAAGCCTTCCTTCGTGGTGATGGTGCTGACGGTCGCCCGCGTGGTCTGCTCGACTACGGCACAACCAACGAAAAGGACTTCGTGCGCGCGTGGGGCAAGCATCAGTATGTTCCCGCCGGCCACGCATCGGCACCGACCGACACTAATCTGGTCGCGGCGCTGATCAAGCTCGTTGCGGTTCTGCGTAAGCCATACAAAGGCAATGCACGGTTCCTGATGAACTCGAACACGGCCGTTCGTCTGCAGGCCATCGTTGATGAGAATGGTCGTCGTCTCTGGGCGCCAACGGGCAACCTCATCGAAGGCGTCGAGCATCCGCTGCTCGGCTATCCCGTAGAGATCGACGAGGGCGTGGACGACATTGGCGCTGGCAATCATCCGATTGCGTTCGGTGACTTCCGCCAAGGTTATGTTTGCGTGGATCGTCAGGGAATTCACGTTGAACAGGACCGCGTGACGCAGAAGGGCCGAGTGTTGTTCGACACCTACAAACGTGTCGGAGGCGGTGCTGGCGACTTCAACGCCATCAAGTTCCTCAAGGTTGCCGCGTCCTAATCGCAGCCACCTACGGGCGGTCCTAGTGGCCGCCCTTCCTCTTTCAGATACAAGGATTTTCACATGCGAAACGACGCATACTCCAATGTTGCCGCAGTTCCGGCTCTCGCACCCGCTGTGCAGTCTGCTGCTGCCAACGGCGCCTCGATTGACCGCAAAGGCTATGGCGGCCTCCTCTTCGTCCTGAACACAGGCGCTGTCGTTGGTGATGGCGACTTCGGAGCCAAGGTGCAGGAGTCGGCCAACAACACTGACTGGACCGACGCGGATGCAGAGGACGTGCTGGGCGCGTTCCCTGCCACCCTGGCAGCCAATAGCGCTTACCGCGCCAGCTACATCGGCAAGCAGCGCTATGCCAGACTGGCCACCACGAAGGCAGGTGGCACGTCGATTGCGGCTGGTGCTGTTGCGGTGCTGACACTGCCGCATATCGCGCCTGTGGCTTAAGCAATAAAGGCGGGTATTCCTGGGCCGTATCCCCGGCCTTCAAGCGCCAGTAGGCCCGCCGTCGTTCACCTTTGGCGCAGGGCAATTCAACCAGCCGACACAGCGCGCAAGCACTGCCGTCAGGGCCGCGTCAGGCTGTCGGCTGGTCTTTTCTCTTGGAGTCGCAATGCCGAACCGAATAACCGCCTGCGGATGCAGCGTGCCGAAAGGCCAGCGCTGTCGACATGAACAGGCGCGCGCAGCGGAACGCCAGCGCGTCAACGACGCCGCGCGTGGCTCGGCTGCGCAGCGTGGCTATGACGCCGACTGGTCGAAGGTCCGCTTCCGGCATCTGCACCATCATCCGACCTGCGTCTCATGTGGCGCGGACGGCAAGCACGTCGATCACATCGTATCAGTTAGAGACGCACCGCATCGCCGGCTGGATCCGACGAATCTCAGGACGCTTTGCCATTCATGCCACAGCCGCAGGACCGCTAATGAACAGAGTCGCGGATGGGGTTATGGAAGATCAGCGCATCGCCGAGATCTAAAGATCTGATTGGCCATTGCGACATAGTTTTTCCCGCGAAGCCACTGATCTGAGGGCACATCGCCGCGGATATCACTATCAATTTGAGCGGACGCTTCTGCGTAGTCGTAACCCAAAATGTAGTCAGTCGACTTCAAGTAACGTCCATCACGAAATTTGATACCCAGCCAACTTCCAACTTCGCCCCCATCAGCAATAATCTTGCGGAAGATATCTACATCCCTCGTGGCCTTATCCAGGAATTGTGTCTCGTCATCGAAACGACCGATCCTCATCGCGAGAGCGGCGCACCCGAGGCGCTCAAAGTAGCGATCTATTGGTTTCAGATTTTCGGCCAGAGCGTCTGAACGAGCACATATCAGTAACGACGCTGCCAGGACGAGCAACAAGCCGGGTCTGATCATTAGCATCTTCCCTCCACCCCGCAGCCAACATCCCACGGCCCGGGGCGGTCTGCAAGTTTCGCCTTTTCGGCCCCGACCACCCGCGCCCCACAACGCGCAATTCACTGTAAAGCAGAATTTCACCGTACCGCACGGTACGTCAACAATAGGTGAACAATGGCAGTCGTCGCATTGGCCGATATGAAGGCCGAACTCGGCATCCTCGATTCAGTCGACGATGCCCTTATTGAAAGCAAGATCGATGCCGCGCAGGCGCACCTTGATGCGCTGCTTGGCTATTCGATTGAGGACCGATATCCGCCCACCGAGGACAGCCCGCCCGCACCCACGGCACCGGCAGACCTGATTGCTGCCGTGAAGATGTTGGCGGCAGGCTGGTTTGAGAACCGGGAATCCAGCCTCGTCGGCGTGTCCGTCGTGGAGGTGCCGCACGGCGTCTGGGAGATCGTCGCGAACCGCAGGAATTACTGGGGCAGCGATGGCTCGGAATAAAGACCTAGACGCCATCATGCGCGCGTTCGACGCGATCCCGAAAGAGGTACGCAAGCCGATACGGGCCGCCCTGGACAAGGGCGCGGACGAGCTTACGAGCCGCATGCGCTACCTAGCGCCAGAAGACGATGGCGACCTGAAGCGGTCGATACGGAAGCAAGCCCTGAGCGACGTTGCGGTGCGCGTGGAAGCCGGCGGCGAGGCCACCACAAGGCCGGTGCGCGAGGGCGTCAGCGCCACCTATGACTATTCGCTAGGGCAGGAGTACGGCACGGCCGATCACCCGGCGCAGCCGTTCTTCTGGCCTTCGGTTCGCACCTTGAGCAAGCGCGTACGACGCCGCGTCGACAGGGCCATAGGCAAGGCCGTCAAAGAGACCTGGGGGAAGAAATGAAGGTTGAGATAAAGCGCATCGAGGCGAAGAGCGTGCCGATGGGCACGTCGGCAATCGTCGCGGAATTTGACGCCATAGTTGGCGACTTCCATATCCGGCAAGCATCGCTGCGGCGCAACTACGGCGACTTGACCTACTTCGTTGGCTTCGGTGGAGGCGGCAAGAAGCGCACCGGCATTACGCTGCCGCGCCATTGCGAAACCCGCGCGGCCATCCTTGCCGCCGCAGTGGAGGCGCTCAATGTCCGAAGCTAGCTTGGCGGCCCAAAGGCTCGCCGTCGTCACCATGCGCGCCCATGCGCCGCTGCAGGCGTTGGTGCCGGACGCCAATATCATGGATCGCAACGCGCGCCCGGAGATATTTCCCTGCATCATCGTTGGGGAAGCGCAGACGGTGGGCGATGACATCGACTGCGCAGACCTGTCGACCGTCTATCTGACGATCCATGTGTGGACGAAGGAAAACACCTTCACCGCGGCTAAGTCGATCGCTGGCGAGATACGCCGCGCGCTCCGCAACCTTAGCGGCGTTCAGGACGGCTTCGCGCTGGATTTCACCTTCGAGGATAGCCGCTACCTGCGCGATCCCAATCCCGAAATTTCACACGGTGTCGTGACTTTCAATGTCACGGCCGAGGACACGGTGGGCATCGTATGAGGGCCGGCAAGCTAACGGAAACGATCGTGCTGCGCAGCGTCGAGTACGTCGATGACGGCTTTGGCGGGCAAGAAATCGTCGAGACGGACCACGCCACCCTGCGTGCCCAGATCATCGAAGAGTCCACCGACGAGTACGTCCGCAATTACGGCACGTCGACCGAACACCTGCGTATCTTCCGAACGCGCTGGCTCGACGACGTGTCGCCGGAGTGGACCGTCGTCCACGACGGGCTGACGTTCAACATAAAGCAAATAAAAGAAATCGGGCGCCGCCGTGGCCTTGAACTGAGGTGCACGCATGGCGCGGGGTAGGAAGGCGGAAGTGAAGGCGCTCGACGGTGCGCTGTCTAAAGCACCCGCCGCGCCGTCGTGGTTGCCTGACCACGGCCGGAAGGAATGGCGCCGCGTGCTGCCGCAGCTTGTTGCCGATCGCAAGATCGCGGCGCACGAACTGCAGACCGTCGAGGCGTATTGCCTTGCTGTCGCGACCATGCGCCAGGCGGAGGAAGCGGTGCGCAAACACGGCCTGACTTTCGAAACGGAGAGCGGCCCGAAGCGCCGGCCCGAGACCACCATCCTGAAAGAGAATCTGGAAGCCGCACGACGGCTCGCTGCGGAGCTAGGCCTTACGCCGGCATCGCGGACCAAAAACAAGGGAGGCCAACCAGGTGACGGAGAAGCTTCCGAATTTGGCGTGGATATTTGATGACTCGCCGATCCCCGATCCACACGGAAAAGGCGAAGCCGCGGTCAAGTTCATTCGCGCACTCAGACACCCCAAATCGAATCTTCCGGGAAATGCTTTTGCGCTGGACCGATGGCAAGAGCGCATCGTCCGCCGCGTCTTTGGCGACACACTTGAAGACGAAACCCGGCGCATAAACGAACTGTTTTTCTGCGTGGGCCGCGGCAACCGGAAAACCAGCGCCATGGCCGCTTGCCTTATGGTGTTCTTATGCGGGCCGGAGCGTCGGCCAATGTCGTCGATATGCAGCATTGCTAACAGCCGCGAACAATCTGCTTTGACGTTCAAGGAAATGGCCGGAATTTGCCGGGCTACACCTCGCATCAACGAAGCGGTTCACATTCAAGATACCGAAAAGCGGATTACCTATCGCAAGCACAACGTCGTTTACGAGGCACTTTCATCCGACGCTAAGAATGCCCATGGCCGCACAGACGTGGCAGCGTTTTGGGATGAGGGATGGGCAGAGAGCAAAAACGACCTGCTTGAGGCTGTCGAGACCGGACTCAATAAATCAGCCAACACTCTGCTTATGTCGGCATCAACCTCCGGCATAGGGCAGCTAGGGCCATTCTGGCAACGATTGGACCACGCCCGAAAGGTGGCGGATGGCAGGGTCAAGGACGAAACCTTCTTGCCAATCCTATTCGAGGCACCGGCAGACGTCGACTTCAGGAGCGACGAATGGCTTTGGGCTACCAACCCCGGATTGCCCCACGGCTATCCGAACCTCAAGAAGCTGCTCCGCTATCGAGAGAAGTGCGAGCACAGTCCCGCCGATAGAGCTTCATTTCTTCGGCTGCACCTTTCCGTGCATCTGGACGGCGCCGCCAATCCAGAGTGGGACTTATCAATTTGGGATGAAGGTCACGGCAAGATTGACCTGGAGGCATTGCGTGGTCGAAAGGCGTGGATCGGCGTAGACCTATCCAAACGCATCGATCTTAGCGCCGTGGCATGTGCAATCGAATTGGACGACGAGCGCTACGCCCTGCATGTGATGGCGTTCTCGCCTGAAGCACAGTTGCGCAAGCGCGAGTCGGAAGATTCAGCGCCGTATAGCCAGTGGCGCGATCAAGGATGGCTGACTGCCACCGAAGGCGACATTGTCGATTACGGGACAGTTGAAGCCCACATCCGCATGTTGGTCGAACTCCTCGACGTGCACGAGGTTGTCTTCGACGTCGCAATGGCTCGGGAGATGATGGACAGCCTGGAAGGCGACGGCATTCCTGTCGCTGCATTTCCGCAGACGCTCATGAACTTCGCCAAGCCGGTCGACACGTTCGAGGACATGTTTCTCAATCGCCGGCTGGTTCACGACTCCCCCTGTCTCAGATGGGCAGTCGGCAATACCGTGATGATGCGGGATCAAAACGACAACCGCAGGCCGGCGAAGAACAAGTCGGCCGACCGTATCGATCCGTGCGTTGCCAGCATCATGGCCGTTTCGCGCGCCGCTCAAGGCGCCAGTGGGCGATCGTCGTACGACGATGCGCCGGAAGATTTCCTTTCATTTGTATAGGTGAACATTGAGCGAAGCTCGCAAACTGCAAGTCGATGTGGTGGCCCGCATCGACAAGCTTGAGAAAGCTATGGGCCGTGCCGCTGGCGTAACGACGCGCCGTACCAAGGAAATGGAATCCACGGTCAAGCGCATGGTCGATCGGACCAACGGCATCATGTCCAATTTCGGAAAAGGCCTGTTTGCAGGTCTTGCCGCAGGCGGCGTTGGCGGCATCGTCGCGAGCTTCGCTGGCGTGGCCAAGTCCATTGCTTCCATCAGCGACGAGGCGGCCCGCGCTGGCGTGTCGACGCGCGTGTTTCAGGAGTGGCGCGCAGTTGCGGAGTCGGCGCGCATCCCGATCGACTCGATGGTCGATGCATTCAAAGAACTCAATATCAGGGCCGACGAGTTCGCCACTACCGGCAAGGGCAGTGCTGCCGAAGCTTTCGCCCGGCTGGGCTTGACACCGGCCGAAGTGAAGGACCGGCTCAAAGATCCAGCTGAGTTTATGTTGCTCCTGATCGAGCGCACTCGCCAGTTGAAAGACACGGCCGCTTCGACGCGCATATTCGACGAACTGTTCGGCGGAACGGGTGCGGAGCGTCTGGTCAGCTTGCTGGGTCGGTCAACGGACGAAATCCGCGGCACGATCGATCAGGCGCACAGGCTCGGTAATGTCCTCAATGACGACGTCATAAAGCGCGCCGCGGAGATCGATCGACAATTTCAGATTGTCAGCACAACGGTCGGGACTGCATTGAAGGGTGCGATCGTCGACGCAGCGACGGCGCTGCAGGACTTCCTCGCGGCTTTCCGCGGGTTTGAGGCAGAACGCAACGCGAAGCTCGACGAACGGCTGGCCGCACTCGGTCGCGAGCGACTGGATACGGAAACCAAAATCGCTCAGATCCGCGCCCGTGGCGACGGCAAGGCTGGCGATGGCCTGTTCGGGACGTCGTTCGGCGACAGCGGCGCATTGGGCGCTATCGCAGACCATGAGCGCCGCATGGAGGCCATTACGGCTGAAGAAGCGGCCATTCTGAAGATCACGGATGCCCGGCGGAAAGCTGCCGAAATGCCGCCAGTTCAACCGACGTTTGCGCCGACGCCAACCGCTACGCCATCGTCAGGAGGGTCCAGCCGTTCCAGTAGCGCGGGTGAGACCGAACGCGAAGCAGAGGCCGTTCGCAGGCTCATTGCCGAGTTGCAGGCGGAACTTTCGCTGGTCGGGGCGTCCAACACTCAGAAGGAAATCAGCAATACGCTGCGCCGCGCTGGCGTTGATGCGGCTTCGGCCGAAGGACAGCAGATTGCCAGCCTGATCACGCAAATCGAGGCGGAAGCAGATGCTCGCGACAGGGCACGTGAAGCCACCGAGCAGCAACGCCAGGCCGTCGACAATCTATTCGGCATGGCTGGCCAAGGCATCGAGGCGCTGATTTCCGGTTCCGAAAAGGCCGAGGACGTCGTCAAGAAATTGGCTGTCCAACTCGCGCTCGCGGTCGCCCAGGCGGCGCTGCTGGGCAGCGGGCCACTCAATGGTCTGTTCGGTGGCGGTGGCGCGCTCTTTGGCACGACAATGAATCTAAACTTGGGAGGCGCAAATTGAGCGCATATTATGCTTTGGCGCACGCCGACCGCATCGAGCTTCTGACTGATGGAGCCGTTTATCATGAGGATGGCACTCTGACGGACATTCGCCAGAAGGTCTGGACGTCGTCACGCTTGCCATTCGCTGTTACGGGGCGCGGCACGATGAGCGTCGTTAGCCTGCTGGCTATCGCCGCGGTTGCCTGCACGATACTTGGGACCGTCGATGAGGCTATCGAGCGCTTCCAGGCCGCTTTGAATCAGATGGCAGAACGCATCGATTCAGCAGAATTCGAGCTGGCCATCTGCGCTATCAGCGAGACGTCCGGCCCCGTTATTCTCTACGCTTCGGGCCTGGACGCATACGGCACCGGCATCGAAACTTTCCGCCTTCATGACGCCGGCAAGGAACTGGGCGGCGGTCCCGCAGTGGACCCTGCCGGTCTAGACCTAAGCGACGGCTTGCGCGGATGTGGCGTTGAACTGTTCGAACGTATGCGGGCGATCCAAGATTGCAACCCGGCGCGACCCGACCTACCGGACCATCACGGCATAGGCGGTCATGTCGATCTGACGATCGTCAGTGCCGCCGGCTGCACTACGGAAAGGCTGCATGAATGGACGGACGTTATTGGGCTCAAAATCACCCCAATCGCGGAACTGTTGAAGGTGGCGTGATGAGGATCACAAGCCGCAGCACAACCGTGTGCGGCTAGGATCCGAACGCAACAATCGGCTGAGCGCGTGGATCCACACGATCCTTTTCGCTAGCCCAAATCTTCCAACTGCGCACGGGAATGTCATTGTTAGTTCGCTCGGCAAATTTTGCAGTGACGAGATCAACCGTCTCGCCGTCGAAATCATCGTTGTTGCCGAAACGATGGAACCGGAGAAGTGCACCACCTTGGTTCACATACAGGACGCCTCTTTCCGAACTCGTATACTCTACAGGATAGCTGTTTTCGTCATATGCGGTGTCAATCACCCATTCAGTTCCGTATGAAGCACACTTGTGGTTCAAATCTGCTTCAAAGAAGATTGGCCTGTCAAAATCCTCATGCTTCAGAATGCCTACCGGTCGTCCGCGTCCGTGGCTGTCACCAATGGCGACACACAGCGCCAACTTACCTCTCAGCTTTAGGCGAAACATTTCTCCCGCATTAGTGTTAGTGACCGCTTTGATTTCCAATGAGTTCAGAAGTGACGGCATCATTTCCCCTTAAGCCCAGGCGACATCATTACGGTTAAGAAGCGGGAGTCAATGGTTGACACCTCGCTGCGATTATAGGCAAATGTTCCTATGGTCAGGCGCAAACGACACGAACAGATCTACCCCGGGCATCTCGCCGAAATCGAGCGGCTTGTCGGATTGTTGAACGGCCAATTGAACGAAGCGTCGATCGGCTTGGTGCCGTTCCGCGAGCACTACAATGCCCTCTCTGACATGCGGGACGCTATGCGGCGGTCAGTAAATGTGCTCAACGGCCGGCCCCCGGATTTCATCGATATGCAAGGGTGGCGCTAACGCCTCCCCGGCATAACCGCCGGCGGAATCCCGAACCATGCCAGTGCCAGCATCGCGGCTAGTAAGGCGATCAGGAAGGTGGCGCGGAGGGTCATTTAGGTCAGTCGTTACGACCAGTGCCGCTATATAAACTAGCTGGCATGGCGTGGTTCTGCCTGAAGACTACCCTCCATGCCCAATAGACCTTTGACCTCTAAGTGCCGCTTTAGCACCAGCTCGATGTATTGCGAGACCGAACGCTCTTCAGCTTTCGCCGCAGCCTCTAGAGCGGCTTTGAGTTCAGGGGAAATGCGCAATGCCAGATTGGCTGTCTTTGCCAATTTTCTCTCTCCTCAGTGGTAACGGACTTGGTAGGCCCGATCGGCTGGTGAAGCCGCAATGCAATGTAATGCATTTATCTGTTGACGGCTACACTGCCTCATGTAATACATTGTCATGCAACGCATTACGGAGCCACCCGCATGAACGCTATTCAACCAATTGAACCCACAGCCCCAGCCTTCCCCATTGTCTATGCGATGCAGTTGAATCTCAACGGCAGCCAGGTTGACGGATACGACGACGGCGATCTGGTATTGATCAACAGCATTGAAGAGCCGCAAGCCGGGGATCTCGTCTGCGTCCACACCAAGCGAAGCGGCGCGGTTATGATTGTGCTCAACGCGGGATTCCTGCCGCACGCGTGGGAGCGGATGCCGTGGGTGCCATCGCCTCGTGATGAAGTGGAGCCGATGATTGTCGGAACGCTGTTCGGTGCTGACCGGCAACTGGCATTTCGAGCATCTGCAATTTGGGCTGTCCACAAGTGCGACGGCAAGGCCGATCCGGCTGACTGCGCGACAGGTGCAGCATGACCACGCGCCGCTCATTCTTGGCAGCAATCGGGCTTGCTCCTGTGGTAGTCGCTGCTCCGGTCCAGTCAGCGCAGGACCGGCTCACAATTGCCACGCGCGAATACCTCGATGCGATGGAGGCCGCATTTGGAACAGCGCCTGCAGGCATTGGTGCCGGTGCTTACAATGTGGGGCGCACACTGCAGCAGTGGACGCGGAGGAGAGCCTGACAATGTCGCGGCATAGCTTCCCGCCAAGGGGCGATTTCACCATTCCGGAGCGAGCCGACTATCAGCGCTTCTCACCACAAGCGGACGCCGGCGAGCTGATCGCAATCGTCAAAACGCAAGTCGACTACGCGCGCATGTGTCTCGACAATGACAGGGCGGACATGGCCGAAACGAGCTTGAAGACGATTTGGAGCTATGCCGACGCCGTCGAGCAAAAGCTGAACTGAATTCCCGCGCACCATCTGGCCTCACCAACCAGACGCGCAGGATAGGCCCGGCCTCTTGCGAGGCGCTATACCCGGGCCGCCCGTCGTCAGCAATGGCGGCGGGCTTTCTTTACAACAATCCTACAACTACGACAGCTAAGCGATTGAAATAGCTATCCTGCGCGCCAGTCATACATCGGCAAAGCCGCAATCGGCAGACCACCCCGCATCATGGGAATGCTTCCAGCTTAAATCGCATCGATTGGAGAAATATCGCGATGCCGTGCGGCGTAGAAGGGAAAAGAATCCTCGGCCGCCACTTGCCATTCAACGCGTGGTTCGACGCTGCAAAGCGGAACCTGCGGCAGTGCGGCCGAGGAAAAGGCCACACTATCGTGCGGCCCTTGTGCCATCACCTGCGCGTACATCCGGCGTCAGGCTAGGCATGAAGTATGAACATAGGATGTTGTAAATTTAAATCAACCCCAGAAAGAATTAAAGGCCAGCCATCCGCTCAATCTTCAGACGCTTGTCCCGAAGCCGCTGCATTTTTTTGTGAACCTGCACCCGTTCGGCGGCAATTATTTCCCTGGCGATACGGTCCGTCTTTTCCGCTCTACTTTCTTTCGTTTCAACATTCTTGCTAAACATTGCTCAAAACTCCTATTACACTTGAGATATAGTGTTTATTATTTAAACTTCAAGCGATGAGCCTGCCTCACCGCTCCGCAAATTCGGGTTGAGGCAAGAAGGGCGGGAGCGCCTGCGACAGCGCACTACTTTCCGGCGAGACGCTGTTGTCGCCATTCGGTCGCGCCGCCGCATTCAGGCGTTGCGCGCAGCACGGGATGCGTTACCGGTTCCTTGGCCTTGAACGCATAGCTGCGCAGGATCGCGAGGTAGTTCGGGAAAACATAGCCGCGATTGGCGGCCACCCATTCGTCGCGACGCGCGCGGTAGATGCGGGGAAGTTTGTACCAGGCCATGGCCGGCATGGCGTGATGGACGAAATGCAGATTGTTGTTGAGGAAGAGCAGGCCAAGCGGCGTCTTCTCGACGATGATCGTGCGCCCCTCCGGGTCTTCCGACCACTGGTGCTCGGCATAGGTGCGCACGGAGATCAGCGACAGGCCCGGCCATGCCGCGCCGACGACATAGAGCCAGAACGGCATGCCGAAGCCAAGAACCACCACGGGAACGACAACGGCAAGGCCAAGCGCGTGGAGCGCCCAGGCGGTGATGATGGAGCGGTCGCCCTTTGCGGTCGCGCGGGCGTCTCCAAGCACAAGGCCGATGATCGACAGCCAGGGACCGAGGATCAGCCTGCCGATCATCGTATTGTTGACGCGCAGAAGCGCGCGCAGGGGACGCGGCATGACGGAGTGCCGCCACAGCGCCTGATAATAGCTCTCGGGATCGTCGAACGGGTCCGTCAGCCGCTCGTCGGCATGGTGGCGCAGATGCAGCGACTTGAAGCGCCGGTAGGGCCAGGACAGGCCGATGGGGACCGAGACAAGCAGTTCGTTGAGGCGGGCGTTTCGCGTCGGATGGCCGTGCAGCGCCTCATGAACCAGCGAGGATTGCAGCGCGACCGCGAGCGCCAGAACCACGAATGCGAGAACCGGCCATTGCGGCCAGAGAACGAAACCGGCCGCCAGCCAGCCGCCGTAGCAAAGAACGATCAGGGCAACGGTCGGCCATTCGATGCGAAACCGCCGTTTCGCCACGACGCCCGTCGCCGCGCCTGCCCTGCCCGTACTGCCCAATTCCATTCCTTTGGTGATTCCCATGTCGATACTGACAGCATTGTGTCAGGAGAATGCGCGACGCCATATGCGATTTTGCGCAGAAAATGTTGAGATTGCGCACAAAAATTCTCCTATGTTATACAAAGTAAACAAAACAGGAGTACTGCATGGACAAGCGCGATGTCTCCGCTCTCTTTCGCGACCGGCTGCGCGTGCTTCTGCAAAGGTCGGGCGTGAACCAGTCCGCCTTCGCGGCATCCATCGGCATCGACCGTTCAGCGCTGTCGCAGATGCTGTCGGGCGCGACCACCCGCCTGCCCCGCGCCGAAACGCTGATGACCATCGCCGCCGAGCATCGTGTCTCGCTCGACTGGCTGCTCGGCCTCAGCCAGGACGAGGCGCTGACCGGTGAAATGCGCGACATGATGGAGATCGAGGAAGGCGTCTCCGGCTATGGCGAGAGTTTCATGGCGCGCTGGTATTCAGACGCAGCAGGCATGAAGGTGCGATATGTACCTGCCGGCATCCCGGACCTTCTGCGCACCGGCGAACTGGTCGACTATGAGGCGGCGATCAGCCATCGCGATGCGCAGGCGCAGGCGCAGGAGGCGCTGGAGCGGATCGATTACAACAGGCGGCCGGAGACGGACATGGAAGCCTGCATGCCCCGGCACACGCTGGAAATCTTCGCGCGAGGCATGGGCATCTGGTCAGGCTTTCCCGCCGGCGCACGGCGCGCGCAACTGCTGCACATGGCCGACCTTCTCGACGAGCTTTACCCGACCTTCCGCCTCGTCCTCTACGATGGCGGCGGGCGCTATTCGGTGCCCTATACGATCTTCGGCTCGCTGCGCGCCGCAATCTATGTAGGCGACATGTATCTGGTGATGAACGCGCCGAACCCGATCGCCACGCTGACGCGTCACTTCGACAATCTGATCCGCGCCGCAGAGGTTCATGCCCATGAAGCGGCCGCCTATGCCCGCAAGCTCGCGGACACGGTGCAGAGCTAGGCGCGGATACGGACGATCCAT
This sequence comes from Mesorhizobium sp., assembly GCA_049647505.1. GTDB lineage: Bacteria > Pseudomonadota > Alphaproteobacteria > Rhizobiales > Rhizobiaceae > Mesorhizobium_A. Next base: position 111,785 of record JBARXU010000010.1, read on the forward strand.
TGCAATCACATAAAGAGTTCTTTATGTGATTTGAAACTTCAATCGCCGGAACGCCCCATGACCAATCCAATCGACGCCCTTCTGGCCGAAAAAGGCGTGCTTCTTGCCGACGGCGCGACCGGGACGAACCTGTTCGCCATGGGCCTGCCGGCGGGCGAAGCGCCGGAAATCCTGCTCGAAACCGATCCCGAGATCATCGTCGCCCTGCACCAGAATTTCGTCGATGCGGGCGCGGACATCATCCTGACCAACTCGTTCGGCGGCACCCGCCACCGGCTCAAACTGCACCATGCGCAGGAACGGGTGTTCGAGCTGAACAGGAAGGCGGCAGAGGTTGCCCGCTCGGTGGCGGACAAGGCCGGGCGCAAGGTCATCGTGGCGGGTTCGGTCGGCCCGACCGGCGAACTGCTCATTCCGCTCGGCGCAATGTCCTATGAGGACGCGGTCGCGGCCTTTGTCGAGCAGATGGAAGGCCTGAAGGCGGGCGGCGCTGACGTCGCCTGGATCGAGACGATGAGCGCGCCGGACGAGATCCGCGCAGCCGCTGAAGCTGCGATCAAGGTCGGCCTGCCCTACACTTACACGGGCTCCTTCGACACGGCGGGCCGCACCATGATGGGCCTGCTGCCAAAGGACATTCACGGCGTCGTTGACGGGCTGGCTGAAACGCCTGTCGCTGTCGGCGCAAATTGCGGCGTAGGCGCGTCCGACATTCTGGCCTCGCTTCTCGACATGACGGGCGAGAAGTCGGATGCGACCGTGATCGTGAAGGGCAATTGCGGCATTCCCGAATTCCGCGGCTCGGAAATCTACTATACCGGCACGCCGGAACTGATGAGCGACTATGTGCGGCTTGCAGTCGATTCAGGCGCGCGCATCATTGGCGGCTGCTGCGGCACCTCGTTCGAGCATCTCGCCGCCATGCGCAAGGCGCTCGACGCTCACCAGAAGGGCGAACGCCCGACGGTGGAAACCATCGTCGAGCGCATCGGCCCGATGCGCAACAAGCTGGCGTCGCAGGGCGGACCGGAGAACGCCGGCGAAGGCCGCCGCCGTCGCAGAGGCTGAGCCGCGGCGTACCCTACAATTCCGGTCCGAGATCGGTGACGGTTTCAAGCAGCACGGCCTCGTAGCGCCGCTCGGCTGCCAGCATCCAGTCGAACGCCGCGGGCCATGCCCTTGTATCGGTCGTGACTGTCGAACGCCCGGTCAGATAGCAGAGCGGATATTCGCCGTGCAGGCTGGCGCCCAGCGCCGTTCCGAGTTCCGGCTCGTAGGCTGAGAGCCGCCGCGCAGTCGTCACAAAACTCTCGCCGCGCCGCCCCCTCACGAACAGGCCGACGCTGTTCTTGGTCAGATAGAGCGAGATGACGATACTCTCGCCGACCTCCCGCCATCGCGAATAGAGGCTGCCATGGCTCAGGCCCGGACCGTGGACGGCGGCGTAGCGCTTCCAGAACAATTGAATGTCCTGCGCGCCGAGCCGCCGCAGACCGATCTCGGGCAGATCCCACTCATTGCGGCCATCTTCCATCAAAAACGCCTTCGCACTCACGACCGGAGGATGAGCCAAGGGCGCGGCTGCTTCAAGCCGCCGCGCCGCTGCTACTGCCAGCCCGTGGCAGGATGCCAGGGTCAGGACCTAGATGCCGTCCAGTTCCTCGCGGGCCTTTCGCAAGACGTCGAGCGCCTTCCTGGCCTGTTCGGGACTGAGCGAGCCTTCCCGCAGGCGGCCGTAGATCGTGCGAACTAGATCGCGCGCCGCGTCGCCCAGTGCGGCACCTGCGCTTGACTGCGAGGCCTCTGCCAACTGCTCGTTGATGCGATCGAGTTCGGCCTGGTTCTGCGCCAGAAAAGCCGTCCCCTGTTCCGTGATGGAATAGAGCCGCTTGTTGCCTTCCGTTCTGGAGACGACGAGATCGGCCTCCTCCAGCATCTGCAGCATCGGGTAGATGGCACCGGGACTCGGGCTGTAGGCGCCCTGGAACTTCGCCTCCAGCGCCTTGATGATGTCATAGCCGTGGCGCGGTTCCTCGGCGATGAGGCCCAGAACGACAAGGCGCAGCGCGCCGGAATCGAACATGCGTCGCCTGCCACCGCCACCGAACGGTCCGCCGCCAAAGGGGCCGCCACCCAGCGGACCTCCACGATGGCGGCCGAAAGGCCCGCCGCCGCCCTTGCGGCCTTCACCGCCGAAACGGCCTGCCGTCTGCCAACCGCCGCAACCATGATGCCGCTTGTGTCCAAACATGTGATGTTTCCTTATCGATATATCTTTCACGCGATATTACTTATGAACGATATATCTTTTGTCAAATCAAAAATGAGGCCGGCGAAGCTGAAACTTCGCCGGCCCGCCTCGCCCGCCCAAGTGAGCCGCCCCCCAAGACCAGCCCGAAGACCAGAAGAAGCGGCCCCGCCAGAGCAAGATGCGGTTTGAGGCAAATCGCATCTCGCCCGAACTGCCTTCACCGTTCAGCCATTACCTTGAGACATGAGGTCTGGCGAAGGGAGGCTGCGCCTCCTGCCCGGTGGGGCAATTCGTGGATTAGGCGTCTGCCGTCAGGGAATGCTTGGGCGTGATCGGAACTATTTCGATCACGGCTGCGTGAGCCGCGCCGCGCGATCACCCACGGCGGCCATCAAGGCCCGCGGCGAGCCGGATCAGCGACAGGAATTCGCCACGATAGCCGAACGGGTCGGCCCCGCGCGCGCCTGCCGCGATGTCGGAAATCGCATTGTAGCTGAAACCCGCTACCTGGCTCGTGTCGCGCAGTTTCTGGCCGAAGGCGGCCACCGCGACCGAGAAGCGCTGGTCGTCGCTGGCTTGCGCGAAATCCGCCACCTCGTTTGCCGCCGTGACGGGCTGGGTAATCAGACGGGACACGTCTTCACCCGGCCGCTTGTAGCGGATCTTCACGAAGGCATATTCCTCGCCATTGGCGATGCCCGACGGATTGTCTGTGCGCGCCTGTCCGTAGCGCAGATCGTCGATCTGCTGGGCGGGCGACCCCTTGGGCGTCACTTCATAGATGGCGGTAACGGAATGGCCAGAGCCGACTTCGCCGGCATTGACTTTGTCGTCATTGAAATCCTCGCGGTTGAGCGCGCGGGTTTCATAGCCGATCAGCCGGTATTCGGCGATTTTCTCCGGATTGAACTCGACCTGTATCTTCACATCGCTAGCAATGGGGAACAGCGTCGAAGACGCTTCCTGCATCAGTGCCTTCTCGGCCTCGGCCAGCGTGTCGATATAGGCCGCCTGCCCGTTTCCGCTCTGCGCGATCTCCTGCATCATGCGGTCGTTCAAATTGCCGCGCCCGAAGCCCAGCACCGACAGAAACACGCCCGTCTCGCGCTTGTCCTCGATCAGCCGCTTGAGATCATCATCGTCGGTCTGGCCGACATTAAAATCACCATCGGTCGCCAGCATGACGCGGTTGACGCCATCCTTGACGAAAGAGCTTTGCGCCAGCCGGTATGCCTCGCGGATGCCCGCCTCGCCTGCGGTCGAGCCGCCCGGCTGCAAGCCGTCGATCGCCGCCAGTATCTTTGCCTTGTCGCTCGCCTTGGTCGGCTCCAGAACGGTTCCGGCCTCACCCGCATAGGTGACGATGGAAATCGTGTCGTCCGCGCCCATCTGGTTGACCAGCAGGCGGAACGAGGCTTTCAGCAGCGGCAGCTTGTCGGCACTTTCCATCGAGCCCGACGTGTCGATGAGGAAGACGAGGTTTGCCTTGGGCCTCTGCGCCTGCGGCAGCTCATAGCCCTTGATGGCGATGTGCATCAGCTTGGTGTCGGCGTTCCACGGCGACGGCAAAACGCTGACATCGGCCCTGAACGGCGTCTCGGCCGTGGCAGGCCCCTTCCAGTCGTAAGGGAAGTAATTGACCATCTCCTCGACGCGCACCGTGTCGCGCTGCGGCAGCATCCCTTCCTTCAACGAGCGACGGACATAGGCGTAAGACGCCGTGTCGACATCGATAGAGAAGGTCGAGACCGGATTTTCGAGCGCCGCACGTACCGGATTTGTGCTGAATTCGGTGAGCCGTTCCGAGCTTGGCGAAAGCCCGGCAGATGGCTCGGGCATCACCAGTCCGGGCATGGATTTGCGTTCCTGCGCCATGGCCGGCTGCATGGACCGGTCTTGCCTGCCTGCGCCGTTGAAGCGGACGACAGGCTCGGCCGAGCGTGTCGCGGCCGGAGGCGGTGCAGCCTGCGGTGCAGCGGCTTGCGGCGCCGCATCGGCGGCAGGCCCACCACCGACCGCGCTTTCCGGCGTCTGCGGTGCAACGGCTTCCGGCGCGGGGTTGGATGCTGCGGGCGGGGCGGCGCGTTCGCGCTCGGCGGCAACATCACGGTTCTGGGTCAGCGGCGACGTGTCCATCAGGTGAAAAGCGGTATAGCCGGCCACCGGCAGCGCCAGCAGGATTGCGAAGGCAGGATTGGCCACGAGATTGCGCGACATGAGTTTTCTCCAAAGCCCGATTGCTTTGGAACTGAGGCGCTCGTTCCCGGCCCGACCTTGGGCGGCAGGCGAAATCTTTCCGTCGAATGACTGCATGGCTGCATCGAGCGCGCGGCGGCGCGCCTCGCGCGACGGCGACGGTGGCGTCTTCTGGCCAAGCCTTGCAAGGTCGTGATCGTCGATCATCTCAATCGTCCTCGGTGCGCATCAGCACCTTGAGCCGCTTCTTTGCTTCATGGATGTGCCAGGAGACGGTCGCCTCCGCACAGCCCATGATCTCCGCTGCCGCTGCGTGGCTCGTCCCCTCTCCATAGATCAGCAGCACAGCCTCTCTCTGCTTGTCGGGCAACTTGCGGACCGCTGCCCACAGGGCGTCGGCCCGGTCGTCCGGTTCTTCCTCGGCCTCACCGAAGGTCGCGGCATGGACGCCATAGGCATCGACTTTGCGGTTCTCACGCGCCGACTTGCGAACGGAGTCACGTGCGGCGTTGAGAACCAGCGTGTAGAGCCAGGTCGTGAACGCGCCCTGCCCCTTGAACGAGCGGATCGCCTGGCCGAGCCTTATGGAGGCATCCTGAGCGATGTCTTCCGCCTCCGCTTTGCGACCGCACCACTTCCACGCGACACGGAACATGAAGTCGTAATGGCGCTCCACCAGTTCGGCAAAAGCTTGCCTGTCGCCCGCTTGCGCGTTCGCAATCAAACTCTCGTCCGGTAGATCGGTGTCGGCAGCCGCCAAGGCCATCATTGCTCCTTGGACGACACGACTAGGCTATTCCTTGGGGTCTTGGAATGATTTCCGCGCATGAAACCCTGCGCTGTCCCGAAAATCGCGGTCCTGTCAGGCACGGCCGAGAAAGGCGCGCATGTGAAACTGCTGGACTTCACGCGGATAGCGCCATTCCTGCCCGACGGGACAGGCATTGCGGTCGAAGCAGCCTTCGCTCCGGCACGGTGCGCCATCCTGCCCGCCTGCATGAGCGAGACAGGACCGATAGTCGAACGCGCCTTCCGAATGCGCCCCGACCGGGCAGCGCGTGAGGCAGGGCTTTGCCGTGCATGATTCGCATGGATGGGCGGCGGCGCGCGCCGCCGGCATTGCGGCAATCGCCTCGGTCACCGGACCGTCGCCGAAGATCAGCGCGCCGCGATAGGCATGCCACAGGCCATATTCAGGATGCATGAGGATGCCGAGCGGCGACGGGCGCAGGCCCTCGGCGCGCATCGCCCATTGCTGGAAGGGCAGATAGGGCCTGTCTGACGGGGACACGGCGCGCGCGCCGAACCGTTTCGCCACCGCCCCGATCACCTGCCGCGACCATGTATCGAGCGGATTGGCGACGCCGGAAGCCTGATCTCTGAGCCAGCGGGTGAAATGCGGCCACGGCTCGGCCCCGCGCTGGCCGACGAGAAGAACAGAGCTTGCCGGGCGGCCATCGCGAGCCTCAAGCGGCCCGTCTTCTCCAGCCGGAACGACGCCGCCGCGCAGGGCCAGTCCGTTTTCGGCGAGCGCCTGACCTATGTCATCCAGGATCATGCGCCCGCCCGTGGCATCGACGCCTCGGGATTGCGTCAATTCGCGGCGCGGCGATAGAAGGCGAGCGACCCGGCAAGCGCCATGAGCAATCCGCCGCACACGCGGTCGATCCATCTGGCGGCGGCACTGGTCAGCGACTTCGCGGCCTGCGAGCCAAGCACCGCATAGCCGAACATGATCGCAAAATCCGTGAGCGCGAAGACGACCGCAAGCAGCACATATTGGGTCGCCTGCGGCTGCTGCGGATCGATGAATTGCGGCAGCACGGCCGAAACGAACAGATAGCCCTTCGGATTGGTCACGGCCACGAGGAAGGACTTGGCGAATAGCGAGGCCGCCGATTTCTGCGGCATGGCAAGGCCATCCTTCGGAAGGCTCAGACTGCCCGTCGAGCGCAGCATCATGAGGCCGAGAAACGTCAGATAGGCGACGCCGACCCATTTGAGCACGGCAAACCAGAATTCGGATGCCGCCAGAAGCGCGCCCAGACCGAGACTGACCGCGCCGACCAAAACCAGGTCCGACGCCATCGCGCCGAACATTCCGGGCAAAGCGCGCCGCACGCCAAACCGCGAGCCGTTGCTGAACGCCAGAAGCACGGTCGGCCCCGGCGTCGCTATCGCAATGCCGGCAACGGCGATGAACGCGATCATGTTTGCAAGGTGCATGGTCCGGTCTCCAATCCTGCGCCAAATCTTCACGAGAATTCGGCCGCAGGCAAGAACGAGATCGCGCCGTCCGGCTCAGCTCTTGAACGCGCTGCGCCAGACTTCCTTGTGGATGATGTCGGCCACTTTAGCCCGGCCTGCATCGGGCTCCCTTCAAGTGAAGGCGTCGGGCATCGATTCCTTCTTCTGGCGGATGAAGGCCAGAAGCGCCTCGTCGATCGATTCGTCGAGGTGCGGAGCCTCGTAGGATTCCAGCCACCGGCGAGCAAGTTCATTGGCACGCTGCGGCGCGGTCTTCTCGCCTTCCGCCTGCCACTGCTCGAAGGAGTTGTTGTCGGCAATGCTCGACCGGTAGAAGGCCGTCTGGAAATTCGCCTGCGTATGGTCGCAGCCGAGGAAATGGCTGCCCGGTCCAACCTGGCGGATCGCGTCCATCGCCTGTCCGTTTTCCGACAGATCGACGCCTTGAGCGAATTTCTGCTGCATGCCGAGCTGATCGATATCCATCATGAACTTCTCGTAGCAGGAGGCCAGACCACCCTCCAGCCAGCCTGCGGCGTGCAGAACGAAGTTGGTGCCAGCCAGAATGGTCGAGTTCAGCGTATTGGCGCTCTCATAGGCCGCCTGCGCATCGGGAATCTTCGAGGCGCAAAGCGAGCCGCCGGTGCGGAACGGCAAGCCGAGACGCCGCGCAAGCTGCGCCGCACCATAGGAGACCAGCGACGGCTCCGGCGTGCCGAAAGTCGGCGCGCCCGACTGCATGGAGATGGACGAGGCGAATGTGCCGAACAGCACCGGCGCGCCGGGACGCACGAGCTGCGTCACGGATGCGCCGGCAAGCACTTCGGCCAAAACCTGCGTCAGCGTGCCGGCAACCGTCACCGGGCTCATGGCGCCGGCCAGGATGAACGGCGTGACGATGCAGGCCTGATTGTTGCGCGCATAGACCTTGAGCGCGCCCAGCATCGTGTCGTCGAAGACCATCGGCGAATTGGCGTTGATGAGCGAGGTCAGCACTGTGTTGGATTCGAGGAAATCCTCGCCGAACAGGATCTTGCACATCTCGACCGTGTCCTGCGCGCGTTCGGGTGCTGTGACCGAACCCATGAACGGCTTGTCGGAATATTTGATGTGCGCATAGATCATGTCGAGGTGGCGCTTGTTGACCGGCACATCGACCGGCTCGCACACCGTTCCGCCCGAATGGTGGATCGACGGGGCCATGTAGGCCAGCTTCACGAAATTCTGGAAATCCTCGATCGTCGCATAACGGCGATTGCCGTCGAGGTCGCGCACGAAGGGCGGGCCGTAGACAGGCGCGAACACGGTGGCGTTGCCGCCGATCTGCACCGAACGCTCCGGATTGCGCGCATGCTGGATATATTGCTTCGGCGCGGTCTTGAGCAGCGAGCGCGGCAGGCCCTTGGGGAAATGCACCCGCTCGCCGCGCACGTCCGCGCCGGCTTGTCTCCAAAGCTCCAGCGTTTCCGGGTCGTCGCGGAAGATGATGCCGACTTCTTCGAGAACCGTATCGGCGTTGCGCTCGATCAGTTCGATGCCTTCCTCGTTCAGAACCTCGTAGAGCGGAATCTCGCGCTTGATATAGGTGAGCTGCTGGCCGGGACCGCCGCCCGAACGCGCCGCGCGCCTGGCGGCGGCACCGCCGCCTGCCCTGTCGCCGCGTCCCCGACGGCCCTGTCCGGCTGCGGCATCTGCGATTTCGGGTTCAGACATGGTCAATCCTCGCACTAAGAATGACGGCAGATCGCCGTTTGTCAGGATCGTAGTCAAGCGCCAAGGTCGAACAGTCCCCCCAACGGCAGGACGTGTCGCAAAATCGACACGTCAAACTGCTGAATCCCGGTCGCTTTCGTCGCTGGCGGCGTCGCAAATCGGCTATAGGCGGCGCGAGCGGCAGAATAGATATGTTTCATGTAATTCCGCGCCTTGATGGAGCCGTGCATGTCAGACGACGAGATCATCCTCTCCGAACTGCCCGATGAAGAACTCGTGCAGCAGATGCACGACGACCTGTATGACGGACTGAAGGAAGAAATCGAGGAAGGCACCAACATTCTTCTGGAGCGCGGCTGGGCACCTTACAAGGTGCTGACCGAGGCGCTGGTCGAAGGCATGCGCATCGTCGGCGAGGATTTCCGCGACGGCATCCTGTTCGTGCCGGAAGTTCTGCTCTCGGCCAATGCGATGAAGGCCGGCATGTTCATCCTGCGCCCGCTGCTGGCCGCAACGGGTGCGCCCAAGCAGGGCAAGCTGGTGATCGGCACCGTCAAGGGCGACATCCACGACATCGGCAAGAACCTCGTCGGCATGATGATGGAAGGTGCTGGCTTCGACGTGGTCGACCTCGGCATCAACAACCCCGTCGAGAAATATCTGGCCGCGATCGACGAGCATCAGCCCGACATCATCGGCATGTCGGCCCTGCTGACCACGACCATGCCCTATATGAAGGTCGTGATCGACACATTGAAGGAAAAAGGCATCCGCGACGATTACGTGGTGCTGGTGGGCGGCGCGCCGCTCAATGAGGAATTCGGCAAGGCTGTGGGCGCAGACGCCTATTGCCGTGACGCCGCAGTAGCTGTGGAGACCGCCAAGGATTTCATGAAGCGCAAGCACAACCAGCGCGCCGGCGCGTAAGGCAGGACGGCGCGCGGCTGGACAGCATCCGGCGCGCTATTCGACGCTGTCTTCCACGGCCTGGGCCGTCTGCTTGACGTCGCGGCCGACACCACGAACCGTGTTGGCGCATGCAGTAACTGCCAGGGCCGCGATCAACACGGCAACGGGGGCCAGACGAGAGATTTGCATAGGATGTTCTCCGGACTAGGTTTTGCTAAGCCCCTGTAGGGCCGAAGGGAGCCGGATCGCTTGACTCAATCCAGCCCAGACCAACGCGACAATCGGGAAAAGGTTCGCATCATCGCCTGCGGAGCGATTGCGCGCGAGGTCGTCGCCATCTGCAAGGCCAACCATTTCGACCATATCGACCTGACCTGCCTGCCGGCGATCTGGCACGTCTATCCGCAGAAGATCGCGCCCGCGATGCGCGAGGCCATCGCCGAGGCGCGACAGGCCGGCTATCGCCACATCTTCATCGGTTATGCCGAATGCGGCACGCAGGGCCAGATCGACAAGATCTGCGCCGAGGAGAACGTCGCGCGCATCGAAGGCCCGCACTGCTACGCTTTCTATTCGGGCAATGAAGCCTTCGCAAAAATCGCCGAGGACGAATTCAGCGCCTTCTACCTGACGGATCTGATCGCGCGCCAGTTCGAGGCTTTCATCATCGAGCCGCTCAAGCTCGACAAGCACCCCGAACTGAAGGAGATGGTGTTCGGCAACTACACCAAGATCGTCTATCTGGCGCAGACCGACGACCCGGCGCTTCAGGCAAAGGCGAAATGGGCGGCCGACTATCTCGGCCTTGACTATGAATATCGCTTCACCGGCTATGGCGACCTGATCCCCGCTCTTGAGCGGGCCGCGGCAGAAGCCGTGTCCTGACGCATCACCAAACGGCCGGATTCTCTGATAGTGTCACGGTTCAATGGAGCCTGACATGACCAGAACCGCCGCACTTCTCATTGCCGCCACGTCGATTGCGACCGTCTCCTGGGCCAGTGTCGCACTTGCGACCGGCGAGATCGAAAGCCTGATAACGCCTGCGGACCGCGCCCGGCTCGAAGCCTTTGAAGCGACCCGCGCCGAGGCGCTGAAGGAAGCGCATGACCGCCAGCCCGACGCGCAGACCGCCACGCTCGACGAGGTAGCCGGGGCAAAGCCGGTCAGTTGGCAGGGCTACGACATCACCGGCGACTGGCGCTGCCGCACGATCAAGGTCGGCGGTCTTGCCCAGCTCGTCGTCTATGGCTGGTTCAAATGCCGCGTCTCCGACGACGGTTCGGGCTGGGCGCTGGAAAAGCTGACCGGCTCGCAAAAGACCAATGGGCGCTTCTTCGACGATGGCGACACCCGCATGACATATCTTGGCTCGTTCGCCGTGAACGACGATCCGTTCCCGAAATATGGCGCCGGCCCCGACACCGATCAGGCGGGTTATGCATTTCGCATTGACGAAAATCGTTGGCGGATCGAACTTCCTGCACCTAGATATGAATCCAAACTCGACATCCTCGAGCTGGCACGATGACATTGCCAAGACGGCAAATGTCATCAAGGCTTAACCGCCTGTCGGCAAGAATGGCGTGGAAAAGCAGAATCAATACCCGCCAAAGAATGGCCGAATGAGACACGCAATGGACGAGGCTCTGGAACAGTCGCTGCCGGGCAAGCCGCGCAGGCCCGCGCCGCAGCGCCTGTCCGCCGTTCTGACGCGACTGGCCGAGGAGGCGGAAGGCCCGATCACCATCGCCGAAATCCGCACCGCGCTCGGCGACCGCAGCTTTGCGACGCTGCTGTTCCTGTTTGCCGCAATCAACCTGATCCCGATCCTGCCGCCGGGCTCCACCGCCATTCTCGGCCTGCCTCTGCTGGTCATCTCGGCCCAGATGGTCTGGGGCAGCACGACCGTCTGGCTGCCGAAGCGCATGCTCGACGTATCGCTGCCGCAGGAGAGCTTCCGCAACATCGTCGCCCGCATGGTACCCTGGCTGGAAAAGCTCGAACGCTACATCCGCCCGCGCTACTGGCCGTTCTGGCCCAAGCAGGGCGAACGCATCGTCGGCGCCATCGCGCTGCTGCTCGGCATCATCGTCACGCTGCCCATCCCGCTCGGCAACTGGCTGCCGGCGTTCTCGACCACATTGCTGGCGCTTGCCCTGACCGAGCGCGACGGCGTTCTCCTTGGCGTCGGCATCGCGGTCGGCATTGCCTCACTCCTCGTCATCGCGGCCGTCATCGGTTCGGTCGGCGTGATCGCGGCCTATGCCTGGACCCATACGGGCGCGTGGTTCTGACGGCCTGAAAAGAAGCCCTGCGCCGCTTCGCGTCACGCAGCCCCCGTCAAGAAAAAAGGGCGCGACGCTTCGCGTCACGCCCGGCCGTCGGCGGATGACGGCAGTAGTTTCATGCGGGACGCGCGGCCGGGGGTCGATAGGGACCGGATCGAGACGGGGAATTGACCGCGCAGCACCTTCCCTAACGACAGTTTGCGACAAATCCTTGTAAGCGCCTGTGGATAACCCGTTTTGGCGGGCTGGCCAAAATGCGGCGTCGCTTTTGAATGCGCCCGCGTCGTGGCGCAACAAGCGGTCGATACCCCCTATCGGCAATCCTCCAACTGGAAAATCAGGAGCAGGCCCATGGCCGATCTCATCGTCGTCTACTGGCGGGACATCCCCCGGCAGGTCATCGTCAGGAAAGGCCGCCAGAACGCCAAGCGCGAACTGTCCGTCCGCTTCGAGGAAGCGATCGACATGGCGGCCATGCGCTCGGGCGCGGCCGGCACCGACGACTACCTCGCGGAGTGGCGCAAGGCGGACCCGGTCTCCGTGTCGGACGATCTGGAAGCCGAGGCCGACAAGGCCGTTGCGGACCTCGAAACGAGCTACCCACGCGAGCGCCTTGTCGCGCTCGCCAAGGCAGGCGGCAAGGAAGATGTCTGAACAGGCAAATCGATCGACGACAGCGGCAGGACCGGCAAGCTCCGCGCCCGAGAGCGCCCCGCCCACCGCTGCGGGCGGCGTGACGCAGGCGACCATGGTCAAGAACACCGCGCCGAAATCCGACTACAAGCCCGCCGACGTGTCGCCGCAGCGCCGCGTCCAGCGATCCTATTCGATCCGGCTGTGGTCGATCCGCCATTCGCGCGCGCTCGAATGGTTCTATGCGCGTTTCGCCGACATATTCCTGCTTCTGCATCCGCTTTGGAAAGGCATCGGCTACGGCCGCGTCGAGGCCCCGGTGAAATTTGTCGAGAAGCGGGTCAAGGGCATAATGTTCGACTGCCGCATGTGTGGCCAGTGCATCCTGTCGTCGACCGGCATGTCCTGCCCGATGAACTGCCCCAAGCAATTGCGCAACGGACCGTGCGGCGGCGTGCGCGCCAACGGCAATTGCGAGGTCGAGCCGGACATGCCCTGCGTCTGGGTCAAGGCATGGGAAGGCTCGCGCAACATGGTCAATGGCGACGCGATCCTCGCGGTGCAGAAGCCCGTCGACCAGTCGCTGCGCGAAACCTCTGCCTGGCTCCGCGTCACGGCGCAGGCGGCGGCCGCGAAACAATCCGAAAAGGTTGCCTGACATGGCCCGCCGACCGATCCAGCGCGACGAAAACCCGGCCGGCATCGACCTGCCGCTGGAAGAGCTGCCCGGACACTCCTCGCGCGGGCGGCTGGAGCGCGTGCTGCGCCGCGGCGAATTTGCGGTGACGACCGAGCTTAACCCGCCCGACAGCGCCGACCCGGAAGACGTCTACAATCGCGTGAAAATTTTCGACGGCTGGGTCGACGGCATCAATGCGGTCGATGCGTCCGGTGCCAACTGCCACATGTCGTCGGTCGGCATCTGCGCGCTGCTGACGCGCATGGGCTACGCGCCGATCATGCAGATCGCCTGCCGCGACAAGAACCGCATCGCCATTCAGGGAGACGTGCTGGGCGCAGCCGCCATGGGCGTCGCCAACATATTGTGCCTGACAGGCGACGGCGTGCAGGCGGGCGACCAGCCCGGCGCAAAGCCCGTCTTCGATCTCGATTCCATGTCGCTGTTGGAGACCGTGCGCGTCATGCGCGACAACGGCAAGTTCCTGTCGGGCCGCAAGCTCACCACGCCGCCGCGCCTGTTCCTGGGCGCCGCCATCAATCCGTTTGCGCCGCCGCACGATTTCCGCCCGATCCATCTAGGCAAGAAGATTGCCGCGGGCGCGCAGTTCGTCCAAAGCCAGTATTGTTTCGACGTGCCGATGATGCGCACCTTCATGCAGAAGGCGCGCGACCTCGGCTACACCGAAAAGGTCTTCATCCTGTGCGGCGTCGGCCCCCTGCCCTCGGCAAAGACGGCGAAATGGATGCGCTCCAACGTGCCGGGCGTTCACATCCCCGACGCCATCATCAAGCGGCTTGAAGGAGCTACCGACCAGAAGGCCGAAGGCAAGAAGATCTGCATCGACATCATCAATGAGGTGAAGGAAATCCCCGGCATTTCGGGCGTTCACGTCATGGCCTACCGGCTGGAGGAATATGTCGCCGAGATCGTCAGCGAATCCGGCATCCTGAAGGGCCGCAGGCCGTGGATGCGCGAGGCGGCGGCCGACGAGCAGACGGTCGCCGACCGTATGGAACACCTGCGCCACAACGAGCCCGGCCAGACGCCCCAGACCATCGTCGAAGGCGTGACACATTGACTGATGGGGCTGAGGCCCTTTGACGGCGCATCGTAAATCGACAAGATCAAGACATTCCTTTGGGAGAACAGCATGACCCGCACGATCGTCGCCTCGGCGACCCGCGAAATCGTCATTGGCTTCGATCAGCCCTTCTGCGTCATCGGCGAGCGCATCAATCCGACGGGCCGCAAGATCCTGAACGAAGAGCTTGAGCGCGATGATTTCTCCCGCGTCGAGGCAGACGCGATTGCGCAATCTGAAGCTGGCGCGACCGTGCTCGACATCAATTCGGGCGCTGTCTTCTCCAACAAGATGGCCGCCGACCCGCGCTACGCCGACAACAACTTCGTCGAGCCGATGCTGATGCCCAAGCTGATCGAGTGCGTGCAGGGCGTCACCGACACGCCGCTCTGCATCGATTCATCGGTGCCCGGCGCGCTTGAGGCCGGCCTTCAGGTCGCCAAGGGCCGCCCGCTGGTCAATTCGGTGACAGGCGAGGAAGAGCGGCTGGAGCGCGTTCTGCCGCTGATCAAGAAATACAATGTCGCCGTCGTCGCCATCTCCAACGACGATACCGGCATTTCCGAAGACCCGGACGTGCGCTTCGCCGTTGCCAAGAAGATCGTCGAGCGCGCCGCCGATTTCGGCATTCCGGCCCATGACATCGTGGTTGATCCGCTGGTCATGCCGATCGGCGCGATGGCGACCGCCGGCCATCAGGTGTTCACGCTCGTTCGCCGCCTGCGCGAGGAACTCGGCGTCAACACGACCTGCGGCGCCTCCAACATCTCGTTCGGCCTGCCCAATCGCCACGGCATCAACAATGCCTTCCTGCCCATGGCCTATGCGGCGGGCATGACCAGCGCCATCATGAACCCGGTCGCCATTCCGGTCGGCCCGAAGAAGATCGCGGAAAAGAAGGCCGAGATCGAAGCCGCCGGCATCATGCTGCCGCCTGACATGGACGACGAGACATTCTGCAAGCTGTTCGGCATCGGCTCGACCAAATCGCGCCCCGGCAAGGAGATGGAGGCGATCCGCGCTGCCAACTTCCTGCTCAATCAGGACATCGGGGGTGCCGCCTGGATCAACTTCAACCGCGATCCGGGCGCAGCGCCACGCGGGCGTGGCGGTCGCGGCGGACGCGAAAGCCGTCGCGGATAAGCGGAGCAGCCAGACAGACATGACCGCGACTGCCTCTTCGAGCGACCCTCTCGTCCTGTTCATGCCTTCGGGCAAGCGCGGGCGTTTCCCTGTCGGCACGCCGATCCTCGATGCGGCGCGCACGCTCGGCGTCTATGTGGAATCCGTCTGCGGCGGGCGCGCCACCTGTGGCCGCTGCCAGATCGAGATACAGGAAGGCAATTTCGCCAAGCACGGCATCACCTCGGCGGCGGACCACATCTCGCCGAAAGGCCCGAAGGAAGAGCGCTACGAGCGCGTGCGCGGCCTGCCGGAAGGCCGCCGTCTCTCGTGTTCGGCGACCGTTCAGGGCGATCTTGTCGTCGACGTGCCGCAGGACACCGTCATCAATGCGCAGGTCATCCGCAAGGCAGCGGTCGACCGTCATATCGAGCGCAATTCGCCGGTCCAGCTCTGCTATGTCGAGGTCGAGGAACCCGACATGCACAAGCCGCTGGGTGACCTCGACCGGCTGAAAGAGGCGCTGGGGCGCGAATGGGGCTGGAAGGATTTGCTTGTTGCGCCCTACCTGCTGCCGCAAATCCAGAAGCTCATGCGCGGGAAACCGGCCGAAGACATCGAGGTCACGCCCGGCCATTGGGGCGTCACCGCCGTCATCCATCGCGACATGGATTCCTCGCGGCCCTTCATCACGGCCGTCTATCCGGGCCTCAAGAACGAGGCATACGGCGTCGCCTGCGACATCGGCTCGACGACGATCGCCATGCATCTCGTGTCGCTCCTGTCGGGCAGAATCATTGCATCAGCAGGCACGCCTAACCCTCAGATAAGGTTCGGCGAAGACGTGATGAGCCGCGTCTCCTATGTGATGATGAATCCCGACGGCAAGGACGCCATGACCAGGGCCGTCCGGGATGCCGTCAACGACCTGATCGGCAAGGTCTGCGCCGACGGCGGCGTCGAGCGCACCGACATTTTCGACTGCGTTTTCGTCGCCAATCCGATCATGCACCACCTATTCCTCGGCATCGACCCGACCGAGCTTGGACAGGCGCCGTTTGCGCTCGCCGTCTCCGGCTCGATACAGGTCTGGGCGCATGAGAACGGCATTCTAGCCGGTCCCGGCGCGCGGCTCTATGTGCTGCCATGCATCGCCGGTCACGTCGGCGCAGATGCGGCAGGCGCGACCTTGTCGGAAGGCCCCTACCGCCAGGACCGCATGATGCTGCTGGTCGATGTCGGCACCAATGCCGAGATCGTGCTGGGAAATCGCGAGCGCGTCGTCGCCGCGTCCTCGCCCACCGGCCCCGCTTTCGAGGGTGCTGAAATCTCGTCGGGCCAGCGCGCGGCACCGGGCGCAATCGAGCGCGTGCGCATCGACCCGGCGACGCTTGAGCCGAGCTACCATGTCATCGGCATCGAGCAATGGTCGAACGAACCGGGCTTCGAGGAAGCTGCAAAGACGGTCGGCGTCACCGGCATTTGCGGCTCCGCGATCATCGAGGTCGTCGCCGAAATGTATCTGTCGGGCGTCATCTCGGAGGACGGCGTCATCGACGGCGGCCTTGCCGCGCAAAGCCCGCGCATCGAGCAGAATGGCCGCACCTTCTCCTACCTGCTGCGCGAAAGCGTCGACGGCTCGCCGCGCATCACGGTTACGCAGAACGACATCCGCGCCATCCAGCTCGCCAAGGCCGCCCTTTATGCCGGCATCAAGCTTCTGATGGAAAAGCAGGGTGTCACGGAAGTCGACATGATCCGCTTCGCAGGCGCATTCGGCACATTCATCGACCCGAAATACGCCATGACGCTCGGCCTCATCCCCGATTGCGAATTGTCGGAGGTCAAGGCGGTCGGCAATGCGGCGGGCACGGGTGCGCTGATGGCGCTTCTCAACCGCGACCATCGCCGCGAGATCGAGGCAGAGGTGCGCCGCATCGAAAAGATCGAGACCGCGCTGGAGCCGGACTTCCAGCAGCTTTTCATCAACGCAATGGCGCTGCCAAACAAGGTTGACCCCTTCCCCAAACTCTCCGCTCAGGTCAAACTACCGGAAAGAAAGGCCCAGACCGACGGCGACGGTGCCGAAGGTGGCCGGCGTCGCGGCCGGGAGGGCCGTCGCAGGGGGTAGCAGCAATTGCCGAGCTTCAAGTCGCATCTCATCGCCTTTGTCTTGAAGCATACGCGCAAGAAGGCTTTCCGCTCCGTCGAGGGCCTGCATGCGCGCATCGCGAAGATGCGCAAGGTCGAGGACTATCGGCCCGGAGCGGCGATAGAAGCGCGCCTTGCGATCACCGAGCGGTCTATCGCGGATTGCCCGGTCTATGAGGCGAAGCCGAAATCCGGCGAGGTCAGGCAGCGGATTCTCTACCTTCACGGCGGCGCCTACTGCTTTGAAATGACTCCGTTTCACTGGAACCTCATCGCCCTGCTCTGCGAGGAGCTTGGCGCGCATGTGACCGTGCCGATCTATCCTCTTGCGCCTGAGAACAAGTTTGACCGCATCTATGGCGCGATGACCGAGATTTATCGCGACGCAGTGACCGAAGACGGAACCGTGACGGTCATGGGCGATTCAGCCGGCGGCAATATGGCGCTCGTCCTGTCGCTGATGGCTGCCGATCAGGGCTGGCCGAGGCCCAAGCGCCTCCTGCTCATTTCGCCCGGCGTCGACATGACGCTCGCCAACCCGCAGACGCGCGACTATGCCAGACGCGACCCATGGCTCGATATCGACGGCGGGCGCGAATCCGTGCGGCTTTATGCCGGAGACATGGATTTCGCCGACTGGCGCATCAGCCCGCTCTATGGCGACCTGAAGCAACTGCCGCCATTTCTCGTCTTCACCGGAACGCGCGACATGCTGCATCCAGACACGAAGGTCTTTGCCGACAAGGCAAGGCAGGCGGGTGTGGCGGCCGACATCGTCATCGGCGACGGAATGATCCATGTCTGGCCGCTGATCGACATGCCAGAGGCATTGGTGGCGCGCAGGCAGATCCTCGACTATCTGCGCGGCTGATCCGGCGACATTTGACCGCCGCGCGCCGAAGCGGCGATAATCATGCGGCATGCCTTTGAAAAGCCTTGAAGAACCCAGGTTTTCGCCACATGCGGACTGGCGACTGGGCAGGCGGTGGGGCAACTTTGTGTCGATCCTGCAACAGCCGCCCTTGAACCGGCAGGGCCACTTCGCCTCTCTGGTAAACTAAGCTTGATCGCCGCGGCTCGCCCCGTGATTGCGCCTCAATGATTGGTTAGCGGCTCGTCTGGCAATAACCCAAAAGCAGACGACCCAAGAAAGCATCCATGTCCACTTCGATCACTCGCCGCGGCTTTGTGTGTGCCGCACCGCTCTTCCTCGCAGCCTGCGCCACCAATGACGTGATCTCGACTGCCGTCAGGCCCATACGCAAATCGCGCGAAATTCCGGACTATTACCGCACCATGTATGCGGCGATCGACACCGACCGGTTTCCGATTCCCGCGCCTGACCTGACCAGGATCGACGAGCAGTTCTATCGCCAGGAAGTGCCGGTGCGCGGAACACAGCCGGCCGGCTCGCTGGTGGTCGATACGCATAACCGCTTTCTCTATTACGTGCTCGGCGGCGGACGCGCGATCCGCTACGGCATCGGCGTCGGCAAGGCCGGGCTGGAATTCGAGGGCGAAGGCGTCATCCAGTACAAGCGTGCCTGGCCGCGCTGGACCCCCACTCAGGACATGATTGCCCGCGAACCCGACCGTTACGGCCCGCTGGCCAACGGCATGGAGCCCGGACCGACCAATCCGCTCGGCGCGCGCGCGCTCTATCTCTTCAAGAACGGTCAGGACACGCTCTACCGCATCCACGGCACCAATGAGGACTGGTCGATCGGTCGTGCAATGTCGAGCGGCTGCATCCGCATGCTCAATCAGGACGTGATCGACCTGCATTTGCGCGTGCAGAACGGAACACGCGTTCTCGTGCTGCAGAGCGGCGCTCCAGTCGTCTGATGCGGATCAGGATCTGGTCGGGGCGATTTGCGGCCCGGTCAGAAGCGGCCGACGGCCCAGTCGACGATTTCGACAGACGCTGCGCGGAAGGCAGCGTCCAGCGCCGAGGCATAGGCGGCGTTGCCGCTGCCTGATACCGGAGCCTGCGCGGTGAAGACCTTTGCGGCGCGAACCGTGCCGTTGCGATCGTTCAGGATGCGCACGAACAGTTCGACTTCGGCCCTGTCGGAACCGTCGAGACGAATGTCGAAGCGGCGGATTTCGGTGATGAGCTGATAGTCGATCGCAAGCCCTTCGCCGGGCTTGCCGACGCCGCCGACACGATCCGACGACTGGAACGACTGCGCCAGCCGCGCCTGAATGACCTTGGGCAGCCGATCCGACCATTGCGCGCCCTTGAGATACTGGATTTCGCCGGCAGATGGCTTGATGACGATGTTGACGCTGTCGAGCGACTTGAGCGCTGATGGCTCCGCGATCAGGATCTGCACACCGCGCCGCTTGGCACCGGCAGCCGGATTGGCAGCCGAAAGCTCGTAGGTGTCGAGCGACGGCGTGCCGCCGCCCAGAAGCGCACAGCCGGACAGCATGGTCGCGACCAGCGCAACGGCAAGCAAACGAAACCCCAACCTCAACGCAATGCCTCCGACCCTACGCCGCTCCGGTTGACCTGGCGGATATTCAACCACCGGTTCTGTGTGCGTACACAGTCAGCCATTGTCAACGCCGCGCGCGTCCGTCGAACTGGCGAACTTCGCCCTCTCCCCCGGAGATAATGCGTTGCGGGTTGCGGCCGAGGTCGCTGATGACCTGCTCGATGCGCGTGATCGAGCGCCGGCTGTCCTGCACCAGCGCCTCGACGTCGCGCAGGCCCTGCCCGCTGAACCGGGCAAGCCCGTCGGTTATCGTGCCCATTCGTGCGTTGAGCGTGTCGGCGACCTGCTTGTATGCGGCGAGTGTCTTGCGCGCGTCCGCCGCCAGGCCGCCTGCATCGTCGGAACCGAGCAGCGAATCGACCTTGGCGAGAACGCCGTCGACGCGCACCGATGCCGCGTTGAGGCGCGCGGTCATCTCGCCCGCGTCGGAGATCATCTTGTCGATATCCTGCGAGCGGTTGCCGAACTTCTGCGTCACCTTGTCGACATCGGAGGCGATGCGCTTGGCCGTGTCTGTCGCCTCCTTGATGTTGGTCATGGCGGTGGAGACTTCCTGCGGATCGACCTCGGCAAGCAGCTTGTCGAAGCGGCCGAGAGTGCCGGTCGCATTGTTCGACAGCGTGCCGATCGACTTCACCGCCTCGTCGACGCCGTTGACCACGCGCTCGACATCGTCGGATGCGTCTTTCAGATTGTTGGTCACCGTCTCGATATTTCCGACGATGGTCTGGACCCGCTTTTCGTCGACCGAATTCAGCAGCCGTTCGGCAGACGCAAGCGTCGAATCCAGGCGGCCAGAGACCGCCGACATCGTCTTGGACAATTCGCCCGCGCTTGCGAGGAACTGGTCGATATTGTCGGCATTGTTGCCGAGCGCATCCGCGAATTTCTGCGCGCTGGAAATCGTCGCCGTCATCGGCACGCGCACTTCGTTGACGAACGTCTCGACGCTGGTCAGCACCCCGTCGGCGCGCGTCAGAAAATTCTGTGTCAATTGCAGGATGTTACCGAGTGCGGACGGATTCGCGACAATCTCGGGAACCTGCCCCGCAGCCTCGGCAGCGGCGATGAGACTTTCCTCGCCCGGATTGCCGCCGCGCAGTTCGATCGACGCCTGACCGGTCAGGCCGGCAATGCCGACATCGGCAATGGTCGAGCGGGTAATCGGCGTCTGGCGGTCGATTGTCGTGTCTGCGAGCGCGACGTTCGGATCCTTCACGTCGATGAAGATGCGGGTCACGTCACCAACCTTGACGCCGTTGAACAGGACCGCGCTGCCGCGACCAAGCCCCGACGCGGAACCGGGAATGCGCACGCGAAGCGTCGCCGTATCGCTCGACCCGCCAATACCTGCCGACCAGTAGACAAAGCCGAACATCGCCAGCAGAAGCAGTAGCGTGAACATGCCGACAGCGACGTAGTTAGCTTTGGTTTCCATCGATCCTTATGAATTCCCGACTTGCTGGCGCGTATTAAGGTCAAGCTGTCGCGCGCGTTTGCCGCGGAAATATGACTTCACCCATTCGTTCTCGCTGGCAAGCATGTCGTCGACCGTGCCTTGAACCATGACCTTCTTTTCGCCGAGCACAGCAATGCGGTCGCATACCGAAAACAGGCTGTCGAGGTCGTGCGTCACCATATAAACGGTCAGGCCCATCGTGTCGCGCAGCTTCTTGACGAGTTCGTCGAAGGCGGCCGCGCCGATCGGGTCGAGGCCGGATGTCGGCTCGTCGAGAAACACGATGTCGGGATCGAGCGCCAGAGCGCGGGCAAGTGCTGCGCGCTTGATCATGCCGCCGGAAAGCTCCGAGGGGAACTTCGAGGCGGCATCGGGCGGCAATCCGACCATCTCGATCTTCAGCCGCGCCAGTTCGTCCATAAGTTCGCGCGGCAGATCGAGATATTCGCGCATCGGCACCTGCACGTTTTCAAGCACGGTCAATGCCGAAAACAGCGCGCCATGCTGGAACAGCACGCCCATCCTCATGTCGATCGCCATGCGCTGCCGCTCGCTCGCTCTGTCGAGATCGATGCCGAACAGCTCGATCGTGCCGGACTGCTTGCGGTTGAGGCCGAGGATGGTGCGCAGCAGCACCGACTTGCCCGCGCCCGAAGCACCGACAAAGCCAAGTATCTCGCCCCGGCGCACGTCGAGCGACAATTTGTCGAGCACGACCTTCTCACCGAAGCGGACCGTCACGTCTTTGGCCGAGATGACGACTTCATGGCCGCCCTGCCCGTTTGCCTGGCGGCCGTCCGACACCACGTCCTGCATGTTTTCGGCTTCGCCCATCATCAGAAGTCGATCGCCGCGTAGAAGATTGCGAAGAACCCGTCGACCACGATGACGACGAAGATCGCCTTCACCACCGACGAGGTCACCTGCCTGCCGAGCGATTCGGCGCTGCCGCCGACCTTCAATCCTTCGACCGATGCGATGATGCCGATGATGAGCGCCATGAAGGGTGCCTTGATCAGGCCCGCAAGCACGGTCGACAGGTCGATCGCGGTCTGCATTCTGTCGAGGAAGGTTGCAGGCGAAATGCCGGAATAGGCCTGGCTGATGAACATCGCACCCGCGATTGCCGCGAAATTGGCTGCAATCGACAGGCAGGGCAGAACGATGACGAGCGCCACGAGCCGGGGGAAGACGAGCACGCCGACAGGGTTCAGGCCGATGACGGTCAAGGCATCGACCTCCTCGCGCATCTTCATCGAGCCGATTTCGGCGGTGATGGCGCTGCCCGAACGGCCCGCCACCATGATGGCGGTCAAAAGAACGCCGATCTCGCGCAGCACGAGGATGCCGACGAGGTCGACGACGAAGATTTCCGCGCCGAAATAGCGAAGCTGAAACGCGCCCTGCTGCGCGATGATCGCTCCGATGATGAACGACATCAAAAGCACGACCGGGATCGCGCCTATGCCCATCCGGTCGATCTGGCTGACGATGGCCGCAGGATTGACGGCGTGCTTGCGCCCGGCCTTCATCTGCGCGCCGCGGATCGTGGCGCCGAGAATATGCATCGACATCAGAAAATCGTCGCGTGCCGAATAGACACCGCGCCCGACGCTTTCAAAAAGCCTCGTCAGGCTCCATCGCTGGCGGGTCGAAGCCTGTTCCGATGGCTGCCGGGCGGCTTCATCGACCGCGGCCAGAAGTGTCTGGGCGGCCGGCGTCGCGCCCTCGATCGAGACCTGCGCGCCGGCCTGTTCGAGGGAAAGCGCCAGCCGCTTGATGATCCATGCGCCGGCCGTGTCGATGCGCGTCACCCGCGACAGGTCGATCACCGCCGGGCCATTGCCCGCGCCGCTTTCCAGATCGCGCACGACACCGTCGACCTGAGTGACGGTCTGCGTCGTCCAGCGGCCGGACAATTCACAGGCAAGCTGCGCCCCGTCGCGATTTGCGACGATGCGCGGCGCGTCGTCCCTTGCTTCCTCTGGCGCTCTGGTCAACATGTGCTGGTCATAACCCGTAGCCGGCACTCTGTCACTTTATGAGATGGAGGACGGCAGGACGGATGGAGCGTAGACGATCGTGCGCAAGATATCTGTCGACACGCAGCAATTTCCCATAGCCGGCACCTTCACAATCTCGCGCGGGTCGAAGACCTCGGCAGACGTGCTCGTCTGCTCGATTGAGGATAGTGGGAAAGTCGGCAGGGGAGAATGCGTTCCCTATGCGCGCTATTCCGAAACACTCGATGTCGTGCGCGACACGATCGAGGCGGCGCGCGTGGTCGTCGAGGGCGGCGGAAGCCGCGAAGACCTTCTCGGCCTGATGCCGGCGGGGGCGGCGCGAAATGCCGTCGATTGCGCGCTCTGGGATCTGGAGGCCAAGCTTGGAGACACTTCGGTCGCGGCGATGCTCGGCATCCCCGCGCCGCAACCGCTCGAAACCTGCTACACGCTGTCGCTCGCCGAACCGGACCGGATGGAGGCCTCGGCGCGCGCACAGGCGCACCGCCCGATCCTCAAGGTCAAAGTCGGCACCGACAATGACGAGCCGCGCATCCGGGCCGTCGCCAGAGGCGCACCTGCAAGTCGCATCGTCCTCGACGCCAACGAGGGCTGGACCGAGGCCAACATCGTGCGGAACCTCGAGATTGCCGCCCGATGCGGCGTGGTTCTGGTGGAGCAGCCCCTGCCCGCCGGGAAAGACGGGCTTTTGGCGCGCATCGAGCATCTGGTCCCGATCTGCGCCGACGAAAGCCTGCATCTGGCAAGCGATCTGGGCCAGATCGTCGGGCTTTACGACGCCGTCAACATCAAGCTCGACAAGACGGGAGGCCTGACCGAAGCGATCATGTTGCGCGACAGAGCGCGCGGGCTTGGCCTTGGCATCATGGTCGGCTGCATGGTCGGCAGTTCGCTTGCCATGGCTCCCGCCGTGCTGCTGGCGCAGGACGCCGATTTCGTCGATCTCGACGGGCCGCTTCTTCTGGCAAAGGACCGCAACAACGGCCTGCGCTATGACGGATCGCTGGTTTTCCCGCCCGATCCAGCGCTCTGGGGTTAGAGCGAG
This sequence comes from Mesorhizobium sp., assembly GCA_049647505.1. Taxonomy (GTDB): domain Bacteria; phylum Pseudomonadota; class Alphaproteobacteria; order Rhizobiales; family Rhizobiaceae; genus Mesorhizobium_A. Next base: position 136,090 of record JBARXU010000010.1, read on the forward strand.
ATGAGGTTGGATTGAAGCATTCTGCTGGTGAAGGTTTGGGACAAGGTCCAGGGGTTCGGCGCGGACGGGCTGGTGGCCCGGCCAAGTCCGAAGCCCGACGGATTTGGCCCAAACCGGCCCAGCCCTTCGGGTTTCCGTTTGGAGGACGCCCACGTCGTCAGGCCGCTCGGACGATG
>JBARXU010000011.1:0-229494 GCA_049647505.1 Mesorhizobium sp.
CCTCGTGATCAAACACCAACCGCACCGCGCGCTCGCGCACCTCAGGGGAAAACTTGTTCGTTGTTTTGCTCGTCATGGCTCCATCCTATTTGGAAGTTGGAGCCTCCGGCAAACCCGGTGCGGTTCATACCGGCGTCCTGACATGGCAGGAAGTCGTTCGATCGACTACCGTCTCACTGTGAGCCGACGCAGCCTATTGCAATCAGTCAAAAGATCAAATTCAGAATCGCGCGGAGTCGTCGCTGACACAGCGGGCAACATCTTCCATGTCGGTTGATCGACTAAGGCAATATGGCAGGTCATCATAGTTCGAGGCCATTCGCTTTGCCCTGTCCGCGAGCTCGTCCATATCCTTCTTGCAAACGAAGCCTGAGGGAAAGCACGTGTAGCTGTCAAAACACTGCGCATTTCGGTCGACGACCTTGTCGCCGAACCCCAGGCAACTCGGTTGGCCCGAACTGCAACTGAAGCTCTGCGGATTCGCTGCTGTCACGGCCGCAAAGGCCAAGATCGCCGCTCCCGACGGAATCATTATCCAACGTCCGAGCATCACACCTCCCGCCCCGAATGCTTCGGGCCAACATGCCAGAACCGCGGGGAGAGTCGAGCAGTAGGCCGCCAAGCTTGCGGTCGGCTTTATTCCGGCGCGTAGGCAGCCACATCATATCGGAGCGACAAGCCCCGTTGCTGCGCGATGCCGCCAATCACGCCAATGCCGCCTCAGCATCCCACTCTATCAATGGGTTTTCGCGGCTAGCTTCCTCTCCCGCTCGCAGCACGGCAATAACCGCCATGGCAAGCCGCCTCGGATCGGGTTCTTCGTCATTGTGATGTGCGACAGCAACGTCAGACTTCTCGGTGAGCAGGCCGAGATGCTTCACCAGTTCGACCAACGCCCCTTTCTTGTCGGCCAGCTTCAGCTTGATAGTCTGCGTGCCGTCCGCGCTGGTCTGCATGTCGATCTGTGCCACGGCCGCCGCCTTTTCAGGGTCGGCTAGTGCCTCAACGTCCACCACCAGATTGCCGCGCGCATCGCGCCGATAATAGTCTGCCATGTTCGCGAAGCCGATTTTGGCAAGCTCGGACAGCACCTTCTCGGCGGTCAGTTCAAGCTTCGCCGACATCTTGGAGCGCAAGTCCGAAATCGCCCGTGCGATGTTATCATCGGTTAGCAGGCGTGAGGCTGTCACCTTTGCGGTACCTTTCGAGTACCCTGCCCGGATAGCGGCCTGGGTGCCATTCAGGTCGACAAGGTATTCTTCGACAAATCGAAGACGCTTTGGAGCCAACCGCTCTTGCTTTATGGTCATCATCAGAACCAGATGGTCGAGACCATATTCCTACGCCGGATTGTCATTTGGTACAAGTTCTTGGCGTTGGAGTATGGCGTGGAGATCTCTATAGAACTCAGCGGATCAGGCTGCATACATCGTTCTCGCTGCGGCCGACTTGGGGCCGTGTCCGGACGGTCCGGATGTGGGAAGCGCTCGGCGGTAAGCTGCCGTTCCAAATCGGCTCAACAGGCAAAGTTTGCCTTGACCCGCACGACTTATTTGTCGCCGTTCGGAGTGCATTCGCCCCTCTCCGAAACTTACCGTTCGTTCGGTTCCGCCCACTAAGCATAGTTGGGGCCGTAAGCAGCCCGTATGTACTACCATCAACGCCAGCCGCGCGGGACGCACCAGTCCTGACCCTACGCCGCGCTCAGCCTCAACGAGATTGGCCTTTGCGACGCCGCCGAGAAGAACATCGCATGGTAGGGTTCGAGAGCTTTCAAGCGGTCGGTCGTCCGCTGCTGTTCAACGGTTGGCCCTGTATTGCGCGCGAGGGTGCGGGCGTCGGCTTCTGTGACGCGCAGGACTAGATAGTTCGCTACCGCCTCGAAGAGCCCACCATCGAAGTCACGCACCCCCTGTGACGCCAAAGCAAGCGCCAACCCATACTTTCGACATTCTTTCGCCAACCGTGGGATCAGTTTTAGCTTCGCCGCCCTATGCGCTTCGTCGAAGACAACGGCATGCGTCAGTCTCTGCTGAACACCACGCCGAAACATGTCTTTGTAGATGCTGTATAGTACGAAGGAAGAGAAGGCCCGCTGCACAATCTCGTTGGTGCTGAGATGGACGCGGACGAGCGTCGGCTTCCCATCGACCAGTATCCCAGGCGCACCATCGTCGCCGTCGAAGAATCCATAGTCGTCCAGCTCCTGCAGGCGGGCGAGCAAGTTCTGGTTCGGCTTCGGGCGTGACTTGAGGATGTCGAGAAACGTTCGGAAACGTGGGGGTGCTGGCCGTTCCGAGCCGCGCTCGTTCCAGCCCATGTCGTCGTAGCTCTGTTTGATAGCTCCCCTCAGCTCCTCGAGCTGGATCTCGCCGAGATCGGGAAATATAGAGGCGAAGATGTCACGGAGCGTTCCCGCGACGTCGATGTAGGCCATCGGTCCGGGGGCATCCACGCGGAGTGGATTGAACCCCAGCCCATCGAAGTCGATGGTGCGCATCGGTCCGATCGCGTCCGCGAGTTTCTCGTCAATGTCGTCATGATACGAGAAGATGACCGGCGCGATCCCAGCGGCGGTCAGCTGCTTCGAAATGTTGATCAGGGCGGTCGTCTTGCCCATGCCGGGAAGACCAACCATCATCATGTGCGGATTGCTACGGATCGACACCGACCAATCGACCGGCAACTGAGTCAGAGACTCGCCGAGACGGATGTCGACCGGATCAGGCGCTGCCTCTACGACTGCAATCTTTACATCGGCGGCATGTTCTCTGCTGTCTCTCCGCATCACGACGCCTCTTGGCGCCTCACTCGGCTCGTCGAGCACCTGTCTGCGTCCGCCCAGGCCGTCGGCGACGCTTGCTTCTGTCGTCTGATGCTTCTCGCTTTCGGGCGACTCCGGATAGTCTATTGCCGGCATCTCACCCGATGAGAGGTCTTCCGACTCCAGTGGCTCGACCTCCGAAGTTATCGGAATGGCTGGCACGACGATCGTGCCAGCCGCGCCATTGATCTCGTCGGGCAGCAGCATCGGACCGAACAGCCAGAGCGCGGTGTCGCTCCGCTCGGGATAGATCCGCTCCACCTGGCCCGAACGATGCTCAGGGCAGAACACATAACCCACATCCGGGCTGTCGACCGTGCCAGGTAGATAGCTATCCTTGAGCACCAGCTGGTCGATCTCAACGTTCAGCCTCGTCAAAGCCTGAGCAGACAGCCTGTGTCGGCCGGCGCGATCGACATAGAAGCGCAGCAGCCTGGCAAGCTGAGCGCGTCGTACCACGCGATCGAGCGGCTCCAGCCCCTCCCCGAAGAACCAGTCCATCCATCGTTCGCGCAGCTCGCCTGTCTGGGCCACCATATGGGCGAGCATGTCGGGCTGCCGAGCAGTCCTTAGGTGACGTCGATGCTTCACTTCGACGAAGCGGAACTCCAGCGGCCCGCGCGCTGGTGCGCTGACATGGATGAAGTCAGCTCGGCGCGCGCTCTCCCCTTCGCCCGCTGGCATCTGGACTATCGGTGCGTGGTCCGCGATCTCGTCGACAGGTATGAGCACGCCTTGTGCGACATTGAGCCAAGGCCCCTTCTGCTCGCCGCCTACCGCACAGTTCGCATACATAAGCGCCAGCGCGATCAGCTCACCCGTGCGGGTCCCGCCGTCCGCAAGTCGGATCGCTAGCCTGCCGCTCAGCGCCTTTAGATTGGCAACGAGGAAGCGGCTGTTTCGTTCGCTGCTGCTGAGGCCCATGTCGCCAAGCGCCTCGTCGACGAGATCACGCACCGCATCGAGCTTCGTTGTCGAGGTGACGAGCTGTACCGCCGTCAGGTCAGCTCGCTCAGGCACTGTGTCAATGACGAATCGCTCGTAGGCGTCAGGGCTGTCCTGCGGAGAATCGAAGTAGTCGAGCGCGGCGTTCCGGTCGAGCGTGATCACCCAGTCGCTTTGAGCGTGCATTCGCTCGATCTTCAGCTGATCCTCAACTGAGAGACGGGTTCTGAGGACCGGCCAGTCCTCGTTCGTGCCGCCGAGCGCTCGAGCGGTTGCCCTGGCGGTCGCCCGATCAATGCGGCGAAGCCTGTCGCTCGCAGTCCGACCCTCCGGCGCAGGTTCGCCATTCAGCTCCGGTGCGCAGTACGTCATCCACTCTAGGCTCAGTTCCGGCATGGCACGCCGCTCCAGGGTCCGCAGCAGGCCCCAGGCTTGAAGCGGCCGCACGTGAGAAACTGACGAAAGCGGCACGGTTCCGAGCCTGGTTTCGAACAGATCGAAGGCAAGGCTGACATGCGACGCCCGCATGCGGCTCCAAGTGCGCTCGTCGTCGATCGGAGGCTCCTGATGCTTGGCCCACCGCAAGCGGGGAACCAGCACCTCGCCTGGCCGCGAAGCAGTGTCCGCCAACCAACGGTCGCGCGGGTCGAGCACCTGACCACCTGCACGGCGGCGCTGACCAACTGCCGACAGAAACTGGCCGGCACCGTTGGCCTGAGGCGCATGGAACAAGTCAAGAGTGAAGCACAGCGGCGTCTCTGCCTCAAAGTCCTCGTTAAGTCCTCTGGCCGCCAGCGTCTGGCCAAGCGCGCGAGCGACAGTGAGGCCATCACCGGCGCGCCACGCCTGGATCGCCAGCATGTCCGGCCTCTCGCCACTCACTCCTCCGTAGCAATCGAGATAGTGGCCGATCTCGCGCGCAATCGCAGCGGAGCTCGCTTGGCCAATCGAAGGCACAGAAGCGGTGCCGGCCCCCAGACAAGCGGCGAGAAGGGCGGTCGCCGCCTTCGGCTCGCGTTCGCCATCAAGTGTCATGGCTATCGTGTGGAAGCCGATGACGTCCGCAAAGATGAATCCTGGACCGTTGTCCTGGCCCGGGAGCGCGAACGGGTAGAACGAGGAATCGATTGGCTCGACCGCGGACTGGATTTGACTCGGGAGTAACCCCTGCTCGAACCGCGCGTGCGCAACGATCTGATCATAGTGGGCGTGCCACGCGAACCGAAGCGGATGCAGGGGCGTCACGAGAAGTCCGACAACATAACCCGACTGGGCACGAACCTCGACTGTGCCATGTCGCGCCAGGATGGGAGCGCCCGCGTCGAGCGCCTTCTCCCACGCGTTCACGTAGTTGTCGGCAGCTGTCCAGCCAGGAGGTATCACGACACCCAGCAGGCCGGCAGGCCCAAGCTCGTCCGCGAGCCTTCTGCTCGCGTCCCGAGCACGCTCGGTCGTCGCACTAACGTCCGCGGTTTCGATCTCGATGAACTGTAGGTCGCCGATGGGAGATCCGTCCGCCCGAACGACCTGAGTCCAGTAGCCGATCTTTCCGCCCCTCTGGACCCAGTCCCGCTCGACTGCTCGCAGCAGCGCGGGGCGGAACACCTTCGCCGCCCTGGTCGCGGCATCGCCCCTCCACGTCAGATATCCTTTTTTGTCCTCCACGGCCCGCTCGGGCGCACCGGGACCGCTAACGAGCTGGTCGAACTCCGCACGATCTCCGATCGCTATCGCACCCTCCACGAGCGTTCGCACCACCTGCCCCGACGAGCTCGTCAGCGGCTTGAACGTTTCGCCAAACTCCAGCGTGAACGCCTCGCTCTGCGCCGGAGCCACGGTCTCTTGGCCCATAACGGTGACCTCGACGACGGCGTCGAACTTCTCGTTGCCCTCCAGGTCTTCGAAGTCGTCAACCCCGATTGCGACCTGCTGCGTGCGATGGTCGCGGTGGTGCACGATGCGCTCCGCGAGCACATCCTCGCCCGCAATGACGGAGACACGGTATTCCACGCTGCCGACTACGATTACCTCGGGATCCGTCGTCCATCTCACGGTCAGCTTTGCACGCTCTTTCGTCGAAGCCTTGCGGTCGAGAACGAGCCGTGGTGCGGTGTCCTCGCCATCCGGTCGAGTGAGGCCGGACCACTTGAGGACATTGCCCTTTGCATCGCGCCACGAAGTGAGCTGCAGCCGCCTGAGCTCCTCGCTGGCGAAGCCAGGCTTGATCGATCCAATCCAAAGATCGCGCTGGTCCTCGATGTGGCGGGCAGCCTCCTCGGGACTCATTCCTGCCGCTGATCGGAGCGCCTGTTCAAGCCCCGGGCTCTTGTCTTCAGCATCTTCGAGCTGAAGTGCCCGCACGCGTTCCGCGATGGCCCTTGTGTCGCTCACATACAGCAGTCGATCTGCGAGTTCTGCCGAGAGATCGAGCTCGCTCGTCGACGGGTCCTCGCCGCTCGCAATAGGCCAGAGCCCGAGCCGCGCGAGCGAACGGCCCATGTCCTGTGCGGCGCTCACGTAGAAATCGAACTTCGACCAGGGCGTGAGCCGGCGACGTCGACCGAGGCGTTCCGCGCGCCAGACGGCGTTGTCGAGGACGGCTGTCCGCCCATACATCGGCTTCCGCGCCAGCCTGAGCGCCTCTTGGAAGAGCTCGGCTTCGCCGATTTCGCGACCAGCGCTATAGATGCCATCGAGGCCTGCGCCGGCGCGCAGTGGATCGATCAAAAGCAATGCCGCGTCAGCCTTGTCCTCGCGATGTTCGACGGCTTGGTCGGCAGTGATGCGTCGCAGGCCAGGCGTGTCGACGACTGCGTGGACAGTCCAGCCCGGCACGTTGAACTCGCCGCTGTCTGCAAGTGCGTCCACCTGCTCGGACGGCAGACAGCGCAGGAAGGCCACTGCGCCGGCCGTCGCGGCGCCGAGACGGTTCGTGATCGCCTGCGCAAGATATAGGGCATGCTGCGGTGTCATCACGTCGCCTGGCCCTCTACCTGAGCGTCCTGCTGGGCACGGTACCGCCACTTGATCTTCTTCATCCGTTCGGCATCGTTCACGCCAACGAGGAGACCGAGGTCTCTCAAGCGTCGCTCGAACATTCTCCGGTTTCGCTGTAGCACCTCACTCGGAACGGCGAGGTTGGGGGGAGCACGATCCACGTAAAAGCCGTAGCGTTCGCGCAGTATGGTCAGGAATTCTGGGTAGGACAGCTGGCGTTCCTTCCGACCCTTTCCGGTCTTCCGGATATGTCGATGGACGAGATATTCGATCACCGGGTTGGTCATCACGAAAGACAGCGCATCTCCCGTGCGGCCCTGACCTTTCCGGCGCGTCTGATGTAGCGTCACCTTTCGGCGCTTTCCGAGCCCGTTCACCTCGTCGATCATCAAGGCGGACGAGAGAAAGTTGTTTAGGCGCTCGGTGCCGCTGCTCGACGAACCGGTGAAGGCCGCGCTCAACGCCTCCGCCAGCGCCCGGCCTGGATCGCCGTCGGATCCTTCCTCGCCAAGTAGCATGCGCAGCTCAAGGTCCTCCGCCTCCTCGGCGGCATCCCGCAACTTGCGCGCAATCCTCGCGAAATGACGGCGGGCGTCCCGAGCTTCCTCGTGGCTCCCATTGAGCAGGCTTCCAGTGAGGTTGAGCCAGGCGGTGGCGTCCGGCGACGTCGCCGGGAGTTTTCGCCGATCGATATCGGATTCGCTCCGCACGTAGTGGTCGAGCAACCTGGCATGCATCAGGATCGCAGGCAGTCGGTTGAGCGCCTGCCTCAGGAGGAAGCCAGATTCCTCGGAGGTTGCGCGCAAAACCGGGTCAGACCCGCTCGAGCAATCGAAGAACAATGGGAACTGCGGGGCCTCGTCAACCTGGGGAAGCACCCCGAAGGTGGCCCAGCGGTTCATGATGTCGACCGATCCGGTGAGGATGCTCGTCAAGCCGACCGCGATCGCGGATTCGAGCATCTGAAGAATCGCAGCTCGCGGCATTGATCCACCGCCGGCATAGCAGTCGAGGAAGACCAGCAGGTCGTCGCGGAAATTCTCTCCCGCGCGCACCGCGATCGGACGCTGATTAGGAATAGGCCCGGGGTTGTTTCTCCCGACTGCCTTCGCCGGCGCCTCCCCGCAGCCCTGAGCCAGCCGGACAGTCAGCAGCTGATCCAAGGGGAGCGGAACGGTTTCGTCGAGCTCGTCGGAGCGCAAATCGCTCTTCAAGCCTGTCGTCGAAGTGGCAGGCGCGAGCGCCAGCAGCAAGTCGTTGTCCTGAATGCGCGTGCCGACGCGATAGCGTCCGCGCTCGGCGAACGGCTCTATCGTCTCGCCTTCGGCCTGGTTATTGAGCAGCGCCGTCACCATCTCCGGAACGCCGCGAAGGTTCGCGGCGCTTACGGGCAAGTCGATCCAAGACGCGTAGTAGTGGTTCGCGAAGCAGCGCTGGACCTGCTCGTCGTGCGATTCGGAGTGGCGCCTGTTTTCAAGGATCGAGGTGAGCAGGAAGTCGCCGAGGATCGCCCGACCCGACGCGGATTCGAATCCTTCGATCGCGCCGTCCGATATCAGACGGTGTACAGTGGAGGATATGGTAGGCGGTCCATCCCCGCCGTAGGTAGTCGCGAACCGGCCCTTTCCGCGCCGACTGCCCCACCGGAACAGATAGAGCATCATAGGCAAAACGGCACCGAGCGAGAAGTCCTGCGGGGTGAACGGAAACGCCGGAGGATAGGTGCTGGTCCATATCTGAGACGTCATCTGGCTGCCCAGCACGGATTCGACCACTTGGCGTGTCTCGTTGGCCATCAGGCTGCCCCGCTCGAAAGAGTGATCGTCTGCCGGCCACGAACATCAACGACACCGAGTTGCCGCACGACGTCGCCTTCAACTGGGTTCCACGCGTTGAGCCTGCGCTCGTCTTCTTGCGCAAGCCGGCTTGTGAACACGCCGAGGTTGGCGAAGACGTCGTCGGAGAAGGCGTCAAGGATCTGCACCCCGTCCGCCATATCCATTAGCAGGCTGTAGAGTTCGAGCGGCACGATGAGCTCCTCGCTCCCGCCCTGATCGGGCTCGTAGCGCAGCACCAGGAAGCGATGGAGGGTTTCGAGCCCGGCGACCGACTGAAATCGCTCGGCGGCGAGTGAGAAGCGGGAAGCCGACTTCTCGATCCAGAACGCCGTCTCCGTTGGCGTCCTTGGCAAGACGCGGATCGGAACGCGCTCCGGGTCGCGATAGGCGAGATCGGGTAGCGCTTCGAGACGAGACAGCCCCCTGCACAGCCGCTGCTTGATTTGAAGCCGCTGATCTTCGGACAGTAGCGGGAACACTCTAAATTCGCTCGCCCGGCGACCATCGCGCAGTGTCAACCCATGTTCGTCGCCCCCGACAGCCTCCACCTGGTCGCTCGACCAGCTTAAATAGGCGCGCCGTCTAGCGTCTCGCAGCGGCAAGGGGCGACCTACCATGTCTCGGAACCTGCGGGCGCCGTGTGCGGGATCAGGTGCACCCTTCCCAACAAGATACCGATCGACGCGGGCATGGCCTTCGAGGGCAGGGTCTAGCCGCGCAAGTTCACGCAAAAGCTCGCCCTGTCTTCCGCGGGATTCCGGATTAAACGCATGGTCGGCTGGATCATGCGGTTCTAGTTCGGGGTTACGATGGAGATCCTCACAGTCCTCAAGACCGAACAGGACGTAGCTGATCGCCGCTTTAAGTTCCCGGGCGGTGATGTGGATCTCGTTGCGCTGATGAACTGTTTGGAGTGCTTCGGTCAGCCTTTCGCGAAGTCGGGCACCTTCCGCCAAGATTGCAGGATCCGCGCTGGCTCCCATCATGTCTGCCGATCGCTTCATCGAACAGCGGGTCTGAGCGCTGCAGGTGCGGCATGGCGCCCAGATCTGCGCGGCCTGCTCGCCACCGACCAGAAGGCGGATCAGTTCGTCCACGAAGTGCGTCGAGATCGAGCCGCGCTCGAGATCCAGGCCTCCCACAAGAGATCGGTTGTTTAACTCGACGAGCCGTATGTGCGAGGCTACGTCCTGGGTCTGCTGGGTCAACGCAGCCGTCAGCGCGCGGGTCAACGGACGCTCCCCGTGCCGCAGCTCCGCTTGCTCGATCCACTCCATAAGCCTACCGTCGTTCACCGCGACTAGATGTATACTCCCGTCCTTGGGCGGTTGATCCAGGAACCGTCCGAAGAGGTCGTCCAGCAGATCGTCCGCCGACCGTCCCTTCCAGCTTGCCGCCCCGTCGAGATTGATCATTGCCTTGCGGTCGGCGAGCCGTCCCGACCATACGCGCTCGCTGGATTGCGGCGGCTCCCCGCCGAGCGTCTGGACGAGACGCTGCAGGAATGCGGTCTTCCCGTCCCCAGCGTTCCCGCAGAGGATCACCAGAGACACGTCGCCCGCCCTGATCTCGGCCGGGAGCGTGGTGTCCAGGTCGGTTGGAACATACGTGTCAAAGGCGAATTCTGTGTCGAGCCCACGGGTTTCGGCGTTGCCGAAGCGGGAACCCGGATAGCTGCTCAGGATATCTCTCACCCTAGGCACCACATTGGGCCTCAGCACCGGCTGAACCACCTGTGGAACCGGGCTCGCCCCGACCGCTACGGGGGGCGCCGAGCCGACGGAGCGCAACGCGGACAGCGCGGCACTAGCGTCGGCGAAACGCATGTCGATCGGACCGGTCGCCCGATCGAGGATCGGGATCAGAGTAGGGAACGCCGCCCTCTCATCGTCCGTCCAGTCGAGGCCCGACCCATTCTCGGCAAACGCCGGGGGTCGATCCGTGATGGCATGGAAGAGCGAAGCGGCCAGGCTGTAGACGTCGTCCCGGGCCTGGACCTCTGCGCCACCCCGACGTTCCGGTGATGCGTAGATGAGCGTCCCCGAACTGAGCGGCCTGTGTCCTATCGGACCAGAGAGATCGTAGTCGATGAGCATAACATGGGATTCGTCGACAAGGATGTTCGACAGGCTGACGTCGCCGTGTACCCACCCGTGACTATGCAGCGCGAGCAGCGCCTCGCACAGCTTCTCGAACCACTCAAGAAGAAGCTGCTCGGCTGAGTCCCGCCCCGTCTCCTGGGCGATGAAGTTGAGATCGCCCCGCCACGCGTCGAGAGGCGAGCCTTGGCTCCAGCGCAGCAGCGCCATAAGTTCGCCGGCGCTCCATTCGCTGGCGCATTCCAAGATGTTCGATAGTCCCGGATGCAGCGAGAACGTGCGCATCCTCTGGTAGGCCGCAAGCGAGGTCGGGCCGAATTCAGCATTGAGGACCGCCTTCCCGACGAAGGTACCGATCGGCTCCCCTGCCGCGTCAACCTGCTCCAGCTTGAACGTCCGGGCGACCGATCCCTGTCCCAACACGGAAATCACGCGATACGAGGCCTTCTTCCACTGAAAGAGATGGCCCTCGTCCCAACGCAACGGAGATACGGCAGCAACTGGCTCAGGCGCTCCCGCATTGGAAGAATGCGCGTTGGGGCTATCATCAAGAAGGGCACGAAGTTCGACGATGGAAGGCCTGCGCGCGGGGTCAGGGTCGCAACCGAGCCGCAGCACCGTGTGCACATCCTCGTCGTCGGCTCCGTCGAAGATCTCGGCAAGCACGGCGCAGAGGCTGTAAATGTCAGACCGTGGAGTAGCCGCCGCAAGCCCGCCAGAGAGGACTTCCGGAGCGGCATAGTCTCCTTGCTGATTGCCAGTTTGATGGGCGCCCAACGTCTGCGCCGGCGTCAGCCGTGCCCAGCGCCAGCCGGCGAACAACGGCGTGTTGTCTGCACGCACCCGCAAACTGTCTCCGTTGAGGGCGCGATGGAGCAGCGGCCCTCCATCAGCTTCCAAAAAGTCCTCCAGCGCCGCCAAAGCGCGGCTTGCGAAGTCGCGTCGTTGAGCTGACGTCCATTCCGGATCGCCGCGAAGAGCAGATATTGGCGTCGCCGAACTGTCGCCGACACTGAAGAAATACATCTCCCCAGCGTAGTTCGGCACAGCCTGCCAAGTGTCGACAATGCTCGGAAGGTGTGGCGACTTCTGGAACCGCTGAACGACGTCGAACTCTCGTCGTGCGCGATGCTCGGTCAGCGTAGCAGCTTCTCCTGGCGGAGCAGCGGACAGATCATAAGCATGCAGTAGAACGCGATCGCCGGTGCGGGGATCGCGCGCCGCAAAGATGCGCTGGAACCGATCCTGATCGTCGGTGAGCAGCCGAAGTTCATTGAAGCGCGCAAGGCGTTTAAGCCGTTTGGCATCAGCAAGATTGTATCGTCCCGCCAGCGCATTCGCGAGGCGGGCTGAATCTATTGGTCCAGACGAAGCCGCTCCGACGACGAGGTCCACCACGTCCTTAAGCCCGTAGGCCACCACTCCCATTGGATGACGAGGCAGGTTCCCGTTCTTCTTTATAGAACCGCCCTCCCGCGTAAGCAGGAAAGCGGGGGCGACAAAACCCGTCCTCTGATCGGCGGAGCGGAGGCTTCCAGCAATTCGCTTGGACTTGGCGACGATGAGCTCGGCGGCCGGGTCGGAGAGATCTGACTTCCGCAGCGCCGACGCATCCCAGTGCTTCACCTCGACCACGATGGCGCCGCCGGGTCCAATCACCACGATGTCGATTTCATCGGCTTGGCCGCGAAGGTTCGGATGCGTCAGATTAGTGAGGACATAGGCGGTTCCGTCGCCGCTTCTCCTCCTGATCTCCTGATCTACCGCCTTGAACGCTTTAAGCTCGCTGGTGTTCGCGAACGGCCCGCACGGCACATGAATTACGCGCAAGCCACCGACCCCCTTGCCGAAAAAACAGCGTCGCTCGCTCGTATTGCCGAGCCGAACGATGAGCCCCAGAAAGACCTTTGTCCGAGCGCTTGAGCCGCAGACGAAGTTCCCGCACCAATGTTCATAAGACCTTAAGACAAGGAAATCGCTACTTCAATAAATATGAGCGGCGCAGCTTTTCCCTGTTCTTGTCCTTTCCTGATTGAGGACAGGATATGCGGCGTTACGAACGACCTCTCTCGGCGTCAGTCAGCGTACCAACGGACGGCGACCAAAGAGGCGCGCTGTTGCTGAAGCTAGTTCATTCGGAAGGTCAGCTTTCTCAACCCAACTGCTCGAAAGCCGCTAGTCGGCCTCCCACCAGATCGAGACCTATACGAATCCTTTGACCGTCCATCCCGGGAAGGATTCATTTTGGCAGGTCAGGGGCCGACAGGAGACTGACCGGTTTCGGGCAATGGGTGGGAATAGCTGCCGTGCAGTACGGATGATCTCGCTGATGTCTTGAGTGACCAATCACGCATAAACGTGCGCGACAAAGCTGCGTATTCGGCGCCCTGACGGTGCACTCGACAAAGTCGAGTGGGCATCACATATGTTGTTCCTACTTTGTTCTTTTTCCGTGCCCCTCTTGTGCCATGTTGGCCGTCGCCGCTGTGGATGCTGGTTTGAAAACCTTTAACGGCTTTTGCCGTTAAGATACGACTAGTGAAGAGTGAGGAGTTCCTTGTCCAACGCGAAGCAAATTCTGGCAATGCTGAAGAGCCGTTCCGAAGGGGACGACGAGCTCTTCTATTCCATTGCCTTGCAGGTCGCCGCTGCCGAGGCGCGTCAGGGCCATCGGACAATGGCTGACGACATGCGCGCGGAAGTGGACAAGGCGCGGGGCTCTCGGCGCCGGGCGGGCGTTGATCCTATTGCGATTGGTGCCCCGCGTGGCGAGTTGGAGGGACTGCTCGAATTCCGTCAGCCGCACCTTAAGCTCAAAGACGTTGTTCTCGATCAGGCGATCGTCAAGATCATGGCCGATGTCGTGCGCCAGCAGCGCAAGCGCGACTGGTTGCGCGAGCATGGTAAAAAGCCAAGCAGGCGCCTGCTCTTCGTCGGTCCCCCAGGCTCGGGAAAGACCATGTCAGCCGAGGCGACTGCTGGCGAGCTCGGACTTCCTCTGTTCGTCATTCGGCTAGAGCAACTGATTTCCCGCTACATGGGCGACACCGCAGCCAAGTTGCGTCTCGTCTTCGAGCAGTCCTGTAAACACCGTGGTGTGTATCTGTTCGATGAGTTCGATGCACTGGGCGCGCACCGCACCGCAGTGAATGATGTTGCTGAGATGCGCCGCGTCCTGAATTCCTTCCTGCAGTTCATGGAGGAGGATGCGCCGACGGACAGTCTCGTCATCTGTGCCACGAACCATCCCGGTCTGCTCGACCGCGCCCTGCTACGCCGCTACGATCAAGTACTGGAATTCAGGCCGGCCACGGCGGAGGAAATCAAGGAAATCCTCCAACGCAATCTTCGTCCGATAAAGGGATCGCGCCTCGCTTGGACGAAGATCGTCAAAGCGGCTATCGATCTCAGTCAGGCAGAACTCGTTAGAGCGGCCGATGACGCTGTCAAGACCGCCATCCTTGACGAGAGAAACTCCATCACCACCGAGGATCTGATGACGCGCATCGACGAGCGCCACCGGATGCGCTTGGCTTTCCTAGAGGCGCCCAAGCCCTAACACATGGCAAGCCGCTTCACGCTCCCTCACATTGATATTTCCCGCTTCGTCGAGAAGGCGGATTATGTCGGGGAGGGATCCGGCCGTTCTAATACCGTTCGCGAGCGTGAAGCGCATGGCGCGAAGCTCCAGCAGGAATTCAATGCTGCACTGGGCATGATCGACGCGCTTCGTGTTAGCGATGACAGACTTCCTCCTGCTGATGGCGGCTACATCGAAGTCGCGCTGAAACGTGGCACGAGCCCGGATATCCTGGAGCGCAAGCGCGCGAATGTCAGGCCTGGAGCAGTGCATGACGAGCCTACGGAAAGGGTCGTTGCCTTGTATGTGCCTGATGAGGCACGTGCGGCCCTTGCTGCAATTCTGCAGGATTATCGCACCGGGCAGCTAACTGATGGTGGCAATCCGCCGAACAAAGCATTGGTGGAATCCATTGAGGCATTCCGACGGGCACGGCTGGAGACTCTGTGGACGGACGATCCGGCCGCACTTCCTGTCGACCCGCATCAAACCATGTGGTGGTCAGTGTGGGTCGCGAAGGACAAAGAGGCAGAGCTAGAGAAGGTCGTTGAGCGCCTTGGCCTTCGTGCCGCTGGACAGGATCGGAGGCTGAAATTCCCCGAAGCGACGGTTGTGCCGATCCACGCGACCCGCGCGGCGATCGAGCTGATGATGTTCGCGACTGGCATCCTACTCGAGCTCCGTAGAGCTACGGACAACCCGGCCGTATATCTCGACAAACCCACTGAACAGCAGACGTTGCATGCCGATGACCTCGCGACACGCACGCGCTGGCCGGGCAACGATGTACCGGCAGTGTGCGTGCTGGACACCGGCGTAAACCGTGCACATGTGCTGCTTGAACCGCTGCTTGCCGCGGATGACCTCCATACTATCCGGGCCGCTTGGGGCGTTGATGACCATCACGAGCATGGTACCAACATGGCTGGGATGGCCTCGCATGGAGATTTGACCGCAGCCTTCGGGGACGCGGCGGAGCGCCAGATCCTGCATCGCCTCGAATCTGTGAAGTTGCTGCCCCCAGGCAACGCCGATCCAAATGATCCTAATGCGTACGGTGCCATCACACAGGCTGCGGTGTCGCTGCCCGAAATCAGGCAGCCGGAGCGACGGCGCGTCTTCTGCATGGCAGTTACCAATCGTGGCATATCAGGGGCGCGTCCCTCCACTTGGAGTGCAGCGATCGACCAAGCGGCCGCGGGAACGATGCCGGGAGATACAGCGGAGTCGCCCCGTCGGCTGTTCGCGGTCTCGATCGGCAATACCGAGTCCATCATGGAAATGAAGGATTGGCGCGGGCACGACGCCTATCCCGCTGAAGATCCCGCTCAAGCCTGGAACGCGTTGACAATTGGCGGCTACACCGACCTCGATCAGCTGGCAGGGAAAGGCTACGAGGACTGGACATGCTTCGCCGATGTCGGAGAGCTCAGCCCTTTCAGCCGCACGAGTGTGGGGTGGGCCAACCGGGCCCCCATTAAGCCGGAGCTTGTGCTTGAAGCAGGCAACCGGGCGGTCAGCCCTAGTCGCCGGGACGTCGTCAACCTCGACTCACTCAGTCTGCTCAGCACAGGTCGCGAGGTTGGGAGGTATCCATTAGTACCATTTCAGGCCACCAGCGCCGCCACGGCTCAGGCGGCCCGCATGGCGGCGCAGCTATCTGCCACTTTCCCTGAGTATTGGCCGGAGACGATCCGGGCGCTTATGGTACATAGTGGTGAGTATACCGCGCCCATGCAAGCGGCGTTCAACGCCGAGCCCAGCCTCCGTAACCGATATTCAATTGTGAGGCGCTTCGGACACGGCGTTCCCGATTTCGACCGAGCCGCTGCTTCCGCGCGAGATCACCTGGCACTCATTGCGCAGTCGGATATCCAGCCCTACCGGTCTAAAGGCGGGCGCAAATTCAACGAGTGCCATTACTACTCACTGCCTCTGCCCGACGAAGTGCTCGAGGCGCTCAGCAACGAGTTGGTCGATCTCAAGATTACGCTTTCCTACTTTGTCGATCCAAATCCCGGGTTCTCGGCGAACGTAGATCCGCTGCGCTACCAGTCTTTCGGATTGCGATTCGACCTGCGCCGTCGCGGTGAGACGGCATCGAACTTCAAAAAGCGCGTGAATGCCGCGGAACGAGAGGGTGAGAACGGAGCTCCCGCCCATCCCGATGACAATGGATGGCTGTTAGGCAGGGACAGCATTTCTGCCGGCTCATTGCACTGCGATACCTGGAGCGGCCCTGCGGTGAATTTGCTGGGACGCGACATGCTCTGCATCAAGCCCATCGGCGGGTGGTGGCGCGATCGTTCCAGTGCTGACATTGTCAATCAAAAATCACGCTACGCCTTGGTGGTTACACTGAAGGCTCGCCGCACCAACATCGACCTTTATACGCCGATCGCATTGCGTGTCGGGACACCGATTGCAGTGAACGGCGCTATCCCTGTTCCCCTGTAAGCGTCAATTACGTGTCAGGTAATGGAGGGGACGCGCTCGAGTCCAACTACACCTCGATCGCCGTTACCCCGACGTCGCGCTCAGAAGCGGTCGGGCAGCCTTCAGAAGCACGAACTGGTAAGACGAACGACCGGGATGAGGGCGCAAAGCCGACCTCAGGCCCACGCAAGAATGCGTCCGCTTTTTAGGACGGGCAAAGTTTGCCTGAACGACTGAAACGGGGACGCAAAGCAGCCGTTTGAGATTGTTCAGTCCACGCGAACAACTCGCACGAGTGGCGTCAGACGATACGAGCTCGTCAGCGAACGCCTGTACGCAAGGATGTGCGTAAATGGAAAGGTTAGCTAAAAAGTCAAACTAAATCAGGGGCTTCTTAAACAATCTGGCGGAGGGAGTGGGATTCGAACCCACGGTGAGTTGCCCCACGCCGGTTTTCAAGACCGGTGCCTTAAACCGCTCGGCCATCCCTCCAGCGCGGCCGTGGTATCCCGAAACGCACCGAAAAGACAAGCGGGGTAAGCGTGCCGCATGCGCGAATGAAGGTAACCGGCGTGGCGTCTCCATGCGCCGCTCGCGACAGCTGTCACAAATTTGCCGCGTTCGCGACACATTCGGTTAACATGCTGCTAATGAATCACCAATTAGATGGTGGGCTGTTCGTTGCGCTGTCGGGACGGCGCATCGGGCGTTGACCGCATAATCGCGGCAGACGTGCATCGGGGACGGTGAATGGCGATAGACCTCGGCCGCAAGGCGTTCAGAGCTGCAACGGCATTGGCCTTTGTGGCTGCCGCCGGTTTGGTCGCCGGATGCACGGCCCAGACCCCGAAGCCGCGCTCGATGGTCGCCAAGACGAAGTCCAAGGAATATTTCGCCGAGAGCGAGTATGGCGTGAAAGCGAGCCCGCGCGTCTCGATGCAGCGATCCAACCTGCCGCGCGGCGGTGGCCGCGACCAGATCGGCAAGCCCTATCAGATCAAGGGCAAGTGGTATTATCCAAAGGAACAGGCCGACTACACCAGGAAGGGCAAGGCATCCTGGTACGGCGATGCGTTCCATGGCCGCCTGACGGCCAATGGCGAAGTCTATGACATGACGCATCTGTCGGCGGCTCATCCGACCATGCCGCTGCCAAGCTATGCCCGTGTGACCAATCTGAAAAACGGCTCGTCTGTCATGGTTCGCGTCAACGATCGCGGACCATATGCACAAGGGCGCATCATCGACCTGTCGAAGCGCGCGGCCGAAATGCTCGACTATACGCATAGCGGCATCGCCGACGTGAAGGTCGAGTATGTGGCGCGCGCGCCGCTGGAAGGGCGCGACGACGAATATCTGCTCGCCTCCTACAAGGCAGGCGGGGGTGCCGCCGATCCGTCCGACGGACTGCCGACCGGTGTCATGATCGCCATGGCCGGCCCGACGCCGGCGGGCGGCGCCGATGGGCAGCCCGCAGCGGCGGCCTTCCCCGGCACGCTGACCAATAGCGGCCAGGCAACGGTTACAGCGTCTGCATTCGGCGTGCAGAAGAGCCTCGGCATGAGCGAATTCCCGGAAAATGGCCCCGTCATCATCGACCGCCCGGTTGCAAACGCCTCTGGCTTGCGGGGGGCTAACCCGCTGTCCTATGCCCCGGCGAGCGAAGGCCTTGCGGCAAGTGCGCTTGACCGACTGGCGGGTAGCACGGCGACCGGCGCAACCTCGGATGCCTATATTTCGGTCGGCACCTTCGACAACGCAGCAGAGGTGCGGCGGCAGGTTGCCGCGCTGTCGGGAATTGGCAAGGTCGAGGTCGAGACAGTCGTCCATGACGGCGTGACCTGGCGCTCGGTCAATCTTCGCCCGGGCGGCAAGATATCGCTCGATGCCGCTCTTGAGGCGGCGTGGGCGAACGGGGCAGCCGACGCTTTCGTGGTCCGCGACTGACCTGCACACTTTGCCCTCGGCATTCAAGCTGGTAGGTTCGCCCTTGGGGGATATCCGGACCAGATGCCAATCAACCGCCTGACAATTGCCGCCGCGTTCATCGCGCTGCTGTTTGTGCTTGAAGCCGTGCCGCGCGCTGCCGCACAGCAGGTGAAAGAATTTTCAACGCGCGCGACCAGCGTATTTCTGCTCGACGTCGACAGTGGAGCGGTGCTCTACGCCAAGGACCCGGACAAGAGTTTTTCGCCGGCATCGCTTGCCAAGCTGATGACCGCGGAAATGACGTTTGCCGCGCTCAAGGCAGGCGAGGTCACCGCTGCGACCGAGTTCAGGATCAGCGAACACGCATGGCGCACGGGCGGCGCACCGTCACGCACGGCGACCATGTTTGCGGTGCTCAATTCTTCGGTCGTGGTCAGCGATCTGTTGCAGGGGTTAATCGTCATTTTCGGCAATGACGCTGCGATTGCGCTTGGCGAGGGGCTGGCCGGTTCCGAGCCGGAATTTGTCACGAGGATGAATGCGAGGGCCGCCGAACTCGGCTTGCGGGGTACCGCCTTCGTCAACGCGTCGGGCCTGCCGGGCGAAGGCCAGAAGACGACCATGCGTGACGTGGCGATGCTCGCCGCCCATGTCTGGGCGCAGTATCCCGATCGTCGCGCTCTTTATGTGCAGCCCGACTTCACCTGGACAAAGATCACGCAGCAGAACCGGAACCCGCTCCTGAAACTGGGAATCGGAGCGGACGGTTTTGTCACTGGCTTTGCGGAGGGCGAGGGGTTCTCCATCGCAGCAACTCTGGCGCGCGGGGACAGGCGGCTCGTTCTGGCGGCGGCAGGCTTCGAGAGCGACAAACAGCGCCTTGAGGAAACGCGCGCGATCCTCGAATGGGGCATGAGCGCGTTCGACAAGATCGACATTTTTGCAGCCGATGACATCGTGGGGCAGGCTTCCGTCTTCGGTGGTACCCGCGGCAGCGTCGATCTGACCGCGAAGCAGCGCGTTTCGATCCTCATCCCGTCGAGCGGGGATCTCGATATACGCGCGCGCATCATCTATCAGGGGCCGGTGAGAGCGCCGGTTGCCGCCGGAGACGCGGTCGGCCATCTGCTTGTGACCTCCGACGGCCTGCCGATACAGGAAGTGCCGCTTTACGCCGCCGAACCGGTTGAGGAAGGCGGCCTGTGGCAGCGCGCTGTCGGCGCGCTCTATGAACTCGCGTTTGGATGGTTCCGCTCGGTTCAGGCGGGCTGACGTCGTGGAGCCGCGGGTTGTGCGCTAAACGGTGGACGCCACCGCAGACGCGGCTTAAACCGCATTCAGGCAATCGGAAGGTTCTTAAGTGGAACGTGGGCTGTTCATCACCTTTGAAGGTGGGGAAGGGGCAGGCAAGTCGGTGCAGGTGAAGCGCCTGGCCGAAAGCCTGCGCGCCGATGGCCGCGACGTTGTGGTGACGCGCGAGCCGGGTGGTTCGCCGGGCGCCGAAGCCGTGCGTTATGTGCTGTTGTCGGGTGCAGCCGAGAGTTTTGGTCCGGCCATGGAGGCGGTGCTGTTTGCCGCCGCCCGTTCCGATCATGTGGAGCAGGTCATTCGTCCATCTGTCGATGCGGGGCGCATCGTCCTGTGCGATCGCTTCATGGATTCGACGCGCGTCTATCAGGGCGTCACAGGCGATCTGTCGGACGAATTCATCCGCCAGCTTGAAGACGTCGCCATCAACGGCATGAGGCCGGATCTGACGATCATTCTCGATCTCGACCCGCGCGAGGGGCTGGCGCGGGCGTCGAAGCGGCGAGGGGAGGAGACGCCGGATCGCTTCGAAAAGGAAACGCTGTCCGTTCATCAGCGCCGTCGCAAGGCGTTTCTGGCTATTGCCAAGGCGGAGCCGGACCGCTGCGTTGTGGTCGATGCATTGCAGACGCCAGAACTTGTCGCGCGCTCTGTGATGAAGGCCGTGAAGGATCGGATTGCGATGCATGATGCAAGACCGCGCCCGAGACGCAGCAAGGTTTCAGCATGAGCGAGCGGCTCGCACCCGAACAGTGGGACAGCCTGCCCGACGTGCCAGAATCGGCGGAAAGCGTCGAACTGGTGGGACACGAAGCGGCGGTCGATGGCGTATGCTCCGCCTATCGCGCGCGCAAGCTGCATCACGGATTGCTCGTGACCGGGCCAAAAGGCATCGGCAAGGCGACCTTTGCGTTCCATCTCGCCCATTATCTTCTGCAAAATCGCGATCCGGACATCGCACCCGATCGGTTCCTGCCGCGCGACCCGTCATCGGCGCTCTTTCGGCAGATCGCGACCGGGGCGCATCCGTCGGTGCTGCATCTGACGCGGCGCTATGACGAGAAAACGAAGAAATTCCGCACCACCGTCACGGTGGACGAGGTGAGGCGGGTGTCGCGCTTCCTCTCGATGCGGTCGCATGACGATTCCTATCGAATCGTCATCGTCGACGCTGCGGACGACATGAATCGCAACGCTGCCAATGCACTCCTGAAAAGCCTTGAGGAGCCGCCGCAGCAGGTCGTCTTCGTGCTCGTTTCCCATTCGCCCGGCGCATTGCTGCCGACGATTCGGTCACGCTGTCAGGTCATCCGATTCTCGCCGCTTGGCAGCGACGAACTGACTATTGTGCTGCGCAGGTCGGGCCAGTCCCCGCCTGAAACCGGTGAGGCGCGATCGGCGTTTGAGGTGGCCGCTGGAGGAAGCGCGCGGCAGGCGATCCTGCTGACCGAATATGGCGGCCTCGACATTGCAGGCGCAATCGATTCCTATCTCGGCCAGACGCGGCGTGATCCGGCCATTGCCTACAAACTGGCCGACGCAGTGGTGGGCCGCGAACAGGAAATCCAGTTCGAGATTTTCAATGCGGCCCTCACCGACCGCATTGCCGCGCAAGCATCGGCGCACGCTGCGGCAGGCGACCACCGCGCCGCCGCGCGTCTGGCGACGCTTTGGACCGATATCAGCGAATCCGTCATGCTCACCGAAACCTACAATCTCGACAAGCGCCAGCACGTCGTCAGCCTTCTTGACCGCGTCGCCTCCGCAATGCGCGCCGCGTGACTATGGTCAGGCGAGTTCGCTTGCGCTAAACGCAGCCTCGAACCGAGTTCAGGACCGATGCCCGCAGAGAAATTCTACATCACCACCGCCATCTCCTATCCGAACGGCAAGCCGCATATCGGCCACGCCTATGAGATGATCGCGACCGATGCGCTTGCGCGCTTTCAGCGTCTGGATGGCAGAGAGGTCTATTTCCTGACCGGCACCGACGAGCACGGCATCAAGATGTTGCAGACGGCCCGCAAGGAGGGCCTGACCCCGCGCGAGCTGGCTGACCGCAACTCGGCCGAGTTCAGGCGCATGGCCGAGGCGCTGAACATTTCCAACGACGACTTCATCCGCACCACCGAGGAGCGCCACTACGCATCGAGCCAGGCGATCTGGAAGGCGATGGCCGACAATGGCGACATCTACAAGGGCGGCTATGCCGGCTGGTATTCGGTGCGCGACGAGGCCTACTACGGCGAGGAAGAGACCGAGGTCCGCGAGGACGGCGTACGCTATGGCGCGCAGGGAACGCCGGTCGAATGGGTGGAGGAGGAGAGCTATTTCTTCCGCCTGTCGGCCTATGGCGACCGCCTGCTCGATCTCTATGAAAAGAACCCCGATTTCATCCTGCCGCCGGAGCGCCGCAACGAAGTCATCGCCTTCGTCAAATCGGGCCTGAAGGATCTGTCGATCTCGCGCACGACCTTCGATTGGGGCGTGCCGGTGCCGGGCGACGACAAGCATGTCATGTATGTGTGGGTCGATGCGCTGACCAACTACATCACCGGCGTGGGCTATCCCGACCCGAATGCCGAGCTGTGGCCATTTTGGCCGGCGGATGTGCATGTCATCGGCAAGGACATTGTCCGCTTTCATGCCATCTACTGGCCGGCGTTTCTGATGTCTGCCGGCATCGAACTGCCAAAGCGCGTGTTCGGCCACGGCTTCGTGTTCAACCGCGGTGAGAAGATGTCAAAATCGGTCGGCAATGTCGTCGATCCGTTTGGTTTGGCCGAGCACTACGGTCTCGACCAGTTGCGCTATTTCCTGCTGCGCGAGATCCCGTTCGGGCAGGACGGGAACTATTCACACGAAGCCATCGTCAATCGCACCAATGCCGACCTTGCAAACGGCATCGGCAATCTGGCGCAGCGTTCGCTGTCGATGATCGCGAAGAATTGCGGCGGGGTCGTTCCGTCCAATGCGCAAATCGGCGACGAGGACCGCGAATTGCTGGCGCAGGCTGACGGAGCGCTTTCGCTTGCGCGCAAGGCCATGTCGGAACAGGCGATCCATCAGGCGCTTTCCGCCGTCATTTCGGTCGTTGCCGAGGCCGATCGCTATTTCGACAAGCAGGCCCCCTGGGCGCTCAAGAAGACCGATCCGGCGCGGATGGAAGCCGTGTTGTGGACGACCGCTGAAACGGTGCGTCGCATCGCGATCCTGCTTTCACCCTACATTCCTGGCTCTGCCGGGAAGCTGCTCGATCTGCTGGCAGTGGATGAAGGCGCGCGCGCCTTTGCCAATCTCGGTGACGCAGACGCTCTGGTGCCGGGCACAGCGCTGCCTGCGCCGCAGGGCGTGTTCCCGCGCTATGTGGAAGCGGCGGCGGACGGCTGAGTCATGCTGGTAGACAGCCACTGCCACCTCGATTTTCCGGATTTCGAGGCCGAGCGCACCGAAATCGTCGCGCGCGCCAAAGCGGCCGGCGTGCGCACCATGGTCACCATCTCGACCCGCGTGCGCCGCTACGATCAGATCACCGCGATTGCCGACGCCTATGACGATGTCTGGTGCTCCGTCGGCACGCATCCGCACAATGCCGGCGAAGAAGACGGCATTGGCACGGACGAACTCGTGCGGCTGTCGCAGCATCCGAAATGTGTCGCGATCGGCGAGGCCGGGCTCGACTATTTCTACGACAAGGCACCGCGCGACGCGCAGGCGCGCGGTTTCCGCACCCATATAGCAGCAGCGCGCGAAACCGGCCTGCCACTCGTCATCCATGCGCGCGAGGCAGATGCGGACGTCGCGGCGATCCTGCGAGAGGAAACGGGGAAGGGGGCATTCCCCTTCGTCCTGCATTGCTTCTCGTCCGGAGAGGCGCTCGCCCATGCCGGTATCGAGCTTGGCGGCTATGTGTCATTCTCCGGAATTGCCGCCTTCCCCAAGTCGACCGAATTGCGCGAGATCGCAGGCCGTCTGCCGCTCGACCGGCTTTTGGTCGAGACAGACGCGCCATATCTTGCGCCACCACCGTTTCGCGGCAAACGCAATGAGCCGTCTTATGTCGTCAACACGGCGCGCATCGTCGGCGAGTCGCTGGGCTTGAGCGAAGACGAATTTGCGCGCGCCACCACGGACAATTTCTTCCGCCTGTTCTCCGAGGCCAAGCGGCCAGGCGAGGCCACGGCGGAATGAGCGACAGGCTGCGCGTCACGATCCTCGGCTGCGGCTCGTCGCCGGGCGTGCCGCGCGTCACCGGAGACTGGGGCGCATGCGACCCGTCCAATCCGAAGAACCGACGCTTTCGCGCCTCCGCACTGGTCGAGCGCATTTCGGCATCCGGAACGACGACGGTGGTCATCGATACCGGGCCGGATTTCCGCCAGCAGATGCTGGCCGCAAACGTCCGGAAGCTCGACGCGGCCGTATATACCCATGCTCACGCCGACCACATTCACGGCATCGACGATCTCCGAGGGTTCGTCCTCGAACAGCGGCGGCTGATGCCCGTCTATGCGGATTCATCGACCCGACACAGGCTGATCGACGCCTTCGGCTATTGCTTTGCATCGCCGCCCGGCAGCGCCTATCCGCCGATCCTTTCATTGACGAAGATCGAGCATCGCGAGCCGTTCGAGATTGCGGGAGAGGGGGGATCGATAAGGTTCGAACCCCTGCCCCAAATTCACGGCGACATCGTCTCCCTGGGCTTCCGCATCGGCAATCTGGCCTATTGCGCGGATGTCAGCGCCTTTCCCGACGAGACGGCAGCGCGGCTGACCGGGCTCGACTGGCTGATCGTCGACGCGCTGCAATATCGCAGCCATCCGAGCCATTTTTCACTATCCGAAGCTCTTGGCTGGGTCGAAAAACTGGCGCCGAGACAGACCGTCCTGACCCATATGCATACGCCACTCGACTACGACGCGGTTTCGCGCGAGACGCCAGATAATGTGCATCCGGCCTATGACGGGCTTGTGATCGAGACCGAGATCGTCTGAGACCGGCGCGGCGGCGCGGTATATGACAGCCGCGCCAAATGTCAGTCGCTTGGGCGTCGAGGCGCTGCGGGCGGCCTTCGTGCAGCGCGGGCCATTCGGCATGGCTATGAAAACAGGATCCAGTTTATCGCATTATTTCAATATCTTACGCCGTTTTCCCCACATCCAATAGTTCCATAATCTATCTTATGCGATCCGACTGTATGGCTGGTGGAGGTGCGTGAATGCATTTTGACTCATAAAATGTCCGTTTGACCCATAAGTTGGCGCATCCCCTCTCAACGGTGGCGGTAGGCGATCTTCAGGCTGCTGAATGCGACAGTCGTCTGGAGAGGCTGACGCCGACCTCAGGTCCGCTGGACCGATGGGAAAAGCCCCTGACGTCCCATACCATTCTCACCCGCGAAGGCCTGTACGTGCGCGAGCGACGCGATCCCGTCCGGAGGGTCGGTATTCTCGATGACGACGAACTGGCCCACACCCTTCAATGACGACAGATGCTTATAAAACTTCGTGGCCAGCGAAGTCTGGCTTAAGGCCAGTTCAGTCGCGTCGGGAGTCCCATAGCGATCGTAGAGCAAAGGTCCGCGGTACGTCAGCAAGGGCGAATCCAGGAAAACGAATCCTGGGTGCGGAAGCGATTTCTGGCGGCAGTAGAGCAGAATCGCGACTTTCAAGGCGGAGTGAAGGATTGCCTTCACACCCTTACCGTTCTGCTTTCTCGGCCAGCCGTTCACCTGAATGTCGTCCTGGTCTGAGTCCCAGGTTACCGCTTCGACGCCAGGGAATTCCCAGCGGCGCAACACGTCCGCCACCACCATCGACAAATCGTGGCCGACGTTCGAGGCGATGCCCATCGTTATTCCGTCAGCCGTTTTGCGCGTCGTCCTTATCTTCGTGACTTCGTCGAGCTGGCGTTGCAGGGCATCGCGGCTCGTGATCGCCTCGCCTCTGACCCGTTCCCGGTCGGCCCTTGCCTGCAGTGTGACATAATCCCGGCGCAGCGAAGCCTCGCCGGGGGCATTCGTCTCAATCGAAGCATTCAATCGGTCCAGGCTTTCTCCCAGCCGCCGCTCCCGTCCGCGCAGCCGCTCGAGCTGCGCACGTAGCGAAACCATCAGCTCGCCGAGGTCCTTGAGGTCGCGTTCGACCTTGGCTATCTCGACGACCGACGCCTGATGTTGACGCTCGAGCTCCCCGGTTTCATGGGCGCGGTGCTGATGTCCCGGCTCAGCGCCGCAAATCGGACAAGGCTGGTCGTCGAAGCGGAGAAGGAAATGACCGCCCTCCTCTATCGCCTTCAGCCGCCTGATATCGGACTGAAACGTCCGCTCGAGGTCGCTGTAGCGGGCGAGCGACGTGGCGATCTCGCTAGCCTCGTCACGGACATCATCGATATCGAGGAGCGTCTTCCTTCGATCGGCCCTGAGCTGGTCCAGTCCCCTCTGCCGTTCCGCGACCGCTTCGCCGAGATTGACCAGGACGGCTTCGTCCAGCATCTCCGGCTCCCCGGGAGCGGCGGGCAGGCGTGCGATCCTGGCCTCGGCATCGGCGAGCATGGCCTCCAGCAGCTCGACCTTTCCGGCCTTCGAAGCCTTCTGCTCCACGACAGTGGCGACCTTCACGATCGAAGAGTCGTCCGTTCCCGTCACGATGAAGCGGAACGCGTTCTTGTCGGCTCCGGGCTTCGACTTCGAATGCTGCTTAAGAGGACTGTCGTCGCCCAGCATCCGGCTTTCGGTCACGAGCACGTACGGCATGAAGTGACGCAGGCTGAACGTTTCGAGCGAGCCGGTCTGGGTCGCGGCGAACATGGCCCTGCGGATGCCAAGGTGATGGAGAAGCCGCTCCGACAGCGATTTCGACGCCTTGCCGTGCTTCTGCTTCAGGCTTTCAGACCGTAGTCCCGCTGTGGATTCCTCCTCAGATGCCCCTTCGAACCATTCGATGCCGCCGCCGCGCAGGGCACGCCGGATGGTGACGGAGGCGCCACCGGGTTCGAGCACGAAAGAGAGGTAGACGTTCTCGTAGCCTGCCGACTGGCGTACTCCGTCGAGCCTGCCGCCTCCGAGGGCATAGTCCACGGCCTTCAGTATGAAAGACTTGCCCGCGTTGGAGCCGCCGTACACCAGAGACAGGCCGACGCCGAAATCGACGGCCGCCGTCTCCCTGCCCGCTCCGGTGAAGCTCAGCCGCGTCAGGCGAATGGACGGTTCCTGGATCACCTGGCGCCTCCGGGTGCTTCCGTCTGCTGGAATTCCAGCACCCAGCGCTCGATCGTCTGCCGCAAGCGCGCCAGAAAGCCCGCGTCCTCGTCGTGCCGAGCCCGCAACCAGAGCGCCCGGTGCACGAGGTCGCGGTTATAGGACGAGCGCAAGAGGTCTACGAAGCCCGGCGCGTCATCGCCCGCGCGGAAGCAGAGCCCGCGATCAGGGTCTGGGACCACGTCGACAAGCCGGATGCGGATCAGCATCTTGATCCCGTCATCGATCCTGCGACGGCGGACGTGATACTCGCTGAAGCTCGATTCCTTGGTCGGATGGATGTCTTCCGGGCCGCCGGCCTGGGAACTGTGGACGATGAAATAGTCGAGCAGGCTCAGTTCCTCGCGATCCAGCTGGATGGGACTGAACGCATTGAGGACGACGACTGACCGCATGCCCGTTTCGAGGACACCGTTGAACAGGTCTGTCTGGCTGGCCGCGGTCATTTCTTTTTCCACCAGGGCATCATCTGCTCGTTTGCGAATACATGGCACGTGCCCTGTCGTACCCGAATGGTCACCCGGCTATGCCGCTCGAACAGGCCTCCGACTTTAACGCGGCCGGCGGCATCCATCACCGCCCTCACCCGTCCCAGTCCCGCACCAGAGGCGTAGGTTTCGTACACCGCTGACTTCAGGTCGTCGCGGAACTCCTCGACGTGCTCGCGACCGACCCTGTCCGTGAAGAACCTGTCGAACTCGACAGCGTCGAAATAGCGTCGACGCTGCATTTGAAGTTCTTCGCCATACTCCTCATGCGCCAAGATCGCGGCCGCATCCGGGTAGTCGCGCCCGTCGTGTTCGGAGTAGACCATCCTGAGCTGCTCGCCATAATGCTCGGACCGCAGGTCCACTGCGGCGCGTCCCCCGGATCGTCGCCGAATGCCTTCGCCGCAGCGAACACCACATTGGGCAGCGTCAACATCCTGCCGCTCTCCCACGCTTCGACGCAGTCGAAATTGAAGGACTCGATCGCTTCCCTGATACCTTCGTCCACGGGTATCGAAACACCTTTGACGATCTTCTTCGCACAATGTGTTTCCCACCCTTCCAGGAGGGCCTTCTTCAGCAGGTCCTTGCGGTCGATCAGGGTCCTCGCCGACGCGGACAGGTTGCCTGGAACCACGAACACGTACCTTGAGGGCAGGATGAAAGCGCCTTGAGCGGCGTGATGGAAAATCTTTCCTAGCTCCAGCAGGACGTAGTCGGCCCCGAGCGGCCGGCGGTACTGCTTGCACTGGAAGTTGTGCCACTCACCGTCGTGGCGGCGATCGGTCAGAAAGCCGGCAACGTCCCTGCCCTTGTCGCCCGAACCACCGTAGCAGTCATGGTCTCGGTACGTCTTCGTATCCAGCGAGACAAGATGATGGACGAATATCTCAAGCGTCTTGTCAGACGCGGCCGACAGTCGGCGAAGGAATGCTTCGTCGAGCGGCATGAATTTTCTCTCCCCGATCCCCGAACGCCCGATTCTACTGTCGGGGCCCTTTATGAAGGATTGCACTTCCCGCTTAGGGCGCGCAAGCAGGCAGCAATCCTTCAGCTGGGCAAGGCTCTCCGGCCGTCGACAGCAGGCGCATCCGCACGCCGTAGCATTCGCTGCTCGCCAGTCCGACATCGATTGGACGATCATGCAAGCGCCCGCTTTTCCCGCCCGCCGACAAGCTTCAGCACTGGTTGTCCGGCCACTACGTCGCGGAGTTCATCGCCCGTGAGGCTACCCTTCGCAAGCAGCGCATCCACGACCCTCTCAACCTCGTGCCTCCTGCTCTCGAGGATTTCCTTCGCCCGTTCGAACTGCCCGGCGAGCACCTTGTCCACGCGCATTTGCAGAAAGCGGTCGAGCCGCAGGACGGCGAAGAGCTCATCCTCCTCAGCCGACGACAGGTAGGCGAAGCCTTGGCCGAAGCCGTAGGAAGCCTCGAAGACGAGCGCGGAGAGCGTTGCTCCGTGCAGGTCCGATCCCTTGGACCCCCCTGCTCCCGCCGATCTGTCTCCGAGGAAGACTTCTTCCGCAGCGATGCCGCCGAGGCGGACCGCGATCCCATCCAAAATCTGCCCACGGGTACGTTCCCGGAAGCCGCCCTCCCTGAAGGTTACACCGCCGCCGTCCTGCACGCCGTCGAGAGGCTGTGCGCTATCGCGGATGACCACGGACAGAATCTCTCCAGCATCGACCGCCAGGCCGACGACGGCATGTCCTGCCTCATGGATGGCCGTCCTCCGACGCAGCGCAGCCGGCAGCGGTACCGACGGGGGCAGCGCCCGCATAAGGTCGTCCCGCGTCAGTTCACGCCGTTCCCGCCGGGCACGCCGCCTCGCCTGCCGGACAAGCTGCTCCAGCGAGGCGCCGTTCCAGCCTTCCGTCCGCGCACTTGCCTCGGCCAAGCTGTCCCCGGCGAGGCGGCCCTCCAAGTGCCACCGCAGGATTCCTTCACGTCCGTTCGCATCCGGCAGGGGAATGCGGACATGGCGGTCAAGCCTGCCGGCACGGACGAGTGCCGCGTCGAGCTTGTCCGGATGGTTGCACGCGCCGACCACGACGACCCCTTCCCGGCCATCAGCGCCGTCGATGCACTCGAGCAGTGCCGCGACAACCTGGGTGCTGTAGTCGCTGTTGTGGTCGTTGAATTTCTCCCGATCTCCGACCGCGTCGATCTCGTCCAGGAAGATGATCGAGGGAGTATTCCGGCGCGCCTCGTCGAAGGCGGCGCGCATCGCCTTCAACATGTCGCCGAGGTGCCCCTTGGCCTGCCAGCGCCCGATCGAGCCAAGGACGAGATGGGCATTGCAAGAGCGCGCGAGCGCTCCGGCGAACGTCGTCTTCCCCGTGCCGGGAGGACCGCTCAGCAGGATGCCGCGATCCACGTCGGCCCAGGTGATCGTTCCGGCCTGCCAGTCCTTCAGGTCGGTCGCCAGCTCGCGCCCCCACTCTCCCGCCTCCCCGATGCCGTGGAGGTCACCAAGGGTCGGCCCGGACGTGTCCCTCGGCTTGGGAGCCATGGCCTTTTTCATCAGGCTGATCGCCGTCCCGACGGCCCGGCCGCGACGGAGCGCCGAGACGATGATCGGCAGCGGGACTGTGGCGATGAACTCCGCCTGCTCCGGGCTGACCTTGATTCCGAGGCACAGCCTGGCCGCCGCGGTCACATGCCTCGGCAGAACAGGACCGACCTCCACCACCGCGTCGGCGGCGAGATGGAAGATGTCCGGTACTGAACCCATGCCATCTGCGACGAGGACGATGCGCCGCCGCTTGGCGAGGCACTTCGCCAGTTCGGCGTCTTCGAACTTGCCGGGGCGACCGCCCTTCCTCACCAGCACCTCGGTGCCCTCAAGGCGGCCGCTGAAGACGCCGTGGCCATGGGCGGCATGGCTCGCTGCATCGTCGTAGACGTCCATCTCTGCGCCGTCCGGCAGAACGAGGCCGACGACCACAGGCATCCGAAGACGGATCTGGGGCACCGAGCGACAGGCCCGCATGATGGCGCAATAGGCCAGGAAGCGTGGAAGGGATTGTCGGAGTTTTCGCCTGAAGGCGCGTTCGTTGCTGTCCCCGGCTACATCCGGGAATGTGAGGTGGGCCATTTTATCACCAAAGTCAGTCTTGATTGGCAAGCGCTACTGGACCTTGATCCGGTCAGGGCCTGCAGCGGCGGACGGCGGTCTCGGGGCCGATCGGCGCCTCGTCGAGTTCGACGTCCACGAAGCGCGTCAGGATCAGCGACGAAAGGCCCGCTATGGGGCGCGTCTCGCGGAAGGCGGTCAGGCATTCGCCGACTGTCAGCGTGCCGTGTTCATCAAGGGCTGCCAGCAGGCGAACCCGGTCTCCAAGGGGACACGACCAGCGGCCATAACGGAGAAGGTCCCGGGCGTTGGCGAGCCTGTGCCCTGCCCTGATTTCTGCGTCTGCCTTCCAACTGTAACGAAGCCCTGCATCGGATGCCGCCTGCTCGATCCACCGGGGCGGAGGCCCCTGGCCTGCGTCCAAGAGAAACGACCCCTCGCCCCGTGCCACAAAGAAGTCCGGCACGTGTTGCTGGCCGTCCCTTTTCAGTAGCAGCGGCAGGCAGGACCATGCAGTTACCTCGGCATCCAGATCCAGAAGGCATCCTAGATCGCGGGCCGACTGGCTGCGGAAAATCGGTCTTCCCTCGCACCGCATCGTGCAGCGAGGGTGAAACGCGAGTGTCTCGGCATCGGCGCGGGCCGCATCAAGGTTGAGGTCTTCGATTTTTGACTGGGCTGTCATGGGACGCTCCACGCATACGCAAACACGATCGGGGCCGCCCGAAGGGCAGCAGTGGACCGATCAGCGTATGAGGAGCGAGGCGTGCTTCATGACGGCGGGAACGTATAGAGAACAGACCCGGCGGTCAAGCAGCAGCTGTATCTGATTGTTGCGAACCGCTCGGTATCCCGAGCTGCCGCTACTGATGCCTCAGTCTGTCGGCGATGCGTTCCATCTGATCAATCTCTTCGCGTTGCGCCTTGGTGATTTCGCTGCAGAGAGCTACCAGTTCAGGATCGTTCAGGTTCGCCTCCCGGCACATCAGGATCGCGCCGGAATGATGCGGTATCATCGAGGCGACGAACTGACGGTCGTCGATCAGAGCCTGGGCCCGCGTCGCCCAGAAGGAAGCCGCCGTCAGGAGGGCAAAGACGACGTAGAGAGCGACGTTCATGCGCCTCTTGGGGAACATGCCCGGCATCGTCGCCAGCATGAAGATACCCATCGGCGCCCACATCGTGACCGCCATATAGAACATGTTCAGGTTGTTCCTGAAGTCTCCCAGGCCGTCGATCATCGTGAACATGACGACATACATGACCGCGAGGCCCAGGATCATGTTCACCCAGAACATCAGGTAGGGACGGGCCTGCCCGCCCGCATCGTGGTTTCCGTGATCGTTCGACATCGCAGTCTCCTTCGTTTCAGTGCCCCATGCCCACGGGCTTCATAATCATCCAGACGGCCATGCCGACCATCATGAGGTTTTCCGTTAGGGAGACGAACCCGAGCGGGACGTTGCTGTCGCCGCCCACGCAGGCGCATTTCAGTTCGCGACGGTCGACATAGACGGCCTTGAAGACCGACACGGCGCCGATGCCGCCGATGAAAAGCGCGACCGGGACCGAGACCCACATCAACGCGCCAGAGATCATCAGCACGCCTGCCAATCCCTCCGCGAAGGGATAGATCTTCGCGTAAGGCACCCACCGCTGCGCCAACAGGTCGTAGTTCAGGAACATGGTCGCGAAGCCGTCGACGTCCTTCAGCTTCTGGAGCGCGAGCAGACACATCGCGAAGGCCACGAACCATTCGGCCGCGGCAACCGTAGCTACGGTTCCATAGGCTGCCCAGCTTGCCGCGAAAGCCATCGCGAGCGCCATGCCGAAAAGGGCCACGACGGGCTTGTAGGTGACCGCGTCCTTGTCCTTGACCTCCTTGCCGAGAAATTCGCGCAGATCGTCGTATCCCCCGATCCGCCGGCCGTCGATGAAGGTCTGGGGCGTGGTCTCGACCCGATGCTTGGCCTTGAAGGCATCCGTCTCCTCTCTCGACTTCAGGTGACGGTCCTCGACATCGAAGCCCTCCCGCTTCAACAGGTCGAGCGCCTTAAGGCCCCACGGGCAGGTATGCTCCGGGGTGACCATCCTGAAGAGTTCGGCCTTCCGTGCCGCTGAAGCTGCCATGACTGAATTCCTTTATGGTGGGAGCCGCCCCGTCAGGTTCCGGACGGGGCGGCGCTGGAGTTCACGCCGCAGTCGCCGGATATCCCGCTTCCCCGAGCGCACGCGCAAAGGAGTCGGCAGGCGTAGCGGACTCGATCGTGACCTTCTTGGTCGAGGGGTCGGCGGTGACCTTCGCCGTCGGGTCGACCGACTCGACGGCCTTGGTGACGCTCCGGGCACAGCCGCCGCAGCTCATGTTCTCGATGTGGAATCTCATGGGTTGATCCTCGTTTCGGTTATCGATGAGGACTTGATGGACCTTCCACCCTCTGGAAGGTCAAGCGCAATTTCTCTGCGTCACTCCTCTTGACCCTCCAGTCGATGGAAGCCCCATCTGCTTCCGCGATCGAATGAATTCTCCCGAAAGGAAGACCTGATGAACGCTCCGTTCCGAATGTCCGGCGATGCCATCGTCCACACCATCCCCGTCGAGGGAATGACCTGCGCCTCGTGTGTCGGGCGGGTCGAACGGGCCTTGGGCGCGATCGACGGAGTGCTCGATGCCCGCGTGAACCTTGCCACGGAACGCGCGGAGGTCGATGCCCTGCCGTCAGTTTCGCGGGTACGGCTTGTCGAAGCAGTGGAAGCGGTCGGCTATGCCGTGCCGTCCGCAACAGTCGAACTCGCGATCGAGGGCATGACCTGCGCGTCCTGCGTCGGACGGGTGGAGCGCGCCCTGAGGGCGCTGCCGGGAGTCGCCTCGGCATCGGTCAACCTCGCGACCGAACGGGCCACCGTTACAGGCAGGGCGGAAGGGGAGGACCTCGTGAAGGCCATAGGGAACGTCGGCTACGTCGCGCGCCTGGTCTCCGCCTCCGATGCGGACAACGGCGAGACGGAATCCCGCAAGGAGGCCGAGACAGCCGTCCTGCGGCGCGACCTCGCAGTCGCGGCCCTGCTCACTGCGCCCCTCTTCGTCCTCGAAATGGGATCGCACCTGTTCCAGTCGGTGCACGACCTGGTCCACGCGACGATCGGCATGGAGAGGAGCTGGCTCCTGCAGTTCGCGCTGGCGACGCTCGTGCTTGCGTTCCCCGGGAGGCGCTTCTACGCGAAGGGCTTCCCGGCCCTGATCAGGCTGGCTCCCGACATGAACTCGCTGGTGGCGGTCGGAACTTCGGCGGCCTACCTTTATTCCGTCGTGGCGACGTTCGCGCCAGGCTGGCTGCCCGAGCGCACCGTGAACGTCTACTTCGAGGCTGCGGCGGTGATCGTCACCCTGATCCTGCTCGGCAGGTATCTGGAGGCGCGCGCCAAGGGCCGCACCTCACAGGCGATCCGGCGGCTGGCCGGGCTGCAGCCGAAGACGGCACGGGTGCGCCGCCCGGAAGGCATAGCCGAGATCGCCCTGGCGGAAGTCGTGCCGGGCGACATCGTCGAGGTCCGACCCGGCGAGCGGGTCCCGGTCGACGGCGAGGTGATCACAGGCGAAAGCTACGTGGACGAATCCATGGTGACGGGCGAACCAGTCCCCGTCGCGAAGAAGGCCGCGAGCGCCGTGACCGGCGGCACGGTGAACCAGACGGGGGCGTTCGAGTTCCGGGCGACCGCAGTCGGCGCCGACACCGTGCTCGCGCAGATCATGCGCATGGTCGAGCAGGCGCAAGGCTCGAAGCTGCCTATCCAGGCGCTCGTTGACAAGGTGACGATGTGGTTCGTGCCCACCGTCATGGGCCTCGCGGCGCTGACCTTCCTCGCATGGCTCCTCTTCGGACCGTCTCCCGCGCTGAGCTTCGCGCTGGTCAATGCAGTCGCGGTCCTGATCATCGCCTGCCCGTGCGCGATGGGTCTTGCGACGCCCACTTCGATCATGGTGGGGACAGGCAGGGGAGCGGAACTCGGAATCCTGTTCCGGAAGGGCGAAGCCCTGCAACTGCTGCGCGACGCGAAGGTCGTCGCGCTCGACAAGACCGGGACCCTGACCGAGGGGCGGCCTACCCTCACCGACCTGCGGACCGCCGACGGGTTCGACGCTGACACGGTATTGACGCACGTCGCCGCGGTCGAGGCGAAGTCGGAGCATCCGGTCGCTCGCGCGCTTGTCCAGGCGGCGAAGGACCGAGGTCTCGCCTCGGAGGAGGCTGCAGACTTCGAATCCCTTACGGGGCTCGGCGTCCGCGGCAGCGTAAATGGCATGCGCATCGAGGTCGGCTCGGCCCGCTTCATGACGGAACTGGGACTGGACGCGTCGACGTTCGCAGCGGAGGCGGATCGGCTTGCAGACGGCGCCAAGTCGCCGCTCTACGCGGCCATCGACGGCAGGCTCGCCGCCGTCCTGGCCGTGTCGGATCCGGTGAAGGTGACGACCCTCTCGGCGGTGCAGGCGCTTCATGCACTTGGCCTTGAGGTCGCGATGGTGACGGGCGACAGCAGGCGCACGGCCGATGCGATCGCGCGGACGCTCGGGATCGATCATGTGGTCGCAGAGGTCATGCCGGACGGGAAGGTGGACGCGGTCCGTCGACTCAAGGCGGCATACGGCAGCATCGCCTTCGTCGGTGACGGGATCAACGATGCGCCGGCGCTCGCGGAGGCCGACGTCGGGATCGCGATCGGGACCGGAACGGACGTCGCGATGGAGGCCGCCGACGTTGTCCTGATGTCGGGGAGCCTGGAGGGAGTGCCTGCGGCGTTGGCGCTCTCGCGCGCCACGATCGGCAACATCCGCCAGAACCTGTTCTGGGCGTTCGCCTACAACGCCGCGCTCATTCCGGTCGCTGCGGGACTGCTCTATCCCGCCTACGGACTTCTTCTCTCGCCTGCGCTGGCGGCGGGCGCGATGGCGCTGTCGAGCGTTTTCGTCCTAGGCAATGCGCTGAGGCTGAGAACCTTCGCATTGCCCCCGCAAGGCGACACTGGTCGCTCAGTTCAACGGTAGCTGGCGTAGACCTCAGTCGTGCCGTCCCGCTTGACTAGCAGGACGTCATAGGGGTCGGCATCCTCTCCGGCCTCGCCCATTCCAGGCGACCCGTAAGGCATGTCTGGCACCGTCAGGCCGACCGCGTCCGGCCGCTCGTCGAGCAGGCGCTGGACCTCGCGGGCGGGAACATGGCCCTCGATGACGTAGCCGTCGATTTTTCCCGTATGGCAGGAGGTCTGGCCGGGCTTCAGTCCGGCTTCCACCTTTGCGGCGTTGAGGTCGGCCAGGGGGAGGTCGCGCTCGGCGACCGTGAATCCCGCTTCCCGCATGTGATTGCCCCACGCCACGCAGCATCCGCACGAGGCCGATTTCAGCACCTCGATCGAGCCCGCGGCCCAGGCCGCCTGGCTGATCAGCGCCAGCGCCGAGAAGGCAGTGGCGCGGGCAAACCTTTTCATTGTCTTCATTTTTCGTCTCCTATCTGAAGAACACGTATTTCACGAGGGCGGCGATGACGAGAGCGACGACCACGAGGCCGACGAGGCCCGATAGCCCCATGCCCCACATCATGCCGCCATCCATGCCGTTTTCCATCATGATCCGATATCCGCGACGGGCGCGGGCGTGATAGCCCGCGCCCTGACAACCTACTTGATGTCGGTGACCGTGATGCGGCCGTTGACCCGGTCCGCGGTGAACTCGATCTTCTGACCGACGGTCACCTCCTTGATCATGGACTCCTCCGCGACCACGAACACCATCGTCATCGCAGGCATGTCGAG
Source organism: Mesorhizobium sp. (assembly GCA_049647505.1). GTDB lineage: Bacteria > Pseudomonadota > Alphaproteobacteria > Rhizobiales > Rhizobiaceae > Mesorhizobium_A. The sequence goes on from JBARXU010000011.1 coordinate 36,595, forward strand.
GCTCGTAAGCTCGCCGTGCTTGATGGTCAGCTTTTTCTGCGCGGCGTCGATCTTCGTGACCTCGCCGGATGTGTATTCCTGGGCAGAAGCGCCGCCTGCCAGCACTATGGCCGCGACGAGCGCTACCGTGAATTTCATGAGGGATTTCATGTTTCTTCCTTTCATCAATCAGTTCCGGACGACGTCGATGTCGCCCTTCATTCCGGATTCGTAGTGCCCGGGGATCAGGCACCCGAAGGAGAATTCGCCCGCCGTGGCGAACGTCCAGACGATCTCTCCCTTGCCGCCCGGCTGAAGCCGGATCGCGTTGGGATCGTCGTGTTCCATCTCAGGGAAGCGCTCCATGAGCTCTTTGTGCTCCAGGATGGCATCGTGTCCGTCCATCACGAATTCGTGGTCGACCTCGCCCTGGTTGACGAAGCTGAGCTTCAGCGTCTCGCCCTGTTTGGCGGTAAAGGTGGCGGGTTCGAACACCATCTTCCCGTCGTCGGTCTCCATCATCACGATGTCGATCGTTCTCGACGCTTCGGCGGGTTTGCCGGCACGGCCGATCTTGAGTTCGTCGTGACTGTGGTCGCCGCTCCCGGCGGCAAAGGCCGAAGCGGTGGCGAGCGACATCAATGCCGCGATCGTCAGGCGTGATTTCATGCGTGGTCTCCTGTGTTGATGATGGTCATCTTGCCTACCCCTTCTTCCCATGAGGGCCGTGTGCGGGAGACGGCGTCATGGTCTCCGTTCCGTCTGCCTTCGCCGGAGCCGGGACATCGCCCGTCCACTCGTAGGAAACGGTGCCTTCCGGGTGCTCGTACCAGCCCGGGTCGGCATAATCGTCGGCGGAGATGCCCTCGCGGACCTTCACCACCGAGAACATGCCGCCCATCTCGATCGCGCCGAACTGACCCCAGCCCGTCATCATCGGAATGGTGTTGTCGGGGAGCGGCATCTCCATCTCGCCCATGTCCGCCATGCCGCGGTTGCCCATGGCCATGTATTCCGGCTGGACGGTCCGTATTTTCTTCGTCACCTCGGTCTTGTCAGCGCCGATGAACGTCGGCACGTCGTGGCCCATGGCGTTCATCGTGTGGTGCGACTTGTGGCAGTGGATCGCCCAGTCGCCGAGGTACTTCGCGTCGAACTCGTAAGCGCGCATCGCGCCGACGGGGATGTCGATCGAGACCTCCGGCCAGCGGGCCTCCGGCCTGACCCAGCCCCCGTCCGTACATGTCACCTCGAAGTCGTAGCCGTGCATGTGGATCGGGTGATTGGTCATCGTCAGGTTGCCGACCCGCACGCGGACCCGGTCGTCCTTGTTGACGACAAGGTGGCTGATGCCGGGGAACACCCTGCTGTTCCAGGTCCACAGGTTGAAGTCTGTCATCTCCATCACGCGGGGCACGTAGGAACCCGGCTCGATGTCGAAGGCGTTGAGCAGGAAGACGAAATCCCGGTCGACGCGGTGGAGCGCCGGGTCCTTCGGATGGATGACGAAGAAGCCCATCATGCCCATGGCCATCTGGACCATCTCATCGGCGTGCGGGTGGTACATGAAGGTCCCGCTCTTCACGAGGTCGAACTCGTAGACGAAGGTCTTGCCTGACGGGATGCCCGGCTGCGTCAGCCCGGTCACCCCGTCCATGCCGCAGGGGAGGATCATGCCGTGCCAGTGGATCGTGGTGTGCTCGGGCAGCCTGTTGGTGACGAAGATGCGGACGCGGTCGCCCTCGACGGCCTCTATGGTCGGGCCGGGCGATTGGCCATTGTAGCCCCACAGATATGCCGTCATGCCGGGACCGAGTTCGCGTTCGACGGGCTCGGCGACCAGATGGAACTCCTTGACGCCGCCGTTCATGCGGTGCGGGAGCGTCCAGCCGTTGAGTGTGACGACTGGCTGGTAGTCCGGCCCGCTCGAGGGGAAGATCGGCGGCTGCATGTCCGCCGACTCCATGACGGGCGCGTCGGGCAGTCCCATGGCCGAAGTCTTCGACCATGCGGCAGCGCTGGCGAGGAACGCTCCGCCTCCGAGAATCTGTCTTCTGGTGATCATCGCGTTGTCTCCTTGGTCAGTGCCCGCCGCCTTCGTCGGCAGCCGCGGTTTCGGCCCCTCCGCCCGCGGAAGCGCTGCCGCCTCCGCCATGAACGGCGGTGCCGAGATTGACGTCGGCCAGCCAGAACTGGCGCTTGGCGTTGAGGGAAAGCATGATCGAGTTCACCTTCGCCCGCGTGTCGGCGAGGAGTTCGAACGTGTTCGTGATCATGCCGTTGTAGGTGAGGAGCGACTCCTCCTCGATTGTAGTCCGCAGGGGCACGACGTTGGCCCTGTAGTGCCGGGCGATGTCGTGCGTCGAGCGGTAGCCGTCATACGCGCTTCTTGCCTCCGAGCGGACGTTGACCGCACGCTCGGCCAGCAGGTTCGCGGCCTTCATGTAGGCCAGTTCGGCCTTGCGCATCCGGGCCTGGCCGCTGTCGAAGATCGGGATGACGAACTCGAGCTCCGCGTTCAGGACCACCTTGGTTTCCGTCTCGTCGTCCTCTTCCTCCCGTTCGATCTCCGCCCCGGTCATGAGTTCGAGGTCGGAGACGTAGCGGGTCGCCTCGGTCAGCCCGTAGGAGAGCGCCAGCGCCTCCAGTTCGAGCTTCGCGATCTCCAGATCGACCCGCTTCGCCAGCGCCTGCGCCTCGATGTCCTTGCGCGCGAGCGGGTTGGCGGGAAGCGAAGGCAGCGAGTTCGGCACCTGGTAGTCGACGTCGTAGCCCCAGAGCCCCATCGAACGCGTCAGCGCCTCCTTGGCCATTCGCGCCTGCATGCGGGCCTCCGCCGTCTGCCCCGCCAGTTCGGCGTAGAAGACGTGCTCCCGCGCCTGGCCTGTCTTCGTGAAGGCTCCGGTCTGCCCGAGTTTCTCTGCGAGTGCCGACGCGGCGTCGGCGGCGGCCTGCGCGCGGTTAAGGTAGGCCACACGCTCCCAGGCCGCGACCGCCTCGATCCACGCCCGCCGCGTATCGGCCGCCAGACGCAGCGTCGCTTCGGCCGCCGCGAGCTGTGCCTGCCGGAAGCGCGCGTCCGCGCCGGCCATCCGGCGCGGACGCGTCATCAGCGCGAGGATGTTGTTGACGACCGCGGTCTCGACCGTGCGCCCGGCGTTGATCCCCATGATGCCTACCGAAACGCGGGGGTTGGCCAGCAGGGACTCCTGCCAGAGGTCCGCGGACGACATGCCTATGTCGGCGTAGGCAGCCTGAAGCCCCTTGTTGTTGAGAAGCGCCACCTGGACGGCCAGGTCGGGTCCCAGCGTCTTTCCCCTGACGAGCCCGGTCACGCGCTCCCCGAGCGCCCGGGCTTCCGCGCTGGACTGCACCCATACGGTCTGCTTGCCCGTCACGGCGGCGGTCTTGGCGGAAACGGTCTGGAACCCGGCAAGCGGGTCGTCGAACCCTTCGCCCGCCGTCATGCAGGCGGACACGAACAGAGGTGCGGCGAGAGCCGCCATGTTGCGGAATGCTCGCCTCATGAGCCCGATCCCCCGTTGGCCGGAGACAGCCTGTCGTTCAGCCGCCGCCAGTTTTCGGGTCCGGTCGGCCGCCTCGGCTGGTAATTGCCGAGGACCGGGGAATACCGCGCGTCGCGCAGTCCCATCGCGGGATCGGCAGGATTGAAGTGCGGCAGTACGTCCGGCGGCGGGGATGCCGCACAGCCTGCCGCGAGGAGCGACGCAAGGAGCGCCGCGATCGCTGGAATTCGCATGTGAAACCTTGAACCTGAAAGGGAAAGGGGGCCCGCGCGCGGACGCACGGGTGCCTCGGCGCCGCACGGCGCGGCGGGCTCAGGTCAGGTTCGGGGCGGTCGGATGAACTCTTGCGCCTCGCCGGGCGTCAACGCACCGGAGGCGATAGGCCCGAAGGCTCCGCAGGCAGGATGCGCGAGTTCCGAAGAGGTTGGCGGCACGCCCGTGGAAGGCATGCAGTGCATGTCGCAGCAGAGATCGGCGGTCGACGCGTCGCCATGATGGTTCACGTCGTTCGGCGCAGATGTCTCGTGGGAGGCATGCGCGGCGTCGTGGTCGTGCGGTTCGATATCCTGCATGGTCTGGGACTGGGCGGAGTGCATGGCCGACTTGGCCATGGCGACCATGCCGGGCTGCAGCGATGCGACGAGGAGCAGGCCCACGGCGAAAAGGGCGCGGACAAGCGCACTTCCGATTCCGCGATGTCGACCCGAATCCTTCATCCCCCACCTCGGCCACAAGAGGGAGCCGCAAGTCAAGTTGGAACCTGCAGACGGCATGCTTCGAAGCGGAAAAGTGATCATGCGCGATCACCCCCTGCGCCCGTCCCGGCGAGATGCCGACGGCTCAGCCAGATGACCGTCGGGGGAATGACGACCCACTGGACCAAGGGGCTCAGCCCCGTCCCGAAAGGCGGCACCAGCGGCATCAGATCCGAATATGTCCAGCGCTGGGTAACCTGGGTGTAGTAGAACTCGAAGCCGACGGTCAGCGCGATGCCCGAGGCGATAAAGACGAGGTACGGCAGCGCTGCCCGGCTGCCGATCCAGTGCCGCGTTCTTGCGGCCAGGCTTGCCGCCCAGAAAGCGGTCAGGGCGAAACCCACGTCGCCGATGGTGGCGGCCGTGCAGAGGCGGATGCCTTGCCAGTGCGCCATCTCTGCCATGCCCGAATACGTCGGAACCTGAAGGAACTCCCACACGAAATGCAGAAGGAAGGAGAATAACGCAACCGGGAGTTCCGGTGCGTTCGACATCGGACCGAGAAGCCCGACGGCTGCCTTCCGTGGTTCCTGATCGGGTTGCATGGCCATCTAGTGAACGGGAGCCTTTCCGGACAGTCCGTCGATGATCGGGCATTCCGGTCGGTCGTCGCCATGGCAGCTGGCCACGAGGTGCTTGAGCATGTCGCGCAGCCCCTGCAGCTCGATGATCTTGCGCTCGATCTCGCCGAGCTTGGTGGCGGCGATCGCCTTGACCTCCGCGCTCTCCCTGTCCCGGTCGCTGTAGAGCGAGAGGAGCTGGCGGCACTCCTCGACAGAGAAGCCGAGGCTACGCGAGCGTTGAAGGAAACGCAGGCGGTGCACGTCATCCATCGAATAGTCGCGGTAGCCGTTGTCGCGACGGTCGGGCGAGATCAGCCCGATGTCCTCGTAATAGCGGATGGTCTTGGCCGGGAGGCCGGATTTATCGGATACAGCGCCGATGTTCATGTCTGTTCTCTCCTTGGATAGGGGCTTCAGCCGAGCCGCACGCTGCGCAGCCGCAGCGCGTTGGCGATGACCGAGACGGACGACAGGCTCATGGCGGCCGCCGCGATCATCGGCGACAGGAGCGTGCCGAAGACGGGGTAAAGCACGCCCGCGGCGACGGGCACGCCGAGCGCATTGTAGACGAAGGCGAAGAAGAGGTTCTGCTTGATGTTGCGGATCGTCGCCTGGGCGAGCGTTCGCGCCCGCACGATGCCGTTGAGGTCGCCCTTCACCAGCGTGATGCCCGCGCTCTCGACCGCGACGTCAGCCCCAGTTCCCATGGCAATACCGACGTCGGCCGCCGCAAGCGCCGGAGCGTCGTTCACGCCGTCTCCGGCCATGGCGACCTTCGCCCCTTTCGCCTGCAGTTCCTCGATCAGCCTCTGCTTGCTGTCAGGCAGCATGTCGGCGCGCACCTCGTCGATCCCGAGCTTTGATGCCACGGCCCTCGCGGTGCGTTCGTTGTCCCCGGTGGCCATGATGATGCGAAGGCCCTTGCCGTGCAGCGCGCGGATCGCCTCCGCGGTCGTGGTCTTGACCGGATCGGCGACCGCCACGAACCCGGCGGGCGCTCCGTCGACGGCGACGAACATCGCCGTCTTGCCCTCGCCCCGCATGGCATCGGCCTGCTCGGCAAGGATGTCGATACCGACGCCGAGGTCTGCCATCATGGCAGCATTCCCGAGAGCCACCTTCCGGCCTTCCACGGTGCCGCTGACGCCCTTGCCCGTGACCGCCTCGAAGTCGGATGCGGTCAGGAGTGCCGCGCCCCGTTCCGCCGCGCCCTCGACGATCGCTTCGGCGAGCGGATGCTCCGAGCCGCGTTCCAGCGAGGCGGCGAGCGATAGAAGCAGCCCGGGATCGAAGCCTTCGGCAGGGACGACATCCGTCAGTCTCGGGCGGCCCTCCGTCAGCGTGCCCGTCTTGTCGACTATCAACGTATCGACGCTGGCGAAGCGTTCAAGCGCCTCCGCGTCCTTGATCAGCACGCCCGCCTGCGCGCCGCGCCCGGTCGCGGTCATGATCGACATCGGCGTGGCGAGGCCCAGCGCGCAGGGACAGGCGATGATGAGGACAGACACCGCCGACACGATGGCGAACACCATGCTGGGTTCAGGACCGAACAGTGCCCAGACGACGAAGGTGAGGATGGCGACCAGCACCACGGTCGGCACGAAATAGTAGGAGACACGGTCGGCGAGCCCTTGGATCGGAGCACGCGAGCGCTGGGCCTTGGCGACCATCTCGACGATCCGCGACAGCATCGTCTCCGATCCGACACGCTCGGCGGTGATGACGAGTGAGCCGTTACGGTTGAGGGTTCCTGCAGTGACCGCGTCGCCCGGCGTTTTCTCGACGGGTACGGGCTCGCCCGTGATCATGGATTCGTCGATCGAGGTCCTGCCCTCGACGACCTTGCCGTCGACCGGGACGCTGTCACCTGGACGGACGCGCAGGCGGTCCCCCTTCCTGACCTCGTCCAGCGGCACGTCGGCTTCTGAGCCGTCGGGGGCGATCCTGCGTGCCGTCTTCGGCGCGAGGTCGAGCAGCGCGCGGATCGCAGACCCGGTCCGCTCGCGCGCCCGCAGTTCCAGCACCTGGCCAAGGAAGACGAGCGCGACGATGACCGCGGCGGCCTCGAAATAGACCGGGACCGATCCACTATGTCCCCGGAACTGATGCGGGAAGAGATCCGGGAAGAACGTGGCCACGACGCTGTAGAGATAGGCCGTGCCGACGCCGATCGAGATCAGCGTCCACATGTTCGGGCTGCGGTTGACGAACGACTCGTAGCCTCGCCGGAAGAAAGGGATCGCAGCCCACAGCACGACGGGCGTCGCCAGCGCCAGTTCCAGCCAGGCGGTGAACCGTTCGCCAAACCAGTCACGGACCTCCAGACCGAGCATCGGGGCCATGGCGATGACCAGGAGAGGCAGCGACAGGATGGCGGATACCCAGAACCTCCGGGTGAAGTCGACCAGCTCGGGGCTCGGCCCTTCGTCCCCGGTCGGAACTCCCATCGGTTCGAGGGCCATTCCGCAGATGGGGCAGGATCCCGGCTTGTCGCGCACGATTTCCGGGTGCATCGGGCAGGTGTATTTCACGCCTGCGGGCATCTTCTCCGGGGGTCGGGTCGAGGACGCGTATTTGCCGGGATCGGCCTTGAACTTCGTCTCGCAGGCCTCCGAACAGAAGTACCGCCCGCTTCCCTCATGTCGGAGGAAGCGCTCGGCGGATGCTCGATCCACGTCCATTCCGCAAACCGGATCGGTAGCCGTGAGATAGGCATCCGGCTCCGCGAGGAACTTCGTTCGGCACGCCTCGGAGCAGAAATGATAGCGATGACCCGCATGGTCGGCTGACGGTTTCGCGGTGTGCGGATCTACCTTCATCCCGCAGACGGGGTCACGGACGATCTCCCCATCGACGGGCATGGCCTGATGTTGATGGGGATGGTGGTCATGGGAGGTCATCGAAGTCGCTCCTGTTCAGATTGGGCATCGATCGCACTTCCAGCAACTGGAAGGTCAAGAAGATTCTTTGCGCTTGACCTTCCACCTGCTGGAAGCACGACATTGAGGGCATGCCGTCCCTTCTGGACGGAATTTCCGGTCAACCCGGCGTGTTCGCCCAAGACCGAGACCAAGGAGACTATCATGAAGACGTTGAAGACCATCGCGGCAGCGGCCGCTCTGACTGCCGTGAGCGCAGTCGCCTGGGCCCAGATGAACCATGGGTCCCATGGCGGCGGGATGATGAATATGGAGCACATGCAGTCGATGATGCAGACGATGATGCCTGCCGAGGGCGATGCAGAATCCACGAAGGCCTACAAGCAGGCCGACATGGACATGATGCAGGGCATGGCCGTCGAGTATACGGGCAACGCCGACGCCGACTTCCGCCTCAAGATGATCCCGCACCACCAAGGCGCCATCGCAATGGCGAAGGTCGCGCTCGAACATGGCACCGACCCGGAAACGAAGGCTCTGGCCGAGGCGATCATCGCCGCGCAGGAACGCGAGATCGCGGAAATGCAGGCCTGGCTGGAGAAGAACCCGAAATAGTCGGGACGTGCATCGGGCGGGAAGCGATCGCTTGCCCGCCCGATGCAGCGGTCGCGGGGACGGCGCCTGCGCACGATAGGCTGAGCCCTTGATCCTTCGACGGATTCGCATCCTCCAGCCGAGTTTAGGGGCGAAGGATCAGTGCACATGAGACGCCCTTGGCGCACGAGCCGCCTACCGACGGATGCCGAATAGCCCGCAAGCTCCTGGACGGGCATCATCACATGCACATGGACCTCGGGCTGACCCCGTGTCCTGTCAAACCTCGACGATGACGGGTTTGGCGCAGTGAGAACCGGACCTTCGCGCCCACTGGCAAGGGATCCGGAAGACGATCAGCATGGATTCGAGGCCTGGTCGTCGTTTTTCTTCATATGGTTAATCATTGGTATGCGGCCAAACCTTAACGTCGGAGGGGTTTCCGGACCTCGCCGGCCATGGTTCTGGCGCGCCTCGAATCCGCAATTTCCGAAAACAGCTATCAATGGCGACGCCGGCCAGACGTATGGACGGCTTGCCCTCGCCTCTGCCAGCAGACCTGCTTCGAACGCGGCAACAGCGGCGTTTCGTTAAGGATTGCAGGAGGTTGAGCGCAGGATCCGGGTCGGCGCTACGGGTTGACGGGCGTCTCCGTTTGGGGTGACGTCACGGACATGAACCGGAGACACGGTGCCTTCGAGAGGCGATAGACGAGGAAAGCAAATGGGGAGGAGCGGCCGCGAGCCGCCCCTCCCCGCCAGCCTCCGGATCGATGACAAAGTAGCAATCCCGACATTCAATGACGGAGGCGGCGCACTCAATGGATACGATGAAAAGCTTAACCGATCACCGGCGCCGGGCCGGCTTCAGACCCGAACCCGAAAAAACGGGTTGCGTTCGCGCAGATTATGGTGTTCTTGTTTTGTTCTATTTTCAACTGGCTGCGGCGGGACGATCCCGCATTCGTGGAGCGAGGACATCATGCGTCTCGTCATATCCATAGACAGGCGAATATCCGCCTGACCTGACGCGAAATCGCGGGGGGCAGCCACTCCTCAACTCAACCTGACAATGCATCGACGCCGCTCGTAGGAGCGCGATCTGGACGCGCGTGCCGTCACCGACCCCGTTCGGCGGCGACCGACCCGTCACGTCCGGATTTCAGGAGCAACACATGCACCGATATCTCCAGGATCAACGCTTTCCGGATGGCCTGCTTGCCTTGGCCGACCCCGGACGCGGCTCGTTCGACGTAATCCGCGCCGATGTCCCGTTCCGGGGCAAGGAGCCAGAACCATGCCACATGAAGCCCGAGGGGCGCTGGGTCAGGCCGGGCAAGTTCCCGTCTTACCGGAACGGCTACTCACTCAGCTATTGGGGGCATGGCCAGCTCAGCTTCCTCGTCCTGGCCGAGGTCCAGCCTGCCATCTCCGAAATCCATGCGCGTCCTGAGTTCGTCGACTGGTTCGACGGGTCCGTGTGGAAGCAGCACGCTCCGGATTTCGCCCTTTGGACCGGGCGTGGCCTCGTTTACGTGGACGTGGAGGGTGAAGCCGCCTTCAGAAAGGAGGCGACGAAGTCTCGGTCGTCTGCCTTGAGGAACAGGCTCGGATCCCGGGACATCGGTTACCGATGCTTCCGGGCCAAGCCTTTCGACGCGCAGCCGCGGCTCGACCGCGCGAAGACGATCAACCGCTTCGCCCGGAGCCGCCTGCCGGAGGAAACGCTCCGGCTGATCCACCGCGCGGTCCCGGCAGAGGCGTCCGCGACGACGCGTTCGGTGGCCGCGGCCTGCTCGCTTGAACCGCGACTGTGCCTGGGCGGGCTGCTCCACCACGTATGGCACGGCCGGCTCCAGGTCGACCTGGCCGCCGAACTGGACTTCACGTCCTCGTTCAGGAGGGCAGTGCGATGAACCTGCCCGTGCTGCCACGTCGCCGTTCACGTGCCCTCGCCCGAACCGCCAGCGCGGGGTTCAGGCCGTGACCGTATACAAGCTCAACAGGGGCACCCTCGTAACCTACAACGACGTTCCTTCCCGCGTGGAGGGACGCGCCGCCGAACCGCTCGGCTACTGGTTGCGCTCGATCCGCGACCCGCAGTACCTGTCTGTCGCCAGCGACAGGGAGATCGAAGAAGGAATCCAGGGAAAGGGCGGCTTCAGGATGGGTGCGTCCGTCCCGAACCTTCCGGGCGCGCTGTCCGGCGAGCATGATCCGGATCCTCAGCGCCTGTCGCCGCGTGACCATCTCGTGCGCTCCTATCGGCAAAAGCTTTCCAGCTACATCGAAGACGCGGTGAAGGACGCGCACCGCAACCTTACCCTTCTGGAGGCTGCCGAGGCGGCAGTGGTCGCTGTCCCCGTGCCGCGCGGCGTGAAGCCCGTCTCCCCTGCCACCGCGGCCAAGCTGGCCCGGACCTGGGCGAACTCCGGCCGGAGGCCGCTGGCACTCGCGCCGAAGAACGCCTGGAAGGGCAACAGGACCGAAAGGAAGCCGGGGTTCATCCTCGATGCGGTCGAAGACGCGCTCGACAGCCGCTACGCGGGGAAAGGGACCCTCCCCCGAGTGATCAGCTACGCGCGGACGCTTGCCCAGCGAACCCTCTTGGAACGCTCGATCCCGCGGAACGAACTCGCCGAAGCCGCACTGCCTCTGATGGAAGACGGCGAGGTGAACCTGGAGAGCGTCATCACGCCTCCCTATGTCCGCGCTCGTCTGAAGCGACGGTCCGCCCTCTGGCGCGCCACCAGGAATTTCGGACCCGAAGAGGCGAAGAAATCTTTCGACGTCGCCCGTGCCGGGCCACAGGTCACCCAGCCGCTCGCCGTCGTCGAGGGCGACGACGTGGCGCTGAACGGCATCTTCGTCATCGACGACCGGGACTGGTTCCCTCTCGGATTTCCCTACGTGACGTTCCTGCTGGACCGGGCAACGCAGGCCTGCGTCGGCCGAAAGGTCGGTCCGACCGGTCCCAACAGCGACACGGTCGCGCGCGCCATGGCCCATGCAGTCCTTCCCAAGGACCTTTCGGACCGCCTGGACGAAGACGGCAATCCCCTTTTCAGCCGGACATGGCCCATGAACGGGCCAATGAGCGTACTGAAGTGTGACATGGGAGCGCCTTACCTCTCGCACCACGTGGAAGACGCCGCCTATAGGTGTGGGACCGTGCTGCATCCACTTCCTCCGGCGAGCCCCAAGCTGAAGGGGAGCGTCGAGCGGTTCATCCGCTCCTTCAAGGAGGGTGACGCCGGGGCCGCGCTCCAGATCCTGCCGAGGCGTCTCAGGCGCGCGCTGAAGCCCGGCAAGGGGCCGCTCGTGCTCACCCTCAGCGAGCTGGAGCGCATCATCGACTACTGGATCGTGGAGATTTACCACGAGAGCCCTCATTTCACGCATGGGCTTCCGCCGCGCCAGGCATGGGAGGAATGGACGGCGGAGATGCCCGTCGATCCGCCGCCTGGTCCGGACGACCTGGCATTCATCTTCGGCCGCTACGTGCCCGGAAGGACCATCAACAAGAACGGAATCAGGCTGTTCGGCCTCGAATTCAACTCCGACGCCCTCGGTGCCCTGAGAGAGAGCCATGGCGACCTCAAGGGGATCATCCGCGACGTCGAACTCAAATACGACCCGGAAGACCTCGGCACTGTCTGGGCTCTGTTCCGCGATCCCGACCGCCCGGACCGGATCATGGCTGTCCCGGCCTACTGCAAGCAGATGCGATACGCCCGCGGCCTCTCCGAGTTCAGGCACTCGGTGATCACCGCCTACGCAAAGGAAAACTCGAGTTCAGGAGTGATCACCATGCATCAGTTGATGGACGCAAAGGCCAAGCTCGCCAAGATGGCCGAGCGCATCTTCGCCGAGCGGGACAGGCACGGCGGATCGCTTGCCGTCGGCAACATCCTCAAGGCGCACCGCAGCTACCTGCTCGACCCGTCGGAGCTTCCTGAGGATACGCCGGGGACGGATCGGCACATGGAGCTTCTGGAACACGATGCTTTCCCGGACCCGGACGGCGAATCCGAGAACCCACGCGACCCGAGCGTGGTCGTTGCCGCCAGGGCCGTCAGGACGAATCCTTCCTATGAGGAGCCCCAAGACAGGCCGCGGCTGGGGACACTCGAATGAGCGCGTCCAAGGCAATGCAGGAATCCGATATCGAAATGCCCGCCACGATCGCCGCGCTCGTGGACCTCGGAAAACTGCGCCCGGCCGCCCGGTCGAGCAGGAAGCTCAAGAAGCTCCAGATCCCCCACGCCAGGTTCCTGGAGGTCATCGAACAGGTTGCCCAGCATCACCTGCTGTCCGATCAGGGCAGCGAGGTGGAAGCGGGCTGCCTTCTCCTCTTCGGCAAGACGGGAGCGGGTAAGTCCGTGGCACTCAGATACTACGCCCGTCAGTTTCCCAAGACGCGCGGGCCGAGGGGCATGATCCGGAGGGTCCTCTACCTGCAGGTCCCATCCGGTGCCGACAAGCCTGCGCTACAGCGCCGAATCCTGTTCCGTCTCGGCGTGCCTATTCCTCCGAGGACGACGCAGGACGAGCTGACGATGCTGATCGACCTGCACCTGCGGCTCCAGGGGGTCGAACTCCTGATCCTCGACGAGTTCAATCATCTCGCGGACCTCAGGTCGAGCGAGAAGCAATACTTCGCCGCCGACATGCTGAAGGAGCTGACCAACTTCAACAGCTGCCAGCTCGTCTTCGCCGGCCTGGACAGTTCGATTTCCGTTCTCATCGGCAATCCCCAGCTGCTGAGACGGCGTAGCCACTCGCATGAAGTCAAGCCTTACGCATGGGATGACGAGGCCGAACGCGAGGCGTTCAAGACCTTTCTCGACGAGTTCGCGAGAAACATGCCGTTCCGCATCCTCGCTCCCCTCGCCGACTGGGGCGAGCAGCTCTCGATCGCGTCATGGGGCCTCGTCGGCATCTCGGCGGTGCTGCTGATCCGTGCGACCGAGATCGCGGTCAAGGCGGCGTCGCCGAACATCGACCTATTCCATCTGGCCGAAGCCTTCGACGAGCTCAAGCCGCGCGGAACCAGAGGCAATCCGTTCTCAGGCACGAAGGTCCGGTTTCCGCCGAACTACCTCCGAAAGCTCATGGAAGGGGTCGAGTCCCGCAGCGGACTGAGCAAGCGCAAGCAAGAGGAGGATGCGTGATGGGCCGGAACATGCCGCGCGTCGTCCTGCCGCTCTCCCCCCTGCAGCAGCCACATGAGCCAGCCCACGCGATCCTTGCGAGCGCCGCGGACCTCAATGTCCCCGGCGCAGCGAAATTCTTCCGCCGCCTGATGGACAATCCGCAAGGGCATCTCGTGACCAACGTGAGTCCCGATGACGTCGCCCGCTTCTGCAGCGTGGATGTGAAGATGCTCCGTCATGCGTCGCCGCGCTTCCAGGGGCAGATGGTGACGCTGATGGGCGAGCGTTTCCGCGCAAGCGACTACTCCACGCGGCATCGGCGATGGTGTCCGGAATGCCTGCTGGAAACAGGGTCGCACCGCACGTGGTGGGACCTGACCTACGTCACTTCCTGCCCGCGGCACCTGACCGCCCTTTCCGAGTCCTGCGCCTGCGGCCTACGCCCGACATGGGGAAACTCGACGAGCCTCGCCCACTGCCGATGCGGGCGGGAACTGTCCTCGTCTCCGAAGGAAGCGCTCGCTCCCTCCGACGTCGCATTCGACGACTACCTCGTCGGGCGCATGACGGGAGAGAAGTCGCGATCCGTCCGTTGGCTCGACTCGATGGAAATGCACGAGGTGATAGACACGGTCCGGGCCCTTGGCAGGTTCGTCCTCGATCCATTCTCAGAAACCGTCTTCTCGCACAGGCAGGAAGATCGCCGCCGCCTTGTCTCGGCAGGCTTCCTCGCGGCGCTCGACCTACCCGGCGCGGTAGAGGCGGCGCTGGAGCGCATCGACGCGGAAATGGGGCACATGCTGACGGCTCCCCACTTCATGCACTCGGACGAGTTCAGGTGCTGGCTCCTTGCGGACCCCGACAGCGGCATCAAGAGCGTGGTCCGGAGAGTAATCCGCCGATGGACAGAGGCCTCGACGGCGGAAATGCCGGACAGCCTGCCCTACGGGTATTTTACCCTGGTGCATGCGGCCGAGGTCTGTGATTTCTCGATATTCGGAATCAGGGCAGTCCTTGAAAGCTACCGGAAGATTCCGCGCCGGCCGTTTTACGCGAACGTCGACCCGGTCACGCTGGCGTGGCTTCGCCATCATGTCGGCAACCGCATGAACACCAAGCAGATCGCTGAGGAACTCGACATTACCGTGAGGGAAATCTTCCCGCTGCGGCAGGAGGGATACATCAAGCCTTTCGTCGAGGCGGCCGGGACGATGTCCCTGTTCTTTTCTCCCGACGAACCAAAGCGGCTGATGAACCTGATCGCGTCGCGTTGCCTGGCGGAGAACGGCATTGCCGAGAACACACATCCACTTCCAGCCGCCTCCAGGTCGATCGGCGTTCCCGTTTCCGGGCTGGTCAGCTCGATCATGGATGGCAAGCTTCGCCTCGCGGGCGTTTCGCGGGACGGCGTCGGCCTGTCGAAGTTCCTCGTGGTCACCCGGGAGGCGGCATCGCTTGGCTTGCCCGGTTGGGCGGATATCCGCACCTAGGGCATCCTGATCGGCTGCAGCCCACTTGCATTCTAGTGAGTTGCGTTATCTTCTTGCACATGTGAGATGTGCAATCTAAGCAGCCGAGCACAAGGCGCGGGCACAGGAAGGACCAGGACAATGAATTCACTGATCGGAGAGCGCCTGTTTGTTCTGCGCGAAGAGAAGGACGTGAGCCAGTCTGCCGTCGCCACGATGCTCGGCCTCAAGGACAGGCAGAGCGTTCAAGCCATCGAGAGCGGCGAACGTGCCGTCAAGGCGGACGAACTGGTGAAGCTGGCGCGGGGGTTCAACGTTCCGCTGGATTTCTTCACTGATCCCTTCCGCCTCAGCCAGAAGGTCGATTTTTCCTGGCGCAAGTCCGGTGACATAGGATCCGCCGAAATCTCCGCCTTCCAGGACAAGGCCAAGGGCTGGATCGGAGCCTACCGCGCGCTTGCTGAGGAAGAGGGCCAGCTCCCGGTGCTCCTGAAGCGCATCGGGATCGGCGAGCGTTCCAGCTTCGAGGACGCAAGGGCTGCAGCCGAGCGTCTCGTGCGGGACCATTTCCCTGCCGACGAGGTTCCCGCGTCGGCGCTCGCCCGGGTCATCGAAGACGATCTCGGCACCCTGGTCATCATGGCGGACGCCGACATCGGCATCTCTGGCGCTGCATGCCGCACGCTCGACATGAACGTCACGATCGTCAACAGGACCGAGCCCGCCGAGCGGCGCAATTTCGACCTCGCTCACGAACTCTTCCACGTGCTGACCTGGGATGAGCTACCCCCTGCGTATCTCGACGGTGAGGAGCCTGGCCGCAAGCAGAAGAGGACGGAGCAGCTGGCCAACAACTTCGCAGGCGCCCTCCTTGCGCCGGCCCACCTGCTGGAGAAGCACAGGTCGGGCGAGTTCGGGACCGCGGATTGGCTGAACCGGACGGCCGACGTTTTCGGGATGAGTTCCGCCGCGCTCAAGTTCCGCCTGCTGAACCTCGGCTGGATATCGCAGGCACAGGCCGACTCGGTGCCGGATGCAGTGCTCAGGAACAACGGCCGCTCCGCGCGGAAGCCTGACGCACCTCTGGCCTTCGGCCGGAAGTTCCTTGCGGCTTTCGCCTCCGGAATCGGCGAAGGCCGCATCTCGGTGAGGAAAGCTGCGGGAATCCTTGGCGTCACCGTTGACGGACTGCGCTCGCTGCTTGAGGCTCATGGGTTCGAGAACGCCTTCGACCTGTAGGACTCAATGCGACATCGCGTGTTCGTGGACACGAACTTCATCATTGCCGCCCACGAAGCCCGTCTCTGGAAGGCGCTCGCGAGTCGGCACGCACTCGAGACCGTCGAGAAATGCCGTGAGGAGTGTCACAACGGCTGCCAGAACAGGCATCCGGAAACGTGGATCGACGACAGGGACCTGCTCGCTTCGCTAGCCAGTCCTCCTCACCCTGTCGACGATGCCATGAGGGCGGAGGTCCTGCTAAAGGAGGGCGGCGCGGCCCTGCATGAGGGCGAGCGCGACATTTGGGCGGCGGTGCTGTCCGACCCCGGGGCGTGGATCGTCAGCGGACCCGACAGGGCAAGCATGAAATTTGGCATCTACAACGGCTATGGCGACCGCCTGCTCTCCATGGAAGACCTTGTCGGGGACCGGAAGGAATTTCACCGCAGGCGCGTCCCTTCCCAGTATAATCGGAAATTCTTGGATCAGGTCCGAGCCATGTGCTTCCAGGAAGCGGGTCGGATTCCACGACAGCGCTGAGGGCGAGTTCCGCCCTGTTGTGTCGGGTCCGAGGCGAGTCAACTTATGCCTCAGGAATCCTGCTGACGCGTCTTTATGCCTCCAAAACGATCACGACTTATGGGTCAGCATCCCGGCTCTACCCCTTGGGCCGCCGAAACGCGCTCTTCCGACTTATGAGTCACAATGCAGTGAAGCCCGGGGCAGTCAGGAAAAGCTGACGGCCTCTCCTGTTGAAACACGACCGGGCGTATGATGCTTAGGCGACCTAGCGCGGTCGAAACATAAGTCAGTCGGTGTCGCCAAGAGACTGAAGCCGCATCGTGAACCGCAACGTCTCCAGGATTGCCGCTTCGATGATGTCTGGAGCGCCGATGTGATCGACGGACATGTGAGATCGGGATGGAAGCCGCTTGGCAGAACGACGCTTGAACCGAAGCAATATTCACGTTCAAATCGACACTCTGGTCTCCGCATTTCCCGGCTGGCATAGTCGGCTCCGCAAGGAGATGGACATGGATCTTTTCGAGGGCGGCTGCCTTTGTGGCGATGTTCGGTTTGCGGCCAAGGGAGAGCCCTATCGCGTCGGGATATGCCATTGCCTTGACTGCCGGAAGCATCATGGCGCGTTGTTTCATGCGTCCGCAATCTTTGCCGAGGGCTCCGTGAGCGTCGAGGGCGCCACACATGAATATGCGGGTAGACATTTTTGTCCGCGCTGCGGGTCGTCGGTCTTCGCGCGATCCGGCGACGAGATAGAGATCAACATAGGCTCTCTCGATGATGTTGACCGGTTCAGACCGACCTACGAACTGTGGACGTCGCGCCGCGAGCGCTGGCTGCCTACATTCCCGGTCCTCCACAGCTATGAGCACGACAGGACGGGCGACAGCCGCAGCGAGGATTGATGCGGCTGGTGTAGCTGCCCGGAGTGACTTTTCGAGGCGACTCGCTCAACCCTTGTCTGGACCTCGGCCGCCTGGCCAACGCCCGCCCCCAAATCCGGATAGCCCCATGCAGCCTTCACGCGACATCTCTGCCCTGGTCGAATTGATGAGAAGGCTGCGCACGCCCGTTACCGGATGCCCCTGGGATCTGGAGCAGGATTTCGCCAGCATCGCGCCCTACACGATCGAGGAGGCATACGAGGTCTCCGACGCGATTTCGCGCGGTGACATGGGCGACCTACGTGACGAGCTTGGCGACCTGCTCCTTCAGGTCGTGTTCCATTCGCAGATGGCGAGCGAGCTTGGCGAGTTCGAATTGGGCGACGTGATCGAGGCGATCATGACCAAGATGATCCGCCGCCACCCGCATGTATTCGGTGATGAGGATGCGCGCGCTGCGGGGTCCGCCAAGGGCCAGTGGAACCGCATCAAGGCCGAGGAGAAGGCAGCTCGCCGCACTGAGCGTCTGGCGCGCGGATTGGAGCCGGAAGATCATGGATCGGGCTTCCTGGATTCCGTTCCGGTCGCCCTGCCCGCTTTGACGCGTGCTTTGAAACTGCAACAGAAGGCGGCGACAGTCGGCTTCGACTGGAGCGAGGCCGCGCCTATCCTCGACAAGATCGAGGAGGAAATAGCAGAGCTGCGCGAGGCGATTTCGATGGGAGAAACTGCGGCCATCAAGGATGAATTCGGCGACCTGCTGTTTGCAATGGTCAATATCGGGAGGCATCTCGAGATCGAAGCCGAACCCGCGCTTGCCGGAACCAATGACAAATTCCGCTCACGCCTGCACTATGTCGAGCAGGCGCTGAATGAGGCCGGTTCGAGCCTTGATGAGGCATCACTTGAAGAGATGGAAAAACTCTGGCAAGACGCGAAGAAAAGACCGTAAATATCTGATATAAAATAATTACTTCAAACGCTTGATGATCTCATCATGCGTTTGCTGCGAGGCTCGGACGTCCAGCGTCAGCGAGCCGTCGTCATTGTCTTTGCGCCCGACGACGCTGGAATTGCGGTAGACCCAGTCCGTCAGGGCGAGCCGGTCGGCCGGGACGATGACCTTGCTGGTCTGGACCGCGCCTGCAATGCGGTTTTCGATTGCGCGCAGGAGCGCGTCCATCCCCTCGCCCGTCACAGCAGAAATTGCAATCGGAGCATCCGCTGCGGAGGGGTCGACATCCATCATCTGCTCGCGCGTTTCAGGGTCGAGCCGGTCGATCTTGTTCCAGACTTCGATGACATGCGCGGTGTCGCCGACCGCGACGCCAAGGTCGGTCAGGATGCGTTCGACGTCGCTTGCCTGGGCGGCGGTGTCGGGGTCTGAAATGTCGCGCAGGTGCACGACGAGATCGGCCTCCACCACCTCTTCCAGCGTCGCGCGGAAGGCGGCGATGAGATGGGTCGGAAGGTCCGAGATGAAGCCGACCGTATCGGACAGGATGACGACCGTGCCGTCAGGCAGGCGCAGGCGCCTCAATGTCGGATCGAGCGTGGCGAAGAGCAGATCCTCCGCCATGACCCCCGCCCCGGTCAGCCGGTTGAACAGGGTCGACTTGCCGGCATTGGTATAGCCGACGATGGCGACGATCGGATACGGCACTTTGCGTCGCTTGGTGCGTTGAAGATCGCGCGTTCGCTTGACCGTCTCAAGCTCGCGCTTCAGGCGTACGATCTTTTCCTGAAGCATACGGCGGTCGGATTCGATCTGGGTTTCGCCCGGCCCGCCCATGAAGCCCGCACCGCCGCGCTGGCGTTCAAGGTGCGTCCAGGAGCGCACGAGGCGTCCCTTCTGGTAGTTCAGATGCGCCAGCTCGACCTGAAGCGTGCCTTCCTTGGTGCGGGCGCGGCGTCCGAAGATTTCGAGAATGATGCCGGTGCGGTCGAGCACCTTGGCCTTCAATTCCTTTTCGAGATTGCGCTGCTGGACCGGCGTCAGCGGATGATCGACGACGACGAGGTCGATCTTCTCTTCCGCGATGATTTCGGCCAGTTCGGCGATCTTGCCGGCGCCGATCAGCGTCGCCGGTTTGGGGTCCGCAACAGTGACGATCTCGGCATGGATGGGTTCGAGGTCGATCGCCAGACCCAGGCCAACAGCCTCCTCAAGCCGCGCTTCCGGCGAGCGCAGGAGGCGCGGGCGGCCGCCCTCCCCGTCCGTATCGCGATGGGCATGACGGGTCAGCACCGGAACGACAATTGCAGCCCGGCCGGAGCTTGCCGACCCCGTTGGGGTCGTGGCGGTCTTGCCGCCCCTGGTTTCGCTGGTCGTGGGCTCTAACCTTCTTCGCCTTCGAACATCTGCACCGGCTGGCTTGGCATGATGGTCGAGATCGCGTGCTTGTAGACAAGCTGCGAATGTCCATCCCGGCGCAGCAGCACGCAGAAATTATCGAAGGATGTGACGACGCCTGTAAGTTTGACGCCATTGATCAGGAAGATCGTGAGTGGGTTCTTGCTCTTGCGGACCGAATTGAGAAAAAGGTCCTGAAGATTCTGCGAACGTTCCGCCATTGTTCTTGTCTTTCATGTCCCCCGAATGGGAGGATAGTTGCATCGGACCGATAGCCGATTGTCAAGCACACACATAGCCGGCAGCCGGATGGCGGCCGCAAAAAGGGCGACGCTCTGCGTCGCGTGCCTCCGCTATCAGGCGGGCGTTTTCTCTGCAACGTCAAAAAATGCGCTGCGAAGACTGGTCGCGACAGATCCCGGATGTCCGTTGGCGATCTGGCGGCCGTCGATGGTGACGACAGGCATGACCAGCGTCGTGGCAGCGGTGATGAACGCCTCGCGCGCGCCATAGGCTTCGTCGAGGGAAAACGCGCGTTCTTCCACCTTGAGACCGAGCTTCTCGGCGATCTTCATGACGGTCGTGCGGGTGATGCCCTTCAGGATGCCGCTTTCAGCAGGACGCGTCACCAGAGCGCCGTCCTTCGTGACGATCCAGGCATTGGTGGCAGCGCCCTCCTTCACGGTGCCGTCGGGATCGATGAACCACGCCTCCTGCGCGCCTGCCTCCTTCGCCTTCTGGCGCGCCAGCACATTGGGCAGCAGGCCGACGCTCTTGATATCGACGCGCTCCCAGCGGTTTTCCGGCACCGAAATGACCTTGATGCCAGTTTCGGCGCGCTTTGCGGCTGCGGAAGGGTCGGTGCGCTTCGCCGTTATCACGAGTGCCGGGCGCACGGGCTTCGTCGGGAACACATGGTCGCGAGGAGCCACCCCTCTTGTCACCTGAACATAGACGAGGCCGTTGAAGACGCCGTTGCGCCTGACGACCTCGCGCATGACGACCGACAAGACATTGCGCGCCATCGGCCAGGCAATCGCCAGTTCGCGCAGCGACCGGTCAAGCCGGTCGAGATGGCCGGTCATGTCCATCAGGTTGCCGCGCGCCACCTCGCAGACCTCGTATACGCCATCGGCGAACTGGTAGCCGCGATCCTCGACATGAACGGCGGCCTCCTTGTGCTGGACATAACGGCCGTTCACATAGGCGATACGTGACATGAATTTCGATCCGATATTTTCTAGAAAAATTCGAGACTTACGCGGAACATCTGTTCCACCTGTTTAACTGCATCCGCCATGGCGAAGATCACGACACGGTCCTTTGGCCTGATCGTCATCGAGCCGTCGGGCTTGAGCACCTTGCCGTCGCGATAGACCGCGCCGATGCGCATGCCGGACGGTAGATCGATGTCACGCAATTCGCCGCCGACCAGCGGTGACGTTTCGAGAGCCTCCGCCTCAAGCACCTCCGCGCTGCCGCGATGGACGGAATGGACCGCCCTGATGCGCCCGCGCCGGACATGCTGCAGTACTTTGGAGATGGTGACATTGCGCGGGTTGATCTGCGCATCGATGCCCATCGTCTGGGTGATGTCGTGATAGGCGGGATTGTTCAGCAGCGCGAGATTTGACTTGCAGCCAAGCCGCTTGGCCATCACCGAGGCAAGGATGTTAACCTGATCGCTGTTGGTCAGCGCCACCATCAGATCGGCGTCGTCTATGTCTGCCTCATTGAGCAGCTTCTGGTCGAGCGCGCTGCCGTGCAGCACGACCGTCTTGCGCAACTGGTCCGCGACCGCGACCGCGCGCTCGCGCGTGTTCTCGATCAGCTTGACGCGGAACCTGCCTTTGCGCTGTTCCAGAGCCTTGGCGACGAACAGGCCGATATTGCCGCCGCCGGCGATGACGATGCGCGTGGCTTCAGTCTCTTCATGGCCGAACAGGCTGAGCGTGCGGCGCACCTGCTCCTTGCTGGCGACGACATAAGCAATGTCGCCTGCAAGCATCTCGTCGCCGGAATGAGGCACGAACAGGCGGCCCTTGCGGCTGATGCCAACGACGGTCGCCTGAAGGTCCGGGAACAGCTCCGACAATTGCGCCAGCGGTGTGTTGATGACCGGGCATTCGTCAAGACATTCGATCGCGATCATGGCAATCGAGCCGTCGGCGAATGTCACGACGTCGTTTGCGCCGGGCAGCGCGATGCGCCGCAGCACCATCTCGCCGACCTCAAGCTCGGGCGAGATGACCACGTCGATGGGCATGTGCTCGCGTGAGAACAAGTCCTGATAATGCGGCTGGAGATAGGATTGCGCCCTGATGCGCGCGATCTTTGTCGGCACGCTGAACAGCGCATGCGCGACTTCGCAGGCGATCATGTTGACTTCATCGTAGAGCGTCACCGCGATGATCATGTCGGCTTCCGCCGCGCCAGCGGCCGCCAGCATGTCGGGATGCGCGCCGTGGCCGACCAGCCCGCGAACATCGAGCGAATCGCGGATTGCGGCGATCAGCTCGGGAGAGGTGTCGATGACCGTGACGTCGTTTCGCTCGGCGGAAAGGCGCTCGGCTATGCCGTAGCCAACCTGCCCTGCACCGCAAATAATGACCCGCATGGCGTTTCAGCTTGCTCCGTCACACACCCAGCGACTTCAGCTTGCGGTGAAGCGCCGACCGCTCCATACCAATGAACTCGGCCGTGCGCGAGATGTTGCCGCCGAAGCGGTTGATCTGGGCGATCAGATATTCCTTCTCGAACAGTTCGCGCGCCTCGCGCAGCGGCAGCGCCATGATGTGCTGGTCCGACTGGTTCGGCGCCTTCGGCATCATGTCGCCGATCTCCGACGGCAGGCGGTCTGCGGTGACGGGCGCATCCATGTCCTCGCCGCGCGCCAGGATCATCAGCCTTTCGACGTTGTTGCGTAGCTGGCGGACGTTGCCCGGCCAGTTATGCGCCTGAAGCACCGCCATTGCGTCGTTACCGACGCGGCGCGGGCGAATGCCGGCCTGGTTGGCCACCATCTCCATGAAGTGGCTGACGAGCAGCGGAATGTCCTCGCGACGTTCCGCCAATCCGGGAACGATGACGGGCACGACAGACAGGCGGTGGTAAAGATCTTCGCGGAAACGCCCATCCGCTATCATCGCCTCAAGGTTCTGGGCGGTCGAGGAAATGATGCGCACATCGACCTTGACGCGCTTGGTGCCGCCGACCCGCTCGAACTGCTGGTCGACCAGCACCCGCAGGATCTTGCTCTGCGTCTCGCGCGGCATGTCGGCGATCTCATCCAGATAGAGGATGCCGCGATGCGCCTCCTCCAGCGCGCCGACCTTGCGTTCGGTACCGTTGGATTCAGTGCCGAAAAGCTCGATCTCCATGCGTTCGGGCGTGATCGTCGCCGCATTGAGCGTGACGAACGGGCCATTGGCCCGCGTCGATTGCGAATGGATGGCGCGCGCCACCATTTCCTTGCCCGAGCCGGACGGGCCGACGATCATGACGCGGCTGTTGGTCGGCGCGATGCGTTCGATCGATTGGCGCAGATGGTTCATAGCCTGCGACGTGCCGATCAGATCGAACGTCTCGCCGGTGCGCCGCTTGATGTCGGAAACCTCGCGCCTGAGCTTGGAGGTTTCGAGCGCGCGCTCGGCGATGAGGATCAGGCGGTCGGCCTTGAACGGCTTTTCGATGAAGTCATAGGCCCCGCGCCGGATGGCCGAAACGGCGGTCTCGATATTGCCGTGACCGGAGATCATCACCACCGGCATGTCCGGGTGCATGGTTCTGATATCGTCGAGCAGCGCCAGCCCGTCGAGGCGTGATCCCTGCATCCAGATGTCGAGGAAAATCAGCCTCGGCACGCGGTCCGAAATCGCCGCAAGCGCGCTGTCGGCGTCGTGCGCCGTGCGCGTCTCATGGCCCTCGTCGCCGAGGATTCCGGCCACAAGCTCCCGAATATCGGCCTCGTCGTCGACGATAAGAATGTCAGACGCCATGGGTCACCTTCTCTGTCTTTTCGCCAGCCCCGCCCGGCTGTTCGGTTGGTGCCGGTTGCTGGGCGCCGGCAGCTGGCAGGATCATCCGGATCATCGCGCCGCGACCGCCGAAGAAATCAGCCGGCGCGTCGTGAAGCTCCAGGCGTCCGCCATGGTCCTCCACGATCTTCTTGACGATAGCGAGGCCAAGACCGGTGCCTTTTTCACGCGTCGTCATATAAGGTTCGAGCAGCCGCTGACGGTTCTCGCGCGGCAGGCCCTTGCCATTGTCGATGACGTCCACCGCATATGCGCCACGGCCCTTGAGCACGCGAATACGGATGACGCCCTTTTCGCCGTCCTCGAGTTCGGCACCCTCGATTGCTTCGGCGGCATTCTTGATGACGTTGCCGACCGCCTGGCCCAGAAGCCGGCTGTCGAACGTGCCCATCAGCGGCTCGTCGCCGAACATGCGCTCGAAAGCGATATCGGACCGGCTGACCTCGACAAGGAAGGACGCTTCACGCAGCGGCTCGCGCAGATCCATCAACTGCATCGCGGGCTTGGGCATGCGCGCAAACGACGAGAATTCATCGACCATGCGGCCAATGTCACCAACCTGCCGAATGATCGTGTCGGTGCACTGGTCGAAAATCTCGCGATCCTCGACGATGACCTTGCCGAAGCGACGCCGAATGCGTTCGGCAGACAACTGGATCGGCGTCAGCGGGTTCTTGATCTCATGGGCGATGCGCCGTGCGACATCGGCCCACGCGGTCGAGCGCTGGGCCAGAACGAGGTCGGTAATGTCGTCGATGGTGACGACGAAACCTTTTACCTCGCCGCTCGTCTCGCTCGCTTCGACGGTGGTCTGCACGTTGAATGTGCGCTCCGCTCCCGAGCGATAGAACGTCACCTGCTCTCTATAGACTGGCCGGTCTGAATCGCGCGCGACGACGAAGACGCGGCCGATATGGGGCAGGATGACGGAGATATCCTTGCCGACGGTGGTCTGCGGCGACAGGTCGAACATGATCTCGGCGGAACGGTTGACGATTGTCACATGGCCGTCAGCGTCGACGCCGATGACAGCGGCGGTGACGCCTTCGAGCACCGCCTCGGAAAAGCGGCGACGCTCGTCGACCTGATCCTTCGCATGGATCAGTTCGTTGCGCTGCGATTTAAGCTCGGCGATCATCGTGTTGAAGGTTTCGCCCAGCGACCCGACGTCGCCATCGGACCGGCGAACCGGCACGCGGACATCGAGATTTCCGGTCGCCACCTCATCTGCCGCGCCGATCAGCTGGCGGATCGGCCTGACCAGACGGTCCGCCACCGCAACGCCCGTCCAGATAGCGGCCATCAATATGACCAGCGTCAGGCCGAAATAGAGCAGCGCGAACGCGATCTGCGTGGCGGTGCGATTGCCTTCCAAGTCGCGGTAGTCCTCCGCATTGGCGCGCACCAGTTGGCGCGCGCGGATGACCTCCGGATCGACGAAGCGCAACGTGTAGAGATACGCGTCGGGAATCTGTTTCAGCTTGATGACCGCGCCGACGATGGGCCGAACGCGCGGCTCGATCAGAACCGGCTGGCCGTCCGCCGCGGTTTCTATGACATCCAGCGGCGCGTCGGGCAGGTCGGCCTCGCCCGACACCGATGCCTGCATGATGACGGTGGTGTCGGAGCGCACGAGGGCGGCACGCGCGAGCGCCCTGCCCCGCGCCTGCTCGGCCAGGAAGCGATCGAAGCCCCGCGGGTCGAGGCTGTAAAGCGCTCGCTGGGCGTCCAACTCATTGGCCATCGACAGCGTCGTACCCTGAAGGTTACGGGCATTTTCGATCACATATGCTTCGGCAATCGACAGCGACGAGGTGATGATGGTGCGCGTGCGCAACTCGAACCAGCGGTCGAGGCCGATGTCGAGCGTGATGGATGCGATGATCGCCACGACCATTGCCGGGATCGCGGCGACGAGAGCGAACATCAGGACGATGCGGACATGCAGGCGCGCCGCCGCCTTTCGCACGCGCCTTGCCATGACGATGCGCAGCGCCTCGCGCACGATCAGCCCGATCAGGATGAATACGAACAGCGCGTTGATCGCGATCAGAATGAATGTCGTCTTCCGGGTCGGCTCGATGCCGACGAGGTTTGTCAGGATGACGAACGAAATGGCCGCGGTGATGAGCGCGCAAACGACCGCGACGATACCGGGCAGCGCGAGCAGGCGTCGCTGCTCGCCCAGCTGCAGCGCGGGCTGTTCCGCAGGCATCTCCACCTCTTCGACGGGTGTCTCGACAGCCTGACTCATGTGGTGATGGTGCAACGCATTGCGTTGCATCTATGCAACGCATTGTGGCGATTCTGCAACAAAAATGGCGGCAGGTGCCGTTTTCCCGGCTAAGTCGGGCGCGCTGTCCGAAACACGTTGACGCCCAGTTCCCTGACCTTCTTGCGCAAGGTGTTGCGGTTGAGGCCGAGAAGCTCGGCGGCCCGTATCTGATTGCCCCGCGTCGCGGTCATGGCGGCGAGCACAAGCGGATATTCGACCTCCGCCAGCACCCGGTCGTAGAGACCGGCGGGCGGCAGATCGCCTGCGAAGCTTGAGAAATAGCGTTGCAGATAGTGCTCCACCGCCTGACC
Source organism: Mesorhizobium sp. (assembly GCA_049647505.1). Taxonomy (GTDB): domain Bacteria; phylum Pseudomonadota; class Alphaproteobacteria; order Rhizobiales; family Rhizobiaceae; genus Mesorhizobium_A. The sequence continues at coordinate 63,119 of JBARXU010000011.1, forward strand.
AATCGAAATGTCGTCCGGCAGCGCGGAGGGCGTGCCTGCCGGCTGCGGCATCTCGGACGTGCGCAGTTCGGTCTCGATGATCTCTGCGGAAATCTCGTCCTGCGGATAAAGGGCGGCCAGCCGCCGTACGAGGTTCTCAAGCTCCCGCACATTTCCAGGCCACGGATAACGCTTCATCATTTCGATGCCCGTGGTCGAGATGCGCTTCGCTTGCAACCCTTCATTCTCGGCCAGCTTGAAGAAGTGGCGGACAAGATCGGGGACGTCTTCAGCGCGTTCGCGAAGGGCTGGCAGACGCAGCGGCACAACGTTCAGGCGATAGAACAGGTCTTCACGGAAAAGACCCTGATTGATGAGCGTTCGCAACTCCTTGTTGGTCGCCGCCACGATGCGCACGTCGGTCTTGATCGGCGTTCGCCCGCCGACCGTGGTGTATTCGCCCTGTTGCAGAACGCGCAGCAGGCGGGTCTGCGCCTCCATCGGCATGTCGCCGATCTCGTCAAGAAAGAGCGTTCCGCCCTCCGCCTGTTCGAACCGGCCCGTCGAGCGATTCTGCGCTCCGGTGAACGCACCCTTTTCGTGGCCGAACAGCTCCGATTCGATGAGATCGCGCGGGATTGCCGCCATGTTGATGGCAACAAACGGCCCGCTCCTGCGCCTGCCATATTCATGCAATGCGCGGGCGACCAATTCCTTGCCGGTGCCGGATTCGCCGGAAATCATCACCGTCAGGTCGGTCTGCATCATCCGGGCGAGCATGCGGTAGATGTCCTGCATGGCGGCCGAACGGCCGATCAGCGGCATTGATTCCAGATTGTCTTCCGTCTGGCCACCTGTCTTGGGCGCCTTGGGTTCCGAAAGAGCCCGCGTCACGATCTTCAGCAATTCCGTCAGGTCGAACGGCTTCGGCAGGTATTCATAGGCCCCCTTCTCCGAGGCCCGGATGGCGGTCATGAACGTGTTCTGCGCGCTCATGACGATGACCGGCAGGTCGGGACGCGCCTTCTTTATGCGCGGCAGCATGTCGAACGCGTTTTCGTCCGGCATCACGACGTCGGTGATGACGAGATCGCCGTCGCCCTGCGACACCCAGCGCCAGAGCGTGGCGGCATTCGATGTTACACGCACTTCATGTCCGACGCGGGAAAGCGCCTGCGACAGCACCGTGCGGATGGCCGCATCGTCGTCGGCGATCAGTATGTTGCCGCGCACGCTCATTGGTCAAAGCCTCCGTCTGGATCGGAACCCGGTGGCAGCTCTTCGCGCCAGGCGGGCATAAGCACGCGGAAAGTCGTTCCGCGCGCGGTTGAATCGCACTCGACAATGCCGCCGTGCTCGCCCACCAGCTTGGCGACGAGTGCCAGACCAAGGCCCGAACCGTTCTGTTTCGTGGTGATGAATGGATCGAACAGGATGGGGAGGATATCGGGCGACACACCCGGCCCATTGTCCTGCACGCAGAATTCGAGCGGAAGCGAGACGCGGTTCTGCGTGCCGGGGACCGACAGGCGAATGCCGGGACGGAAGGCCGTCGACAGCCTGATTTCGCCGGCAGGGTCCGAGCCGATCGCTTCGGTGGCATTCTTGATGAGGTTGAGGAATATCTGCACCAGCTGGTCGCGATTTGCGAAGACCGGCGGCAGAGACGGGTCGTAATCCTCGACGATGCGGACGCGCTTGCCAAAGCCGTTGCGGGCAATTGCCTTCACATGGTCGAGCACGACATGGATGTTGACCGGGCGGCGCTCGATGGGACGCTCGTCGGAGAAGACTTCCATCCGATCGACCAGCGAAACGATGCGATCCGTCTCGTCGGTAATCAGCCGTGTCAGCGGACGATCCTCGTCAGGCACCACGGTTTCAAGCAACTGCGCCGCGCCGCGAATGCCGGACAGTGGGTTCTTGATCTCATGCGCCAGCATGGCGGCGAGGCCTGTTACGGAGCGCGCGGCGCCGCGATGGGTCATCTGCCGGTCGATCTTGTCGGCCATGGTGCGCTCCTGCAGCATGACCACCACCGATCCCGCCTCTTCGGCCACTGGCGCGACATAGATGTCGACCAGCTTGTCCGGGCCGATCCTCGGCGAGGAGACGTCGACACGATATTCATTGACAGGCGCACGGCGCTCTCGCACCTGCTCGATCAGCGTCAGCAATGGACTGCCGAAGGGAACGAAATGTGCCAGCGAATTGCGCGACAGGATAGCGGCGCTCGACCGGAAGAAGCCCTCGGCATCGGCATTGGCAAAGGTGATGCGTCCGTCAGCCGCCACCATGATGACCGGATGGCGGATGGTGTTGAGAACGATGCTGGCGGCGTCGGCGGGCGAACGTCTGGAGACGGGCGTGTTCATGCGGCAAGTGCTCCGTCCGTGGCCTGATCGCCGGCAATCGCAAAAGCTTCAGCCATCGCCGCGCTGACCGCCTTGACGTCGATGCCGGTCATGATGGCGCTGCGCAACGCGTCGGATGTCTCGGGCGCGTGACGGTCGAGATACCAGCCCAGATGCTTGCGCGAATGACGCAGGCCCTGCTGCTCGCCATAAAGCGACAGCATGTCCTGATAGTGATGCAGCACATAGTCACTCATCGACGAAGGCGCGGCCTCGGGCTTTGATCCGGCCGCCGTTGCCGCGATTTCACCGGCCAGCCATGGCGCACCATAGTGGCCGCGTCCGATCATCACCGCATCGCATCCCGACGCTGCCAGCGCGGCACGCGCGTCATGGGCCGAGCGCATGTCGCCATTGACGACAACGGGAATGGAGACCGCCGCCTTGACCAGCGCGACCGCGCTCCAGTCGGCATTGCCGGTGTAGAACTGGCAGCGCGTGCGGCCATGGATCGTCACCATCTGCACGCCCGCATTCTCGGCGCGGGCGGCAATCTCTGCCGCGTTGTGGCTGTCGTCGTCCCAGCCAAGCCGCATTTTCACGGTGACGGGCACATCGACCGCGGCGACCACGGCCTCGATCAGGGAGAGCGCATGGTCCGGCTCGCGCATCAGAGCCGAACCGCAATAGCCGCCCGTCACCTTCTTGGCGGGGCAGCCCATATTGATGTCGACGACATCGGCACCTTCGCCTGCAGCGATCTTCGCGCCTTCCGCCATCCAATGTGCGTCACGCCCGGCAAGCTGGACCATATGCGGCCCCTCGCCCGCCTTGCGGATGCGCCTGGCCGAATCGAGCCGCCCCTTCGACAGTTCGCCGCTCGCCACCATTTCGGACACGACCAGCCCGGCGCCGTGTGCATAGGCACGGTCGCGGAACGGCTGATCGGTAATTCCAGACATCGGCGCAAGGAAAACACGATTGCGCAACCTCACCGGACCGATGTCCAGCGGTTGAGCGAGTTGTGATATGTCATTCATGCATAAAAACCATGCAGACAGATTGTCTGCTCAAAATATAGACAGAGATAGGAATTGGCGCAACCGGCAAAACGATCGCAAGTGAAACTGGCTTTGCCGGTTAGCTTCCGTTATCGGAGGTCTGCATCCAAATTGGGGCTTCATGTCGCCTTCTTCCGAAACAGCAGTTGTGATCGTGGCCGCCGGCCGTGGTGAGCGGGCTGGCAGCCCTGCGTCGGGTCCGAAGCAGTATCGGCTGATAGGTGGCGAGCCGGTAATCCGGCGCACCCTGCGGGCTTTTGACAGTCATGGCGGGATAGGCCGCATCATCGTCGCCATCCATGCCGACGACCGCGAACTGTTCGAGGCCGCTGCCGGCGAATTTGCCGAACGGGTGACAGTCGTCATCGGCGGGCCGACACGCCAGGAATCGACACGTCTTGCGCTTCATGCGCTTGTTGATCCCGAGCCGCATTGCGTGCTGATCCACGATGCCGTGCGGCCCTTCATCAGCCATGACGTGATCGACCGCGTGATCGTCGCCTCTCGCCTGGGCGGCGGGCTGGCAGCCATGCCCATCGCCGACACGATCAAGCGCCGCACCCAGACCGGGCTGGAAACCGTCGATCGCTCGACCCTGCATTCCGCCCAGACCCCGCAGGGGTTTGCCTTCGCACCAATCTTGAAGGCGCATGAAGACGCCCGCGTCTCGGGACGCACCGACTTTACCGACGACACGTCGATTGCCGAATGGGCCGGGCTGAAAGTGAGCATCGTCATGGGCTCACCCGAAAACGTGAAACTGACCTTCCCGGAGGATCTTGTCATGGCCGAACAGCGCCTCGCCGCCAACCAGCCGATGTTTCCCGACGTGCGCACGGGCAATGGCTATGACGTTCACTCGTTCGAGCCCGGCAATGCGGTCGTTCTTTGCGGCGTCGCCATTCCACATGACAAGAAGCTGTCCGGCCATTCGGACGCCGACGTCGGCTTGCACGCCCTGACCGACGCGCTGCTGGCAACATGCGGGGCTGGCGATATCGGCACGCATTTCCCGCCGTCCGAGCCGCAATGGAAGGGCGCTGCCTCGCACATATTCGTCGAACATGCGGCGACGATCGTGCGCGAGCGACAGGGTCGCATCGCAAATGCCGACATCACGCTGATCTGCGAAGCGCCGAAGGTCGGTCCGCATCGCGAGGCGATGACCGCAGCCATTGCCGATATGCTGTCGATCACGCCCGACCGCGTCTCGATCAAGGCGACGACGAACGAAAAGCTAGGTTTCGTCGGCCGCAAGGAAGGCATTGCAGCCATCGCCACAGTCTCGGTCGTTTTTCCAGGTAGCCTGCCGGCATGAGCGACAAGAAAATCGCCGATCTTTCGGTTCAACTGTTTGAAGCATGCCGCGCGCGTGGCTTGATGATCGCAACGGCGGAATCCTGCACCGGCGGCGGCATTGCCATGCACCTGACCGACATTCCCGGCTCGTCTGCGGTGGTCGACCGCGGCTTCGTCACCTACTCGAATGCGGCCAAGATAGACATGCTCGGCGTCACGTCGCAGACGCTCGACCGGCACGGCGCGGTGTCGGAGGAAACCGCGCTGGAGATGGCATCTGGCGCGCTTGATCGCTCACGCGCCGGTCTTGCAATTTCGGTGACGGGCATTGCCGGTCCTGACGGCGGATCGGACGACAAGCCGGTCGGCCTCGTCTGGTTCGGCGTTGCCGTGAAGGGGCAAAAGCCGATTGCCGAAAAGCGCATCTTCGACGACAAGGGCCGCGATTTCATCCGCAAACAGGCGATCGCGACCGCACTGGAACTGGGGCTAAAGACTCTCTCCGACGCGCCTTAAGCTGCTTTCTCCGCCAGCTTCGCGAGCTGCGTGACGAGCACAGCCGAGCCGTTCAGCCTCTTCTCCGGCGTCGGCCAGTCGCGAATGAAGACCACGCTCTGGTCCGGCCTGATCTTGGCTGCAGGCCCCTGCTCCGCGATCATTCTTATCAGTCCCGCCGGGTCCGCAAATGTGCGGTCGCGGAACTGGATGACGATGCCCTTCGGGCCTGCGTCGAGCTTCTCGATATTGGCTTTGCGGCACAGGACCTTGATGAACACGATCTTCAGGAGATGATCGACTTCCTGCGGGAGCGGGCCGAAGCGGTCGATCAGCTCCGCGCCGAAACCATCGATTTCCTCAGCCGTCTCAAGGTCTGCCAGCCTGCGGTAGAGCGCAAGGCGCAATTGCAGGTCCGGCACATAGCTTTCCGGGATCATGACGGCGGTGCCGACCGTGATCTGCGGCGACCAGGTGCCGCTTGCCGCATCTTCCTCGCCCTTCACTTCGGCGACCGCTTCTTCCAGCATCTGCTGGTAAAGCTCGTAGCCGACTTCCTTGATATGACCGGACTGTTCCTCGCCGAGCAGATTTCCCGAGCCGCGAATGTCGAGATCGTGGCTGGCAAGCTGGAAGCCTGCACCCAGCGTATCGAGTGATTGCAGCACTTTCAGACGGCGGTCTGCCGTATCGGTCAGCTTGCGATTGGCTGGCAGTGTGAACAGCGCATAGGCGCGCAGTTTCGAGCGCCCGACGCGCCCGCGCAGCTGGTAGAGCTGCGCCAGACCGAACATGTCGGCCCGATGGACGATCATCGTATTGGCCGACGGAATGTCGAGGCCGGATTCGACAATCGTCGTCGACAGGAGCACGTCATATTGCCCGTCATAGAAGGCGTTCATCACGTCCTCCAGCTCGCTCGGCGGCATCTGGCCGTTGGCGGTGGCGAATTTCAATTCAGGCACCGACGCGCGCAGGAAGTTGGCGACCTCCTCCAGGTCGGAAATGCGCGGCACGACATAGAAGCTGCGGCCGCCGCGATAGCGTTCGCGCAGCAATGTCTCGCGGATGACGAGCGGATCGAATGGCGAGATGAAGGTGCGCACCGCCATGCGGTCGACCGGCGGCGTCGTGATGAGCGACAATTCGCGAACACCCGTCAGCGCCAGTTGCAGCGTGCGCGGGATCGGCGTTGCCGAGAGCGTCAGCACGTGAATATCGGACTTCAGCTCCTTCAGCCGCTCCTTGTGCTTGACGCCGAAGTGCTGCTCCTCGTCGATGATCAGCAGTCCCAGATTGCGGAACTTGATCGACGAGCCGAGCAAAGCGTGGGTGCCGACCACGATATCGATCGATCCGTCGGAAAGCCCGGCCTTTGTTTCCGCCAGTTCCTTGGAGGCGACGAGGCGCGACGCCTGCCTCACCTTGACTGGCAGACCGGCGAAGCGGTCCCGGAACGTCTTGAAATGCTGGCGCGACAACAGCGTGGTCGGCACGACGACCGCCACCTGAAAACCTTCCATTGCCGCGATGAAGGCAGCGCGAAGTGCTACTTCCGTCTTGCCGAAACCGACGTCGCCGCAGACCAGACGGTCCATAGGCTGGCCAAGCGCCAGATCACCCATCACCGCATCAATCGCGGTCTGCTGGTCCTCGGTTTCCTCGTAAGGGAAGCGCGCGGCAAACTCGCCATAGACACCCTCGGGCGGCGCCATGCGTGGCGCGCCGCGCATCTTGCGCTCTGCTGCCACGCGAATAAGTTGCCCGGCCATTTCGAGAAGCTTCTTCTTGAGCTTCGCCTTGCGCGACTGCCAGGCCCCGCCACCGAGTTTGTCGAGTGCGACTTCGGCTGCATCGGAGCCAAAGCGCGACAGAAGTTCGATATTTTCGACGGGCAGGAACAGCCGCCCGTCGCCCGCATAGTGGATTTCGAGGCAGTCATGCGGCGCGCCGGCGGCCTCGATGGTGCGCAGCCCGACAAAGCGGCCGATGCCATGGTCCTGATGGACGACGATATCGCCGGTCGATAGTGAGGTCGCCTCGGAAATGAAGTCACTTGCGCGCTTGCGTTTCGCCCGACGCACAAGCCGGTCGCCCAGCATGTCCTGCTCGGCGATGACGACAAGACCGTCCGTCTCGAACCCGTGTTCGAGCGGCAGCACCGACAGGCCAACCTTGTCCTTGCCGAGCTTTTCCAGAGCAGCGAGTGAACCCGCTGTCTCCATATTGCCGAGGCCGTGATCGGACAGGATCTGCGTCAGGCGGTCGAGCGAACCGTCGCTCCACGCCGCAACAGCCACCTTGCGACCGGCGGCGCGCGCATCCGAGATATGGCGCACGGCATGATCGAACACATTCTGCGTCGGGTCGGCGCGCTCCTGCGCGAATGTGCGACCGGGGCGCGAGCCGGCATGATAGAGTTTGCGGCCTGCCACGTCCGGCTGGTCGAAAGCCGACAGATCGATCATCAGACGGTCGCCGGCGGCATGTTCGACACCATCGACCGACAGATACATCAGGTCAGGCGCGACGGGCTTGTAGGGCACCGAATCGCCATGGCTCTTTTCTTCAACGGCCCGGCGCCGTGCGTCGAAGTGATCCTCGATCTGGATCCGGCGTTCGGTGATCGCCTGATGGGCCAGCGGCTCGAACACGACCGGCGCGTCGGGCAGATAGTCGAAGACGGTTTCGAGCTTCTCGTAGAAGAACGGCAGCCAATGCTCCATGCCGGCAAAGCGGCGGCCTTCCGATACGGCGGCATAAAGCGCGTCCTCGCGCATCGGTGCGCCAAAGGCCTCGATATAGGCGCGGCGGAAACGGCTGATCGTGTCAGGCGTCAGAGCAACTTCGCTCATCGCCTGCATGGAAAATTCCGTTCGATTGGCAGTCGTGCGCTGGCTTGCCGGGTCGAAAGCTCGGATAGATTCGAGCGTGTCGCCGAAGAAATCGAGGCGCAGCGGCTCGGATGTTCCAGGCGCAAACAGGTCGAGAATGCCGCCGCGCACGGCAAATTCGCCGACGTCTCGAACCGTGCCGACACGGTCGAACCCGCCGCGCTCAAGCCGCGAGACAAGCGCGTTGAGATCAACAACGTTGCCTGGTTTGAAGCTCAGGCTTTGCGCCGCCATGACATCGCGCGGCGGCATGCGCTGCAGGAGCGCGTTCGCGGTCGTCAGGACGATTGCGCGATGCGGCCTGTGCGCCAGATCAATCAGCCGGCCCATCGCCTCAAGGCGGCGCGCGGCGGCATCCGCGCCGGGCGACACGCGGTCGTAAGGCAGGCAGTCCCATGCCGGCAGTTCGAGCACCGGCAGCGAGGGGTCGATGAACGCCAGAACATCGGCAATCGCCGGCAGGCGCTGGCCATCGGACGCGACAAACAGAAGCGGCTTGTCAGCGGCGATCTCGGCTGAGACCTGCGCCAGAACGAACGGCTCGAACCCGTCTGCCACGCCGTCTACGACGGCGCGCTTTGCCAGCAGAGCCTTCAGGCCGAATGGTTGGATCAACGCCATTCTAGAACATGTCGTGGCGCTTGTGCTCGACAATGCGGGCAAAGAACGGTGTGTCGAACTCAGATGGAACTGGAAGTTCACCCGATATCCACTTGTAAAGGCTTGGGTCCGCCTCCGCCATGATGCGCTCGAATTCGTCCATCTCGACCTCGCTGAGCGTGGCGAGATGCGCATCGGCAAAGCCGCCGAGGATCAGGTCCATCTCGCGCGTGCCGCGTCGCCATGCGCGCAGAAGAGCCTTGCGGCGGCGCGGATCGAGGTCGGCGCTGGATATTGTGGTGCCTGTCATGGGATCGTCTCTCGCGGCGCATATAGCGCCTCGGCGACACGATGTCAGCCTTGCAAGCGCATCATGCGGCGATAAGCTCGCGCGATGCGTCCGTCCATCCTTGATCCGCTTTTTGCGCCTGTGACCGCCCTTAAAGATGTGGGCGAGCGCACTGCAAAGCTCATCGGCAATGTGGTGGGCGTCGACACGGCCATGCGCGATGCGCGGGTGGTCGACCTGCTCTTCACCCTGCCCTATTCGGTCATCGACAGGCGCGCGCGGCCGGGCATTGCCCACTCGCCGCCGGGTGCAATCGTTACGCTTGAGGTGAGGATCGACCGGCACCAGCCCCCTCCGCGCGGAAACAGATCGGTGCCCTATCGAATCTTTGCCCATGACGATACGGGCGAAATTGCGCTGACCTTCTTTCGCGGCCACAAGGAATGGCTTGAGAAGCAATTACCGGAAGGCGAGATGGCAATCGTCTCCGGCAAGGTCGACTGGTTCAACGGCCGCCCGTCCATGGTTCATCCCGACCACATGGCGCTGGTGGGTGCCGCCGACAATCTGCCGATGGTCGAGCCGGTCTATCCGCTGACCGCCGGCCTTGCTCAAAAGGCCATGCGCAAGGCGATTGGACAGGCGCTGGAGCGTGTGCCGCAAATGGAGGAATGGCTCGATCCTTCGGTCGTCGCCGACAGGGGCTTTCCTGGGTTCTCCGAGGCACTTGCCAGCCTGCATGATCCTGTCGAACCCGCCGACGCATCCCCCGAAAGCCCCGCATGGCGACGGCTCGCCTATGACGAGTTTCTTGCGGGTCAGGTTTCTCTCGCTCTGGTTCGCGCCCGTACCCATCGCGGCACCGGCCGCTCACAGACCGGCGACGGCCGGTTCGAGACCGCCATTCGCAAGGCTCTTCCCTATTCGCTGACCGGCGCGCAGGAAACGGCGTTGACGGAGATCAGCGCCGACATGGCAAAGCCTGACCGCATGTTGCGGCTGCTGCAAGGCGATGTCGGCTCGGGCAAGACTGTCGTTGCACTGCTTGCCATGGCGCACGCCGCCGAAGCAGGCGGCCAGTCTGCGCTGATGGCCCCGACCGAAATCCTGGCGCGCCAACATCTGGCGACGATTGCGCCACTCGCGGCAAAGGCCGGATTGAGAGCCGCGATCCTGACCGGAAGGGAAAAGGGCCGGGACCGCGCGGATGTGCTGGAAGGCCTGGCCGACGGCTCGATCCACATCGTGATCGGCACGCATGCACTGTTTCAGGACAGTGTCGCCTATCACGATCTCGCGCTGGCAATCGTCGACGAGCAGCACCGTTTCGGCGTCCACCAGCGCCTCGCCATCACCGCCAAGGGTGAAGCGCCCGACATGCTGGTGATGACGGCAACGCCGATCCCGCGAACGCTCGTCCTGACGGCATTTGGCGACATGGACGTGTCGCGCCTGACTGAAAAACCCGCCGGCCGCCGGCCGATCTCGACCGTGACCCTGCCTTTGGAACGGCTGGACGATCTCGTTTCCCGCATCGGCAGCGCGATTGCCGAGGGCCAGAAAGTCTACTGGATATGCCCGCTGGTGGAAGAATCCGATCAGATCGAGCTGATGTCGGCTGAAGACCGGGCAGAGACGCTGCGCAGCGTCTTCGGAAATCGTGTCGGGCTGGTTCATGGTCGAATGAAGGGACCTGAAAAGGACACCGCCATGCAGGCGTTCAAGGAGGGCGATACGCGCATCTTGGTCGCCACCACGGTCATCGAGGTCGGCGTCGACGTGCCTGATGCGACGATCATCGTCATCGAACATGCCGAACGTTTTGGGTTGGCGCAATTGCACCAGTTGCGCGGACGGGTCGGTCGCGGTGATCGCGCGTCGAGCTGCGTGCTGCTCTATAAATCGCCGCTCGGCGAAACCGCCAAACGCCGGCTTCAGGTCATGCGCGACACGGAAGACGGCTTCCTTATTTCCGAGGAAGACCTGAAGCTGCGTGGCGAAGGCGAGCTTCTGGGAACGCGCCAGTCAGGCTCGCCGGGCTTCACGGTGGCCCGCATCGAGAGCCATGCCGATCTGCTGGAGACCGCGAGAGACGACGCCCGCCTGCTCCTGACCCGCGATCCGGACCTCGCATCGCCTCGCGGGCAGGCAATGCGATTGCTGCTCTATCTGTTTGGCCGCGACGAGGCGGTCCGGCTCCTGCGGGCTGGCTAACTGTCAGCGCCAATGCAAAACGCCTTGGTGCCTCTTGCCTAATCGCCTGCCAGCAGGACAATGCCGCAAAACGCAAATCAGTTCAGGAATGACCGCATGTCCGCAGCCTATGACCCGTCGAACATTTTCGGAAAGATCCTGCGCGGCGAACTGCCGGCACACAAGGTCTATGAGGACGACAAGACGATGGTGTTCATGGATATCATGCCGCGCGGCGACGGCCACTGTCTGGTCATTCCCAAGGCCCCTTCTCGCAATATTCTCGATATCGAACCGGCTGATCTCGCAGCGGTGGTGCGCACGACGCAGAAGATCGCCATTGCCGCAAAGGCTGCGTTCGGCGCGGACGGCGTAACGATCCAGCAATTCAACGAGAGCGCCGGCGGACAGGTGGTCTTCCACCTACACGTCCACATCATTCCCCGCTTCGAGGGCGTGGCGATGAAGCCGCATACCGGCCAGATGGAAAAGCCGGAGGTTCTCGCCGCAAACGCGGAGAAGATACGCGCCGCGCTCGCCTAGCCTGCGGCCAGCAGGCCTGCGACGAGCACGATCTCGGACGTAACGATGCCTGCAAGCATTCGTTTGCCGGCCAGTAGAAAGGCGGCGAAGCCGATGGCTGCCGCCGCCAGCCTGAGCCAGATCGAGGTCTCGGCCAATGCGCCGCTTGGAAACACGATCAGATTGCCGATGACTGCCGCCACAAGCGCGGTCGCGACAGTGCGCACCAACACCATGACGTCCGAATCCTCGGCAATCCGATTGCCGACGAACACGCCCATGAAGCGCCACAGATCGGTCGCCAGCCAGCCAGCGAGCAGGATGAACAGGAATGGCCACCACCAAGCGTCGACGAAATCGAACGTCATGTCGCGCTGCGCCTGCGGCTGAAAATGTGGAAGATGAAGGCAAGCCCGCCGCCGAGCACGCCTGCGATCAGAAGGTCGAAGCCCGGCACCAGGACATGCATGACAGGGCCGAGCACCAGCCCGATCACCATTGCAACAAGCCCGGCGGTCTCGCGCGCCGATCCCCAAAGCGAGGTGAGGAAATACATCGGCGTCAAAAGCAGCAGTGCCGCCGATGCAGCCGGCGGGAGTTGTCCCGCAATCGTATAGATGACGCCGACCAGCACCATATTGGCGAGCGTCAGGGTCGAACCCAGGCCCATATACCAGGCCGTGCGCATTTCACGCGGCACGCGTTTCACGCCCTCCATCGCCAGCACCCATGATGTGACGGCGACAAAGTGCGACAGGAAAAGAAGGGTGGCGGTGCGCGTGCGAGCCCCCCGCAACTCCGGCACGAGAGCAACCACCATCGGCATCAGTCGGATCGACGACAGCGTGACTGCAAAGGCCGCCGCAGGCAGGCTTGCCCCTGCCATGATGGCGCCGATCAGCACGACCTTGGCAGGCAGCGCCCAGACGATGCCGGTCATGAAAACCGCTTCCCACATCGATATCCCCGCCTCTCGCGCCAGACCGGCGAAGCCGACAAAGGCCGATGCGAGAATAAGGCCCGGAACAGTGAAGGCGCCGCGAACGCCGCGCAGATACCAGTGCCAGCGCGAAGCTTCAGCCTCTCCTGCCGCGCCTCCGCTCATCCCGGCGTCACGGCTCGTTGTCGAGTGTGCGCAGGAGCGCATAGGCGCCCATCATCTCGCGCTTACGGAAGAGACGGCGCTGCTGGGCGTCGTGATCTTCGCCCCATTGCTCGATCTGCCAGTCTTCATCGACATGGGCGGCGGCCCATGCCGCATCAGCATCGAGCACACCGGCCTCGACGGCGAGTGCCAGAAGCGCCGAACCGGTAAGGGTTGTCATCACGTGCAGCGTTGCCAGCCTGAACGGCTCGCTGCGCGCCTCGACATGACGTGCGACGGCGGCAAGCGATTCCGGCGGTTGCGCGACATGCACGATGCCGCCTGCGAGAATGAAGCGCACACCCATCGCTGTCTTGGCCCAGTCGAGCACCGGGTCCCAGTGTTGCGACTGCCGCTCGACCAGACCGACCGGAGATTCTGATCGGTAGACGATCAGGTCGGTGCCGGCAAAACGCGCGATTTCCTCGGCAACGGGCTTCGGGTCTTTTGCCACGCCGTCGATGACCGAATTCGCGATGCGCAGCACAGGCATCGAAACCGGATCGATCTCGGTCGTCTGGGCTGCGAATTCGTCAGCTACGAGCCCGGCGGCCGCCTGCGTCGGCAGCGACAGCACGTCCCTGCCCGGCGCGCGAACCGGCTTGCCGTCGAGCAGGACGACATACGCGCCGTCGCGCTTCTCGAAAGTCGCTGCCTTATAGAACCGCTTGGGCAGCGGCATCTTGGAGAGAATCTGCGCGCGGCGAACCGGATCTGGATCGGACAATTTCTGTGCGGCGTGCAGGTCTTCGAGAAAGTCACGCATATATGTGTCCTAGGCCATCAGCGCCGTTTCAGGCGAATAAATCAAAGGGCGCTGGCTTCGTCGAAGCCGAGCAGGTTCCACGCCTGCACCATATGCGGCGGCAGCGGCGCCGTGACATCGATCTTGCCGCGGTCCGGATGCGGAATGACGATGCGGCGCGCATGAAGATGCAGCCGGTTTTGCAGGCCGCCGGGAAAATCCCAATTGGTGTCGGCCTCGAAATATTTGGGATCGCCGATGATCGGACAGCCGATTGCGGCTGCATGAACACGGAGTTGGTGGGTGCGGCCCGTATAGGGCTCCATTTCGAGCCACGTCAGCGCTTGCGCCGCCTGTTCGACGACGCGGTAGAAGGAAACCGCGTGATCCGAACCCTTCTCGCCATGCCTGGCGACCCGCATGCGGTCGCCATCGGGCGTCTGCTCCTTGACGAGCCAGGATGAAATCTTGTCCTCGCGCTTAGGCGGCACGCCCTTGACCAGCGACCAGTAGGTCTTCTGGGTTTCACGCAACCGGAACGATTCCGCCAGCTTCATCGCCGCCAGTCTGGTGCGGGCAACGACGAGAACGCCAGACGTGTCGCGGTCGAGCCGATGAACAAGCCGGGGTTTTTCGCCCTTCTTGTTGCGCCAGGCTTCCAGCATGTCGTCGACATGGCGGTTAACGCCCGAACCGCCCTGCACAGCAAGGCCGGACGGCTTGTTGAACACGAACACCTTGTCGTCTTCGTGCAGCAACATCTTGCGCAGCACGTCGCCGTCGTCCTGGTTGCGGATCGTCTTCGCGGTCAGCGGCCCGCCGGTGCCTGCCTTGTCGACGTCCAGAGGCGGCACACGGACCGACTGTCCCGGCTCGACGCGGGTATCCGACTTTGCGCGCGCGCCATCCACGCGCACCTGACCGGAGCGCAGCAATTTTTGCAGATGGCCAAAGCCAAGGCCCGGATAGTGCGCCTTGAACCAGCGGTCCAGCCGCATGCCGGATTCGCCCGGCTCAACGATGATTTGTTCAACAGCTGCCATTTGAGGCGGCTGTTAGCACTACGCGAGGCTTCGCGCGAGCCACAATCCGGCAAAGACCGCAATCAGCGAGCCAATCACGCTGCCGCCGACATAAAGCAGGGTCGAACCATAGGCCCCGCGCTCCCAAAGCACGGCTGCGTCGAGCGAAAATGCGGAGAATGTGGTGAAGCCACCCAAGATGCCGGTAGCTATGAAAAGCCGGAGTTCGGCCGAGGCATTGAATTTGCGCGCGATCAACTCGATCAGGACGCCCATCGCGAAGCACCCGGCAATGTTGATGACCATCGTGCCTATTGGGAAATTCGGTCCCCACAGGCGCAGCGACGCCATACTGACCAGATGCCTCAATGAGGCTCCGATGGCGCCGCCTGCACCGACCAGAAGCAAGTGATACATGTCTTTGTCTTGCTCCCGCGCGCCCGGCTCGTCAATCAGCAGATGCGATAGGTCCGGTTTTAGCCGCGCTCGCGCCGAAGCTTCGACCAATAGTCCAGCCGCTTCCTGATCTCTCGTTCGAAACCACGATCTGGCGGATCGTAGAACTGGCGGCGGCCCATCTTTTCGGGGAAATAGTCCTGGCCCGAAAAAGCGTCGGGTTGGTCGTGGTCGTAGAGATAGCCTGCACCATAGTCTTCTTCCTTCATGAGCTTGGTCGGCGCATTGAGGATGTGCTTGGGCGGAAGCAGCGAGCCGTTCTCCTTGGCCGCGCGCATGGACGCCTTGAAGGCAACATAGACGCCATTGGATTTCGGAGCGGTCGCCAGATAGACGCAGGCCTGCGCGAAGGCGAGTTCGCCCTCCGGCGAGCCGAGATAGTCGTAAGCGTCCTTGGCGGCGATGGCGACGGTCAACGCCTGCGGATCGGCCATGCCGATGTCCTCGACAGCCATCCGCACGAGCCGGCGGCCGAGATAGAGCGGGTCTTCGCCCGCATCGAACATGCGCGCCAGATAGTAGAGCGCCGCATCGGGATCGGAGCCGCGAACGGATTTATGCAGGGCCGAGATCAGATTGTAGTGGCCGTCCTGACCCTTGTCGTAGATCGGCGCACGGCGCTGGACGATGTCCTGCAGGCCCTGCGCGTCGAAAATTTCGCCCGGTTTTGCGGCGCGCCACACTTCTTCGGCAAGGGTCAGCGAGGCGCGGCCATCGCCATCCGCCATCCGCACCAGCATGACGCGCGCATCATCGTCGAGCGGCAGGGGCTTGCCCTCCTCAATTTCGGCCTTGTCCAGAAGCTTGCCGATGCTCTCTTCGGTGTGTGATTTGAATACGAGCACGCGCGAACGCGACAGAAGAGCGGCATTGAGTTCGAAGGACGGGTTTTCGGTGGTCGCGCCGACGAGGATGACGGTGCCGTCCTCCATGACCGGCAGAAAGCTGTCCTGCTGGGCGCGGTTGAAGCGATGGATCTCGTCGACGAACAGCAGCGTCTGGCGGCCGTTCGTACGGCGAAGTCGGGCCGCGTCGAACACCTTCTTGAGGTCGGCAACACCGGAAAAAACTGCCGAAATCTGCTCGAATGCCAGTTCGGTCGCACCCGCCAGCAGCCGCGCTACCGTCGTCTTGCCAGTGCCGGGCGGTCCCCAGAAAATCATCGAGCCGAGCGAACCTGACCGGATCATGCGCGTCAGCACGCCGTCCTCGCCGGTCAGATGCTCCTGCCCGACGACGTCCTCCAGCCGCGAAGGCCGCAGCCGGTCAGCCAGCGGGCGTCCGGTCTTTGCCGGCTCCGGTCCCGGTTCGCCGAAAAGGTCGGCCATCAATAGATCAGCGACTGGGTAAACTGACGGCCTTCGCGCAGCACGGTGAACCGCCACCGCCTGGTCTGCTCAGCCGCCACCGACCGCAGGGTTTCAGATGAATCGATGCTGGTTCCATTCACGGCAAGAATCACGTCACCAGGCCTGAAGCCGACGCGTGCCGCCGTCGAATTGGGCGCAATGTCGATTGCCACGACCCCCTTGGTGCTGGTCGGCAGGCCAAAACGATCCGCAGTGCGCGGCGAAAGCTCGGCGACCTTTGTCCCGGCAAAAGGGCTGCGACCGTCAATGACGATCTCGGAGCCCTGACGGCCCTCTGGCGCACGAACCAGCGTGACCTTCACGTCGTGCTCCTTGTCCTGGCTGAGAACCGTGAGATTGACAGTCGCACCGACAGGCTGGGTTGCCAGTCGATAGCCCAGCGCGTCTACATGTTCGATATTTCCGCCATTCATCTTCAGAACGACGTCGCCGGGTTTCAGACCGGCCTTCTCGGCAGGTCCACCGGGATCGACAGATGAGACAAGCGCGCCTGACGGCCTCGGCAGGCCGATCGCTTCCGCGATCTGCGCCGTCACCACCTCGAAGCCCGCCCCGACATAGGGACGCTCGAACACATCGCTGCCCTGTTCGGCTGCAGCAACGACGGCGCGCACCATGTTGGAGGGAATGGCAAAGCCGATGCCGTTCGACCCGCCGCCGCGCGAATAAATCGCCGTATTGATACCGATCAGCCGGCCCGCCATGTCGATCAGCGCGCCACCGGAATTGCCCGGATTGATCGACGCGTCGGTCTGGATGAAAAAGCCGAAGTCGGAAATGCCGATGCGGCTGCGCGCAAGTGCCGAGACGATGCCGCTGGTCGTCGTCTGCCCGACGCCGAACGGATTACCCATTGCAAGAACAAGATCACCGACCTCAAGCGCATCCGAATCTCCGATCGGCACGACCGGGAACGGCTGACTGTCCTTGATGCGCAGGACCGCGAGATCGACGCGCTCGTCCTTGAGCACGACCTGGCTTTCGAATTCGCGGCCGTCGGCCAGCGCCACCTTCACCTCATCCGCATCGCGGATGACATGGTAATTGGTGATGACGATACCCGACGCATCGACGATCACGCCGGAACCGAGAGACGATTGCTGACGCGGCTGCATCCTCCCGCCGCCGAAGAACCGCTCGAAGAACGGGTCGTCGAGAAATGGAGATTGCGCGCGTGCCGTCTGCGTCTGCGATGCGTAGACATTGACGACCGCGGGCGCGGTCTGCTTGACCAGCGGCGCGAACGACAGTTGCATCTCCGCGCGACCGAAGGGAACGCGCTTGTCGGGCGCGTCCTGATCCATTGGGCGGGCGTCCTGCGCGCCGCGCAACAGGTTCTGCAGGAAGCCGCCTTCAGACGTCTCCTGCTGGGCAAAACCGGATGGAATGGCCCAGCTCAGGCTGGCCGCCACCACGATTACGCCGATCGCCAATAGTCTGCGGGTCATCAAATGCCTCCGGAACCGAGTCGACGGCATTTTCACCAGCATTGTGCAAAATGAAAGGCTAGAGCATTTCCTGCGAACATTGAATCGCTCTGTTTCGTCGATGGCGAGGCGGTCCGCCAGGAAGGCGGCGCAGTTCGGGCCGGTGGCCCGGGCAAGTCCGCGTGACGCCGCGGCCGCCCGCCAGCGGGAAACCCTGTTGGTTTGCCTCCGGCAAAACCAACCAATCAGGATTGGCCGGTCGTACTCTCCGCGCCAAAGGCGCGGGTCGACCGGCTGGGCCGGGGCCACTCGGGCCAAATCCATCGGTCTTCGGACTTGCCCGATGCACCACATCGGTCTTCACCAAAGACCTCGACCTTGTCCCGAGTTTCCACCGGCAGAGTGATCCAATGTATACAGGAAATGCTCTAGCCGCCCGCCTTCGCCTCGATCAGGCGGACAATCTCGTGAAAGCCACGACGGCGGGCGTGTTCGAGAGGCGTGACGCCATCCCTGTCCGCGATTCGCCAGTCCGCGCCCGCGTCCAGCAGATCCCTGACAATCTCCTGATGCACCGGCCCGCCATCGGACAGCATCACGGCTTCCAGCAGCGCGGTCCAGCCAAGACTGTTGACATGATCTATGGCGACGCCAGCCTCGATGAGCATCCGAACCGTCTCGGGATGGCCCTTTTCCGCCGCCGGTATGAGCGCAGTGCCGCCATATCGATTGGTATCGGCCAGATTCGCACGGCCGGTGGCCAGGATCATCCTCAGAATCTCGTTCTTGCCCTGTGCGCCACCATAGAGAAATGGCGTGTCGTTGATCGCATCCTTTGCATTGACGTCGGCGCCCGCCGCGATCAACAGGCGTGCTGCCTCGATATTGTTTGCGTGGGTGGCAACCAGCAGGGCTGTGCGGTCAGCGTCGTCACGGAGGTCAACATCGACGCCTGCCGCGATCAGCCGTTCAAGCTCACCGGCGTCGCCTGATCTGGCAGCCTCTATCATATCCGGTCCCATTCGGACCTCCTGCGCCGTGACAGGGCTCAACCCTGCCATGAAAACAGCAATAGACACAATAATCGATTGCATAAGACTGCGTCGTGTTATGATCATCTTTTTTCCATGCTTGATCGACAGCTGATAACACTGTTCGCCGTCTTTCTTGATCACAAGTAAGACAGACCGGATTTTCCGGTCGCCTGTGCGAATTTTCAGAAACCGCCTCTGGCCGACCGAATGCTGCCCGGTAAATTCGGGGTCATTTCCCTCGCACCCGTCTTGGAGAGAGGCGGCGCGGCGTGTTACCGGACGGCATGGTTTATCTCGAACTCCTGCTCGTTTTCATACTTACGCTCATCAACGGCTCGCTTGCCATGTCGGAACTGGCGGTCGTGTCGTCGCGTCCTGCGAGGCTCAAGGGCATGGCCGATCGCGGGGTCGCAGGAGCGCAAAAGGCGCTCACCCTCTCCGGCGATCCGGGACGTTTTCTGTCCTCGGTGCAGATCGGCATCACCCTTGTCGGCATCCTGTCGGGTGCGGTGTCGGGTGCGACGCTCGGCCTTCGCCTGACAGATTTTCTGGTTACCCAGGGCATTCCTGCCCAATGGTCAGGTTTTCTCGGCGTCGGCATCATCGTGACCGGGATCACCTATCTGTCGCTGATCTTCGGCGAACTGGTTCCCAAGCAGATGGCGCTGAAGAACCCCGAAAAGATCGCCTGCATGGTCGCGCCTGCAATGATGCTGATTGCGCGGGTCGCGGCGCCGATCGTCTGGGTGCTCGACAGGTCGGGCAAACTCGTCCTGACCCTGCTTGGCCAGAATGCCGAAAGCGAACAGCGCGTAACGGACGAGGAAATCCGCACGATCGTTGCCGAGGCTGAAAACGCTGGCGTTCTGGAACCTGGCGAACGCGACATGATCGCCGGTGTCATGCGCCTGGGCGACCGGCCGGTGCGGCAGGTCATGACCCCGCGCTTCGACATCGACATGATCGATTTTTCGCAGAAGGCGTCCGATATCATGGCGCTGATCCGCGAAAGCCAGCATTCGCGTTTCCCTGCCCATGAAGGTGACCCCGACGAGGTGATCGGCATATTGTGGGTCAAGGACGTTCTCGATGTCGGCCACAGCCCGCGCATCGCGGAACTGCGCGCCATGGTGCGGCAGGCCCCGATCATTCCCGACACGATGGACGCACTCGACGTTGTCGAGACGCTCAAGAAAACAACCGTGCATGTCGGCCTCGTCCATGACGAATACGGCCACTTTCAAGGTGTCGTTACGTCGTCCGACATTCTTGAGGCAATCGTCGGCAGCTTCGCGACGGAGGAAGGCGCACCTGAACCGGCGGTCGTGGTGCGCGACGACGGATCGATGCTGGTTGCGGGCTGGATGCAGGCCGACGAGTTGGCCGAGACCCTTGGCCTCGTCCTGCCGGATCCGCGCAACTACGACACGGCGGCTGGCTTCCTGATCGACGCCTTCGGTCGGCTTCCGGAAATCGCGGACCATATCCTGGTGCAGAACTGGCGTTTTGAGGTTCTCGACCTCGACGGACGCAGGATCGACAAGATCCTCGTATCGAAACCGCCTGTGACGACCCGCAAGACCGGCAATGCCTGAGGAAGCTCTCCCATTGGATCGGGGATCGCCTCGGTCTTGAGCGCCGCCGCCTCGGTCAGTTGAACTCGAATATCTGCCGGAAAATGCCGGGTGCAATAGCTGAGATCGGGTTGATCTGAAGGCTCGGTGACTTGGCATTGCCCGAGACGCGATAGGTGATGCCGATCAGCCCCCTGTCGCGGCCGCCAAGGATGATTCCGATGAGCGGCAGTTCGGCAAACAGGCTGTTGATGCCGTAGGCCGGCATGAACGTGCCGCTGATCGACATATTGCCTGCCTGATCGTAGAGTGAGCCTCTGAAAGTGGTGCCAAGAAGCGGGCCTCTTATCGCGCCGTCGTCGATCTTGAGATATTTCCGTCCCTTTTCGATGCGCGCGAAACCGCGATCGAACTGAACGCGGCTGGTGTCGATGTCGCGCTTGACGGCGCTCGAAAGGCTCTGCCCGCCACCTGACGGCGTCCCCACGAGCGACCGCAGACGTGGTTCGTTGACTAGCGCGAAGTTGCTGGCATCGACTTGCCCCTTGAGGATTTCATTGCCGCTTCCGCTCAGATTGAGCGCGATCTGCCCGCCCTGCATATGGGGATATAGATCCAGGAAGCGCACGACCGCGCCCGCATCGGTTGAGCGCATGACGACATTACGCCGTCCGTCCGTCGTCTTGTCGGTCACCGACAAACCGCCGCCAGCGCGCGTCGATGCCGAAAGGTCAAGCGACGTGGCGCGTCCGCCCCCTGCCCGATAGGACAATTTGACATTGCTCAGCGATTCACTGCCGAAGCCGCTGACATAGCCAACGCTGGCCTCGACATTGACGGAGGGGCTTCTGCCGCCCTGGCCGCCTTCACCACCTTCCGGCGCGCCGTCGCTCAGTACCTGCTTGATCAGCGCGCGTATATCGAGCATGTCGCCACGCACGGAAATGTCGTAGCCGCTGCCGGCACGCTTGACCTGAACGGCGACGTTGTCATTGCGGTTGAGGCTCACCCGCGGGAATGACGCATCGACCAGAGCACCTTTCGAAATGGTGGCGCTGCCATTGAGCGCAAATGTCTTGCCGCTCAGTTTGACGTCGCTGAGACGGTAATCTGAACCGCCGCCGGACAGATTGAAGTTCAGCGTCGCGGGAACGCCCGGCCCTTTCGACCACCCGGCCCAGGGAACATTGACACGGGCCGAACCGAGGTCGGCAGAAATGGCGCGAGTGCCGTCATTATCGTCCATCCGGACGCTGACAGGACCGGAAAGGAACGACGCCAGTCCCGGCGCGATGGCATTGCGCGCCTTGTCGTCGAGGACAAGCGTGACGTCCCGTCGCCGCTCGGCCTTGTCTTGCCCCAGCGGTTCGAGCAGCGACAGCGTGGCAGGCATTCCGTTCATCGAAGCCTTCGCCTCGACGGTCGCAAACCGCGTGTCGATGTTGATGGTGCCGGAAGCCGCGCTGATCGACTGGCCCTCTATCGGCTTCGCAATTGCAAGGCCGCTGAAGTTCAGGGCGACGTCCCAGGTCCGGTCGCCATTGAACGCCTTCTCCAGTGGCACATGTGCCTTGACCTGTCCCGAAACCTGTCCCGACAGATCGCCGGGCGTGATCGGGGTCTGGCGCAGCGCGTTGATCGGCTCATAGCCTGCAAGTGCGGCCACTGCGTCGGCCGATCCGCTGACTCGAATGTCGAGTTCGCCGGACACATAGGGACGCCCGCCGCGGCTGATGTCGAAGGTGCCGTCGCTGATGTCGACGGTCCTGTCTTCGGGCAGGTAAAGGCGACCGGCCGCGAGCTTGATCATCGCTTTCGACCCCAGGATATCGACGGCGCCCTTGCCCTCGCGCACGGCCGGAAGCTGGCCGGCGAGGTCAAAGCGGGTCGCATCGATCTCGAAGTGCCCGTTCATCTCATGATCGTTAAGCGGGATGCCGTCGCCGAGCCTGCCCGGCGGCACCGAAAGCGAAAGCCGGGCATTGTGGACCCATCCGCCGAAGAGATTGTTGTGAACCCAGCTCCGCGCAGGAGGCGCGGCAAACCAGGGCCATATCTGCTTGGCATAGGCCACCGGCATGTCGCCAGCCAGCAGTTCGAAATTGATGCCGGGCGACTTGCCGGCCGCAAACCTGACGAGCGCCGACCCGCTCGCCGACCCGCTGTCCGTCCTGACCGAGATTTCGCTGGCGACAAGCTGCGCCGCCTGTGGATCGATATGGCCTGCCACGCGGGCATAGGCCATGATCGCCGGCTCAAGCGATATGTCTGGCGCAAGCCGCGAACCGTCGCTGACAAGCTCGAACCGGTAGGCCGGCTTGCCGTCATCGGCGTCGGGCTGCGGTCCGACCGCCCCGTGGAATACGAATCGCGAGCGGCCGGAACTGATTTCCGACGGCAGGATCTCAAGCTTTCTCGCGTCGACATCGAGGGCCGTATCGATACGCCCGCCAACCTCCAGCGTATCACCGTCGTTGTAGGTCAGCTTCAGGCTGGATATGTCTGCGCCAACGCCTAGGCGGCCCGGACCCTGCGGCGTCTGTGCGCCGGCAATGCGCAGGCTCATTCCGCCATCGACCGCGATGACGTCATGCTTGCGCACGGTCGCCGGCGGCTTGGAGGTCGCCCAGAGCCGCCCTCCGGCAAGATCGATATTCGCCTTGAGGTTGGCGATGCGCTGGCTCGCCGGATCGCGCTCGGCGCTGCCGCTGATCTTGAAATCATGTTCGTCGGCGCGGGCCTGCGCCGTCAGTTCAAGCGATCCGTCGCGCGCCCTTGAGACCAGCCCCGTGTCGATCCTCACAAGCGCAACCGGAGCGCCGGACGGCAGATAGACGCGCACATTGGTCAGCGCGATCCTGCGCGTCGATCCGACTGCGAGCCCGTCCATCGTCCGATGCAGTGCATCGAAGACTGCGCGTACAATCAATTCAGGCTGGAGCAAGCCTTCTTCACCGCGCAACGTGTCGAGAAACGACTTGCCGCCCTGTGTCGGTATGCGGTCCACATAGATTGCCGCATCCTCGACCCCCGCACTCCCCAGTTGCAACTGGCCGCGCAGCATTGGCGCCATGCGCAGGCCGAACCGCAGCGAGCCGACCTCCAGAATTGGCTTTCCGGTTTCGGCCGATGCGATCGATACATCCTCGACCAGCAAGCCGATGAATTGCGACGGATCGATCGACAGCTTAGGCTCGCCCATTTCCGCAACGAGCGGGGCACCCGCCATTCTTGTCAGCGACGCTTCAAGCTGATTGCGGGCCTGGTCCTGGGCAAACTGCGGGACGCCCGTGAAAATGACCACGACCGGAACGGCAGCGATGAGCACAAGCCCCAGCAGCGCCAGCCAGAGAATCGCCCGCGGCACGCGTAGGCGCATTTTCGGGCCTGCAACCGGTGGTGCTCCCGCGACTGCCGACGGATAGCTGTCGAGCCGGACGATATCGTCGCGGCGGAAGCGGACTATCTCGTGTCTGTCGTCCTTTTTCTCCAAACGCCCATCACCCGAGTGCCCGCGAATTCCAACCGGGTGGCACTATTGCATGCACCCGGACTACGCGCGGGCATTAACTGGCAACAAGGGCGTACTTAAGGCACCGGCTCACCCTTGCCGAACCGCAATCTGCCCTGCTCACAATTGTTTGTTAACCCTAATAATATGTAATCCAGACTGAACGTTGGGCGACAGTTGGAAAGTATTCCGTTCGATGAAGCATAGTCGGTCTTCCCCGATCTTCGGCAAGCGCAAGGAGCCGCACACGGTCATCATTGCGCGCGGGAATCAGGTCAGGCATTTCACCGTCCGTCCATGGTTGACGGCGGTAATCGGGTCAACCATCGCGGCTGTCGTGCTCGGCTATGTGTTCGCAACCTCCTACCTCGTGCTGCGCGACGATCTGATCGGCGCCTCTATCGCACGGCAAGCCCGAATGCAGCAGGCCTATGAAGACCGGATTTCGGCGCTTCGCTCGCAGGTCGACCGGATCACCAGCAGGCAGCTTCTCGACCAGCAGTTGATGGAAACGAAGGTCTCGGAACTGCTCGCGCGACAGTCCGAACTCGCCTCTCGCCAGTCGCGCATCGGCCCACTGCTCGGCTCGGCACAGGACGCGACCGTTACAAGCTCGATACCCGTTCCCCAACCGCGTCCCGATGTGCGTGCGTCGATCGACACGACCGGCGTGCTCAAGGCCATGTTCGGCAAGAAGGCTGCCAACGAAGCGTCGGCCGCCGATCACGCCGACAAGCTGTTCGTTTCGATCAACCAGTCGCTCAAGACCATCGAAGCCGATCAACTGGTTCGGCTGCGCAACATGACGCAGGACGCCTATCAGACGGCTGACGCGATCAAGGGCGCGCTCAAGGGCGCCGGCATGTCGATTGCCGTCGATTACGACAACGACGCCGTGGGTGGGCCACTCGTGCCGCTGACGTCGGGCGGCAAGTTCGAGGCCGTGGTCGACGAGCTTGACGATGCGCTGTCGACGCTGGGCGAAATCAAGGACAAGGCCAAGCTGCTGCCAATCTCAAATCCCTCGCCGGGTTCTGCGATTTCGAGCGGCTTTGGCGCGCGCAAGGACCCGTTGATCGGCACCCCGGCCCTTCATGCGGGGATGGATTTCAGGGCGCGCGCCGGCACGCCGGTCTATGCCTCGGGCGCTGGCGAGGTCGTCTCTGCCGGATGGAACGGCGGCTACGGCCAGATGGTCGAGGTCGATCACGGAAACGGTTTGCGGACCCGCTATGCGCATATGAGCCGGATTCTGGTCAAGGAAGGCCAGAAACTGGTCGCTGGAAGCGTCGTCGGACGCGTCGGCTCGACCGGCCGCTCGACCGGTCCGCACCTGCACTACGAAGTGCGCCGCAACGGCGCTCCGCTCAACCCCGTGCGCTTCATCAAGGCAGGCAAGGCGATCGCCGGCCTGTTGTGACCGGCGAAGAGCGAAGTCGGATTAATCGATATCGGCGACAGACGCCCCTGCCCCGCCTTCGATCCGGTGGGCGAGTGACGCTTCCATGAAATCGTCCAGGTCGCCGTCGAGCACGCCGGACGGGTTGGAGCTTTCCATTCCGGTCCGCAGATCCTTGACCATCTGGTAGGGCTGAAGGACGTATGAGCGGATCTGGTGTCCCCAGCCGATATCGGTCTTGGACGCAGCTTCCGCATTCGCGGCCGCTTCGCGCTTTTCCAGTTCGACCTCGTAGAGACGCGAGCGCAGCATTTCCCACGCCTTGGCGCGGTTCTGGTGTTGCGACCGGCCCATCTGGCACGCAACCGCGATGCCGGTCGGAATGTGTGTGATGCGCACGGCCGAGTCGGTGGTGTTGACGTGCTGGCCGCCGGCGCCCGACGACCGGTAGGTATCGATGCGCACGTCGGATTCCGGGATATCGATCTGGATCGTGTCGTCGATGACCGGATAGACCCAGGCGCTCGAAAATGACGTATGGCGGCGCGCATTGGAATCATATGGCGAAATACGCACCAGCCGGTGCACGCCCGATTCGGTCTTCAGCCAGCCATAGGCGTTCTCGCCCTTGATATGCACGGTAGCGGATTTGATGCCGGCTTCTTCGCCGTCATGCATCTCCAGAACCTCGACCTTGAAGCCGCGCCGCTCGGCCCAGCGCGTATACATGCGCAGCAGCATGTTGGCCCAGTCCTGGCTTTCGGTGCCGCCCGCGCCCGCATGGATTTCAAGATAGGTGTCGTTGCCGTCGGCCTCTCCCGACAGCATGGTCTGGATCTGGCGCTTGCGCACGTCGCCGGCCATGTCGCGGATCGCGCTCTCTGCGTCCGAGATGATCGACTGGTCGCCCTCGGCCTCGCCCATTTCGATCAGTTCGACATTGTCGGCGAGCGAGCGCTCAAGCCCGCGCACGCCGTTGATGCCGTCGTCGAGCACCTGGCGCTCGCGCATCAGCTTCTGCGCTTCCTGCGCATCGTTCCAGAGCGTGGGGTCTTCGGCGCGATTGTTCAGATAGTCGAGACGTTTGACTGCCTGATCCCAGTCAAAGATGCCTCCTCAGCAAGCCAATGGCCTGCTTGATTTCGTCGACACGCTTTTCGGTCTCGGCTCTCATGCTCTGTAATGTCCGTCCTGAATCGGCGGGAACATAGGTAGGCTTGGCCGTGGTGTAAAGCGCGGCCAAAGAGCCTAGGCAGGCTTGGCACCGGCAGCCGACGCAACCGGCGCGCCGTAGATATCCGCTGCCCTTGTCTCGAAAGCCGATGTGAACATGCGGAAGGCGCGATCGAACACAGCCCCCATCATGACGCCGAGAATGCGGCTCTTGAATTCATAGTCGATATCGAATTTCACGTCGCAACCGCCGTCCGCAACTTCGAACGCCCAGCTGTTGCGCAGATATTTGAACGGCCCGTCGAGATATTTCACGTCTATGCGCAAATCGTCGGGTTTAAGAACCACCTGGCTTGTGAAGGTTTCCCTGATCGCCTTGTAGCCGACACTCATGTCGGCGACGAGCACCGTCACCCCATCGCGCTCCTTGCGCGAACGCACGGTCAGCGCCTCGCACATCGGCAGGAATTGCGGATACTTCTCCACGTCGGCAACAAGCGCGAACATCTGCTCGGGCGTGTAGCCGACATGGCGGACGGTATTGAAACTCGGCATCCGTACTAGGCTTTCGCCCTGCCGAGGGTCTTTTCGCGCGCTGCGCGCAGTTTGGCGAAGTCGTCGCCTGCGTGATGCGACGAGCGCGTCAGCGGGCTGGATGCGACCAGCAGGAAGCCCTTGGTCATCCCGACGGTCTCGTAGGACTTGAATTCCTCAGGCGTGACGAACGACTTCACCGGATGGTGCTTCTTCGTCGGCTGGAGATACTGGCCGATGGTCATGAAATCGACGTCTGCGCTGCGCAGATCGTCCATCAGTTGCAGCACTTCGTTCCGCTCTTCGCCGAGGCCAACCATGATGCCCGACTTGGTGAAGATAGACGGGTCGAGTTCCTTCACTCGCTGAAGCAGACGGATCGAGTGGAAGTAGCGCGCGCCGGGGCGAACCGTCAGATAGTTCGAGGGAACGGTTTCAAGGTTGTGGTTGAAGACGTCGGGCTTTGCCTCGACGACAACCTCAAGCGCGCCATCCTTGCGCAGGAAATCGGGCGTCAGGATCTCGATCGTCGTGGCAGGCGTGCGCGCGCGGATGGCGCGAATGGTCTGGGCAAAATGTTCGGCTCCGCCATCGGCAAGATCGTCACGGTCTACCGACGTAATGACGACATGGGTCAGGCCCATCTGGGCGATTGCATCTGCGACGCTCTCCGGCTCGGCGCGGTCGAGCGCGTTCGGCCTGCCGGTCGCGACATTGCAGAACGAGCAGGCGCGCGTGCAGATCTCGCCCATGATCATGAAGGTGGCGTGCTTCTTGTCCCAGCACTCGCCGATATTGGGGCAGCCTGCCTCTTCGCAGACCGTCACCAGCTTGTGCGAACGCACGATCTCGCGCGTCTCGGCATAACCCTTCGACGTTGGCGCCTTGACGCGAATCCAGTCGGGCTTTCGCAGCACTTCCTGGTCGGGCCGGTGCGCCTTTTCGGGATGGCGCAGCCTTGGCCGCGCGACCATGTCGACAACAGTAACCATTATCGAGTGCCTTGAACCCTGCCCCAGACCCACAGCACGATAATGGCGCCGACAGTCGCAACGATGAGGCTGCCGAAGAAGCCATAGAAGGCGATGCCGAGCATTCCCGCGAGCGTGCCGCCGACGAACGATCCGGCAATGCCCACCAATATGTTGGTGAAGAAGCCGTGATTTCGGTTCGTCGATCGCTCTGCGATCCAGCCCGCCAGAAAGCCGATGATCAGCATGCCGAAGAAGCTCACTCCGGGCATGGCCATGATGCCGTAGGTCTCAGTCATGTCGCCGCCTTATCCGATGAGCCGTGCGATCACCACCACGATGATCGCACCGATGGTTGAATGCACGATCTGCGATACGAGCGGATTGGCGATGCCCAGATTGATGTTGAGGCCGCGCAGCACGAACGGGCCGACGAATGCGCCCAGAACGCCACTGACCAGATATTTGATCAGACCGCCGCCACCGACGATGAAGCTGGCGAGCCACCCGGCGACGAGGCCGATCAGCAGGAAAACGATAAGAGCTTTTGCGTCCATGTTCATGTCTTCACTCCGTTTCCGTCATATAGGCCTGTCACTGCGCGCGAACCAGCCGGCGCAATGCAAGCCCGCTATGCGTTGAGCACGCGGCCATAAGCGTCCAGCACGCTTTCTTTCATCATCTCCGACAGTGTCGGGTGCGGGAAGATCGTGTGCATCAATTCTTCTTCGGTCGTTTCGAGGTTCATCGCAACGACAAAACCCTGGATAAGCTCGGTTACTTCCGCGCCGACCATATGCGCACCGAGCAGCTGCCCGGTCTTCTTGTCGAAGATCGTCTTGATCAGCCCCTGATCTTCGCCAAGCGCAATCGCCTTGCCATTGGCCGTGAACGGGAAGCGACCGACGCGGATGTCATGGCCCGCATCGCGCGCCTTGGCTTCGGTAAGGCCGACGGAAGCGACCTGCGGGTGGCAATAGGTACAGCCGGGGATCATCAGGCGGTTCATCGGATGGACATTTGGCAGGCCGGCGATCTTTTCGACGCAGATGACGCCTTCGTGCTCGGCCTTGTGGGCGAGCATGGGGGGGCCTGCAACGTCGCCGATCGCATAGACGCCGGGGACGTTGGTGCGGCCATAACCGTCGATGACGATCGAGCCGCGCTCGGTCTTCACGCCAAGCGCCTCAAGCCCGATATTCTCGATGTTCGACTGGACGCCAACGGCCGAAATCATGCGGTCGGCCGTGATCTGCTGCGTCTTGCCGTCCTTGCCCTCAACGGTCGCGGTGATCGAATTTGCGCCCTTCTCGACCTTGGTCACCTTGGTTTCCAGCATGAACTTCATGCCGTGCTTTTCGAGCTGCTTTTGCGCAAGCTTGGAAATCTCGGCGTCCTCGACCGGCATGACCTGCGACATGATCTCGACGACAGTCACATCGACGCCCATCGAGCGGTAGAATGAGGCGAATTCGATGCCGATTGCGCCCGACCCCATGACCAGCAGCGACTTCGGCAGTTCCTTCGGCACCATGGCCTCGAAATAGGTCCAGATCAGCTTGCCGTCCGGCTCGATGCCCGGCAGCGCGCGAGGCCGCGCGCCGGTCGCGACGATGATGTGCCTGGCGGTGTAGGTGCCCTCGCCCTTGACGCCCTTCGGCACCGGGTTCTGCGGCTCCATCGCCTTCTTCGACGGCTTGCCGACGACGATCTCATTCGCCTTGGAAAGCTTCGCCTCGCCCCAGATGACGTCGACCTTGTTCTTCTTCATGAGGAAGCCGATGCCGCCATTCAGACGCGCCGAGACGCCGCGCGAGCGGTCGACCACCGCCTTCACGTCTGCCGACACCTTGCCCTCGATGACGAGGCCGTAATTCTTGGCGTGGGTCGCGTAGTCCATGATTTCGGCCGAGCGCAAAAGCGCCTTGGTCGGGATGCAGCCCCAGTTCAGGCAGATGCCGCCCAGATGCTCGCGCTCGACGATGGCGGTCTTGAAACCCAGCTGTGCCGAGCGCACCGCCGTCACATAGCCGCCGGGGCCGGAGCCGATGATGATGACGTCGTAATTGTCGGCCATGAATGTCTCCTACAATCCCAGCATGACGCGCACGATAGGTTCGAGCCCACGCCCGATTGCCCTCGTGTTGTCCGCGTCGAGATGAACTCCATCGAGCGGTGACGCTCTTGCCACCGAACTCGCGTCAAAGAAACCGCAACCTGCCTGATCGGCTAGATCGGCATAGAGGCTGGCGAGCATTTGCGACTGCTCGATGCCGCCCTCGAACATGGCTGCAAAATCCGGATCGCCCGTATCGGTCAGCGGCGGGGGTGCTACGATCAGGATATCGGGCGCATTCGCCGCCAATGGGTAGGTGTGGGTGCGAATGATGTCGACGATGCGCTGCATGCCCTGTTTCGACGCTATCGCCCTGCCCGCGACCCACGGCTTCATGTCATTTGCGCCAAGAAAGACGATCACGAGATCGAGCGGCGAATGCGTGGTGAGGATCGTCGGCAAAAGCCGCGCGCCGTTCCGCTCCGCAGGCGCAAGATGATCGTCAAAGGCAGTCGTGCGCCCGTTCAGGCCTTCAGCCATAACTGCCACATTCGAGCCGAGGGCCGCTTGCAGCACATTCGGCCAACGATCAGCCGCGTCGTGTCGCGCGGGGCCGTCGGGATTGTAGCCCCAGGTCAGCGAGTCGCCATAGCAGAGGATGGTCTTCATTGTTCCACCCCCGCACCGCGCCCGAAAATCATCCGCTCCCGGACCGGCGCGTTGCGCAAGCGTACGGTCAGCCATTGCGCAAATATGATCGCGGCTCCCGGCAGGGTCATGCCAGCGACCATCGGCCAGTTATGCGCAAACATTCCATGCTCAGGCTCGTAGACGAGATCGATCCCCATCAGAACAATGATGGCGACGCCTATCAGTGCGAGCATTGCCGTAAGCGCCCAATTCGACGCACGCCGCACATTGCCGAAGAACTGGACAATGAAGAAGACGATGCTCGACACCACGAGAACACAGACCAGCGCAAAATTGGCGAGCGCGGTTTCCTGTCCCGCATTGGCCTGAATGACCAGCAGCATTGCGCTGACCAAGCCGGCCAGAAAGCCAGTGACCAGCAGCATCAATGTCGTGGCGACGATCCGCATCGCCCGCTCCGATCAGACCAGCATCGCCATTGGGTTCTCGATATATTTCTTGAAGGCCACCGCCAGTTCGGCTCCGAGCGCACCGTCGATCACGCGGTGATCGAAGGCGAATGTCGCCGTCATGACATTCGAGATGACGATCTGCCCGTCCCTGACTACCGGCTTTTCGATGCCCGCACCGATCGAGACGATCGAAGCATGAGGCGGATTGATGATCGAGGTGAAGTTCGAGACACCGAACATGCCGAGATTGGACACGGCGGTCGACCCGCCCTGATATTCCTCGGGCTTCAGCTTCTTGTCGCGGGCGCGCTTGGCCATGTCCTTCATCTCGTTCGAGATGACAGACAGCGTCTTCTGCTCGGCCTTGCGGACGATAGGGGTGATAAGGCCATCGGGGATCGCGACCGCGACACCGACATCGGCGCTTTTGTGGAAGACACGTGCCGACGATGTCCACGACGCATTGGCCGCAGGAACATCGCGCAGCGCCAGCGCAAGCGCCTTGATGATGAAGTCGTTGACCGACAGCTTGAACGTCGGGACCTCGCCCTTCTCCGTCTTGGTCGTCGGCGCGCCCTTGTTGATCTCCTCACGCAGCTTCATCAGCGCATCGAGCGAGCAATCCATCGACAGGAAATACGCCGGGATCGTCTGGTGCGATTCCGTCAGGCGCGAGGCGATGGTCTTGCGCATGTTGTCATGCGGCTTCAGCTCGTAGGAGCCTTCCGCAAACAGCTTGAGCACCGCATCGTCCGACATCGGCTTGGTGGCCTGCGTTACCGACGGTGCGGCACCAGCCGAAGCCGGTGCAGATGCAGCAGCCTTCGGCGCAGTACCTCCCTTGATCGCGGCCTCAACGTCGGCCTTGACGATGCGGCCATGAGGGCCGGAACCAGCGACTGCGGAAACGTCAACGCCCGCGTCCTTGGCGATACGACGCGCCAGAGGCGAAGCGAATACGCGGTCGCCACTCTTGCCCTCCCCTTGAGGGGGAGGGTCGGCGCGTAGCGCCGGGGTGGGGTGAGCGTCTGCTGTCGGCTTATCACCCCCACCCGCGCCTCCGGAGCGACCTCCCCCCTCGGAGTGGGAGGTTGGTGCGGCTTCCGCCTTCGGCTCCGCTTTTGGCGCAGCACCGGCGCTCGCCGCCGCAGATGCATCCTCGCCATCGACCGCCAGAACGGCGATCAGCGAGTTGACCTTGACGCCTTCGGTGCCGGCCGCAACAACGATCTTGGCGACGACACCTTCATCGACAGCCTCGACTTCCATGGTCGCCTTGTCGGTCTCGATCTCGGCGATCACATCGCCCGGCGAAACCTTGTCGCCTTCCTTGACGAGCCATTTGGCGAGATTGCCCTCTTCCATGGTGGGCGAAAGGGCCGGCATGGTGATGTTGATCGGCATGACGTCAATTCCTTATCGGAAGAACTTGGAATTCGTAGTGATTTTCTGGCCAACCACCACCGTAGTTGTAGCATTCGAGGCAGGCCAGTTTCCCATCGTGAAAGTGTAACTGGCAACCAACCGGGCTGTAGCCATCAATTTCATGGCCGTCCCCAACCCCCTTCAACAGGGCGCCATAGTGATTGAGCCCAAGATTGGCTCCAGTTGGGAGTGCAGGTGAGTCTTCGGTCACTACAAAGTCAGTGTAGAAGCCCGCACCACTGCCCCACCGTTCGGCGACTGTCGCCGATGAATATTGAAGGCGGACGAACTCACCAAATTCGCCCAAACTGGAATACAATCCCTCCATCACCGCGCGCTCGAACTCGGCCTGGTTGTTCGGCAATGGTTTGCTTGGACGCCGTAGCATCTAACGATAGGTCACGGCTTTGACGGCGGCGATGACCTCGCCGACATTCGGCAGGGCCAGCTTTTCGAGGTTGGCCGCATAAGGCATCGGCACATCCTTGCCGGCAATCGTGATAACCGGCGCATCGAGGAAGTCGAACGCGCGCTGCGACACCTGATTGGCGATGAAATCGCCGACCGATGACTGCGGGAACCCCTCCTCGACGACGACGAGGCGGTTGGTCTTCTTCACGGATGCAACGACCGTATCGAGGTCCATCGGGCGGATGGTGCGCAGGTCGATGATCTCGGCATTGATGCCCATCGCCGCCAGTTCCGGCTCGGCCTTTACCAGATAGGTCATGCCGATGCCCCACGAGACGAGCGTTACGTCGGTACCCTTCTTGTGAATGCGCGCCTTGCCGATCGGCAGCACGAAATCATCCATTTTCGGCACGTCGAATGTCTGGCCATAGAGGATCTCGTTTTCGAGGAAGATGACCGGGTTCGGATCGCGGATCGCGGCTTTCAGCAGGCCCTTGGCGTCCGCTGCCGTGTAGGGCTGGATGACCTTGAGGCCCGGAATATGGGCATACCACGCGGCATAGTCCTGGCTGTGCTGCGCGGCAACGCGCGCTGCGGCGCCATTCGGCCCGCGGAAGACGATCGGCGCCCCCATCTGGCCGCCCGACATATAGAGCGTCTTGGCGGCTGAGTTGATGATCTGGTCGATCGCCTGCATGGCAAAGTTGAACGTCATGAATTCCACGATCGGCTTCAAGCCCGTCATCGCAGCACCAACGCCGACGCCGGCAAAACCGTGCTCTGTAATCGGCGTATCGACCACGCGCTGCGGGCCGAACTCCTGCAACAGGCCCTGCGTGATCTTGTAGGCGCCCTGATATTCGGCGACCTCTTCGCCCATCACGAAAACGTCCTGATCGCGGCGCATTTCCTCGGCCATCGCGTCGCGCAGGGCCTCGCGCACGGTCGTCGCGACCATTTCAGTGCCGGCCGGAATGTCAGGGTCGGAGGCGACCTCGGTCTTCGGGGAAGCAGGTACGGGGGCTGCCGCGGCCGTCTCAGCCGGCTTCTCTGCCTTGGGTGTTTCTTCCGACTTTGCAGGTTCTGCGTCCTTCGGGGCCGCTTTCGGAGTGGCAGCCGCATCCGCACTTTCGCCCTCCTGCAGCAGCACGGCGATCGGCGTGTTCACCTTCACGCCTTCGGTGCCGGCGGCAATCAAGATCTTGCCGAGCGTGCCTTCATCGACCGCCTCGACCTCCATGGTCGCCTTGTCGGTCTCGATCTCGGCGATGACGTCGCCGGGCGCGACCTTGTCACCTTCGTTTTTCAACCATTTGGACAGATTGCCTTCTTCCATCGTCGGCGAGAGGGCGGGCATCAGAATATCGATGGGCATGGGTAGCTCCGAAAAAGGTCAGCGCGGAAAGGATCAGCTCTCGACGTAGATGTCGGTCCACAATTCCGACACGTCGGGCTCGGGATCGGACTGCGCGAACTCGGCCGCGTCGGTCACGATGTCCCGCACCTCCTTCTCGATCTGCTTCAAATCCTCTTCCGACGCCCACTTCTTCTCGAAGAGGCGCGCCTTCACCTGCTCGATGGGATCATGCTCGGAGCGCATCTTCTGCACTTCGTCCTTCGAGCGATATTTCGCCGGGTCGGACATGGAGTGCCCGCGATAGCGGTATGTCTGCATTTCCAGAATGATCGGCCCCTTGCCGGACCGACACCATTCCGTCGCCAGATCGCCGGCAGCCTTGACCGCGCGCACATCCATGCCGTCAACCTGAATGCCGGGAATGCGGAAGGACACGCCGCGCTGCGAGAAATCTGTCTCGGCCGAAGAACGCTGGACCGACGTACCCATTGCGTAGCGGTTGTTCTCGATGATGTAGATGACCGGAAGCTTCCACAGCGAGGCCATGTTGAAGCTCTCGTACACCTGACCCTGATTGGCCGCGCCGTCGCCAAAGAACGTCAGGGAGACGTTCTTGTTGCCGCGATACTTGTTGGCAAAGCCAAGTCCGGTGCCGAGCGACACCTGCGCACCGACAATGCCGTGGCCGCCATAGAAATGCTTCTCCTTGGAGAACATGTGCATGGAGCCGCCCTTGCCCTTGGACAGGCCGCCCCGACGCCCGGTCAGCTCCGCCATGACGCCGCGAGCCGAAAGGTCCATCGCCAGCATGTGGCCGTGATCGCGATAGGCGGTAATCATCTGGTCGCCATCGATGAGCGACATCTTGAGGCCGGTAACGACCGCCTCCTGGCCGATGTAGAGATGACAGAAGCCGCCAATGAAGCCCATGCCGTAGAGCTGGCCGGCCTTTTCCTCGAAGCGGCGGATAAGAAGCATGTCGCGATATGCGACCAGGTCTTCATCCTTGGTGAATTCGACAGGCTTCGGGGCTTTTGGCGCTGCCGAACCTTCCGCTTTTGCCTTCGCCGACGATTTTCTCGCAGCCGCAGCCATCAACCTCTCCCTGATGCGTCTCTTAACGGACATCCGGGTCGTTCTGGCTCCCGGCTGATCGGAAGATAGCACGCAGCCTGACGCTGCGCTACGGCAAAAGATCAACTTTTGCGATTGCATAAGTAGTTGATATTTATATAGAAAACCAAGATTAACTGGAATTCAGTTAATCACCAATCCGAGGCCGCATGATGGTGACCTCATCCGGCTTCGTCAGGTTGAGCGCGCGCCGCGCCTGCTCGTCAAGCATGTCCTTCTCGATCGTGCCATCATGCATCAGCTTGACCCGGCTTTCCAGATGCATTCGCTCGTCCCGCACCAGCGCAAGCCTCGTCTCCAATTCGGCCTTGCGATCCTTGAGGGCGTAGCTGGAGTAGAGGCCGAATTCGCCGTGCCAGGCGTGAAAGCCGAAATAGCTCAGCGACAGCACCGTCAGCGCAGGAACGATAAGGGCACCAGTGCGTCGCTTCTTATATTGGCGAGTGATCATGATTCTGCTCAACGTAACTCAGGCAGCACCATGCCCCGTCATGCTTAATCGACGGTTACGACACGCGACATGAAATGCGGGGTTTGAGGTCTTCGGCTCCAGCCATGGAGCGCGAATGAACGCACCGGCAGTTGCCTCAGTTCGTTGCGGGGGCCTGCTGCGCGTTCTTACCGGCAAAATCAGGCCAGGCCGTTTCGGCCGCACGGATAGCCTCTGCCACGACGCGTTCGGCGCCATCCTTGCTGACATGGTCGTCATCGAAGTAGAGCAAGGTGTCATCTGCGTGCGTCACGCAGCGCCCTTGGATTGGGCCATGGCAGAACACCCTGTCAGGATAGACGCGCACGAGATTTGGATTGTCCGGGATCGCATTGAAGGTTTCGAATACGCCTGCATTGCGTTCGACATATCGAGCGTATGACGTCGTCAGCGGATCGAAATTACCAGCGGTGCGACGCTTCGCAAGCTCCCGCGGAACGTGCCAGCCAACCTCGGGGATCGGATAGATGATGACGATTCGCTTGCCCGCCGCCAGCAGGTCTTCAAAGAGCTGCCGGTATGCGGTCTTTACCAGGCGTTGTCGTTCGTCCTCCGCAATCTCTTTTCCTTCGGCGCTCAGCGGAATGTAACCAAAAATGTCTTCTCGCTCGCGCCCGCCCTCTCCATTGTCAAACGACTTTCCTTCAAGTTGCAGCGTGTAGCGGCCGGCGAAAAAAATCGTATCGATGGTTGGACTGGCCAGCAGTTTCTCGACCTCCTCGGAAAATTCGGCGCACCTTTCTTTCTTGCCGTCGCGCCGGGTGAAGCCGGGCAGGAAGACGCAGCCGGATTGAGAATATTCGATCCCGCTGCGGCCAATGGCCATCAACGCGGCATCGAATGCGCCGCCAAGTGCAGCGGCGTGGCTATCACCCACAAGCGCGATTCCCGGCCGTCCCGACGGATCGCCAGTCTTGCACGCGTTGGAGGGGGCGCGGCTCATGCAAACGAAACCGCCGACCTTATGCTGCATTGCTGGGTTCTGGCCTTCATACGCCAACACACGCCAGACGGATTCCGGTTTGCGAAACGCAAATCCGTTCGTCGCGAACGACGCGACCGAAAGGCCGACAAGACAAGCCGTGACAGCGCTGCCTATCCGGATGACGCTCCGGATAGGTAACTTTGCCCGATTGCGGAATGGCGTCTCCACATATCTCCATGTCAGCCATGCCAGTATGAAGCTGCCTGCAATGGCGACGGCGTAGTGTCCAGGCCTCATGCCGCCTGCACGCAGGTGTGAAAACAGTGCGATCGCAGGTTGGTGCCAGAGGTAGAGCGAATAGGAGATCAGCCCGATTGCCACCAATGGGCGTGTCGACAACAGCCAGGTGGCAGGATCCTTCCCGCCGCCGGTCAGGATTATGAGCACCGCGCCCACAACGGGCATCAAGGTCCACAGGCCCGGATGGATCGTCTCGCTGTCAAACAGCAGGATGGATGCGGCAATCATCGCGACGCCCACCGTCGGCAGAATGCGCCGCAGAGGGCCATCGCCAACAATGACGATCTGCCGCTTGTGCGTCAGCGCTACCAGCGCCCCCGCTCCGAGTTCCCATGCGCGCGTCGGCAGCAGGTTGAAGCTCAAGCCCGGCGAAACGCGTGACAGATATTCCGCAGCAGCCAGCGACAGAAGCGAGATAGCGAAAATGACGGCGATCACGCTCTGCTTGCGGGTGCGCCACAGCGCCACCATCAGGAGCGGGAACAGGATGTAGTATTGTTCCTCGATCGCCAGAGACCAGGTGTGCAGAAACGGATTGGTTTCCGCATCGTCTGCAAAATAGTCGTCGGTCAGCGCCAGGTGAATGTTCGAAACGAAGAACAGGACCGCCAGCGTTCGCTCCCCGAACAGCGAAAGCTGCGCCGGCGACACGATCCACGGCACGACTGCGGCAGTCGTCGCCACCACCAGCAGGAGCGCCGGCAGGATGCGCCGCGCCCGTCTTTCATAGAAATTTGCGTAGGTGAAACGGTCGTGCTCGAGGTCGTCGGCAATGATCGTCGTGATCAGGTAGCCTGAAATGACGAAGAACACGTCGACACCGACGAACCCGCCGGTGAAATACGGAGCATGGGCGTGAAAAAGGATCACCGGCAGCACCGCAAGTGCGCGCAAGCCATCTATGTCGCGACGGTATTTCACTGGCTTGTCACTGCTCGATCATGTCCTTGACGATCGTGGCGAGCTGCTTCAGCGAAAACGGCTTTGGCAGGAAGCCGAACTTGGCGTCAGCCGGAAGGTTCTTTGCGAACGCGTCTTCCGCGTAGCCCGAGACGAATACGAACTTGATGTCCGGATTGCGCTGGCGCAGTTCGCCGAGCAGCGTCGGCCCGTCCATCTCGGGCATGACGACGTCGGAGACGACAATATCGACCTTGCCTTCCAGTTCCTCGTAGATCTCAAGCGCCTCGGCACCTGACGAGGCTTCGTGAACGGTGTAGCCGCGGGATCTCAGCGCCCGCACACCGCCCATGCGCACCGCGTCCTCATCTTCAACGAGCAGAACCGTTGCCGAACCGGAGAGATCGGCAGGCGCGCTGTTCTTCTCAAGTGTGGCAACCGTCTTGCCGTCGACGACGGAATTGTCTGCGGCGGACTGTTCGACGGCAGCAGCTCCCGGCACGTAGCGCGGCAGGAAAATCCGGAACGTCGTCCCGGACCCCACCTCGGATTCGCAGTAGATGTAGCCGCCGGTCTGCTTGATGATACCGTAAACCATCGACAGGCCGAGGCCCGTCCCCTTTCCCACTTCCTTGGTGGTGAAGAACGGCTCGAATATCTTCTTCAACACCTCCGGCGGAATGCCGGTGCCACTGTCCTGCACCTCGACCAGCACGTAGTCGGCCGGCGGCATTTCCCGATATGGATAGTGCTGGCACTCGGCTGTCGTGACGTTCTTGCTGCGGATGGCAAGGTCGCCGCCGCCCGGCATCGCGTCGCGCGCATTGACGGCAAGGTTGACGACCACCTGCTCGAACTGGCCGAGATCGGCCCGCACCGGCCACAGGTCGCGGCCGTGATCGATCTTGAGGTGAACGCCAGTCCCCACCAGCCGGGTCAGAAGCATGCGCACATCGGCCAGAACGTCGGCGAGGCTCAGCACCTCCGGCCGCAATGTCTGCCGCCGCGAGAACGCCAGCAACTGCCGGACAAGCGACGCGGCGCGGTTGGCGTTCTGCTTGATGTTCATGATGTCGGGGAATGACGGGTCCGACGGACGGTGGTTGGTCAGCAGCAGGTCCGACGCCATGATGATGGCGGTGAGCACATTGTTGAAGTCGTGCGCGATGCCGCCGGCGAGCTGGCCGACAGCCTGCATCTTCTGGCCCTGCGCCATCTGGGCTTCGAGCGCTTTCTGCTCGGTCGTCTCGACTGCATAGACGATCGCCGCCTCTTCGGCGGTCTCTGCCCCGGCTCCATCGGCTACCGCGTTGACGTAGAAGCGGATGTGCCGCTCCTCATTGTCGGGCAGAACGGTGTCGATTGGCGTGATGTCCGCCTGATGCTGCTTTGCGCGCTCCAGGGCGGATTCGAACGCGGCCCTGTCGCGCGGATGGATGACGGTGTCGAAGCGGGCGCGCCGGTCGACATCTCCCTGATCGACGACAGACGAGAACAGGAGAAGGAACGGCGCGTTGGTGCGCACGATGCGCCCGGTCATGTCGACACCGGCAATGGCCATTGGCGTGGAGTTGAAGAAGCGCGTGAAGCGCACTTCGGACGCGCGCAGATCGGCAGAGGAATCTTCGCCCTGCGTCCGGTTGAGGACGATAGTGCGCGTCGCGCCCTGCACGCCGTCGCGATTGGCGGTAACGCGATGCAGGAAGCGCACCGGCAGCGCCTCTCCCTTGGTCGTGGACAGGTCGAGGTCGATGACGGCATTTCTTGTATCGCCGGGTTCGGCCTTGACCGCGCGTATCAACGCCATGCCGTCACCCGCCACGATGCCAGGCAGAGCGATGGCGCCGGGCCTGAATTCGGCCAGATCGATGCCGAGCCATTCGGCCAGCGTCGCATTGACGTAGGTAACCTGGCCGCCGGAATCTGCGGCAAAGAATCCGGCGGGCGCGTGGTCGAGATGATCGATAGCCTGCTGGAGGTCCTGAAAGAAGCGTTCCTGCTCGGCCCGCTCGGACGAAATGTCGGCGAGCTGCCACGCAAACAGCGGCTGGCGCTGCGAGGGTATCGAGAAGGTGCGCGAGCGCACGCGATACCAGCGCGCGCCGGGATCGGAACCGGGCCGCAGCGACTGCGACAGCCTGATCTCTCCTTCGCCATCGCGACCGTCGGTCAACTGCGTGGCGAGACGCGAAACCGTTGGCCCCGCTTCGGGATTGTCTGCAAGCAGCCCGTCAACCGTTCTCACATCGGCCGCGGTCGCCACGCCGGTCAGATCGGCATAGGCGCGGTTTGCATAGACGATGCGGCCGCGCATGTCGGTAACGACGAGCCCCTGCCGCATGGAATCGACAAAGGCCTTGGACAGTTCGTCGCTGGTCGAGCGTGGCGCGATCTGGACGAAACCGATGGCCGTCGCAAACAGATAGCCGACGCCGATCATCGCCAGGATGCCGAGCATACCGAGCAGGAACGGATCACCCAAGCTGTTGCGCGATATCGAGAAGATGACGCCCGAGATCGTAAGGACGACGATGAAGATGATCAGGCGCTTCAAGGCGCCGGGTCTTGTGTTCTCGTCCACGATTGGAGCGGGGTAGAAATCCCGGCTTTTGTCAGTCGCCATTATTCTCCTGCCCGGAAGGTCGAAACCATCTTACCCGATCCCGCCTGGATCGGTTGGCGGCCATTTGCTTGAATCATATTCCGTGCGCTGCGGGAAGTGCGACTTGCAGCGTCTTGGCGCAAATGGCAAGTGTATGTCACAGATAGTATGGAGGGTTGCCGGTGACGGAATGGCTGCAACAATCCCTGCCCGACGGCTATGCGAATGCTGTGCTGGGGGTTGGCCTTACCCTCATCCTTCTGTTTGTCGTTCTCGTTATTATCCGCCTCTTTCGCGGCATGAGAGCGGGCACGTTCGTGCTCG
Organism: Mesorhizobium sp.; assembly: GCA_049647505.1. Lineage (GTDB taxonomy): Bacteria > Pseudomonadota > Alphaproteobacteria > Rhizobiales > Rhizobiaceae > Mesorhizobium_A. The sequence continues at coordinate 104,192 of JBARXU010000011.1, forward strand.
GCGGCCGCAATCGCCGCACGCGCCTAGCCGTGATGGACGCAACCGCAGTCGATGCACGCCGCAGGCTCGTGCTCGTCAGGCGTGACGATGTCGAGCACCTGATTCTCATCGGCGGCCCGACAGATGTCGTCGTCGAACAGGACATTCGCATGATACCGCGCGCCACGCGCGGGCAGGATGCGCCGACCGCCGAGACACCGAGGCCGGGCCCAAGCCATGCCGACATCCAGCGGGCGCGGGCGATGACGCATCCGCCAGCCTCAACGAACGACCAGCGTGTGGCCGAGCCGCCCCGGCCTGCCGTGCCGCCAAGAGCACCTTCACCCTCGCCGGCCCCTTCACATGCAGGCTCCAGCGTGACGTTGCCTCGTCCGCAAATGCCGATGTCCGCACCACCAGCGCCGCCTTCAGCCTCCACGCGGCCTTCACCGGCTCCAGCGATTGCGCCCACGGCCCAATCCTCACGCCTGCCGCCGGCCAGCGATATTTCAGATGAGCTTCTGAAAGACATCGACCTGACGCTGAATGGCACCGTCGCAGAAGAGCCGAGACGCCCCTCTCCCGACGAAGAGATGACGAGACTGCTCGGCGAACTAACGAAAAAGCGGATTGAGTGATACCGGCTAGAGCCTGATGCGAGCGCCTGCAATGAGTGCAGGCCGCGATCCCCCGGATCGGCGCATAATGCGCGCCACCGACTGTCTTTGTTAGGCACGCATCTGATCGATGCTTAACTTGTAAGCAGCCTGCCGGCACCGGCTCCCCGTCACCGGCAGGCATACGTAAAGATCAGTCGTCGCGATAAACCTTCTCGCGGCGTTCATGACGCTCCTGCGCCTCGATCGAAAGGGTTGCGATCGGGCGGGCGTCGAGGCGCTTCAGCGAAATCGGATCGCCCGTTTCCTCGCAATAGCCATAGGTGCCTTCGTCGATCCGCAGCAGCGCCGCATCGATCTTGGAGATCAGCTTGCGCTGCCTGTCCCGGGCGCGCAATTCGATCGACCGATCCGTCTCCGACGACGCGCGATCGGCGAGGTCGGGATGATTGGCGTTTTCCTGCTGGAGGACTTCGAGGGTTTCACGCGCCTCGCGAAGAATGTCGTTCTTCCAGGCGACAAGCTTCATTCTGAAATAGGCCTTCTGGCGCTCGTTCATGAATGGCTCTTCGTCTGTGGGCACGTAGCTGGTTTCTTTCGCGGTCATCGATTCACCCCAAATATGCTACCCGGGCGCCTATATATTCGTGGGTCCAGGATGGCACAAGCAGAAAGCGACCCAGGCCGTCGCAAATATCAGAACGGTGGAAAAACCGGTTTCCGCGACGGCAAAAGAAAGCAAAAATGCTTGCACCGCAAAGGCTTGCGTCAAGCGAACGAGCAGTTGAAGTTTTTCGGCAGATCGATCAAAGGAGATTGCGCGCCGGCCCCGCCAGAAGCTACAGCTCAATGACGGAAACTCGCGCTGCAACCGGAAGGAAAAACGCTGCATGGCCCGTCTTCTGCTGCTTCGACATGCGCGCGCCGCGTGGGCAGAGCCGGGAATGCGCGATTTCGACAGGCCGCTCGATGATGCCGGTCATGTTGACGCCGACACGGTCGGCGCAGCGATCGTTGCTGGCGGCTACGTGCCGGAACTTGTGATCTGCTCCGGTGCGCGGCGCGCCCGCGAAACCTGGGATGCGGTCGCGCGACACCTTCATCCGACTGCGACAGCGCGTTTTACCGACGACCTCTACATTACCGACTCAGCCGGCTATCTCAGCCTCATCCGGGAACTCGCCGACCGGTCTTCGGTCATGATTGTCGGCCACAACCCGATGATCGAAGATGTCTGCTTCGCGCTCGCGCCGGATGGCGAAGACGCGGCGATCGAGGCGCGCGCCAGCGGCTTCCCCGCCAGCGGCCTGGCTGTAATCCACATTCCCGGCGATTTCAGCCAGACAGAGCCGGGACGCGGTTTTCTGGAAGTGTTCCACACGCCAGCCGAACACTGACGCTGGACGTTTCACACTTTTGCTGGAAATGCCGGTTCTCCTGGACGCATTGTCCGGACGCAAAAGTGCCGCACACTTTTGCTGGAAATGCTCCGGATCACGCGCCCTTGCGTAGATCGGTGATTGCGGGATTTGCCAGCGGCACGTCCATCACCTTGCCGTCGACTGTCTTGAGCTTGCGCTCGAACTGAGGCACGACGAGTCCGGCCGAGATGATGAGCTTTGCGCCATCCTCGATGGACATGTCGAGCATGACGAGTTCCGACTTGTAGACATACATCAGAAAGCCAGTCGTCGGGTTTGGCGTACACGGCATGAATACGCCGATCAGCGGATCGTCGGCCTTATCGAGCACCTGGTTGATCTCAGTCTCTTTCTCACCGGCGACAAAGACGATCGACCAGACATCCTTTCGGGGATACTCGACAAGCGCGACCTTGTTGAACATCTCGCTCTTGTTGGAGAGCATCGTCTGGAATATCTGCTTGATCGTCTTGTAGATGCTGCGCACCAGCGGCATGCGATCGAGAACGGATTCGCCCACACGAATGATCGCGCTGCCGACAAAATTCGCCGTAAGGAACCCGATGAGCGTAATCGCTGTCAGCGCAACAACGAGACCGAATCCGGGCACGGCAAAGGGCAGATAATTGTCCGGGTTGTAGCCGGCCGGAATGTAAGGCTTCACCCAGCCGTCGACCCAGCCGATGAACGACCAGATCAGATAGGCAGTGATCGCCAGCGGTGCACAGACGATCAGTCCCGTCAGGAAGTAGTTTCTAATCCGTGCCATCGCCGTTCGTCGTTATCCCGTGGAACCTGAAACGCGCGGCGACACGATCGTCACCCTGCGCAGTCCAACTGTTGTTGCCATGCCTCGCAAATCAAAGACCCCGCATCGGATGGATGCGGGGTCCGTTGCACTGGTTGGCCGGTCAGCCGCGCCGTGGAAGCTGCGGAACCATGCTCTTCTTTTTCGGCTCGCCGCCCTTGTCAGGTCCACCCGCGCCGCTGCCGCCACCACCGTTGCCGCCCTTGTCCGGCTTACCCTTTGCGGAAACAGCCTTGGCCTTCGGCTTTGCCTTGGCCTTCTTCGGCGCGGCAACAGTCGCTGGCGCTTCTTCCTTCTTCGGCTTGACCGGCGTTTCATCCGCCAGTGCCTCGAGTTTCAGATGGCGGTCGATACCGACGCCTTCGACGGTGATCTTGACCGTGCCGCCGTGCTTCAGCTTGCCGAACAGCACTTCGTCGGCCAGCGGCTTCTTGATGTGCTCCTGGATGACGCGGGCGAGCGGACGCGCGCCCATGCGCTCGTCATAGCCCTTGTCGGCCAGCCAGGCGATGGCATCCGCCGACAGGTCGAAGGTGACGCGACGCTCTGCGAGTTGCGCCTCCAGCTGCATGACGAACTTCTGCACCACCTGATGGATCACCGGCACCGGCAGCGAGCCGAACGGGATGATCGCGTCGAGACGATTGCGGAACTCCGGCGTGAACAGGCGGTTGATCGCCTCCACGTCGTCGCCGTCACGCTTGGACGAGCCGAAGCCGATTGCGGCCCTGGCCATGTCGGATGCGCCCGCATTGGTCGTCATGATCAGGATGACATTGCGGAAGTCGATCTTCTTGCCGTTGTGATCGGTCAGCTTGCCGTGATCCATGACCTGCAACAGGATGTTGTAGAGGTCGGGATGGGCCTTCTCGATCTCGTCGAGCAGAAGCACGCAATGCGGATGCTGGTCGACAGCGTCGGTCAGCATGCCGCCCTGGTCGAAGCCGACATAACCGGGAGGCGCACCGATCAGGCGCGACACCGTATGGCGCTCCATATATTCCGACATGTCGAAGCGGATGAGTTCGACGCCGAGAGACGCGGCCAACTGCTTGGCGACTTCGGTCTTGCCGACGCCCGTCGGACCGGAGAACAGGTAGGAGCCGATCGGCTTCTCCGGCTCGCGAAGGCCCGCACGCGCCAGCTTGATTGCCGACGACAGCGCGGTGATCGCAGTCTCCTGACCGTAGACCACGCGCTTCAGTTCGGCCTCGAGGCCGGCCAGAACCTTCTCGTCGTCTGCCGAGACGGTCTTTGGCGGGATGCGAGCCATCGTCGCGATGGTCTCCTCGATCTCCTTGATCGTGATTGTCTTCTTGCGCTTGCCTTCCGGCAGCAGCATCTGCGACGCGCCCGTCTCGTCGATCACGTCGATCGCCTTGTCCGGCAGCTTGCGGTCGGAGATGTAGCGGGCCGACAGTTCGACCGCCGCCTTGATCGCCTCATTGGTGAACTTCACATTGTGGAAGTCCTCATAATAGGGCTTCAGGCCCTTCATGATCTCGATGGCGTCCTCGACCGACGGCTCGTTGACGTCGATCTTCTGGAAGCGGCGAACGAGCGCCCTGTCCTTCTCGAAGAACTGGCGGAACTCCTTGTAGGTGGTCGAGCCGATGCAGCGGATCGATCCCGACGACAGCGCAGGCTTCAGAAGGTTCGATGCATCCATCGCTCCGCCCGACGTCGCGCCGGCGCCGATCACCGTGTGGATCTCGTCGATGAACAGCACCGCGCCCGGATAGTCTTCCAGTTCCTTGACGACCTGCTTCAGGCGCTCCTCGAAGTCGCCGCGATAGCGCGTTCCGGCAAGCAGCGTGCCCATGTCGAGCGCAAAGATCGTCGCATTGAGAAGAACCGCCGGCACGTCGCCTTCGACGATGCGCTTGGCCAAACCTTCGGCGATCGCTGTCTTGCCCACGCCCGGATCACCCACATAAAGCGGGTTGTTCTTGGAGCGGCGGCACAGGATCTGGATCGTGCGGTTGATCTCGCTCATGCGCCCGATCAACGGGTCGATCTTGCCGCCCTTGGCCTTGATGTTGAGGTTGACGCAATAGGCCGTCAGCGCGTCCTGCTGCTTCTTGCCCTTGCCATTGTCCTCGGGCTGCTCGGTGGGGCCTCCGTTCGGCTGTTCGTCCTCAGCACCGCGAGGCGCACGCGCTTCAGAATTTCCGGGGCGCTTGGCAATCCCGTGCGAGATATAGTTGACCGCGTCGTAGCGGGTCATCTGCTGTTCCTGCAGGAAGTAGGCGGCATGGCTCTCGCGCTCGGCAAAGATCGCGACGAGCACGTTCGCTCCCGACACTTCCTCGCGTCCAGACGACTGCACATGGATGACCGCGCGCTGGATGACGCGCTGGAAGCCAGCGGTGGGCTTTGAATCCTCGTCGTAACCGGTGACGAGGTTTTCAAGCTCCTTGTCGACATAGGCGAGGACGGTTTTCTTCAATTCGTCCAGATCGACATTGCATGCGCGCATGACGGCCGACGCATCGGTATCGTCGATCAGCGCCAGCAGCAGGTGCTCCAGCGTGGCGTATTCGTGGTGGCGCTCATTTGCAAAGGTCAGCGCCTGATGCAACGCGCGCTCAAGGCTTTGGGAGAAAGCCGGCATTCAATACCTCGCTCATTCCCCGTTCTGCCGCGGAGGGAGGTCCACGGGAACGGAATTCACTTCTTTTCCATCACGCACTGCAACGGATGCTGATGCTGCTTCGCAAAATCCATCACTTGCGTCACTTTGGTCTCGGCAACCTCGAATGTATAGACCCCGCACTCGCCCACACCGTGATTGTGAACGTGGAGCATGATGCGGGTGGCTGCCTCCCGATCCTTCTGGAAAAACCGCTCCAGAATGTGCACGACAAATTCCATCGGCGTGTAGTCATCGTTGAGGATGAGCACACGGTAGAGGCTGGGCTTCTTGGTCTTGGTCTTCGTTCGCGTGATGACAGCCGTACTGCGGCCAGGGCCCCTGCCCTCGCCGTCACCGTCCTGCATCCGCACTTCCTGCCATTGCATGGCCGCCCCGTGGATTCTCAATCTCCGCCTGTCTGCCCAATTGTCATCATCGGAAGCCGATATGTAGGCAGCGTCGGCTCAATTGTAAGGGCTTTGACCGTGCTTACAATATCGGCCGACCGCCCAGCCCGGCGCCCGTGCGCATGGTTGTCATGGCGTCGTCATTACCAATGTGCGCGACGAGAAGAATCATCGGCTGCGCAGCATCATTGTTACATTCGCAAAATGGCAATCGATAGGCGGTGGACGCTCACGTTTTCGGGCGCATCGCCCGCTCGATCGGCCCGACGACATCGCGCGTCATGTCTGCTGCAAGCCCGCTCAGAGCGGTCGCACCTTCGACGGAGTTTTTCCAGACCGATCGCAGGAAATCATTCTGGATGGCCGCGATTTCCTCGGCGCTGCCAGCAGACGCGGCGCGCTCCAGCACCGACACCGTGTCGCCGAGCGAGCGGGTGGCAAAACCCGATGATTGGGCGACAAGCGTCTCGACATTTTTCATGAAGCCGTCGATTGCGGCCTGACCAGCGCCAAACGCACCGGCAAAATCAAGGGCGGAAGCAAATTTCTCGGACAAAAGCGCATCTCCAGACAGAATGCGCAGCTCTCATGCTGCAATGCGGCATTGTCTCGCCGCATCGCAACAGAGTCAATTCGACCCTCAAATCGTAGTTAGCCGACGACGATGGTCGTCTTGCCCGGCACGCGATTGTAGAGGTCGATGATATCCTGATTGATCAGGCGCACGCAGCCCGACGACATGGACTGGCCGATCGACCACCATTCGGGCGAACCGTGGATGCGGTAGCCGGTGTCGGCGCCGTCCTTGAAGATGTAGAGCGCGCGCGCTCCCAGCGGATTGTCCGGTCCCGGAGGCTGGCCGCCGCGCCATTTTGCCAGATCGGGCCGGCGCGCGATCATTTCCGCAGGCGGCGTCCAGACAGGCCATTGTTTCTTGTATTGGATATTGGCGCGACCGCTCCATTCAAAGCCTGCCTTGCCGATGCCCACGCCGTAGCGCAGCGCCTCTCCACCCGGCTGAACGAGATAGAGATAGTGCTCCTTCAGCCTGACGACGATCGTTCCAGGCGCTTCGCCGGTCGGATCAGGCACGATCTGGCGCTGAAACTGGCGCGGCACTTTCTGATAGGGAATGGCCGGCAAAACATATGGCCCTTCGGTGACGCCGGCATACATGACGTTCGGATCGGTTACCGCCTTGTCGACGCTGATCTTGGGACGGATCGAACCGGTCGAATCGAGATCGAGGCCCATGTCCGGCATTTCAAATGTCTGCGAGCACCCCGCAAGCGACGCCGCCCCCATGCCGACCAGAAAAGTCCGGCGCGAAACCTGTTCACCCATACCCATCAACCCAACTCCGATAGCTGGGGCGGAATCATAGGGTTACATGGTTGACGAACGACTAACGAAGCGATGAGGCGGATGGAGCGGGTACCGGGAATCGAACCCGGGTATTCAGCTTGGAAGGCTGCTGCTCTACCATTGAGCTACACCCGCATCGCCTGACTTTTGCATGGCGGGACGCCAAAAGCGAGCCGGCCAGACAGACATGAAAACTTTTCAGGTGACAGTGGTGGATGGGGTTGGATTCGAACCAACGTAAGCTGAGCTAACGGATTTACAGTCCGTCCCCTTTAACCACTCGGGCACCCATCCTGACCTGTCGCCTTGAGCTTTTCAGCAAGGCACCGCGCTCGCAGGGCAGATGCCCTGTGAACGCGAAGCGCCTTATGGCGATTGGGCCGAAGACTGTCAACCACGCAACACAGCTTGTTTGCCGCCTGTCAGAATGATTTCTTCCAAAGGGTCTCCACCATCGATGAACAGGCGCGCGCCGGAGCGCGCGGCCAGCGCAATCTGACCTAGCGCTTTTTCCTGCAAATGCGGATGACGCCCGTCCAGAACGCCAATCCTCATGCCGAATATGAGATCGAAGCCCGCCTCGCCCTTCTGCAGTTCGAAATCTTCGATCGCGGACTGGCGAACTTCCATGCGGCCTGACGCGATTTCAGCAACCGATCCGGCGCATGCCTGCTCGACCGCCCTGGCTGATCGGTCGATCGCCACAATGATCCCGCTCTCCAGACGAGCAGCAATCAGCCTTGCTGCAACGCCCGGCCCGCATCCGATCTCCAGAATTCGCATGTCGGGTCTGATCGGAAGTGCGGCCACAAAGCTTGCGATTCGGTCGGATGCCACGATTTCCTCCTCATCGCGCTGCGCCCCTCGCCTAGCGCTGCCTAAACGGTTACACAGCCCGACTGCCGGCATTTGGACCGGAAACGGATGCGACATGGCCGACGATACAAGATCAAAGACCCCGAAGGACAGCCACTATGCGCGCCTGCGCCGCGACCATCGCGACCGCAAGGCGGCCGAAAGCGGCAAGCCGTTCGTGCGCCAGCGCACCGCCACCCCGCCCGGTGACGGGCCGGCAGACGGCCTCGTCCATCTCTACGGCCTTCACACGGTTCGCGCCGCGCTCGACAATCCGCGGCGCAGAATTGAACGCATGCTGGTGACGCGCAATGCGCAGGAGCGCCTCGGCATCGACGACCTCTCGGTCCTGCCCTTTGCGACCGAACAGGTCGAACCGCGCGATATCGACAAGATCACAGGCAGCGAGGCGGTCCATCAGGGTGTGCTGGCAATCGCCCGCTCGCTCAAGCCCAAGCGCCTCGACGATCTCGGCGAAAGCAATCTCCTCCTGGTGCTCGATCAGGTGACGGACCCGCACAATGTCGGCGCAATCATCCGCTCGGCAGTCGCATTCGGCGCAGGCGCGCTGATCGTGACGGCGCGCCACAGCCCGCAGGAAAGCGGCGTTCTGGCGAAAGCCGCATCGGGCGCGCTAGAACATGTCGACCTTATCGAAGTCCGCAATCTGGCCGATGCGCTTGGCCAGCTTCACGACCAGGGGTTCGTCACCATCGGCCTTGATTCTGATGGCGAGACCGAACTCGAAGACCGGCTCGACGCCGACAGGATCGCGCTCGTGCTCGGTGCCGAGGGCAAGGGCCTGCGCCAGAAGACGCGCGAAACGGTCACCGCGCTTGCCCGCCTCGACATGCCGGGGCCAATCCGTTCGCTCAATGTGTCGAATGCGGCAGCCGTTTCGCTCTACGCGGCGCAAAGAAAGCTGGCGGCAAGAACGGCCTGAGCCTTGCCACGGCGCATCCGTGCGCACATGAAAGAGGCATGAGCACCGCAAAGAAATCATCCCGCATACTGTGGTTCGATGTCGCGCGCGGCGTCGCGCTGATCGCCATGGCGATCTACCACTTCACATGGGATCTCGAATTCTTCGGCTATGTGCCTTCAGGCATGACGGCCGTCGGCGGCTGGAAGATTTTCGCCCGCTCGATTGCTTCGAGCTTTTTGCTGCTTGTCGGCATTTCGCTGTTCCTCGCCCACCGAAAGGGCGTGAACTGGCCGTCCTTCTGGCGGCGATTTGCGATGGTCGCGGGCGCGGCGTTGGCGATCACCGTCGTCACCTATATTGCGACGCCGGGATCGTTCATCTTCTTCGGCATCCTGCACCAGATCGCCTTTGCCAGCCTCGCTGGCCTTCTCTTCCTGCGCGCTCCGCCGCTCCTCACCATCCTGGTCGGCATTTCCGTCATCGTGCTGCCACTGGTCTTCCGCACGCCGCTCCTCGACAGCATGGCGACCTACTGGCTCGGGCTTGCCGAACAACGTCTGCGCTCCAATGATTTTGTCCCCGTGTTCCCGTTCTTCGGCGCGGTGCTTGTCGGCATGGGACTGGCGGGTATCGCCAAGCAGCGCGGAGTTCTGCTGCGCCTTGCAGCTTTTCAGCCCGGCCGATGGTCACGCCCGCTCGCCTTTATCGGCCAGCATTCGCTCGCCTTCTACCTCATCCACCAGCCTGTGCTGATCGGCATCGTCTGGCTCGTCGCGCAATTCGTGCCGCCTTCGCCTGAGATCCGGCAGATCAACTTCCTGCGCTCCTGCACCATGGCCTGCGAGTCACGGCAATCGGCTCAGTTCTGCGCGCAATATTGTCCCTGTGTGAGCAAAGGCATGTTCGAAGACCCGGCCAAGCCTGCACCCGCCACCCAAAGCCCGGAATTCACCGAGCTTCTCCAGGAGCAGGTCTTGCTTTGCACGGCCTCAACGGAAATCATGTTCCCGGAGGAGAAAATCGAATGAGCGAAGCTACGCCGCCCAGCAGATTTCCGTGGCCGCCATTGATCGTCATCGCGGCTCTTGCGGCCGCGGTCCTGCTCGGAAGGTTCGTGCCGCTTTCCTGGATACCGGCGCCACTGTCCGACATGTTGCTGGCCATCGGTTGCGTGGCGATTGCCGCGGCCCTGCTCATGGACGTCATGGCGTGGCGAACCTTGCGCCGCCACAAGACCACCGTATTGCCTCACCGAGCCAGCACCCATCTCGTAACCGATGGGCCGTTCGCGATCACGCGCAACCCTATCTATGTCGGCTACGTGACGATCCTGATCGGGCTTGGCCTGATCCTGGGCAATGTCTGGTTTCTTGCCACTGCACTTGCTGCCGGCTTTGCATTTCAAAAACTCGCCATCGAGCGCGAGGAACGTCATCTCGACACACATTTCACAAAGCGCTGGCGCGACTATTCCAAACGCGTCCGCCGCTGGCTCTGAAAAACGATTCGCCCGGTAAAAATGGGGGGGATAATGACACCGCACAACCATGCGAAAACTGACGACTACGCTGACGCGGTGCTGATGCCCGGTGATCCCTTGCGTGCAAAATGGATCGCGGACAACTTTCTCGACGACGCTAGGTTGGTCAATTCGGTGCGAAATTGCCTCGGCTTCACAGGCACTTACAAGGGCAAGCGCGTCTCTGTTCAGGCCAGCGGCATGGGCCAGCCTTCACTCGCCATCTATACGCATGAACTGATCAATGTGTACGGCGTCAAGACGCTCATCCGTGTCGGCACCTGCGGCGGCCTCACCCGCAAGGTCAAGGTGCGCGACCTCATCCTCGCACAGGCGGCGACGACCGACAGTTCGATCGTGCGCGATGCATTTCCTAGTTTCAGTTTTGCGCCGGTCGGCGATTTCGGGCTTCTCGCCTCTGCCGCTTCAAAAGCAGCCGCCGCTGGCATGCGCTCTCATGTCGGCAACATGCTGTCGAGCGACATATTCTACAGACCGAACGGCTTTGCCGACTATGAACCGCTCGCCAATCACGGCGTTCTTGGCGTCGAGATGGAATGCGCCGCGCTCTATCTGCTCGCCGCCCGCCATGGTGCGCGCGCCCTGACGATCTGCACCATGACGGACTGTCTCGTCACGCATGAGGAAATCAATGCCGACGAGCGTCAAAGCTCGCTGGTCGATATGACCCGCCTTGCGCTGGACGTCGCTATCGACGCATAGTGGGGAGAAACGGCAGCCGATGCGGGCGACCTCACCACACCGGCGACAATAGCTTCAGGCGAAATAGCTTCAGGTATTGACCCTGAGTTCTGCGAGACGCTCGACACAGGCTTCTTCGGCATGGTCGAGTTCGGCAAGCGTTTCTTCCAGATCGCGCCTCTTCTGGCGCAGGTCTGCCCGCTTTTCCTCGATGCGCTGGATCAGCAGCCGCAACTGGCCCGCCTCTCCCGGCGGTTCCTTGTACATCTGAATGATTTCGCGGATCTCGTTGATCGAGAAACCGAGGCGCTTGCCGCGCATGATCTGCTTGATCAGATGGCGGTCGGATGGCCGAAACAGGCGTGTGCGACCGCGCCTGAGCGGCTGCACCAGCCCTTCGTCTTCATAGAATCGCAATGTGCGTGTCGAGACATCGAACTCGCGTGTCAGTTCGGTGATCGTGTAATGCTCCCGAGCCATTTGCCCGCCACCTCGTATCTTCAGGCATGAAATTTCGCATGGCGTTTACGTAAAAGTCAATTGTTGGAGAAGCGACCGCCGGTTGCAGGCGATAAGGCAAACCCATGTTTCAACCGAAACCGACGCCAAACCACCACGTTGCGAGACCGAGGAAGGCGAAGAAGCCGACGACATCGGTGATGGATGTTACAAAGACGGCCGAGGCAACCGCAGGGTCTGCGCCGACCCGGTCGAGCAGCAATGGAATCAGTATGCCTGCCAGCGCGGCCGCAAACATGTTGATCACCATTGCCGACGCAATGATCGCACCGAGATTGATGTCCTGGAACCAAAGCGCGGCAACCGTCCCGATCAGGATCGCGAAGATGATGCCGTTGATAACGCCCACGCCCATCTCGCGTCGGATGATGCGCCAGGAATTGTAAATATCGATATCTCTGGTGGCGAGCGCGCGCACGGTGACGGTCATGGTCTGCGCGCCTGCATTGCCCCCCATTCCGGCGACGATCGGCATCAGCACGGCAAGCGCCACGATTCGCTCGATGGTGTGGTCGAACAGTCCGATGACGGAAGCTGCCATGAAGGCGGTGACAAGATTGACCAGAAGCCACGGCACGCGCGAGCGGGAGGTCGACAGAACCGAATCGGACAGTTCTTCGTCGCCGACGCCGCCCAGGCGCAACAGATCTTCCTCCGCTTCCTGCTGGATGACGTCGACCACGTCGTCAATCGTCAGCACGCCGACCAGCCGCTCGTTCTCGTCGACGACGGCGGCGGACAGAAGGTCGTATTGCTCGAATTCGCGCGCCGCCTCTTCCTGGTCCATCGTGGCCGGGATTGCGTGGCGCGTCTCGTGCATGATCTCTTCGATCTTCACCGGCCGCTGCGTCCGCAGAAGCTTGTCGAGATCGGCTGCGCCGAGCAACTTGAAGGTCGGGTCGATGACAAAGATCTGCGTGAAGTCGTCGGGCAGATTCTGGTCTTCGCGCAGATAGTCGATCGTCTGGCCGACCGACCAGAACGGCGGCACGGCGACGAATTCCGTCTGCATGCGCCGACCAGCCGATTCGTCCGGGTAGTCGAGCGCGCGACGCAGCCTGATGCGTTCGGTGAACGGCAGCTGCGCCAGAATCTCGGCCTGGTCGTCCTCGTCCAGGTCTTCGAGAATGTAGACCGCGTCGTCCGAATCGAGTTCCTGAACGGCTTCGGCCAGTTGCTCGTTGGGAATCGATTCGACGAGATCCTCGCGGATCGAATCGTCGACCTCGGTCAGCGCCGCAAAGTCGAAGTCGCGGCCAAGGATGTTGACCAGCGCAATTCGCTGGTCCGGCAGCAGCGCCTCGAGCAGGTCACCCAGCTCCGACTGGTGGAGGTCTCCGATATCTTCCTTGAGCGCAATGACATCGCGATCGGCGATCGCCGCGCCTATATGGGCGAGATAGGCGGCGCGAATGGCGCCATCCTCGCCGTAGATATCGGCCTGGTCCTGATTTACGGACGCGCCGGGTCTGTTTTCGTCCATATCCGCCAAGGACGCCTCCCCGGTCTATCAGTGCTGAATGCCCATGCCTTAGCGCGACTTGCGCCGGAACGCCAAACCAAATGCGCAAGTGTTTGGCGGCAAAAAGACAGGACTGGGGATGAGATCGAAAATAGGCGCGCCGGCGCACTTGTTTCGCACAATCCCTTTTGCTACATGCCCCGAGCCGGTCAGCCCGGCCCTACCACGTGCGGTCGTGGCGGAATTGGTAGACGCGCAGCGTTGAGGTCGCTGTGGGGCAACCCGTGGAAGTTCGAGTCTTCTCGACCGCACCATTTCTCTCCAGAGGCAAACTCTGAATCGCAGCAATGCTGGACGCGAGGAGAGCAAACAGCCATATGAAGGCTGTTCGCTCGGGGCACCAGATTGACCGACAGACAGGATATTGCGACAGGCTTTCGACCCATCGCGACCGGACAGCCGGTCGAATGGCGCGTGGAGCCGGGACACCTCGCCTATCCTGACGCGCTGGCCTTCATGGAACAGCGCGCCGAGGCCATTCGCAGTTCGGGCGCGGCCGAACTCGTCTGGCTGGTCGAGCACCCACCGCTCTACACCGCAGGAACCTCCGCCCAGCCGCAGGATCTGGTCGACGCATCGCGCTTCCCGATCTTCAATGCCGGGCGCGGCGGCGAATACACATACCACGGCCCCGGACAGCGCGTGGTTTATGTCATGCTCGATCTTAAGCGCCGTCGCGAGGACGTACGCGCCTTTGTCGCCAGCCTCGAAGACTGGATCATCCTGACGCTCGCACGCTTCAACGTGCGCGGAGAGCGGCGCGAGGATCGTGTCGGCGTCTGGGTCGTGCGGCCAGACCAGCCGCCGCGCGCGGGCGCACCAGCCGAAGACAAGATCGCCGCAATCGGCATCCGCTTGCGCAAATGGGTCAGCTTTCACGGCATCTCGATCAATGTCGAACCCGACCTCGGCCATTTTTCGGGAATCGTGCCGTGTGGTATACAGGGCCACGGCATCACCAGCCTTGTCGATCTCGGGCTGCCGGTGACGATGGACGACCTCGATCTGGCGCTGAAGCAGTCGTTCGAAGAGGTCTACGGCCCGCTCTGACGACGAGGAGGCGAATATGCGCGTGCATCTTCTGGCTGCCACATCCGCAGTCATGCTCTGCCTCGCAGGCGCGGCAAGCGCTCAACTCGCAACAGACCAGATAGCCCCCGAGGCGCAGACGGGCATCGCCGAAAAGGCCGCCGTCACCGCTACGCGCCACATGGTCGCCGCGGCCAATCCGATCGCCGCCAAGGCCGGCAACGACATTCTGCTGGCCGGCGGCAGCGCGGCCGACGCGCTCGTCGCCGTGCAGACCGTGCTCGGGCTGGTCGAGCCGCAATCGTCGGGCATTGGCGGCGGCGCCTTCCTCGTCTGGTATGATGCTGTGACGGGCAAGGTGACCACCTTCGATGGACGCGAAACTGCGCCTGCGGCGGCAACGGGCCAGCTCTTCGTCGGGCCAGACGGCAAGCCTCTCAAATTCTTCGACGCCGTCGTCGGTGGCCGTTCCGTCGGCACGCCGGGCGTCGTACGGCTCATGGAAACCGCACATGCCCGCTACGGCAAGCTCGACTGGAAAGCGATCCTTGCGCCGGCTATCGACATGGCACGAACGGGCTTCACCGTGTCCGAACGCCTTGCGGCGCTCGTTGCCGCCGACGCCGATTTGCTGGCGGGACAGCCGACGACGAAAGACTATTTCTACCCCGGCGGCGTGGCGCTGAAATCGGGCGACGTGCTGCGCAATGACGCCTATGCCAACACGCTTGAGACGATTGCCGAAAGCGGGGCCGATGCCTTCTATACGGGGCCGCTTGCCGACGATCTGGTCAAGGCGGTGCGCGGCCACGCCGGCAATCCGGGCTTGCTCGCAGCTGAGGATTTGCAGGCCTACAAGGTGATCGAGCGCACGCCCATCTGTGCGCCCTATCGCGGCTATGAGATTTGCGGCATGGGACCGCCGTCATCGGGCGCCATCGCCATCGGACAGATGCTGGGCATTCTGGAGCCGTTCGACATGCGCGCGCTTGGGCCCGACGATCCGCAATCCTGGCGTCTGTTCGGCGATGCGACGCGCCTCGCCTTCGCCGACCGCGAACGTTACGTCGCCGACACCGATTTTGTCACCATGCCCAAAGGCCTGCTCAACCGCGACTATCTTCTGGCGCGGTCGGCGACACTGAGGCGTGACACGGCGCTCGACCGCGACGAGGTCAAACCGGGAGAACCGCCATGGGACAAGGCCGAAATCCGCCGCGATGCGCCTGCGCTCGACATGCCGTCGACCACACATTTCGTAATCGTCGATGATGCCGGAAACATCGCGTCCATGACGAGCTCGATCGAGAACGGATTCGGCGCGCGGCTGATGGTGGGGGGATTTCTGCTCAACAACCAGCTGACCGATTTTGCTTTTGAGCCCAATGACGGCGACCGCGCGGTTGCCAACCGCGTCGAGCGCGGAAAGCGACCGCGTTCTTCCATGTCTCCGACAATCATCCTGAAAGACGGCAAACCGGTTCACGCGCTCGGATCGCCGGGCGGCAGCAGCATCATTCCTTACGTCGCAAAGACCATCGTCGCGCTGATCGACTGGGACATGGACATGCAGCAGGCGATTTCACTGCCGCACAAGATCAACCGCTTCGGCCCCTACGATCTGGAGGCCGGTACGACGGCCGTCGAACTGGCGCATGATCTTGAGGCGTTCGGCTATCAGACTGCGGTCAAGGAGCACAATTCAGGCCTGCACGGCATTACGATATCGCCCTCTGGCCTGACCGGAGGTGCCGACCCGCGCCGCGAGGGCGTTGCGGTCGGGGACTAAACCGACAGACGCTCGAAGGCCCAGATGACGCCGGTGCCGTGGATGACGATGACCGAGGCGAGTGCCGCAGCTATTGCCAGCCTGCCCTGCCGGTCGATAGGCGCCAGATCGAAGCGTGGTTTGACCACGTTCCCGGACGTGATCAGGCTGAGCAGGGCTAACACCAACCCGCCGCCTATGACGATGTAGCCGGGAAAACCCGCGACCCAGACGATCGCCAGGAAGATCGTCAGGAGAACGAAGGATGCCGCCATCAACGGCGTACCGCCGGGAACGATCTGCCGCAGAACCTGTCCGCCGTCGAACTTCCAGACCGGAACGACATTGGCCAGGTTGAACAGGGCAACACAGGCGACAATCGCAGCAAAGAATTTCGCGCCGATCACGTGGCCTGCGGCGGCGGCACTGTCGCCGATCATCAGCAGAGGCGGAATGAGAAATGCGGAAAAGCCCGCTCCCATCAGCGCGACGAACGCCACTTCGAAATGGCTGTTGTAAGGCCGGCCGCCGATGGCAACCCCGCCGAGCAGTGGAATGAAGATCATCCTGACCTTGCGATGGCCGGCTATCCTGAACGCGATCATGTGGCCCAGTTCGTGGAGTGCCACGACCATCGTGATCAGGACTGCAAGCAGGAAACCGCCGCCGCTCCATCCGGTCAGCGACCATAGGATCAGAATGGACAGGCAGGCCATGCCAAGCTGGGTCAACGGATGCTCGAATATGCCACCCGCGTGATATTTACCGGTTTGAGCCCACCGGCGCAGCTTCAGCAGCGACCTGCGCTGCGCGAAGTAGCGAAAGGCGAAGAAGGCAAAACCTTTGTAGCGATCGGTGACGGTGACGGACACCTCGGTCGCATCACCATCTTCGCGAAGCACGACCGTCTCGCGGAAATTGCTCCAGAAGCTGGGATCGAGCGAACTGTCTTCGACATAGTGCGTGGTGAAACGCTCGCCCTCGGTCACGTCCTCCATCACGGCGACGCGCTCGATCGGCCTTCCATCACGCCCATCCCACGACAGGGTCAGATGAAACCGCCCCTCTCCCTCGCCTCGGGCCTCTATGATCTGCCCCGACCAGCCTGCCTCCGCGCCGTCCGGCCAGAGCGCGTTCCAGACCTTGTCGCGCGAGGCCCGAATCCTGACCCTGAGTGTAAAGCTGCGGATGCCGAGCGGGGCCGACATCAGAAAGAAGATCAACCCGAGATTGATCGCAACCAGTAATGCGGTCGCCCAGCCAGACATGGCTCGCCCCTCGTTTCAGGGGTTAGACTAACAAGCAGGCTGCAAGAAACGATTAAACCGGCAGAGCACGCTCCACATCCTGCCGATTGGAAATAGACATTTGTCCGAGATGCGGACAAACCCGTTCGATGTCAGAATGCGCCGATCCACATGGCCATCGAGACAAGGAATGCACTGACGCTGACAAGGGCGAGAACGTCCTGGAACATATCGATCATTTCGGCCTCCAATCCGGTTATGTTTGTATTTTGTTCTATTTTTGTTCGAAGTCAACCGGTTGTTTTTGACGCCTGTCCCCAGGGATTTCTACGGTTACCAATCGGTTAAAGCTCATCCCGTCGGCGGTCGCGGGCGTTCGACGCAGATCGAATCGGATGCCGGATTGGCGGACGCAGAGGAGAGCCCCGAAGCCGCACGGACGACGTTCAGGCGGATGATAGTGAAGCCGAAGGGCTGACCTGCCGCCAATGCCGTCTCAAACATAGGCGACCGCGCCAGCCTGCCCGCTATTGCAGCGGCACAACCTTGCCGTGCTCCAGCGTGACGCGGCGGTCCATCCGGGCCGCAAGCTGGTGGTTATGCGTGGCGATCAGTGCCGAAAGGCCCGACTGGCGCACCAGGGCCTCCAGCGCATCGAACACGTAACCTGCCGTGTCCGGGTCGAGATTGCCCGTCGGCTCGTCTGCGAGCAACACGCGCGGCGCATTGGCCACCGCACGGGCAATTGCCACACGCTGCTGCTCGCCACCCGAAAGTTCGCCCGGCCGATGCTGGCCACGGTGACCGATCTTCATATAATCGAGCAATTGCGCGGCGCGCGTCGCCGCCTCGCCGCTTGTCAACCCGCGCACCATCTGCGGCATCATGATGTTCTCAAGTGCCGAGAACTCAGGTAGCAGATGATGGAACTGGTAGACGAAACCGATCTCGTTGCGGCGAATGGCCGTGCGCTGGTCGTCTGACAGCACGCCGCAATCGCGTCCGGCCAGCACCACCTGCCCGCCATCCGGCCGTTCCAGAAGGCCGGCGGTGTGCAACAGCGTCGACTTGCCTGTGCCCGATGCCGCGATGAGAGCGACCATCTCGCCGGGGCGCAGCGAAAACTCCGCGCCATCGAGAATGACGAGCTTGCCGTCGCCCTGGGTGTAATGGCGGTCGACGCTGTGCAGTTCAAGGATCGGGGCTGGCTGCATCATTCGTATCGCAATGCCTCGACCGGATCGAGCCGTGCCGCGCGCCAGGCCGGCACGATGCACGCAAAGAATGTCAGCACCAGCGCCATGCAGACCACGAGCATCACCTCATAGGGATCTATCTTGGCCGGAAGTCGGCTCAGGAAATAGAGTTCGGGGTTAAACAGAACCGTCCCGGACAGCCAGGAGAAGAACTGGCGGATGCCATCGACATTGAGGCAGATGAAGAAGCCCAGCAGCACGCCGGCCACCGTTCCGGCAATTCCGACGGCAGCGCCCGTCATGACGAATATCCGCATGACGGCGGACCGGCTGACGCCCATGGTGCGCAGAATCGCGATGTCGCGGCTCTTGTCCTTCACCAGCATGATCAGGCCGGAGATGATGTTGAGCGCGGCGACCAGAACGACCAACGACAGGATCATGAACATCACGTTGCGCTCGACCTGAAGCGCGGAGAAGAATGTCTGGTTCCTGAAGCGCCAGTCGGTGAGGAAAACCTGTCGCTGCGCCGCTTGCTCGATCGGCTCCTTCAGCTCATCCACCTTGTCCGGATTGTCGACGAAGATCTCGATCGTCTGGGCGACGCCCTCCGAATTGAAGAAGAGCTGCGCCTCGGGAAGCGGCATGAAGACCAGCAGTGAGTCGTATTCCGACATGCCGATCTCGTAGATCGCCGTGACGGGATAGGCCTTCTTGCGCGCAGTTGTGCCGAACGGAGTGATATCGCCTTCGGGCGAAAGGAGTTCGATGGCGTCACCAATGCCGACACCGAGATTTTCGGCCATGCGCGATCCGATGGCGACGCCTTCGACATTGTCGAATTGGTCGAGCGACCCCTGCTTTATGTTCGACGCGACAAATTCAAGCTTCTTCAAGTCCTCGCCGCGCACGCCCTTGATCAGCGCGCCTGTGCCGCCCACGCCGTTCGGACCCGAAGCCAGCACCTGCCCCTCGACAATCGGAAGGGCGAATTTGACGCCCGGAATAGCGACGACGCGCGACGCGACTTCAGCGAAATCATCGAAGGGCCGGTCGATCGGCTGCATGATGATGTGACCGTTGATGCCAAGAATGCGCGATAGAAGCTCGGCGCGGAACCCGTTCATGACCGACATGACGACGATAAGCGTCGCCACGCCCAGCATGATGCCGAGGAAGGAAATGATCGCCACCCACGACGTCACGCCTTCCTTGCGCTTGGCGCGCAGATAGCGCCAGGCCACCATGCGCTCGAAAGCGGAGAACGGCCCTGCCCCCTTGGTCGAGATCGACCCTGCCGGCACTATTGTCTCGGGAGCGTTCATGCAGCCGGCACGAGCGAGGCGAGCAGGGTTTCGATCGTCTTGGTGTCGCGTTCGCCGGTAGCGCGCCGCTTCACCTCGACTTCGCCGGCTGCGGCACCGCGCGGACCGACGATCACCTGCCAGGGAACGCCGATCAGGTCGGCGGTTGCAAACTTGCCGCCGGCGCGCTGGTCGGTGTCATCATAGAGGACATCGAGACCGGCAGCCTGATGCGCGGCATAAAGCAGCTCGCACACCCGGTCGCATTCGGCGTCACCAGCCTTCATGTTGATGATGACGACGTCGAAAGGTGCGACGCTTTCGGGCCAGATGATCCCGGCCTCGTCATGGCTCGCTTCGATGATCGCAGCGATCAGGCGCGTCGGGCCGATGCCGTAAGACCCCATCGAGACGAAGTGCTCCTTGCCGTCCGGACCCTGCACCTTTGCATTCATCGGCTTGGAATACTTCTCGCCGAAGTGGAAAATATGGCCGACCTCGATGCCGCGCGCCGAAAGGCGGTCCTTTTCGGCGACCTTGTTCCATTCGCCTTCGTCATGCATCTCGTCGGTCGCCGCATAAGGCGTCGTCCAGTCGCCGACGATGCCGGCGATTTCCGCGTCATTGCCGTAGTCGACATCCTCGCCCGGCACGTTCATGTCGAGATAGTCGCGCGCGCAATAGACCTGGCTTTCGCCGGTTTCAGCCAGAATGATGAATTCGTGGCTGAGGTCGCCGCCGATCGGGCCGGTGTCGGCGCGCATCGGTATCGCCTTCAGACCCATGCGGGTGAAGGTGCGCAGATAGGACACGAACATCCGGTAATAGGCTGCTCTTGCGCCCTCGAAATCGAGGTCGAACGAGTAGGCGTCCTTCATCAGGAATTCGCGGCCGCGCATCACGCCGAAACGCGGACGCACCTCGTCGCGGAACTTCCACTGGATGTGATAGAGATTGAGCGGCAGGTCCTTGTAGGACTTGACGTAGGAGCGGAAGATTTCCGTCACCATCTCTTCGTTCGTCGGTCCGTAGAGCAGCTCGCGCTCCTGCCGGTCCTTGATGCGCAGCATTTCCTTGCCGTAGGCGTCATAACGGCCGCTCTCGCGCCACAACTCCGCAGACTGGATCGTCGGCATGAGGATTTCCAGCGCCCCGGCACGATTCTGCTCCTCGCGGATGATCTTGCAGACCTTGTCGAGAACGAGCTTGCCGAGCGGCAGCATGGTGAAGGAGCCCTGCCCCTGCTGCCGGATCATGCCTGAACGCAGCATGAGCCGGTGCGAGACGATCTCTGCCTCACGCGGGTTCTCCTTGAGGATGGGCATAAAGAAGCGCGACAGACGCATGTAATATTCCGATGAAGGCGCACAGCCACCGGAATCGGTGGCGAAACGCGGGATTGCGGGCAGTTCATAGCGATTTCATGATGCGATGAAAACCCGCGATGCTTCCCTGAGGTGATGTGCCCGCATCAAGCCGGTGGCGAAACGACCGGCGCACCGCCTACTCTTTGTGCATTGCAGCATGCAACTGCATCTTTCACAGCAAAATTTTTCGTGACATTCGGGTGAATGTTAGTCTAGGGTTTCGCCATAACACGAGAGAGCGATGCAAATAACTTGCTCTCCTACGCGGTCAAAGTCTTGGGAGGATGCGATCTAGGGCGCGATTTACCGCTGCCGCCGTCAAAGGAACAGATCGGACGCGTTAATCTGCAAGGCCCCTCGGGGCCTTGCTTTTTTTTTGGCCAAAGCGATACCACGCCTGAACTTGCAGCGATCTTCCAGATTCGAGCAGTGTGCTTTAGCTCTTTCTCTCAGTATATATGCTTGTCTGCATTTTTGAACCCCAATTCTAGACATATGTACTGACATTTACGATGAACGCAGCCTGGGCCGCCATGAACAGCAAGTCGACCATACAGCCTAGACTTCTTGCCATTGGCGGCGCGCATATCGACCGGCGCGGACAGGTATCGGGAGACTACGCGCCGGCGGCATCAAACCCCGGCTCGATGCGCCAAGAGGTCGGCGGAGTCGTTTTCAATGCGCTGCGGACCGCTGTTCGAAGGGGTTTGACCGGCGACATCATATCCCTGCGCGGCGGCGATGCCGCTGGCGACGACATTGCCCGCGCAATCGGCGAGGCAGGCATTACAGACAGGTCGGCCGTGTTTCTCGACCGTGCGTCTGCCAGTTATACAGCCGTGATCGATCGGCACGGCGACCTGATCGTCGGCCTCGCCGACATGGGCATCTACGATCTGTTCCCGCGCCAGCTTCGTCGCTCCGCTTGCCGCGACGCGATCGAAACGGCAGATGCGGTGCTGTGCGACGCCAACCTTCCAAAGGAGGCGCTTGAGCGCATCGCGGAGCTTGCAAGCCGCACACAGCTACATGCGATCGGCATCTCGCCCGCAAAGGTCGTTCGGCTATCTGACATGCTGGCGCATATCTCGTGCCTGTTCATGAACCGCAAGGAAGCGGCGGCGCTGACAGGGTTGCGGGCCGACGCCCCGCATGCGTCATTGGTGATCCTCCTGCGCGCCGCGGGTCTGAAACGTGCCGTGGTGACGGATGCCGCATCGGACGTTCTAGCCTACGATGCCGATGACATCTGGCTCGTGCGCCCTCCCGTCCCGAAGAGGGTTGCAGACGTGACCGGTGCCGGAGACGCGTTTGCCGGGGCTGCCGTTGCAGCCATGCTGCGCGGCGTGCCTTTTCAGAATGCGGTGCGCGAAGGCGTAGCTGCGGCGAAGTTGACGACTGAGGCCGACAATGTAGTGCCAAATTTCGACGATGAGATTTTCGCTGCCGCTCTGGCCGAAGTGCCGCCCGCCCGATTGCTCGAAGGTGACAAATGATGCCCACGCTCGCTCTTGCCAAATTCGTCGACGTCCAGCCGGAGGTTCGGCGCGCGCTCGATGAAGGCCGTCCGGTCGTTGCGCTCGAAAGCACGATCATCACGCACGGCATGCCATATCCGCAGAACAGCGAGATGGCGGCCAATGTGGAAGCGATCATCTCGGCGGAAGGTGCCGTTCCGGCGACCATCGCCGTCATCGACGGGCGCTTGAAGATCGGCCTGTCGGCTGACGAGCGCATCGAACTGGCCCGCGCCACAGGCGCGATGAAACTGTCCCGCGCAGACCTCGCCTTTGCCATCGCACAAGGCAAATCAGGCGGGACGACGGTCGCCGCAACCATGCTTGCCGCGGATCTCGCCGGCATCAGGGTATTCGCGACCGGCGGCATCGGCGGCGTTCACAAGGGGGCGGAAACATCTTTCGACATTTCGGCCGATCTCGACGAACTGTCGCGCACCTCCGTCATCGTGGTGTGCGCGGGCGCCAAGGCCATCCTCGACATTCCAAAAACGCTCGAAGTTCTTGAAACGCGCGGCGTGCCTGTCATCGGCTATGGCACGGATGTCATGCCGGCATTCTGGTCGCGCGCCTCATCCTGGGCGGCACCCCTGCGCCTCGACACGGCGGAGGCAATCGCACGGTTCCAGCAAACGCGCGAGGCAATCGGCGTCCAGGGCGGCATGTTGATCGCCAATCCCGTGTCTGCCGACAGCGAGATCCCGACCGATCGCATGCGGGGGTTCATCGAAGCTGCGCAAAAGGCCGCAGAGCGCGAAGGCATCAGCGGCAAGGCGGTGACGCCATTCCTGCTCAAGACGATCCTTGAACTGACCGATGGCGCCAGCCTCAAGACCAACATCGCATTGGTCGAAAACAATGCGCGCCTCGCGGCGCGCATTGCAGTTGCTCTCGTAAAATAGAATTCGACTTAGCTGACCGGGGCCAGCTCGATCTCGACGCGGCGGTTCTGCGCGCGGCCGGATTCGGTCGCATTGGACGCGATCGGCTGCGTCTCGCCGAAACCGAGCACCGAGAAGCGGCGCGGGTCGTTGCCACGATTGCCGAGATAGTTGGCGACCGAGAACGCACGGCGTTCCGACAGCTGGAAGTTATAGCGGTCATCGCCGGTCGAATCGGTGTGGCCGTTCACGTCGACGAGCGTACGGTCATACTTGCGCAGCACCGTCGCAACCGCGTTCAGCGTCGAGTAGAAGCTCGGCATCACCTGGTCCTGGTCGGTGCCGAAGGTGATGTTGGACGGCATGATGAGCTGGATGTTGTTGCCGTTGCGCACGATGCCGACGCCGCTTCCGCGAAGCGCGCCGCGCAACTCGGCCTCCTGCTGGTCCATGTAGGAGCCAATAGCGCCACCCGCGAGCGCGCCGACACCCGCGCCAATCAGCACGGCATTACGCTGCGCGCGCGGCGAACCGCCGACAGCCAGACCCGCAAGCGCGCCGACGCCCGCGCCAAGAAGCGCGCCGCCCGCCGTGTTCGACATCTTGGATTCGCCCGTGATCGGATCGGTCGTGCAGGCGCTAAGAAATGCAACAGCGGCGATGGCTGCGATCAGTTGTTTCTTCATCGGGGTTTCCCCTCCACTTTCTGGCGCTCATGCGCCGCATCCGTGTCCCTCTCCGGCTATTCAAGCTGGATTGCGCCGGAATATTGGGCATTATCGCCCGCCTCACAACTGAAATCCAGCAATCAGGCCCTCATCCACAAACGAAATGGCCGGACAGTTGCCTGCCCGGCCCGTTTCCCGACGCTGCGAAAGCGCCTATTTCTTGGACGTGTCGGGCTTCGCGCCGTTCGCCATCGCAACCGCGCGCTTTGCCATGACCGCGATCAGGTTGGCACGATAGTCGGCCGACGCATGCATGTCGGTCATCAATCCATCGGCGCTGATCTTGACGCCTTCCAACGCGTCCGGCGCAAAGGATTTGGCCAGGGCGGTCTCGATCGGCTTGGAGCGGAACACGCCGTCATCGCCCGCACCCGTCACCGCAGCGCGCGCGCCGTCCTTGTCGCTGATAACGAAGACGCCGACCATGGCATAACGTGACGCCGGGTTGGGGAACTTCGCATAGCCGGCCTTGGCAGGCGCAGTGAATGTGACCGCGGTGACGATCTCGCCATCCTTCAATGCCGTCTCGAACAGGCCGGTGAAGAATTTCGCCGCGGCGATCTCGCGCTTGTTGGTGACGATGGTTGCGCCAAGCGCCAGCATGGCCGACGGATAGTCGGCTGCCGGATCGTTGTTTGAGATCGAACCGCCAATGGTGCCGCGATGACGGACAGCCGGATCGCCGATCAGCGAGGCGAGGTAGCAGAGCGCGGGGCAGACCGCCTTGAGCTTCGCATCGTTGGCCACGTCATAGTGGATCGTCCCGGCACCGATCGTGACGGTCTTGCCCGACACCTTGATGCCTTTCATCTCGGCCACGCGGGAAAGATCGACAAGGTCTGACGGTGCAGCCAGACGCGATTTCATCGCCGGGATCAGCGTCATGCCGCCCGACACATATTTCGCGTCATCGCCCTTCTTCTGGAGTTTTACGGCGTCCGCAACGGTGGAGGCGCGGTGGTAGTTGACCTGATACATGGTTCGTCCTCCCTCAGTTCTTCGCCGCGCGGATCGCAGACCACACATTTTGCGGGCTGGCCGGCATGATCAGATTATTGTTGCCGATGGCGTCGGTGATCGCATTGATGACCGCCGGCGGCGAACCGATAGCACCAGCCTCTCCGCAGCCTTTCATGCCGAGCGGGTTCGACGGCGACGGCGTGTTCTGATGCGACACCTCGAACGACGGCAGGTCGTCGGCGCGCGGCATGCAGTAGTCCATGAAGGATGCGGTCAGAAGCTGGCCGTTTGAATCATAGACTGCATTCTCGGTGAACGCCTGGCCAATGCCCTGCGCCAAACCACCGTGGACCTGTCCCTCGACGATCATCGGGTTCATCAGATTGCCGAAATCATCCGCCGCGACAAAGCGCAGAATGTCGGTGACGCCGGTTTCCGGATCGACCTCGACCTCGCAGATGTAGCAGCCTGCCGGGAAGGTGAAGTTGGCCGGGTCGTAGAACGCCGTTTCCTTCAGCCCCGGCTCCATGCCCGCCGGCAGATTGTGCGCAGTATAGGCAGCCAGCGCCATCTGGAACCACGGCACCGACTTGTCCGTGCCGGCAACCTTGAGCGCACCGTTTTCGATGACGATGTCGCCCTCGTCGGCTTCCATCAGGTGCGCAGCGATCTTCTTGGCCTTGGCTTCAACCTTGTCGAGCGCCTTGACCATGGCCGACATGCCGACAGCGCCGGAGCGCGAGCCGTAGGTGCCCATGCCCATCTGCACCTTGTCGGTGTCGCCATGGACGATCGAGACCTGATCGATGGGCAGGCCGAAGCGTGTGTTGACCAGTTGCGCAAAGGTCGTCTCATGCCCCTGCCCGTGGCTGTGCGAGCCGGTCAGAACCTCGACCGTTCCGACCGCATTGACGCGGATTTCAGCCGATTCCCAAAGGCCGACGCCGGCACCGAGCGAGCCGACAGCCGCCGACGGCGCAATGCCGCAAGCCTCGATGTAACAGCTCATGCCGATGCCGCGCAGCTTGCCATTCTTCTTCGAGGCGGCGCGGCGCTTCTCGAAATTCTTGTAGTCGATGGCGTCCATCGCGACATTGAGCGAGGCTTCGAAGTCGCCGGCGTCGTAACACATGATGACGGGCGTCTGATGCGGGAACTGGCGCACGAAATTCTTGCGCCGCAGTTCGGCCGGCGAAATTCCAAGCTCGCGCGCCGCCGTCTCCATCACACGCTCCATGACGTAGGATGCTTCCGGCCGCCCTGCCCCGCGATAGGCGTCAACCGGTGCCGTGTTCGTGTAGACCGTGCGCACATTGCCGTAGATGGCCGGAATGTCATACTGGCCCGACAGAAGCGTCGCGTAGAGGTAGGTCGGGGTCGCCGACGAGAACAGCGACATGTAGGCACCGAGATTGGCGATGGTGTCGACTTTCAGGCCTACGATCTTGTGGTCTTTGTCGAAACCGATCTCGACCGTCGAGTGATGGTCGCGGCCATGCGCGTCGGTCAGGAAGCTTTCCGTGCGGTCGGCCACCCATTTGACCGGCACGCCGGTCTTCTTCGACGCCCACAGGCAGACGATTTCTTCCGGGTAGATGTAGATCTTCGAGCCGAAGCCGCCGCCGACATCGGGCGCGATGACGCGCAGCTTGTTTTCGGGCGCAACATTATAGAACGCGCTCATCACGAGACGTGCGACATGCGGGTTCTGCGAAGTCGTCCAGCAGGTGTAGTGGTCCTCGGCCTTGTCGTAGACGCCAAGTGCCGCGCGCGGCTCCATGGCATTCGGCACGAGGCGGTTGTTGCGGATCTCCATGCGAGTCACATGGGCCGCGCCCTTGATCGCGTCCGAAGCCGCCTTTTCGTCGCCAATGCCCCAGTCGAAGATGAGATTGCCGTCGGCTTCGGGGTGAAGCTGCGGCGCGCCTTTCTTCAAGGCGTCACGCGCATCGACCACGGCCTTCCGTTCCTTGTAGGTCACCTCCACGGCTTCGGCGGCATCGCGCGCCTGGCCCTTCGTGTCAGCCACGACCACGGCAACCGCGTCACCGACATAGCGCACGCGATCGGTCGCCAGCGGCGACCATGCGCCCATCTTCATCGGCGTGCCGTCCTTGGAGTGGATCATCCACCCGCAGATGAGATTGCCGATGCCGTCGGCCTTGATCTGCGGTCCGATCAGAACGTCGATCACGCCCGGCATCGCCTTGGCCGCTTTGACGTCGATCTTCTTGATTTCAGCGTGGGCATGCGGGCTGCGAACGAACACGGCATGCTTCATGCCGGGGACGACCATGTCGTCGGTGTATCGGCCAGCGCCTGTGATGAAACGTTTGTCTTCCTTGCGCGCAACTCGTGCGCCGATGCCTTCCAGTCCCATGAGGTGCTCCTCCAGAGCCTAACGAGTGGTGGGTGTCATGTCCGGATGGCGCGGTTGCTCCCGCGCCGGCCAACGATCAGGCGGCTTTCGCCCTGCCCTTGCCCTTCGACATCGCCTTCGATGCCGCGAGAATGGCCTGGACGATGTTGTGATAGCCGGTGCAGCGGCAGATATTGCCCTCAAGCTCGGCGCGCACCGTCTTCTCGTCCAGCCCTTCGGGATGCCGGCGGATCATGTCAGTCGCCGTCATGATCATGCCGGGCGTGCAGAAGCCGCATTGAAGACCATGGTGTTCCTTGAACGCGGCCTGGACCGGATGCAGGTCAGCGCCGTCGGCGATGCCCTCGATCGTCACGATCTCGGACCGCGAAGCCTGAACGGCGAGGATCGTGCAGGACTTGATCGCCTTGCCGTCCATATGGACCACGCACGCACCGCATTGCGACGTATCGCAACCGACATGGGTGCCGGTCATTCCAAGATTTTCGCGCAGGAAATGCACCAGCAAGGTGCGGTCCTCGGCGTTGCCGGAGACCTTCCTTCCATTCACCACCAGAGATACGTCGGACATGTAACCTCCCAGATGTCCACGTCCGGCAGTCGCCACCCGACACCGGACTGTCGAGACAGGAGATCGCATCGCGTCTCCGCCCCACACGTGTGCCATTCGATAATGCTATCGCTCTATCGAAACCGCATATTGTACTTTCGGCCCCCCATGCGCAAAGCCGGACGTTGCAAAGACGTGCCATTGCGGACAATCATGCGTGATCGGCGCATTTCAGTCGCAACCAAGCTGAGACGCCGACACGGGAGGAAGTCAGCTGGCGCTGTCAACCACACGCTACGCGTCGGGACTGACGGTCCTGACGAGCGATGAACCGGGCGCGGACATGTTCGCCCGCGCGCTGGCGCGCCATGCCGCCGACGCAGGAGCCGGCTTTGCGCTGATCTTCTTTTCGCAGGCGTTGATGAGCGCCGATGCGCTCGCCACCGCGCTCAAGGCCCATTGCGCCTCTCTCCATCACGCCGCCTGCTCGACGGCTGGCGAAATCACGCCTGAGGGCCTGGAAGAAGGCCACATCGTCGCTATGCTGTTCCCTTCGTCGTCCTTCACGGCGGTCAGCACGATGTTCCGCGACCTGTCTTCGGCAGGCATCACCGACATCACGCAGGACGTGTCGCATTTGAGACGCCTGTTGCGCGAGGCGACGTCCAGCGCACAAGACGACCGCGTCTTTGCCCTGTGCTTCATCGACGGCCTGTCATTCGCGGAAGAGGCGGCAACGTCGGCCATCCATTGGGGCCTGGACGACATTCCCCTCATTGGCGGGTCTGCCGGCGATGACCTGAAGTTCGAGACGACCGCGCTGATATCAGGCGGCGAAGTCGCCTCCGACGCGGCCATCGTCGTTCTCATCTCGACCGAAATCCCCTTCGAGGTATTCAAGAGCGAGAACTTCGTGCCGACGACCGAAAAGCTGGTGGTGACGGCGTCCGACCCCGACCGGCGTATCGTTCACGAATTCAACGCCTCCCCCGCCGCAGACGAACTTGCGGCGGCCATCGGCATCGAGGCAAAGGAGCTCGGCCCTCTGTCCTTTGCGTCCCATCCGGTGGTGGTCAGGGTCGGCGGCGAATATTACTGCCGCTCGATCCAGAAGGTGAACCCGGACGGGTCGCTCACCTTCTTCTGCGCCATCGACGACGGCATCGTCCTGACCATCGCCCAGCCCAAGGGCATGGTGGAATCGACGCGCCAGGCGCTCCGCAAGGTTGGCGACAAGCTCGGCGGCATCGACGTGGTTCTCGGTTTCGATTGCGTTCTACGGCGGCTCGACGCGCGCAACCGGCAGGTGTTCCGCGACATGTCGGACCTGTATCGATCGCACAATGTCGTCGGCTTCGGCACCTATGGCGAACAATACCGCTCCATGCATCTCAACCAGACATTCACCGGGATCGCGTTCGGCGCGCGCCAGATCGCCCAATGAGCATTCGCGAAATCGACGATGTCGACCGCCTCAAGCGCATCAACGACGCGCTTGTTTCGCGGGTCGAGCGGTCCATGGACCAGCATGGCAACGCCTTCTCACTGTTCCAGACCGCCATCAATCTCGAAGGCCGCGTGCGCAAGCACACAGAGGAACTGCGCAGCGCCATGCGCCGGCTCGAACAGACCAATGTCGAGCTGGCCGCCGCCAAGGAACTGGCCGAACAGGCCAATATCTCCAAGACCCGATTTCTCGCCGCCGCCAGCCACGACGTGCTGCAGCCGCTCAATGCGGCGCATCTTTCCGTATCGGCGCTCGCCGATCTGCAAACCAGCAATGAAGGCCGCAAGCTCGTGTCCCAGGTCGAGCGCGCATTGTCGACCATGGAAGACCTGCTGCGCACGCTGCTGGACATTTCGCGGCTCGATGCCGGCGTCATGCGCCCGGAAATCGGCGAGGTGCATCTGGGGGACATATTCCAGTCGCTGGAATCCGACTTTCAGCCACTGTCAAAACAGCTTCGTTTGAGGCTTCGGTTCCGGCCGACAAATATTGTCGTTCGTTCCGACCGGACGATGCTTCGGCGTATCCTCCAGAACGTCATCTCGAACGCCATCAGATATACCGAGACTGGCGGAGTGATCGTCGGCGCGCGCATGCGAGGTGACGCGGTTCTGGTCAATGTCGCCGACACCGGCATCGGCATTCCCGCCGACCAGCTCGACATCATCTATGAGGAGTTTCGCCGCGCCAGCAACGCAGGCGACGCCGAGCGTGGCGCGACGGGCGCAGGACTGGGGCTTGGGCTGGCAATCGTGCGGCGCCTCGTGGCAACGCTCTCACATGAGCTGAAAATCTCATCGCGCCTCGG
The DNA here is from genome assembly GCA_049647505.1 of Mesorhizobium sp. GTDB lineage: Bacteria > Pseudomonadota > Alphaproteobacteria > Rhizobiales > Rhizobiaceae > Mesorhizobium_A. The sequence continues at coordinate 134,708 of JBARXU010000011.1, forward strand.
CAAAGGCACGGTCTTCAGCCTGACCGTGCCGCGCCTGAGAAGTGCAGAACAACCCAAGCCATTGGGAGAGCGATTGCAGCCGCAGCGCGGCTACGGCCTCTTTGGAATGCGTGTTCTGGTGATCGAGAACGACGAACCCGTCATGCATGCAATGGAGGCGCTGCTCGGCCGCTGGCACTGTGCCGTGCGCTCGGCAGCGACGGCCGGACGCGCGCTTGAACTGCTCGACGGGGAATGGGTGCCGGACCTGATCATCGCCGACCAGCATCTGGACCATGGCGACCTTGGTTCCGACACCATCGGTCGGCTACGCTCGAAAGTTGGCCGGCACGTGCCGGCACTGCTGGTAACCGCCGACCCGTCGCCTGAACTTTCGGCAGAGGCGCGGCGCAGCGGCATCGAGATGATGCACAAGCCGGTCAAGCCCGCTGAACTGCGCGCCCTGATGGCGCATATGCTGGCCTGACCGCTGTAGCGCCGGACGCTATTCGACCGTAACCGACTTCGCGAGATTGCGCGGCTGGTCGACATCGGTCCCCATGAACACCGCCGTATGATAGGCGAGCATCTGTATGGGCAGCGAGTAGATGATCGGCGAGATCATTTCCGGAACATCGGGCAGAACAATCGTGTCGAGCGTCTTCACTGAGGACGCAGCTGCGCCCTTGGCGTCAGTGATCAGGATGATCTTGCCGCCGCGTGCCGCCACTTCCTGCATGTTGGACACGGTCTTTTCGAAAATGCGGTCATGCGGCGCAATGACGATTACCGGCATGTTCTCGTCGATCAGCGCGATCGGGCCGTGCTTCAGCTCACCTGCCGCATAACCTTCCGCGTGTATGTAGCTTATTTCCTTAAGCTTGAGCGCGCCTTCCATGGCCAGCGGGAAGTTCGTGTCGCGCCCGAGATAGAGCACGTCCTTGGCGTGGGACAGCTCGCGCGCAACGTGCTCGATCTGGTCCGAGAGGCGCAGCACCTGGCTCGCATAGCGCGGCGTTTCGGAGAGATGACGCACCAGTTCGATCTCGCGCGCCTCGTCGATCGTGCCGCGCGCGCGCGCCGCACGAACCGCAAGAGAGGCCAGCACCGACAATTGACAGGTGAATGCCTTGGTCGAGGCGACGCCGATTTCCGGGCCGGCCAGCGTCGGGAAGATGATGTCGGATTCGCGCGCCATGGTCGATTCGCGCACGTTCACGATGGACGAGATGGGGATTCCGGCCTTGCGGCAGTAGCGCAGCGAGGCGAGCGTGTCGGCGGTTTCACCCGATTGCGAGACGAACAGCGCCAGCGAATTGGGCGAGACCGGCGGTTCGCGGTAGCGGAACTCGGACGCGACGTCGATATCGACCGGCAGCCGCGCCAGCCGCTCGAACCAGTATTTGGAGACAAGACCGGCGAGATAGGCGGTGCCGCAGGCCGACATGTTGATGCGGTCGATTTTCGCGAAATCGAATGGCAACGCGATATCCTTCGCCCTGCCCGTCGTGAAGTCGAGATAGTTGGCGAGCGTGTGCGAAATCACCTCCGGCTGCTCATGGATTTCCTTTTCCATGAAGTGGCGGTGATTGCCCTTGTCGACGAGGAACGCGGTGCCGACCGACTGCACACGCTTGCGCTCGACCGGCTTGCCGTCCATGTCGAAAATCTGCATCGCCTTGCGGCGCAGCACGACCCAGTCGCCGTCTTCGAGATAGGTGATCGAGTTGGTAAACGGCGCAAGCGCGATGGCGTCGGAGCCGAGATACATCTCGCCATCGCCATGGCCGACAGCCAGCGGCGGGCCGTTGCGGGCGCCAACGATCAGGTCTTCGTCGCCGCGGAACATGATCGCCAGCGCAAATGCCCCTTCGAGCCGTTTCAGCGCTGAAAACGCAGCGTCCTGCGGCGACATTCCCTTGCCGAGCGCCTGAGATACGAGATGGGCGACGACCTCGGTGTCGGTCTGCGAGGTGAATTCGTAGCCTCCCGCGACGAGTTCCCTCTTCAGTTCGGCAAAATTCTCTATGATGCCGTTGTGGACGATCGCCACGTCCTTGGAGAAATGTGGATGTGCGTTCGGTTCATTCGGCACGCCATGGGTCGCCCAGCGCGTGTGACCAATGCCGATCAGGCCGTCGAGCGGCTCCTCCTTGAGGCGGCGCTCCAGATTGACCAGCTTACCCTCGGCACGGCGGCGGTCGAGATTACCTTTCTCGATGGTGGCGACACCGGCTGAATCATAGCCGCGATATTCGAGGCGCTTCAGCGCCTCCACGATCAATGGAGCGACAGGTGAATGGCCGACAATGCCAACAATTCCGCACATGATTCTGGCCTCTCAAAGTCCCGCTGAATTCGGCTGCACATGTAGGCAGCGCCACACGTCGCCGGAAGTCAAAATTGGTTTCAGACTATTGCAACGGCGGGCAACCCGCCTGCGACGTCTAGCAGACTGCGATTTCGAAAGACTTACGACTGCTTGTTCCGCTTTGCCGCCGCATAGCGTTCGCGCAGGTCCGTGGCGCGCCCGGCCTTGGTTTCCTGCCGCGCCCGGCCGAATGCCAGTCCGTCAGCCGGTACGTCGGCGGTAATGACGGAGCCGGACGCCACATAGGCTCCGTCGCCGATCGTCACCGGCGCCACCAGAGACGAATTCGAGCCGACGAACACGCCCGCGCCAATTCTGGTCAAGTGCTTGTTATAGCCGTCATAATTGCAGGTGATCGTGCCCGCGCCGATATTTGCGCCTGCCCCGATTTCGGCGTCACCGATGTAAGTCAGATGGTTGACCTTGGCGCCCTCGCCGACGGTCGCCTTCTTGATCTCGACAAAGTTGCCGACCTTGCTCTTCTCGCCAAGTTCTGCGCCGGGGCGCAGACGAGCGTAAGGACCGACCGTTGCGCCGGTCGCAACCGACGCGCCTTCGATATGCGAGAAGGCATGAATGGTCACGCCACCGGCAATCCGCGCGCCGGGGCCGAGGACCACGTTCGGCTCGACGATCGTCTCGGGGCCGATTTGCGTATCGTGCGACAGGAACACGGTTTCGGGCGCGATCATTGTCACGCCGTCCAGCATCAGTTGCCTACGCTTGCGTGCCTGCCAGATGCCTTCAGCCTCGGCCAGTTCGACCCGGTTGTTGACGCCAAGCAGGTTCTCGTAAGGCGCTTCAGTCGCAGCCACCTTCAGGCCGCGCGCATTGGCGATCTCGACAATGTCGGTCAGGTAGAATTCGCCCTTGGCGTTGTCGTTGCCGACGGCATCGAGCAGCGAAAGCGCACTGCGCCCGTCAAGCGCCATCAGCCCGCCATTGCAATAGGTGATGAGGCGCTCCTCAGGTGTGCAATCCTTGTCCTCGCGGATGGCTTTCAAAACGCCTCCGTCTTCGATCAGCCGGCCGTAGCCCGCAGGATTGGCCGTCCGGAATCCCACGACCGCGACCGCGTTTCCCTCGGCGATCAGCCGACGCGCCTCCTGAAGCGGACCCGATTCGATCAGTGGCGTATCGCCGAACATGACCAGCACATCGTCATGGCCGCGAAAGATCGCCTCGCGCGCGGCAAGCAGAGCGTGCGCCGTGCCCAGCCGTTCGGCCTGGGTGAAGGTTTCGACCGAATCAGCAAACGGCCGCACAGCCTCGCGCACCTCATCCGCGCCGCGCCCGACGACGACAGCGACCTGTCCCCCTCCGGCGGCAAGCGCAGCCTGCGCCACATGACCGACCATCGGCAGGCCCGCCACCTGATGCAGAACCTTGGGCAGCGCGCTTTTCATGCGCGTGCCTTCGCCGGCGGCAAGAATGACGGTCAGGCAGCTTCTTTGGCTCATGTGGGGACCTCAAAGGCAGTGTCTGGGAATGCGCGCGACGATGCCGGCGCAGTGTTGTCGCTGTCTATCACCGTCCGGTGACAGTACCAACCTGAGCTCAGCCGAGGGTCGCCAGCCAGGGGAACGTCTCCAGCAGCCAATAGGCCGACCATTGCACGCCGCCGGTGATGAAGAGCACGCCAGCCAGGACCAGCATCGCGCCGATGACCTTCTCGACGCTGCCCAGATGCGACCTGAACCGCGCGGCAAATCGCATGAATGCACCCGAGAACAGCGCGGCGATGATGAACGGCACGCCGAGCCCGAACGAATAGGCGGCAAGCAGCAGCGCGCCGTCTGAAACCGTTTCGCGCCCGCCAGCCAGCGTCAGGATCGGCCCGAGGATCGGCCCGATGCACGGCGTCCAGCCGAACGCGAAGGCCAGCCCCACGATATAGGAGCCGACAGGCCCCGCCTGCCGGTCGCCGGGCGACAGCCGCGCCTCGCGCGACAGGAACGGAATGCGCAGAATGCCGAGGAAATTCAGCCCCATGACGATGATGGCGATACCTGCGGCGATCGCCAGCGGCTCCTGCCAGACGCGCAGCAGGTGACCGATCGACGATGCACCCGCCCCCAGCGCCACAAAGACCGTGGTGAATCCGAGAACGAATGCGACCGACGCCCTGATGAGAGGACCGCGCGCCGACGCAATCGCGGAGCTGGAACCGCCAGCGCGAAACTCGTCGACCGAGACGCCCGCCATGTAGCAGAGATAGGGCGGCACGAGCGGCAGCACGCAGGGCGACAGGAACGACAGCGCCCCGCCGCCAAAAGCTCCGAGATATCCGATGTCGATGGCCAAGGTGGACGTTATTCCATTGCGGGACGGCTATAGCGCCCGCCGCCGGGCAATGCCAATCACCAAAGCGCGACAGATGCCCACAGGATTTTTTGCCAGCCGATCCGATCGAGGAAGGTTTCGGCCCGCATAGACACGCGTCTACCGCGGGTAGCGTCGGACTGCCAGCCGGTTTCACAATTAAGATCAATGATTTGCTTGGTGAGCGCGATGGGACTCGAACCCATGACCTACAGATTAAAAGTCCGTTGCTCTACCAGCTGAGCTACGCGCCCCTGAGGGGCTCGCACCCCCTCAAATCGCGGCGGAACATAGGGATGAGCCTAAGCGCGGTCAACCCATAATCCGGGCATCGGGGCCGCCATGTAGGCCAAGAAACAATCGTGGTATTTATTAGTCGTCGCAGGTTGATTCTTTTCAATACCTTACGAGGGAGATCATGGCCAAGACCACGAAAGCGACTTCCGCAAAACCGGCAGCCAAGGCAGCAGTAAAGCCGAAGGCCGCCGCCAAGCCCGCAGCAAAGAAACCTGCCTCCAAGGCAGCATCTGCCGCGGCTCCCGCCAAGACTGCCGCAGCAAAGCCTGCGGCCGTAAAGACCAAAGCTCCAGCGAAACCGGCATCCAAGGCACCAGCCGCTGCAAAGGCGGCAAAGCCCGCCGCGGCCAAGAAACCCGCCGCCAAGGCCGCCAAGCCCGCAGCAGCGAAAGCTGCGAAGCCTGCCGCCAAAGCGACTGCCAAGAAGAGCACAGTCAAGAAGGCAATCGCCAAGGGGGTCGCGAAAGGCGTCGCCAGCGTCGCATCGGTCGCGGGAACAGTGGCAGGCGCCGTCGCAGGCGCTGTCAGCAGCAAGAAAAAGCCAGCCGCCAAGAAGGCGTAAAAAAATTTGGAACCGGGGAACTATATCTCGCGACGCGAATTATAGCTTTCGAGACGGGCAATTCCCCCCCCCCCCCAGCCCGTCCCGCCCAAACTGCAAAGCCGGCCGTTTAGGCCGGCTTTCTTTTTGGGCGTCAGGGACGGGGCCGGAACCGACATGGGACCGCGTCCGCACGGGTCATCAGGCAACAGCGGCACATTCCGGTGCAAGCCGTCAATCATTTCGGACAGAAAGAACGAATATAGCCGTTCTAATTGGTCGTCGCCGTCGGCGGAGGCACGTCTGACTTCTGCTTGCAGGCCTTCAGCCACACGTCATAGACGGGGTGCTCGACAGCGTTCAGGCCCGGACTTTCGGCAAACATATAGCCGGTGAAGATACGGCGAATCTTGCGGTCGAGCGTGATCTCGTCGACCTCGACAAAGCTGTCGGTCTTCGGTTCCTCGTCGTCGGGACGCGAATAGCAGACGCGCGGCGTCACCTGCAGCGCGCCAAACTGCACCGTTTCGTTGATGTAGACGTCGAATGTGATGATACGGCCGGTGATCTTGTCGACGCCGGTAAACTCGGCCACCGGATTGGACAGCCGCGTGGTCGGCACGTTTTCGATGGGCCTCTCATCTGCCGGCGGCGCGACAGGCTGTTCGTTGTCCTGGGCGGCTGCAACGCCGGAAAGACCGGCTGCGGCCAGAAGAACGAGCGGCCCCAGAAAAATCTGCGGCAAGTGTGTCAACTTCATCAATCGTGCTCTCCGGCGCGAGTGGCGCCTCCGCGTCTGTCGCATCAGACAGCCCATTATGCGGTTAACGATCAAATAAGGCGAGACTGGAGCAGATCAGCTGCCCGGCGTCCACGCATCGTAGTCGCCGGTGACGACAGGCCGCTCGCCATTGCCGAGGATCGATCCCTTGGGGCGATAGGCGTTCGGCGTTCCGGTCGGATTGGCCTCGAACGGCTTCTGCCATTCGCGCGGCTGATAGTCTTCCTGCGACGGCGGCGTATCGACCCGGTGGTGGATCCAGCCATGCCAGCCTGCGGGAATGGACGACGCTTCCGAGTATCCCTTGTAGATGACCCAGCGACGCGTGCGACCGTCCGAATCCTTGCCGCCCTGATAGTAGACGTTACCGAATTCATCTTCGCCGACCTTGGTCCCGAAGCGCCAGGTGCTGAATCGCGTGCCCAGCGTCTGGCCGTTCCACCACGTGAAGAATTGCGTGAAGAATCCAGCCATCTTGGCCCCTTTCCGACTTCTCGCCGCTTATGGCCCTGCCGGCATTGATTGGCAAGTGTCGAGTGCGCCGCAGGCGATCAGGCCAGCGGCATCGGCTTGATCATGATCAGGCTGGGCAACCCGGCAAATCCCTTGTCGGGGCCGCGTTCCTCGGCAACAGAAAAACCCTCGCGCTCGTAGAAGCGGACAGCGCGATGATTGTCGCGAAACACTTCGAGCCGGATCGAGCGTTCGCCAAGATAGTTGATGATGACCGCATGCATCAGGCTGGCCGCAGTCCCGCCGCCTTGTGAAACGGGTAGGACATGGAGCCGTTCCAGCCACAACTTGCCCTTGATGACGGTCGCAAAGGCATAACCGACGATCTCACCGTCGACCGTCTCGGCTACGAAGCTTTCCGAATGCGGCCGTTTCAGATCGGCTTCGATATGCGCCGGGTTGTGCCGCGCGCGCGTTTCGGCCGATGCGCGCTCCAGCCCCATCAACGGGCCGAACGTCCGCTCCCAGGACGCCTGCATCAAGGCCGACACGGACTGCGCGTCACTGGCCTTCATGTGCCTGATATAAGGGTTCGACTTGTCTGGCTGGTCTGTCATCACACGATCTCCTGCCTCCAGACCAGATAGAGCCTCGTCCAGCTTCCCTGACGGTCATCGCTCGCGACATGGCCATATGGCCTTTCGTCAAATATCCGCAGGCAGCAGGGATTTCTCGAATGTCAGAATAGTGGTCGGCACGACCGTGGCAAGGGCGCGGCCAGTCTCCCGATAATCCGCCGCCTGAAAGAAACGCACGGCCCGCAGGTTCCTGGCTTCCGTTTCAAGACGAACCAGTTCGGATTCGAAAAACGAACTCTCGAACTCGTCGAGCAGCATTCCCCCGATGCCGCGCCCTTGCAGGTCGGTCGCTACAACCAGAAGGTCAAGCGAGATGATCCGCGCATCGTCCCCCATGGCGGCGCCGAACGCCACGCCACCCAGCCGCTCGCCGTCGTCGACAACCAGGAATTCCGACCTTTGGCGCTCCATGAACCTGCGCAGTCCAGCGACCGAGTAGAAATCTCCGGTCAGGCGGTCGACGGTAGCGGCCCCATAAAAGCCGTCGAAGGTCGAATGGAAGACCGTCTTGATCAGGCGGCTCACCGCCGCCAGATCGCCCTCACCGCCCGTGCGAACGAACATCCTATTCGATGCCGAGCTTGGCCTTGACCAGATCGTTGACGGCCTGCGGGTTGGCCTTGCCGCCCGTAGCCTTCATGACCTGTCCGACAAACCAGCCCGCCATGGTCGGCTTGGCCTTGGCCTGCTCGACCTTGTCGGGATTGGCGGCGATGATCTCGTCAACGGCCTTTTCGATGGCGCCGGTATCGGTCACCTGCTTCATGCCGCGCGCCTCGACGACGGCACGCGGATCGCCGCCTTCGCTCCAGACGATTTCGAACAGATCCTTGGCGATCTTGCCGGAAATCGTGCCTTCCTTGATCAGTTCGATGATCGCGCCGAGCTGGTCCGGCGAGACAGGCGATTCCTCGATCGACAGGCTGTTCTTGTTCAGGAGGCCGAGCAGGTCGTTGATGACCCAATTGGCGGCCGTCTTGCCGTCGCGGCCGGCCGCAACCTGTTCGAAATAATCGGCAATCGCCTTTTCCGAAACGAGGATCGATGCGTCGTAAACCGACAGGCCGAGCGAATTGACGAGCCGGTCGCGCTTGGCGTCCGGCAGTTCCGGCAGGTCTTTGGCGAGCGCGTCGACATAAGCCTGGTCGAATTCCAGCGGCAGGAGATCCGGATCGGGGAAATAGCGGTAGTCATGCGCTTCTTCCTTGGAGCGCATCGAACGCGTCTCGCCCTTGCCGGGGTCGAACAGCCGCGTCTCCTGGTCGATCGTGCCGCCGTCTTCCAGGACGGCAATCTGGCGGCGCGCCTCATAGTCGATGGCCTGGCCGATAAAGCGGATCGAGTTGACGTTCTTGATCTCGCAACGCGTGCCGAATTCGCCGCCGGGCTTGCGAACCGAAACGTTGACGTCGGCGCGCAGCGAGCCTTCATCCATGTTCCCGTCACAGGTGCCCAGATAGCGCAGGATCGTGCGCAGCTTGGTCACATAGGCCTTGGCCTCGTCGGCCGAGCGCATGTCGGGTTTGGAAACGATCTCCATCAGTGCGACGCCGGAGCGGTTCAGGTCGACATAGGACATGGTCGGGTGCTGATCGTGGATCGATTTGCCGGCATCCTGCTCCAGATGCAGGCGCTCGATGCCGACGGGAATGTCCTCGAACTTGCCTTCGCGGTCGGGGCCAACCGAAATGATGATCTCGCCTTCGCCGACGATCGGCTGCTTGAACTGCGAGATCTGGTAGCCTTGCGGCAGGTCGGGATAGAAATAGTTCTTGCGGTCGAAGACCGAGCGCAGATTGACCTTGGCCTTGAGGCCGATGCCTGAGCGGATCGCCTGACGCACGCATTCCTCATTGATGACCGGCAACATGCCGGGCATGGCGGCGTCGACGAGGCTGACATTGGCGTTTGGTGCCGCACCGAATGTGGTCGATGCGCCGGAGAACAGTTTCGATTCAGACGTGACCTGTGCATGGACTTCAAGTCCGATGATCACTTCCCAGTCGCCGGTGGCGCCGGGGACGAACCGTTTTGGATCAGGCGTGCGGGTGTCGATGATGCTCATGTCTTGCCTGCGAGGAAATTCCAGTGCGCAAACGCGCAATCGAATTCCCTCGCTAGTTCAAACCGCTTCGGCAGGCAAGGTTTTCAGGCTGCGGTGATGTAGGACCTGATGGCCTCGGCTTCCTGTTCGACATCGGAAATGCGTTGCTTGACCACGTCGCCGATCGAGATGATGCCGATCAATATGCCGCCGTCCTCGACCGGAAGATGGCGGAAGCGCCCCGCCGTCATCAGTTCCATGACGTCATTTATGGTGTTTCCCTGATGACAGGTTCGCACCTTGGAGGTCATGGCGCTGGAAATGGGCATGGCAAGGGCATCCGCACCCTTGGCGGCAAGAACGCGCACGACATCGCGTTCCGAAAAGATGCCTTCGATGCGGCCCTCGCCGCTCGTTATGACGAGCGCGCCGATTCGATATTCTGCGAGAGTGCGGATTGCGCTTTCGATGGTCTGGTCCGCCGTCAGCGTGACGACATCACGGCCCTTGCCTTCGAGGATGGTCCTAACAGTCATTGTCCTGCCTCCACCAGTAAAATGCACCCCAAATCGAATGTGGGGCCTTCGGCGGGCCGGTCAAGACCTACGTCGTATGGACCGGTCTGCGAAGTGATGGTGCATGTAGTAGCCTATCAAGGCAAGTCCTGTGCGTCCGGCTCGGCGAAAGCCGGCGCAATTCTCCTGCGATCGAAAAGACCGACGAGAAGAAGTCCGGTGACCATCCCGCCTATATGGGCCTCCCATGCGATCGCGCCATCGCTCCCCGACAGGTCGAGGCCTGCGCCCGCGGCCAGATTGATCGCCAGCCATACACCGAGAAACGCCAGTACCTGGCGATTGGTCAGCGTCTGGACAAGCGTCAGGCGCGGTCCGCCAAATGCCGCGCCGCCCGTCGCGCGCTCGATGCGGAAGCCGTAGCGCGCGGCAGCACCCATCATGCCGGAAATTGCGCCCGACGCGCCGATGACCGGCACCATGTCGTTCGGGTTGGCGACAAAATGCAGAAGCAGTGCGCCCAACGCGCATACGATCCAGAACAGCACGAATCGCAGCGGCCCGAGGCGATTTGCCAGCGGCGAGCCGAATGCCAGCAGCCAGACCATGTTGAAGCCAAGATGCAGCCAGCCGCCATGCAGCAGCGACGAGGTAATCGGGCTGGTAAAGGCAAAGATGTCGATGTCGAACCCGCCCGAATAGCGAACGGGGAAGAACGCCCCGTCGAGCATGACGGCGTAATTCTGCTCGTCGCTCAGCACGTAGACGCGCAGGACATGGATGGCGACGCACAGCGCTACAGTAGCCGTGACTATGAACGGCAGGTTGAACACAGGTTCGCGCCGGACCTGCGGATCGCTATCCATCGGCTGCTCGCCTCCGTCTCTCTCTGGCTGGGTTTGCTGTTCCATCATGAGCCGGACAGATAATGTGATTGACGCGAATTTGCAGCCGAGCGTTAATAAAAAAGAGGCCGCCCGAGGTCTCCCTCGAACGGCCGGACGAGTCCCCACCCGCCCCAAAAAGCATTGCTGTAACCCGGTAGACCGTGATTTCTCAACGGCTTGAGTTGACGCGAAGGTCGCAGAAACTCCCGCCACGCGCAATCGTAACCTTTCATTAACCTTAACTGCCCGCCCCTGTTAACGGTTGCCCGTTGGTGCTGGCACGAATCGTGCTGCGTCCTGCATGAAGGTGCCGGTGCGGAGCTCGAATGTTCCCCGATGGCACAGATCGGACAATGCGAGCGGAGTTTTGGAATGAGAATGAAGGGCGCAATTGATCTGTTCCAGTATTGGGACAGATTGCGCGACGGACGTCCTGCTCCTTTGAGAACGGACATCGAGCCTGCCGACATCAAGTCTCTTCTGGCCGATACATTCATTCTCGAACGCGACGCACGTGGCGAACCGATCTTCCGGCTGGCTGGAACGCGTATCTGCGCGACCTTCGGCCGTGAACTGAAAGGCCATTCCTTTACATCGCTGTGGACGGCGCGCGACGAACGCGTGGTCGCAAGGCTCGCGCACAGCGGTTTCGAGGGTGGCTCTGTCATCGTCATCGTGCTGGAAGCGGCAAGCATGACCGGTCGCACGACCCACTTCGAGCTGATCCTTCTGCCGCTCGACGGGGGTGCCGATCACCCGCGCACGCTTGGCGCAATGTTCCCGATGGACAAGCCGTTCTGGCTCGGGGCAGACCCGCTGGCAGAGTGCCGCATCGCCTCCCTGCGCGTCGTCGATCCGGACCGCGATCCGCTCTATCTCAAGAACCGCCCCGACGTGCCGGTCCCCCCGCTTTCGCCCGAACTCGGCGGCCTCGGCGAACGCCCCCTGCCGCAGCGGTCGGCCCCGCGCCGCATCCGACATTTGCTCGTCATAGATGGCGGTCGGGACGACTGAAAAACGTCATAGGGTCAGGACCTATTGATTTGATCGAAATGGCGCCTGAAACGGCAATGAGATGCAAGGAGAAGTCCGAATGGGCGGGCTGGTGGCCCGACCGAGGACATCGACGCCGCAGGTCGCAGCCGTTTTGGCGTCCGAAGGATGTGGCCCAAATGTCCGCCTACCGCGTCGCAAAGGACTTGAAGATGATAAACATCTCCATCGCCTTCGCTCCTTGTATCCGGCCATTTGGCCTCACACCATTTCGACCAAATTAACAGGTCCTGACCCTTAGGCTTACCGCTTGTTAACCGAAGGTGACTTAGGCTGCGAAGGCATTAAAACGCACCCTAAACACACGGTCCAGACATTGCATACGTCGCCAGCCGCGCAAGAAACCTATTCTCCGAGAGTGGAGCGCCGTAATTTTCAGCGCGTGCGCGTGAAGATTTACGGGCGCTTCATGCTTGAGGACAAATCCGAGCACCCTTGCGTCGTCGTCGACATGTCCCCCGGTAACATGGCCGTTCGCTCCGAACGCCAGGGTGAGCTGGGTGAGCGCGTCATCGCCTATGTCGATCACATCGGCCGCATCGAGGGCGTGGTCACACGCGTGCTTTCCGACGGCTTTGCCATCAGCATTCTGGCCACGGACCGAAAGCGAGACAAACTGGCAGCTCAGCTGACCTGGCTCGCCAACAAGCACGAACTCGACCTCCCCGAAGATCGCCGGCACGAGCGCATGGCGCCGCGCAACCCGATCACTGTCCTGCATCTCGGGGACGGTCGACAGTATCAGTGCCGCATCATCGACCTGTCGCTCTCGGGCGCGGCCGTTGAACTCGACGTCAAGCCGGCCCTTGGCACTCAGGTCGTTCTCGGCACGATGCGCGGCCAGGTGGTTCGCCACTTCGAAGACGGTATCGCGATCGAATTCGCAGTGGTCCAGCGCATGGAAACGCTCGACAACGAGTTCGCCAACAAGCGCGCCTCCTGACGGCACAGCACTTCTGATCCCTGAACTGTGGGCCGGACGAAAGTCCGGCCTTTCGCGTTTCAGGCCACCTGCGCGCATCTTCTCGCGCACATCCGCACCAGCCAACACCTCAAGCGCGTCTGATACGACCAGGCGGTCGCGGCGTCCGCCATGGTGAACGTCTCGTTTCCATCCGAGCAACAATTCTCCTAAAATAAAGATCGAATTCAACTACAATTCGACTGCATTTTTATTCAAAACAATACTTGTTTCGCATAAATCTATACTTCCAAAATTCGCGTGAACTAAATCCACATCTGTCATCTTCTCCAAACAAGAAGGAGAAGGGACATGGGGATGGTCAAGCGAATTCTTGCAACGGCGTTTGCCTCGGCGATCATGCTGGGCGCGGCCGGTGCGACCTCTATTTCAACACCGATGGCAGGCGGTCCGCGCACCACCCAGCCGATCGGCCACTACGAATTTTGCCAGAAGCTTCCGAAGGAATGTGCCCAGCGCAGCTATGCCAAGCCGCTCACGCTGACTCGCGCAATGTGGGCAAAGGTCGTCAAGATCAACAATGACGTCAACGCGGAGGTCGAGCCGGTCACCGATCAGGAAATGTGGGGCGTCGAGGAACTCTGGTCCTATCCGGTAAACGGCAAGGGCGACTGCGAGGACTACGTTCTCGAAAAGCGCCGCCGCCTGATGGAGCTCGGCGTCCCGGCGGGCAATCTGCTGATCACGGTCGTTCGCCAGCGCAACGGCGCGGGCCATGCCGTGCTGACGGTCAGGACCGACCTTGGCGACTTCGTGCTCGACAATCTCGAAGACAAGGTCCTCGATTGGACCGTCACGAACTACACCTTTCTCAAGCGCCAGTCCGAGCGGAACTCGGGCGTTTGGGTATCGATCAACGACAGCCGCGCAATCGCGGTCGGCAGCGTGAACAACTGATAGCGAACAACCCGGTCGAGTCCCCACCCTCCCCATCCCCGGCGACCGGGTTCAGGAGCCGGCCTGTGTCCCCAGGCCGGCTCCGCCTTTTTCAAGGCGGGGTATCGAGGACGATCAGATTTCTTGCAGCCCCTTGGCGAAGCGCCTGCCATTGGCGACATAGTGCTGGGCCGACATCTTGAGGCGCGCGGCCTGCTCTTCGGTCAGTTCACGCACGGCCTTTGCGGGAGACCCGACGATCAGCGAATTGTCGGGAAATTCCTTGCCTTCGGTGACGAGCGCGCCTGCACCGACCAGGCAGTTATTGCCGATCTTTGCGCCATTGAGAATGATCGCGCCCATTCCGACGAGAGAATTATCGCCGATGGTGCAGCCATGCAGCATGGCGCGATGGCCGATGGTGCAGTTTTCACCGATCGTCAGCTTAAAGCCCGGATCGGTATGCATGACGGTGTGTTCCTGGACGTTGCTCGATGAGCCGATTGTGATGCGCTCATTGTCGCCACGAATTGCGACGCCGAACCAGATAGACACATCCTTGCCGACATGGACATTGCCAACGACCGCGGCGTCTGGCGCGACGAAGACGCTGTCACGGTCTTCGAATTGCGGCGCAATGCCATCCAGCGAGTAAAGCGGCACGGTATCCTCCTGTCGGTTTCGGTGCGGCGCTAGAGGCCGACCGCACCTGCCGCAACATTCAGCACCAACACACCGAGTGCAAGTGCCCAAACCAGCGCAACGGCGATTGCCCCCATCATAGGTCCGCTGCCGATTGCCTCGTTGCGCCGGGCGCGCAATGCCTCATTGGTCAGCATGAAGGGGCCAGCGACTGCACTTGCAATCAGCGACCGGGAAATGCGCCTGCGCGTGACGAAAGGCTCAGCGAATACAAGCCGCATTCCGGTGGCCTGCTCCATGACCGAACCGATGAGGCCGCCACAGGCCAGCCCGACACCCAAAGCGAAAGCCAGCGTGAAGACATCGCCCACTTTTACCTCCCGTTTACCATGATCGATCAGTGTCGATCCGGCATCGCGCTGCAAAACCCATGCCGATGAAAGTGTGCCGGGCCGGCACAGGGAGATTTCCATGTCGGGGGCAACCGCTCAGGCTGAAACAGTCGAAGGCCTGTTCGACGCGCGCTTCATGTGGCGCGTATTCTTCGCCATTCTTGCGCTGCTCGTCGTCGCCGGGGGCATTTCGGTGGCGGGACGCCTTGCTGGCCATTCCATCGCCATGGCCGGGCACACCGACGACACATCGTTTGCCGAAGTCGTCATAGGCAACAACGTGTTATCCGCACCACGCAACATGATCCGATTCGAGAGTGCGCGGCGTGGCGGCGTGGCCGAACGGCTCGACCTCTATCTGCGCTGGCCCGACCTGACGGGATATACCAACGCGGCCCGCGACGATTTCAACCATGCCGACAACCGCCGCAACATCCTGTTCGTATCGGTGAGCGAGGCGATGATGTCGCGTGACATGAGCGGCCGTTACGAGCCGATCTACAGCGCGCTGACGGAGCCAAGCATCGAGGCGGCACCAGCGGGCCTGAAGCTGCGTCGCTTCACCGAGAAATCAGGTTATGTCAACGAGACGCTGCTTGTCGGCGACCGCGCAGGCAACGAACCTTTTGTGGCACGCTGCCTTGAGGGCGATGCAGCCGCTCAATCGCTCGCGCCCTGCGAGCGCGACATCCATATCGCCGACGATCTGAGCCTGTCCTACCGCTTCCCCCGCGAATTGCTGGGCGACTGGCAGAAACTCGATGCGTCGATGCTGCGGCTGGCGAAATGGATATTGAAGACGGCCGACTGACGGGTCAGTTCAGGTCGATGTCGAGGATCGCCATCGAGAAGTTGTAGTCGCCGTCTTCCTCGTCCTTGTAGACGAGGCCGAGGAACTCGTCATCGAGGTAAAGCTCGCAGGAATCGTCCTTGCGCGGGCGGGCCTTCACCTGCAGGCGCGGGTTCTGAAACACCTTCTTGAAATAGGCGTCGAGCTTCCGGAGTTCGTCGGCTTTCACGTGGCAGCTCCCGTCTGAATTTTGAATCGGCCCGCTTCTGGCACGTGCTGCAATGCCATGTAAAGGCGCGATCCGGCCTTGTGATCAGATGTCAAACGAGATGACGTGATCCATCGACTGGGACGGCAGCAACTGGTCCATCTGACGCGACGGCTGGGCGCAACCCGATTCGCCGACGATGCGCGCGGGAACGCCCGCCACCGTCTTGTTGTTGGGAACCGAATTCAGCACGACAGACCCGGCCGCGATCTTTGTGCAATGGCCGATCTCGATATTGCCGAGGATCTTTGCGCCGGCCCCAATCAGGACGCCATGGCGAATCTTGGGGTGGCGGTCGCCGCCTGCCTTGCCGGTGCCGCCGAGCGTAACGCCGTGCAGGATCGAAACATTATCCTCGATGACGGCCGTTTCGCCAACGACGAGACCCGTCGCGTGGTCGATGAAGATGCCCTTGCCGATGCGCGCAGCCGGATTGATGTCGACCTGAAAGACCGCCGACGAGCGGCTCTGGAGATAGAGCGCGAAATCGCGCCGTCCGGAATTCCACAGCCAATGCGCCAGACGATGCGTCTGCACCGCATGGAAACCCTTGAAATACAGAACCGGCATCAGGAAACGGTCGCAGGCCGGATCGCGGTCGTAATAGGCCTGAATGTCGGTGCGCACAATGTTGGACCAGTCGGGCTGATCCTTCACCATCGCATTGAACGACTGGATGATCAGCGATGCGCTGACGTCAGCATGGTCGAGGCGCGATGCGATGCGATGGATCACCGCCTCTTCAAGCGAGGGCTGGTTGATCACGGTGGCATAGAGGAATGCCGCCAGCAGCGGGTCGCGCGCCACGGCTTCTTTTGCTTCATCGCGAACGGTCATCCAGATAGGATCTACCGGCTGCAATTGAGCGACGACGGCCTTGGTGCTCATGTCTCGTCTGTCCTGCCTACTTGTCCTGCACGATGCATCAATCTAATCGAACGCATGGCCTGAGTGAATACAATTTTCCTCAAGCCTCGTTATGTGGGTCGAAATTCATGAATGTCGAATCGTCTTCGCATCACACCTGCTTGACAGTTTCTTGTGACGGTCCGGTGGCGCATATCGTCATCGACAATCCGCGCCGCAAGAATGCGGTTCCGTATGCGGGGTGGGTGGCACTGACCGAAACCTTGCAACGCCTGGGTTCGGACGGCGCGACGCGGGTCATCATCCTGTCGGGCAAGGACGAGGATTTTTGCGCTGGTGCAGATATTTCGGAGTTCGAGACGGTGCGCCGCGATGCGGCAACAGCCCGCGCCTATGAAGCGTCGAATTCGGCGGCCTTTGCAGCGATCCGCAATTGCGCCGCGCCGGTCATCGCAGCCATCGACGGCATCTGCTTCGGCGGCGGATTCGGTATTGCGGCTGCCTGCGATCTGAGGGTCGCAACGCCGCAGGCTCGCTTCGCCGTCCCCGCAGCAAGGCTCGGTCTCGCCTATCCCGCCGATGCGATGATCGACATCGTCAGCGCAGCCGGGGCGCAGATGGCGCGCTACCTCACCATGACCGCGCACACGATCGACGCCGAGACCGCCCTGCGCGCCGGATTTGTCGTCGAACTGGTGGAGCGCGAGAGGCTTGCCGCCCATGTCGGGGGACTAGCCGCCACAATCGCAGCCAACGCGCCTTTGTCGATCAAGGCCTCGCGGCTGGCCATTGCAGCGACAGTCTCCTCCGACGCCAGCCTTGCCGCCGCTGCGAAGCTTGCAGGCGACGCAACATTCGACAGCGCCGACTATGCCGAGGGTCGAGCCGCGTTTCTCGAAAGGCGCAAGCCTGTCTTTGGCGGCTCATAATTAGGGGCTAGGTTCTGGCCAGTGAAGAGAGTTCGCTCATGTCGCTGATGACCGCCACGATGATCGAGGAACTGACGCGGCGCTATACAGCGCCTGATCGCCACTATCACGATCTGCGCCATATCGAGGCGCTTCTCGCTTTGCTCGACAGACATCGCGATGCCTTCGCCGATCCGCAAGCAGTGGAGGCGGCGATCTGGTTTCACGACGCGATCTATGACAGCCGCGCCAAGGACAATGAAGAGCGCAGCGCGCAGCTTGCTGCTGAATGGCTTGCAAGCGACACATCCCCTGCCCGGCTGTCGCCCATCGTGCGGATGATCGAGGCGACAGCCGGTCATCGCCTGGCCGAAGGCCTGTCAGGCGACGAGCGCGAGGATACACGGCTGTTCCTCGACATGGACCTGTCGATTCTCGGTGCCGAGCCGGAACGCTATTGTGCCTATGAGGATGAGGTCAGGCGCGAATACGGATGGGTCGACGATGCAACCTGGCGCGCGCGCCGCGCCGATTTTCTCGTTGCGTTTCTGGCGCGCGACCGGCTCTTTTCAACCGATCTGTTCAGGGACGAATTCGAGGCCAAGGCGCGACGAAACATGGCTGCCTCGCTTGCAAGGCTTCGCGAAACGACGTGACCGCCTCAGCCGATCGGATGGGCCTTGAGAAATTCGACGGCCTTGTCCTTGAAACTGCGGTCGCCGACCGACAGCATATGATCACGATTGATAATGTCGAAGGCCTCGGCATTCGGCATCAGCGCCACCAGATCATGCGCCGATCCCGCGATATCGTCGCGGGTGCCGACCGCCACAAGCGTCGGCTGGGTGATGCGCCCGACCTGTTCCTTGTCGGCGAGAACGCGCGATGTCGCGATGCAGGCTGCCAACGCCATGCGGTCGCTTTTAGTCTGGTCCGCAAATCGACGGAACATCTTGCCGCGCGTATCGGTGATGACATCGGGATCGGGCGCGATCAGCGCCTCGGCAATCGGGTCCCAATCGCCCACGCCATCGATAATGCCCATGCCGAGCCCGCCCAGAATAAGGCTCGCCACGCGGTCCGGATGGTCGAGAGCGGTGAAGGCCGAGACGCGCGCGCCCATCGAATAACCGAAGAGATGCGCCTTGCCGATTCCAAGGTGGTCGAGCAGCGCCACCACGTCGGACGCCATGCGGTCTGGCGTGTAGGCCGCCTCGTCATAGCTCGCCGATGATTGCCCATGACCACGGTGATCAAACGCGACAACCCGATAGCCGGCGCGCGTCAGCGTCTGCACCCAGCCGGGGCCGATCCAGTTCGTCTGAATGTTGGACGCAAATCCATGGATGAGCAGAACCGGCTCACCCTCGCCCCCATTTGCAGGTGGTTCGTCGATGAAGGCGAGCGTGAAACCGTCGTTTTGGAAATGGTTCATGTGAAGACTCGTCGGGCCGGACGGACGGCTATTTCGAACCGGTGACAGCGTCGATTGCAGGATGCCGCAGGCGGTCGCCGGGCTTGATGCCGTATTTCTCGGACATGCCCCGCTTCAGTTCAAGCACGAAGCGAACCGGCACGCCTGGGGAAATCGTTGCGCGCGAAAATGGCTGGCCGGGCAGAATCGCCTTAACGATACCGTCGTCGCCGATGAACAGCAGGTCGAGCGGCATTGGCGTGTTTTCCATCCAGAAGCCGGTCGGGCGCGTCACGCCCATGTCGAACAACATGCCGTGGTCGTCCGCCATGGTTTCGCGAAACATCAGCCCGCGCTGCTGTTCGAGCGGCTCATCTGCAATCTCGATTGTAAAGCTGCGGTCGCCGCCAGCAGTCTTGGCGATGAGCGGCGTCTTTTCCACAGGCAGCACCATCGCACGCGAATCGGCAAAGGCCTGTTGCACATAGGTCGGCGCGCCTGCCGCAAGGACCAGCGCTGCGGCCACCATAGACGCGCGGAATATAGCTTTCATTCTTCCCTGCCCCTCAGTGAGCTGACGGCAAGGTTCCCATATCCGGGTGAATCTCGGCAGCCATAAGGCCTTTGTCGCCATTCCCGAAGCGAACAAGAACAACCTGCCCCGGACGCAGTTCGGTCACGCCGTAGCGGCGAAGCGTTTCCATATGGACGAAAATATCCTCGGTGCCCTCGCCGCGCGTCAGGAAGCCGAAGCCCTTGGTGCGGTTGAACCACTTGACCAGAGCGCGCTCCAGCCCGCTGGTCGGCACGACATGAGTATGTGTCTTGTTGCCCGGCTGTTCGAGCGGGTGGATTGCGGTTGAGGTGTCCATGGAAATGATGCGGAACGCCTGCATCCCGCGATCGCCGCCCTTGACAAGGCAGACCAGCCGCGCACCTTCAAGTGCCGTCTGATAGCCATCGCGCCTCAGGACCGTGACATGCACCAGAATATCGCCCAGCGACGGATCGTCCGGCAGGACGAAGCCATATCCCTTGGCCACGTCGAACCACTTGATAGCGCCGGACACCTCAATGAGGTCCTCGCTTTCGCCCGCCCCGCCCTGGCTTGGTAGCCCGGACTTGCGGTTCTCTGAAAAGGAACTGTCCCCCATCAGAACGCACCCTTCCTGAAGATCAACGCAACTGATTCTGACCGTAAGATACCATGACGAACCTTGATTTCAGCAACACCTGCCAAGTCATTTCTCGCCGTATCAACGAATTATTAACCACGAAGCTTTCGCGACGCTGGAGTGCGAGCATGCTTGCCGAAGCGTCCTGCGCGATCCATATCGAGACCGACAACGAAGGGTTTTACGATGCGATATCTCCATACGATGATCCGGATTTCGGACGTCGAGGCGTCTCTCGATTTCTTCTGCAACAAGCTCGGCATGACTGAAGTGCGCCGCCACGAAAGCGAGGCCGGCCGCTTCACGCTGATCTTCCTCGCTGCGGACGAGGACAAGGAATCGGGGAAAAGGAACAGCGCGCCGCTGGTCGAACTAACCTATAACTGGGACCCCGAAGAATATGGCGGCGGGCGCAATTTCGGCCATCTCGCCTATGAGGTCGACGACATCTACGAGACCTGCCAGCGATTGATGGACAAGGGCGTCACGATCAACCGGCCGCCGCGCGACGGAAACATGGCTTTCATCCGCACGCCCGACAACATCTCCATCGAGCTGTTGCAGAAGGGCGATCCCTTACCCAAGGCCGAGCCGTGGGCATCGATGAAAAATACTGGCGTCTGGTAACGGCGCTGCCGAACTGGCCGCGCGCTGTGCAGCGGCGGCAGAACGGGTTTGCCCTTGATGCGCCCTTGCACGTGACGCCTGTCGTGATAACAGCTTTGACCAAAGCTGGAGGACGACAATGAAGGATGTGCTCGTTGAACTGGAGCGCCGGCGCGAGGTCGCCCGTGCCGGTGGCGGCAAGGCCCGCACCGACGCGCAGCACGCCCGAGGCAAGCTGACGGCGCGCGAGCGAATCGAAATCTTCCTCGACGACGGCTCGTTTGAAGAGTTCGACATGTTCGTCGAGCATCGCTCGACCGATTTCGGCATGGAGAAGACGAAATATGCCGGCGACGGTGTCGTCACCGGTTGGGGCACCGTCAACGGCCGCACCGTCTTCGTCTTCGCCAAGGACTTTACCGTTTTCGGCGGCTCGCTTTCGGAGGCCCACGCCGAAAAGGTGGTAAAGGTGCAGGAGATGGCGCTGCGCAACCGCGCACCGATCATCGGCATCTATGACGCGGGCGGCGCGCGTATTCAGGAAGGCGTGGCGGCCCTTGGCGGTTATGCCGAAATCTTCCAGCGCAATGTGCTGTCGTCCGGCGTCATTCCTCAGATTTCCGTCATCATGGGCCCGTGCGCGGGCGGCGACGTCTATTCGCCGGCCATGACAGACTTCATCTTCATGGTGCGCGACACGTCCTACATGTTCGTCACCGGGCCGGATGTGGTGAAGACCGTGACGAATGAAACGGTGACGGCAGAACAACTCGGCGGCGCATCCGTCCACACGACCAAATCCTCCATTGCCGACGGTGCCTACGACAACGACGTCGAAGCGCTTCTCCAGATGCGGCGGCTGATCGATTTCCTGCCGCAGTCCAATACGTCGGAAATCCCGGAGATCGAAAGCTATCAGTCCGTCACGGACCATGACATGTCGCTCGACCGGCTTGTGCCGGACAATGCCAACAAGCCGTACGACATCAAGGAACTGATCCTGAAGACCTGCGACGAAGGCGATTTCTTCGAGATCCAGGCGTCGTTCGCCAAGAACATCGTCACCGGCTTCGGCCGCGTCGATGGGCGCACGGTCGGCTTCGTCGCCAACCAGCCGATGGTTCTGGCTGGCGTGCTCGACTCGGATGCCTCGCGCAAGGCCGCGCGTTTCATCCGCTTCTGCGACTGCTTCAATATCCCGATCGTGACCTTCGTCGACGTTCCCGGCTTCCTGCCCGGCACCGCGCAGGAATATGGCGGCCTGATCAAGCACGGCGCAAAGCTGCTCTTCGCCTATGCGGAGGCGACGGTGCCGAAAGTCACCATCATCACTCGCAAGGCCTATGGCGGCGCATATGACGTGATGGCCTCGAAGCACCTGCGCGGCGACATGAACTATGCATGGCCAACGGCGCAGATCGCGGTCATGGGCGCAAAGGGCGCGGTCGAGATCATCTACCGCAAGGACATTGGCGACGCCGAGAAGATCGCGGCGCATACCAAGTCCTATGAAGACCGCTTCCTGTCTCCCTTCGTCGCCGCCGAACGTGGCTATATCGACGAGGTGATCATGCCGCATTCAACGCGCAAGCGCGTCGCCCGTGCGCTCAAGATGCTGCGCAACAAGGATCTCCAGAACCCCTGGAAGAAGCACGACAACATACCGCTGTAGGATTGAGTGCGCGCTTAGTCGCGCACTTTCAGAAATCGTTGCTTGCCTTCGTCGATGAGCTGATTGGCGATCTTCATCCGTTGCAGCGCGCGATCTGCCAGATCGCCCGACACACGGTCGGGGTGGTTTGCGAGCGCAAACCTGCGGCGCAGCCGGTCAAGCGATTCGGGCGTATCCTTGGGCGTGATCCCGAGTTCGCGGCGAATATCTTCCGGCTCGATGGACGGCAATTCCTGACCGAGCGTCGGGGCGAGCGTCGGCGACGTATCGACGATCGAGAAGCGGTCGGCGGCGGCAAAGAGATATTCGGCGGCGACCGAAGGATCGGTCACCTCAACGTCGATGACCGTGCCCATCAGGTCGAAGGGAATGGTCGGCCTCGCACCGATATCCTCGGCCTCTTTCTGCTCGGCAGAAGCGATAACCTCTTCAAGAAGGCTTGCGAAATCGCTTCTGGTGAGCGGATCGCCTCTCCGTCTGTTCACGGCTCGCTTCCCACTTCAGGACGTGTCCCGTCCTCATGGCGCGAGATTTATCAGTTGCCGATTAACAGACTTATGCTGAGCCCAATTCAAACTGTAACGAACTGTCGATGACTGCCTCCTGAATGACGCTGCACTGCAACAATGCCGTCACCTTGCTCGGGTAGACGACGCGCAGGGAAGCAACCGGGTTCGAACAGATGGGTTTCTTCAGCGAACTTTTCTCACGTCCGCGCTGCGCAGCGCCCCAGCGCCGCTGCATCGTCCAGGGCGCGCAAGCCATCACTTGCAGAACCGGCAGCTCACCCATATCGGTCGTGCGCCCCGTCGATTTTCCTCGCATTGTCCGCGCGATGAGGCGAACCTGACGAACAATCGCCGCATTGGCGACGAAACTCTGCAACACCGGAGGTCGGACATGCGCGCATCGGCATTTATTGCCTTGTCTTTCATTCTCGCCCCAGTTGCCGAGGCGGCGGGTCAGGAACCACCCTATCTGGATGACAGGTCCACGCCGCAGGCGGTCGTCAAGTCGCTCTACAATGCCGTTTCGCGCAAAGAGTTCGGACGCGCCTGGGGCTATTTCGCGACGCCGCCAGCAGCGGATTTCGAAAGCTTCGAAAAGGGCTATGCCGACACGCAGGATGTCGATGTGCTCGTGGGCCGCCCGATCATGGAGGGGGCCGCCGGGAGCACGATCTACACGCTGCCGGTCGCCATCCGTTCCCATGGCCCTACAGATGAGAAGGTGTTCTCCGGCTGTTACACGCTGCGCCTCGCCAATCCGCAGATACAGGGCAACCCGTTCCACCCTCTCGGCATCGAGAAGGGCGACCTCAAACCGTCCGATGCGCCTCTGGAGCAGTCTTTGCCGACGGCTTGCGAGGGCGTTGAACTCGGTGCGCAGAACTGGATGGTCGAAAAGGCCCGCGCAATGTTTGTCGGCGGGCGCGGCCAGGAATGCCCGCTCGCAGAACTCGAAAACGAGACGCCGGAGGTCGACACGTTCGAGTATCATCTGAAGTCGGACGGTGAATCAGAGCCAGCAAAGACGGCGACGCTGGTGCGCTTCATCTGCGATCGCGGCGCCTATAATGAACGTTCGACCTTTTATCTCGGCCGCAGCGACGATCTTTCGATCAAGCCGGTGAAATTCGCCATGCCTGAACTGGATATTCGTTATGAGGGCGACGGCGACACGAAGCTTGAGAGCGTCAATATCATCGGCTTCAATGCCGTGTCGGATCTGGTCAACGCACAATATGATGCGGTGACGCACACGCTGGTGTCGCAATCGATGTGGCGCGGGCTGGGCGATGCATCATCGATCGGCCGCTGGATCTTCCGCGATGGCGATTTTGCACTGGTGAAGTTCGACGTCGACCCGACCTATGACGAGAAGGTGGAACACATCACCGTGCTCGACTATGACACTGGCCCCTGACTTAACGCCCCATCATCCAGTTCAATGTCTCGCGCCAGTCGGTCATCCTGATCGGCGTCCCATGAGTGCCGGTCTCGAACCGGACCATCCGCACCGGATAGCCGATCTGCTTCAGCGACCGATACTGCCCTTCCGCCCCTTCGATCGGAAAGACGGTATCCCGGCTCCCCTGCCCGATGAATAGCGGCACCTTCCTTTTGGCTGCAAGGCTCGTCGCGAAATCTTTCGACGGATAGGAGCCGAGCAGCATCAGGCCGCCAAGCCGCGATGCGATCTGCGCATCATCGGCGATCCCCCAGCAGATCGCGCCCCCCATCGAGCCGCAGGCAACGATCACCTTTGCGGCGGGTGATGCGGCCAGATAGGCCGACAGCAGCGCCGAGACCTGCGTCACCCCGGCCGGGCCGAAATCGGAAAAATCGGGAGATAGATAAAGGCCGCCATTCTCCCACATCAAGTTCTTGATGCGGTTGAAATTGCCCCCGAATGTAAAGTCGTCGACGCCTTGCCGTCGCGAGCCGCCCTTGCCATGCAGATAGACGGTGATGATCTTCGCGCCTTTCGCTGCGCCGACTGCGAAGTGGCGCACAGGCCCCGCCGCCGTTTCGACGACAATGTCCTTCTGCGCACTGCGCACCGCGAGCTTCACATATTTCGCGTTGACGCGGCGCTCCAGCACCTCGTCACGCTCGTTGATGTCGCGCGCCTCTCGATAGTCGACGCTGCGAAACGCACCCGAGTCGCGCTCATCGAGCGTTACCGGGTAAGCAAACAGATCGTCCTTATAGGGCTTCAACGTCTGCGCGGTGGCAGGTCCAAGGAGCAGGAGAATGACGGCCGGGACGAGAGTCATGCGCATCGTCACTTGATAGATCAGCTTGCCGCCCTAAGTCACCCGGCTCGGAAAATTTCGACCTCCGCATTTCGGAGGACATTGATTTCTCAGCTCTAATTTGGCTCGACATACCTCTGATTGTCTGAAATTCTGACTTGGTCATAGGAGAATCCGCCATGGGCATTGAATCATTGATTGTATTTCTCATCGTCGGTGCGATTGCCGGCTGGCTAGCCGGGCAAATCGTCAAGGGCTACGGCTTCGGTCTGCTGGGCAACATAGTGGTGGGCATTGTCGGTGCTTTCCTGGCCGGCCTCATCTTCCCGCGTCTTGGGCTTTGGGTCGATGGGGGCATCCTTGCGTCGATCGTGTGGGCGACACTCGGCGCTATCATCCTTCTGTTCCTGATCAGTCTCGTCCGTAGAGCCTGACGCCACAAAGCGGCACAGACGGCGCCGGCCTTCGCGGCCGGCGCCGTTTTCATTTGTGGACCGGAATGGCGCTGTTCTGTCCCAATAATTCGCTGCTTTAGTGCCACTTGATGAATGCCGTTCCGCCGTGGAAGATTGTGACGGGAATTCATCGCGGGACGGAGCCGGAATTTTGCCGGTGAAGCGTCTCCCCTGATCCTGTCCGTTTCGGCGCAGCAAGAGACAGAGCGCGCCGGCACCGGGCACGCAGTGGTCCGATGGCCGCCGGCCGCGGACGTGGAGGAGAGGCAGCCACATGGCAGGACAAGCGCCAACCGGTCCGGCAGACACAGCAACTTCGGTTCTGAACCTTACGCCGGCCAACTTCGCCCAGTTTGCAAGAGGTCTTCCCGCCAAGGCGCGCATGGTGCTTCAGGCGGCAATGTCGCTGCCCAAGGGCTCGCTGACCGCACGGTTGCCGGACGGACGCACGGTCAGGATGGGCGACAATGCGCCGGGGCCTGACGCCACGCTGGTGCTCAATAACTGGAAGCTGCCTTCACGCGCCTTTTCCGGCGGAACGATCGGTGTTGCCGAATCCTATATCGACGGCGATTGGGAAAGCCCCGACGTCACCACCTTCCTTGAACTCTTCGTCGTCAACCGCGAGGCCGGCGATCAGCTGGCGGGGGGCGCGAACTGGCTGATCATGACCATCCAGCGTATCCGCCATTGGTTCAACGACAACACGAAGGCCGGCTCCAGGCGCAATATTTCGGCGCATTACGACCTCGGCAACAAGTTCTATGGGGAATGGCTCGACCCGACCATGACCTATTCGTCGGCGCTGTTCCAGACAGGCGCCAACGATCTGGAATCGGCTCAGAACGCGAAATACCGGGCGCTTGCCCGCGACACGGGCATCGGCCCGAACGACCACGTTCTCGAAATCGGCTGCGGCTGGGGCGGGTTCGCCGAGTTTGCGGCGCGCGAGATCGGCTGCAAGGTGACCGGCCTGACGATCAGCCGGGAACAGCTCGCATTCGCCCGCGAGCGCATCGCCAAAGCCGGCCTTTCGGACAAGGTCGAGCTGAAATTCCAGGACTATCGCGACGAGACGGGCAAATATGACCGGATCGCCTCGATCGAGATGTTCGAGGCCGTCGGTGAAAGCCACTGGCCGGAATTCTTCACCAAGGTGAAGGACTGCCTGAAGCCCGGCGGAACGGCGGGAATGCAGATCATCACGATCAATGAGGACGCCTTCGACAACTACCGCAAGAACCCTGACTTCATCCAGCGATACGTCTTTCCGGGTGGGATGCTGCCGACGCCGCAAATCCTCAAATCGATCGGCGCGGCGCACGGCCTGTCGCTGTTGCGAGAACGCGTCTTCGCACAGGACTATGCGCGCACGCTGGCCGAATGGCGGCAACGCTTCTGGGCGTCATGGGACCGGATAAGGCCGATGGGCTTTGACGACAGGTTCAAGAAACTCTGGGAGTTCTACCTCTATTATTGCGAGGCAGGCTTCCGCGCCGAATATATCGACGTGCGGCAGGTCATCTACAAAGCGTAAGTAGACACTTACGCAGCTCGTCGCGACCTGTCCTTGACCGGCAGATCTTCGTCATCGCCCTGCGTGATCAGGCGCGCGCTGCGCTGGCCGGTGGAATAGATCCACAGCCAGGACAGAGCGACGGCAATCCGATTGCGCAGGCCGATCAGGAAGAAGATATGGGCGATGCCCCATAGCCACCAGGCGAACCAACCCGTCAGCACGAAACGACCACGGTCGAAAACGGCGGCCCGCTTGCCGATCGTGGCGAGATCGCCCTCGTGGCGGTAGACGAATGCGCCCGGCGAAGGCTGCCCTGCGAGCCGCGCCTTGAGGATCGCCGCCACATGCCAGCCTGCCTGCTTCGCCGCTGGCGCGATGCCCGGCACCGGCCGGCCATCGGGGCGGGTTGCGGCGGCGGTGTCGCCGATGACGAAAATATCTGGATGGCCCGGAACGCTCATGTCGGCCTCGACCTTGACGCGCCCTGCCCGGTCGGCCTCCGCGCCCAGCCAGCTTACCGCCGGAGATGCGGCAACGCCCGCGGCCCAGATGATAGTATGGGCCGGAAGGAACGTTCCGCCAAATGTCACGCCGTCTGCCGTGCAATCGGTGACCGGGCGTCCGAACTCCAACGTCACACCGAGCTTCTCCAGTGCCTTGCGCGCATAGGCAGACATTTCGGGCCTGAAATTTCCGAGCACGCGCTCGCCGCCTTCGATCAGCACGACGCGCGCTTCGCTGGTATCGATGGCGCGAAACTCGCCTTTCAGTGTGTCGCGCGCCAGTTCAGCAATTGTACCGGCAAGCTCGACGCCGGTCGGGCCGCCGCCGATGATGACAAGCGTCATCAGCGCCTTACGGATTTCGGGGTCGGCCTCACGCTCCGCCTGTTCAAAGGCGAGCAGAATGCGCCGGCGGATCGTCGTGGCATCTTCCAGCGTCTTCAACCCGGGCGCAAACGGCTCCCATTCATCATAACCGAAATAGGCGTGACGCGCGCCCGTCGCGATGACCAGCGTGTCGTAGGGAACCGTCTCCCCATCCGCCAGAACGACCCGCCGCGCAGCCTTGTCGACGCCGCTAACGCGCGCCAGCAACGTGCAGACATTGGCATGGCGCTTGACGAGATGGCGGATCGGCCAGGCGATTTCGGATGTCGCCAGCGAGGTGGTGGCCACCTGATAGAGCAAAGGTTGGAACAGGTGATGATTGCGCTGGTCGATCAGCGTGATCTTGACCGGGAGCTTCGCGGCCGAGCGGGTGAACTCCAGCCCGCCGAACCCAGCGCCGACAACAACGATATGGGGAACTCTCTCGGCCATGACCGCACTCCCTCAATGCCTACACAAGATATTTGTGCGCCGCACAAGAGAAATCAAGGCCGACGCCGGCTGATGCCTGGGCTGGCTTGCCTGAAAGGGGCTCCAGTCAGCCCCTGCAAAGAGCCGGCCCATGAAATGGCGCGTCACAAACATTCTTCTTTGGGCCGCCACCAACCTGAGTTTAAACTGACCGTATCGAACAGAGTGAAGGCCATGACGACAGACACAAAGAAATCTACTCCCCAGAAAGAGCCCCCGGTCTTTGCGGCAACGCCCGAGGCAAAGGCGCAGGCCACCAGATTGCGGATAATCGCCTTGGTCCTCTGGGCCGTTGCGATCGTTCTCGAACTCGTCGCCATATTCTGGGTCATGCGGCCGCCCTTCGACGAACTGGCCGCAAATCAGGGCTTCCCGCAGTGGCGCTGGTATTTGCTGCTCGGCTTCATCGCCGTCATCGGCGTGCTGGCAGTCATCGGCTCGGTTCTCTGGAAAAGGGCCAACCATCAGGACCCTGCTTCACGCAAGGAGCCTGTAAAGTTCTTCATCCAGAACCAGCTCGGAGCCTTTATCGCGCTTCTGGCGTTCCTGCCGCTGATCGTCATGATCTTCATGAACAAGGACATGGACGCCAAGCAGAAGAACATTGCCGGCGCCGCAGGCATCATCGTCGCGATTGCCGCAACTGTATTGGGCATCGACTTCAAGCCGCTGTCGCAGGAACAGGTAGCCGTCGAATCGCAGGTGGTGACGCAACTGGTCGGCCAGGATCATGTCTGGTGGACTGACGGAGGCAACGTCGTGCATCTGTGCAACGGCGCATCCGACATCCGCAATGCCAAGACGCAGGTCTCCGACGGCCCGATCGCCGACGCTTTCGCCAAAGGCAAGGCAGGCATCACTCTGGAATTGAGCAGCGAACTCAACCAGTGCGGGCTCGCGGTCCCGTCAAACCTCGCCGATATCGAGCAATGGGTTCGCAGCGCCCGCGGGCTGTAGCTCCCGCCTCTCTGCATCGGAGCCGACACTCCCCTCCCGTTACGAGCGGGAGAGGAATTTTGGGGCCAATGCGGGCGTCTATCGCCTACAACAGGATGCGATACTTGGCGAAACCGCCCTCGCCCTCGCCTGCGTCCTCGATCTTCACGCCCTTGACGTCGGCAAGGAACTCCTTCGCCTTCGGGCCTGTCTCGAACAGCACGCTGGTGCCCTGCATCGGAGCAAAATTCCAGTTGGCGTCGGCGGCTGGATTGATCGTGCCCTGATCGACGATGTATCGAACGATAACGTCGCGATTGGTGTCCGGCGCCTCAAAGATCACCTTCGACGCGTTGATCTCGGGGAAGTTTCCGCCGCCGCCCGCACGGTAATTATTGGTCGCGACGACGAATTTCTGCGCCGGGTCGATCGGCTTTCCGTCAAACATCAGATCCTTGATGCGGTTCGACGAGGCATCGAGGACGGCGCCCTTCGGGTCGTATTTCGGTGGTTGCGACAGGTCGATCCTGTAGGTCACGCCGTCGATCACGTCGAAGTTGAAAGCCGGGAAATCCGGATTGATGAGCGGCTGGTCGGCCTTCCCGGCCTCCACCGCATTGAAGATGCCGGCCGACATTTCCAGCCATTCCTGAACCTGTGCACCGGTAATTTCGACCGCCCGCACGGTGTTGGGATACAGATAGAGGTCGGCGACGTTCTTGATCGCCACGTCACCGGCGGGAACGTCGGTGTAATAGTCCGGGCCACCGCGACCGCCCGACTTGAAGGGAGCGGCAGCTGACAGCACTGGCAGGTCCTTCCACTGCGTGCTCTTCAGCAAGTCCTTGATATACCAGGTCTGCGCCTGCGAGACGATCTGCACAGACGGATCGTCGGCGACGAGCGCAAAATAGGAATAGAGCGGTGCCGAGGTCTTGCCGACCGGGCGGCGGACATAGGCGAGCGTCGCCTCGTGATCCTCCTTCACCGCGTCGGCGACGGCGGCAACGTCCTCGACGACGGCGACGTTCTTGTTGTCCTTGCGCTCGAAGATCGGCCGTGCCTCCGACGTTGCCGAGACAACGCGCCATTTGGAGCCGTCGCGCTCCAGCAGAAGGTCGATCAGGCCCATATGCGAGCCCCAGAAACCGGCCTGCACGGCCGGCTTGCCTTGCAGCGTACCCTTCTCCGTGTCGACGCCTGCGAGGTTCTGGAAGTCTTTCTTTCCGGGGAAGACGAGATGCTGGTGACCGGTGAATACCGCATCGATACCGTCGACGCCCGCAACGTGGAACGCCGCGTTCTCCATCATGTCGCCGCTGCCGATGTCGATGCCGGAATGGGACAGCGCGATGACGATATCGGCACCCTCCTCCTTGATCTGCGGCACCCATGCCTTGGCCGCCTGCACAATGTCGCGGACAGTGACGCTGCCTTCGAGATTCTTCGAATCCCAGATCATGATCTGGGGTGGCACAAAGCCGATGACGCCGATCTTGACCGGTTGCTCGGCGCCCGACCCGTCCTTGATCTGCTTTTCGAGGATCACGTAGGGCTTCAGGTAGAGCTTGTCGCCGCGCGGATTTGCCGCCAGCTCCGTGCCGCGAACAAGATTGGCGCAGACGAACGGGAAATTCGCGCCAGCCAGCACCTTGTCCATGAACGACAGGCCGTAGTTGAATTCGTGATTGCCGAGCGTCGAAACGGAATAGCCCAGCGTGTTCATGCCCTTGATGACCGGGTGAACGTCGCCTTCCTTCATCCCGCGCTCATAGGCGATGTAGTCGCCCATCGGATTGCCCTGAAGAAGATCGCCATTGTCGACCAGCATGGAGTTGGTCGCCTCCTTGCGAATCCCGTCGATCAGAGCGGCCGTTCGCGACAGGCCCATCGTGTCGTTCGGTTTGTCGGCGTAGTAGTCATAGGGCAGCACGTTCACATGGATATCGGTGGTCTCCATGATGCGCAGGTGCGCCTGATTGGCCTGGGCACGCGCCGAGAACGGATGCAGCATGATGAGGGTGCCGGCCGCAGCCGTGCCCGTCAGGAACGAACGCCGGGAAACAGAAAGCGAAATCGACATGAGAATCTCCGGAATTGAACGCCGGCTAACCACCTGCCCGCCAGCCTGATGATCGTGGGGAGGTTCGCGCCGTTGGAGATCGAAGTCCAGCAAATTCGCATGACGCCCGCGTGACGGCGGACAAGGCTCAGTTACGCGCGTTGCGGATCTGCCGCGCCTGACCATTGCGGATTTCATATCGCAGCAGACAGGTCTCGGCCGCTGTCAGATTGCACTCTGTGCCGTTGCGCTCGACGATGAAGGACGGCCATTGCCCGTTCGGACGGTCAAAGGCGATATTGAGGGCGCCGGTGCGCAGAAGCAGCGTGAACGTGCCAGCCGAAGTCTGCAGATAAAGCGCCTTGCGACATTCATTGTTGCTGCAGAACCGGCCCGGAAGCCCGTCACATTCAACTGCGCTGAAATCGAGCTGAATGTCATCGAGTCCGTCGCCATTGATGTCGACCGGCATTGCGAAGTCCGGCCTCAGTTCGGCCGTCGAGCAATCCCGCTTGAGCTGGAACCGCTCATTGTCGATCAACTGGTCGAGCGACACGGCCTCCTGCGCCACCGCAGGCAGCGCAAGCAGAATTGAGGCAAATGCGGCGAGACGAATTGTCATCCTGCGCCAATAGCAACGGTTCATGACACTTCCAAATCACTCTTCGCTTGCAGTTGTCACAAATCGGCGACGCGCCTGAAAGTTGCAGATGCGCTTGCCTCCCTATACCTCAGGCTGAAGAAACTTTGAGTCCCAATGCGACACGATCGACCACTTCGCGCAGCGCGAAACTCGAATTGATCTTGGTCACGTGAGGCAAGGCCGTCAGCCACTCCTTATGGATGCGCTCATAGTCGGCAAGATCGCGCGCAGCGATGCGCAGCACATAGTCATATTCGCCTGACATCAGATGGCAGGACAGCACGTTCGGGCATCGCTTTACGGCGATCTCGAAATCCGACAGAGTCTTCTCGAATTGGCCTGACAGCGAAATGTGGACGATCGCATTGAGCTGGTTGCCAAGCGCGGCATTGGAAATTCGCGCATGGTAGCCCTTCACGACCCCGCCCTTTTCCAATGTGTCCAGCCGGCGCGAGCATGCCGATTGCGAAAGGCCCACGCGCTCGGCAAGGGCCGCGTTCGAAATGCGTCCTTCCTGCTGAAGCGTGTCGAGAATTGCCAGATCGATCCGGTCAAGCTGCATAAAACAGTGTTTCCTGCGATAAATTCAACTCGTCGCGCAAGAATATTCGGTTCCGAGCATTCTCAGCAAGTGATTTCGCAAACACTTTGAGCCGCTTAGGTGTTCTACTATTCCCCTTGAGGGAAAATGGGCGAATGCCCGCAACGATAATCGGGCGCAAAGCCCGGAAAGGGAGTTTTGGATGCGCGTCGGTTGTCCGAAGGAAATCAAGAACCACGAATATCGCGTCGGCCTGACGCCGGGTTCAGTGCGTGAATACGTGGCCCACGGCCACGAGGTGCTGGTGGAGACCGGCGCGGGTGCAGGCATCGGCGCCGACGACAACGCGTATCGCGCCGCGGGCGCCAGGATCGCGAAGACGGCGGCCGAAGTGTTCGAGCGCTCGGACATGATCGTCAAGGTCAAGGAACCTCAGCCGAACGAATGGGTGCAATTGCGCGAAGGCCAGATCCTCTACACATATCTCCACCTCGCCCCCGATCCTGAGCAGACGAAGGGGCTGATACAGTCGGGTGTCACCGCTATTGCCTATGAGACCGTGACAGACGATAGAGGCGGGCTTCCGCTTCTTGCTCCCATGTCCGAAGTCGCCGGCCGCCTCGCCATCCAGGCGGGCGCGACCGCGCTCCAGAAGGCGAATGGCGGGCGCGGCGTATTGCTTGGCGGCGTGCCGGGCGTCATGCCGGGCAAGGTAACCATCATCGGGGGTGGCGTCGTCGGTCTCCAGGCCGCCAAGATGGCGGTGGGGCTTGGCGCGGATGTGTCGATCCTCGACCGGTCGATTCCCCGTCTTCGCCAGCTTGACGACATTTTCAACGGTCGCGTCCACACCCGCTATTCGACCGTCGAGGCGCTGGACGAGGAATGCTTCTCCGCCGACATCGTCGTCGGGGCGGTCTTGATCCCCGGAGCTGCCGCGCCAAAGCTCGTCAGCCGCGAAATGCTGACCGGCATGCAGAAGGGCGCCGTGCTCGTCGATGTCGCAATCGATCAGGGCGGCTGTTTCGAGACCTCGCACGCCACCACCCATGCCGACCCGACCTATGAGGTTGACGGCATCATCCATTATTGCGTGGCGAACATGCCCGGCGCCGTTCCTGTAACGTCGGCCCATGCGCTCAACAATGCGACCCTGCACTACGGACTGCAACTTGCCGACAAGGGCATCAAGGCGCTGACCGACGACGTGCATCTGCGCAACGGCCTCAACGTCCATCGCGGCCGCATCACCAACCGCGCCGTTGCCGAAGCCCTTGGATATGAAATGGCCGAGCCAAAGGCCGTTCTCGCCGCCTGACAAGGCGGCCCTGCCGCCATTAGACGAGAACGCCCGCGGATTG
This sequence comes from Mesorhizobium sp., assembly GCA_049647505.1. Lineage (GTDB taxonomy): Bacteria > Pseudomonadota > Alphaproteobacteria > Rhizobiales > Rhizobiaceae > Mesorhizobium_A. The sequence continues at coordinate 168,817 of JBARXU010000011.1, forward strand.
CTCCGCGGGCGTTGTTCCATTCGGGACCGGTTTCCGGATCAGTATGGCCGAACGACCTCGGTGATGTTGCGCAGGGTAACGCGGCGATTGCGCCAATCCGCATTCTGCGTCTGCACCAGCAGGAACTCCTCGCCATAACCGACAGTGTCGAGTGCGCGGCGCGGAACGTTGAACTGCTGCACCAGAACACGGCGCAGGGAATTTGCGCGGCGCTCCGATAGAGACTGGTTCGACGCAAACGACCCGATGGCATCCGTGTGTCCCTCGATCAGGAACACGGCGCTGCGATTGCGACGCAGGATGCGGTTCATGGCCGTCGCGATAGATTCGATCTTGCGATATTGCGACCCGTCGATTTCAGCCGAGCCGGTGGCGAAATTGATCGACTGGATGTCGATCGAGGGCGCCATGCGGCGAATTTCCGGCCGGCGGCGCAGTTCATCACGCGAAACGCGGCGATTGGGAGCAAGACGCTGCCTCGGTTCCGCGCCAAGCTGCCGTTCGATCTGCGCCGCATTGGGCATCGCCGACTGGGCAAGCACCGGAACCGGCACGTAGGCGGTCGCGGAGATCAGAGCGGCGGCGAGAAGCTTCTTGAACATCTGTGTATCCCTCGTTTGAGGAGGTCCTTGTCGCATGGCCGATGTGAATCGCCGATGAACGACCCGTTCATGAATGCAAGCGCGGCCTGCTAGTCGCGCATGACGGACTGGGCACGTTCCTGCGCCGTCATGGGATAGACAGTCTCGCTGACCTGTCCGACCGGATCAAAGCCGAGTTTCTGGTAGAGCGGCAAGGCGGCGGGATGGTCGAGCGTGCATGTCTGGACGCGCACTGCCGTTGGACTTCGCGACCATGCATGCTGCAACGCCGCGCCAAGGAACCAGCGTCCGATACCATGGCCCATCGCATGGGCCATCATGCCGAAATAGACGAGTTCGACCGTGCCCTCCTCATGCGGCGCGATCTCGAACATACCTGCCGGAACTCCGTCGATATGGAGCACGTAGACATCGCGATCCGGCTCGGCAAGCTTCTTGCTCATTTCTTCATCGGATTGCCGCAACGCATTGACCCAATTCCATTTCCTGCCGATCCGGTCGATCAGGTAGCGGTAATAGTGATTGGGAGCGTCTTTGGCCCGCAGCAACGCAACATTGCGGTTGAAAGGCAGCGGCGGATAATGCGCCAGCGGCACGGACATTTCGAGAAATGTCACGGTTACATCGATCGGCTTCACGTCGATCGGCGCGACACCGGCAGGGCTTGGACCGGTCATCTGGACGGGCCAGTTTCAACAGGCGTGTCGGCCTGCGAACCCCACTCCGTCCACGATCCGTCATAGAGCTTGTTGTCGGTGTGACCGAGCGTTTCGAGCGCCAGCGTGATGACGGCGGCCGTAACGCCCGAGCCGCAGGTGGTGACCACTGGCATCGTCAGGTCGACACCGGCATCGGCAAGGAGCTTTCGCAACTCGTCGGGCGGCAGCAGCTTTCCGTCTTTCGCCAGAGACAGCGCCGGGACATTGTGCGCACCCGGCATATGGCCGCTGCGCACGCCCTGGCGGAGCTCGACGTCGCGTCCCTCAAAGCGCCCAGAGGGCCGCGCATCGGCAATCTGCAGCGAGCCATTGGCGACGATCGCCCGCATCTCGGCCAAGGAGGCGACGCGCGACGCATCGAATTCCTCGCTGAACACGCTCGATGCGGTCTTTGTCGGCTTGTCGGTGACAAACCGCCCGTCCCGCTTCCAGCCGTCGATGCCGCCTTCCAGCAGATAGACCTTCTTCGCGCCCATCACGCGGAACATCCACCAGACGCGCGGCGCCGAGAACAAGCCCGGACCGTCATAGACGACGATCGTATCGTCCTTCGTCACGCCCATCGCGCTGGCGTGAGCGGCAAACGCCTTTGGCGAAGGCAAGGTGTGCGGCAGGCTGGAACCGGGAGCAACGACCAGGTCCTGATCGAAATAGACCGCCCGCGGAATATGGCCTGCATCATACTCGGCCCGGGCATTGCGCCCTTGCGCGGGCAGATACCAAGACGCGTCGATCACGGTCATGCCGGGATCGTTCAGGTGCTGTTCGAGCCAGTCGGCGGTGACGATGAAGGGGCTGTTTTCGCTCATGCCGCCAACATAACGCCCGGCGCGCCGCCGACAAGAAAAATACGTTGGCCCCGCCCTGTCTCACACCACAGGCAAAGGCCCGAAACGCAAACGGAACCGCCGGTTCTCGCGACCCTTATTTTCGATCTTGCCTATATGGATCGGTCCGATCTCGGACGTTGTCGCCACATGGGTGCCGCCGCAGGGCTGACTGTCGATCGAGGCATTCTCGCCAATCTGGACAAGACGAATGCGGCCTGTGCCGGAGGGCGGGCGCACATTCTTCGATTTGACCAGACCGGGATTGGCGGCAAGCTCCTCATCGGTGATCCAGGAAATCGACACTGGGTGATCTGCCTCGACCAGTTCCATCAGTTTGGCGGTCACAAAGTCCTTGGTGAAACTGGGATCTGGCAGATCGAAATCGACACGGCTGTCTTCCTCCGAAACCGCGGCCCCCGTGATCGGAAATGGGCAGACGACCGACAGGAGGTGGCAGGCCGTGTGCATCCGCATCAACTTCAGACGCCGCTCCCAATCGATTGATATGCGTAGCTTTTCTCCGACTTCAAGCGTTGACTGACCGGGTGCCGGAAGATGCACGATCTCATCTTTCGTCTCACCGGTGACGGTTCCTGAAATGACGATCTCCGACCCGTCAGCGCGCGTAAGACGTCCGGTATCGCCGGGCTGGCCACCTGACGTGGCGTAGAAGATCGTGCAGTCCAGAATGACGCTGCCATCGGGCCGCAGGTCGGCGACCGTTGCCTCTGCCTGCTTCAGATACGCGTCATCGCGAAAGAGTGCTTCCGTCCTGAACCCAGTCATGCGGCGTCTTCAAACGGGACTTCGATGTCTGGTTTTACCTCCAGCCAGGCGGGCGTCGGCAAGCCCTTGCCGCGCAGGAACTCCGGATTGAAGAGCTTGGACTGATAGCGCGTGCCATAGTCGGCCAGAACGGTGACGATGCGGTGGCCCGGGCCAAGCTCCCTTGCGAGGCGAATCGCGCCTGCAATGTTGATGCCGGTCGAACCGCCGAGGCAAAGCCCCTCCTCCTGCACCAGATCGAAGATCAGCGGCAGCGCTTCCTGATCGGGGATCTGGTAGGAAAAGTCAGGCGCAAAGCCTTCGAGGTTGGCGGTGATACGGCCCTGCCCGATGCCTTCGGTGATGGACGAGCCTTCCGATTTCAGCACGCCGTCGGTGTAGAAGCTGTAGAGCGCCGCACCGAGCGGATCAGCCAGCGCGACCTTAACATTCTTGCTGTGGTCCCTCAGACCGGCAGCAATCCCTGCCAGCGTTCCGCCCGAACCGACAGCGGCGACGAAACCGTCGACGCGGCCGCCCGTCTGTTTCCAGATTTCCTGGGCGGTCGTCTCGATATGGCCATCGCGATTGGCGACGTTGTCGAACTGATTGGCCCAGATGGCGCCGTTCGGCTCGGTCCTGGCGAGTTGCTCGGCTAGGCGGCCGGACAGTTTCACATAGTTGTTCGGGTTCTTGTAAGGGACGGCCGGAACCTCGATGAGTTCGGCGCCCAGCAGGCGCAGCGCGTCCTTCTTCTCCTGGCTCTGCGTCTCGGGAATGACGATCACAGTGCGATAGCCGAGCGTCTTGGCGACCAGCGTCAAGCCGATTCCGGTATTGCCCGCCGTTCCCTCGACGATGACCCCGCCGGGACGCAGAAGGCCGCGCTTCTCCGCGTCGCGAATGATGAACAGGCCGGCCCGGTCCTTGACCGACTGGCCGGGGTTCATGAATTCCGCCTTGCCGTAAATATCGCAACCGGTCTCTTCCGAAGCCCGCTTGAGCCGGATGAGCGGAGTGTTGCCGATGGCGTCGATGACCGAGTTGAGCATGTGGCGCTCCTGAAATGCCTGCGCTCTGGAAGACCGTTCCAGCGTCGAAAACCTTGTCCGGTCTAGAAACTGGCGCCCAAGGCGGCAAGGAATGATTTTTCTCCATACCTCAATTTAGCGGAACCTGTTTGCGCAACTGGAATAAAATTCCAACCGACGGGGAACCTGACCCTGATTTTCCTTCGGGGTTGCGCGGGTATAGTCATCAGGGCATCACGAGGTCTTCCAGATCATGCGAAAAATGGTCATAGCACTCGCAATCATAGTACTCGCAGTCGCCGCGCTCTATGCGCTCGGCCCGCGCGTCTCGACCGACCACACGATCGATTTCGACGCGTCAGCCATCGGCCCGGACCCTGAGGCCTACCTTGCGGCCGAGGAAGCGCGCATTGCGAATATCCGGCCGGGCCTTGCCAAGGAGATCGTCTGGGCCGATCCGTCGAAGCGCGCGCAAACGCCGTTGTCGTTCGTCTACATCCACGGATTTTCAGCAAGCAAGGGCGAGGTCCGCCCCCTGCCCGACATGCTCGCGTCAGAGCTTGGCGCAAATCTGTTCTACACCCGCCTGACGGGTCACGGCCAGGACAGCGCCGCGATGGGCGAGGCTAGCGTCAAGGCGTGGATGAACGACACCGCCGAGGCTCTGGCAATCGGGCGCATGATCGGGGAGCGTGTCATCGTTCTGGCGACATCGACCGGCGGCAGTCTTGCCACCATCGCCGCGTTCGAGCTTGGGCAATTTGAGAATGTCGCGGCGCTGGTGATGCTGTCATCGAACTTTCAGGTCAAGGCTGCCGGCGCGTCGCTGCTGACCGGACCATGGGGCAGGCAGATTGCCGAACTGATCGTAGGCAAGGAGCGCGGCTTCGAGCCGTCAAACGATCTTGTCCGCCAGCTTTGGACGACGCGTTACCCGACCGTCGCCACACTTCCTATGGCGGCCGCCGTGAAGGTCGCGGGCGAAATGCCCGTCGAGAGGGTGGGCGTGCCGACATTGTTCATCATCAGCGACCGAGATCAAGTCGTCGACGCGGCAGCGACACGCACGATAGCTGCCCGCTGGAGCAAACCGGCCGACATCATCGCCGTGGAAAACTCCGGCGACCGGTCGAACCACGTCAATGCGGGAGACGCGATGTCACCGGACACCACGAAGCCCATCGCAGACGATATCCTGCAATGGTTGCAACAGGTTGGCGTCACAGATTAATGAGACCTGTCATGCCTTTGGCGGGGCGTCGCGTACCGCCAGATAGATGACGATCGAGAGCGCAAGCATGCCGGCATAGAATGTAAACAGCGCCGTGTACGCGGCGAGCGGATCGCCAGAAACCGTCGAGGACGTCACCACTGCACCTGTCGCAAACTGCATCACGCCGACACCGCCGATGGAGAAGAAGTTCATCAAGGTGACGCCCCGCCCTGTCAGATGCGGTGGCAGGAACGCTCGCGCATGAGCCATCAGCAGGCCGTAGCTCGCACCGGCAACACCGATGACGGCAAAGGCTGCGGCATCGCCCCACATGCCCTGCCCGGCGCGCAGAACGAGCCAGATGAGCGCCGACAGGCTGACGAGATTGCCCGCGATCGCAACCCATTTGCGGGTGCGGAAAATCTGGTCGAGCGGTCCATAGATGAAATTGCCGGCAACCATCGCCAGCGCCATGGCAAGCGTCACATGGCCGATGGTCGTTGTCGTCGCCTGATAGACGTCTGTGAGGAACGGTCCCGCCCAAAGACCGCGAATGCCGACCGGCGGCGCATAGTTGATCGCCGTGATCGGGATCAGCGGCCACAGCACCTTGAGCTTAAGCAGTTCGACATAGCCGGCGAAGCCCGAGCTTGGACCATGGTTCTCGATCTTCGGGTCACGCACGAAAGCGAGGATCGCAGCCGCGGTTGCCACCGTGACGACAGCAAGAACCACCAGAACGCCACGCCAGCCAAACGCCTGTGCCGCGGCAGCCAGAGGAGCGGCCGCAGCGACATTGCCGAGCGATCCGATGCCGACGACCGACGAGGTCAGGATCGCCATGCGCGCCGGCGAATAGGCATGGGCGAAGATAAAGACCGACGCCATCAGCACCGGCGACGAGCCGATGCCGATCAACGCCATGGCAAGCGTCAGAGAGGGTGCATCGGACGCCCCGGCGAAGACGAGCGCGCCGCCGCCGCCGCAGATCGCCAGAAGCACCGCCGCCGTCTTGCGCGGGCCAAACCGGTCAAGCGCGACGCCGACACCGAATTGCGATGCGGCAAAGGCGGCAAACCATGCCCCCGAGGCAATGGACAGGTCAGCCTTGGTCAAACCGAGATCGATCATCAAGGAGGGGCTGAGCACAGCCAGAAACGTGCGGAAGAACTGCGACAGCACATAGGCGAATGTCAGGGCTGCAATGCCGGCCACGCTGTTCTCCCCCGCTTGCCGCCAAATGAAAAAGGCGGCGAAGTACATCGCCGCCTAACTCATTAAATGCCTCGGCTCAATCGTCCGAAGGGCTTATCTCTATTGGCTCAGGCCGCCTTGCGGGCCGGCTTTCCACCAAAATTGCGCTTCGGACGGAAGCGGCGCTTGCGCTTCGGATCATTCGCAGTGCCCTCGGCGTCGGGCCGGACCTGCTGCGTCTGCGGCTTGGCCGGCTTGTCTGCGCCGCTCTTGCCGACCCAGTTGCGGTCCTTGGCCTGCGGCTGCGACGTGCGCTGCGGACGGCCACCGCGCGGATTTGCCTTGTCCTGAGTGGCACGCGCCTCGATCGCGCGCTTTTCAGCAGGCAGTTGCGGTGCATTCGAATGGTCCGCCGCGATCGGCAGCTTCATGCGGATGATGCGTTCCACCGCGCGCAGTTTCGACGCTTCAGACGGATCGCAGAGCGTGATCGCCGTGCCGTCGGCACCGTTGCGACCGGTGCGGCCGATGCGGTGAACATAGCTTTCTGCTTCATCAGGCAGGTCGAAATTGATGACATGCGAAATGCCTGGCACGTCGATGCCGCGCGCGGCGATATCGGTTGCCACCAGAATGCGCGTCGAGCCGTCGCGGAAACCGCCAAGCGCCTTCTGGCGCGCGTTCTGGCTCTTGTTGCCGTGGATGACGGCAGCCTCGAAACCATCAGCGATGAGATCCTTGGTCACGCGGTCAGCGCCATGCTTCGTGCGCGCAAAGATCATCACAGAGGAGAACTTCGGATCCCTCAGAAGATCGGCCAGAACCTGCCGCTTCTGCTTGAGGCGCGCGATGATGACGCTCTGGCTGATCTCGGCGGCCGTCGTGCCCTGTGGTGCAACGTCGATACGCAGCGGATCGCGCAGCAGGGTCTTTGCAAGCTCTGCAATCTCGTCTGGCATGGTCGCCGAGAAAAGAGCGGTCTGGCGCGCAGGATGCGTTGCCTTTGCGATACGGCGCACATCGTTGATGAAGCCCATGTCGAGCATGCGGTCGGCCTCGTCGAGCACGAGCCATGTCGTCTCGGACAGGTTCACCTCGCGCTCGCGCACTAGGTCGGTCAGGCGGCCAGGCGTTGCGACGAGAATGTCGACACCGGCCGCAAGCTTGCGAACCTGCGTGCCGCGCGACACGCCGCCCAGAACCAGGGCGGTTGCGATATGAGAGCCGCGCGAAAGCTCGCGGAACGTCTCTTCGATCTGGACGGCGAGTTCGCGCGTGGGAGCTAGCACCAGCGCGCGGGCCGTCTTGGGCTTGCGCTTGTCGTGCAGCGCCATGATGCGCTTGAGGATTGGCAGCGCGAACGCCGCCGTCTTGCCGGAGCCCGTCTGGGCGATGCCGAGAATGTCGCGTCCCTTGAGCTGGGCGGGAATGGCCTTCTGCTGGATCGGCTTGGGCTCGACAAAGCCCGCGGCATTCGTCGCTTTCAGCAGGGCTTCAGTGATGCCGAGCGCTGCAAAGCCGGTGGCAGCAGCGGGCATGTCTTTGTTTTCAATAGTCAAAACTGTCTTCTTTCGGCGGCCGAACGACCGCACGTTGAACGGCCGGCGCGCGTGCCGGTCCGAAGGATAAATCTGTCTGCGACAATACGGCGGAAGGTCCGACGGTTGCGCTGTCGCGCCGGGCGTTCATGCCCGGCTCAGACGCAACAAGTCTCCTGGAGAAAGCCGGTCAGTGCCGGCCCATGCGCCTTGATCTGCGCCATATGGGGCAGTTCGCTCAGAAAGGCAAGACCATTGTGCAATGCACAATGGGACAATAATCGCGCTGGAAATCGGCATTAGATGAAGAATAATAGGAGAGACAGACGGCGGAAACGGCGGAATGAACGACATGACTGACGACATCGAAGAAAAACCGGCACCAAGGCCTTCGGTGCGCAGACGTGCGAATGAGATCAAGGCGTTCCGGTGCAAAAATCTGATCGCAGTGATCGAGAATCCAGCCGACGTGAAGAATATCGGAACGGTTATTCGAAACGCGAACGGTCTTGGCGTCGAAAAGGTGTATGTCGTCGACCCTCGCCGTTCCCTTCCCGATGATTGGCAAGAACTGCGAGAACGACGGTCTGTTTCGAAAATATCGGTGTCAGCCTCCAAATGGACATTCGTAAAGCGCTTTGACAGCACCGATGATTGTTTTGACCACCTGGAAAGCAAAAATTTCAGATCAATCGTCACGTCTCCACACGTGAAGGGCAAGGCAAGCATCTACCTTCATGAGGGCGACTTCACAGTTCATTCCAAGCTCGCGGTCTGGTTCGGAAGCGAATCCATCGGGATCAGCGACCGTGCTTTGGAACGCAGCGACATGTGTGTCTCCATTCCAATGTTCGGCATGATAGAGAGCCTCAATCTCGGGACGAGCTCAGGCATCGTTCTTTACGAAGTGGCAAAACAACGTCGCGAGTATCAGAGCAAATACCGACTGCGCGATCAGCGAGGCGAGCGATCGGCACCACTGCCGCTCGTGCTGCCGCCCAGGGACTAGCCTGCTTTCTCGCCCAGTTCCCGCATCTTCAACACCGTATTCCAGTTGCGCGCGGTGTTGGGCACGCCGATCCATTTGTCGAAACGCTCGGCAAGTTTCGAATTGGAGAATCCGCCCGGCGTCGAGATGTAGGCGGCATTGCCGACGACTTCGAACCCGTCGCCGTTGACGGCTATTTCCTTGAGCCGAACGATGTTGTCGGGCTTTGGCGTCATGCCCAGCCACGCCGCGTGAAGAAACCTGCCGCCATCGGCAGGGACAGGAAACGGGTTGCGGTCGATGACCTCGACCCATTCCTGAAGCGTCGGCGCGTGAATGTCCTTGTCGAATCCGAACTCGCGCTTGCACAGTGCGGCGACCTCTTCCAGCATCGCCGCCCTGCCCTTGCGCGTCTTCAGAACAACATTGCCGCTGTTGATGTAGGTCGCGACGTTCTGGTAGCCGGCCTCTGTCAGCTTTTCCCTGAGCGGTTTGACAGGCAGTTGCACCGGCCCGCCGACGCCGCGAAACAGCAGCAGATAGACCGTCATATCAGCAGGCCGGCCAGCGTCTCGTTTTCGGTGATGTCCTGGTAGGCCCAGCCGGCTTCATGGAACCGCTTGGTCAGCACATCGAAGTTCTTGCGGTCCTTCGTTTCGATGCCGATCAGCACCGAGCCGAAATTGCGTGCCGACTTCTTCAGATATTCAAAGCGGGCGATGTCGTCGTCGGGACCGAGAAGGTCGAGGAAGGAGCGCAACGCGCCGGGCCGCTGGGGGAAGCGGAAGACGAAATATTTCTTCAGGCCCTCGAAGCGCAATGACCGCTCTTTCACGTCGGGCAGGCGCTCGAAGTCGAAATTGCTGCCGGAGACAACGCAGACCACGGTCTTGCCGCGCAGTTCCTTGCGCGAAAAATCCTTCAGCGCGTCGATTGCAAGCGCACCCGCAGGCTCCAGCACCACGCCTTCGATGTTGAGCATTTCGAGCATTGTCGAGCAGAGCCGGTTTTCTGGAACCAGATGCACGTCATCTGGCGAAAAACGCGACAGGTGGCGCAGCGGTTCCTTGCCAATCTCGGCGACGGCCGCCCCGTCCACAAAATTGTCCACCGTATCGAGGCGGACGCGCTTTCCTGCCTCCAGCGAGGTGTGCAGGCTCGGCGCACCGGCCGGTTCGACAAAGACAGGCCGCGCGGCAGAGCCAGTTTCATCGAGATAGCGGACGACGCCCGACGATAGCCCGCCGCCGCCGACCGGCAGCAGGATCATGTCCGGGTTGCGCCCCTTCGGCATCTGTGTTTCGATTTCCAGCGCAACCGTTGCCTGTCCCTCGATGATGTCCTTGTGGTCGAAGGGCGGCACCATCATGCCGCCGCTTGCGGAGGCAAATTCGGCAGCGGCACGATAGCAATCGTCGAAAAAGTCGCCGACCAGCCTGATCTCGATAAACTCAGCCCCGAAGATGCGCGTCTTGTCGATCTTCTGATGCGGCGTGGTGACCGGCATGAAGACGACACCCTTGCGGCCGAAATGGCGGCACACAAATGCAAATCCCTGCGCGTGATTGCCGGCAGAGGCGCAGACGAATACGTCCGGCACGGACCGGCCAGCGAGAATCTTGCGGAAGAAATTGAACGCGCCACGCAGCTTGTAGGAGCGAACCGGCGTCAGGTCTTCGCGCTTGAGCAGAATGTTTGCACCAAAGCGCCGCGACAGATGCAGGTTCTCCTGCAACGGAGTCGGCGGGAACAGCGCGCGCAGAGCCTCTGCCGCCCGAGATACGCCATGTGCGAATGTGTCTGCCATACTGTCACCGAAAGCTGTTGGCTCCGAACGCGCGCTATTGCATATTCCGACCTGCGTCGCCACCGTCGCACAACTTCAACTGGGTGCCAGCTTGCAAAGTCAAACGATCCGCGCCGCGATCCACGTCGCGTCGATCTTTGCAATCTACCTTGCGGTGGCGATGCTCATCCCCGCGATGACCGATCTCTATTACGGCAATTCCGACTGGATGGCCTTCGGCATGTCGTCCTTCTTCCTCGGCGGGATGGCGATGGCGATGGCGCTGGCGACGCGCGGCCGACCTCCGCCGGCAAATGCGCGCTTCGGCTTCCTGCTCATCAACCTGTTGTGGCTCACCATGGCGCTGGCGGGCGCAATTCCCTTCCTCGCCTCATCGGTGGAAATGAGCCTGTCGGACGCGATCTTCGAATCCGTGTCCGGCATCACAACGACAGGCAGCACGGTCCTGAACAGTTTGTCCGAGGCGCCGCCGGGCATACTCTTGTGGCGCTCGCTGCTGCACTTCCTCGGCGGCCTGGGCGTCATCGCGCTCGGACTTTTCCTGCTGCCTTTCCTCAATATCGGCGGCGTCACCTATTTCAGGCTGGAATCCTCCGACATTCAGGAGCGCCCGTTCGAGCGGCTGGCGACATTCACCACGACCCTGCTCGCCATCTATAGCGGCTTGGTCGCACTATGCACCCTGCTCTACGCCGCAGCCGGAATGCCTGCCTTCGACGCGATCAACCACGCCATGTCGACGGTTTCGACGGGTGGCCTGTCGGTCAACGACAATTCCTTCGTTCCCTATGCCAACAACCCCGCCATCCTTTGGATCGGAACGGCCTTCATGTTCATCGGCGGCCTGCCATTCTCGATCATGATCCTGTTTGCGGTTCGCGGGCGCATCGATTCACTCTCCGATCCGCAGATCAGGATCTATGCCGGCTATGTGGTGGCGCTGGTGTTCGCGGTTGCGGTCTACATCCGCGTCGTCGATCAACTTCCATTTTCCTACGCGCTCACGCACGCCGCCTTCAACATCGTCTCCATCGTCACGACGACAGGTTTCGCGTCCGACGACTTTTCGCTCTGGGGTCCGTTTGCCGTCGCCTGTATCTTCATCGCGACCTTTCTCGGCGGCTGTTCAGGCTCCACCTCTGGAGGCATCAAGGCCTACCGCTTCCTGATCCTGTTCGAGCTGATGGCAAATGGCGTGAGGCGGCTCGTCTATCCGAACACGATCTATCCGGTGCGCTACGGCGAGCGCGCCGTCAGCGATGACATGCAGCGCGCTGTCGTTCTGTTCATCGCTTCATTCTTCGTCATCTGGGCGATCGGAACGCTGCTTCTGGCTGCGACAGGGGCTGATTTCCTCACCTCGCTGTCGGCAGCACTATCGCACATCACCAATGTCGGCCCAGGCATCGGCCCAGGCATCGGCCCGGTCGACAATTACTCGGCGTTACCCGAAACCGCAAAACTCATCCTTTCCGCCTTGATGCTTCTCGGCCGACTTGAGATACTTGCGGTGCTGGTCGTCTTTTCGCCCGCATTCTGGAGACGTTAGACGCGCGCGGGACTGGCAATTGCCGCCGCGTTTTCTGTAACAGGTCTGCCACGGCAGATCAGATCAGTGACAAGCGAGCCGCCCGTGCGACCCGACATGAATGCCATCGTCCGCATAGTGCTGCTCACGCTATTGATCGCTGGCTGCGCGTCGCGCAACAACGACCTGTTCCCGCCGCAGGGCCACGTCCCGGACCAGATCGAGTCGCAGCGCGTCTTCGTGGTCACGACGCGGCAGCCATCACCCGATCCTCGCATTGCCTTCTCCGGCAAGCGCGACGAAAAGATTTCGTTCGCCGATGTCGACATGTCGATCCCGCCGATCCACAAGACCGGGCAGATCGAGCGCGCTCGCGGCAACAAGCGCGACCCGATGAAATTTTTCACCGCCAAGTCGGCATCGGCCTACAGCGACGAGCCGAAATTCGTGCAGCAGGTCGCAGCAGCCGCAAAGGCACGCGGCGGGCGGGCGCTGATCTTCGTCCACGGCTACAACACCCGCTACGACGACGCCGTCTACCGCGTGACGCAACTTGCCCATGATTCCGACTATCCGGGCGCAACCGTACTTTTCTCATGGGCATCCGGCGGACGCACTATCGATTATGTCTATGACAGGGACAGTTCGACGGTTGCAAGGGATGCGCTGGAAAGCCTGCTTCGCACACTTGCGAAATCGGGCGTGACACGTGTCGACATCATCGCCCATTCAATGGGCACATGGGTCACGATGGAGGCACTGCGCGGCCTTGCCATCTCCAACGACCGCCAGCTCGGCGGCAAGCTGGGCGACGTCGTTCTGGCCTCGCCCGACATCGACTACGATGTCTTCCGCGCGCAGATGAGACGCTACGGCAAGCCCGTTCGCCCGTTCGTGGTGATGATGTCGGGCGACGACCGCGCGCTTCGCCTGTCCGGGCTTCTCGCCGGACAGCAGCCGCGCCTCGGCGACTATTCCAAGGCGTCCGACATTGCTGAACTCGGCATCATCGTCGCCGACATGTCGAACGTCAAAGGCGACGATTCGATGAACCACACCAAATTTGCCGAGAACCCCGCGCTCCTCAGCCTGTTGGGCGAAGGTCTGAAGAATGGCGACCGGCTGACCGGCGGCCGCAGCATCGACGACGGCATTACCACGCTTCTCCAGACAACCGGGCAGACGATCGGGGGCGTTGCCGATATCATCATCACCACGCCAACGACCGTCATCGGCACGCTGGTTGGTGGCTAGAGCATTTCCAGCAAAAGTGTGCATCACTTTTGCGTTCGGAAAATGCGGCTAAAACAGAGATTTAGAGCGGTTCATCTTCGATAAGAACCAGAACCGCTCAGCTGTTCCCGACGAACAGATCGACCTTCTCGAAGGTTCGCACATCGACCAGCCCGACGTCGGAGATGCGCAATTCGGGAATGACCACCAGCGCCAGCAGCGAATGCTGCATGAAAGCGTTGTTGAGCGTGCAGCCGCAATCGATCATGGCGCGGCGCAGTCTCTCGGCCTTTGCGGCAACGATCTCGGCGCGTTCGTCCGACATCAGGCCTGCAATGGGCAATTCGATCAGCGCAAGCTCGACGCCGTTCGAATACATGACGACGCCGCCGCCAACCTCGCCCAGCCGGTTTGCCGCCTTGGCCATGTCGTCCTTGTTGGTGCCGACGACGATCATCTGGTGGCTGTCATGGGCAACGGTCGAGGCGATGGCGCAATCCTTCGCATAGCCGAAGCCAGAGACGAAGGCATTCGTCACCTGGCCCGTGCCGCGATGCCGCTCGACCACCGCGATCTGGGCGACATCGCCTGCCCTATCCATCTCGACCAGCCCGTCTTTGACCGTCAGGTCCTTCTCGAGCGCCTTGGTCGGCGCCTGGTTCTCTACAACACCGATGACGCGCGCGCGCACCGAGTTGGCCCCCTTGGGCGCGGCGATATCGAACTGCGCGGCCTTCACCACTCCACCCAGCCTCACCGTCTTCTTGGCGGCCGTCGGATATTCATAAGGCGGGACGTCGGCAGCGAGCTTGCCGCCCTCCGCGAGCAGCACGCCACGGCCATAAACCTGATCGATGACCAGTCCGGGAAGGTCCGAAACAATGAGCAGATCGGCGAGCCGGCCCGGCGCAATCGAGCCGAGTTCGCGTTCGAGCTTGAAGTGCTGCGCGGTGTTGAGCGTCGCCATCTGGATGGCGGTCATAGGCTTCAGCCCTTGCTCGATCGCGTGGCGCACGACGCGGTCCATATGACCGTCATTGACCAGCGTTCCGGCATTGCAGTCATCGGTGCACAGGATGAAGTTGCGCGGATCGATCCCGTCCTCGGTGATCGCCTTGACCTGAGTGGCCACGTCGTACCAGGCAGACCCCAGTCGCAGCATAGCCTTCATGCCTTGCCTGACGCGGGCGATGGCGTCGGATGCACGCGTGCCTTCGTGATCGTCCTCCGGCCCGCCCGCGACATAGCCGTGGAACGGCAGGCCGAGATCGGGCGACGCGTAATGGCCGCCAACCGTCTTTCCGGCACGCACCGTCGCGGCGATTTCCGCTACCATCAGCCCGTCATTTGCGGCGACGCCGGGAAAATTCATGACTTCGCCAAGCCCGATGATGTTCGGCCATTTCATGGCCTCGACAACGTCTTGCGCGGTGATCGTCGCGCCATTGTTTTCCAGCCCCGGAGCGGACGGCACGCAAGACGGCATCTGCACATGGACGTTGACGGGGGCGGCCATGGCCTCGTCATGCATCAGTCGAACGCCCTCAAGCCCGAGCACGTTTGCGATTTCATGCGGGTCGATGAACATCGAGGTCGTGCCGTGGGGAATGACGGCGCGACAAAACTCCGTCACCGTGACCATGCCGCTTTCGACATGCATGTGGGCATCGCAAAGGCCGGGTACGAGATAGCGGTCGGCGGCATCCACGACGACCGTCTGCGGCCCGATCGTATGGCTGGCGTCAGGCCCGCAATAGGCGAAGCGGCCCGCGACTATCGCAACGTCGGTGCCGGGGATGATCTCGCCCGAATGGACATTGACCCACCTGCCGTTCCTGATGACCAGATCGGCATGCCTGCGGCCCATCGCGACATCGACCAGCAGAGGCGCCACCGCCTCGCGCGGAGCCGGAGGATTGAACGCGGCGTCGGTCATTCAGGAATCTCCCTTTTGACCAGATTGCCGCGTCTTGCCCGCGAACGCCAGTTGCACGGCGGTTGAAGTGGTTTCAAACCGTTTCCATGAAGAACTTCCCGCCGAGCGAATCGGCTGCCTGACGGTGGAGACCGTCGAGACGCTCTATCTGATGGGCGAAGAGGATTGCATCGTCGGCACAGACGACGTGCGGCGGCCATGCCCGACATCATCCCCGTTTCATGGTGCCAGAGGAAGGTGCGAGCGGATAAGATCGTTCAACGCCCCGGAATGGCAGGGCATGCCGGCAGTCGCAGCAAACCGCATCCATGAAATCAAGTCGCCGCTCATCCTCCAGCCCGGACCGGCCGCATTGACCGATGGTCTGGACGCGATTGTCCAGACCATCCAGGCGTGGCGCGACCGCATCTAATCCAAACGGTTTAGCTTCACATGCTTGACGCACCGGGCCATTGCCTCTCTTATCCCCGTCAACGGCTCGAAGCAGGCACAGTGCCGGTTGCACCGAGACGCCTATAAGAATTCTGCCGACCGACAGGCTCAGGCAGTCGAACTGGAGGAACCCATGAAGACCCTTTTCGCAACCCTTGCGACGGCAACCGCAATCGTATTCTCAACCGGCGCTGGCGCGCAGGGTTACCCCGAGCGGCCGATCTCGATCATCGTTCCGTTCTCGGCAGGCGGCCCCACCGATACGGTGACGCGCCTCGTCGCCGAATCCATGTCGAAGGATCTGGGCCAGCAGATCATCGTCGAGAATGTCGGCGGCGCCGGCGGCACCATCGGCGCGGGCCGCGTCGCGCAGGCCGCGCCGGACGGCTATACGCTGCTCCTGCACCACATCGGCATGGCCACATCCGCTACGCTCTATCGCAAGCTCCCCTACGACACGCTCAACTCCTTCGAATATGTCGGCCTCGTCACGGAAGTTCCGATGACGATCGTCGCCAGGAAAGATCTTGAGCCGAGCGACCTCAAGGGCCTCGTTGAATATGCCAAGGCCAACAAGGATCGCACCACTGTCGCCAATGCCGGCATCGGCGCTGCGTCGCATCTTTGCGGCATGCTGTTCATGAGCGCCATCGGCACGCCGCTCGTCACAGTGCCTTACAAGGGCACTGGTCCGGCCATGACCGATCTTCTCGGCGGACAGGTCGATATCATGTGCGACCAGACCACGAACACGACGAAGCAGATCCAGGGTGGCACGATCAAGGCCTATGCCGTGACCTCGCCAGCGCGCCTCGACGTTCTGCCCGATGTGCCCACCACCGAGGAAGGCGGCCTGACCGGCATGCAGGTCGGCATCTGGCACGGCATCTATTCGCCCAAGGGCACTCCGGCCGAGATTAACGACAAACTGTCCAAGGCGCTGCAGAAGGCGCTTGCCGACGACAATGTGAAGACGCAGTTCGCCGCACTCGGCACTGCGCCCTCCACCGCTGAGGAAGCGACGCCGGCGGGCCTCAAGGCCAAGCTCGAAAGCGAGATCGCTCGCTGGAAGCCGATCATCGAGGCAGCCGGCCAGTTCGCGGACTGATGCGACATGACGGGGCGTCTTCGCGACGCCCCGCTCCCCCTCCCAGCAATTCGTTCCGGCGGGTCACATGGATAAGTCGCGGATAGATATCCCCAACATTGCGTGCGGGGCGATCTTCATCGTCTTCGGCGCGCTGTTTGCCTGGCAATCGCTCCAGCACGATCTTGGCACGACGCTCAGGATGGGACCGGGCTATTTCCCGCTCGTCGTCGCGGTCATCCTCATCATCCTGGGCGCCATCATCATGTTTCAGGCGCTGCGCACGACAGGCGAACCCGTCGGCGAATTTGCCTGGCGCGGCATGTTCTTCATCCTGTTTTCGCCGATCTTCTTTGCCCTTACCGTGCGCGGCCTGGGTTTCATCGGCGCGATCTTCCTCACAAGCCTGCTCGCCTCCTTCGCCTCGATCCGCATGACGGTGCCAAAGGCACTCATCCTCGGTGTCTGCGTCACCGCCTTTACCACGATCGTCTTCGTTCTCGGCCTCGGCCTGCCGTTCCGGCTCGTCGGCCCGTGGCTCGGCCAGTAAGGGAGCGCGACATGGAACTCTTCTCCAATCTGGCGCTCGGCTTCGCCACTGCCTCGACCCTGACCAATCTCGGCTTCTGCCTGATCGGCGTCCTGCTCGGTACGCTGATCGGTGTCCTGCCCGGCATCGGCGCAACGGCCACCATCGCCATGCTGCTGCCACTGACCTACCAGATCGGCGACCCGGTCACGTCGCTCATCATGCTCGCCGGCATCTACTACGGCGCGCAATATGGCGGCTCGACCACTGCGATCCTCGTCAACATGCCGGGCGAATCCTCGTCCGCCGTCACGGCGATCGACGGGTACCAGATGGCGCGCAAGGGCCGCGCCGGCCCTGCTCTGGCAATCGCGGCCATCGGCTCCTTCTTTGCCGGGACGGTGGCCACGATGATCGTCGCCGTGCTTGCAATCCCGCTCATTGCCTATGCGCTCAAATTCTCGACCGCCGAGACATTCGCCCTGATGGTGCTAGGCCTGATCCTCGCTGTCGCGCTCGCATCCGGATCGGTGCTCAAGGCGCTTGCGATGGTCGTGCTCGGCGTGATGCTCGGCCTTGTCGGCTCCGACACGATCTCGGGCGACGTGCGCTTCGCCTTCGGCATTCCCGAACTCTATGAAGGGTTCAATTTCGTCGCGGTCGCCGTCGGCCTGTTCGGCGTGGCGGAAATCCTGCGCAATCTCGAAAACGAGAGAGGGCGAGACACCAACATCGCCAAGGTCGGATCGCTCTATCCGAGCCGTACGGAATGGAAGCAGATGGCGTGGCCATCGGTGCGTGGCACGGCGCTTGGGTCGGCGCTCGGCGTGCTGCCCGGAGGCGGCGCGATCCTTGCGTCGTTTGCCTCCTACACGATGGAAAAGAAGGTATCGAAGAACCCGAAGGAATTCGGCCAGGGTGCCGTCGCAGGCGTTGCCGGCCCGGAATCGGCCAACAATGCCGCAGCGCAAACCTCCTTCATCCCGCTCCTGACGCTCGGCATCCCGGCCAATCCGGTCATGGCGCTGATGATCGGAGCGATGATCATCAAGGGCGTCATCCCCGGCCCCAACGTCGCGACCGAAAATCCCAGCCTGTTCTGGGGCCTGATCGCGTCGATGTGGATCGGCAACCTGATGCTCGTCATCCTCAACCTGCCGCTGGTCGGCCTGTGGGTGAAACTGCTGACCGTGCCTTACTACATCCTGTTCCCGCTGATCATGGCGTTCTGCGCCATCGGCGTCTATTCGGTGAACTCCAACGTCTACGACCTCTACACGGTCGCCGGCTTCGGACTGCTCGGCTACATATTGATGAAACTGCGCTGCGAGCCGGCACCGCTTCTGCTCGGCTTCGTGCTGGGTGACCAGTTGGAGGAAAATCTGCGTCAGTCGATGATCAAGGCATTCGGCGACCCCTGGGTGATGCTGTCGCGCCCGATCACCGCAACCGTTCTCATCATCGCCCTCCTCGTGCTTATCGCCACCTTCCTGCCGGCGATCCGCAAGAAGCGCGAAGAGGTCTTCGTCGAAGAAGAATGAACGACCTGCCACCAACCCGCCAGCCGTCCTATTTCTCGGGCGGCTGGTTTCGTATGGGAACAGACGAACCTCAGTTTCGGGTCAAGCCCGAAGGTGGCTTCGAGTTCTTCAACTCTGAGGAAAGCGACCCGCCTCACCTTGCCGCGCCTGTCTATGCCGGGGAAATGGCCCGCGCAGTTGTCTACGAGGCTCGCTGGATCGTCACCGGCGGCTGGGTCGTCACACACGGAGAGGTCAACGAACGCAATGGCTCTCACCGCGTCGCGTTCACGGCCGGCCACGAAGCGACGAGACGCAGCGTTTCAGGCGAAATCATCTTTTCGGCGGACCCGTCGCACTGGGTCAAGGTCGAGGTCTATCTCGGCCCTTTCCGCGTATTCCTCGCATTTCTGGAGCATGTCTGGGAGGAATTCGAACTGTGGCCTGCGGGTTCGTCGGCCGACGGCGAAGCGCCGGGCCGCATCGGCAAGCGCAAGAACTGGGTCAACTTGTCAGCTTCAGCATGGCCGCAGATCACCCACGTCTCAGGCGAGGATAACCTTTCGGTGGAAGCACCGGAGGATTGAGCTTTCGCGCATCTTGCACCTCGATCCCGCCGGCTGACGTCGATATGCCGTGCACACATTGCAGAGCATGGCCTCGGGGCTTTTCACACATACCGGTTTCGCGTAGTTGGCTCTGGCGCAACGCTGCGGGCGTGGCGGAACTGGTAGACGCAAGGGACTTAAAATCCCTCGGCCTAGGTCATGTGGGTTCGAGTCCCACCGCCCGCACCATCTTTCCATTTGACGCGTGGAATGGTCGGGGTCGGCGTATTGCCTCGCGAGGGCAACCCCGCCGTCGAGCGGATTGGCTTAGGCGGACACTTCGAAGTCTTGACCCGGTGTGACGAGGCAGCTGTCATCCAGCGACGCGCAGATCATCAGCCGTGCATTCGCTAGAGGAAGCTCGTGTCGGGAGAAATAGCGGCACGCGCGCAGCTTGCTTTCATAATAAGCGCGCTGCTCTCCGACGTGCCCGATCGAAGCCAGCGCCTTCGCAGCCACTGTCGCCTGCCAGAGCCAGATCCAGCCGATGACGACATGGCCGAACGCATCGAGATAGAGCGTGGCGTTTGCAGTCCTGAGGGATGCGTTCTGACAAGAGGCAATCGCGTCGGTGGCGAGACGCAGCGATGCGAGGGACGTCTCCAGAACGTCTGCGTCTTCCCGCAAAGACGGTAATGCCGCCGCATCCCGGATCGTCGAGCGAATGAGGGAGAGCAAGCGGTCTAGCGTCGCTGCGCCGTCGCCGAGAAGTTTTCGACCGACGAGGTCTAGCCCCTGAATGCCGAAAGTGCCTTCATGGATATGATTGAGCCGATTGTCGCGATAGAGCCGCTCGACCGGATAATCGCGCGTGTAGCCATAGCCGCCAAGCACCTGGATCGCCCACTTGTTGGCTTCCAGGCAATGCTCAGATGGCCATGATTTCACGACGGGCGTCAGCAGTCCAAGCAAGGCGGACAGATCGGATTTTGCCGTGGCATCCGTCTCGACAGCCAATCTGTCCACCAGCATTGCACAATAGAAGCAAAGCGCCTGCGCGCCTTCCACCGCCGCCTTCTGGGCCATAAGCATCCGTCGCACGTCTACGTGCTCGATGATGGCAACCTGCTCGCCCGCACGCTGGCCCAGTGGTCGCCCCTGCGGGCGGCTGTGCGCATAGTCTGCGGAGTGGAGAAATCCGGCGAGGCCTGCCATCACCGACGCATGACCGACCCCGATCCGGGCTTCGTTCATCATGTGAAACATATATTCGATACCGCGATGCGGCTCGCCGATGAGATAGCCGAGCGTGTCACCGCCCTCCCCGAAATTGAGAAGGCAATTCGTCGTTCCGCGCTGTCCCATCTTGTGGTTCAGGCCGCCCAGCCCGATGTGGTTCGTCTCGCCAGGCTTGCCATCGGCGTCGACGCGCCGCTTGGGCACGAGGAACAGAGAGATACCCTTGGTGCCCGACGGCCCTCCAGGGATTTTCGCAAGCACCATGTGGACGATGTTGTCCGTGATATTCTGGTCGCCCCCCGAGATCCACATCTTGCTGCCGCTAATGCGATAGACGTCACTGCCATCGACAGGTGTCGCCGTCGTGCGAATGTCAGCAAGCGAAGAGCCCGCCTGCGGCTCCGAAAGGCACATGGTGCCGAACCATTCGCCGGCCAGCATCTTTGGCAGGAACGACTGTTTCAATGTGGATGAGCCGAAGGCATTGAGAAGGTTTGCGGCCGCGATCGTCAAGAACGCATAGTTGGTAACCGAGGTGTTCGCGGCGGTGAACATGCCGCTGACCGCGGTATGCACCAGCCATGGCGCCTGCAGGCCGCCGGCAGTCTCGTCGAACGGCAGGGCAAAGAACCCGGCTTCAGCGTAGGCGCGAAGTGCAACCGCAGTCTCTTTCGGCACGACGGCGTTGCCGTCGACGAACTGCGGCTCATTCGCGTCGACGAGCGCAGCAATGGGAAGAAAGATATCCTCGGCCATTGCCTGCGCCGTGTCGAGCATCTGCCCGATCGCAGCGCGGTCGTAGGCTGCAAAGCGCGGATGGGCCAACAAGCCTTCAACCTCAAGCATCTCGAAAAGCACGAAATCGAGGTCGCGACGGTTAACGATCTTACTCATGGCGGCTCCGGCGGCCATCTGCACGAAGGCCCTGTGTGGTGTTGGGATCGTCGCGTGAATGCTTCGACGAGGCTGTTAGTATAGGCTCATCCCGCCGTCGATGACCAAGGCCTGCCCCACGATGAGATCGGCCTCGGGAGAGCACAGAAAGCCGACAAGCTTGCCGATGTCAGACGGCATGGCCGTCTGCCGCGCAGGCGCTGCGGCGCGAAACATTTCCATTCTCTCTTCAGCAAGTTCATCGCCACGCACCGCCCGCATGGCTGCGGTCTTCACAGCGCCGGGAGATACGGAATTGACGCGAATGCCCTGCGGCCGAAGCTCGGCTGCAAGATAGCGCATCAGGTGTTCGAGGGCCGCCTTCGGCACACCCATCAAGGCATAGTCGGTAAGCACCCGATGTGCGCCAAGCGAGGAGACACCGATCAACCAGCCTGCGCCGCGTCGACGCATGATCGGAGCGGAAGCCTGGGCCAGATAGAGTATGGCCGAACAGGTGATGTCCATCGCGCGCGTCCATTCGGCGGGGCTCACCTCCATCAGAGGTTTCGTCACCGGCTCGACCGAGTTCGAAACAACGATATCCGGCCCGCCGAGCGTTGCGTCTATGCGCCCGATCATAGCGAACAGATCATCGCGGGAGGTGACATCACATTGAAAGGCTTCTGCGCGAGATCCGAGCTTGACGACCTCAGCAACGGTTTGCGCGGCGCCATCCGCATCGCGCGCATAGTTCACGGCGACATCGGCTCCCAGTCGGGCGAGTTCGATCGCGATGCCCTGGCCGATGCCGCGCGATGCTCCGGTGATCAGCGCGGTCTTGCCGGCGAGCGGGCGGCGCAGCGATCCAACGGGTTCGGGCATGGCAATAGCTCCTTTGAGTTCCATCGTTTCGTTCCTCAAACCCGCGGGATTGCAGGAACATTCACCGTGACGACAGCGATCGACATTGCAGCGGCATAGGCGGCGGCATCGTCCTTGATCGTCGTCAGCAGCAGATTCGCCTCATGCGAACCGGCGGGAAAAGACATCCAAAGCTCGTCGATACAGTCGACAGGCGAATGCTCGTAACTGACAGGCTGTCGATCAGCCGTGCGGGCCGTCACGAAATGCTGGACGTAGCCGGCGACACCCGCCATCGTCTCGACGTGTCGGGCGAAATTATCGCGCCACAGCCGTTCGAAGCCGGGCGCGTCGAGGTCGGCACGGCGCGTGACCAAGGCCATGCATTTGGTCATGGCGTCGCCTGCAGGCGGCAGGACGGGTTCGGAGCGCAGCACGAACGTCCGCAGCCCCTCGATGAACTTTTCCTCGTCCGCCTTGAGAACGCGCGTCATCTCAGGCGACATGACGGACTGCATCGCGCTCTCGTCAGCAAACCGCAGCTTGCAGAAACCATCGGCCGACTGGACCAACTCCTGATCGCCGAAGGCGTACTGCTCCACGGCGCAATTCTGCTCGTAGAGCTGAAGCGAAGGAATGGTGACGGCAATCGGTGCATGCACACCGCGCCAGTAGGCCGTGAACTCGGCCTGAGAAAGATCACGTCTCCGGCGGAATATGCTTATCCTGACAGACATTGTGGGCCTCAATACATGATCCTGCCGCCGTCGACGCGGAGGCTCTGGCCCGACATGTGGCTGGACAGGTCTGACGCCAGGAACAGCATGACATTGGCAATCTCGTCGACAGTGGCGAGGCGGCCATTGGGAGAATCGACGGCATATTTTCGCATCGCTGCCTCGGTATCTTCCGGCTTCAGATTGGCCAGTGAACGCAACATCCGCGTATCGACAGCACCAGGCGAAACCGCATTGACGCGCACGTTGAATTTCGCTCCTTCGGTCGCTGCGGTCTTTGTCATGCCAAGCACTGCGTGTTTGGAGGCCGTGTATGCCACCAGCCCCTGCGAGCCGATGTGGCCGGCGATGGAGGACGTATTGACGACAACGCCCCCGCCTTGCGCGTACATGACTGGCAATACGTGCTTGAGGCCGAGAAAGACGCCGCGAATGTTGATCGCGACGACCTTGTCGAATACGTCATCCGGATAATCGACGAGGTTGGTAACGAGACCTTCCCACGCCGCGTTGTTGATGAAGATGTCGATGCGGTCGAAGTGCGTGCGGGCGGCCTCGACATAAGCCTTCACATCCTCCGCCTTCGACACGTCCGCCTTGACGAACAGGGCGGTCCCGCCAATCGCCTCAATTTCCTTGACGGCTTCACGTCCCAAATCTTCTGCGAGATCGACCACGACAATCTTGGCCCCCGCGCGCACCAGCGCTGACGCAGCAGCACGGCCGATGCCACCGGCAGCGCCTGTGATCACGGCAACCTTGCCCGACAGATCGATCATTGACGTGTTCCTTCACCTATCGAATTTGAGAACGAGGCATCGGCGTTCCAGAGACGTACAACCGTCTTGCCCCGTCGCGCCCCAGCCTTGCAGTCGCGCAATGCCTGCACGAAGGCGTCAGCAGCGACGACCTGAAGCTCGGGCAAAATAAGCCCATCGCCACACAGCGCGACCAGCCTTTCCAGTCCGGAACGGGTCTTGTCGCGGATCAAACCACCGGGTCGATGGGCGGCGCCGATGGCAGCAAGCGTGCCAGCATCCGGGACGCCTGCGTTGTCCTCAAGTGTCGGGATCGTCACATAACGACCGCCGCGATGCAGACATTGCGCGAGCTGGTGTTCACCGTTGCAAATGGCGTCGAGGACGACATCGCAGGGTCCGTGGTCCTTGACCGCCTCGACCAGCTGCGGGTCTCGATAATCGAACGTTGCGAGCGCTCCGCGCGCCTTCAGATAATTGGCATTGGCCGGGCTGCAACTCGCCAGCACCTTGGCCCCTGCCCGAGTGGCGATCTGCACGGCGAAGCTGCCGACCCCACCCGATCCGGCGTGGATGAAGACCGTCTCTCCGGCGATCAGCCCGGCATGGTTCAGAAGCCCATGCAGAGAGGTAAGTCCGGCAATCGGCAGAGATGCAGCGTGATCGAGCGGGAAACCACGGGGGAGCCTCGCGGCCAGACCCGGCTCAATCGATATGTATTCGGCAAAGGTTCCCCACTGGCTCTGGGAAACATCTGATTTGAGCACCACCGCGTCGCCAGGCGAGAAACCGGCAATACCTTCGCCTACCGCCTCCACGATGCCCGCGCCTTCCATCCCGATGACGAATGGAAATTCCGGTTGAAACGAAGGCAGGCGGTTCAGATATCCTTCGGCAGTCTTCCAATCGGCGGGATTGATGCCGGCAAAATGCATCCGCACGAGAAGTTCTCCGGAGCGCACCTTCGGGCTCGTCGTCTCGGCGATGCGAAGATCGTCGAGACTGGAAAGAGCGTCTGCGACAAGCGCCTTCACGTCATTTCTCCGGCCATTTCAGAAAGGTTTACAGGCGGGAATGCCGCTTGCGGAGACTGGAATATGTCCGCCGGACAGCGCCGGCGGATCACGTTTCCAACGAGGCCAGCCGTCAGCTTGGCCGCAGGATTCCGTCACGGCCCGTGACCGCGGCGATGGTGGGCGTATAACGCTTCAGCACTTTGCCGTAGGGCAGCGTGAAGTTGTAATAGCCCCAGGAGGAACGGACCATCCTTTCGACCGGCAGGCGGAAGCACGGATTGATCAGCGATTCTGAATCGAACGTCACATTGCCGGGACCGCTGAAGGCTTCATACTTGCCGTCCGAACCCTGCACGACGTTCTTCTCGGTGCGAAGCATGACGAGTTCCGCCACTTCCGGCGGAGCCCCCTCTTCCGGGCTCGGGATGATCTTGAGGGTAACCGCAGGAACACTCGGCCCCGGCTCAAGGAAATCGACGGGACGAAAGACGCCGGTCACAAGGCGCTTCTTGGCGGGACGCTCGGCCCAGCCGATGATCAGGTTGTTCTCCCGCTCGAAGCCGATGTTGGCGAACAGCTTGGCGAAGCCATAAGGCTCCCGGCCGGTGATCAGGCCGACCTCGTTGTCGACCAGGATCGTGTCATAATAGCAGACCGGCTCGCCTTCCCAGAAGCAGTTGATGCCGAAGATCGCCTCGTTGTAGCAGCCGACCGTCGAGAAGTGGAATTTGTTGAAGGTCACCTGAGCATGCGTGACCTTCTCCGGCAGCATCAGACCTTCCGGGAGAATGGCAGCCGCAGCCTCCGTAGGCGTCTCGTAGACGAAGGTCATCGATTCGATGTTGCGGAAGTAATACGGCGGCCTGTCGATGGGCGGATTGCTCGCCGGCATCGTGAAGCCAAACCTATCGGGCGTCATCTGCCCGTTCACAAGCTTTGTCATGATTGCACCTGTCTCTGCTGCGCTTGGCGGTCGATCGGCTGCCCTAAGGCAGCTTCACGAACTTCCCGTCTTCGATCTTCATGAAATACATTGAGCTGGCGCCGAGGCCGCGCTGGCCGGGGCCGTAGCTGACATTGTCGACGATCCACGCGCCGTTCCAGTTCTGCATGCCTTCCATGGCGGCGATGACCTTTTCCGGCGTCGGCTCAGGACCGGCCCGGTTGAGCGCCTCGACCGCAAGCTGCGCCATGTAGGTGCCGAGGAACATGTACATCGAGATGTCCTTCCCGGGCATGTGCTTGGCCGCGAACTCCTTCAGTTCCTTCATCTTCGGATCATTGTCGTCCGCGACCAGAGAGGCCTGGTAGGACGAGAACATCACGCCCTCGGCTGCGCGGCCGGCCAGCTTGCTGACCGAAATGTCGGCGGCGGCATAGCTGACGAGGAACTGCGTCTTGAGGCCGAGCTTCTGCGCGTCCTTCAGGAACTGCGAGAGTGGCTTCTGCGCCGGCGCGAGGATCACGACGTCGGGATTGGCCGAACGCAGCTGCAGGACCGATGAAGAGAAATCAAGGTCGGACGGATTGTAAGGAAGCGCTGCAACGAGCTGCATGTTGCGCTTCTGAAGCTCTTCGGTAACCGCGGCGAGCTCGTCTTTGCCGTAGTCGTCGTTCTGGTACCAGATGGCGACAGACTTTGCGCCAAGCTTGTCGACCGCATAGTTGGCCAGGAGACGACCGTCGGTCACGTAGTCCGGGTACATCTGGAAAATGTTCTCGTAGGACAGAAGGCGCTTCGAACCGGTCATTGCCGGGACAACCGGAATGTTGTGTTCCTTCAGATAGTCGGCGATCGCTGCGGTGGTCGCGGCACCCAGCGTGTTCATCATGAACACCTTGTCGGACTCGACCAGTTTCTTGGCGACGCCGACCGTCTTGGACGGATCATAGGCGTCGTCGTAGTAGATGAACTTGATCTTGCGGCCGTGGACGCCGCCTTCATCGTTGATCTTGTTGAAGTAGGCCTCAACGGTCGGATAGACGATGCCGCCCGCAGCTGCCAGCGGACCGGTCAACGGCGCGTTGGCGCCAATGACGATCTCCGTGTCGGTGACGCCCTGAGGCGCCTGCGCCGAAACGGTGCTCGCATAGGCGACTGCCGCGGCGGCGACCAGAGACCTGAACAGTGTCAACGGCCTGAATGACTTCGAATGCATGAATTTCTCCCTCATGGACGACAAACCTCGCCACTTTCGACTGATCCGAGCGTCGAAACCTGGCATCCTCACCTGTTTGTGGTCCTCGCGAACCACGTTCCCCGCGCCCCATCCAGAGCCGGGGAAATCGCCGCCTAAACTCCGAGATAGGACCGGCGAACCTCATCGTTCTGCTTCAGATCCCGAGCCGGTCCCTCCGTAGAGATTTCTCCGGTTTCGAGCACATAAGCGTAGTCCGACACATCGAGCGCCATGTTCGCGTTCTGCTCGACCAGCAGGATCGTCGTGCCGCGCTTGCTGATCGTGCGGATGATCCCGAAGATTTCCTGGACCAGGATCGGGGCGAGGCCGAGCGATGGCTCGTCGAGAAGCAGGAGTTTCGGGCGGGCCATCAGCCCTCGACCGATCGCCAGCATCTGCTGCTGCCCGCCGCTGAGTGTGCCTGCGAAGTTCGACGCCTTTGTCTTCAGGATCGGAAACAGGTTGTAGACGTCGTAATAGTCTTGAGCGACCTCGGCACGATCGCGTCGCGAATAGCTGCCGAGTTGCAGGTTCTCGTGGACAGTCAGCTCCGGAAACACCTGTCGCCCTTCCGGCACCATGACGATGCCCCTGCCAACGACGCGCTCGGGCTTGAAGCGATCGATACGCTCCCCCTCGAAGCTGATCGTGCCGTCTCGCGGCTGCAGGAGACCGCTGATCGTCTTCAGGATAGTGGACTTGCCCGCACCGTTGGCGCCAAGCAGCGAGACGACGCTGCCCTGTTCGACCTTCAGCGAAACGCCGCGCAGCGCATTGACGCTGCCATAGCTGGCATGGATACCGTCAAGCTGCAGCATGTTCGGGCTCCTGCTTGCCGAGATAGGCTTCGATGACGAGCGGATCGCGACTGATCTCTGCCGGGCTGCCGTGCGCGATGCGACGGCCGAAATCCATGACGTAGATTCCATCGCAGACGCTTCGGACGAGGCCCATGTCATGTTCGACCAGCAGAACCGTCATTCCGTCTTCGTCGCGAAGCTTGCGGATCAGATCGGTCAGTTCCCTGGTTTCGCTTGGATTGAGCCCAGCCGCTGGTTCGTCGAGCAGGATCAACCGAGGTTTGGAGACCAGTGCACGACCGAACTCCACCAGCTTCTGCAACCCGTAGGGCAATGACGAAACGATCGCGTGGGCGTGTGGGGCGAGGCCGAAACGATCCATCACCGCGCCGGCACGTTTCCTGACCTCGGCTTCACTCTGCCGCGACCCGAGCAGCGAGAAAGCCGCGCCCCAGAAACCGCTGGTCATCTGGCAGTGCTGCCCGACGAGCAGGTTGTCCTGCACCGTCATAGACCGGAACAGCTCCATGTTCTGGAAGGTGCGGGCGATACCGCGTGGGAGAACGTCGTGAGGCCGCGCCGAGAGCAGGTCCTGACCGTCGAACCGTATCGCGCCGCTGTTGGGTTGATAGTAGCGCGCGATGCAGTTGAACACCGTTGTCTTGCCTGCCCCGTTCGGCCCGATCAGGCCGACGATGGCGCCCTGCTCGACGGCGAGGCTGAGGCCATCCACTGCCTTCACACCGCCGAAGCTGATGGACATGTCTTCGATTTCGAGAAGCGGATGACGGCTCATGCTCTTGTCTCCTCGATCCGCTGGGCCGGGGATTCTGGTTTCCTTCGAATGAGTTGCGCGATGAAGCTGCCGATCGCCTTCGACATTCCGGCCAGCCCCTTCGGGAAGAAGAGAATGATCAGCAACAGCGCGCCGCCGAACAGGATTCCCGAAAAACTCTTGGAGCCGACAAAGATCTGCGGCACGGCCGTCATGAAGGCAGCGCCGAGCATGGCACCGGGGATGCTGCCCAGGCCGCCGACGAAGACCATGCAGAGGAATACCAGCGACATCCAGCTGTTGAAGTCGGACGGGCTGATGAAGCCGACAACGTGGGCGTAGAGGCTGCCTGCGATGCCAGCGAATACGGCGCTGATGACAAAGGCCAGGATACGATAGCGCGCGAGCGGAATACCCATTGCCTCGGCGCCAGCCTCACTGTCGCGTGACGCGATGAAGGCGCGGCCTACCCTCGAGTGCAGGAGGTTGCTCGTGACGAGCATCACCACGATCAGCACCGCCAGGATCAGGAAATAGAGCTTGAACTCGTTGTTGAGGACAAGATCGCCGAACGCCGGACGCGGTGGCTTGAGGCCGTTGTAGCCGTTGGTCACAGAGTCCCATTTGAGCAGGATGTGCGGCATGGCCTCGCCCAGGCCCAGCGTCGCGATGGCAAGGTAGAGACCCGAAAGGCGAAGCGCGGCGAGGCCGACAAGCAGGCCCGCGAGACCGGCGATCGCGCCGGCAACGGGAAGCGCTATCCAGAACGGCGCACCGAAATCCAGTGTCAGCAGCGCCGATGCATACGCGCCGATGGCAAACAGCGCGGCATGACCAAGCGATATCTGCCCGGTGTAGCCGATCAGCAGATCCAGCCCGATCGCCACGATCATGTAGATGCCGACCAGACAGGCGAAATAGAGAATGTAGGTGTTGCCCTCAAACACGAACGGGAACGCGACTGCGACGGCCAGCAGAAGGACTTTCTGCATGGCAGACAATCCCGACGCACTGGAGTTGAAGGGCGTATGTTCCTCTGCCGTCTTCTTGCCGAGCATGCGGATCGGCTTTCCGAGGATGCCTTCGGGTCGCACGCACAGAACCGCGATCAGCAGCACAAAGGAGAATGTGTCCTTGAGCTCGGTCGACACGTATCCAGCGACTAGGTTCTCCAGAACACCCAGAGTGAGGCCGCCTATGACCACGCCCGGATAGCTGGTGAAGCCGCCGAGCACAGCCGCCGTGAAAGCCTTCAGCAGCATCACGGCCATCATGTTCGTGTCGAGGAATGTTGTCGGAGCCACGAGGAACCCGGCGACGCCGCCGAGAATGCCGCTCAGCGCCCAGGTCAGTATGAACATCCGATCGACGCTTATGCCCATGAGGCTCGCCGCGACGGAGTTTTGCGACAGCGCCCGCATGGCGACACCGGTCATGGTGAACCTGAAGAACAGGAACATCAGCAGCATCAGGCCGACCGTCACAGCCAGGTTGAAAAGGTTCTCCTGGCTGGCGACTACGTCGAGGAAGATGAGAGGATCGCCGTCGAAAACGGTCGGGAATGGCTGCGGGTCCCAGCCCCAGATCAGGCCAGCCGTGGCGGAAAAGATCATGTAGAGCGCCAGTGTCGCGACGATCACCGAGTGGCCACTCTTGGCAGGCCGCAGTATTTGCTGAA
Source organism: Mesorhizobium sp. (assembly GCA_049647505.1). Taxonomy (GTDB): domain Bacteria; phylum Pseudomonadota; class Alphaproteobacteria; order Rhizobiales; family Rhizobiaceae; genus Mesorhizobium_A. The sequence goes on from JBARXU010000011.1 coordinate 199,237, forward strand.
CCACGACGGCGAGCGCGGCGGAGAATACCATCGCCCCCAGAAACGCAAAGCCGTATGAAAGCCCGAGCCTTTCCAGCAAAGTATAGCCGAAGAAGGTGGACAGCATCGCCATCTGCCCGTAGGCGAAATTGATGAGATTGGTCGACTTGAAAACCATAACCAAACCCAATGCGACGAGCGCATACAGGCTGCCTATGGCAAGGCCACTGAACACCAGCTGTCCGAACATTCCTGTCAGCTCCTACCCAAGGCACGACACCACTTGCCAATTGACAGTGCGCCAACTAAGCGCTTGCTTAGCAAACAGTTGGTACGAGTGAAGTCAAATGGACATTCCCGTCACGGATCAAATTCACAACCATGTATTTGATGGACTGCCGCCGGGGCCGCGTCGGGCGCTCGCCCAGGCTGCAACCGTCGAATTCGGTCGCCGCGGCTATCACGCGACCACGACGCGCCACATCGCCGAACATGCCGGCATGAGTCCCGCCGGTCTCTATGTTCACTATCCGTCGAAGGCGGAATTGCTGTTCACGATCTCAAGGATCGGGCACGAGGCCGTTTTGAACGATTGTCAGGCGGCGGTCGAAAACATGACTGCGCCCGGCGACCGCCTCAATGCATTCGTCAAAACCTTCACCGCGTGGCATGCCGTCAATCACAACCTCGCACGCGTGCTCCAGTATGAACTGCGAGCTCTCGACCCGGAGCACTACAAGACCATTGCCGCGATCCGCCAGCGAACGGAGGCTTTTGCGGCGACGGTCTTCACCCCATTGGTCAGCGACCAAAGCAAGCTGCACATCCACACGCTTGCGATCCTCTCGCTGGGGATCGACGTCGCCCGGTGGTACACGCCGGGGCACTCGCCGGAGCCAGACACCCTTGGCGACGCCTATGCCGAACTGGTCAGGGGGCTGCTGCGTTAGGCCGCTAAGCGCGCCCTCGCCTGACCGCATCTTGCCACCTCCTGGCAACGACAGCTAGGCATCGATTTCAGCGCGTGCTAGGCGACATGACGGGAGAAAACATGCCGATGCCCCGCTCCAGATCGATCACATTCATCGCCGCCGAAGCACCCGGCGCACAGGAATCTGCCGCCCTCCTCGCCGCGCGCTATGGCCAGCACGATCTTGAAAGTGCCGACATCGTCGTGGCGCTGGGCGGTGACGGGTTCATGCTCCAGACGCTTCGCGAATTCATGGGCACAGGCAAGCGCGTCTACGGCATGAACCGCGGCACCATCGGCTTCCTGATGAACGAATATTCGGAAGACGACCTCATCGAGCGCATCGACGCCGCCGATGCCGAAACCATCCGCCCGCTCCAGATGACGGCGACCGATGCATCAGGAGCCGTGACGACCGCCATCGCGATCAACGAAGTGTCTCTGTTTCGCCAGTCCTATCAGGCGGCCAAACTGTCGATCTCGGTGGACGGCCGCAACCGGCTGGACGAACTGATCTGCGACGGCGTTATGGTCGCAACACCGGCCGGATCGACCGCTTATAACCTTTCCGCGCATGGCCCTATCCTGCCGCTCGACGCACCGTTGCTCGCGCTGACGCCTGTCAGCCCTTTTCGCCCGCGCCGCTGGCGAGGCGCCTTGCTTCCGAACAGCGCAACGGTCCATTTCGACGTGCTCGAACAGGCCAAGCGTCCGGTCAACGCGGTGGCAGACAATGTCGAGGTCAAATCGGTCGTGAAAGTCACCGTCGGCGAGGCGCGAGACATGACCGCAACCGTGCTGTTCGACGCCAGCCACACCTGGGACGAGCGCATCCTGACCGAACAATTCCGCTATTGAGACGAGGCGCTCATATCCTCGGGCAACGGTCGGGTGCCTTCAAGACGGCCCAATTGTTAGGATTAATCGCCGAAATCTGCCTCGGAACGCTGCAAATTCGGCCTTCTGAATGCGGTTTCGGTTGACATCGGCGGCCGTGCGCCGTAACCCCGCAGCAGTCCCAAGACCCCGGAAAGCCGGCGTCCGGCGATCTTCCCACCGACATCCGGTCAGAATCGCCCCAGCATCGAAGACGATCACATCAGTGTCATCAGACAACCAGACCGAGACTACCGAGACAAGCGCGCCAACCTTTGCAGACCTCGGTCTGTCGCAGAAGGTGCTCTCCGCCGTCACAGACGCAGGCTACACCATCCCGACGCCTATTCAGGCGGGTTCCATTCCCCACGCGCTTCAAGGCAAGGACATTCTGGGAATCGCCCAGACCGGCACCGGCAAGACGGCCGCCTTTGTGCTGCCAATGATCACGCGCCTTGAAAAGGGCCGCGCCCGCGCCCGCATGCCGCGTACGCTCATTCTGGAGCCGACGCGCGAACTCGCCGCGCAGGTGGAAGAGAATTTCATCCGCTACGGCAAGAACCACAAGCTCAACATCGCGCTGCTCATCGGCGGCGTGTCGTTTGACGAACAGGACAAGAAGCTGGAGCGCGGCGCGGACGTCCTGATCGCCACTCCCGGCCGCCTGCTCGACCACCGCGAGCGCGGCAAGCTGCTGCTCAATGGCGTCGACATCCTCGTCATCGACGAAGCCGACCGCATGCTCGACATGGGGTTCATTCCTGACATCGAGCGCATCTGCGAGATGATCCCATTCACCCGCCAGACGCTGTTCTTCTCGGCCACCATGCCGCCGGAAATCACCAAGCTGACGGAAAAATTCCTTCAGGCGCCGGTTCGTGTCGAGGTATCGCGCCCCGCCGCCACCGCGTCCACCGTCACGCAGCGACTGGTCAAATCAGGCTCGAAGAGCTGGGACAAGCGCGAAACGCTGCGCCGTCTCATTAACGCCGAAGACCACGAGATCAAGAACGCGATCATCTTCTGCAATCGCAAGGTCGACGTGGCGGAACTGTTCCGCTCGCTGACGCGCCACGAATTCAGCGCCGGCGCTTTGCATGGCGACATGGACCAGAGCGCGCGCATGGCGATGCTGGCCAATTTTCGTTCGGGCAAGCTGAAGCTGCTCGTTGCGTCCGACGTCGCCGCACGAGGCCTCGACATTCCCGATGTCAGCCATGTCTATAATTATGACGTGCCGATCCATTCCGAGGATTATGTCCACCGCATCGGTCGCACAGGCCGTGCCGGCCGCCTCGGCAAGGCTTACACCATCGTTACAAAGAACGACCGCAAATATCTGGACTCGATCGAGAAACTGATCGGCCAGGAACTTGAGTGGCTCGACGGAGACCTGTCGACGGTCGAGGAAACGCCCGAGCGCGAAGATCGCCCGAGGCGTGGACGCGGTGACCGATCAGAGCGCGGCGAACGTCCCGGTCGTGGCCGGGGTCGTGATCGCAGCCCGCCGCGTGGCCGCGAAGCGTCGCACGAGGACGAAAGCGAAGTTGTCTCGCCTCAGCGCGCGCCTGCGCCGAAGGCCGAAGCAAAGCCAGATGCCAAAGCCGAGCGCCCTGCCCGCAGCGAGGCCGCGCCGCGGCGTGATGACCAGCGCCAGAAGCGCAATGACGACAAGCCGCGCCGCCATCGACGCGACGACGATCTGAACGACGGCACCGTCGGCTTCGGCGACGACCTGCCGGATTTCATGAAGATCACCGTCAAAGTCTGATCCCGCGCGGCGCATTCCTGCACCGCCGCAAGGCCAGCTGTCGATCTCCCGTATATTGGACTGCGTGCGCCAGCAGATGTGGCATCGCCAATTCAGCGAACGCCTTGCAGGATCATGCGTTGCAGAATCAGGCGTTGGCGCGCGCTTCGGCGAGCGCCTTCAGGTCCGCCGGCTTCAACTCGACCGATTCGCCGCAGCCGCAGGCCGAGCTTTCATTCGGGTTCTTGAACGTGAACCCGGTGCGCAGCTTCGTCACTTCGAAATCCATCTGCGTTCCGAGCAAATAGAGCGCCGCTTCCGGCGCAACCCAGACATTCGCCCCGTCGCGCTCGATATGGTCGTCGGCGGCCTTCGGATCCGTCACCAGATCGATGGTGTATTCCATCCCGGCGCAGCCACCCTTCTTGATGCCAACACGAATGCCCTTGGCATTATCGCGCGCATCGACGATCTCGCGCACGCGAGCCGCAGCCTTGTCGGTCAGGGTGATGACGGCGAAGCGTCCCATCTCATTCTCCATTGCCGCAGGTTAAAGGCCGGCGGAACGACGATCAGTCTAGCAGCAGATGGTGAAAAATCCCAGCTTCTGCAAGGGCCTGCGCTCAATTGATGTAACACCTATCACGATTGCGGAACCTGCTCTCCCGTCGCGCCTTGACCCACATGCGGGGAATTTGTTCGAACAGAAGGAGACTTCAATGTCGATCCGCACTCTTCTTATCGCCACCGGTGCCAGCCTGCTGCTTGCGCCCGTCGCTGCAAGCGCGCAGGACGTGCTCTTCGCGCCGGAGGATGAGGTTATCGTCCGCGAATACATCGTCAAACAGCCGCGCCGGGAGATCGTCATACCCGACGGTTATGACGTCGTCGTCGGCGAGGAAATCCCCGAAGCCATCGTGATCGATCCTCTCGACGCGCCCGGCCTCGAACGCGATTACGAATATATCGTGATCGATGAGCGAATGGTTCTGGTTGACCCGGAGACGCGCCGCGTCGTGCACATTATCGAATAGGCCCTAGTGCCTGGACAGGCTGGACTCCAACACAGGCCCGGCGCCGGTTCTGGCGTCGGGCGGCTACTTCTCACCGCAACGGCCAGCCACGGCTTTCCGCTCTAATACCAGCCGACCGCGACCTGCGCCTCTTCCGACATACGGTCGGGCGTCCACGGCGGATCGAACGTCATCTTGACCTCGACACCTGATACGCCTTCGACCGCGCCGACTGCGTTTTCCACCCAGCCGGGCATTTCGCCCGCCACCGGACAGCCCGGTGCGGTCAGCGTCATGTCGATCTTGACCGAGCGGTCGTCCTCGATGTCGATCCTGTAGACGAGGCCGAGTTCGTAGATGTCGGCCGGAATTTCAGGATCGTAGACGGTTTTCAGCGCCGAAACGATGTCGTCGGTCAGCCGCGCCAATTCATCTGCGGGGATGGTAGACTGCGTGTCCTGCACAGAGTCTGCACCGGCAGTTTCAATGTCATTCTGTGCTGCGTCGTCCATCGAATTCACCCGAAGAACTTTCTGGCCTTTTCGAGCGCCTCTGCCAGCGCGTCGATCTCGGCCGTCGTATTATACATGCCAAACGATGCCCTGCATGTAGAGGTGACGCCGAAGCGCTTCAACAGTGGTTGCGCGCAATGCGTACCGGCGCGCACGGCAACGCCCGAACGGTCGATGACCATCGACACGTCATGAGCATGAATGCCTTGCAGTTCGAACGACACGATTGCCCCCTTGTCGGGCGCATTGCCGAAGATGCGCAGCGAATTGATGCGCGACAGACGTTCATGCGCATAGGCTTTGAGGCTTTCCTCATGCGCTGCGATCCGCTCGCGACCAACGCCGTCGAGATAGTCGAGTGCCGCGCCAAGACCGATTGCCTGGACGATCGGCGGCGTGCCGGCCTCGAAGCGGTGCGGCGGGTCGTTGTAGGTGACCTCACCCTCCGATACGTCGAAGATCATCTCGCCGCCGCCCTGGAAGGGCCGCATGGCCGAGAGCCTGTCTGTCTTGCCATAGAGCACGCCGATGCCGGACGGCCCGTAGAGCTTGTGGCCGGTCATCACGAACCAGTCGCAGTCGAGATCCTGCACGTCGATCGGCATGTGCACGGCCGACTGGCTGCCATCGACCAGCACCGGAATCCCGCGCGCATGGGCAATCGCGATCATTTCCTTCATGGGCGTGATCGTGCCGAGCGCATTCGACATCTGCGTCATGGCGACGAGCTTGGTGCGCGGCGTCAGCCGCTTCTCGAACTCCTCGACATGCAGCGTGCCGTCCTCGTCCACCGGCACCCAGACCAGTTTGGCGCCCTGCCGTTCGCGGATGAAATGCCACGGCACGATGTTGGAGTGATGCTCGAGGATCGAAATGACGATCTCGTCGCCCTCTCCAATGTGCGGCATTCCCCAACCATAAGCGACGGTATTGATCGCCTCGGTCGAGTTTTTCGTGAAAACGATGTTGTCGTGCGACGGCGCGTTCAGAAACCGGCGAACGCTTTCGCGCGCCTTTTCATAGGCGTCCGTCGCGGCATTCGAGAGAAAATGCAGGCCGCGATGAACATTGGCATATTCATTGGCATAGGCGTGCTGGATCGCGTCGAGCACGACCTGCGGCTTCTGAGCCGACGCGCCATTGTCGAGATAGACCAGCGGCTTGCCGTACACGTCCCGCGACAGGATCGGAAAATCCCGGCGGATCGCCTCTACGTCGTAAGGACCAGTGCTCACGCTATTTACCCGTGCGTTGCGAACCAGGCTTCGAGCCGCGCTTCAAGCGCCTCGACCACCGGCTCGACTTCCAGATCCTCGATGATTTCGGCGACGAACGCCTTGACCAGCAAACCCCGCGCCGACTTTTCGTCCACGCCGCGCGCCATCAGATAGAAGAGATGGTTCTTGTCGATCTCCGTCACCGTCGCACCGTGACCGCAGACAACGTCGTCGGCAAAGATCTCAAGCTCAGGCTTGGTGTCGAATTCGGCATCGTCCGACAGCAGCAGCGTGTTGCACGACATCTTGGCGTCTGTCTTCTGCGCCGGCTGGTGGACGTTGATGCGCCCCTGGAACACGCCGTGGGCGCGGCCCAGAACCACATTGCGCACCCGCTCGCGCGAGCCGGTATGGGGCACCGCATGGTCGAGCACCATCGTAACGTCGGTGTGACTATCACCCGACATCAGGTTGACGCCGCGCAGCTGGAAGTCCGCTCCCTCGCCATCGGCGCGCACCCGGATTTCCTGGCGCACCAGCCTGCCGCCCTCGTTCATCACGAACAGCGTCAGCCTGGCGTTCTTGCCGATGGAAGCGTTGAATTGGCCGAGGTGAGAGGCACTGTCAGGCTGGTCCTGCACGATGATCCACATGACTTCGGCACCCTCGCCGACTGTCAGGTTGGTCACCGACGTCACCAGCGCGTCGCCGCTTCCGGTTTCGCGCTGGACGATCGTTGCCTTTGAGCCTGCACCTGCACGGATCGCCGAGCGCACATGCGTCTGGCCGCCTGCCTGCACATTCTGCACTTCGATTGGAGCCGACAGTTCGGCTCCGTCGGCGATATCGACAAAATAACCGTCACCGGCGAACGCGACATTGAGCGCGCCAACGACGTCATCGGCACCGGTCACGCCAAGCGCAGGCGCAATCGAACCGTCGCGCAGCTTGTCGGCAATAACAGTAATCGTCGCACCCTCGATCTCGGGACCGTTGCCGTTGGTCACGCCGTTCAGCACCGAGAGCACGGCAGAACCCGACAGGAGCGGTGCAGCAGCCTTGGCTACATCGACGGCAGCGGCATCCGGCACCTTGGCAAGCAGACGGCGCAGGTCGGTGTAGTGCCATGCTTCAACGTGACGGGTCGGCAGGCCAGCCTTGATCTGCTCTATCGCATCGTCGCGCTTGCCGACGACAACCGGATCTCCCGGAAGGTCGGAGAACCGCGCGCCGAACGCGTCGATCAACGCGGTCTCGGCAGCGGTTCGCTGTGGTGGGATATGGGCGTTCATGGTCAGGCCGCCTCTTCGATCACGCCGGCATAGCCGTTCTCTTCGAGTTCGCGCGCGAGGTTCTCGTCGCCAGACTTCACGATGCGGCCCTTGTAGAGCACATGCACGCTGTCGGGCACGATGAGGTCGAGCAGGCGCTGATAGTGCGTGATGACGACGATCGCGCGGTCGGGCGAGCGCAGTGCATTGACGCCGTCCGCCACGACCTTCAGCGCGTCGATGTCTAGGCCTGAATCAGTCTCGTCGAGCACACAAAGCGTCGGCTCCAGCAGCTTCATCTGTAGGATTTCCGCGCGCTTCTTCTCGCCACCCGAGAAGCCGACATTGAGCGGCCGCTTGAGCATGTTCATGTCCATCTGCAACGATCCGGCGGCATCCTTCACGCGCCTGATGAACTCGGGAATCTTGAGCGGCTCCTCGTCGCGTGCCTTGCGCAGCGAATTCATCGCGACCTTCAGGAACTCCATCGTAGCGACGCCCGGTATTTCCATCGGATACTGGAAGGCGAGGAATACGCCCTTTGCGGCGCGCTCGGCCGGGTCCATCTCCAGGATGGATTCGCCATTGTAGAGAATGTCGCCATCAGTCACTTCGTAATCGTCGCGCCCTGCGATGATGTAGGACAGCGTCGACTTGCCCGAACCATTCGGCCCCATGATCGCGGCGACCTCGCCGTTCTTCACGGTCAGGTTCAGGCCCTTGATGATCTCCGTGTCGGTGTCGGCGATCTTGGCGTGCAGGTTCTTGATCTCAAGCATCTTGTCGTTCCGTATTGTCTAGCCGGCGCAACCGCGCCTCGTTCCGTGTCTATTTTCCGCTGTCGCGGCTGGCCATGTAATCGCTGACCGTGATCGTATAGTCCGTGTGCTTGCGCGCCGTTTTGGCGAGATACCAGACCGAGGCCACCGCCCCGATTGTAAAGATCGCCGGAAAGGCGAATTCGCCAAGCTCAATGCCCTGCCCCGTCGCCCAGTTGCCGACCAGCCAGCCGGCGGCGCCCGAACCGAACATGCCGAGCGCGAAACGCGCCACGACCATCCAGCCCTCGCGCGTCACCGGATAGGAGCTTCGCCCCCGGTCGGAGCGCACGAACCAGACGCCTGGGCCGAGGCGAAGGGTCATTATCCCACGCTCCCCTCGAGGCTGATGCCGATCAGCTTCTGAGCTTCCACAGCAAACTCCATCGGCAGTTCCTGGATGACCTCCTTGACGAATCCATTGACGATGAGCGCAATCGCTTCCTCTTCGGGAATGCCGCGCTGCATGACGTAGAACTTCTGGTCGTCCGAAATCTTCGACGTCGTCGCCTCGTGCTCGAACTTCGCAGTCGAGTTCTTCGCTTCCATGTAGGGCACGGTATGCGCACCGCACTGGTCGCCGATCAGGAGCGAGTCGCAATTGGTGAAGTTGCGTGCGCCCGTCGCCTTGCGGTGAGCCGAAACCTGCCCGCGATAGGTGTTCTGCGAGAAGCCGGCCGCGATGCCTTTGGAGATGATCCGGCTCTTGGTGTTCTTGCCAAGGTGGATCATCTTGGTGCCGCTATCGACCTGCTGGTAGCCGTTCGACACTGCGATCGAGTAGAAATTGCCCTGGCTTTCGTCGCCGCGCAGAATGCAGGACGGATATTTCCAGGTGATCGCCGAACCGGTCTCGACCTGCGTCCACGAAATCTTCGACCGGTGACCACGGCAGTCGCCGCGCTTGGTGACGAAGTTGTAGATGCCGCCCTTGCCCTGGGCATCGCCCGGATACCAGTTCTGCACGGTCGAATACTTGATCTCGGCGTCATCGAGCGCAACCAGTTCGACGACGGCCGCATGAAGCTGGTTTTCGTCGCGCTGCGGCGCAGTGCAGCCTTCGAGATAAGAGACATAAGCGCCTTCTTCCGCGATGATCAGCGTGCGCTCGAACTGGCCGGTATTCTTCTCGTTGATGCGGAAATAGGTCGACAGTTCCATCGGGCAGTGAACGCCCTTGGGCACGAAGACGAATGACCCGTCTGTGAACACCGCCGAATTCAGCGTCGCATAGTAGTTATCCGTCGTCGGCACGACAGTGCCGAGATACTTCTTCACGATCTCCGGATATTCGCGGATAGCCTCGGAGATCGACATGAACAGCACGCCGGCCTTCTTCAACTCGTCCTTGAACGTCGTGACCACCGAGACCGAGTCGAACACGGCATCCACCGCCACGCGGCCCGATTTGTAGACATTGTCCGATGCGTCCTCGTCAGACAGACCGTCCTCGGCAGGCTTCGGCTTCTGGACGCCTGCCAGAATTTCCTGCTCTTTCAGCGGAATGCCAAGCTTCTCATAGACCTTCAGCAGTTCCGGATCGACTTCATCAAGCGACCTCGGACCTGACTGGTTCTTCGGCGCCGCATAGTAGGAAATCGCCTGGAAATCGATCTTGGGATAGTCAACGCGCGCCCAGGTCGGCTCTTCGAGCGTGAGCCAGCGGCGAAACGCCTCCAGACGCCATTGCAGCATCCAGTCCGGCTCGTTCTTCTTGTTTGAGATGAAGCGGATAGTGTCCTCGGTCAGGCCGGGCGCAACGACATCCGTTTCGATCTTGGTCTCGAAACCATACTTGTACTGGTCAACGTCCAATTCGCGGACGCTATCAATCGTATCCTGCACAGCAGGCATCGGCATTCTCCATCCACGCCGGATTCAAGGTCCGGCAGTTTTCGAACTAGACGCTGGCGGCGTACGCCTCATCTAGTGTCTTCACCTCGGAAATGACAGGGTTTGCGCCCGTCTTTTCCGGCAATTTGCATCAGGCGGCGCGCCCCTTGGCCCGTCGCGCCGCGATTTGCATCAGCGCCGCCTCAAATGCGGCCAGATCGGTCCCGCCGGTATCATGACCGATCGAGACCCTGAGCGCGCCGCCATAGCCGCCATGGCCCATCGCTTCAAGCACATGGCTTGGCCCGACCTTCCCCGATGAGCAGGCCGAACCGGCAGACAGCGCGACCCCGGCAAGGTCGAATGCGATCTGCAATGTCTCGGCCTTCATCCCCGGCACCGCAAAGAACGATGTGTTGGGGAGACGCTGCGCGTCGGCACCAAAGAATACCGCGTCGGCAAAAGCAGAGCTCACCGCCGCTTCGAAACGGTCGCGCATCACGGTGACCCGCTCCATCTCGCCCATCTGCGCAAGCATCATGTGCGCGGCCGCGCCAAAACCGGCAATGGCAGCGACATTCTCCGTGCCTGCGCGATGGCCGTGCTCCTGGCCGCCGCCTCGAACGAGAGGCTCGGGCATCAAAGCGCCGCCCGCCGATATCACGGCACCAACCCCTTTCGGCCCACCGATCTTGTGCGAAGACACGATCAGGAAATCGACTCCGTCGCTGGCCAGATCGAGCGTGATCCGTCCCGCCGCCTGAACCGCGTCGAGGATGAGAACCGCGCCGGCGGCCTTGGTGATCCGTACCACATCAGACACCGGCTGCACGACACCTGTCTCATTGTTTGCCAGATGCATGGCGACCAGCGTCACGCCCGCGCCTCGCGCGTCCTGCGACAGTGCCGCCTCAAGCTCGTCCAGCCTGACGATTCCGTTCTCGTCGACGCCGACCACGGCCACCCGGTCAGCCGGAAACTGCCCGCCACTGAGCGTCGCAGGGTGGTCTGCGGCGCAAACGACCAGCCTTGCAATGTCGAGCGGAGCGCGCCCCATGCGCCAGTTCGGCCGCAGCAGCCAGGACGCAGCCTCGGTTGCACCCGAAGTAAAGACCACATTTGCCGGATCGCCACCGACGAGAGCGGCGACCGAACGTCTTGCATCCTCGATGATGCGGCGCGCAGCGCGCCCCTCGGCATGGACCGAAGACGGGTTTCCAGCCAGCTCCAGCGCAGCGACCATAGCCTCTCGCGCCGCTGGCAAAAGCGGAGCGGTGGCATTGTAGTCGAGATAAGTGCGCCTCGCGGCCATTGCTCTTCCGGTCAACTTTGCCGCTTTCAAACAGCGTGCGGCGTTATTTCCTTGAATTTCAAAGGTCGCCCGTCCTATCTAGCTCGCTTCCGCGATGGAGACGACGTCTGATCCAGTTTTGAACAATTCTAAACTGGTTCTAGGCACCATGTTGCGGTGCGTCAAGCCGAACGGCAAATTTTGCGCGTCCAGAACGGGACGACAACGCAGACGAGTGGAGTAACGATGCCTGAAGTCATTTTCACCGGTCCGGCAGGCCGCCTCGAAGGCCGTTACCAGCCGTCGACTGAGAAAAACGCCCCGATCGCCATCGTTTTGCACCCTCACCCGCAATTCGGCGGGACGATGAACAACAAGATCGTCTACGACCTCTTCTACATGTTCCAGAAGCGCGCCTTCACCACGCTTCGCTTCAATTTCCGCGGTATCGGCCGCAGCCAGGGCGAGTTCGACCATGGCATGGGCGAACTTTCGGACGCCGCCGCCGCGCTCGACTGGGTGCAATCGCTTCACCCCGATTCGAAAAGCTGCTGGGTGGCCGGATATTCTTTCGGTGCATGGATCGGCATGCAGTTGCTGATGCGCCGGCCCGAGGTCGAAGGTTTCATCTCGGTCGCGCCGCAGCCCAACACCTATGACTTTGCCTTCCTCGCGCCATGCCCGTCCTCAGGCCTCATCGTCCACGGCGAGTCCGACAAGGTCGCTCCTCAGAAGGACGTGCAGGGCCTCGTGGACAAGCTCCATACCCAGAAGGGCATCACGATCACCCAGAAGATCATGCCCGGCGCCAATCATTTCTTCTCCGGTCAGGAAGATACGCTCATCGAGGAATGTTCGGACTATCTCGACCGGCGCCTTGCCGGTGAACTGGCCGATCCGCGCCCCAAACGCCTGCGCTGACAGCCCTTACCCGTCTATCGACAGGGACTTGACGTAATGGCAACCTTGCAAACGCGCGAATCAGCGCGTTTTCGAGGGGTCCCTGCATGAGCAAGTTTGAAGTCTATAAAGACAAGAAGGGCGAGACGCGCTTCCGCTATCGCGCCCGCAACAACGAAATCATGTTCTCGTCCGAAGGCTACTCGGCCAAGGCATCGGCGATGAGCGCGATCAAGTCGATCATGAAGAACGTGTCGACGGCGAAGATCGACGACCAGACAATCGAAAAGCCTGCCGCGAAACCTGCGACAAAGGCTGCCGCCAAGGCTCCGGCCAAAGCCGCTGCAAAGCCTGCGGCAAAAGCCAAAGCGCCCGCCAAGGCTGCCGCGGCAAAGGCCGCGCCTGCGACCAAGTCTGCCAAGCCGAAAGCACCAGCCAAGCCCAAGGCTGCTGCCAAGCCTAAGGCTCCCAAGGCCTGATATAGTCCCGCAGAGCAAGCGAGCAGGCGGCCTTGGGCCGCCTGTTCTCGCCTGAAAAGCCGTCTCAACCGCGTCCCCGATGCGCGGCCAACCGCGAGCCTTCGGCTACGGCGCAGCCATTGCGCCGCCGGTCACAGCCGTCCGGCACCCTGTCGTCGTAGGATAGGTCAGCGGCAGGCCGCGGCGCGAGCGCACCGCCAGATAGGCCCATGCTTCCGCCTCCATCGAATCGCCGTTGAGGCCGACATCTTCCGCGAGCATGACGCGCGCGCCCGTCCTTGCCGCGCCTGCCGTCAGGTCGGAGACGATATGAGGGTTCTTGCGCCCGCCCCCGCAGACGATCCAGAGCCTCGGTGCCAGCGGCATCTGATCGGCAGCGGCAAGGATCGCCTCGGCTGACAGCGCCGCAAGCGTTCGCGCGCCATCTGCCAGTTCAAGGCCCGTAGCTTCAACCAGCGTGAAGTCGCCCCGGTCGAGCGATTTGGGCGCAGTCTGACCGAAGAATGGCTTTGCCAGATAGGCGGAGACGACCGCCTGCACCACGCCCCCTTCGCTCGCGACCTGCCCGTTCTCGTCGAACGGAAGACCGCCCTCCCGCTGCACCCATTGATCGATCAAGGCGTTGCCCGGCCCGGAGTCAAACGCCACCGGATCACCCTGCCGGCCAATCCACGTCACATTGGAAATTCCGCCGATGTTGACGAAGCAGACCGGAGAATCGTCGGCAGACGCCTGCGGCAGCGAACGCGCCAGCGCCACGTGATAGGCGGGCACCAGAGGCGCGCCCTGCCCGCCATGCGCCATGTCGTTGGCACGCATGTCGAAGACAACCGGCAGGCCTGTTTCACGCGCCAGCAGCCCTCCATCGCCAATTTGCACGGTCAGCGCCTCAAGCGGGCGATGCAGCAGGGTCTGCCCGTGGAAACCGATCAGTTCTGGTCGCTCGTCCTTATGTGTCTCGCAAAAGCGCCTGACCGCGTCCGCATGGCGCAACGTGATTTCCCGCTCCAGCGCCACCAGATCACCTGGGCGCTCGTCGCGCTGCCTGATCGACTTCGCGTCCTCAAGTGCGGCTTCAATGCGCCGACGAAATGTTGCCTCATAAGGCACGAAGTCGCTCGGACCGCGTTCGACAACCGCGTCTCCGTCGGTTCGCAGGATCGCCAGGTCGATGCCGTCCATCGACGTGCCGCTCATCAGGCCCAATGCAGTAACAACTGACACGTCTGCACCTCTCAACATGTTGAATGTCACTTTTTAAGTGATTCTTGCTCTGCGAATGGTTAGAGCCAGCGCATTCCCACTCGCCAACCATTCGACATGGCTGACGAAAGCGATTGATAGCAAGAGAACGATCATGCCCGCCTTCAAATCCGATTTCCTGCGCACGCTGGCAGAGCGCGGCTTCATCCACCAGATCTCCGACGAGACCGGACTGGATGAGCTGTTCGCCAAGGAAACCGTGTCCGCCTATATTGGATTTGATCCGACAGCATCGAGCCTTCACGCTGGCGGACTGATCCAGATCATGATGCTCCACTGGATGCAGAAGACCGGCCATCGCCCGGTCGCGCTCATGGGTGGCGGCACCGGCATGGTCGGCGATCCGTCCTTCAAGGACGAGGCGCGCAAGCTGATGACGCCTGAAACGATCCAGCAGAACATCGACGGCATCAAGAAGGTCTTCGCCAACTACCTGACGTTCGGTGACGGCCCGCGCGACGCCATCATGGTCAACAATGCCGAATGGCTGATGCCTCTCAACTATCTCGAATTCCTGCGCGACGTGGGCATCCACTTCTCGGTCAACCGCATGCTCGCATTCGATTCGGTCAAGCAGCGGCTCGACCGCGAGCAGTCGCTGTCCTTCCTCGAATTCAACTACATGATCCTCCAGGCCTACGACTTCGTCGAACTGTCGAAGCGTTACGGCGTGCGCCTCCAGATGGGCGGCTCCGACCAGTGGGGCAATATCATCAACGGTATTGATCTCGGCCATCGTCTTCAGGCGCAGCAGCTCTTTGCGCTGACCTCGCCGCTGCTCACCACTGCGTCGGGGGCCAAGATGGGCAAGTCGATGAACGGAGCCGTCTGGCTCAACGCCGATATGCTCTCGCCTTATGATTTCTGGCAATATTGGCGCAACACCGAAGACGCCGATGTCGGCCGCTTCCTGAAGCTCTACACGACGATGCCGCTCGACGAGGCCGCGCGCCTTGCAGCCCTTGGCGGGTCGGAAATCAATGAAGCGAAGAAGGTGCTCGCGACCGAAGTCACAGCCATGCTGCACGGCCGTGCCGCTGCCGAGCAAGCCGCGGAAACGGCTCGCAAGACCTTCGAGGAAGGTGCGCTGGCCGACACGCTGCCGACAGTGGCCGTAGCTTCCGCCGACATCGACGCCGGCATCGGCCTGCTTAGCCTCCTGGTGACCGCCGGCCTTGCATCATCAAATGGCGAGGCCCGCCGCCATGTCCAGGGTGGCGCCGTCCGGATCAACGATCAGGCAGTCAACGACGAACGCCGCCTCGTCGGTTCCGCCGATGTCGTCAGCGACGTGGTGAAACTGTCAGTCGGCAAGAAGAAGCACGTTCTTGTCAGGCCCGCCTGACGGCGGCGACAATCGAACCAAACGAAAAAGGGGGCCTTTCGGCCCCCTTCTCAACTCAGCGATGCAGCCGTGATTACGCTGCTTCGTTGTCGGCGTTTGCAGCCTCGGCTTCGGTGCGGGCGCGGTCAGCCGCGCCCTTGGCCGAAACGTCGCGCTCGACGAATTCGATGACGGCCATCGCGGCGTTGTCGCCGTGACGGAAGCCAGCCTTCATGATGCGCAGATAGCCGCCATTACGGTTGGCGTAGCGCGGCGCGATCTCGTCGAACAGGCGCTTGGTGGCCAGGTCCGACTGGATCTGCGAAGCGGCCTGACGGCGCGCATGCAGGTCGCCGCGCTTGCCGAGCGTCACGAGCTTCTCCACGATCGGGCGAAGCTCCTTTGCCTTCGGCAGGGTGGTGACGATCTGCTCATGCTCGAGCAGCGAGGCGGCCATGTTCGTGAACAGGGCCTTGCGGTGGCTTACGGTGCGGTTCAGCCGGCGGCCGGAACGTCCATGGCGCATGGCTTATCTCCTATGGGTTTCGAGAGCCGGCGGCTCAGTATTGATCTTCGTAGCGCTTGGCGAGGTCGTCGATGTTTTCCGGCGGCCAGTCCGGCACTTCCATGCCGAGATGCAGACCCATTGCCGCGAGAACTTCCTTGATCTCGTTCAACGACTTGCGGCCGAAGTTCGGAGTGCGGAGCATTTCCGCCTCGGTCTTCTGGATCAGGTCGCCGATATAGACGATGTTGTCGTTCTTCAGGCAGTTCGCCGAACGGACCGAGAGCTCCAGCTCGTCGACCTTCTTGAGAAGTGCCGGATTGAACGAAAGATCGGCCGCAACTTCCGGAGCGGTTTCCTTCTGCGGCTCGTCGAAATTGACGAACAGGCCGAGCTGGTCCTGCAGGATGCGCGCGGCAAAGGCCACGGCGTCCTCGCCGGTGATCGAACCGTCGGTCTCGATCGACATGGTCAGCTTGTCATAGTCGAGAACCTGGCCCTCGCGGGTGTTTTCGACCTTGTAGGAGACCTTCTTGACCGGCGAATAGAGCGAATCGACCGGGATCAGGCCGATCGGCGCATCGTCTGCGCGGTTGCGCTCGGCAGGCACATAACCCTTGCCAGTGTCGACCGTGAACTCCATGCGGATCTCCGCGCCCTCGTCGAGGGTGCAGATGACGTGTTCGGGGTTGAGGATTTCAACATCGCCAACCGTCTGAATGTCGCCAGCGGTGACAGCGCCCGGACCCTGCTTGCGCACGACCATGCGCTTGGGGCCGTCGCCTTCCATCTTGATGGCGATTTCCTTGATATTCAAAACGATGTCGGTCACGTCCTCGCGAACGCCCGAGATCGAGGAGAATTCGTGCAGCACGCCGTCGATCTGCACTGCGGTAACAGCCGCACCGCGCAGAGACGACAGGAGAACGCGGCGAAGCGCGTTGCCGAGCGTCAGACCATAGCCGCGCTCAAGCGGCTCGGCGACGAGCGTCGTCTGGGTCTTGCCCTTCGACGAGAACTCGATCTTGTTCGGCTTGATCAGTTCCTGCCAATTTTTCTGGATCATGTGTTTGCCCTTCCGCTAACCCGCCACCATCCAATCGTGACGGGCGACCTGGAAAAATGCCTCAGCGCCCCGTGGGGCGCCTCGACAAGCTCAATTCTTTAGACGCGGCGACGCTTGCGCGGGCGGCAACCATTGTGCGGGATCGGCGTAACGTCACGGATCGAAGTGATCGTGAAGCCAGCAGCCTGAAGCGCGCGCAAGGCCGACTCACGACCCGAACCCGGACCGCAAACCTCGACTTCGAGCATACGCATGCCGTGTTCCTGCGCCTTCTTGGCGCAATCTTCGGCGGCCATCTGAGCCGCGAAAGGGGTCGACTTGCGCGAACCCTTGAAGCCCTGTGCGCCAGCCGACGACCATGCAATCGCATTGCCCTGCGCGTCGGTGATGGTGATCATCGTGTTGTTGAACGTCGAATTGACGTGCGCGACGCCAGTCGAGATGTTCTTGCGTTCGCGACGGCGAACGCGTCCGGCTTCCTTGGCCATGTTTTACCTTTCGATCTTAGCGCCGCCGTAGTTCCAGCGGCTACACCAGAGGGAAGGCATTAGGGAATAGTGAGTAGGCAGTAGTTTCCTATTGCCTATTGCCTATTGCCTATTGCCCCTCAAATTACTTCTTCTTGCCGGCGATCGGCTTTGCCGGACCCTTGCGGGTGCGGGCATTGGTATGGGTGCGCTGGCCGCGAACCGGCAGGTTGCGGCGGTGACGCAGACCACGATAGCTACCGAGATCCATCAGACGCTTGATGTTCATCGAGGTATCGCGGCGAAGATCGCCTTCGACCTGATAGTCACGGTCGATCGCTTCACGGATCTGCAAGACTTCGGCGTCGGTCAGCTGATTGACGCGGCGTTCAGCCGGGATGCCCACCTTCTCGGTGATTTCCTTGGCGAACTTCGGGCCGATGCCGTGAATATACTGCAACGCGATAACGACGCGCTTGTTCGTCGGAATATTGACGCCTGCTATACGGGCCATCTTCATCTCCATGTGGGCCGGTCGCCTGAGCGCCGGCGGGTTATCATTGTCCCGCGTCCGGTGGAGGCCGGCCCTTGCGGGGTCTTCCAATCAAAAAACCGGCCTGCCTCGACGAGGCGGCCAGTCCAAACCTGATTGGAATGTGTCGTCCATGTAGTCGGCTCGTGCCAGGTTGTCAACACATGCTGACAACCTGAAGCATCGAACCAGCGGCTGCTACTTCCTAGGTGCCTTGGTCTTCTTGACAAGAGCCTTGAGCAGAGCCTCGATCTCAGCGGTCACATCGTCGATCGACGCCATGCCGTCGACATTGTGAAGCGACCTCTTGGCATAATAATAGCCGGTAAGCGGCGCCGTCTTCTTGTAATATTCACGCAGACGTTCCGGAAACACTGCCGGATCGTCGTCCTTGCGCACCGGCTTTCCGGCGGCCCTGGTTTCTTCCGCGCGTTTGGCGACACGCCCGACAAGCACCTTGTCGTCCACGACCAGTTCGATCACGGCATCGAGCTTGAGCTTGCGCTTCGTCAACATCTTGGCAACCGAATCGGCCTGCGCAAGCGTGCGAGGATATCCGTCGAGGATGAACCCCTTCCTGCAATCCTTCTGGTCGATTCGCTCGGCGACGATGGCATTGACGATCTCGTCCGACACAAGCTCGCCTGCATCCATCACGGCCTTGGCCTTGAGGCCAATCGGCGTGCCGGCCGCAACCGCGGCACGAAGCATGTCGCCCGTGGAAAGCTGAGGGATCTTGTGTTTTTCGACGAGACGCTGTGCCTGTGTTCCCTTCCCCGCCCCCGGGGGCCCAAGCAGTATAAGCCTCATCGTCTCCTCTTGCCTCCACGCAGCTTCGATTTCTTGATCAGCCCTTCGTACTGGTGGGCGATCAGATGGCCCTGAATCTGGGCGACCGTATCAAGCGTAACACTGACCACGATCAGAAGCGAAGTGCCACCAAGGTAGAAAGGCACGCCGGTCGCCGAAATAAGGAACTCCGGCAGGAGGCAGACCACGATCAGGTAGACGGCGCCGACCACCGTGACGCGCGTCAGCACATAGTCGATATATTCGGCCGTGCGTTCACCCGGGCGGTAGCCGGGAATGAAGCCCGAATGCTTCTTGAGCTGGTCGGCGGTATCCTTCGGATTGAAGACGATCGCCGTATAGAAGAAGGCGAAGAACCCGATCATCAGGGCATAAAGCAGCATGTAGAGCGGCTGGCCGTGGCCAAACGTCGCCAGGATCGAATTCGCCCAGGCCGGCAGAGTTTCGGGGTTCGAGAAGCCAGCAATCGTCGCCGGCAGCAACAGCAGCGAAGACGCGAAGATCGGCGGAATGACGCCAGCGGTGTTCAGCTTGAGCGGCAGGTGCGACGTGTCGCCCTGGAACATGCGGTTGCCGACCTGACGCTTCGGATACTGGATCAGCAACCGGCGCTGCGCGCGCTCAAAGAACACGATGATGGCGATGACGACAATCGCCAGAAGGATGATCGCGATGATCAGCCCCGTCGACAGCGCGCCGGTGCGGCCGAGTTCCAGCGTCTGGCCGATAGCGTGGGGAAGGCCCGCGACGATGCCGGCGAAGATGATGAGCGAAATACCGTTGCCGATGCCGCGCGCGGTGATCTGCTCACCCAGCCACATCAGGAACATTGTGCCGCCGACCAGCGTGATCACGCAGGAAATGCGGAAGAACCAGCCCGGATCGGTGACGATCCCTGCCCCGCTTTCAAGGCCGACGGCGATGCCATAGGCCTGCACGGTGCCGAGAAGCACTGTGCCGTAACGCGTATACTGGTTGATGACCTTGCGGCCCTGCTCGCCTTCCTTCTTCAGCGCTTCGAGCGTCGGGACGACCGACGTCATCAGCTGCATGATGATGGATGCGGAAATGTAAGGCATGATGCCGAGCGCGAAAATCGCCATACGCTCGACAGCGCCGCCGGAAAAGGCGTTGAAAATGCCGAGGACGCCGCCGCTCTGGGTAGCAAAAGCCTGGGCAAATGCATCGGGATTGATGCCCGGCAGAGGAATGTATGTCCCGAGGCGATAGACCAGCAACGCACCAAGCGTGAACCAGATGCGCTTCTTGAGATCCTCGGCTTTTGCGAAGGCCGCAAAATTGAGGTTCGAAGCAAGTTGCTCGGCGGCTGATGCCATTGGGGAATTCTCCGCTTCGTCACGCGACTGCGCCCGCACGAGGCGGGCGGAGCGTGTCGCCGAAGTCGAGATAGGCTTCGGCAGTCAAAGATGCAAGCAGCGGCGGGTATCGCCGCTGTGCACTATTTTTACTCGGCCTTGGCCTTCTTGCCCTTGGCAGGCTTGGCTTCGCCTTCGTCGGCCGCTGCCGCCTTGGCGGCTGCCACGGCAAACGAACTGCCAGCCTTTTCAAGCTTTTCCATCGCCGCCTTCGAAGCGCCGGCGAGGCTGAACGCGACCTTCGACGTCAGTTCGCCGTCCGACAGCAGACGCACGCCGTCCTTGACGCGACGGATGACGCCGGCCTTGACCAGAGCCTCGCCGTCGATCGTTGCCTTTGCGTCGAGCTTCTTGGCATCGATCGCGGTCTGGATGCGGCCGAGCGAAACGGTCGCAAACGACTTTGCCGAAATATTGGTGAAGCCACGCTTGGGCAGGCGGCGATAAAGCGGCATCTGGCCGCCTTCAAAGCCGTTGATAGCCACGCCGGAACGCGACTTCTGACCCTTGACGCCGCGTCCGCCGGTCTTGCCCTTGCCAGAGCCGATACCGCGTCCGACGCGCTTGCGCGACTTGGACGAGCCTTCGTTATCGCGGATTTCGTTGAGTTTCATGATGTTGCTCCTGCGCCCGCGCTCACTTCTCGTCGACAACGCGAACGAGGTGGGAGACCGACGCGATCATGCCGCGAACCGAAGGCGTATCTTCGAGCGTGCGGGTGCGATGCATCTTGTTCAAGCCCAGTCCGACCAGCGTTGCGCGCTGTTCCTTCGGGCGGCGGATCGGCGAGCCGATCTGCTGGACGGTTACCGTCTTGCCTGGTTTCTTCGCCATGACAAAACTCCTTACTCTTCGCCGGCGGCAGAGCCGCGGCGCGCCTGGAGCGTCGAATACTTGATGCCGCGCTGAGCGGCGATGTCCTTCGGATGCACCTGGTTCTTCAGGGCATCGAAGGTGGCGCGCACCATGTTGTACGGGTTCGACGAACCCATCGACTTGGCGACGACGTCATGCATGCCGAGCGTCTCGAAGACAGCGCGCATCGGGCCGCCTGCGATGATGCCCGTGCCGGGCTTGGCTGCGCGAAGCAGAACCTTGCCGGCGCCGTGACGGCCTGCGACATCGTGATGAAGCGTGCGGCCCGAGCGCAGCGGGACGAAGATCAGTTCGCGCTTTGCAGCTTCGGTCGCCTTGCGAATGGCCTCCGGCACTTCACGTGCCTTGCCGTGGCCGAAGCCGACGCGGCCCTTCTGATCGCCAACGACGACGAGAGCGGCGAAGCCGAAGCGGCGACCACCCTTCACGACCTTGGCGACGCGATTGATATGGACCAGCTTGTCGACGAACTCGCTGTCCTTTTCCTCGCGATCACGGGAGCGGTCGCGATCGCGGCCGCCTTCCCTGCGTTCTTGTGCCATATCCTGTTCCTTTTTCTTTTCCGGAAGCACGGGTTTCAATGGGAAGGCCGGCGTCTACATGAGCGCCGGCCCGGTTTCAACTGGCAACTGGCCTGATAGCCGATTGCTAGAAGGAAAGACCACCCTCGCGAGCGGCATCAGCCAGCGCCTTGACGCGGCCGTGATAGATGTAGGCGCCGCGATCGAACACGACTTCCTTCACGCCGGCCTTGGTCGCACGCTCTGCAAGGAGCTTGCCGACGGCGGTGGCAGCGTCGATGTTCGCGCCCGACTTGCCCTTCAGGTCCTTTTCGAGCGACGAAGCGGCGGCCACAGTGTGGCCCTTCACGTCGTCGATGACCTGAGCATAGATATGCATCGACGTGCGGTGAACCGACAGACGGGGACGCCCATTGGCGACCTTCTTGATCTGGCGGCGGATGCGCTGAGCGCGCTTCTGGGTAGCGGCCTTGTTAGCCATGGTAAAACTCCTGCCTTGTAAGACGGTGGCGGCCATCTGCGGTAAGCCGATATGCGCTTCCCGCGGCCGCCCTCCGTGGCGTGACGTTCCCGAGGGAACTTACTTCTTCTTGCCTTCCTTGCGGACGATCTTCTCGCCAGCGTATTTCACGCCCTTGCCCTTGTAGGGCTCGGGGCCGCGATATTCGCGAATCTCGGCAGCGACCTGACCGACCTGCTGCTTATTGATGCCATTGACGACGATTTCCGTCGGCTTCGGCGTCGAGATCGAGATGCCTTCCGGCGTGCGGTAGACGACTTCATGCGAGAAGCCGAGCGAGAGCTGCAGGTCCTTGCCCTGCATAGCAGCGCGGTAGCCGACGCCGCTGATCTCAAGACGCTTCTCGAAGCCGTCCTTCACACCGTTCAGGATGTTGACGATCATCGTGCGCGACATGCCCCACTTGGAGCGGGCCGCCTTCGAATCATCGCGCGGCTGAACTGCAACTTCGCCATTTTCGAGCTTCACCAGAACCTCGTCGTTGACGACGAAGTTCAGTTCGCCCTTGGGGCCCTTTGCACTGATCGTCTGACCGTTCACCTGAGCGGTGACGCCTGCCGGAACAGCGACTGGTTTCTTGCCAATACGAGACATTGTCTTGTCCTCGTTCTTTTCTTTTCCTGTCCCTGCCTGATCAGAAGATCTGGCAGAGGATTTCGCCGCCCACGTTTTCTTCGCGAGCCTGGTGGTCGGCCATCACGCCCTTGGGCGTCGACAGAATGGCAATGCCAAGACCGTTGGCCACCTGCGGGATCGACTTGGCACCGACATAAACGCGGCGGCCGGGCTTGGAAACACGCGAGATCTCGCGGATGACCGGAGAACCTTCCGCATACTTCAGCTCAATCTCGATCTCCGACTTGCCGTCGCCGAAATCGGTCTGGCTGAAGTCGCGGATGTAGCCTTCCGACTTCATCACTTCGAGAACGCGCGAACGCAGCTTGGAAGCAGGCGTCGAGACCTTGGTCTTGCGACGGCCATATGCGTTGCGGATGCGGGTCAGCATATCGCCGAGGGGATCACTGAGAGACATAATTTACGCCCTCCTTACCAGCTGGACTTGACCAGACCCGGGACGAGCCCGAGCGAACCGAGCTCACGCAGCGCAATACGCGACATGCCGAGCTTGCGATAATAAGCGCGCGGACGACCGGTCACTTCGCAACGATTGCGGATGCGGGTCTTCGACGTGTTGCGCGGCATCGCAGCCAGCTTGAGCTGCGCGCGGAAGCGATCTTCCATCGGCAGGTCCTGGTTCATGATGATCGCCTTGAGCGTCTTGCGCTTGGCAGCGGCACCCGCAACCATCTTACGGCGGCGGTTGTTCTTCTCGACTGAACTGGTCTTAGCCATTCAATTTTTCCTTTGCTCGCTTGCCGTTACTGCCGGAACGGGAAGTTGAAGGCGCGCAGGAGAGCGCGGGCTTCGTCATCCGTCTTGGCGGTCGTGCAGACGATGATGTCCATGCCCCAGACCTGATCAACCTTGTCGTAGTTGATCTCCGGGAACACGATGTGCTCCTTGATGCCCATGGCGTAGTTGCCACGGCCGTCAAAGCTCTTGCCGTTCAGGCCGCGGAAGTCGCGGACGCGCGGCAGGGCGATGTTGATCAGGCGATCCAGGAACTCATACATGCGGTCCTGGCGCAGCGTGACCTTCGCGCCGATCGGCATGTTCTCGCGAACCTTGAAGCCGGCGATCGAATTGCGCGCGCGAGTGATGACGGCCTTCTGGCCGGCGATCAGCGAGAGGTCCTCGGCGGCAACCGAAGGCTTCTTGGAGTCGGCAGTCGCCTCGCCCACGCCCATGTTCAGAACGATCTTGTCGATACGCGGGATCTGCATATCGTTCTCATACTTGAACTGCTCGCGCATGGCCTTGCGGATGGTCTCGTTATAGACCGTCTTGAGGCGCGGCTCGTAGCTCTTCTGTGCAGGCTGCTTAGCCATCGATGGACGCTCCCGAACGCTTGGCGACACGCACCTTCTTGCCGTCCTTGACGTCAATGCGCACGCGGGTCGGCTTTCCGTCCTTCGGATCGGCGACCGCAATATTGGAAATGTGGATCGGCGCTTCCTTGGAGATGATGCCGCCTTCCTGGCTCTGGCTCTGGCGCTGGTGGCGCCGAACCATGTTGACGCCGCGAACGACAGCCTTGTCGTCCTTCGGCATCATGCGAATGACTTCGCCGGTGCGACCCTTGTCCTTGCCGGCAAGCACGACGACCTTGTCGCCCTTCTTGATCTTGTTCATTTGCGTCGGCTCCTTACAGCACTTCCGGCGCGAGCGAGATGATCTTCATGTGGTTCTTGGCGCGCAGCTCGCGCGGAACCGGTCCAAAGATACGCGTGCCGATCGGCTCTTTCTTGTTGTCGACCAGAACGGCCGCATTGTTGTCGAAACGGATCACCGAACCGTCCGGACGACGGATGTCCTTGGCGGTGCGCACGACAACCGCCTTCATCACGTCACCCTTCTTCACGCGGCCGCGCGGGATCGCTTCCTTGATCGACACGACAATGATGTCGCCGACCGAAGCATACTTCCGCTTGGAACCGCCCAGCACCTTGATGCACATGACGCGGCGCGCGCCGGAATTATCGGCAACGTCCAGGTTAGTTTGCATCTGAATCATGACAGACCGCCTTTATCTTCTCTTGCGGGATAGAGCTTCATGGCTCCTGCCCGATAATTCCTGACCAGTCCCTTAAGACTTCGCGGCTTCGTCGTTGGAAACGACGATCCAGCGCTTGTCCTTGGAGAACGGCTTGGATTCCTGGATGAACACCGTCTCACCAACCTTGTGGACGTTGTTCTCGTCGTGCGCCTTATACTTCTTGGACATACGCACGGTCTTCTTCATCACCGGGTGGGTGAAGCGACGTTCGACGCGGACGACAACGGTCTTGTCGTTCTTGTCGGAGACAACTTCGCCCTGCAGAATGCGCTTAGGCATGTTTTTCTTCCTTAAGCCTTGGAGCCCGCGGCCTTCTCGGCTGCGATCGTCTTGATGCGGGCGATGTCGCGGCGAATCTGGCGCACGCGAGCGGTCTTTTCCATCTGGCCGGTTGCCTTCTGGAAGCGCAGGTTGAACTGCTCCTTCTTCAGCTTGGCCAATTCGTCGTTGAGCTGGTCGGGCGACATTGCCCTGGCGTCGGCGGCTTTCATCTTAGCCCTTCCTATTCTGCGATGCGCTGGATGAAGCGCGTCTTGACGGACAGCTTGGCGGCGCCAAGGCGCAGGGCCTCGCGCGCGGTCTCCTCCGAGACGCCGTCCAGTTCGAACATCACGCGGCCCGGCTTCACCCGGCACGCCCAGTAATCGATCGCGCCCTTGCCCTTGCCCATGCGGACTTCGGTTGGCTTCGAGGTCACCGGCACGTCGGGGAACACGCGGATCCAGACGCGACCAGCGCGCTTCATGGCGCGGGTGATCGCACGGCGCGCAGCCTCGATCTCACGCGCGGTGACGCGGTTCGGTTCCAGCGCCTTCAGGCCATAGCCGCCGAAATCCAGGTTGGTACCGCCCTTGGCGACACCGTGGATACGGCCCTTGAACTGCTTGCGGAACTTTGTGCGCTTGGGCTGCAGCATCGTTCTCTACTCCAAATCCTTGCCTGACGCGCTTGTTTACGCGTTCTCGCGACGGCGCTGGCCGCCCGTGTTCTGATTTTCGCCCTCGGTCGCACGGCGCTCGGAGGCCATCGGGTCATGCTCGAGGATCTCGCCCTTGAACACCCAGACCTTGACGCCGCAGATGCCGTAAGCGGTCTGCGCTTCTGCCGTGCCGTAATCGACATCGGCGCGCAGCGTGTGCAGCGGAACGCGACCTTCGCGATACCACTCCATACGCGCGATTTCCGCGCCGCCAAGACGACCCGAGCAGTTGATGCGGATGCCCTCGGCGCCGAGACGCATCGCCGACTGAACGGCGCGCTTCATGGCGCGGCGGAACGCGATGCGGCGCTCCAGCTGCTGGGCGATCGACTGAGCAACCAGGCGAGCATCGATTTCGGGCTTGCGAACTTCAACGATGTTGAGGCTCGTGTCCGACTTCGTCATGTCGGTCAGCTTCTTGCGCAGCTTCTCGATGTCCGCGCCCTTCTTGCCGATGATCAGGCCAGGACGGGCAGCGTGGATCGTGACGCGGCACTTCTTGTGCGGACGCTCGATGACGATCTTCGAAACGGCAGCCTGCTTCAGCTCCTTCTCGAGATATTTGCGGATCTTGATGTCTTCATGCAGCAGCTTGCCGTATTCACCGGTGTTCGCATACCAGCGCGAATCCCAGGTGCGGTTGATGCCGAGGCGCAGACCGATCGGATTGACTTTCTGGCCCATCAGGCGGCCTCCACTTTCTCTTCGACTTCGCGCACGACGATCGTCAGGTGGGCGAACGGCTTTTCGATGCGCGATGCACGACCGCGGCCGCGAGTATGGAACCGCTTCATCACGATCGACTTGCCGACATAAGCCTCGGAGACGACGAGCGCGTCGACGTCGAGGTTATGATTGTTTTCGGCGTTCGCGATCGCGCTTTCCAGCGTCTTCTTCACCGTGCCCGAGATGCGCTTCTGCGAAAATTCGAGCTCGTTCAGAGCGGTCGCAACCTTCTTGCCGCGGATAAGCGCCGCAACCAGGTTCAGCTTCTGGGGGCTGATCCGGATCGTGCGCAGAACGGCGCGAGCCTCATTGTCCGCAAGCCCGCGGGGAGCCTTGGCCTTGCCCATCGTTATTTCCTCTTAGCCTTCTTGTCCGCGCCGTGACCGTAATAGGTACGGGTCGGGGCGAACTCACCGAACTTGTGGCCGACCATGTCCTCGTTGACCGAGACCGGCACATGCTTCTGGCCATTGTAAACGCCAAAGGTGAGGCCGACGAACTGCGGCAGGATCGTGGACCGGCGGGCCCAGATCTTGATCACTTCCGCACGACCGCCCTCGCGAACCTTATCCGCCTTCTTGAGCAGATAACCGTCGACGAACGGGCCTTTCCATACTGAACGGGTCACTTTGCGTTACCTCTTCTTAGCTCTTGCGCGCGTGGCGCGAGCGCATGATGAACTTGTCGGTCGACTTGTTGGACCGCGTCTTCTTGCCCTTGGTCGGCTTGCCCCACGGCGTAACAGGATGACGACCACCGGACGTGCGGCCTTCACCACCGCCATGCGGGTGGTCGACCGGGTTCATGGTGACGCCGCGATTGTGCGGGCGCTTGCCGAGCCAGCGCGAACGACCAGCCTTGCCGAGATTGATATTGCCGTGATCCGGGTTCGAAACCGCACCGACCGTCGCAAAGCAGGAACCGTGAACGAGGCGCTGCTCGCCAGAGTTCAGACGAAGGATCGCCATGCCCTGGTCGCGACCGACGAGCTGCGCGTAGCCGCCAGCCGAACGAGCGACCTGACCGCCCTTGCCCGGCTTCAGCTCGACATTGTGCACGATCGTGCCGACCGGCATTGCCTGCAGCGGCATCGCATTGCCCGGCTTCACGTCGGCCGACATCGAAGCGATCACCTTGTCGCCGACAGCCAGACGCTGCGGCGCCAGGATGTAGGACAGCTCGCCGTCCTCATACTTGATAAGCGCGATGAACGCGGTGCGGTTCGGGTCATATTCAATACGCTCGACCGTAGCAGTGACATCAAGCTTGCGACGCTTGAAATCCACCATGCGGTAGGTGCGCTTGTGACCACCACCCTGGAAACGGGCGGTCACGCGACCGGTGTTGTTGCGGCCGCCGGAGGACTTCAGCCCCTCGGTCAGACCCTTGACCGGCTTGCCCTTGTAGAGGCCGGAGCGGTCGACGATCACCAGCTGGCGCTGGGACGGCGTCGTCGGCTTGTAGCTTTTCAGTGCCATTGTCTTACCTCTGTCCGCTTACAGGCCCGTCGACACATCGATCGAGTCGCCGTCTTTCAGCGTCACGATCGCCTTCTTGACGTCGCTCAGCGTGCCGATAGTGCCGCGGAAGCGCTTCACCTTGCCCTTGCGGACCAGCGTGTTGACGCCCGTGACCTTGACGCCGAACAGCGCCTCGATCGCAGCCTTGATCTGCGGCTTGGTCGCCTTTTTGGCGACGTTGAAAACGACCTGGTTCTGTTCGGAAGCCATGGTCGACTTTTCGGTGATCACCGGAGAGACGATCACGTCGTAGTGGCGCAGATCGGTCATTTGAAGCGCTCCTCGAGAGCCTCGACGGCGGCCTTGGACAGGACCAGCGTGCCGCGGCGCAGAATGTCGTAGACGTTGATGCCCTGAACCGGCAGCACGTCGATGTTTGGAATGTTGGCCGCTGCGCGGGCAAAATTCTGGTCGAGCTCGGCACCGCCGATCACGAGCGCATTGGTCAGGCCAAGCGTTGCGAAGTTGCCCAGCAGCGCCTTGGTCTTGGCTTCCGTCAGCGCCAGATCGTCGATCACGATCAGGCTTTCAGACTTCACCTTGGCCGAGAGTGCATGCTTCAGGCCGAGCGCACGAACCTTCTTCGGAAGGTCGATTGCGTGGCTGCGGGCAACCGGGCCGTGAGCCTTGCCGCCGCCGCGAAACTGCGGAGCCGAAGCTGCATGGTGACGTGCGCGGCCAGTGCCCTTCTGCTTGTACATCTTGGACTTGGTCCGTGAGATTTCCGAGCGACCCTTCGCCTGGTGCGTGCCCTGCTGGCGAGCAGCCAGCTGCCAGCGCACGACGCGGGCCAGGATGTCCTCACGCGGGTCGAGGCCGAAGACCTCGTCCGAAAGAGACACGTTACCGGCAGCCTTACCGCCGAGCGTTTGTACCTTCAGTTCCATTATTCGGCCCCCTTCTCGGCCGCGCTACGCAGGCCCGCCGGCTTCGGCGCATTGGCCGGCAGCGGGTTCTTGGCGGCGTCGCGCACCATGATCCAAGCGCCCTTAGAGCCCGGAACCGCGCCGCGGATCAGGATGAGGCCGCGTCCGGCGTCGGTCGACACCACTTCAACGTTCTGCGTGGTCACGCGGGTATTGCCCATGTGGCCAGCCATTTTCTTGCCCTTGAACACGCGGCCCGGATCCTGGCGCTGGCCAGTCGAGCCGTGCGTGCGGTGCGAAACCGAGTTACCGTGGGTTGCACGGCCGCCACCGAAATGGTGACGCTTGATGACGCCCTGGAAGCCCTTGCCGATCGAAGTTCCTGTCACGTCGACCTTCTGGCCGGCGACGAAGTGATCGACAGTGATTTCGACGCCGACATCGAGCATGTTCTCGGGGCTGACGCGGAACTCGGCAACCTTTGCCTTCGGCTCGACCGAGGCGGTGGCGAAGTGGCCACGCTCTGCCTTGGGCGTGTTCTTGACCTTTGCCAGGCCAACACCGAGCTGCACGGCCGTGTAGCCGTTCTTTTCCTGGGTACGCTGGGCGACGACCTGGCAATTCTCCATCCGGAGAACCGTCACCGGCACGTGCTCTCCCGCATCGTTATAGACGCGGGTCATTCCCAGCTTCTGTGCAATAACACCTGAACGCATTGTCTTCGTTCTTCCTTCAGAGGAGCCCGGGGCTTGGCCCGCCAGGCTCATGTTTCTCGCCCTTAGAGCTTGATCTCGACGTCCACACCGGCCGCAAGGTCGAGCTTCATGAGAGCATCGACGGTCTGCGGGGTCGGATCGACGATGTCGAGGAGACGCTTGTGCGTGCGCATCTCGAACTGCTCGCGGCTCTTCTTGTCGACATGCGGCGAGCGGTTCACGGTGAACTTCTCGATGCGTGTCGGCAGCGGGATCGGGCCGCGGACATTTGCGCCCGTGCGCTTGGCGGTCGACACGATTTCGCGCGTCGACGCGTCGAGCACTCGATGATCAAACGCCTTGAGGCGGATACGGATATTTTGGCCGTTCATTCGTAACTTCCTTCTCCGATCGGGCGCACCGTTGCGCGCCCGACAGATCCGCTAACCCGACTTACTCTTTAATGCTCGCGACGACGCCTGCACCGACGGTGCGGCCGCCTTCACGGATAGCGAAGCGCAGCTTCTCTTCCATGGCGATCGGCACGATCAGTTCGACGTCAACCGTGATGTTGTCGCCAGGCATCACCATTTCGGTGCCTTCCGGCAGCGTCACGATGCCCGTCA